>CADARP010000009.1:0-7814 GCA_902790325.1 Oscillospiraceae bacterium | reverse complement strand
TACATCATGTTTTCGCGCGGCGAAAACACATCATGTGCGACAGCACGCATCATTTTGCATGGCAAAACATCCTTTCGGGCGCAGCCCGACATATTCCGCTTTACTTTGCTTTTTCCAGCATTGCCCGCACTTCGTCCAGCCCGAACACGTATTTCTTGCCGCAGAAGCTGCACAGCGTTTCGACCGGTTCGTCCTCGTTCACCAAACGCTGCAGTTCCTCTTTGCCGAGCGAGAGCAGCGCACGCGCGTACCGCTCGCGGCTGCACGGACAGACGTAGTCGATCTCGGCCGTGTCCAGAGTGTCGTACGCAAGGCCGGCAAACACCGTGTCGATGATGTCCTGCGGCGTCATGCCGCTGTCCACCATGCGGGACACGGAGTCGATCTTTCCGATGTTGGATTCGATCGTCTCCACCACGGCCGGGTCCGCGTACGGGAGCAGCTGCACCAGAAAACCGCCCGCAGCGCGGCAGTTGAAGTCGGGATGCACCAGCACGCCCAGCGCGCAAACGGACGGCGTCTGCTCGCTCGACGCGAAATAGTTCGTCACATCCTCGGCGATCTCGCCGCTGACGATCGACGCCACGCCCACGTACGGCATATCCAGTCCCAGATCGCGCAGCACGTGCATCTGTCCCCTGCCGACCGCGCCGCCTACGTCGAGCTTGCCCTTTGCGTTCGGCGGCAGCTCCGCCTCGGGATGGTCCGCATAGCCGCGCACATTGCCGCGCCAGTCGCTCACGCAGCAGATCGTTCCCGCCGGTCCGTCGCCGCAGAAGCGCAGCGTCACCGACTGTTTCTCCTCCTTGAGCAGCGATCCCATCATCGACACCGCCGTCAGCGCACGGCCGAGCGCCGCCGTCATTGTTTTGGACAAACCGTGTATTTCATGCGCCGTCTGTACGATCTGCGTCGAATCCGCCGCCACGATCATCGCGCTGCCGTCCTGCGTCAGCGCGCGCATCAAAGTCGATCTGCGCATAATCCTCCCCCGTTTCCGCCAGATAAAATTTGTTATAGTATACCGCATCCGCGCGAAATGTGCAAGCGCAAAAAAAGGATTGCAAACACACGCCGGCTTATGCTATAATGGACGCAGCAATCGGAAAGGTCGGATAGAGTATGAAATTAGGTATTGTGGGTCTGCCGAACGTCGGCAAGAGCACCCTTTTCAACGCGATCACCAATGCGGGCGCACAGTCCGCCAACTACGCGTTCTGCACCATCGAGCCGAACGTCGGCGTCGTGTCCGTGCCGGACAAACGCATCGACAAGCTCGCCGAAATGTACAATCCCGTCAAAATCACGCCCGCCGTGATCGAATTCGTCGACATTGCCGGTCTCGTCAAGGGCGCGTCCCGCGGCGAAGGTCTGGGCAACAAGTTCCTGTCCCACATCCGCGAGATGGACGCCATCATCCACGTCGTGCGATGCTTTGAGGACGACGACATCATCCACGTCGACGGCAGCATCGATCCCGCGCGCGACATCGAGACGATCAACCTTGAACTGATCTTCGCCGATCTCGAGGTGCTCGACCGACGCATCGACCGCGGCGTCAAGGCGATGAAGGGCGATAAGTCGCTCGCCGGCGAGATCGAATTCCTAAAGCGGCTGAAGACCGAGCTGGAATCCGGCGTGCCCGCGCGCAACGTCGAAATGACCGACGACGAGAAACAGAAGCTCGCGGAGCTGTGCCTGCTGACCGCCAAGCCGGTGATCTACGCGTGCAACATGAGCGAAGACAACTTTGCAAATGGCATCGACACGAACCCCGGATACAAGACCGTGCAGCAGATCGCCGCGGCGGAGGGCAGCGAAGTGCTGCCGATCTGTGCGGAACTGGAGGCGCAGATCGCGTCGCTCGAACCGGACGAAAAGGAGATGTTCCTCGCGGAGCTCGGCGTCGAGCAGGGCGGTCTCGATATCCTCATCCAGCGCAGCTACGCACTGCTGGGGCTGATCTCCTATCTGACGGCAGGACAGCCAGAGGTGCGCGCCTGGACAATCAAAAAGGGCACGAAAGCCCCGCAGGCTGCCGGCAAGATCCACTCCGACTTCGAGCGCGGGTTCATCCGTGCCGAGGTCATTGCCTTCGACGATCTGATCGCGTGCGGCTCCATGGCCGCCGCCAAAGAAAAAGGCCTTGTCCGTTCCGAAGGCAAGGAGTACGTCATGCGCGACGGCGACGTCGTGCTGTTCCGCTTCAACGTATAACCCGTACAAAACAGAGTACCCGAAGCCGTTCCGTTCCCGCAGTTCGTTACGAATTGCGGGAATTTTTTTGTGTCCGAACTGTGAAAACGCGCAAAAAAGACTTGACAATCGAACGTTTGTTCTGTATTATAGAAGAGAAAGAACGAATGTTCGATTATTCTGTGCATGGAAAGAAGGGGTTAGAATGCCGAGAAAACCGCAAATGGATTTTTCCCCGCTGCCCGACGAAGCGGCGATGGCGCGTTTGTCATTTGCGCACTGGGAGCAAAGCGAGGCGGAAACGATGGCGGAGTATGTCATCCGGCGGCGCACGTTCGATCTGGCTGCGCTCGTGCGGCAGGTCATCGAGGAGGAATTGACCGGCACGGAACAGCAGGTGATCCGGCTGCGCTTTTACGACAACCTGATGACGCACGAGATCGCGCAGCGGCTGCGGATGAACAAATCGTCCGTATCGCGTGCGCTCACGAGCGCAGAAGAACACATCCGGCAGTACCTGAAATATGTGGTGCGGTACCAGTATGATCTGGAACACGTGCCGTTTCTGCCGCTTGCGGTGCGCAAAGCGATGGCCGTCTCCGCCGCGCGGTACGGCAAACCGGACGCCGCTTCGGCACTGCGACGGCTGCGCACGGCGGAGAATCTGTCCGCGGAAAAGGTCGCCGACGCCGTCGGGATCGAACGCGCCCGGCTGCGCGAGATCGAGAACGGCCGCGCCGCACCCGACACGGCCGAGCTGCTGCGTCTGGCGTCCTTTTACGGCGTTTGCGCCGATTCGATTCTGAAAGGAGAAACAACATGCAATCAACAACCCTGACGGATCTGGCCGAAGAGTATATCCAAAGCGCGGGGAATCTCACGTGTATGATCGCCTCATGCAACGAGAAACTGCGCCGCGCCAGACAAAACGGCGATGCGGAACAGGCGTTCCGTCTGCATATGAATCTGACCGATCTGTATGCGCAGCGCACAGAACTGCGGCAGATCGCGGTTTTTTTGAAAAACTATTACAACAAAGACCGGGAACGCATACAATAATACGGAGGTGCTGATATGACACAGTATTTTGGGATCGATGTTTCGGAGTACCAGGGCGATATCGACTGGAAGAAGGTCAAGGCGGCCGGCAGGGACTTTGCGATCCTGCGCTGCGGCTACGGCCGGTACGCCGACCAGATCGACCGCCGCTTCGAGCAAAACTACAAAAACGCCAAAGCAGCCGGCGTATACGTCGGCGCATATCTGTTCAGCTACGCCCAGACGACCGCGCAGGCGCAGGAGGAAGCCGAAAACTGTCTGCGGCTGCTGCGGGGCAAACAGTTTGAATACCCCGTCGTCTACGACGTGGAAACGTCGGCGCAGCGCAAGCTCGGCAAGGAAAAGCTGTCCGCGATCGTGCGCACGTTCTGCAGCATTCTGGAGAAAAACGGATACTATGTGAGCATTTACGCCAATCTCGATTTTCTGCGCAGCGCCCTGACGACGGAAGTCACAAGCCGGTACGACGTGTGGCTCGCACAGTGGGCGTCGAAGCCGACGTACGCGGGATCGTACGGCATGTGGCAGTATTCCGCCGCCGGCACGGTCAGCGGCATCCGCGGGGCGGTCGATCTGGACGTCGCTTACAAGAACTATCCGCTTATCATGCGCCGCAACGGGCTGAACGGCTTCGCCGCCGAAACGCGCAGCGACAGCCGGCCGCCGCAGGCGGGCGATCCGGTGCGGCTTGCGAACGAACCGCTTTACACCTCCGCGCGCACGCGCTTTCCGTCCGGCAAAGCGAACGGAACATACTACCTCTACGACGGCAAAGCCGTGGACGGCCGGTACCGCGTGACGAACAAACGCGCCAATGTCGGCCGCAAACCCGCGATATGGTTCGTCTCCGGCTGGATCGACGCGTCCGCTCTGGAGTAAGCAATTCGTTGACAAAACACACCTTTTTGGATATACTATGTCCAAAGAGGTGTGTTTTTTTGAAACGTTTTTTGAAAGAATGCTATCACATGTTTCTGCGCATCTGGGTCGCCGTGTGCCGCCGGCTTCCGCTGAAGAAACGCGTGCTGTTTTTCTCCATCCGCGCCGACGGACGGCTGCTTGAAAACGCGCAGTGCGTCTATGACGCGCTGGACGCCGAAAAGACCGTCTTTGCGCATAAATATCCCATGCCGTCGAAATGGCGGCCGTATATCTACTATCTGCTGCTGACGCACAAGGTCGTCGTAACGGACGACTATCTGCCGTATCTGCGCGAGGTGGAACTGCGCGATGCGCAGCGCGTGTTTCAGATCTGGCATGCGGGCGGCGGCTTTAAAAAGATGGGCTTCGACGTCTTTCCGGAACCGGACAACATCCACGCGCAGTATGACGACGTGATCGTGACGGCGGAGGACTGCCGCAAGTTTTTTGTCACGGCGTTCCGTCTGCCGATCGACAAGATCCACGCCTACGGCCTGCCGCGCACGGACAAGCTGCTCGACGAAAAATGGCTTGAAAAAACGCGCGAAGACTTTTTCGGACGTCATCCGTCGCTTCGCGGCAAGACGCTCTATCTCTACTGCCCCACGTTTCGTGAGGTCGGCAAAAAGCGCGTGCGCTTCGATCCGCAGCTCGACTTTGCGCGCATCGACCGCGAGCTTTCGGATGACGAGGTGCTGCTGATCCACATGCATCCGACGGTGGATTACTCCTTTGTCGAAAAGCCCTGCGCGCACATCTTTGATCTGACAAAAGAAGAGGACACGCTCACGCTCGAATGCGTCTGCGATCTGCTCGTCACGGACTACTCCTCCGTGATCGTCGAAGGTTCTGTGCTGGGGCTGCCGATGCTGTTTTACTGCCCCGATTTCGACGTGTACGAGCGCGGATTCTATTTGAATTATCCGGACGATCTGCCGGGCGAGATGTTTACGGACGGTTCGCAGTTCGTCGACCGTATGCGCGATGCGCGCGCGAACCGCAGCATCGAACGCGAAAAAGAATACCGCCGCGCGCAGACGTCTGCGTGCGACGGACATGCCACACAGCGTGTGGTCAAGGTCATTGAAGACTGGCTTCGTGAATGACGGCGTCGGCAATGCGGGAAGCTGCTTTGCCGTCCGGCGAACCGAAGTGAAACGCCGAAAAACGGCGCATCGCGTCGGCGTCAGCATCCGCCGTGCGGACGGCGGCGATCAGCTCATCAAACGTCTGCGCCGCCGTGCCGGGCAGGTTCGTTTTGTAGTCGCGGTAGAAACTGCGTCCCGCGGCATATGACTCGAGATCGAACGCATAGAACACACTGGGCTTTCCGACCAGCGTGAAATCAAGGCACAGAGACGAATAGTCCGTTATGAGCAGATCGCACGCCGCGATCAGATCGCCCGCATCGGGATAGTCCGTCATGTTCATCACGCCGTCCGGTACAGGCACGTCGTGGAACTGCGGATGCAGCCGCAGCACGAGCAGATATTTTTCTCCCAATTCCCGCCGGAACTTCGCAAAGTCGAAGTGTTCGAGCAGTGCGCGGTTTTCCGCCGGATCGTCGCGGAACGTCGGCGCGTACAGCACGACTGTTTTATCCGATTCGCCGAACAGCTTTTCGCGCAGTGCGCGGACGTCTGTCCGGCGGCTTTTTTCTATGTAGCGGTCGGCGCGGGGCGAACCGAGCGGCAGGACCTTCTCCCGCGGTACGCCGAATGCCGACGCATAGATCGGCGCGACGGCTTCGGACGAGCAGATCACGAACCGCAGCTTCGCGTTGCCGCGCGCGACGCGCTCCCGCACGTCCTGCGGCAGGTCGGCGATGTCCAGCCCAAACCGTTTGAACGCGCCCTCCGCGTGCCAGAGCTGCGTCCAGACGGCGCGACTGCGCACACGCAGGTCGGCCAGCGGCATGAAATTGTCATTGAGAAACACCATCGACGCGGTAGCCAGATCGTATGCGCCCTTCGTGAAGAAGCGCAGCATACGCAGAAGTGCTGCCGCGTTTATTTGTTTGGGACGGATGTCCGCGCCGGACACGCGCACGGTATCGAAGCCCCGCCGGCGCATTTCCGTTTCCATCTCGCCGAGCGAATCGGTGAAAGACGCCATATGCGGCGACAAAAGCGCGGCACGCCGCCGCATCGGCAGCAGCGCGCACACATTGAACGCGCACGCGAAAAGTTTATAGGCAAGTTGTTTCATCACGGTCTCCTGTTCACAGCGAACTGCACCGCGCGGAAAAGCAGCGTAAAGGCGCAGACCTTTACGAAATGCGGGGTCGGCGCGCGCAAAAGAAAGCGCAGCGTGCGGCTGTCCGCTTTGCACGGGCGGCGCAGAACGAGTGTGTATTCGCCCCTGCGCGCTTTGCGGAAGGCGCGCATAAATCCTTTTTTCGGCAGCACATACAGGTTTTCGCACGATTTCCACCGCGGCGGGACGTTCGTCCCCTGCGGCACGAAAATCTCGAACAGCGGCATGGACTGCATATACAGCGCGTCGAGCGTCGACGTGTCCGCACCCGCCAGCGCGATGCTGACGCGCGGATGCGCCGCCGCTTCGCCGCGGTCAAAGAAAAGCTGCGGCAGGTCGGCGTTCAGACGCAGCACACGCGCCTTCGTGCCGTCGGTCATGTCACGTTGGAAGTCCGCGTGACCCTGCTCGATGCGGCGCAGCATCGCGTCGTCCGTCTGCCAAAACAGGCGGTAGAACTGCGAGAGCAGCACGTAGTCGCCCTTGTATAAAATCTCCTGAATATAGCCGTCCCGCCGGGAGTCGTCCGCGAGCGCATGCTCCGCCGCGGTGCGGATACGCGCCATTGCCGTCAGGAAATCGCCGATCAGCTTTTCGTTCACGCGCTGCGAGACCGACGCGTCCGTTGCCGCGTCATGGCGGCGGTAGCGCATCGTCGCGCCTGTCGTACCGGCGAGCCGCGTCACCGCGTCCGACAGCACGAACTCCATGAAGAACGCGCCCTCCTCGGAGTAGCCGATCTGCGGGAACGTCACACCCGAACGGCGCAGCGTTTCGAGGCGGTAGCACTTGTTGCCCACAAGGAAATTCCACAGAAGATCCTTGTCGAATTTGTCGATCGTTTCGCGCTTCGAGAGCGCGTCGGCATAGCCGTTGTATTTTTCCTCCACCGCGCCGAACGACTGCAGCCGCCCGATCGCCGCGTCCGCGCCTGTCCGGTCGAGCGTTTCGCAGAAACTGCGCAGCGAATCCGCCGTCAGCGTGTCGTCGCTGTCAAGGAACAGGATATACGTTCCCCGCGCTTCCCGCAGTCCGTGGTTGCGCGCCGCCGAAACGCCCGCATTCTCCTGCCGCAGCAGATGAAAACGCGCATCCCGTGCCGACGCTTGTTCGGCAAGCCGCGCCGTCGCATCGGTCGAACCATCGTCCACAATCAGCGCTTCCCAGTCCTCCAGCGTCTGCGTGCGCAGGCTGTCGAACGTTTCCTCTATATACTTTTCCGCGTTATAGGCCGGTATGACGACCGTGACAAGCGGCATAATGATCGCTCCTTGTTCGGCAATCGGAATTTGTCGGGCTGCGCCCGACAGTGAAATCGTGCTTCGCACGGTGAAATATGGTTGCGCCATGTGAAATCTGCTTCGCAGATGAAATCCGCCTTA
>CADARP010000008.1 GCA_902790325.1 Oscillospiraceae bacterium | reverse complement strand
ATGAACAAGAAGGAGAACGGATTGCCGCGCGCCATAAAGGCGCTCGCAATGACAAACAAGGGGACGTTTTCTTATCCCACAAAAATCCGTGAAGAGGGGCATTTTTTGCTTGCAATCCATCCGGAAATGTGGTATTCTGGTTAAAACAGAATATGTGAAAGATACGGTTTGAAAAGTTGTTCGCTGAGTAAATGTAAGAGGAAATCCGGTTCAAATCCGGAGCAACCGCCATTCCTGTATTTGACCGAAAACGCGGACGGTCTGTTCCGGCATGACCGCGCACCCTGCGTGTTTCCCGGCGATCTGCCGTTCGGTCATAAGTCAGTTCACCTGCCGTATCTTTATTCGGAGTTTACACGATTTGGCGTGAAGAGTGCAGCCGAAAACAGACGACGACGGTCGCTGCGGGTTCTGTGCTTTTTGCGCCGCGTTTTGTTTTGTCCGCCGCGTTTGTTTCTACTGCGCCCTTTCCGAAATGTCGGAAGGCGTTTTTTGTTTAAAATCGGTGCATCGTGTGATGCGGAAAGGATGGCGTGTATGAGAAACAACATCGGGCAGGAGGAGTTTGCCTCGATCGTAACCGGCGTTTTAGAGGCGCAGGCGGATGTGCAGGCGTATACGATCAAGGATAAGGGCGTTTACATATCGATCTGCGCGTCGGTGCGCAGAGAGAAGGTGGACGCGTTTCTCGATTTTGACGACCGCGGCGCGATCACCGGACGGTTTTCCTACGCGCAGACCGCCGCCGACGCGCAAAAGCCGCGAGAGATCGGCTCATGCATCTCCGGTGCGATTCTGTGCGCGCTCCGGCAGTAAAAAAGGGAATCATTTTATCAAGATAAAGGAAGTGTTTTTTATGCAAAAACGATGGTTCTGTCTGTTTCTTGCGCTCGTGCTGACGCTGGCGTTCTGCCCGGCTGTCGGCGCCAAGGGTACGGACGTCACGATCGGCGGCCTGCATGACGCGCAGGTACGCCGTGCCGCGCTGTACAAACTCGCCGACGGCAAACCGTCCGGCAGCAATCTGCTGTCCGGCGTCGAGCCGGATGCGGACGGGTATGAGTACGTCTATCATGTTTCCGTTTCCGACGGCGACTACTGGCTGGAGGGCTTCGACGAAAACGGCGACAAGAACGGCGGCATCTCGATGACGGTGACTGCAGGCGCGGAAAACAGCTTCCGCGTTCAGCGCATCTATGATCTGCACGCAAACAACAGCGGCTGGGTCGAAGGCACGGACTACTCGATCGACGTCGCGGTCACGGCGCCGGACGGGCAAACCCGTGCCCTCGCGTTCGGCAAGGCTGCGGATTACGACGGCAGGCGCCGCACATCCTGTTTGTTCTTTGTCGGCGATACGGTGGACGCGGCGTTCACGCCGATCGGCGGCAGAGCGGCGGATTATCTGCCTGCGGCGGTTTGCGATAAACCGACGATCAACCGCTCGGTCACAGCGACGATTTATGAGGGCGTGATGCTCACTTTCCTTGCGCCCGCGGGCTCGACGGTCAGTACGGGCACTTTTTCCGACTACTACACCTATCATTTCTTTGAGCCGGTCGAAACAAACGAAACGGAGGACGGCGTCCGCACGTCGTTCCGCGTTCCGAAGATGCGCGCAGGCAACACGAGCGGTACGAACTTTTTCTATCGCGTGCAGAATCCGGCCGGCGTGACGTACTGGGACTTCTACGATCCGTCCAAGCTGACGGGCGATCCGATCGGGATCACCGCGCAGCAGATCTATCTGGCGAACGAATCGGTCGACCCGAAGACGGTCATCCGTGATTTCCGGTACAACACCTATGACAAAGCGGACATCTATCTGACCGGCAGCAAGCAGGGGTATATCCCGCTTCGGACGGGCGACACGTTCGAGCTGGATACGTTCCGCAACTGGATGGCGGTCGAGAGCATCTATAACGCGAAGGTCGCGCTGCCCGACACGCACTACGCTGTTGTGGACATGAACGGAAATCCCAGCGACGTGCTGACGGTCACGCCGGACAAGCAGAACAGCTGCACCGCTTCGATCAAAGCGAACAAACCCGGAACGGCGATCGTACTGGTAACCTATGACGCGATGTATTCCGCGCAGGCATATGTCAGCGGGAAGGCCGGTCAGAAGTGTCTGTTCTCCGCGATCTGGCCGGAGAACACGGGCGTTCTGGTGTTCTCTGTGGACGCGGACGGTTCTGCGATCGAGACGGGCATGACGCTCGGCGGGACAGGCGAGGGATACGAGATCGACGCGGAGCTCGACCCGCTGTTCTACACCGGGAACGACGGCGCGGCGTATACGTTCACGCCGGAACCCGGCTGCACGGTCACCGTGAACCGCAGCGTCGTCACCAACACGATGACGTTCAAAGGATTCACGTCGGACGGCGTGACGCGGAACGCCGACGGCAGCGTGACTGTCGGCGGACTGACGACCGGCAGACATATCGTCAAGGTCGAAAAGAACGGCGAAGCGGCGTATCAGGTGCTGACCGCGCGGCAGATCGATTATACGGTTCCGGACGGGACGGTACGCGCCGGCGATACGGTCACGATCCAATTCTCGGGACTTGTGAATCCGGTCGAAAAAATGTCCGGTATCTATAACGGCAGCGCCGTGATCCGGTACGTCGGTCCGGAGGGTACGGCTTTCACGTCGGACCCGGGCGGCGCTTTCGGCGTTTATGATTTCAGCGGAAATCCCGAACGGCAGCGCTTGACCGTAACGGTTCCGCGCTACTTTGCGGGCGACGTCTATACGCTTTCCGGCGGCGTGATCGCCATGCATCTGTTCGGCAGCGCGCCCGGCGGGCACCGCAGCGCTTCCTACCGCATCGGCAAAGACCCCGGATTCAACGCGCCGAGCTCCGATGCTCTGCAGGGAAGGCTTCCCGACGTCGCGATCCGGCTCGGCAAGACGGATTTCCTGACCGGCACGCTCAGACTGACGGACGGAAAAGGCAGCCCGATCGCCCTTGACGGGCTGACGGTCACCTTGACGGACAAAGACGGATATGAGACGGCAGTGAACGCTGACGGCACGTTCCCGTGCTTCGCCGGTACATATACGTACACGGTCACGGGCGAAGGCGTCGAGGACGCGGCGGGCACGTTTACCGTGTCGAAAAGCGGCGAAGTCACGCTCGTCCTGACGCGGACACAGGCACCGTCCGCATTCAGACAGTTTTTGGATAAGCTCGCCGCATTCTTCGGCAAAGCGTGGGCGGCGGTCTCGCTTCCGTTCCGTCTGCTTGTCGAATGGATTCGCAAACTGCTGAAAAAATGATCGTTTCCCGAAGACCATTTTAGCAAAGCTGTTTATACAAGGAAACCGGATGGCCAGAAGCGGTCGTCCGGTTCTTTTTATCCGCGCTGTGCAGGATTTAGAAAAAACGAAGAAAGCACTTGAAAAGTTCTTTCCGGGTACTATAATAGAGTTGATACTTTTCCGCATGCCTCAATCCTTGTGCGGCGGGAAACGAACGCATTCCCGGATCGGAGGAAAGATCGTGACTCTGAAAGAATTGGAAATCGGAAAGCCCGCAGTGATCCGCGCCGTCGGCGGCGAGGGCGCATTGCGGCAGCATTTTCTGGATATGGGTATTCTGCCCGGTACGGAAACGACCGTCGTGAAATACGCGCCCATGGGCGATCCGCTGGAGATCCGCCTGCACGGATATGAACTGACGCTGCGTCTGGACGATGCCGCCAGGATCGAAGTGGAACCGACTTGCGCAAAGAAAGTGCCGGAACAATCGGAGGCAAACCGCGCAAAGGCGGCGCATCCGGGATTCGGCGAAGGCGGCAAATTCCATCCCAAAGGCAGCGGCGATCCGCTGCCGGACGGCACGATGCTGACGTTCGCGCTCGTCGGCAATCAGAACAGCGGCAAGACGACGCTGTTCAACCAGTTGACCGGCGCGCACCAGCACGTCGGCAACTTCCCCGGCGTGACGGTCGACCGCAAAGACGGCGCGATACTCGGACATGACGATACATCCATCACCGATCTGCCCGGCATCTACTCCATGTCGCCGTATTCGAGCGAGGAGCTGGTTTCGCGCGATTTCGTGCTGCGCGAAAAGCCGAAGGCGATCATCAACATCGTGGACGCGACCAACATCGAGCGGAACCTGTATCTGACGATGCAGCTATTGGAAATGGATATTCCGGTTGTCGTCGCGCTGAACATGATGGACGAGATGACAGGCAACGGCGGCGCGGTGGACGTCAACCGGATGGAGTCCATGCTCGGCGTACCGGTCGTGCCGATTTCCGCGGCGAAACGGCAGGGCATCGACGAGCTGATCGACCATGCGATCCACATCGCGCACTTCCGGGAGAAACCGATGCGGCAGGATTTCTGCGACGGAAACACGCAGGGCGCGGTTCACCGCTGTCTGCACGCCGTGATCCATCTGATCGAGGATCATGCCGCCGAGGCGGGACTGCCGGTGCGCTTTGCCGCAAGCAAGGCGATCGAGGGCGACACGCTGATTCTCGAGCAGCTGCAGCTTGACGAGAACGAACTGGAGATGCTCGAGCATATCACGATCCAGATGGAAAAGGAGCGCGGACTGGACCGCAGCGCGGCGATGGCGGACATGCGCTTTGCCTATATCATGAAGGTCTGCGGCGACTGCGTGGTCAAACCGCAGATCAACCGCGAGCATCTGCGCAGCCAGAAGATCGACCATCTGCTCACGGGCAAGTATACGGCGATCCCGATCTTCATCGCCGTGATGGGACTGGTCTTTTTCCTGACGTTCAATGTGATCGGCGGGACGCTGCAGGAATGGCTCGCGCTCGGCATTGACAAACTCAAAGAGGTGACCGACGCCGCTTTGAACGCGGCAAACGTCAATCCCGCGATCCACGGGCTGATCGTCGACGGCCTGTTCGAGGGCGTCGGCAGCGTGCTGAGTTTCCTGCCGGTGATCGTGACGATGTTCTTCTTCCTGTCTCTTTTGGAGGACAGCGGCTATATCGCGCGCGTCGCGTTTGTAATGGACAAGCTTCTGCGCAAGCTCGGCCTTTCCGGGCGCAGCATCGTGCCGATGCTGATCGGTTTCGGCTGTACGGTTCCGGCGGTGATGGCGTCGCGGACGCTGCCGAGCACACGCGACCGCAAAATGACGATTTTGCTCACGCCGTTCATGAGCTGCACGGCGAAACTGCCGATCTATGCGTTTTTCGTCGATGCGTTTTTCTCGCGGTACAAGGCTTTGGTTATGGTCGGCATCTATCTGCTGGGAATCGTGACGGGAATCCTAATCGCTTTTCTGTATAAAAAGACGTTGTTCCGCGGCGAAGCCGTCCCGTTTGTGATGGAGCTGCCGAACTACCGCCTGCCGAGCGCGCGCAACGTCGCGCAGCTGCTGTGGGAAAAGGCGAAGGACTTCCTGCAAAGAGCGTTCTCCGTCATTCTGATCGCGACGCTCGTCGTCTGGTTCCTGCAGAGTTTCGACTTCCGATTCAACATTGTGACACAGTCCGGCGACAGCATTCTTGCCATGCTTGCCGGCGTGCTGGTTCCGCTGTTCAAACCGTTGGGATTGGGCGACTGGCGGATCGTCACGTCGCTGCTTTGCGGTTTTATGGCAAAAGAGAGCGTCGTCTCCACGCTGGAAGTGCTGTTCGGCGCGCAGGGAGGCGTTGCCGCCGCGATGCAGCCGGCGGCAGCCGCCGTGCTGCTCGCGTTCAGTCTGCTGTATACGCCGTGCGTGGCCGCTGTCGCGTCCGTTCGCCGCGAGATGGGGCACCGATGGGCGCTGTACGTCGTCGTCTGGCAGTGCGTGATCGCGTGGATCGTCGCGCTGCTTGTCCGTCTCTGCTGCATGGCGGCAGGCATGGCGTAAGGAGGCGCGCAGATGCACTTCATCGACATCGTGCTCATTGCGGCGCTCGTCCTGCTGGTCGTGCTCGCCGTGCGGCAAATACGAAAAAAACGCGGTTCCTGCTGCGGCGACTGCGCGTCCTGCCGCAAGGACTGTACGCGCCGATAGGATCAAAACAAACAGCCCTCTCCAACAGCCGAACGGCTGTCGGGAGGGCTTCACATTTGGGGTTGACCGCGAAACAGGCGCTTGCGTCTTATGCTTTGTCACACGACGTTTCTGACATAGATCCGCGACCACTCGCCTTCGAGATCCTTGGCCTGTGTCAGATAGGTGCAGCCGTATTTTTCATACAGTCCGACGTGGTTGGTGGATACATAGATCCGCGGGATGTGCGCCTGCCGCGCCAGTCGGTCCGCCTCCTCGAACAGCAGAGCGACGTAACGATGTCCGCGGTATGCGGGAAACGTGTAGACGAATCCGACCCACGGCGAGAGTTCCGTCGGCTGGATATCGTCCTTTTTCGTAAAGGTGCAGTAGGAGATCAGCGTATCGTCCTCGACAAGCAGGAGAACGTCGGAGCCCTCTCCGAGCGCGTCGAAGAAGGCGCCGCTTTCCAGAAGTCTGTACAGCAGACCGCCGGCGCTCCAATCGCTTTTTCCGATCTGGGCAAGCCAGTGCGCCCGGCGGCCGCTTTCAAAATAGCGGATGACGTTCATTTGTATCCTCCCGTTTGTTGTCTTTTTGGTACGCGCCGGCTTAAACGGCAAAGCTGAAATCTCCGTTCATGCACGGTTCACTCGTTTCGACGATGACATAGACCGTGCCTTTTTCGGACAGTCCGACGGACGATTCGAGCGCATCGCCCGCAGCGACGGTACATAACGCCGTCTTGGTTCCGTTATCGTCGTAATACACCGCGGCGCTGCCGGATTCCAGCTTCGCGGAATACCGGAGCTGACCGTCGGAACCGTTTTTGCATCTGAGCTTGAAGACCATTCTGCCGTCAAAGGAGTAAAAACTCATGAAAGCGGAATCGGACGCGTTGGAATGCGCAAACCCGATCGCTTTATAGTGCGAAACATATCTGCCGCATCCGGACGCGGTGAGCAGCAGGACGGCGGCGAACAGCAGACAAATCTTTTTCAAAACGTCTCATCTCCTGTGTTCCGGCGCCCGTTTGCGGGCGCACACCTGTGAAAAACCGGAACAGATCTTGTTGCTATTTTATCACAGATATGGTGCTGTTTCAATAAAAATATTGTAATGAAACGGCAAATATGGTATACTGTCCTTGTGCGGATCATTTGGGTAAGGAGCGGAAAAATGCGTTTGCTTGCGGAACTGTTTTTGTCCTTCATAAGAATCGGGCTGTTCACGTTCGGCGGCGGTTATGCCATGATCCCGCTGATCGAACGGGTCTGTGTGGACAAAAAGAAATGGATCTCGCACGAAGAAATGATGAACATCACCGTCATCGCCGAGTCGACGCCGGGCCCGATCGCCGTCAATTGCGCGACGTATGTGGGACTCAAAAAGAAAGGACTTCCGGGCGCGGCGGCGGCGACGGTCGGCGTGGTCTTTCCGTCGTTCTGCATCCTGCTTCTGATCTCCTTTTTCTTCGACCGCTTTCTGGAGATCGCCTGGGTCGCAAGCGCCTTTCGCGGGATCAAGATCGCTGTCGGCATCCTGATCGTCGACGCCGCGGTCAGAATGCTCAAGAAGCTGCCGAAAAAGGCGGCGCCGATCTGTATCCTGCTGTGTTCATTCGGCGCGATGCTGCTGATCGACCTCTTCTCCCTGCATGTCTCCACGATCGTTTTGCTGCTTGCGGCGGCCGGGGTCAGCCTGATCGTCTGTCTTGTCAAGCGGCAGACGGGAAAGGGGACGCAGAGATGATCTTTCTTGAACTGCTGACCGGCTTTCTGCGGATCGGACTGTTTTCTTTCGGCGGCGCTTATGCGGCGATCCCGCTCATCCGCGAGGTCGTGCAGTCCTACGGCTGGATGACGGACGAAAAGCTGTCCTACATGATCGCCGTGAGCGAGAGCACGCCCGGATCGATCATCGTCAATATGGCGACGTATATCGGCTCCGCGCAGGCGGGTGTTCCCGGCGCCGCGATCGCGACCGCAGCCGTTATACTGCCGGCCTTTCTGATCGTCGTGCTGATTACGGCGCTGGTCAAAAAGGTCATACAGAACGAAGTGTTTCAATCCGTGCTCGACGGGATGAAGGCGTGCATGACCGGCGTCATTCTGGCCACCGGCGCTTATATGATCCTGACCAACTGCACCGTGCGCACGCCGGCTGTTTCCGCGGACGCCGCCGCGGTCGTGCTGACCGCCGTGCTTGCGGCGATCTATTTCGGGTCACGGAAGGTGCGCAGAAACGGCATTTCGCCCATCGTGCTGATTTGTCTTGCCGGTATTGCGGGCGTCGCGGCGTACGGGTGGAAATAACTGCGGGTCCGATCCCGATATTCTAGAGAAAAAGGAGAACGAACATGCATCACGATCCCATGAAAACCGTGCATATCATGAATTTTGCGAGACAGTGCGAGCCGCGGAACGAAGAAGTCGACAGGATTCTTTTTGACGTTACGCGCAAGCAGTTGGATCTGGTGAACGAACTGGAAGTGCCCAACACGTTTCTGCTGCAGTACGATACGCTTTGCGACGACAGGTTCGTAAACCTTTTTCGGAATAAAGCCGGCACGCTGACCGAGACGGGACTTTGGTATGAGATCGTGGAACCGCTGACTTCGGCGTGCGGGATGCGGTACGACAGCCCAAACGGATGGAAATGGGACTGGCATATCCGGCCGGGGTTTTCCATGGCGTATACGCCGCGGGAACGGGACGCGCTGATCGACGAAGCGATGCGGAAATACAGGGAAGTGTTCGGCAGGTATCCGGCTGTTGTCGGCTCCTGGCTGATCGATACGAGAACGGCGTGCAGACTTGCGGACAAATATGACGTAAGGTGTCTGTGCATCTGCCGGGACCAAACGAATACGGACGCGTATTCGCTGGTCGGCGGGTACTTCAACGGCGCGTATTATCCTTCCCGGAAGAATATCTTTACGCCGGCGCAGACGGCCGAAAACTCTTTGGACATTCCCGTTTTTCGATTGCTCGGACCGGACCCCATTCACAATTACGACCAGGCTAAGTTCGTTTCGGAAGACGCAAAAGGCGCAGGCGCCTTTCCGCTGACATTGGAGCCTGCATGGTGCGCCGGCGGGAACGTGCAGTTTGAAGACGCCATGCTGGACTATTTCTTCGGAACGGACGTCCTGAATTTCGGCTATGCGCAGATCGGACAGGAAAACAGTTTCGGGGACGTCGACATTCTCACTCCGCTCAGACGTCAGATCGAAAAGCTGCTTCGGCGCAGGGACATATGCTTTGAAAAAATGAGCGAGACCGCCGCGAATTTCCGCGGAAGATTCGGAAAGGATACGCCGGCCACCGTGACGGCGGGACTGAAAAACTGGGACAAAGAGGATGTGCAGTCCGTCTGTTATCAATGCAAAAACTATGCGGCAAATCTTTTCCGCGACGGAAAAAGGGTGTTTATCCGGGCGTTCTATCTCTTTGACGAGACGGTTCCGGAGCACTATCTCGAAGAAACGTGCGAGTCGTTTTACGCGCTGTACGAGAATCTGCCGCTGGTCGATACGGTCGTGTGGGCGCAGGGCGTCCGGGAGAACATAGGACTAACGCTGGATGAAAACGGCGGGGAACTGTCTCTGGAGATCCTGTCGGATACGGACGTGAAGATCACCTGGAAAGAGAAATCCGTCGTCTTTACGCCGCAGGGCGTCGAAACGGCCGGCATTCGTGAAATGACCTATGATCTGATGGAAAAGCAAGCGCAGATCGAAGCTGCGGGACATCGGATCGGGTATACATACAAGGGCTCGCGTTACGGACTGTACACAAACGGCAGCGCGTCGCTCGAGGGGAATGTTCTGACGATCAGGGGCGGCGATCTCTGCCTGTTCCCGAAAAGAGACGCGCAGACGAACTGCGCCGAATGAGCGCACGGAGGTACATATGATTATTCGCTTTTTGACACAGCAGGATGTTGCCGAGCATGACAAGATCACCTCGCAGGCGTTTTCCTATTCCTGCAGGATAGGGGATCCGGAATCCGTTCTGCCCTGCGAAAAAGTGCTCGGCGCTTTTGACGACGATAACACCACGCTTTTCGCGGATCTGGAGATTCACGAAAGAAAGTGTAATTATGACGGCGGCATACTGACATGCGCCGCTGTCGGCGGCGTTGCCGCCAAGCCCGAACACAGAGGAAAGGGCGCCGTGAAAGCGCTGTTCCGCCATCTGTTCGACCGGGGTAATTATGACATCAGCATTCTGTACCCGTTCTCGGAAGCGTACTACCGAAAACTTGGGTATGAAAGGGTGGGCAGCGCGCTTTGCGCGAACGTTCCGTTTTCGGAACTCTCCGCGATCAAAAGGAATCAGGACGTGCGGCTTTACGAAGGGGACGACACGGCGATGCTGCTTGACATCTATAACAGGTGCGCGCGGAACGACAATCTCAGTTTTGTCAGAGAAAACGCCGAAGCGTTCCCTGCGGACCCGTACTATACGGAGCGGTTTACGTATATCTGGAAGAACAATTCCTATGCGACGATCTCGGTCGACCGGGACAGAAGTACGGTCTATGTCCATGAGATCTGTTTCGATTCGTGCGCGTCTATGCTCGGTATCGTCGGCTTTTTGCGCAATTATGAAGGCAATCAAAGAAACGTCTGCTTTGAGAAATTACCGGAAAACACGCCGATCCTGCATTACATCCGGGATCTGAAGAATTGTGAGATCACGGTACACAATACCGGCTCGGCAAGAATCCTGAATATGGAGAACGTGCTGAAAGCGCATCGGTACCCGTCGGGAGAAGGCGCGTTCACGCTTCGGGTCTGTGACGAAGTCTATCATGCGGCATATGCGGAAAACGGCGTCACGGTCGAAAAAGACGGGAAGTACGAGCCGGATGCGATCCTGGACACGGGCACGGCATCCAAACTGCTGCTGTGCGGATTTGCGGATGTGTCGTATATCCCGGGACTGGTCATCCGGAATCCGGCGTCCGATTTCTTCAATCTTTTTCCGCCCAAAGTATCCTTTTTCACGGACGGGTTTTAATGCTGTAAACAGGAGACATTATGCTGAAATATCTGAAAAAGTATTGGCTGTTTTGTATACTCGCGCCGCTGTTTATGGTGGGCGAGGTAGCGATGGATCTGTGGCAGCCGGATCTGATGGCGAAGATCGTCGACCAGGGCGTGCTGCACAGCGATTTTTCGCTGATCGTCCGGGTCGGCGTGCAGATGATCCTCTGCGTGCTCGCGGGCGGCACTTTCGGCGTGACGTGCGGCGTTTTCGCCAACATCGCTTCGCAGGGCTTCGGCAACGATCTGCGCAAGGATCTGTTCTCGCACATCATGTCGCTGTCGTTTGAACAGACGGACAAATTCACCACCGGCTCTTTGATCACGCGCCTGTCCAACGACGTGACGCAGGTGCAGAACATGGTGTCGCTTGCGATCCGCGGGCTCGTGCGCAACGGCGTGATGTTTGTCGGCGGCGTGTTCATGCTCTGGCGGCAGTCGCCGCGCTTTGCGCTGGTTGCGGGCTGCGGCATGCCGTTTATCCTTTTTCTGATCGTTTTCTTTCTGCGCAAGGCGTCGCCTTTGTTCCGCGTCGTGCAGGAGAAGCTGGACGGCGTGAACCACGTCATGCAGGAGGACGTCGCCGGCGCGCGCGTCGTCAAAGCATATGTCAAAGAGGCGTATGAGCTCGACAGGTTCGACCGCGCCAACGATGCGCTCTGCCGCGAGAATCTGCGCGTGCAGACGCTGCTGGCGTTCCTCGGACCGTGTATGAATATCATCATGAATCTCTGCGTGGTCGCGGTCATTCTGGTCGGCGGGATCACCGTCAAAAACGACGGCACGCTTACGCCCGGCAGCATCATGGCGGCGATCACATATCTGACGCAGATCCTCGGCGGCGTCGGATTCCTTGCGAATATCTTCCAGACGTTCACGCGCGCGAAGGCGTCCGCCGACCGTATAGGCGAGGTGCTCTCGAGCCGGCCGTCTTTGACGGACGGTGCGGATGCGCAGCCGGAAACAGAACGCGGCACAGTGGAGTTCCGCGACGTGAGCTTCGCCTATCCCGGCACGACACAGAACGTGCTCGAGCACATCGACCTGACCGTGCGGCAGGGCGAGACGCTGGCGATCATCGGCGCGACCGGCAGCGGTAAATCCACGCTGATCGACCTGATCCCGCGTTTTTACGACGCGACGTCGGGTGAAGTGCTGGTCGACGGCAAAAACGTGCGGGACTACACACTCTCCGCGCTGCGGGAGAAAATCGCCGTCGTCATGCAGCGTACGGAGCTGTACTCCCGCTCCATCGAGGAAAACATACGCTGGGGCGTTGCGGACGCGGAACCCGCGCAGATCAAATCTGCCGCGCAGACCGCACAGGCAGACGGATTCATCTGCGAGACGGAATACGGGTACTACACGCCGGTTTCGGAGGGCGGGCATTCCCTTTCCGGCGGGCAGAAGCAGCGCATCTCCGTCGCTCGCGCGGTATTGAAGCCGCATGAAATATTGATATTTGACGGCGCCACCAGCGCGCTGGATCTGCGCACCGAAGCGTCGCTCTATGACGCGCTGAACAGGCAGGACCCGGACAGCACCAAGATCATCATCGCGCAGCGGATCGCGTCCGTACAGAGCGCGGATCGGATACTCGTGCTCGACGGCGGCAGGATCGCCGCCTGCGGGACGCACGAATCGCTGATGGCGGAGTCGGAGATCTACCGCGACATCTTCTTCTCCCAGCAGCGGGAAGGAGGTGCGGCGTGATGGAAAACAAGCGCGCATCCGTTCCAGAAGGGTTTGAACGCCGGCCGGAAGAAAAGACCGCGTTCGCCCGTAAAGAACTGAAGCAGGCTGTGGCGCAGACAGTCAGTTTCCGTCCCGGCAGAGGCCCCGGAAGACCCGGAGGACCCGGCGCCGAAGTCGAAAAAGCGGACAACATAAAAGGTACCGCGTCGCGGCTGCTGCAGTATTTCAGCGGCGCGAAAAAACAGCTTGCGGGGCTGATCGTTTCCGTCATTGCCGTCACGCTGCTTGCTCTCGCCGCGCCCGCCATGCAGGGGGCTGCGATCGACAGCATCAAAACACACGACTGGCCGCTTTTGTATCGCTGCGCCGGTTTGCTGCTGGGCATTTTTGTCGTGAATGTCGGCGCGAATCTTGCCCAGTCTCTTCTGGCTGCGAGACTCAGCCAGAGCATCGTGCGGCGGATGCGGCACGATCTGTTCCGAAAAATCGACAACCTCCCGATCGCGTATCTGGACACGCACTCGGGCGGCGACATCATGAGCCGCATGACCAACGACGTGGAGAATGTCTCGACCACGATATCCCAGAGCCTCGGTTCGCTCGTTTCGGGTGTGCTGACGCTGGTCGGGACAGTGACGATCATGTTTCTGTACTGCTGGCAGCTGACGCTGGTCACGATGTTTTCCGTGATCCTCACCGTGCTGGTCACAAAGAGAATGTCGGACGTGATGCGTAAAGTGTTCCGGAAGCGTTCGGCGCTGCTGGGCGAGCTGAACGGACACTCCGAGGAAATGATCACCGGCTATCGGTCGATCGTCGCCTACAACAAGCAGGGCGACGTGACGCGTGAATTCTGCGAAACGTCCGACGCGCTGGCGAAGGTCAGCGTGAAAGCCGAGATCCTCGGCGGCTCCATGGGGCCGATCATGAATTGTATCTCCAATATCGGTTTCGTGATCGTGGCGGCGTTCGGCGGCTATTTTGCCTACACGGGACTCATCACGATCGGCACGATCTCCGCGTTCATCATCTATGCCAAACAGTTTTCGCGCCCCATCAACGAGATCGCCCAGATCTACGGCGCAGTCCAGACGGCGGTTGCGGGCGCGGAACGCGTGTTCGCGCTGATGGATCACCCGGACGAGGACAACAGCGGCGAACTGCCGCTGCGGGAAACGAGGGGCGAGATCTCTTTCCGGCACGTCAATTTTTCTTACGTGCCCGGCAAGCAGGTTTTGCACGACTTCAATCTCGAAATAAGGCCGGGACAGAAGATCGCGCTGGTCGGCGCGACCGGCAGCGGCAAAACGACCGTGGTCAATCTTTTGATGCGCTTCTATCCGGTGGATTCGGGCGAGATCCGGATCGACGGCGTGAATATCTACGACATTAAACGGGACGAGCTGCGCAGGAATACCGCCATCGTGCTGCAGGACACGTTCCTGTTTTCCGACACCGTTGCCGGCAACATCAAGTATGCCGACCGCGACGCGTCCGATGCGCGCATGAGAAAAGCCGCGCAAATGAGCAACATCGCGCGCTATATCGAGCGGCAGCCGGACGGATATGATACGTACCTGACCCATGCGGGCGAAAGCCTCTCCCACGGGCAGCGGCAGCTTCTTGCCATCGCGCGCGCCGTGCTGGCCGACCCGAAGATCCTGATCCTCGACGAAGCGACCAGCTCGGTCGATACCCGCACCGAAAAGAACATCCAGGACGCGATGGTGAATCTGATGAAAAACCGCACCAGCGTTATCATCGCGCACCGCCTCTCCACCGTGCGCGATGCGGATCTGATCGTCGTGATGGATCACGGCAGGGTCGTCGAGACCGGCAGCCACGAGGAGCTGCTGGCGAAGCGCGGCGTGTATCACGCGCTGTACCAGACGCAGTTTGAGGGAAAGACTACGTAACGGATTGCGTGCCGATGCGGAATCCGGAAAAAAAGACTTGACAAACGCAAATATGTTTGATAAAATATATTTGCACAAAACATAAAGGAGGTCGTTTCATGGAATACGATTACCGTGAGGCGATGAAACTGTCCAATCAGCTCTGCTTTCCGCTGTATGCCGCCGCCCGGAACGTGACGGCGCTCTATACGCCGTGGCTCAAACCGCTTGGTCTGACATATACGCAGTACATCGTTTTTCTCGTGCTGTGGGAAAAGGACGGCGTATCGGTATCGGAGATCGGTGAGAGACTGATGCTCGATAACGGGACGCTGTCGCCGCTGCTGAAAAAGATGGAGCAGGCGGGATATATCGAGCGTCGGCGCAGTACCGCAGACGACCGCGTGGTTGTGATCACGCTGACCGAAGCGGGGAGAGCGCTGCAGGAAAAAGCGAAGGATGTTCCGCGGAATGTGGCAGGATGTTTCGATCTGCCGCCGGAGAAGGCACGGGCGCTGTACGTGCTGTTGTATGAATTGCTGGGCAACCAGAATAATCATAATAAAAAATAGAAGGGGGCAATCACAATGAAAACAGTGTATGATTTTACGGTCAAGGACAGACAGGGAAACGACGTCAGCCTCTCTGCGTATGCGGGCAAGGTGCTGCTGATCGTCAACACGGCGACCGGATGCGGATTCACGCCGCACTACGATCCGCTCGAAGCCATGTACAAGGAGTTCAGGGACAAGGGATTTGAGATCCTTGACTTCCCCTGCAACCAGTTTGCGAACCAGGCGCCCGGCGACGCGGACGAGATCCATCAGTTCTGCACCATGAAGTTCGGTACGGAGTTCCCGCAGTTCAAAAAGATCGACGTCAACGGCGACAATGCCGATCCGCTGTTCGCGTACCTTGCGGCGGAGAAACCGTTTGCGGGATTCGGCAAAGGCCTGAAAAACGCTGCGCTGAACAAATTCACGCAGATGAACAACAAAGCGTTCGGCGACAAAGCGTATATCAAATGGAACTTCACGAAATTCCTCATCGACCGCGAGGGCAGGGTCGTCGCGCGGTTCGAGCCGACCGTGGACATGAAAGATGTCAGAAACGCTGTTGCGGCGGCGCTTTGAGCGCGGAGGAGAACCATTTATGAAAATCAGCGCGGTCAAACTCTATGAAAACGGATTCATGTCGCAGGCGTTCGCGCTCGGCGGCGAGGGCATGGATGGCCTCGACCCGTCCGTTCGGTACCGTTCCAGCTTGCAGAACTATGTGATCGACACCGGCGACGAGGTGATTCTGGTCGATACCGGCATGCCCGCGGAAGCGCCGGACGCCGTACCGGATGAGAAAGCGCCCATCTACATGGGCAGCAAGATCTGCGATTATACGGACGCGCTCGCCGCGCTCGGCTACAAGCCGGAGCAGGTCACAAAGATCCTTGTAACGCACAAGCACGCCGACCATACCGGCGAGCTGCGTGCGTTCCCGAACGCGGTAATCTATGCATCGCGTGAGGAGTGCAGGGCCGCGGAATTACAGTACCCGAACGTTACGCCGGTCGATTTTACGGACGGCGCATACGCCAATTTTGAAAAGAGTCAGAAGATCGCGGACGGTGTGTATCTGATCGAAGCCAAGGGGCATACGGCAGGCAACAGCATCGTGATCGCGGAAGACAACGGCTTGTATTATATGATCCACGGCGATGTGACCTATACGGACGAAGCGCTGTACGCGGATAAACTGTCGGTCGTGTTCGAGGACATCACCGCCGCCAGAAAGACGCTTGATGCCGTTCGCGCCTTCATCGACGGCCATCCTACGGTCTATCTTTCCACACATACGCCGCTCGGCCGGGAGAATCTGGAAGCCAAAAGGATCACAGATCTGCACAATCCGCCGCAGAGCATCCCGGTCGGCGAGATCGCGGTCAAACAGGCGAGCGGCAAGTATATCTGCACGATCTGCGGATATGTGTACGATCCGGCCGAAAACGGCGGCGTCGCTTTTGAGGATCTGCCGGACGATTGGAAGTGTCCGCGCTGTAAACAGCCGAAGGATAAGTTCACCCGTGCATAATTGAATGAAGGAGGCATACATATGAAAATCGCAGTCCGCTATTATACAAAGACAGGCAACACGAAAAAACTCGCGGAAGCGGTCGCCGAAGCCGTCGGCGTTGAGGCGCTTCCCATCAGTGAACCTGTTCGCGAGCCGGTCGATGTGCTGTTTCTCGGTAATTCCTACTATGCGTTCAATATCGACCCCGAAGTCAGAAGTTTCATACAGTCGCTTGACCGGAACACGGTCGGCAGGATCGTCAATTTCGGTTCGGCCGCTATGCTGAATTCCACCTACAAAAAAATCAAGGCGGAAGCGGATAAGGTCGGCGTTCCGATGGACGCGCGGGAATTCCACTGCCGCGGCGAATTCAAGGGGCTGCATAAGGGCAGACCGAACGCGCAGGACATGCAGGCGGCGGCCGGGTTTGCGGCGGCCGTGCTGAACGGTCTGCGGAACGAATAAATCCGGTATCGTGCCGTGTCCCGTCGGACGCATGCACGGAAAGGAGCACGAGGAATGTCTACAATGGAAACCGTTCGCGCCAGAAGAAGTGTGCGCACTTTCAGCGGAGAGCCGCTGCGCGCAGAGGACAAGCAGAAAATCATGGCGTTCGCCGAAACGGCGGACAACCCGTATCATCTGCCGATCACATGGATGCTGCTGGATACAAAAGAAACCGGACTTTCCAGCCCGGTGATCGTCGGAGAAGACACGTTTATCGCGGGCAAGATGCGCCGCGTACCGCATGCGGAGGAGGCGTTCGGGTATTCGTTCGAGCGGATCGTGCTGTTTGCCGAGACTATGGGAGTCGGCACCACATGGATCGCGGGCACGATGGATCGTTCCGCTTTTGAAAAGGCGGTCGCGCTGTCGGACGGCGAAGTGATGCCCTGCATCAGCCCGCTCGGTTACCCTGCGGCGAAAATGTCCGTGCGCGAGAGCCTGATGCGCAAGGGCGTGAAGGCCGAGAGCCGCTTTGCTTTCGCCGACCTGTTTTTCGACGGTTCGTTCGACCGCCCGCTGCGCGCGGAAAACGCCGGAAAGTGGCAGACCGCACTCGAGGCTGTCCGTCTCGCGCCGTCCGCCGTGAACAAGCAGCCGTGGCGCGCGGTTGTCTGCGGCGAGCGTGTCCACTTCTACGAAAAGCGCAGCAAGGCATATGCCGGCAGCGATTGGGACATCCAGCGGATCGACATGGGGATCGCGCTGTGTCACTTTGCGCTCTGCGCGGAAGAATCCGGCGTTCCGGTATCGTTCCTGCAGGAAGATCCCGGTCTTGAGACGCCGGCCAACACAGTTTATATCGCTACGTATATTGCCGAATAGTGTGTGTACAGATCCGTTATCCGGAAAAGAGGTGTCGTTGTTTTGAACATCCAGCGCTATATGACGCACGGCGTCGTGCGGGTCGTGACCGACTCGCTGCGCGCAACAGCCAAAAACGAACGGGAAAGCGCTTTTATGCGTTCATTTGCCAAGGTGTCCCGCGCCGCGTCCAAAAGACGGTACGCGGCGGAACGGAACGGAGAGCATATCCCGCCGTTCCTGATCGCGAGTATCACGAGTTCCTGCAATCTGCACTGCGCGGGATGCTATTCCCGCAGCAACAACGCCTGCTGCGACGCACGGCCTGTGGATCAGTTGACGGCGTCGGAATGGGACAGCATCTTCTGTGAAGCGCAGGAACTGGGGATCAGCTTCATCCTGCTTGCGGGCGGGGAGCCGATGATGCGGTACGACGTGCTGCAGCAGGCAGCGAAACACAGCGACATCCTGTTCCCGATCTTTACGAACGGAACATTCCTGCACGAGAAGTATCTCGACTTTTTGGATGCGCACCGCAATCTGCTGCCGATCATCAGCATCGAGGGCAACGAAGCCGTTACCGATGCGCGGCGCGGAGACGGCGTGTATCAGAAGGTGACCGGCGCCATGCGCAGCATCCGCGACCGCGGCATGATCTTCGGCGCATCCGTGACGGTGACGACCGAGAACCTTGAGGAGGTCTACTCCGACGCGTTTCTGGATACTCTCGCGTCCTTCGGCTGCAAAGCGGTCATCTACGTGGAATATGTGCCCGTGACCGAGGAGAGCCGGCATCTGGCGCCGGCGGAACCGGAACAAAAAAAGATGCGCAAAGCCGTTCGCCGGCTTCGGCGCACCAGAAGGAATATGGTGTTTATCGCATTCCCCGGAGACGAGAAGAGCTCGGGCGGCTGCGTTGCCGCGGGCAGAGGATTTTTCCATATCAACTCGCACGGCGGCGCGGAACCGTGCCCGTTCTCGCCCTACTCGGACTGCAATGTGCGTGACACGTCGCTGCGGGAAGCGCTGCGTTCTCCGCTGTTCCGCACGCTGCAAACAGAGGGATTGCTGAAGGACGATCACATTGGCGGCTGCACGCTGTATATGCACCGCGAGCGGGTCGAAGCGATCGTAAACGGAGAAGCGTAACAAAAGCCGACACGGTTCGGCGCAGACGAAACATCCGGAAACCGGCTGCGTTCAGCGGTTTCCGGCTTTGTCTGTTTTCGCACGGTCCGGAGTCCCGTTTTTCAGCAGCGCGACGAACTCCACGCTGTGTCCGTCTTCGCTCTGCGCACGGATCGATCCGTGATGTGCCTCGCAGATCGTTTTGGCCATCGAGAGCCCGATCCCGAAACCGCTCTTTGCGTTGTTTCTCGACGGGTCCGCGCGGTAAAAGCGGTCAAACAGTTTATCGAGATCCTCGGCGTTCAAATCGTCACATGTGTTCTTTGTGCGAATGCGAACGCCTTTTTTGTCCTTCTCCAGCGCGAATTCGATCGGCGTGTTCTCCGACGCGTATTTCACAGCGTTGTCCAGCAGTACGGACGCGAGCTGCCGCACGGCGTACTCATCGCCGCAGAAGCGGATATCCGGCTCGACGGAGATGTGCAGGTTATGGCCGTTTTCCTGCGCAAAGTCGGCAAATGACTCTGCCGTCTCGCGCATCGCTTCGCTGATCTGAAATTCTGACGCGCGGAATGTGTTTTCGCTTTCGTTCAGCTTGGAAAGCGTAACCAGCGAGTTGACAAGATCCGTCAGCTTGTCGGTCTGCGCAACGGCCTTGTCGATCCACTTCTGCCTGCCGACCTCCATCTCCAGCACGCGCAGGCTGGTGCGAATGACCGTGATGGGCGTTTTCAACTCATGGCTTGCATCCGTGATGAACTGTTTTTGCTTGCGGTCACTCTCCACGACCGGTTCCATCGCTTTCTTTGAAAACAAAATAATGAGCACACTGATCAGCGCGATGCAGAAGACGGTTGCCAGCACAGAAACGAGCAGGATGGTGACGACGCCGCCGATTTGCTCGTAGTCGTTCAGAAACACGGCGATAAGGCTTCCGTCGTCCTGCCACGCGATCTTGTATTTGAATCCGTCCGTAAAGCCCTGTCCCTCGCCCTGCAGAACGGCAAATGCGAGATAATCCTGCACGTCGCTGTCCGTCACGGCAGCGATATGCGCAAGGTCCGCATGGATCAGTTTCCCGTCTTCCGAATACTGCAGGACGAAAAAGCGCGTGGCAAACGGCGTTTCCTCGTTGAACTGCCGCGGCATAGGGCGGGGTTCGCCCGCGTCGCCCGGCATACCTCTGCGCATCCCTTTGAATTCCGGCATCCTGCCTTGGTTGTCGGCAATCATGTCCAGCGTCTCGTTCAGGTGTGCGTTGACAGACAGGAAATAGACGATGTTGACCGATGCGCACAGCAGCACCATCACGGCCGCGACGGCCGCGATGGAGATGCGGATAAATTTTTTTCGCAGTTGTTTGATCATGACTGTGTCTCCAGTATATAGCCCAGACCGCGGTTCGCATGGATGGTGACGGCGGAACCGAGTGCGGCCAGTTTTTTGCGCAGATTGGAAATGTGCACCCAGACGACGTTGATCTCCGCGTCGGAGTCCCAGCCCCAGACGCGCTCCATGATCTTGTCGGCAGACAGGATCGTTTTCGGCGAGCGCATGAAAAGCTCCATGACCTGAAACTCTCTGCCGCTCAGCCGCACAGATTTGCCCGTGCCGCAGGAGAGCACGTCGCTGTCCGGATGCAGCGACAGGTCGCCGAAGGTCAGCACGGACGGGCGGTACTCCGCGCGCCGGCGCAGCATCGCGCGTACACGGCTCAGCAGTTCGTCCGGCTCAAAGGGCTTGGGCAGATAGTCGTCCGCGCCCGCGTCAAATCCCGTGATGCGGTCGTCCTTTTGCGCTTTTGCCGTGAGCATCATGATCGGGACGCTGCAGCCGTCCGCGCGCAGCCGGCGCAGGACCTCGATGCCGTCCATCTTCGGCATCATGACGTCGAGGATGATCGCGTCGTATGCGTCGGCGCCGGCATACTCATACGCCGACAGACCGTCGTTTACCGCGTCTACCGTGAACTTGTTGTGCTCGAAAAAAGCCGTCAGCGCCTGTGCGAGATCGACTTCGTCTTCCGCAATCAGCAGCCGCATAAGAGCACCGTCCTTTCGTCTGTTCTGTGACTTAGTATACTATATTTGGCGCACGCCGTTCAAGTGTTTTTTAAAGCGCGTCTTTTTCGGCGGCTTTTCCGCACACGATGTTCAGATTGCCGTTGCGCACGCGCAATTCGTCGAGGAATGCCTTGGGGATCTCCGCGCCGTTGAGGCGGATCCTGTACTGCAGCTCGAACAGCGTTCCCATGTTGGATGTTTTGACTTTTTCGAGCACCGCCGACTTTGTGTATGTTTGAAACAGATCGTCGAAAAGGCCGTCATAATCGAGACTTTCCGGGATCGTGATTTTCAGCGTGCGTTCCGCCTGATCCTGTTCGCCGAACCGCAGCGCCTGCAGCAGGAGCAGGACCGCGGCCAGGATCACAAACGATACGACGGCGAGCGAGACATATCCCATGCCGGTCGCAAGTCCGACTGCCATTGCGAGAAAGATCGAGCCGATCTCCCGCGCGGAGCCTGCCGCGGAGCGAAACCGCACCAGCGAAAACGCGCCTGCCACGGCGACGCCCGCACCGATGTTGCCGTTGACGAGCATGATGACGACCTGTACGATCGTCGGCAGGATCGCAAGCGTCAGCGCGAAGCTCTGCGAGGTGCGGTTGCGGAACATCGACACGACCGCCGTCAGCACGCCGAGTACGAGCGATACAGCCGTACAGAGAAGGAAAACAGGCATTGTGATCTGTCCGTCGATGACGGATGTGAAATGCAGAATAGAGTCAAGCACTTAAATACATCTCCTTTGTATACAATTTTTTGTTGTCGCGCAGAATGTGTGCGCGGTAGCATTCGCCGTACTTGGAAAAGGATGCGGAATAGATCCCGTACTCCGTCAGCAGACGCGTCAGCCACAGCGGACATGCGCCGGGTATTTTGATCTCCATGAGGATATCGTCCGTTTGCAGGATCGGTGCGCCGTCGTCGCCCGCCATGAGATCGAGCCGATCGAGCCGATAGCGCATGTTCCGGTCGAACGTGATGCGCAGCGCGCTGTTCTCCGTTCCCTGGAACGCCTGCCGGTCGTAGGCGATGAACACCTTCGGCTGCGTGCGGTGAAACTGCTGGAAATACTCGATCTCCTTCTGGATCTGACTCTGCGCGCCCGCCGGATGAACGCCGCGCAGCAGTGTCTGCGCCGCGCGCGGCGTGGATGTGATCCGCCTTTTGTAGACGACGCCGTCGTACTTTTTCTTCAACTCCACGAACACCGCGCTGTCCGCGGCCGGTACGCCGTAACTGCGCACGCGCAGCTTTTCCTTATATACGGGCTTGTCGATGGATGCGCGGATGAGCCGGTAGTCGTCCGTGTCGTAGTACAGATTACAGATCGTATATTCTCCGTACGCGTCCGCACGAACATACGGCGCCAGACTCTCCAGGAAATTTCTGTACTGCTCCGGGCTGAGGAAATACTTCTTTTCGACCCGCTCGAAACAAGTGATGATCGGTTTATTCATGGGCTCGCCTCCCTTCGTTGCTGCCAGTGTACAGCGGCAACCTAAAGAAGACCTAAAGAAAAAAATCTGTTTTCTTTAAGTTCCCTTTAGTTTGCCGCGCTACAATACAGCCGCAAGTTCGGAAACGATCCCGAAATATCGGATCACAATCACGACAGGAGGCGTTATAAATGAAAAAAATCATGACCACCGTATCCGCTTCTCTCGCGGCGCTGCTTATTCTATTTGCTTTTGCGTCGTGCGGGTTCGGGCAGACAAGCGAACGTACACAGACAGATGAAAGCGCAGAAAAAACGGCGAAGGAAAGCGTACAGGTCGACGAGACAGGCGCGACCGTCATAGCATGGAACGGCAGCGGCGCGCACATTTCCGGCGCCGGCGCGGCGGTGAACGGCACGGATGTGCTGATTCAGAGCGGCGGCACATTTACCGTGCGCGGCGAGACGACGGACGGCAGGATCGTTGTGGATGCGGGCGACGCGGACGTGACGCTCGTGCTGGACGGCGCGCAGATCACTTCCCGATCGTCGAGCGCGATCTATGTTTACAGCGCGAAGCAGGCGACGGTATTTGCAAAAGAGGGCACGCAGAATACGCTGACAGACGGCGAGAGCTATACGTATACCGATTCATATGCGTCCGAAGCGGACGAAGAACCGAACGCCTGTCTGTACTCGAAGGTGGATCTGATCCTTGCCGGCAGCGGCGCTCTCACGGTCAACGGCCGGATGAACAACGGCATTACGGGCAACGACACGCTCGGACTTGCCGATCTGACACTGACGGTCAATGCCGCGAACAACGGCGTCACGGGCCAAGACAGCCTGACCGTTCGGAATGCGGATGTGACCGTGACGGCGGGCGGCGACGGACTGCGCGCCACGAACGACAAAGACGAAACGCTCGGCACAGTCACGGCGGAGAACGCGAAGCTGACGGTTACGGCCGGCGAAGACGGCGTGCAGGCACAGACCGCGCTCTCGCTTGCCGATACGACCGCGTCCGTCACGACCGGCGGCGGAAGCAGTGCACAGATCGGCGAGAATGACAGCGCAAAAGGCCTCAAGGCGGGAACAGACGTCACGATCAGCGGCGGCAGCTGTACGCTCGACTGCGCGGACGACGCCGTGCATGCGGACGGAAACGTTGCGATACGCGGCGGGATGCTGCACGCGCAATCCGGCGACGATGCGATCCACGCGGAGGATAAAGTTACCGTCGACGACGGCGAGATCGACGTCACGGCGCATGAAGGGATCGAGGGAACGCGCATCACGATCAACGCGGGCAAGATCTCCATCAAAGCGAGCGACGACGGCATCAATGCAGGACAGAAAACATCCGGCGTGACGCCCACCGTTGAGATCAACGGCGGCGAGCTCGAGATCGAAATGGGTCAGGGCGACACGGACGCGGTCGACGCCAACGGTGACATTATCATCAACGGCGGCACGATCCGCATCACGGCGCAGTCGGCGTTCGATTATGACGGCAAGGGCGAACTGAACGGCGGCGAGGTTTATGTCAACGGCGAGAAGATCACGGAGTTGACGAATCAGTTCGGCGGCGGCATGGGCGGTATGCGCGGCGGCTTTTCGGGTGAGATGCCGCAGGGAGCACCCGGCGAACGCCCGGAACGTCCGACCGGGGAGAATATGCCGGAAGGAGAATTCCCGTTCGGCAGAGGAAACAGGGAACGCGCGGCGGATGCGTCCGCCGCCCAGAACGGCGCACAGACGGCGGCATGAATCCGGACCAAACAGCGCATCGTGTTTCAACGTATAAAATCATCCCATTATGGCGAAACCGGCACAAAAGAAACGCATCGGATACGTTCTTTTGTGCCGGCTGTGTATTGCCTTTTCGCCGCGGGTCAGACGTCGCGGAGCGTGTCGATGAACAACTGTGCGGCGGGAGAGAAGGTCTGGAACTTTTTCCAGATCAGCCTGCCGGTCGCCGGGATTTCCGGCACGAGCGGCCGAAACGCGAGCGGGCTGTCTTCGGTGCAGCGGATCAAGCCGTCGAACGCGACAGCCAGTCCGAGACCGTCCTCCACCAGCAAAGACGCATTGTAGATCAGATTGTATGTCGCCACAACGTCCAGACCCGAAAACGCCTTCGAGCCCATGATCACGGCAGCGTGCGCCCTCGACAGGATCACGGGATAACCTTTGAGATCGCCGATTCGCACAGTCTCTTTCCGCGCAAGCGGGTGATCCCTGGGCATCAATACGCCGAACCGGTCGTTTTCCGGCAGCGGGATGGATTGGTACAGCTCGTGATCGACTTCTGTGAAAATGACCGCAAAGTCGATCAGGCCGTCCGTCAGCGCATCCATCAAATCCTGCGTATCGCCGCTGGTGATATGAAAACGGACGTCTGGATACTTTTTGGCAAGACTGCTCGCCGTGCGGGACAGGTAATGAAAAGACGCCGATTCGCCCGCGCCGATGCGTACCGCACCGGAAACGTGGTTTTTGATCTGCGTGATCTCTTCCTGCGTCATCTGCATCAGATGCACCATTTCTTCGGCGCGTCTGCGCAGGACAACGCCTTCTTCCGTCAGCGTGATCTTCCGGTTGCCGCGCACGAACAGCGGCGCGCCGAGCTCCTGCTCCAGCTCTTTCATCTGTCTGGACAGAGACGGCTGCGCAATATGCAGCGCTTGCGCAGCCGCAGAGATCGTACCCTCGCGGACAACGGCTAAATAATACTGCATCGTTCGTATATCCATATCTGTGGCCTCCTTGTCTTTCTCCTATTCAATTATAGCATAGGAACGCATAGAAAACAAGTATTTGATTATAGAAGAAAGAACGCGTATAATAGAGTCAGAACAGGACAAGGAAGGGCAGACAATATGGAACTTGCGGAATTTCTGGACGCCATGCGCTCGCAGGCGGAAGTGACGGCAAACAGTGAAGTGCATCTGAAAATGCACGAGCTTTCGCAGCAGGCGCTGCGGATCACGGCGGAGATCAACGGCGCTTATCACACACCGCAGGAACTGCGCGCGCTGATGCAGGAATTGACGAACGGCGGCTGCGGAGAGGATCTCGGTTTGTTTCCGCCGTTTTATACAGACTGCGGCAAAAACACCCGCATCGGCAGGGGCGTGTTCATCAACGCGGGCTGCCAGTTTCAGGATCAGGGCGGCGTGACGATCGGCGACTATGCCCTGATCGGCCCGAAGACGGTCATTGCCACGCTCAACCACGATCTGCAGCCCGAGAAGCGGGCGAATCTGCACCCGCTGCCTGTGCATATCGGATCGCGGGTGTGGATCGGCGCCAACTGCACGATCCTGCCCGGCGTCACGATCGGTGACGGTGCGGTCGTGGCGGCGGGCGCCGTGGTAACCAAGGATGTCGCATCCAACACGGTGGTGGGCGGTGTGCCTGCGCGGTTTATCAAAAGAATAGACGTTGTTGAGGAGGATGCATCATGAAAAAAGCGATTCTGTGGATTACGATCTGCTGTGTTCTGGTTGCCGGTGTTTCGGTCTCTGCGATTGCCGTGCAGCGCGTTGCGGGAGACGCGGACGGCAACGGCGTTGTAAATCTGCGCGATGTGGTTTTGACGCTGCGTCATCTGGCGGGCGGCTGGAATGTGCAGATCGACGAGAAAGCGGCCGACGTGGATGCGGACGGAGACGTGACGCTGAAGGATACCGCGCAAATATCCCGCTATCTCGCAGGCGGCTATGATGTGACGCTGCAGACGGCACAGGAGGAAAAACAGATGACCATGCAGATCGGAGAGACGCCCGTCGCGGTGCAGTGGGAGGATAACGAATCGGTCGACGCGCTGCGCGAACTGGTGAAAGATGCGCCGCTGACGATCAGCATGTCGATGTACGGCGGATTTGAGCAGGTCGGCTCCATCGGAACAAATCTGCCGCGTAACGATGTACGCGTGACGACGGGCGCGGGCGACATCGTGCTGTATTCCGGCAATCAGATGGTCGTTTTCTACGGCTCCAACACGTGGGCATATACGCGTCTGGGTAAAGTGACCGATAAGACTGCTGCGGAGATGGCAGAACTACTGTCAAACGGAAATGTAACGATTACGATCACCATGAAATAAACGGAGGAACAAATATGAGCAAAGTACTTGTCATCACGACCAGCCTGCGGGCAAAAAGCAATTCTGACGTTCTGGCAGACAACTTGATACAGGGCGCAAAGGACGCCGGACACGATGTGGAACTTGTTTCGCTCAAGGGGAAGGAACTGCGTTTTTGCATCGGCTGTCTTTCTTGCCAGAAAACCCAAAAATGCGTTCTGAACGACGATGCGGTCGAGATCGCGAAAAAAGTAAAAAATGCAGATGCTCTTGTGTTTGTCACACCGATCTACTACTACGAAATGTGCGGACAGATGAAGACGCTGCTCGACCGGCTCAACCCCCTGTATCCCTCGGACTACAAATTCCGCAAGGTGTACATGCTGTCTGTGGCGGCGGAGGACGAGGACGAAGTGCCCGAAAAAGCCGTCAGCGGTCTGCAGGGATGGGTCGACTGCTTTGAGAAAGCGGAGTTTGTCGGTTCTCTGTTTTGCGGCGGGATCACGGACGCCGGCGAAGCGGCTGACACACAGGACGCGCAGACTCGCGCATATGCGTTCGGAAAGAACATAGAATAAAGAAAACGACACAAAAAGGAGCAAAGACTATGAAACAGCAGATCAAAACGACAGAGGCCATTTTCCCGATGCCGGTGCTTCTCATTTCCACGTTCAATGAAGACGGTACGGTCGACGTGATGAACGCGGCGTGGGGGACGATGCTCTCGCGCGATATGGTTGCGCTGAATCTGTCCGAGACGCACACAACCGTCCAGAACATCAAGGCGCGCAAGGGCTTTGTGGTGCATATCGCCGATGCGAAGCACGTCATCGAAGCCGACTGGTTCGGCGTGGTGCACGGGAATCAGGAGCCGGAGAAGTTCAAAAAGTCCGGCATGACGTATGCAAAATCGGATCTTGTGGATGCGCCGGTCATCAACGAGCTGCCGATCGCAATCGAATGCGCTTTCTCGGAGTATCAGAGCGACGATACCGGTCTCGGCGTGATCGGCAAGGTGCTGCGCACGACCGTGGAGGATGCGTGCATGAAGGACGGCAAGGTCGATATCGACGCGCTGGAAGCAATCGCATTCGATCCCTATACGCACGGCTATTACAAAGTCGGCGGCAGAGTCGGCGACGCGTTCAAAGACGGATTGAAGCTGAAATAAGAAAGGCGGAACGAAAATGCGAAAAGAAAATCTTGCGCTTACACAAGAATGGGACAAGACGTTCCCAAAGAGTGACAAGGTCGACCACAGCAAGGTGACGTTCGTCAACCGCTACGGCATCACGCTGGCGGCAGACATGTATGTGCTGAAGAACGCGGAAGGCAAGCTCCCGGCGATCGCGGTCAGCGGTCCGTTCGGCGCGGTCAAGGAGCAGTGTTCCGGCCTGTATGCACAGACGATGGCACAGCGCGGTTTCCTGACGGTCGCGTTTGATCCGTCTTTTACCGGCGAGAGCGGCGGTAACGTGCGCTACATGGCGTCACCCGACATCAACACCGAAGATTTCATGGCGGCGGTCGATTTTCTGTCCCTGCACGAAAGCGTGGATGCAGACCGCATCGGGATCATTGGCATCTGCGGCTGGGGCGGTATGGCGATCAACGCCGCGGCGCTCGACACCCGCGTCAAGGCAACGGCTGCCGTGACGATGTACGACATGACGCGCGTCAATGCAAAGGGTTATTTCGATTCCGCCGACAGCGAAGAGGCGCGCTATCAGGCAAAAGCGGCCATGTGCGCGCAGCGGCTTGCGGATTTGAAGGCGGGCGAATACAAGCTCGGCGGCGGTGTGGTCGATCCGCTGCCGGAGGACGCGCCGTTTTTTGTCAAGGATTACTACGACTACTACAAAACACCGCGCGGGTACCATCCGCGTTCGCTCAATTCCAACGGCGGCTGGAACGTCATCGGCTGCGAATCCTTCATCAATCAGCCGATCCTGCAGTACAGCAGCGAGATCCGTTCCGCAGTGCTGCTCGTCCACGGCGAGAAAGCGCATTCCTGCTACTTCAGCCGTGACGCCTATGCCGACATGGTGAAGAACAGCAAATTTGCAGACAACAAAGAACTGCTGATCCTGCCGGATACGGTACATACCGATCTCTATGACGGCGGCGGCAGGGATGCCATCCCGTTCGATAAACTGACGGCGTTCTTTTCGGAGAATCTGAAATAAACACATCCCGCGCGTGACATACGCAGTCGGATACCGAACCCGGCGCAAAAGCAGGTCAGCCTGTTCTTGCGCCGGATTCTGTTTGTATATGCCGCACGCGCTGTATGCGGTCGATCGAGAGATACGGTCTTGTAAAAAGCCGTGCAGATGGTATAATGACAAAGAAGGAAGAAACGGGGAGGATGCGTGCCGATGCCGATACCGACGCAAAGCGTACAGACAGATGGTTTTACAATGGAGTTTTTCCGGTTCGGACGCGGACGGGAAACGCTGGCAATCCTGCCGGGGCTCGGTTTGCGGAGCGTCATGGACAGTGCAGACGCCGTCGCCGCGGCATACCGGCCTTTGACGGACGATTTCACCGTCTATGTATTTGACCGCAGGAAGGACTTGCCCGACACATATCCGGTGCGTGCGATGGCGCGCGACACTGCGCAAGCGCTTCGGGCGCTGGAACTGGATCAGACGAGTATTTTCGGTGCGTCTCAGGGCGGCATGATCGCCATGCAAATTGCAATCGACCGGCCGGAACTTGTGCGGAAACTGGTTCTCGGTTCCACGGCTGCATGCGTGACGCCGGAACGGTATCAAGCGGTCGGCGATTGGGTTCGGCTTGCAAAAGAGGAAAGGACGGACGATCTGTTTGCCGCGTTCGCACAGGCGCTGTACCCGCCGGAAGTGTATGAACGGTCGCGGGCATATTTTGCCGCCGCCGCAGAATCCGTCACGAAGGACGACTTGAAACGCTTTGTCTGTCTGGCGGAAGGCATGCGGGACTTTGACGTGACGCAGGAACTGCACAGGATTGCTTGTCCTGTGCTTGTGATCGGCTCTTCGGACGACCGGGTGATAGGCGCGGACGCCGCCTTGCAGATCATGCGGTGTCTCGGCGGGCGGCCGGACTGCGAACTCTACATGTACGACGGCTGCGGACACGCGGCTTACGATACCGCCGCGGACTATCCGGAGCGTCTGCTGCGATTTTTGAACCGGTAGGAGAGAGGAGAGCGAATGAAGAACATAGAGATAAAAGGCCGTCAGATCATTTTTTCTCGCGGCGGCGAATTGGTGCGGATCACGCCGTGCCATCAAAATGCCGTCCGTTTTGAGGCGTTCCCAGACTGCAGGCTGTTTGACGAGAACTACACCCTTATGCCGCGCGACGCCGACTGCAGCATCGAGGAGCGGGATTACTGCGTATTTCTGACTGTCGGGCGCATCAGGATGCAGCTCGAGCAGAACGGCAAGATCACGGTTTACAAGGATGCGGACGTGATACTGGAGGAACTGCCGGAACTTGCGTTCCAAACCGGGTACCGTCACTACGAGAGACGGAACGGTTCCTGGGCGGCAAGAGTCACATTCCGCGCAAATGCCGGCGAGCATTTCTACGGGCTCGGCCACGAAGCGAGCGGGAAACTCGATCTGAAGGGCTGCGCGTTTGATCTGCGGCACGTCAATGCGAAGTGCACGATCCCGTTTGTCTATTCTTCGCGCGGGTACGGCTTCCTTTGGAACAACCCTGCGATCGGCAATGTGGAGCTGGCGGAGAACAGAACCCGCTGGAGCGTGGACGCGACGCGCAAGATCGACTACGCGGTGATCGCCGGAGATCCGAAAGAAGTCAGTTCCGCGCTGGCAGATCTGACCGGACATGCGCCGGTGATGCCGCATTGGGCGACCGGGTTCTGGCAGAGCCGCCTGCGCTACGAAACACAGGAGGATCTGCTGGCGGTCGCGCGGCGGTACCGGGACGAGGGTATTCCGCTTTCTGCCGTCGTCTGCGACTATTTCCACTGGACGGAGCAGGGCGATTATCGGTTCGATCCGCAGTACTGGCCGGACGTAAAGGCAATGACGGACGCGCTGCACGCGATGGGGACGAAGCTGATCGTATCCGTCTGGCCGACGGTCAACGCGTCGTCCGAAAACTATCGGCACATGTGTGAGAACAACATGCTGATCCGCACGACGAAGGGGCAGGATCGCGTGTTCGACTTTTACGGCCCGCAGGCGGAGATCGACGTGACCAATCCCGCGACAAGAGAATACGTGTTCTCGAAACTGAAAGAAAACTATCTCGACTGCGGTGTGGACGGGCTGTGGTTCGACGAGGCGGAACCGGAGATCCACCCGGAGCACTTCGACAACCTGCTGTTTTATATCGGCCGGGGAGACGAGATGGGACTGCTGTATCCGTATTACTATGCGCAGATGGCATACGACGGCTTCTCGAAAACGGGTGAAACGCCGGTCACGCTGATCCGCGCGGCATACCTCGGCGCACAGAAATTCGGCGCGCTGGTGTGGAGCGGAGATATTCCGTCCACATTCGAGAGCCTGTCCCAACAGGTGAAGGCAGGACTCAATATGGCCGTGTGCGGCATTCCCTGGTGGAATACGGACATCGGCGGTTTCTGGGGCGCCGACATCGAAAGCGCGGAATTCCGCGAGCTGATCGTCCGCTGGTTCCAGTACGGCGTGTTCTGTCCCGTCATGCGGCTGCACGGCAGCCGCATCCGTCACGCAGAGAGGAAGCGGGATCTGAAAGAGCCGACCGGAGATCCGAATGAGATCTGGAGTTTCGGAGAACGCAATTTCCGCATTCTGAAAGAGCTGATATTCCTGCGCGAACGGCTGCGGCCGTATATCGAGCGGCACATGCGCATCGCGTCGGAAAAAGGGTATCCCGTCATGCGGCCGATGTTTTTCGATTTTCCGGACGACGCGGTCTGCCGGACGCTGGACGAACAGTATATGTTCGGCGACGACATCCTGTTCGCGCCCATCGTCAACCGGGGACAGACGGAGAAGACCGTCTATCTGCCCGAGGGCGAGTGGATTCTGACAAAGACACAGACGCTCTATGCGCCCGGGACGCATACGATCCATGCGGAAATCGACGAATTCGTTGCATTTGTCAGGCGGGGAGCGGCTGTTCTGGATTGTTTCCGGAACGCATAAACACAGGGGCTTACCGTTCAGGTGAGCCTCTTTTTTTGCGGCGCGGACAATAGAGGAATACGGAAAGAGAAGACGCAGCGGATGCGATGGATTTTTCAGGCAGAAGAGAACAATTTTGTTGCTTTGTAAAAATAATGGTGATATAATACATAACTGTGGGAATGTATAACTGCCGCAGTCGCCCGAAGACACGGCAGAACCAAATCAAGGAAACAAGAGGGAATGAAAATGAAACGAACGACCGCATTTTTCCTGTCTGCCGTCCTTCTGCTGGGCGCGGCTGCGCCGTGTATGTCCGCCGCTGCCGCAGACGCGGCGAGCGAACCGACTAACATCGTGCTGCACGCGGAAAAACTGGGAGGCGTGCTCGGCAATCTGCTGGGACATGTGCTGAAGCTCATCACGTTTACCGACGAGTCCCGCATCCAAAAGGCAGAGCCCCGCGATGCCGCCGGGCAGGCGAGCGGCAAACCTTTGTTTACCGGCGAAGCGGAGCAAACGCTCACCGCCGAGACGTGGCGTGCGGTCGAGCTGCGGTTCGAGAGCGAAAAGACCTATGCCGATCCCTTCGGCGACGTTACGCTCGATCTGCTGCTGTACGGAAACGGCAGACAGTATACCATTCCCGGTTTCTGGGACGGCGGCAGCACATGGCGTGTTCGTTTCGTTTGCCCCGCTGCGGGAACATGGCAGTACAAAACCGTCTGTTCCGACGCGGCAAACACCGCGCTGCACGGCAGAACGGGCGCCGTCGAATGCACCGATTACAGCGGGGATATGGACATTTATAAGCACGGATTTGTCACGACCCGCAGCGGCGAAAAATATCTGACGTATGACGACGGCACGCCGTTCTATTATCTCGGCGATACGCATTGGGAGCTTGCGCATGAGACTGCCGAAATGATTTCCGCGATCTGCCGAAAAAGAGTGGAACAGGGCTTCACGGTGTACCAAAGCCAGCCGATGGACTGCGGCTTTAACATTTCCGTGACCGAAAGCTTCGGCGAAAACGGTTTGGACGATCTGCGTTCCTTCGATGAAAAATTCCGCATCATTGCCGACAGCGGCCTGACACACGCCCATTCACAGTTTTTCTGGCCGCTGTCCGGGATGACCCGGCTGATCGAAAACCACGGCGGCTGGACCGAACCGAAAATCAAAGGCAGACTGGGCAAAAAGAGAGTGACCATGCCCGACCTGTCCGACGAGGCGAAGGCGTATCTCGAAAAGCTTTCACGCTACTGGGTCGCGCGGTTCGGCGCCTATCCGGTGATTTGGACGCTGGGGCAGGAGATCGACAACGACCCCTATCAGAACGAGAATTCTCCGTGGAACGCGGTCAATAATCCGTATAAGTATGTCGCGGAATACCTGCACAAATACGACCCCTATGACCATCCGGTCACCGCGCATCAGGAGAGCACCGGAGATACCGCGGCCTACGGCAACGGCTTGGGAACGGGCGAGGTGCGCATGATATTCTATCCCGGCGCGCAGCCTTCCGCGTTCCGCAATGTCAAGGCGCATACGATGTACGCGCCCCAGTGGCATCCGCATCTGACCAAACGTGACGACTATATGTCCGCGCGCGATTACTGGTATAACGGACAGGGCAAGCCGGCTGTCAATTACGAGGGACTTTACTGCTACCTGTGGACAAAGAATTTCGGCGCCAGAGTGCAGGCGTGGGCGTCCTATCTGACCGGACTTTACGGCTGCTCGTGGGGCGGTCAGCCGACGTGGGCGTATCAGAACGGATTTGATCGAGACGTTGATTCCGACGACGGCGTCGACATCATCCGCGCCGCGGAAAAGCAAGCCGCGACCTGGCAGGACGCGCTGGAGTACCCGTCCGCGTATCAGGTGGGTTATATGCGCTCGTTCATGCAGCAGCTCGAATGGTACAACCTGATTCCGCGGTTCAACAACTGGGCATATTTTGTGCCGTCGTCCAACGTGTATGCCTATTGCGCAAGCAATAAAAAGAACACGGAAATGGTCGTGTATTTCTATTCCTTCACCGATCCGACGGTGGGTGAAAGGATCAACACCAAAAAGAACGGCGGCGTGCTGACCGGAACGGTCGGAAGCCTCAAGCCGTTTGCGGAATATACGTATCAGTGGTTCGATCCCATCACCGGGGAATACGCGGGCAACGGCACATTTAAAGCGTCCGCCGTCGGCACCTGGTTTGCCGGAGTTCGTCCGGACGACACGGATATGGTTCTGCTGATCCGCAAAAAGTAAAAGATCCGCAAGGTCGGTATCGGAGAGGAGTTTGTATGAACACAAAACCGGAAGTATACGCGCGGGCGGACGCGCTGGTACAGCAGCTCACGCTTGCGGAAAAACTGAGTCTGATCGTGGAGACGGCCGAGGCGGTGGAACGGCTCGGGATCCCGAAGTATTATCACGGAAACGAAGCGCTGCACGGCGTGGTGCGGCCGGGCAGATTCACCGTGTTTCCGCAGGCCATCGCCTTCGGCGCCTTGTTCGACGATACGCTGCTGGAAAAAATCGCGGACGTTATTTCCACGGAAGCGCGCGCCAAATATTTTTTCGGCGAGCGCGAGGAAAACGGCGGCGAGCCTTACGAAGGACGGTATAACGGACTTTTGACATTTTGGTCGCCGGATCTGAACCTTGCGCGCGACCCGCGCTGGGGCAGAACGGCGGAGACTTACGGCGAGGACCCGTATCTTGCCGGAAAGAACGGCGCGGCGTTTGTGCGCGGTCTGCAGGGAAAGGACAGCGAATACCTGAAAGCGATTGCGACGCCCAAGCACTTTACCGCAAACAACGAGGAGCATAACCGCATGTCGTGCAACGCGGTGATGAGCGAGAAAACCTTCCGGGAGTACCATCTGGAACCCTTCCGCATGGCTGTGCAGGAGGGACATCCGGAGGCGGTCATGGCGGCATATAACGCCGTCAACGGCGTGCCCTGCCACGAAAACCGCAGGCTGCTCACCGAGATCCTGCGGGAGGAATGGGGCTTTGACGGCTACGTTGTTTCCGATTGCGGCGGCGTGAGCAATTTGTGGGAATCCCACCACAAAGAGCCGGATGAAGTATCGGCCGCGGCTGCCGCGCTGAATGCCGGGATCGACCTGGAATGCGGCGAGGGCTTTTTCAAACTGTACCTTGCGCAGGCGCTCGAAAACGGCGGCGTGACACAGGAGCGCATCGACGAGGCAGTGCGGCGCGTGCTGATCGCGCGCATCAAGGCCGGTCAATTCGACGCGCCGGAATCGCTGCCGTGGTACCGCACGCCTTTCTCCGTGATCGGCTGCGAGGCGCACGGACAGCTTGCCTACGAGGCAGCGGTCAAGTCGGCGGTTCTGCTGAAGAATAACGGTGCGCTGCCGCTGAATCCCAAAGACATCACCGTGGCGGTGTGCGGCAACAACGCTTCCGTGGCGCAGTTCGGCGATTACAGCGGCGTTCCCGTGCATCCTCCCGTTACGCCGCTGGACGGAATCCGCGCCTATACGGATGTGCGCGTGCTGTACGCGCCGTGGCAGTATACCGAAACCGGAGAGGCGTACAAAACGGTACCGGCAGCCTTCCTCTTCCACGACGGAGAGCCGGGCGTCCGGGGCAGTTACTACGACAATGAAGCGTTTGCCGGGATGCCGAAGAATCGGATCGATCCGGTCCTGGACTTCACATGGGATGCGCAGGCGCCGGACACGCTCATCACCACGGACGCATTCTCTGTGATCTGGCGCGGCGAGATCGAAGCGCCGTATACCGGCGAATACCGGTTCAGTGTGCACGCGGCGGGCAGCGCCAAGTGCACGCCGCCCGAACTGACGCTGGATCGCGGAATGTACGAAAGCGGAGAAAAGATCCGTCTTTCGCGCGGACAGCGCGTTCCGTTTTTGCTGCGCTTTGTAAAAAATACGGACAAGCCTGCCTGCACGCTGACATGGCAGATCTCGCCCGATGAAGCTGCGGACGACGCATTCGACGCCGAGGTCGAAGCCGCCCGGAAGGCGGATGCGGTGATCGCGGTGGTCGGGCTCGGTATGCAGTACGAGATGGAAGGACGCGACAAGCCGGATCTGTCCCTTCCGAAGGAACAGATCGCGATGCTGAAAAAAGTCAGAGCGGCCGCGGCGAAACTGATCGTCGTGCTGGAAAACGGCAGCGCCGTGTCGATCCCGTGGATCGCCGAAAACGCGGACGCCGTTCTGGAGGTCTGGTATCCGGGAGAGCGCGGCGGAACGGCGATCGCCGATCTGCTGTTCGGCAGACAGTCGCCTTCCGGAAGACTCCCGCTGGCCTTTCCCGCAAAGACGGAGGATCTGCCGCCGTTCGACGATTACGAGATGGAGCACGGCAGGACGTATATGTACAGGAAGATAAAGCCTCTGTATGAGTTTGGGTACGGCCTGTCCTATACGCGCTTTGCCTATTCCGATCTGCAGCAGACGCGGGACGGCGCCGCCGTTACGGTGACGAACGTCGGCACAATGGAGGCGGACGAAGTCGTTCAGCTTTATATCGATTCCGCAGGTCTGCCGAATCAGCCGAAGCTGCGTCTCAAAGGCTTTAGGCGCATCCATCTCCTGCCGGGAGAGTCACAGACAGTTCAATTTGCGCTGGATGACGAGAGCTTCTCCCTGTTCGGAGAGGACGGCGTACGCCGCGTTTACCCCGGAACCTACCGTGTATTCGCGGACGGTCATCTGCCGGACGAGGATTCTCTGTGCGTGCAGATGATCCGCACGGTGCGCGCATAAACAGAAAACCATCTGCCGCAGGCAGAAAAAAAGGAATAATATTTTGGAGGTATCCCCATGACATTCTTCAGACGATTCAAAGCGATCCTTTGCCTTCCTCTGGCAATTCTGATGCTTGTGACCGGCATTTCCCCGGTATCGACCAACAAACAGAAGGCGCGCGAGGCGGCAGTCGAAGCCTCGATTGCCGAAGCCTTTGAACCCGTTCTCCGTTTTGCCGTGGCGACCGATGTACACATCAGCGCCGCCGACAATACAAACGCCGAGCGGCTGCGTCAGCTTTTCGAGTCCGCGTACCGTTATGCGGACAACCATCCGACCTATACGACGCTCGATGCGGTGGTACTGACCGGCGACAACTGCGACACCGGATCGGATGCGGAATACGAGATTCTCACAAGCGTGATCGACGAGAACAAACGGGACGAAACGACGATGATCGCGATCATGGGCAACCATGAGTTCCACGAAACCGCGCACGAGGGATTCGTCCGTCATATGAAGCAGGATCTGAATCCGCACGTTGTCGTGAAGGGGTTCCATTTCATCGGTATATCGCCCGATCCCACCGATACGTGGCAGACACCCAAGCAGATCAACTGGATGTCCGCGCAGCTGCGCAAGGCCGCGGCGGACGATCCCGACAAGCCGATCTTCACCATGCAGCACGGTCATATCTGGAACACCGTATACGTCAGCCGCAGCTGGTACACGCAGATGTCCCTGCCGCTACACATGGTCTACGCGCGTTTCCCGCAGGTCGTCAACTTCTCCGGCCATTCCCACGGTCCGGTCAACAATCCGCTGAACATCTGGCAGAACAGCTATACCCAGGTAGCCGCAGGGACGCTCAACTATTTTGAGATGGAGCGGGACATCGGCGACAATACGGTTCCCGAGGGCTCGCGCAACGCCGCGCAGTATCTGATCGTCGAAGTGGACGCCGCAAACCGCGTGCGCATCATGCCCTACAACATCCTCACGGACGATTTCATGAAGACGCCCGCAAGCACCGACGGCGACAAGCAGCTGATCTGGCAGATCAACGACGTTTGCGACACATGCTCCTTTGCCTATACCTCCGCGCGCAAAAAGACGGACGGCGCGCCCTGGTTTGAGGACGGCGACAGCGTGTGTGTGGACAGCGCGGCAGCCGAAAGCGTCACCCTGTCCTTCCCGCAGGCGGAAGACGACGTCTGTGTCTACGGCTACCGGATCCGTCTGAAGGACCCTGCGCATCCGATGAAAAAGATCGAAAAGGAAATCTATTCCGAGTATTATTTCGAGCCTATGCCCGAACGCCTTTCCGTCACAGTCGACGGCTTGACAGCCGGAACGACCTACGACGTCACGGTGACGCCGCTGAACGTCTGGCTCAAAGCGGGCGATCCGATCACCTGCCGCTTCACGGCGCCGCAAAACTGAACCGGATAACACAGTCACGCAGGGCAGGATCGACCGCCGCTGCGGCGCGGAGCAGACGCCCATGCCGCTGACGTTCCGCAATCGGAACGCGGACATGGCGCATTCCTGCCGCACAGACAGATCCGCCGTCCGTTCCGCTTTGCCGGATCTATACAAGAAAGCGTTGTTGCGCATCAAGGAGGAAATGATATGTCTAAAAAAATCGGTGTTGTGTCTTCGATCCTCGCGGTTATTGCATTGGCCGTGGCTGTCGCCGCGCTCGTATTTGCGCTCAGACCCGCCCCCGCGGCAAGCGCCGCGGACGGGGACACACAGTATGTGATGTATCTCGGAACGAATGACAAGGATACGAACCAGCCTGTATTCCCGCCGGAGGAAGCGAAAGCGCAAGCCGAGCAGATCCTCCTGAAGCATTTCGGCGGCTATACGATCCAGGATGCAAACGGCGGCTGGGTCGACGGCGGCACGACCTACCGGGAGTATACGCTCGTTCTGTATCTGAGTGATACGACGATAGACGACGTTCACGCGGCTGCGGATGAAATGCTGGATGTTTTCCGCCAGAGCTCCGTTCTGATACAGTCCAACAAAACCAAAACGGATTTCTATTCCGGCAGCAACGGATAAGTGCGCCGTTCCCTGAAAAAAAACGCGCTTCACGGAAAGTTTGGGGATTCCATTTTCCGGTGTCATCGCGAGGAGCGAAGCGACGCGGCGATCTCCCAAAGATACCGGTTAAGGTGTTACTATTTACCGGTATCTGGCTGAGATTGCCGCAGCCCCTTCGGCCCTTCGCAATGACAGTACTTCTTGTTTGCACGATCCCCCGGATTTCCGTGATGAACCGAATAAAAGCAGATAACCTCGGCCGTATCGCTGCGGCCGAGGTTTGATCGTCTTACGGGTTGTTTTTTGAAAAGAACCGTATTATTCCGGATCGTTTCGTTGCGCTTTTTCGATTTCCGGAACATCCGGCAGCATCAGCCCCATCAGGATCTCTGCCGCGGTCCAGCCTGTTTCGCTGCAATACGCCGCCCAGCCCGCGTCGTGCGGACAGCCGTACGGTTCGCAAAGCGTCATATCGAACGCTCTGCACCACGACCCGTCGATCGAAGCATCATCGGAGCGCACCTGCGCGTTCATGCAGAATACGGCCGTATCGCGCCAGAGGGAACGGAACAGCGTATCGCCCGTTGCGAAAAACGCATAGGCAAACGCGATCGGCAGCCAGTTGACGGAGTACAGCAGATCCGCGACCGGATCGCCGTTGTGCGTCAGCAGCGAACACTCTCCGCGAGATTCACGCGAGCAGTTCGCCTTATAGCCGGTATCCCATTCGGCAAAACCGCCGGACGGGTGTCTGCGCCGCAGCAGATCGTGCGTCACGCGGTACAGCATCTCCTTGTGCCGTTCGCACCGCGTGACATCGTACAGCGCGGCAAGCGGCAGGATCAGACGGCACTGTTCCTCGGTCTCGCTCTGCTCGCGCGCGGTTTCGGGATACAGGGACAGGATGGTTTCCAGTCCCGTGCGGGCGACGCGCAGATATTCTGCCGATCCGCCGCACTTGTACGCCAGCAGCAGCGCGGCGTGATAATAGGCGTTGTAGTGTGCCGACGGCGTTCCGTGCGGCGCTTCCCGCAGCGCGCGCAGCTCCTGCTGCGTCAGCATCGGCATATCCGTCCGCGCAACGCGGCAGCCGTCCTGTGCCGTCGTTCCGACCAGGAAATCGAGCGTGCGGCAGATTGCCGGAAACCGCTCGCGGTTTCCGAAAAACAGACAGTCGTACAGCATCGGCAGCAGCGCGCGCGCCGCGTCGTCCTGATAACAGACCTGCCATCCGCAGTCTGTCCAGCGCAGCATCCCGTCGAACAAACCGCCCCGGACCGTCATGGGTCCGAACACAAAATCGGCGAGATTCTCCGCGGCGGCGAGGGACTTGTCGTCGCCGTACAGCTTTCCGTAGAACCGGAATGCGCCGGACGCCTCTCCCGCGCAGTCCGTCCGGATCGCCGCGGCGGGCGATTGTTCGCCGTCCGGAGAGATGTTGTGCCGCAGACCCTCCCGGATTCCGCCGCGCCCCGCATCGACCAGAAAGGCCGAGAGCCAGCGAACGCCGCGCTCGATCGCTTTTCTGCGCTCTTTCTCAAAGACGGAGGGAACAGACAGATCCGCAGACGTGCCGCAGTGATAAACAGGCTCCGGAAAGCCGGCAGGCGCATTCCCTGTCAGCCAGCGGGCAATAAAACCGATTACCTTTTGCCACGCATTTCGCGGCGCAAAACGCGCGCGGTTGAAATTGTGCAGCACGAAGGAGCAAAGCATCGTGTGTTCTCCGAGCATCCAAAGCCCCGGAGCGCTGTCTTTGAGAATCTCGTCCCGTTCGGCGTCCCAGTGCCGGTGTGCGATCACGTGTTCGCGGTACACCAGCAGCGGCCGCATACCCGCAACCGCATACCACGGACGCGCCATGCGGTTGCTGCACTCGTCCAGCAGATCGCCGGCCGCAAGTCCCGGAATTTGCGTGCCTTCGGGCTGTACGGCAACCAGCCGGCTGCGCGTCGTATCGACGGGCTCTGCGGAATACAGCCCTTCCCAGCTGATCACGGCTTCCAGAAAAATGCGTTTCCCCTTTGCCGTCTCCTGTTCGAGGCGGACGCGAAGCCGGGGATCGAGCGGCAGAAACGCTGCGAAAACGCAATACGCGTCAAACGCGGAAAGGTCGGCACATACCGCTTCGGCCGCGGACATGCGCACGATCCGGACGCCGCAGCGGTCCAGAACTCTGCCGAGATCGCTCGACGGATCTTCGATCAATAAGCACTGCATAAGTCGTAACCCTCTCTGCTTAATTCTGATTGTATCCGATGCGCTTCTGCGCTTTGAAAACGAAGCCGCGCAAACCGCTGTCCAGCAGACTGTAGTCGTCCGTCCAGTTGTCGCCGTCCGTCATGAAATTGCCCGGTCCGCACGCATACGCCGGTTTCGGAAGCTCGTGCAGCGGGCCGAATACATTTGTGCGTGTCCCGTCCACGGTCACGGAAATCGGAAGTCCGCGCCGCACAGCTTCGGTAACGTCCGCTTCAAACGGTTCCCAGCAGAGAACGGCGGTTTTGCCGGCAGCTTCGACCTTGACGCAGGCGCCCGTAAAGTCTTTCGGCGTCAGCACAATACGGTCGGCCTCTGGGAGCGCGTCCGTGAGCGGTTTGCAGCTTTCGGGCGGCAGCGCAAAGGTCAGATTGCCTGTGAAGAACGGCATGTCGTATGCCGCGTAGTTTTCGCAGCCCATCCGTTTCGGCGCGGACACAAGGATGCGTTCCCACCCGTCGAGCTTTACGCCGAAATCGCCGACGAGGTAGACGCTTTCCACGTTGGTGGTGCGCAGGAAGACCGTATCCACGGTCACTTCGTTCCGCCCGATCCGCAGGACGCCCGCGGGAACAGGCATCTTTTTGAAGCAGTCGTCGATCCAGAAGTCGTTCACATCGCCGCACTGCAGCGGCGTGCCGTTGATTTTGTAATGATGCAGCTCCGGACGCTCGCCCGCAAGGAAAACGGGTGAAGACGGCAGAGATTCTATCTGAAATGTATACGACAGTTGTATCGTGCCGTACGCTTTGCTGTTGAACCGCTTGGCATACCACGGCTGCAGCATGTCGCCGCCGCGATACTCCAGGCCGACGCTTGAGCGGATTCGGCGATCGATCCGCAGCGCTTCGTCTTCTTCGCTCCACGCGCCGCCTTCGCTGCGCCATCGGCACCAGTCGAGGACGCAGACATTCGGCTCGTCGCAGCGGTACGGGAATTCTCCGCGCAGCGTTTTCTCTGCGATCGTCTCATAAACCGGAACCGGCGGAAGCGGTTCTTTTTCACCGCGGGAGAGGACGAAGCAACGCGTTCCGCCCGCTTCCAGATCCAATCGGATGCAGTACAGTCCGTCCGCTTCGCGGACAAAGGCGGAGGCGTCGTAAAAGACGCCCGCGTCGAGATCCCACTCCTGCGCGTGTGCTCCGGTGTCTGCGCGCAGGGACAGAACAAGATCCCTGCGCGGCGCATCCCGGTCGGTGTTGAGCACAACGACTGCGTATCCGTCGCCGCCGAATGCACGCCGTACCTGCGCGAAAACCGCTTTTTCCGCTGTGCCGTCGGTATTCGTCACCGAAACGAAAGCGTCCGAATGCGCGCGCACGGCAGCGACCAGCGCCTCTTCGTCAAACGGAACACGGATGCTGTGTGCCGCGAGCACAGCCGGTTCGTCGGAGCGCACGGCGTTGACGTACGCCGGCGCATCGCCGCAGAATATGACGGCGCCGCCCTTTTCCGCAAACGCGCGCAGCAGCGCCATCGTGGAGGGACGGATCGTGAGCATGTTCGACACGATCACGGTTTTGTACGCCGCTTTTCCGATGCGCAGGATCGCCCTGCCGTCCGCGGTCAGCACCGCGGCGTGACGCGACATCATCTCTTCTTCGCCGTAATCGAAGTCGATCTGGTTGTCCGTCAGGAAGTGGAAAAGCTGCGCATACCGCGTCTCGTACGGCGCAACGTCCTGCGATACGTTGTAGATCCAGTCCGCCCAGCCGGCATACGCCTGGCACCACAGGGATTCGATCGGGTTGAGCAGCAGCACGTCGCAGTCCGGCTGTCCCGCGGAAAGCACGACGCCCATGCGGGCAAAATGATCCTCCACCGCTTTGTAATCCTTGTACCACGGCGATTGGTGCAGGATCGACGCCGGGTAATCGCGTTTTGCCTCGCCCTCCATGGTATACCACGACAGGTGCTGACAGCGCAGATTGATGCCGAACAGCGCCTGCCAGTCTCCCACGTTCTTATGCGCCTTGAAATCGAACTGCCAGCCCGTCACGCCGTACAGCTCGGACAGCATCCGCTTTTTACCGAGCTGACGCGCGGCGGAAGCGAGCTGCTTGACGATCCAGTAGCAGCGGTTGTGCTCGGTCAGCACATCGACGCCCGGACAGTCCATGTACTCGTAGAACCGCATGAGCGAACCGTTCGGCACGGTCTGGTTCATGAGGGAATCCTCGTGCAGAACGTGCCCGGTAAAGAGCATGTTGTGCGACTTGCACCAGTCCCGGATGGGCATGGCGAACCGCTCCAGAAACAGCGCGTTCGCAAGATCGATATAGAACAGCTTGACCGGTGAGACCGGTGCGCCGTTTTTGCGGAAGAAAAGTTCCGGCAGGATCGGACGGCAGGCAAAGCCGTACCGCTTTTCAAACTCCGAAAAGAGATCGTCCGTCCATGCCGTCGCGCACGACAGGACGCCGTTTTCTTCCCGGCAGTTGTCGAAGCAGTGCCCTCTGTGCGGCTCGTCGGTGAAAATTCCCTTGATGCTCCGACCGAGTCTGTCGCCGCAGTGCCGTGCGTATTGCGCGTGCGTCAGATCGATAAAATGCTCGACCGCTTTCCGGTTCATGGTGTCCAGATATGTGGCGCCGTTATAGCCGGAGGAGGGTGTGTCGGGGACAATGGCGAACCGCAGCGCTTTCCATACGCCGGGTTCGGCCGCGGCCGCGCCTTCCAGCTCCCGGACGGCGGCTTGCGCGGCATGCGCCGCGTCCTCCCGGCAGGAAAAGCCCGATGTGTCCAGCTCCTTGTATGTATATAGATTCAGACCGTCCAGTTTCGCGGCGTACAGCGCGAACGATTCTTCGTTCCAGTCCGCTTTTTGCGGGTCGGACGCGTAGACGTACAGCGATTTCATGCGGTACTGCGGATCGATCGTCGCCTTGCCGCCCGCCGAGCCGGACGGCCAGCGGTCCTCGTCGTAAAGCCATGCCTCCATGCCGTCCCGTTCGGCGGCGTCGGCGACCTCGTTGATGCGGTCAAACCATTCGTCGCCCAGGTATTCCGTGACCAAACCCGTGCGGGAATGCATGAAATACCCGCCGAGCCCCATTTCCTTCATGATGTGCGCCTGACGCACCAGCTCTTCCCCACGCAGTTCTCCGTTCCAGGACCAGAACGGCTTGCCGCGGTATGCGGCGCCGGGGGATGCGACAAGCTCCTTCAGTTGTCGGACGTCCATGACCGTATACATCCTCTCTTGTTTATGCGCTCCGTTGTTATTACGGATTATACCACACCCGGCAAACTCCCGCAACACGGGAAAAGACATATTTGTTCTCTGTTTGCGGAACGGCGGAACAGATTCCCGTCCGCATGGTCCGGAATCATGTTTTTCTTGACACCGGAAAACGGAAAGAGTATACTATTATATGGTAAGGTTTTGCTAACCAAATTCAAACAAAAAGGAAGAATGATTCGGATGAAAAAATGGTTTTCTTTGTGCATGGGTCTGCTGCTTGCGGTTCTGCTTGTCGTGCCGGCGTTTGCGTCGACGGATGCGGACGGCAGCTTCGGTGCGTATGAACATGTCATCATCCTCGGCGTTGACGGCGCGGGGCGTTTCTTCGGCGAGACCGACACGCCGAATTTTGACCGCATTTTCGGAAACGGCGCCGTGGATCACAAGGCGCGTGCCGAGACGATCACCATCAGTGCGCAGAACTGGGGCTCCATTCTCGGCGGCGTGTCGTATCTCCGCCACGGTCTGACCAATGATATTGCCGGCAGCACCGAGCGCACGAGCGATACGAAATACCCCACGATCTTCAAGTATGTCCGCGCGGCGTATCCGGATGCGGAGCTGGCTGCGTTCGCCAACTGGAGCGCGATCACGACCGGTATCGTGGAAACGGATCTGGATGTAACCAAGGTGCAGATCAGCGACGACGAAAAACTGACCGACGCCATCTGCGACTACTTCAACGAAGGCAACGCGCCGACACTGTTCTTCGGCCATTTTGACAGCGTCGACCACGTCGGACATGAGCTTGGCAGCAAAGCGCCGGAATACTTCGACCAGATCAAAACGGTCGACGGCTACATCGGCCGCGTGTATGACGCGCTGGCGGAAAACGGTCTTGCGGACAGCAGCCTCTTCATCGTCGTTTCCGATCACGGACATACCATTCGCGGCGGACACGGCGGTCTGACGATGCGCGAGACGAACACCGTGGTCGCGGCTGCGGGCAAGACGGTGGTTAAAGGCGGACAGTTCGACCGCGATACGCGCAACCGCGACGTTTCTGCGATCGCGCTTTACGCGCTCGGTGTCGAGCGTCCGGATTATATGTCTTCGCGTGTGCCGGCCAACCTGTTCAACGGCGTTGCGGGTGAAAAGCGCAGCGTGAAAAACGAGTGGGCAGATACGATCCTCTCCAAGCTGGCGTGGATCGTCACGCTCTGCACGGCGTGGATCTGAGGATCGTGCCAACGGCTGTAACGCCGCGTCGGCGTGCGGCTTGATCCGCACACCGATTCCGCATATCTTCGGAAAACAGTCGGGGAAGATTCACAGCGTTTTTTATCCGAGACTCTTGACACGATCGGTCAGGAGGAGTATACTGCAAATGGTTAGTTTTAGCTAACCAAAAGAACAAAAAAGGAAGATGATACGTATGAAAAAATGGATTTCTTTGTGCATGTGTCTGCTGATGACGGTTATGCTGGCCGTCCCGGCATTCGGCGCGGATGCGGGCATGCCTGCGGCAAAACAGCGCATTTCCTTCGGCGACGACGGAAAGCTCACCATCCTGCAGGTGGCCGATATTCAGGACAACGCATTTTTGTCCTATCTTTGCAAGCGTTCGATCATCTACGCCGTGAAGGCCGCGCAGCCCGATCTGATCGTGCTGACGGGCGACAATATCGCCGGATATTCCTGCAAGACAAAGCCTCTTGCAAAGAAAGCGGTCAAGGACGTGATGGATCTGTTTGAGGGGATCGGCATTCCGGTCGCAATGGTCTTCGGCAATCACGACGACGACGATACGCCGTACACCAAGCTTGAGCAGATCGCGCAGTACGAAACGTATTCCTGCTATATCGGCAGCGAAGGCGTTGTGGCGGAAGCGAAAGTCGGCGACAACAGCACGATGAACGCCGGCACGTACAATATCCCCGTTTACGAGTCCGAAAAGAGCGACAAGGTCGCCTATAACATCTGGTGCTTCGACTCCGGCAACTACAATCCCGATCCGGCATACGGCGGCTACAGCTACGTGATGCCCGAGCAGGTGGATTGGTATGTCAAGACGTCCGACGCGCTGAAGCAGGCGAACGGCGGTGAGGCGGTTCCGTCCATCGCGTTCCAGCACATCATCCCGCCGCACATTTTCCGCGCGCTCAAAGAAGTGGAAGCCGGAACGCCCGGCACGGTCGAAAACGGCGGAAAATACTATACGCTGCCGGATGAACTCGATCCCAAAACAAACTGGATGAGCGAAACGCCGTGCCCGCCCAACACTGCGTTCGAGCCGGGATATGCCCAGGTGGACGCCATGGTGCAGCAGGGCGACGTCAACGCGATTTTCGTCGGCCACGATCATGTCAACTGCTACGCCGTGCCGTATGAGGGGATCGATCTGGTCTCTTCGCCCGGATGCACGTTCAGCTCCTACAACGATATTCACAGAGGCTTCCGCGTGATCACGATCGACAAGAACAATCCCGATACGTACGAAACGTACACGCTGTCCACCGATACGCTGCTGCGCGAGGGCAAATGCCTGGACCCGCTGCTGTACAAGATCCGTCTTTTCTTCGACAAGGTGGGCGATTTCTTCAGCAATCTTTTCAAAAAATAAAAGATAACCCGTAATCATCTGAACCCCGGCCGCTGCGGCCGGGGTTTTTGCGTGGGAGAAAAGGTTCATCACGGAATACTGTGGGATGGTCAGACGCACGTAAAGGTGGTGTCATCGCGAGGGATGCGAACGCCGACCGCGACGATCCGTTCTCTCGGCAGAACGCAAAAGACACGGATTGCCGCGCACCATAACGGTGCTTGCAATGACAGACAAGGGTATGTTTTCTTATCCCACAAAAATCCGTGAAGAGGGAGAGAAAAAGCGAAAAAGGCTTGACAAATTAGCAGGGACTAACTATAATAGAAGTTGGTTAGGGGGAGCTAACCGCTTTTTACAACCAGGAGTTAGCTTTTGCTAATTTGCGGATGGGAGGAAAACACATGATACCGCTCAGTATGGCAGAAGCCGGCCAGCCGCAGATCATCAAAAAGATCGGCGGCAATCCGGAGGTCAAACAGCACCTGGAGACGCTCGGTTTCAACGTCGGGGGCGAGGTGTGCATCGTGAGCACGCTCGGCGGCAACCTGATCGTGAAGGTCAAGGAGAGCCGCGTGGCTGTCGATGAAGCGCTCGCAAGGAAAATCATGGTATAATTATTTGAGGAGGAACAGAGCATGAAAACACTCAGAGACGTCGGGATCGGTGAAACGGTCACAGTCGTGAAGCTGCACGGCGAAGGCGCCGTGAAACGCCGCATCATGGACATGGGGATCACGAAACATACCCCTGTTTATGTGCGCAAGGTTGCGCCGCTCGGCGATCCGATCGAGGTCACCGTGCGGAACTACGAGCTTTCGATCCGCAAGGCGGACGCCGAAATGATCGAAGTGGAATGAATTTTTTTGACAACAGGTTAGCCTTGACTAACAAGACCGAATCGGCAGAAAGGAAGATAGAACCATGAATATACGCATTGCCCTTGCAGGCAATCCGAACAGCGGGAAAACGACGCTGTTCAATGCACTGACCGGCTCCAATCAATTTGTCGGCAACTGGCCGGGCGTGACCGTGGAGAAAAAGGAAGGTAAGCTGAAAAAGCACGACGATGTGACGATCACGGATCTGCCGGGCATCTACTCGCTTTCGCCCTACACGCTCGAAGAAGTCGTCGCCCGGAACTATTTGATCGGGGAACGTCCCGACGCGATTCTGAACATCATCGACGGCACGAATCTGGAGCGCAACCTGTATCTGACCACGCAGCTCACGGAGCTGGGCATCCCGGTCGTGCTCGCCATCAACATGATGGACGTCGTGCGCAAAAACGGCGACCGGATCGACACGGCGGCGCTGGGCAAGCAGCTCGGCTGTCAGGCGGTGGAGATCTCCGCACTGAAGGGCGACGGCGTGATTGAAGCGGCAGAGGCCGCGATCACCGCGGCCAAGAACGCGAAAACGGTACCGATGCACACCTTCTCCGGCCCCGTGGAACACGCGCTCGCGCACATCGAGGAAGCAGTCGTGCACGGTCTGCCGGACGAGCAGCAGCGCTGGTACGCGATCAAGATCTTTGAGCGCGACGACAAGGTGCTCGAACAGCTCAACATTCCGGCGGATACGCTCGCGCATATTGAAAAGGATATTGCCGCGGCGGAGCAGGAGCTGGACGACGACGCGGAAAGCATCATCACCAACGAACGGTATATCTACATTGCCGAAGTCATCAAGGCTTGTTACAAAAAGAAGAACAAAGGCGGTATGTCGACGTCCGACAAGATTGACAGGATCGTGACTAACCGCTGGCTGGGTCTGCCGATTTTCGCGGTCGTGATGTTCCTTGTGTACTGGATCGCCATGGTCGGCGTCGGCGCGCCGGCGACAGACTGGGCGAACGACGGACTGTTCGGCGACGGTTATCATCTGTTCGGCATCGGCTCAGGCGCGTATGAAGAGGTTGACGAAGAATACAACACGGCGCTGAACGCCGCGCAGGCGTTTGTGGAGATCGACCCCGAAGCGGAGGACTTCGACGCGGATGCCGCGAAAGCGCAGCTGGCGTCGTTCTCGCCTGCGGAGAAATCCGCAGCGGTCGATGTGGAAGACGACGAAACGCTGGAGATCAGCACACTGACCGCGTATTACGACGAGATCCCGGCTGACGCGGCCGAGGATGAGACCGTCGGCATGACGTTCGTGGAAGCAAAGGATTACTTTACGGCGAACGGCTTTGACGCGCCGGACCCCGCCGATTACGGCGTATGGGTACCCGGCGTGCCGGTACTCGTCGGCAATCTCCTTGAGAAAGCGAACGCCGCAGACTGGCTGCAGGGACTGATCCTTGACGGTATCGTCGCGGGCGTCGGCGCGGTGCTGGGCTTTGTGCCGCAGATGCTGGTGCTGTTCCTGATGCTGGCGTTCCTCGAGGCGTGCGGCTACATGGCGCGTATCGCGTTCGTGCTCGACCGCATCTTCCGCAAATTCGGCCTGTTCGGCAAATCCTTCATCCCGATGCTCATCGGCGTGGGCTGCGGCGTGCCCGGTATTATGGCGAGCCGTACCATCGAGAACGAGCGTGACCGCCGCATGACGATCATGACCACCACGTTCATCCCCTGCGGCGCGAAGGTGCCGTTCATCGCCATGATCGCCGGCGCAATCTTCGGCGGCTCGGCGTGGATCTCCACCTCGGCCTATTTCATCGGCATGGCGGCGATCGTCGTTTCCGGTATCATGCTCAAAAAGACGAAGATGTTCGCGGGCGAACCCGCGCCGTTCGTCATGGAGCTGCCCGCATACCACTGGCCGACGCTCGGCAACGTGCTGCGCTCGATGTGGGAACGCGGCTGGTCGTTCATCAAAAAGGCGGGAACCATCATCCTGCTGTCCACGATCCTCGTTTGGTTCACGTCCTACTTCGGCTTTGCCGAGGACGGCTTCCGGATGCTTGCGGAGGATGAGCTCGATCTGTCGATCCTTGCGCGGATCGGGAGCCTCATCGCGTGGATCTTTGCACCGCTCGGCTGGGGCACGTGGCAGGCAGCCGTGGCGTCCATCACCGGACTTGTGGCGAAAGAAAACATCGTCGGCACCATGGGCATCCTGTACGGCGGCGGAGAGCTGACGGCATGGCAGGCGCTCCGACAGGCGTTTACCGGCGTGACCGGCTTCTCGTTCCTCGTGTTCAACCTTCTTTGTGCGCCCTGCTTTGCGGCCATCGGCGCCATCAAGCGCGAGATGAACAGCGCGAAATGGACGTGGTTTGCGATCGCGTATCAGTGCGGCTTCGCCTACGCGGTGTCGCTGTGCATCAACCAGATCGGCGGCCTCTTCACGGGTAACTTTAACGTGATCGGTTTCATCTGCGCGCTGGCGATTCTTGCGGGTATGGTCTATATGCTGTTCTTCCGCAAGTACAAGGAAGCGACGAAGCTGACAAAGAAAATCTGATCTATCGGAAAGGGAGCGATGCTATGTTCGCGTGGCTGTCCGCAAATGTCGGAACGATCCTGATCGTGCTGGTGCTTTTGGCTGTTGTGATCGGGATCATCGCAAAGCTCCGTAAGGACAAAAAGAAAGGTGTTTCGTCCTGCGGCGGAAACTGTGCGCACTGCGCGATGCACGGGACGTGTCATCCGAAGTGACGGATAAGAAAGAAGAAACAGAATAAAAAACCTGCTGCCGATCCGAAAAACGGGTCGGCAGCAGTCTTTTGTGAGCAGCGTATTGCCGTGCGGTTCTGTAAGGACGGTTACTTTTGGTCGGCCGCTTTGATCGCGCCGAGACAATGGACCCGAACGACGCGGTTGCGGTCGGTTTCGGCGATCCCGCGCAGCTTCTCCGTATAGGGCAGCACATAATCCGGCCTGCGCCCGGCGAGCACGCGAAAGATTTCCGGCGCTTCCATACGTACACGGTCGTCGGCGTCCGACAGCAGTTTCTCAAACACCGGCATGGACTGCGCATAAACCTCGGGCGTGTTCACGGCGATGTTTTCCGACGCCCAGATAAAGACGAGCCGCACGTTTGCCGCTTCGTCGGCGGCAAAGCGGAACAAGTCCGCCCAATACGGTTCGATCAGCCGGAAACTGCTTCGCCCGATCCGGCCGAGGGCGTTGACCGCGCGCTCGCGCAGAAGCGGCTCCGCACTGTCGAGAAAAGAGGCGATTGCGGGAACGTGATCCTGCACGGACGATGGGAACTTCATTCCCGTTTCGCCGAGCAGCCAAAGCGCTTTTGCCCGGATTTTGACCGAGTCCGATGCGAGCTGTGACGAAACAAACGGGACGGCAGCTTCCAATTCGGCGGTGTTTTTGGTCAGCGAGCCCAGTGCGCGGTACAGTTCCGATTCCGTCATGCCGCATCACCTCCATGTGTTTTATTTGCCGGACGTTTTCAATGCGCGCAGATGCTTGCGGTCAACGAGGAAGAACTCTCTCGATACCATGCAGACGGCGAATCCGATCGTCCCGCCGACCAGCACGTCCGAGAAGAAATGCGCGCCCACCACGATCCGGCTGACGGCGACCAAACCGGTAAACAGGATCGCAAAGCACCACAGCAGCGCACGGCGGCGCCTGCTTTCGACGCCGATCACATCTGCGAGACTGATGAGATAAAAGGCGGCTGCCGCGGCGCGGGTATGCCCGCTGGGAAAGCTTTTGAACGCGTCTGCCGTGCCGAAGGTCTCACGCATCCACGTTTTGTCCGGCTGTCCGTTCACGGCGAACCACGGCGTGAAGCCGGAAAAGTCGCCGATCACGTTCATCGCGCGGTAGCGCATCCGTCCGACCGGATTCTTCAGGACGTTCACCACTGCCAAGGCAAAGAGAATGGAGCCTATCGTAACGCAGGCAAAGCGCGGAAGTCTGCGGAGTGTGTCGTCCGAAAAGCTGTTTACCGCGAACAGCGTGAGCGCCGCGCAGAACAGCGCGAGAAACGCCGCGACGCCCCACAGAAAAGCGGGAACGCCCCGATCGTCTCCCGGCATATGACGGCAGATATAGTGAAACAAGTCATAGAATTCCCACGTGTATGCACCGACTGTCCCGACGCTGCCTGCGAGAACCAGCAGCGTCCGGCCGACGCCGCGCTTCATCAGACGCATTGCCCATACCGCGATCATCGCCGCGCAGATCCCGCCCAGCAGCAGTTCCGGCGAAGTGCCGATACATTCAAACACAACACCGAAAAAATCGTTCGCGTAGTATGCTCCGGCAGGCAGAGCGTGCTTCGTCAGGATTTGACTTACCTGAAGATCGGTGAACGTGGCGGTTGTCAGCAAAGCGCCGAAAACCAGGAAAAAGAGACACAGCGAGAGAATCGTTCTTTTCTTCGTTTGCATCAGCAGATACCGCCTTTGGTTTCAGATGTTGTATTTCAGTATAGCAGAAGACGGGTCAAAACGCAATGCGCAGATTTGAGCCGAAAACGCTGCCGACTATTGCATTTTTGGCCTTGTTGTGTATAATGAAAAAAACAGTATCAGGAGGGAATGTTATGTCGGCTGCTTCAAATCCGAAAAAAGCATGGATCATTCAGGGGGGATGGGACGGCCATGAGCCTGTCCTGGTTTCCGAACGGTTTGCGGAAATGCTTCGCAGGGAGGGCTTCGTCGTTGAGATCTTTGACACGCTCGGCGTGCTGGCCGACCGCAGAACGGAACTGAACGAGCTGGATCTTCTTGTTCCTGTGTGGACGATGGGCGAGATCACCCATGAGCAGTCTGTCGCGGCAGCGGAAGCGGTGGGAAAATACGGCGTTGGGCTGGCCGGATGCCACGGCGGCATGTGCGATTCCTTCCGCAGCGATACCGAATGGCAGTTCATGACCGGCGGACAGTGGGTCTCCCATCCGGGCGGCGACGGTACGAATTACCGCGTGCATATCCGGCGGGGATCTTCCCCTCTGGTGGAGGGAATACCCGATTTTGACGTCTGTTCCGAGCAGTATTACGTCCATGTCGATCCCGCCAACGAAGTGCTCGCCACGACGCGGTATCCCGTCGTCAATTATTACCATGCCGCCAACGGCGAGGTGGACGTGCCTGTCGCATGGACAAAACGCTGGGGACACGGCAGAGTGTATTACAATTCTCTCGGACACCACAATGACGTCTTCGATATTCCCGAGGCGGCGGAGATGATGCGCAGAGGGATGCTGTGGGCAGCCGAAGGCAAACAGCTTTTCCGCCGGACGAAGCCGGACCCCGAGCAATTCTCCAATCCCGCAAAAATGTATTAAGGAGGCTGCGCAGATGAAAAAAATCAATGTCGGCGTCGTGGGATGCGGCAATATCAGCGGCATTTATCTGACCAATCTGACCGGTATGTTTGCCGACACGGTGAACGTGACGGCGGTGTGCGACCTGATTCCGGAACGGGCGCTGGAAGCGCAGAAAAAATACGGCATTCCGAAAGCTTATTTCACCGACGAGGAGATCATGGCGGACGACGAGATCGAACTGATCGTGAACATCACGACGCCCGACCAGCATTGCCCGGTGAATCTGATGGCGCTGCAGGCGGGGAAACATGCCTACTGTGAAAAACCGCTTGCGATCTGCCGCGAGGACGGTGAAAAGCAGGTGTCGCTCGCCAGGGAAAAAGGTCTTTTGCTGGGCGGCGCGCCGGATACGTTCCTGGGAGGCGGCATCCAGACCTGCCGCAAACTGATCGACGACGGCTGGATCGGCGACGTGGTGGCGGTGAACGCCTCCATGCGCTGCCATGGGCACGAGAGCTGGCATCCCGGCCCCGCGTTCTACTATCAGAAGGGCGGCGGTCCGATGTTCGATATGGGACCGTACTACCTGACGTGTCTTGTCAATCTGGTCGGCGCCGTCGAGAGCGTGATGGCGTATACGCGCATCACGTTTCCGCAGCGGCTGATTACGTCCCAGCCCCTGCGCGGAACGCTGGTGGACGTGGAGGTGCCCACGCATATTGCCGGTCTCATGAAATTTGAAAACGGCGCCATCGGTACGCTGACGACGACGTTTGACGTCTATGACGACCACCAGGCCTGCGTGGAGGTGTTCGGCTCGCGGGGCAGCATTCTTGTGCCGGACCCCAACGGTTTCGGCGGTCAGGTTAAGCTGCTGCGTGAAGGGCAGAGCGTTTATGAAGATGTGCCGGTCGTGTACGGATACCGAGAAAACAGCCGCGGCATCGGCGTCGCGGACATGTGCGCCGCTCTGCGCGAGGGGAGAACGCCCCGCGCAAACTGCGCGCAGACGTTCCATGTGCTGGATCTGATGTGCGCGTTCCACGAATCCGCCGCCTGCGGCAAGGAGATCGCGCTGCGGAAAGGATTTGCCCGTCAGCCCGCCCTTTCGCTCGGCATGTGATGTTCCGGTCGGCTTCGGGGCATGTAATGCGCCGCAGCGGAGCACGGAGAACAGAGGAGAAACATGGGGATCGTATTTAACATACAGAGATTCTGCATCCATGACGGAGACGGTATTCGGACGTGCGTGTTTCTGAAGGGCTGTCCGCTTCGCTGCGTCTGGTGCCACAACCCCGAAAGCCGGGCGAAAACGCCGGAGCTTTCCTTCGATCCGCGCAAATGCACATCCTGCGGCCGGTGCCTTGCGGTGTGCCCCGCGCGCAGCATGGAGGCCGGCGTTTTGAGGATCGACCGTAAAAAATGTATCCGGTGCGGCGGGTGTGCGGACGTGTGCCCGAGCGGCGCCAACGAGAGGATCGGCCGGGAAATGACCGTGTCGGAAGTGTTGTCGGAGGTTCTGAAAGACAAGGCGTTCTACGACGCCTCGGGCGGCGGAGTCACCGTAACGGGGGGAGAGCCTTCCTGCCAGGCCGGATTCACCTTGGACATTCTCGCGCGCGCAAAGGAAAACGGTATTTCGGGAGCGATCGAGACCTGCGGCGCGGGATCGCGGCTTTTTTATCAGAAAGCCGCAGACCTCGGCACGACGTTTTTGTATGACGTCAAATGCATGGATCCCGTGCGCCACCGCACACTGACGGGTGCGGACAACGCACAGATCCTGTCGAATCTGGAGTATCTGCTGGACAGACGCGCGGACGTCATCATCCGGCTGCCCATGATCCCGGACTGTAACGACAGCGATGCGGATATCGCCACGCTGTCGGAATATCTGCATGCGCATAGCGGACAGTACAGATATGCGCAGATCATGCCGTATCATTCGCTCGGCACACGAAAGTCCGAAAAGCTCGGCAAAGCCGCCGCCTATGTGCACGACAGTGCGGGCGAGACGGAAATCGCGCGCTGGCATTCCCTGTTCGTCTCGCACGGCACAGACGTGCGTGTATCCCGATAACGCTGTCAAGGAGGTCGATTTTATGACAAAGCTTGCTCAAATAGATCCTTTCCTGCTGGGCTATTTTTCGGACGATAGCCTTGAGCATGGCGAGAGAGTCGGTCTTGCGCTGCTGTATGCCGCGCAAAACCTTGAGATCGGATTATCGCCTCAACTGCTGCCGGAAATAACCTTGGAAGCAAAATACGGCAGCTCGGGTTACGCGCCTTCCCGGGGACTCTGGTTCGACGAGGACAGCATTCTGCGCCTTGCGGAGCGCTTTCCCGAACATGCGCGGACGCTGCGGGGCTATTGCCGGGAAATCCGCGTTTTCAATAGCAAGGCCAGAAGATTGTATTGCGAGATGACGGATGCGCTTGAACGTGCCGATGCCGAATGGGGCGGCGGATGGGGCGGACATTCCAACCCGGATTACGGCAGGATCGTCTGCTGCGGCACGGATCATATACGCGCGATCCTGGCGGAAAACCGCGGCAAATACCCCGACGAGGCATGGTTTTACCGCGCCTGTTCGTATGCGCTGGACGCCATCGATATTTTCGGCGAACGGTATCGCAAACTTGCCGCCGCGCGCGCCGCAGAATGTGAGAACGCCGACGACAAAGCGTTTCTGCTTCGTATGGCAAAGGCATTTGAAACCGTGCCGAAGAAACCCGCTTACGATTTCACGTCGGCGATGTGTTCGTTCATGCTCATTTTCTCCATGGACGGAAGCGATTCGCCCGGTCGTTTCGATCAGTATATGTTCCCCGCGTATTCACGGACCGAAAACAAGGAAGAGATCACCGATCTGCTCGACCGATTGTGGGACTATTTTCATGACCACCGTTCCTGGAATCTCTGCATTTCCGGCAGCGATCCGGACTGGAACGACCAAACGAACGCGCTCTCCTACGACATTCTCGCGATGGTGCGCAGAAAAGGGTATCAGACGCCGAACCTGACCTGCCGCGTGCACAGGAATACGCCTGACCGGCTTTGGAGCGCGATAGCCGATACGCTTGCGATCGGGGCGGGTCTGCCCGCATTATACAATGACGACGTCGTCTGCGCATCGCTCGAGAAGATCGGCATTCCGCCCGCGGACAGCCACGAGTACTGTATGAACGGCTGTAACCAGATCGACATTTTCGGCAAGAGCCATATGGGTCTTGAGGACGGTGAAGTCGTTTTCACGAAATGCCTGGAGTATGCGCTGCATAACGGCGTGGATGCGATGTGCGGTGAACAGGTTTCCATGGAGACGGGCGACCCGCTGGAGTTTACGACTTACGACCGATTTGAACGCGCGTTTCTGGATCAGTTGGAGTACGTTACCTACAACGCGTGCAGCAGCGCAAACACCTATCAGCATCTTCGCGGCGTTTTTGAACCGCACCCGCTGCGTTCCTGTCTGATCGCGGGATGCCTTGAAAAAGGGCGCGACTACCGAAACGGCGGCCCGCTCTATAACCACGGGCAGATCCTGGCGGAGGGAATCGCCGACGCCGGCGACAGCCTTTATGCGGTCAAAAAACTGGTTTACGAGGAAAAAAAGTATACGATGTCCGAACTCATCGAAGCGCTGGATGCGGACTTCGCGGGCTTCGGACAGCTCTGGCAGGATTTCAAAAGCTGCGACAAATTCGGCAACGATCTGCCGGAAGTGGATACGGTCACCGCGCGTGCGCTCAACCGTTTCCTCACGGTGCTGAAACGTCACAATACCTACAGGGGCGGTGTGTTTACGGGCGGGTGCAGTCCGTATAACCGTGTCGCCCGATACGGAAGCCGGACGGCGGCGCTGCCGAACGGAAAGCGAAAAGGAGAGCCGCTGCTTGCCGACAGCATCGGCGCAACGCCGGGACGGGATGCGAACGGACCGACTGCGCTCATCCGATCGGTCCTGCGGTATCATCATACCGACGCGTGCAGCGGATTTGTGTTCCAGAACAAGTTCGATAAGAAACTGTTTTGCAGCGAAGAGGGGAAGACGGCGTTTATTGCGCTTGCGAAAACCTACTTTGCCCTCGGCGGTCAGCAGTACACCGTCACGGTGGTATCACCGGAGGATCTGCTGGACGCAAAAACACATCCCGAAAACCACCGCGATCTGATCGTTCGGGTAGGCGGTTACAGCGAATACTTCATAAACCTTGGGGAAGAACTGCAGGATAATGTTTTGAGGAGGACGTTTACGGAAGGATAACGGCGTGATGTTTGTCTGACGGATGACGGAAAACGGGAACCGCACGCAGTGCTTTCCCATGCAAAATCTGCGTGCATGAGCGGACAGATCGGATACGCTTATCAAAAACATCGCCGGCGCAAAGGTACGTTTTCAAACGCATTTTTGCGCCGGGTATTTTTTCTTTAACTTGGCTTTAGGAACGCGGTGTATGATGGGGACAAAGAAAGGACGTGGTACCCGATGTATTCTCAAAAAACTATCCGGACGCAGCAAACGACAGACAATAAATCGAAGGAGATGCACCTGATGAAAAAAATCCGTTTTTCCTCGCACAAAGCGATTGCCCTGTTTCTCGCTTTTGTTCTGTTCGCCGCAACGGCGATCCCGGCGTCGGCGGCAGACGCCGACACATCCGACGCGACACGCTTTGTCTTCTCCGACAGCGGCATCACCGTCACGGAAGGCGCGTACACAGGCTATAAGGTGAAGGATACGGCGCTTTCCCTCACCGCGGCGGGGACATATGTCGTTTCGGGAAGCTGCAAAAACGGCACGATCGTCGTCAAAAAGAACGTGACCGGCGTCACGCTCGTGCTGGACGGTCTGACCCTTTCCGCCTCGGCGACCGCGCCGATCACCTGTAATAAGGGCAGCGGCGTCACGATCTCCGCGGCGGCCGGAACGGTCAACAACCTTGCGGATGACCAATACAACAACGACGACATCTACACCGACGAAACGCTCTATCCCGACATTGAAAACGCCGTCATCAAATGCAAGGACGGCTCGAACGTGACCATCGCCGGTACGGGTACGATCAACGTCACCTCAAACGGCAAAAACGGCGTCAAGGGCGGGTACGACCTGTACGAAGAGGACGCGGACGGCAACGCGACCGACACGCTGCTTTCGACGGCGTCCCTGACGATCCGGGACGTCACGCTCAACATCACGGCGAACGTCAACGACGCGCTGAAAGCGGACAAGGAACTGAACATCCTGTCCGGCGCCGTCACGGTGTCCGCGCCGGACGACGGCATCAAGTCCGATTACACGCTGAACATCGGCGAAAGCGGAACGGCGGGTCCGACGATCAAAGTGACCAAGGCAGCGGAAGGTATTGAGGGTTCCGTGGTGAATGTCTACTCCGGCAAAGTCTATGTCACGGCGTCGGACGACGGCGTCAACGCCGCCAACGGCGACATCGCCGAGCGCAGTACACAGTTCAGCTACAACCAGTACGGCGGCTATGTGTACATCAACGTGTCGAACGGCGACGGCGTCGACTCCAACGGCAGCGCCAAACTGACGGGCGGCACGCTCGAAGTGCATGCTCCCGCGCAGGGCGACGGCGATCCGATCGACACCGAGTACGGCTGCACGTTCGGCGGCGCGACGGTTCTTGCGGTCGGGCACGCCGCGATGCAGCAGGCATATACGGCGTCCACCCCCTATGTCGTCTTCGGCGGCAATGCCGGCGGAAGACCCGGCGGTTTCGGCGGCATGTTCGGCGGCGGTCAGACCAATCTGGTCACGGCAGGCAGCGCCATCCGGATCACGGACGCGTCCGGAAACGTGCTGTATTCCGCGACAGCGGTACGCAACGCGAGCTACGTGCTGTTTGCAAGCCCGGAGCTGACCTCCGGCGCGAGCTGTACGTTAAAGAACGGCTCGACCGCCGTATCGACCGCGACCGCCGGCACAGCGTCGAGCGGCAATCCCGGTTCTCCGCAGGATCCCGGCGTCCCCGGCGACAGACCGACTCTTCCGGGAGGCACAAACGACGACACGCAGAATTTGACGCCGATAGGCGTTCTGCGGATGATCTGGAATGTGATCCGTTCCTTTTTCATTCGGATCTATAACTGGTTTACGCAAAGATAAGTTTCGCTTGCGCGTTTCGCAAGGCGTCACAAATCGCGCGCTTTTCGCGCCGCAGAATGAAACCCGGCACAAAAGCACGTTACAGGGCGTGCCTTTGTACCGGGTTCTCGTTATGCTTTTCCTTATGCTCTGTGCCGCCGGTTGTTTCCCTTTTGTTCTCTGCGTCACATGCCGAACAGCTCTGCGGTTTTTGCCATTCTCTGCGCAACCTTGACGCCGAAGGGACATCTGGTTTCGCAGCCCCCGCATCCGATGCATTCGCACGCCGTGTGTTCCAGCGATCTGTAATGCTCCAGCACACTTTCCGGTACGGCGTTCTGTGCGGCGGCAAGATCGTAGAACTTGTTGACCATCGCAATATCAATATCGACAGGACAGGGCTTGCAGTGTCCGCAATAGGTGCATTGACCTGCGTAAGCGTGCAGCGGCGCGCCGGCAATCACGGACGCATAATCTTTTTCTGCGTCCGAAGCGGTTTCGTAAGCGACCGCCGCATCCACCTGCGCCTTGGTGTCATAGCCGCAAAGGACAGAGGACACGCCGGGTCTCGTGAGCGCGTAATGGATCAACTGCGCCGGTGTGAACGCCACGCCGAACGGCGACTGCTCCGCGCGGAACAGTCTGCCGCCGAAAAAGCCCTTCATCACCGTAATGCCGACGTCTTTCTCTTCGCACATCCTGTACAGCTCTGCCCGATCCGGATCGATGCCCGAATACGCCGCGTCGTACGCGCCGAACATGCTGTCCAGGTCTTCCGTTGCGGGGCGCATATCGAAGGCGGGATTGATGCTGAACAGGATCATTTCGATAAAGCCGGTCTGTACCGCGAGCTTTCCGATCAGCGGGTTGTGCGTGGAGAGACCAATATGCCGGATCGTGCCCTTCTCGTGCAGTTCATGCACATACGCGATATAGTCGCCGTGCATGGCATTGTTCCAGTCTTCCATGGAATCGATGTAGTGGATCATGCCCAGATCCACATAATCGCTGCAAAAGCGGTTCAGCAGATCCTCAAATGCGGGGCGGACATATTGCAGATCCCGCGTCCGGACATACTGCCCGTTCTGATAAGTCGACCCGATGTGTCCCTGCACATACCAGGAATCCCGGCACCCCTGCATGGCTTTGCCGATGATATCTCTGGATTTGGGGTCGGGCATCCAGCAGTCCACAATATTGATCCCCTTGCTGTGCGCGTAGCGCATCAGATCGACGGACTCCGACTCCTCGTGCCGTTCCAGCCACTCTCCGCCGAACCCGATCTCGCTGACCGTCAGTCCTGTTTTTCCGAGCTTCCTGTATCGCATACTCTCCATATCCGGTTTCTCCTTTGCTTGCTTTGCCGTACAGATTCTTTATGTATCTCGAATCAATCATACTATACCACACGAATCCCGATCCCGCAACAGCACGGACGAACATTTTGATCCCGAAAAGCGGGATCGGTTTGAGAAAGAAATTGCCTGACGCCCGGCCTTTTGTACACGGCGGCGCTCACTCGCAGCCGTCTTCCAGCGAGAGGCGGATAAAGATCGCCGCAGTCCAACCCTGTTCATCGCAGCCAAGACCTTTGCCGGCGGCGGAATCAAAGAGTTCGTGCAAAACGCCGTCTTCCTTCATGATCCGATACAGCCGCCGCGCCGCTTCTGTCCGTCGGGACGCATAACCGTATTTGTCCAGCGTCTCCAGCATCAGCCATGCCGCCGGCATCCAGGTGGGACCGCGCCACCAATGCGCCGGTTCATATACCGGTTCGCAGTACGCCACGCACGGGAACGGTATTTTGCCGAAGAAATAGTCCGCGTTCAGCAAATATCCTTCGATCATCGCGCGGATCTTTTCTTCCGGCAGCGGCACGCCTGCCCAGAGCGGGATCAGGGAAGAAAGCGTCACGAGCGTCCGGCGTTCACCGGTAACGGGATCCGCGTCAAAAAACAGATTCTTTTCTTCATCGTACAGACAGGCAACCATTCGTGCGGCAAACGCGTCGGCGCGCGCTTCCCAATCCGCCGCGCCTGCGCTGTCTTTCGCCAAACGGCAGAAATATGCTGCGGCGCGCATCTGCGAGAGCAGATAACTGTTCATGTCCACCGCCAGCACGGGACCGTCGTCGAACCGGGGAGAGTCGTCCTGTCCGGTCTCCAGACCGTGCGGGCAGCAGATCAATCCGAATTTCGTGATGCGCTGTGTCAGCCACCATTCATTGTTTTTGGCAAGCGCGGAAGCCATCGTGCGGATAAACGCGCTGCCTGCCTTGCGTGCGCCCACGTGTTCCACATATCGCTTGGCAGCCCAGCCCAGCAGCGCGGGCTGCGCATGGTGCGGTCTTGCCCAGGTGGAGCATAAAAACTGCGGGATCTTACCGTCCGGGCGGACGGCATAGGCAAGCTGCAGCAGCGCATCCGCCGCGATTTCGGCATGCATCTGTTCATACGCCAGATTCTGAAACGCGCTGTCCCACATGAAATGCGCAGGATAACCGCCCCGGCTGGGAAAGGCGGAAACACAGCGCGACAGGTTCCCCGGCGCTTTCGTCAGATTCATCAGCAGTCCGGAAACCGCCGTCAGAAACGTGTGCCGGGCGGCTGTGTCCGCGGGCATGTGCGAGATCCCGCCGGCGCAGTCCTCTGCCCACCGGCGCATGGCGCTCTTTGCACCGCAGATGTTTTCCGGAGCGGCGAGAAGCGTTTGCTTTATATGCCGTTCGGAGATTTCCAACACGGAGAACGCAGCGGCAAAATACAGTCTGCCCTCTTGATCCGGCAGAACAACAGCGCCGTCGTTGTCCTCACGGAGCGTTCCCGTCAGCACCCGCAGACCGCAGAGCACCGGCACAAAAGCATCCGGGTCGCGGTCGTCCGCGTTTTTGGAATAGCCCTGATACAGCAGCAGATCTTTATCGGCGAAGGTGCGCCAGCAGGGCTGCAGCGCACAGTCTTCATGCCCGAAAATGTGTACGGGGGAGGCGTTTTCTCCCTGCAGCACAAATGCGTCCGTATCATAATAACACAGTTCGTACGCGCCGCATCCGCCGGTAAACTTTGCGCACAGGAAGGAAGACTTGGTTTCACAGCTCGCGGCAAAAGAAAACAACGGCGAAAAAACAGACCGGGTCTTGCGGTTGTAATGCAGCAGCAGTGCGGGTCCGCCGGTCTGCGCGTCAAAACACAGCCCGAAGTTGGAATACATAGGGCTGAGCGAACAGTCCGGCGATGTGTGCGTTGTTTCAAGCGACAAAAGCGCGTCGATCAGTTTCATAAACAATCGTCCTTTCAATTCCGGTTTATCGGTCGGCGTTTTTTACAGCGGGAAAGCGGCGGCTTCCGCGTACAGTGTTTTCAGAATGCGCAAAAACGACGCAAGCGCCTGCCGTTTGTCCTCGCGGTGCGTACAGAGCACACAGGAGAAAGACTCTGCGCAGTCGAACGGAATCCATGCGAACTGGCCGCTGTGGTCGTTCAGAAATCCCGGCGCCAGGCAGACGCCGCGTCCGGCAGCGACATTCGTCAGCGTCGTGTCGTGATCCGCGCTGTTGAAATAGTCGATTTTTCCGCTCGCTATCAGACGGTGCTGCACGGCCTTGAGCGCCGCGGGCGATCCGCCGCCCACCATCAGTGCCCGGCCGTACAGATCGCTTTCCGTGATGCGGTTCTTGTCCGTGAGCGGATCATCCCGCCGCGCAATCAGATAAATACGGCTCTCGAACAGATCATGCACAGCGGTATTCGGAAGCTGTTTCGTTTGTTCTTTCAAGGCAAACAGAATATCCGTCTTCCCTTTGAGAAAATCATCTATACCGTTTTCGTACTGAAACTTCGGCACGATCTGCACATCCGGCGACGATTCGGCAAACAGCCGCATCGCCTCCGGCAGAAAAAACACCGCCTGCCGCACCGTCAGGCTGATCGAAATGCTGTCCTTATACCGCGCGCTGAAATTCTGTCCCTGCTCGACGGCACGTTTCAAATCCTCGCGCATACCGGACAGAAAACTCACAAACTGCGCGCCGGCGGGCGTGAGCGCCGCGCCTTTTCCGCTGCGCACGAAAACCGCAAATCCGATCTCCTCCTCCAGCAGCCTGATTTGATAGGAGAAGGTCGGCTGGCTGACGAACAGGTTCTCCGCGGCGCGGCTGAAATTCTGTGTACGCGCCAGCTCGATGCAGTAATCAATCTGTTTCGTGGTCATAGTGCCCTCCGAGCTATTTAACATTTCAATCAATTATACAACATTTCGATTGGACTTTGCAATAGTTTTCTCGTATAATAAAGGCAGAAAAACAAAGGAGGTCACACTTATGGCAAAAACACTGATCGTATTCTTTTCACGAGCGGACGAAAACTATTATGCGGGCGCAATGCGTTACGTCAAGGTCGGCAACACGGAGATCGTCTGCGGCGGCATGCGGGAACTGCTCGACGCGGACATGTTCAAAATCGAGATGCAAAATCCGTATTCTCCCGTATACATGACCTGCATCGAGGAAGCAAAGAAGGATCTGCGCGCAAACGCGCGGCCGGAACTGGTCAGTCTGCCGGCGTCCGTCGACGCATACGACACGATCGTGCTTGCCTATCCCAACTATTGGGGCACCGTGCCGATGGCAGTCCTTACTTTCCTCGAAGCGTTCGACTTTTCCGGCAAGACGATCCTGCCGCTGTGCACCAACGAGGGCAGCGGTATGGGACACAGTGAGCGCGATATTCAGCGTGCCTGTCCCGGGGCAGCCGTCAGACGCGGCCTTTCCGTTACCGGAAGCGGCGCCGCAGACGCCAAACCCGCCGTGCGGAAGTGGCTTTCCGCAAACGGCGTTCTTTGAGCCGATGGAGGAGCGGGAAGCCATCCGGAAACTGTACCGGAAATACTGGCAGTGTATGATCGCCAAGGACGCCGACGGACTGCGCCGCCTGATGGCGGACGACTATGTGCTGCTGCACATGACCGGCGTGCGGCAGTCGAAGGAGACGTTTCTGCGCGGACTGCTGGACGGCACATTCAACTACTACGCCGCCGAACACGACAGCATCGACGTGACCGTACACGGGAACACGGCGGAGATGACCGGCAAAAGCCGCGTACTGGCTGCTGTGTACGGCGGGCGAAAGAACAGCTGGCGGCTGCGCGGCGACTTTACACTGCGCAAAGAAAACGGCATTTGGAGATTCACATTCTCCAAAGCGTCTGTATATTAAATGAACGGAGGAAAAAGAAATGGAAACCATCACGTTAAACAACAAACTGGAATGTCCGGTCATCGGTATCGGCACGTTCATGCTTTCGCCCGCCGAGGCGGAAAACAGCGTCCGGGAAGCGCTGAAAATGGGGTATTCCCTCGTGGACACGGCGAACGCCTATGTCAACGAGCGCGCCTGCGGGAGAGGCATCAAGCAGAGCACTCTTGCACGCGAGGACGTATTCCTCTCTACCAAGATTTGGCCGAGCGAATACGAGAATCCGAACGCCGTGGACGAAACGCTGGAGCGGCTGGGCGTCGATTATGTGGATCTTTTGTATATCCACCAGCCTGCGGGCAACTGGCTTGCCGGGTACAGACAGCTCGAAAAAGCGTACAAAGCGGGCAAGGCGAAATCCATCGGCATTTCCAATTTCGAGGGCAAATATTTATCCGAGCTGGAAACCGAATGGGAGATCGTGCCGCAGTTCATGCAGGTCGAAGCGCATCCGTATTTTACGCAGAGCGAGCTTCGCAAAACGCTGGACAAATACGGCATCCGTCTGATGAGCTGGTATCCGCTCGGCCACGGGGACAAATCCCTTTTACAGGAACCGGTGTTTGCGGAACTGGGCAGGAAATACGGCAAAACGCCCGCACAGGTGATCCTGCGCTGGCACACGCAGATGGGTTTTGCCGTGATCCCCGGCAGCAAAAATGTCGCGCACATCCGGGACAACCTCGACATCCTCGACTTTACGCTGACAGACGCGGAAATGGCGCAGATCGCAAAGCTCGACAAGGGCGAACGGTACTATCACCGTACGGATGCGCAGCTTTTGCAGTTCGCGGCATGGCGTCCGCAGTTTGAGCAGGCATAACCCTTTTGGGGTGAAGGACTGGGCATTGTGAAGCAAGCCTGCGCCCGCGCCCGGCAAGTATTGAAAAAACGCGTGTATCATGCCGGCAAATGAAAAACCGATGCAGAGACAGAACGCCTTTGCATCGGTTTAATTTTGCCGTTTATTGCCGTTATGCGGGATAACGACTTATTCCCGTTTATTGTCCGGCTCTGACCGAGATCGTTTTCGATTGTCTGCCTTCGTTCCAGAAAACCTCGACAGTCACGGACTTGTCGGAATGGATCTCAACCTGCGGCTCTTCCGAGATGCTGCCGCGCGCGCCGCACAGCATGGAGAGCGTCGCGTCCGTACCGAAGGGATAATTCTCTACGCCGAAGCGGTCGGTCAGATCGACGTTCCAGCGGATGACGTTGTTCTGCGCGTCCGGCTTGATCCCGAACACATACTCGAACAGAACGGAGATGGGAACGACGCCTGTCCAGCCCACAAAGTTCGCGTGCGCTACGCTGCCCTGCCGCGGTTTGCCGTCTGCGCCGGGCATGGGCGCATAGTTTTCAAACACGGTGCCCGTGTCGTTGAAGACAGAAACGACGTTCTGCAGATAATTCAGGCCGATCTGATGGGACAGATTGTACTGTCCGTACGTGTCCAGTCCCTTGAGCACCATGTAATTTGTCGGCGCCCAGACGCCGCCGCACCAGTATCCGCCGTCCGCGCTGAACGACGGATGATCCGCGGAAAGCACCGGCAGCATGCAGGGCGTGGCAAATTCGTCTTCGTTTGTCAGGTGCGCGATAAAAGCGTCCGCCCGGTCTTTCGGAACTGCGTCCGCAAGCAGCGCCCAGTATGCGCCCAGGTGCTTGACGTTGTTGAAGCTGCCGTCTCTCCAGACGTCATAGTAGAAGGAAGTCTCTTCATCCCAAAGACGCTCGTTGACTACGCGAAGCAGGTGATCGCGCTCCTCCTCCAGACCCTGAACGTCCGCCTCTCTTCCCAGAACCTTTGCCATCTCGATCAGCACACGGCAATCCAGCAGCGCCTGCATACACGCGTCGTTCCAGATCATATGGCCGTGCGAAAACGAAACGTGATAGCCCGGCTGCAGACGCGGCAGGTTATCCATGCCGCAGCCGAACCCGCTGGACCAGTACGAGCCGTCCGGCCAGGTGCGGAATTCCTGCATCCACTCGTGGTATGCCATCAGACACGGGAAAACCTTCCGAAGGCGTTCGGCGTCGCCGAAATTCTTGTAATATTCCCATTCGCACCAGGACATGATCTCCGGCCCAGTGGAAGCGGGATCGAAGCGGGTGAACCGCTCCTTGCAGGTGTCCTGTTCCATGTCGCGGCAGATGTAGCCGTCCTGATACTGGTGCGAATAAAAATTATCGAGCGTTCCCTGGAAATCAAACGATCTGGCGCCGTATTTGCCGAACATGAGCATGAAAACGGAATCCCACATAAAGATGTTACCGTCAAATGCCGCGTCGATATAATTCGACACGAAGCCGGAAAACAGCGACGGCTGTTTCAGATTAGCGAACGCCAATTCCCATGTTCTGTAATAACAGTCGACCGCGTCGTCGTGTCCGTCCCAGACGGGCTTCGGCAGATTGCCGCGTTCCTCTATGAAGGTAGGCAGTCTCTCCCGTTCTTGCTCCATAGAGATAAACTCGTTCTCTTCCGCGAAGCGGTTCGGCGTGATGGTGATTTCGTTGTTGGGGTTGTTGACGCCCGTATACGCTCTGTTCAGCGTGAAGGAAAGCGTCAGGAAAAGGCTGACCAAAAACGCTATGAATTTTTTGAACATTCCCATTTCTCCTTTTTTTACCACAGTAAAAGCGGAATGTGTGTGCGGTTACACTCTGCCGAGAAGCTGTACAAAGAAGTTGAAAAGCCACTTAATGACCGCCATGGCGACTGCGCAGAAACTTTCGGTGTTCCGGGCAAAGAAGTCGTTGACGCTCGGATAGCGGAAGCGGACGGCTTTGCCCGCGTCGATCCCTGCCTCGGGCACAAGCTTTGCAAGCGTTTTGGAAAGCTCTTTTCTGACTGCCGGATTCGGGCTGTGACAAACCGTGCAGCAACCGCTTTCATCATATTGATGCGGCAGGATACAGGCGTTCGCTCTGTAATACCGCGGCGTGCGCACCAGCGTCCACAGGATCTGTGTCACGCCTTCCTCCAGCGTTGCGCGCGTGATCTCGCCGCTGTCGATGGCGGCATTGATCAGGTCGATGTCGCAGTGGTCATACGGCGTATGCACGTTGTTGGACGCGTTGATCTCCCGAACTTCGTTCTTGCAGTTGCCCCAGTCTGTCGTAATGAATCCCCGGTACCCCCACTCGCCGCGGATGATGCCGCGCAGCAGATCCGCATTTTCAGAGGTGGGCAGACCGTTCATCACGTTATAGGACGTCATGATCCCTTCGGCATGGCCTTCCTTGATCCCCATCTCAAAGGGCTTGAGATAGATCTCGCGCAGCGCGCGTTCGGAGACCTGCGAATCGCTCCAGATTTTTCCCGCTTCCTTCTCATTGCAGATCAGGTGCTTGATGCACACGGGGATGCCGTTTCGCTGCACGGCTTTGATGATGATGGTCGCCAATCTGCCCGAAACGAAGGGGTCCTCGGAGTAGTACTCCAGATTTCTGCCGGCAAGCGGGTTGCGGCGCATGTTCACGGGCGGGCCGAGCCACATGCCCACGTTGTTTTTGTACAGCTCCGCGCCGAGCAGCAGTCCGAACGCTTCGACAAGATCCGTGTTCCATGTGCACGCCAAGATCGCGTTGCAGGGGTAGGCGGTTCCCATAAAGCACAGTCCCATGCCGCCGTCACCCTGCGAGAAGCGATTCAGTCCGTACTTGACGCAGAGTGCGTCGCTGCATCCGACTTGGTTTTGTTCATAGGAAACGAAGAAAGTCGCCAGCTCTTTGTCGCTCCACTGCGCAAGGTAGTCTTCCATGGTGAGCGTTCCGAACACAACTTCGGAAAGCCGATGCCCGACGAGCGTTTTGCTCTTTTCGACATTTGCCTTCGGCACTTCGGTATGCACGTAGTTCTGTGCCGATTCACGCGCCGGAAGCGTTTCGTAGTTTCCGTCTGCAAGCAGACGTTTTTCGAGATTCGTCGGGCACAGAGACGACAGCCGCTGCGTCACGGTCAGCGTGTCGATTACGGCCGTACCCGCTTCCTTTACGCTGCGGACGGAATTGCCCACGAGGAAGCGGTAATCGCCCGCTTCCAGCACATAGCACGACTTACTGCCGGTTTTGCCGAGATCGTCGAACGACGCGAGGTCGCGCATTGCGGCGGTCAGTGTCAGTGTCTGGCTTTCTCCGGGGGCGAGCATCTTTGTCTTTGCGAAATCACAGAGGGATTTTGCCGCTTTGCCGAGCATGCCCTGCGGCGCGGACACATACATCTGTACCACTTCTTTGCCTGCGGCCGTTCCCGTATTGGTGACGACGGCGTTGACGGAAACCGTATTTCCGTCAAAAGAGAAGCTGTTTGTTTCTATGCTGAAAGAGGAATAAGAAAGTCCGAAGCCGAATTCGTAATTGACCTTTTCATAGTCGGGATCGAAAGTCTCAAACCAGCGATAGCCGACGAAAATGTCTTCCGTATACGCCTGATCGTTCCGGTCCCAGCCGGCGGTCGAGGGATAATCGGCGAGATCCTTTGCCCACGTGTCGTTCGTCTTGCCGGACGGATTCACGCGGCCGAGCAGCACGTCCGCAATACCGAGACCGCCCTGCATACCCGTATAGCCGACATACAGCACGGCGTCCACGCGGATGCCGTCCATCTCTCCGACAGCCCACGAGGTATCGATCACAGACGGCGTGTTGAGCACGACGACCACCTTTTCAAACGCCGCGGTCAACTGACGCAGCAAAGTCTTTTCGTACTCGCGCAGATACCAATCTCCGCGTGCCACATCGAATGCCTCGCCGCCCCAGCGGCTGAAGAAACAAATCGCCGTCTGCGCTTTTTGCGCAGCTTCCCGCACCTCGGCGTCCGTCGGCGCGTACAGCTCGCCCGCGGCGAGCGCGGCACAGTAGCTGTCGCTCATTTGGCGGTAGATGGTGATTTCTCCGTCCTTTTCGGCGGCGTTCAGCGCATCGAGCGGGTCGATCGGTTTGTCGCCGAAATCGCCCGCCTGCGATTCCGAACCGTATCCGTACGGGATGTACCCGCGCTTATTCCAGAAATCCTCGTCTTTCGGGCCGATACGCTGCGCTTCTCCGAAAAGCGCGACGCTGCTGCCGCGCCGGACCGGCAGCGCGTTGTTTTCGTTTTTCAGCAGTACAATACCCTCATCGGTGATCACCCGCGCGATTTTTTGCCCCTCGCTGTAATATACCGCGCCTGCTCCGAACGAAAAGCAAAGCAGGCTGCCGGCCAGCAGGGAAAGGGAAAGGATTACGGACAGGATTCTTTTGGGCGTGTGCTTGTGCGTCATGCTTTTCTTCTCCTTTGTATGTGCTTCATTGTATGTGTTTCGGTTTGTTCGCCTGCCGCAGTGCGCCTGTCTGCCGTTTCCGTACGGCGGCAGATCGGGCGAGACGGCCACGAAGGGATCGGCATAGGTTTTTTCGCGCTTGAACCGCAGCTCAACGGGCAAACAATCCGGTGAAGAAGTCTGCGATCCGGTACCAGAACAGCAAAAAGGCGTGGAACAGTTCTCTGGCACGGACGTACTGCTGCGCAGCGGAATGCGCGTTGTAGGGCGTTTCGCCGCCTTGTGCGGATAAGCCGATCACCGTGCCTTTCGTCGTGCCGGCGGCGGAGTAGTCGAACGGCACAAAGCCGTGCGCAATAACGGGCGAATCGTCCGCCAGCGTAAAATCAAACTGTGCCGCATCGCGGAACATCGGATCGAGGACCGCCGCGTTTTCGGCGTACCCTTTGCGGCGCGCCGTTTCGTATGACATGGCTTTGCGGTTGTTGCCGCTCACTGCCAGATACACGTCCTTGCCGTACGTCAGATCCCAGAGGATGTTGCCGTCTTCCGCAAAGGCTTCCTTGCTGTCGAGATGGGAAAACGTCAGCGCTCTGCCGTCTGTCAGAAGAATATTGTGCGCAAAACTCGCCGTGCACGGGTCTCCCTCCACACGGTGCAGCGCGGATACGACGCGTACCTGCGACTCGGCGTTCAGCGCAAAGATGTTGTTGCGCACCGTATTCAAGTGTCCGTAGTGCAGATGGTATCCGTCGCTGCCGCAGGCGAAGACAAGATTGTTTTCCACCAGCATTTCGGAGGAACCTTCGTCCAGATAAATGCCCCAGCCGCCGTAGCCGCCTTCGCCGGGATCTGCCGCCACATTGTGGATCACGTTGCCGGAGATGACCGTCCCGGGCTGGACGCCGAGCATATAGATGCCGCCCATATCCGACAGCCACCCCTGTCCGATGTTATAGATCAGGTTGTCGGAAACGGTGTTGTTAAACGTGATATTGTGCGAAAAGCCCCACACCCAGCCGACGGAGATCGCCGTGTAATAGCCGTCGCAGATTTCATTGCGGGAGACGGTCACGCTGCACGCATGAATGACCAGCACGCCGACCGCGTTGAAAAACACGCGCCCGAAACCGCAGACGGAATTGTTGACCACGCGAATATCGCGCGTGACGCGCGGATCGTCCGGCTGCAGGTTTTCTCCGCGGATATAGACCGCCTGCGCGCCGATGTTGCGGAACAGACAACTGTCAACGGAAGACGCCTGCACGTTTTCTCCCAGAAAAACGGCGCACGCCGCCATATCGCGGAACTCGCAGTTCTGCAGCTCGAAGCCTTTGGCGTTCTGACAGACGATGCAGCTTGGCGCGTTGTACGCTGCCTGGGAATGATCCCTGGCCTCGGGAATATTGAACCCGTTGCCGCGGAAGACGATGCGCTCAAAGCGGATATTGTCGGCGCCGTCAATACGAAACAGCGTTTCGGTTTCGCTGCCCCAGAGCGTGACGTTCTGCGCGGTTTCTCCCGGCTGCGGGATGTAATAGAGCACGCCGTTCGGTTTGTCGAGATACCACTCGCCGGGCTTGTCCAGCGCCTCAAAGACGTTTTCTAAAAAATACCGTTCGTTTTTATGAAACGTCATGGAGGACGGTTTGGTGAATTCCAGAACGCCGGTGGATGCATCATAGCTCTTGACGCGCAGCATCTCGTCTTTCCAGAAGTGGAGCACGCGCGCAACGACGTCGCCGATATTCCGCATGGCGGGAATATCTTTTTTGTCGGCGATCAGCGCCGTATAGCCTTTGTGGAAATTCGCATCGACCTGAAGATCCGGGTTGATGCAGTACCGATCGTCCGCATTGCGGATCAGCAGATACCCGCTTTCCGGATACCGTGTTCGCGGCAGCGTCGTTTCGGCGTTGAAGAGGATATTGAAATCTGCCTGTCTGCCGACGGCTTTTTTCAGCGCCCGCACACCGTTGACCGTGCAGTTTTCAAAGCCGGTGTAAGGTGTCCCGGCGGTAAAGGTGACCGTTTCGCCGGGATATGCCGCATACGTCACGCCGTGTTGATCCTGCGCGTTGAACTCGACCGTATCCGTAAACGTATAGGACCCCTCGCGGAACCAGACCCGCTGTGCGCCGGTTTCTTTCGCGCGCTCTTTGGCCGCGGGAAGCGACGCCAGAGGGGAGGACATGCTTCCGTCCGCACGATCGTCTCCGTCCGGCGAAACATAAATTGCGCCGGCGTCCTGCGCAAACGACTGCATCGTTACACCTCCCGCGCCAAGCATGATACTCAGGATCAGCGCAAAGCAGCCGATTCTTTTCAGCACGGCTTTGTGTGGCTTTCCGTGTTTCATTTTGTACCTCCTGCATGATCGCGTGCGGATCGGATCCGCTTTTGTCTGCACTGCTCTCCGCAAGTCCCGACGGACTGCTTTGATTATAGCATATCCGATCCGTTTCGGCAACAATATTCTGAATGGACATTTTGCTTTCAACACTGTCCGATCTGTCAAATTGACTGCGCAATAATTGTGCAGGATGCACAAACCCATGTGCGGAATCCTGCTTCCTGCGGCAGACGCTCCGGTGTCATTCGTCGATCGTGCGCACAAATGAACGCTACCGCTTTTTGCGAAACGGCAGTTTGTTCAGCAGCCGCTGTATTTTCTCCTCCTGCGCGGCGGCTTTTTGCGCGTCCTGCTCCAGCCGTTCGTCAAAACGATAGTACAGCAGATCCGCGCCGCAGTATTTGCACGCGGTTTTGAAGTAAAGCGGCGATAACCGCTGCGCGCATTTCGGGCACTTTCTCATGGCGTTTCCTCCGCTTCGCTGATCTTCGCGACCATCTCTTCTCTGCGCAGGGCAAGCTGGGTGCGGATGTCCGCCAGGCGTTTCCCTGTCAGATTGTACCAGAAGAACGGGATCATGCCCAGCGTGTTGACGAGCTGCGGCACGAGCACATAGAACATCCAGATATAGAAATCGGTTTTTTCGCCTTTAACAGCGACCTGCCTGCCGTTTACCGTTTTGTAGGAAAGGCCGATGATCGGCAGCACGGCGGTCGCGATCGCGGTACTGACGGAACCGGTGATCTTGCTGAAAAAGGACGACACCGCAAACGACACGCCCTCATTTCGCTCGCCGGTTTTCAGCTCCATATAGTCGATGGTATCTCCGATCATCTCTGTGGTAATGATGTTTTTGACCGTGTTCACGATGCTGATGACGATGTTCAGCAGCATCAGCACGGGCACGGCGACCGCTTTGCTTGCGTAATGCCGAATCCCTGCGAAAAAGCAAATGATGCCGATCGCAGCCTTGGAAATGAAGTGGATCATCATCAGCTGCTTGTTGTCGAATCTGCGCTTGATCGCCGGAATAAACGGATAGGTGCCGATCCCGACCGCGCCGCCGGGGATGTCGATCAGCAGTTTCAAAGAGTTGAGCTGCACGACCTCGGCAAAATAGTACGTGGTGAACACGTTATACAATCCGCCTGCGGACATGAGCATATTGCTCAGCACGATCAGCAGAAGCGGCTTGTTGTGCAGGAGTACCTTGAAGCTGTCTTTGATGCTCGGCTGTCGCGCAGACTGCACGACCCGCTCTTTGGTAAAGATCCCCGCAAGAGAAAACAGTCCGCCGCCGAATACCGCCGCGATCACGCCGATCAGCAAAAAGACCGTTTTCAGGCCGACATTCCACACGCCCTTTTCGGATGCGTCCATGAGCGAGAGCAGCAGCGTCTGCGATGCGCCGGCAACGATCCCGCTGATGAAGGTCGAAAAGGAAATGGCTCTTGTCCGGTCCTGCGGGAGCGGTGAGATCGCGGTCGTCATGCCGTTGAACGGCACGTCCGCAAAGGTAAAAGACAGTTCCCACAGGATATAGGAAACATACATGTAGACGATCCGCGCGCCGACGGAGGACACGCCGCTCATAAACGACGGACCGCCGAAAAGCAGCACCGTAAAAACGGCGAACGGCAGCGGCATAAGAATCAGCCACGGGCGCAGTTTTCCGTAGCCCGTGCGCGTCTTGTCCACAACGGAACCGATCAGCGGATCGTTGACCGCGTCCCAAAGTCCGGACAGCAGCATCATAAAGGAAACAGCGCCGGCCGGCAGTCCGAATACCTTTGTGAAAAACAACGACAGATACCCGCTTTGCGTCGGCGTCGTGACAAAGCTCTTGCCGCCGGCGGCAAGACCGTAGGCAAGCGCCTCGCCGTACCCGACGTAGCGCTTTTCACGAACGGCGCTCATCGCTTTGCCCCGGACGCGGCCGCGTCCTTTCCGAACAGGCGTTTTGCCTGACGCAGATCTTTCATCATCCCGCACTCCTCATAGCATTATTCCGATAAATACATCATACCAGAAGTCGGGGTAAGAATCAAGTTTTCGGAGCGGTTTGTTTGCCGGGGGAGGGTATGCGTTTTTGCGCCTTCCCGCCGAAAACAAAGAAGACGGATTTACCAACCCGTCTTCGCAATGCCCGATCTGTCAAATCGGCTGCACATAAATTGTACATAATGCACAAACCCGACGCTTCAGATTTGTGGTCTGACGCGCCGGGTTTTGTACTGTGTCTCACCGCTGCGGTTACTGTCCCAAACTGCCGAACATATCGATCATGTTCTCCATGAAGTCGCCGACGGTGTCGAGCACGTTCTGGATCGGATTTGCGGAGGATGCGGTGATGACGTTCTCGACGTCAAACGGTTCGACGCGCAGCTCGGGGCTTTCGTATGTCTTTTTCATCGTCGTTCCTCCTTATGCGCCGAAGCAGGTCTTTGCCGCGTCGCCGTAGTTGTAGAGCGCCGCGCCGAGGTTCTGCTGTGCGGGGCTGCTGCTCATTGTCATCGCCTTGGCGAACGCGTTGCCGTTGAACGTGATCGTGCCGAGACCGGAAATTGTGACGGTGATCGTCTTGTCCATGTTCTCGGCGGAAACGCCGGTCACTTCGATCAAAACTGCGCCGTCCGCCTTTTTGACGAAACGTGCGTTCAGCGTGTCGCTGCCGCCGTCCATCGCCGCGGTGACGCCGGCCTCGTTGTAATCATACGCCGTCTGCTCGTCGATGTTCGCGGTATAGAAACGGAACTCCGGTTTCGTCAGCGCCATGAACGACGCGCCGGTCACTTTGCCCGTGCCGTCCGCAAACACCGCGCCGGTGTATGCGTTGATCGCATCCGTGTCCAGAGCGGAAATGTCTGTGATCGCATCGGCCGTGTAGTTGAATACGACGTTCGACGCCTGCGCGTACTGCTCGAGCGCGAGCGCGACGTCCTTATATTTCTGCGCGAAATCGCTGCCTTTCAGTTCTTCGCAGTATCCCAGAACGGACTGTTCGAGCTGCTTGCCGCCGACGCAGACGGTCAGCTTGTCCGCCAGCTGCGCCGGTGCGACGCGCACGGTCAGTTTGTATTTGCCGTTCTCTGCGGGCAGCTCGCTCTTTGCGTATGTTTGGGTCACAGTATTGCCGCTGAAGTCCTTATAGGTCACGGTGACGCTCTCCACGCCTTCGCGCGACGGATCGTCGAGACCGAGCAGGAAGTTGACGCCGATCCCGTCGTCGATCGTCACACTGATCTCGTCGAGCACGATCATGGTCCCGACGGCAGTTCTGGTATCTGTCAACCCGCAGTTATGGTCGCAGATTGCGGTCTCGGTTCCGTCGGCTTCGATCGTCGCGTCTTTGTTGTAGACGTAGCATGTGAAGAGGTGTCCGGTGGGCGCGACGTCCGCGAGCGTCTGTGTCTGCGTCTCGAACGCTTCATTTTCGAATGTTGCCGTGTAGGTGGTTTCGCCCGCTTCGGTGCAGGTCGGTTCCGTGGTGACCTCGTATGCGGCGACCGCTGTCTCGGTCTGCGTCAGGCTGCTGTCGTCCACACACGTGAGCGTTGCGGTGCAGCGCCAGGCTTCATCCGAGAATGACCACGCATAGGACGGTGTGTCCCAAGTGTGCTCGACAGGCACCTCGATGGGGTCTGTTCCATCCTCTGTATTGATGATGAGGAAGTTGCCGTCCGCGTCCCGCGCATATGTCGCCGTGTAGCCTGTCGGACGCGAATACACCCAGTCTGTTGTTTCAGCCGACCATTCTCTGACTTCCACGGAGTAATGCGGCGCTTGCGCGTTTGTGTTATCCCCATCCTGCAGCGCAAGCAGAAGCCTGCCGTCGGCGCCGGGATCGTCTGTCTCCGCGTCGATCCGGAACGGGTAACTTGCGTAAGCCGAATAATCCGTGTTTTTCGCCCACTCGCGCACGCGGTAGTCCTCGTCACGGAATCCGCTGCCGATCGGGATCGCGCCGAATCTGCCTTCCGTTTCGGTTTCGTACGCGGAAAGGTCGATCATTTCAACATCTTCCCAGCTCACGATACCCTGATCGTCAACGGTGCGGCGCTGCAGCACGGCCTTGACCGAAAAGATGCGTCTGGGCCACGGGCTGTCTTCCGGAGCGTTCCAGATATTCCGGACGGCGTAGATGACGCCGGATTTGGTATTTGTGATCACGGCAGATCGGCCGTCTTCGCTCATTTCGATCGAGACGTCGTACTCGAAGATCCGCGTCTTACCGTTTCTTGTGACGGTGTACCAGGCCTTGTCAAATGGTCTTTGAGAATCGAACGACGGTCTTGTGTCTCCGGTCATATAGACCGTGCTGTAATCTTCGTTCTGCTCGCGGATCCGATAGTCTGCGTCATGCATCTGGCCTTCAAAGACGGCTTCCCAGTTGTTTTCTTCGCTGAGCGTCACGGTGGATGCCAGCGCCGTGTCCGCAAGAAGATGTACGTTGACTTCATCCGGTTTGTCGGTTTCATCGTCTATGTTGTCCCATACGATCCGGACGTAAAAATACTTGCCCGCGCTGTTGGTCACGACGGTGCTTCCGTCCGCATTCTGTGCATAGGAGACCTGATAGTCCATATCCATCTCCGTGCTTGTCCACGGACGGATATGAAGAGCTGCCGTCGGAGAGGCGCTGCCGCCGTCGTCCGTGCTGTTCAGAACGACGCTGCCGTCCTTATCCAGCTCGCGGACGCGGTAAGAATCGTCCATACCCGGCGTTTCCGGGATCGGAGAGAATGATGCGGTGTATGCGTTCGTCTCGGTCAGTTCGACCGTTTCCACCGTCTCCCACGCCGTGCCGTTCCGGTGCTGCAGCACAGCGGCAACGGTCGCCGGCTTGTAATTGGCCTTCGGAATATCCCATTCGGCATGCGCCGAATAAATGCGCGCTTTGTTGTTGGTAAGCCGCAGGACGCCGCTGCCGGACAGCAGTGCGTTCTTTTCCTCGGTCGAGAGCGTCAGCGTACGCAGATTGAGCGTGACCGAATCTCCCTCGGCGATCAGCGCTTTCGGGGCAGCCGAGACGCCCTCCAGTGTGCCTGTGCCGAAGAAGAAACCGTACGGAACCTGTTCGTTGAGCGTCAGCACGCTGTTTTCGGAGAGTGTGACGTTACCCGACCAGTTGTTGGCGTCATGGAGCGTGAGCGTCCCCGTTCGGACGCCTTCGGCAGAATAGCGATTCTGATACCGGACCGAAACGGATTCCGGCTTTTCGGCGCCGTCCGGCCAGTTCAGTTGCACTTTGACCGGATATGTCCGGATCCATTTCGCATGGATCGTGACGGGAGTCAGGATCGGCGTGGTGAAATCGAAAGGCGTCGCGAAGGTGCCGTCCGTGTACCAGCCGTCGAAGAACCAGCCGTCGGCCGAGGGGTCGGCGGGCTTGGTCACGTTTTCCCCGCGTAAGACGGTCTGTGCTGCCGGTGCGGCGCCGTGACCGCCCATGTCAAACGTAACCGCCATGTCGTCCGGCTCGATTGCCGCATAGGCGTTTTGTTTGACTTTATCGACCCTGTCGGTGTTCGGGGGATTGTGCGTACAGCCTTCCAGTTGGACGTCGCTGCCGTGATAATTGCCGTAAGACACCGCAGAGTAATCATAGATTTGCAGATCGACCGCTTTATCGCAGTCCTGACCGTTGCCGATGGCGCTGACTGCATTGGAACCGCCCTTCGCGATCACCGTGCCGCCGTTGATGCGGATCCGTCCGCCGTCGCCAAGACATCCGCCGCCGATCCCGGCGCCGATATAATCGCGCGAGAAGATCCAGTCGATGATCAGATCCTCGATCATGCCTTTCGCAGTCCGGAAGATCACGTTGTAAGGCCCGCCGCCCATTCCGCCGCTGATGACGCCGACGATCTTTCCGCTGCGATTCGTTTCGTCATACCAGGAATAGTGATCCGCTCCGCCGTACCCGGCGACGATGCCGCCGTTGATGGTGATCGAACCGCCGTGCCCGGCGATGCCGGTTCCGATCCCGGCGCCGCCATACGTGGAAACACCGTAGACCATGCCGCCGTTGATGGTGATCGAGCCGCCGTTATAGCCGTCGCCCTGCCATCCCGAAACGCCCGGGAATTCACCGCCGCAGCCGATACCCGCGCCGCAGATGCTGGAAGCGACAACCACCGTGTCGTCGCCGCCGATCTCGATCTCTCCGCCGTTAACGGCTCCGCCGATCCCGGCGCCGACGCCGTGGCTGATCGCGGTGACCGTGCCGCCGGAGATCGTGATCTTATCGCCCTGATCCTTATCACCGCCGGAACCGATGGCTGCGGCGAGGTTTCGGTGGTTCGCCCAGGTGATGTATTCCGCCCACGGCTTGCGCGGATTGGTCGTCTCGGCCGTCACTTCACCCCCGGTGATCGTGATCGGACCGTTTTTACCGAAGAAACCGCCGCCGATCGCGGCGCCCGGTTCGTTGCCGAACGATACGCAGGCTTTCGCCTTGATGATGCCGCCGCTGATGGTGATCGGGCCGCTGCCGCATTTGTAGCCGCCGCCGATGGCCGCGCCGCCTGCGCCGCCTACGGCTTCGACCGTACCGCCTTCAATGATGATCTCGCCGCTGGTTCCTCCTTCGGTGCCGCTGCCGAGACCTGCCCCGTGGCGTGTGCCTAAAGGGAACTCGTCGTGGTCCTCGTGACCGTCATCGTTCTCTTCCAGAAAATTCCCGTTGATGCCCATGGCGCCGCCCTTGGCGATAACCAACGTCTGTCCGCCCTCGGAGCCGCCCCGGATCGTGATCGGGCCGTTCGTTCCGCGGTAGCCGCCGCCGATACCCGCGCCGCCGCCGGAGGTGTTGAGGTCGCTGCCGCCGCCGTAGGCTTCCACGATTCCCGCGTTGATTGTGACCGCGCCGCTGTCAGGCAGGAAGTCCAAACCGATGCCGCCGCCGATGCCTGCGCACTTGATCTGTCCCTTGGCGATGACCGTGCCGCCGTTGATCGTCAGGCTCGATCCGGCAGGAACGTAGATGCCCGGGCTGTATTGGTTCGCCGAGCCGTCGTAATACTGACCCTTCACGAGATAGCCGATGGCGGACAGCTTGCCGCTGCCGCCCTTCTGACACCAGATGGTCAGCGATGTACCTTGAGAGAGCCGAACGCCGTCTTTTGCGTTCAGCGTTGCCCCGTCGCAGAGAACGAGATTGACGTCTTCGCCCTGTATCGGGATAATGTTTCCCGTAAAAGCGCCGCGCACCACGTACCATCCGCTTTCCTCTATCACACCGTTGAACCAGACCGCGGACTCCCGAATACAGTTGGTTCCGTTCGCGTCGACGTAGGGGACCGGAGATCCGTCCTCTAGACACTCGATGGAATACCGGCAGAACGAAACGTATGTGCCGGGATCCTGCGCCATGGACTCGACTGTTGCGGTCTCGTCCACACAGCATTCCGAAAAGGGCGCCGCGTATGTGATCTTTTCATAATTTGCCCAGTCTGTCGACTGATAATAACAGGTGATCGTGATCGAAGCAGGCGAAGCGCTGAAGGTCGCCGGGATCACTTTGACGCCCCATTCGTCGAGTCCTTCGGTATCCGCTCCGTATGCGGCAGGATCAAACACGCCGAGATCATGGCCGGCGGCGTCCTTGACGACCACCTTCATATCGTGATACTGCGCAAAGTTCGCGCCGAGCGCCTGAACGGTCAGGAGGTAGCTGCCGGCACGCGCGCTGCCTGTACTGCCTGACCGCAGTCCCTTCCCCGTCGTCAGACTGCTTGATTCAAGGCCGTCGGATGTGCCGGCATCACCGGCGATCGACTGCGGGTTCTGCGCTTCTTCTGCGTTCGCCGACAGCGCGACTGCGGGCATCGAGCCCAGCAGCAGGCATAGAACCAGCAAAACGGATACTACTCTTTGACGTTTCATAATCAGCTCCTGTTTTCTTTCAAAAAAGGTGTTTTTTGATTACGTGTTTTTATCGAATCACTCTGCGTCGACCGGGGGAATAAGCAATCCTCACGGTGCGGAAACAGCGGGAGTGTTGATTCGGAAGATTCGGATAAACAGGTTGCGAATCCGGTGAAGCAGCATGTGTATCTGTCCGATCCACCGGTCGAACGCGCAGCGGTCGTGCGTCCTGCCGCACAGCGGACAACTGTTATCCGGCGGAAGGATCAGCGCGGCCGGGTCTTCGACCTTCTGCGTGCCTTCGGCGTCATAGAACTGCTTGCCGCAGCGGGTACATGTCCAGTATTCGATATTTCCCTCGGCAGTCGCGGTAGGCTGAACCGCTTCGGTTTTCTGCAGCGCATGCCCGAGCGCGGGCAGTTCCGTCCATTCCGTTTTGCCGCACAGGACACAGTCCTCACGCGTACTGCCCGCGGATTCGCAGGTCGCCGCAAGCGTTTCGGCCGGTTCGCTCCACACATGATCCGGAACGGCGAATATGCGGAAGCGGAAAGCGTCGGCTGTTCCTTTGGAGAAACAGGTAAACTCGTTGCTATAGTATTCCAGCGCCTGCGGCTTTCCGTAATAAGCCGCGTTCAGATTGACGATATAGACGAGATCGTCCGTTCCGGTTTCTTCCGGGTTCCAGATGCTGTACTCGTTCGGCTCCGCGTTCCAGTAGAGGCGGGTGCCGGTTTTGGCGCTTGCGAGATATTTGCCGCCGCAGAGGAAGTACCAGCCGCCGGTCGTCTGCTTTGCGGTAAACACGGCGCTGTCGTCATGCGGGTGCAGCACGCTGTCGTGCGGGTGCGCGGCGGAAGTCTCCAGCTTGTGATCCTTGGTGGCATTGCGGCCTACGGTCAGACCGGAAGCAGGATTCCAGACAACGAAATGCATCCCGTCGATGAGGGTTGTAACCGGTTTCAGGTCGGCAAAAACGGCAAGGGGCTGTTCACAGACGTCACAGTATTCGTTGTCGTCGGCGTCTGTGTGCGCAAGCGGCGTAAGACGGCGGGAATAAACGTCACCGCAGACGGAACACGAAAGCGTGAAGGTTCCGTCTCCGGCGCAGGTTTCATGCCGGGATGTTTCCTGCCAGACGTGGGTGCAGCCTGCTTTGGTGGGGGTGGTCATGCCGTTCGGCGCGGATCGGCCGAAGAGTTTCCACGCCAGCTCCGGATAATCGATAAAGACATTCCGGTTGCCCTGGATCTCCTGGATCCGGTCGTTCTGCTCCATTTCCCAGGTGTCAACCGGGTCCAGCGCGCACCAGTTCAACAGCGTGTCCAGACTCTCGATCACGCGTTTGCCGTTGTTTGCGGTATCGTCCTCATCCATCGCCGGGAGGTTCTCCGGCGCCACGTCGGAATAGAGATTCGGCTGCAGCCAGCGGCAATAGACGTACAGCAGGATGCGTGCCACGTCGCCCTTCACGTCGTCTTTGCATTCAAACAGATCGTCCGGCTCCATCAAATAGTAAAGCGTGCTGCCGCCGATCACGCCGGGTTCATATCCTGCGGAATACGTCCCGTCGATGTAGCCGAACATGTGATCGGATTTCGCCATGTTGACGCTTTCCGCCGAGGGACGCAGGTGGTGCAGATCCGCGCCGCCGCGGGATGTGGCATAGGACGCGCGGCTTTTCGGCCATACATGTTCGCGGTTGAGTTTGACGCCTTCGTTCGTCGACGGGAAATCGGAATAGAACATCACGTAGGTGTTGCTGTTTGCGACGGAATCCGTCACCGTCCAGTAATACGCGAGCGACCCCTCCTGATACCCGCTGTAAGTCGTGTAGAATGTGTGCGTGTCCGCCATCAGCGCATGCAGCGCGTCGAACAGCGCGTTGTCCCGCATCGCGGCGGCGCTGTCGGTATTGTCGTCTGCGCCGGAAAGTGCGCACAGCGCGTCGTAGCTGTGATCGCCGGAATAATACGTCTGCGCCTGCGCGGAGAGCGTATGGCAGACCGTGTGGCGGGGTTCGTCGTTTGACGGCGGAAGGGGAGAGGCGGCCATCGCCTCCGGTACACCGGCAAATACGCCGCTCAGACACAGCAGCAGCGCCATTGCAAAGGCGGCATACCGTTTGATCCGATTGACTTTTTCTGTCAGAGATGCTTTTTTCATTGGAACCCTTTCCTCGTTAACTCCTGATTGGAAATTTACTCTTAATTATAAAACATGATGGACACAATATCAACTGTTTTTTGATATGATCCGATCAAAGATATGTAGGTTTGTCAATGATGTGTTACAAAAAGGAGATTAAAAAAGTTCGCCGTTGCGAATAAAGGCGTTTACGAAATCGATAGGAGCTTTCCAGCCGAGGGGGCGCATAGGGAAACGGT
>CADARP010000007.1:107006-109563 GCA_902790325.1 Oscillospiraceae bacterium | reverse complement strand
GCGAAAACATGATGTATTCCGGCGATGCCGGAATATTTCGGGGCCTGCGGCCGGCAATTATAAAATGGGCGCGGGCAAAGCCCGCCCGAAACGTTTTGCAGAGCAAAACACATCACTTTCTGCGAAGCAGAAAACAACACGTTCCGAAGGAATACATCATGCGCCGCAGGCGCGCATCACGCGCAGTTTGTCTCCGACAAACTGCGACTTGTCGGGCTCCTATTGTCCCGCGCTGTCTGGGATCTATCCGCCGTGAACGATTTGCCGTACGGCGTCCGCGTACCGATCCGCGTGATTGATCGAAAACTCTCCGTGCCGCATGTTTTGCATGCGGTGCAGGGTGCAGGACGGGTACATCCGGCAAATCGCTTGTGCGGAGCGCAGGATCTCACCCGTCTCCTTTTCCCCGACATAAACGTGAATCTCCGCAGACGCTTCTCTGAAAGCATCCTTCAGCGCATAAGACGTATTTGCTTTCATGAACGCGATCATATCCTGTTTTTTGATCCGGCAGGTATCCCGGTAGTAGTCTTCAAAAAGCTCCGGTTTCATGTGCAGAGACCGGAACTGGAGCTTCGCAAAACTTCTGTTCCCGATCAGCCCATAACTGCTGCCGAAAGCCGGGGCAATCAAAGCATTCGTGAGCTTTGACGGAAGGACCGCCGCGCTCTCGACCAGCGCATAGGCGCAAATGTCTCCGCGCCGGGACAACAGTTCAAGCAGGATCTGTCCGCCCAGCGAAAGGCCGCCCATCAACAAAACCGAACCGTTCAGATGCGCATCGACAAAAGAAAGGATCTCGGACGCGTTCTCTTCGATCGTCGTAAACGGCCGGTCGCTTCCTGCGTGTCCGTCAAGGATCGGGAGAACAATGTGATATTCGTTTTGCAGCAGTTCTGCCGTTTCCCGATAGTTCCACCAGGACAATCCTCCGCCGTGCAGCAGAACGATCGTCTCTTTATGCTCTGTGCCGAACTCCACAATATTCATGATTTGCCCACCCCATACGTCCCGGATCTGTCCGGCAGAATAAGACTTGTCGTAAGCTTGACCGTTCCTCCGGCAAGGCGCGAAACGCGCGTCAGCCGAGAAATGCGCCGGCGTCGGAAAGTGTCCTGCGCAGAAGCGGGATATCCACTTCCCGCACGCTGCATCCTTCTTCAAGCGCAAGCGCCGCAGCCGTTCCCGCCGCCTGACCGAGCGTTGCGACGGTCGGCATAATGCGGCAGGACGCCTGTGCCTCGTGGCTCACGGATATACAGCGCCCCGCGGTCAGAAGATTATCCGCATCCTTCGGGATCAGACAGCGGTAGGGAATCGTGTAATACTTGCCCTTCGGAAAATAGTGGTGGCTTGTGCCGCTCCCTTCGGGATTATGAATGTCTATGTCGTAGTTGCAGGCGGCAATACCGTCCTCGAAATGCGTGAACGCCAGCAGATCATCCTGCGTCAGCAGATACTCGCCGTCGATCATACGGCTCTCCCGTTTACCGATTTCCATCGCGGTGGAAAGCAGAACGGCGTGTTCGCATCCCGGCACGTGCTGCCGTAAAAACAGCATCATCTCTGCGACCTGTTCACGCGCTTCTATTTCGGCGGCGGTCACTTCGTCCGCGCTGACGGGGTTGCGCTTCACAACGCGCGTCGTGTTGAAGTGGACGACCGACTCAAGCAGCGTGCTGAACAGCAGTACGTTCTCACGCGGGTTTTTGATGATCCCCTGCGCGCGCAGCGATTTATATTTTTCCTGCATCCGATAAAAATTCTGCCGGAACGTCCCGCGGTCGATTCCGCCGACGCGGAAGCAAAGCGTCATGGGCTGGCAAAGGCCGTCGCCGGGTCTGCCGAGTCGTGTCGGAAAACCTGATGCGGCGCTCAGTGCTGCATCGCCCGTACAGTCGATATAATACTTTGCGCGCACGTCGGTGAGTCCGTCGATGTTTGAAAGGACGAGCGTCGTGAGCCGGTTCTGTTCCCGCGCAGCCGCAACGACCTGCGTATGATAAAGCAGTCTGACGCCTGCTTCTGATGCCATACGGTTCAAAAGGATTTTCAGGTATTCTTCGCTGAACGTTTTGGCGGGAACGCCGAGCGCCGCGGAATCCTCACCGTCGAACGTGCGCGTCAGATCGTTTAACCGGTCGACGATTTCAGCAAAAATGCCTGCGCTGAGAAAGACGGTGTTTCCGGCATCGTCTTCGGTAGTATACGGCATAAAGGGATTTACCAGGCAGTTGCACGCTGCCCCGCCGAGACAGTTTGACGCTTCGACAAGCAGAACGTCGTGCCCTCTGCGTGCGGCAGCGAGCGCGGCGGCGGTTCCGGCAAGTCCGCCGCCGGCTATTAAAATATCACAGTTTCGCATGATGGAACTTTCCTTTCTTCGCTGAAATGCAGTCTAACAGACGGAGAACCTTTGCGTCGTCGGTGTCAGATAAACCGGAATTTGTCGGGCTGTGCCCGAAAGGATGTTTTGCCATGCAAAATGATGCGTGCTGTCGCACATGATGTGTTTTCGCCGCGCGAAAACATGATGTATTCCGGCGATGCCGGAATA
>CADARP010000007.1:0-106989 GCA_902790325.1 Oscillospiraceae bacterium | reverse complement strand
TCATTTTCTGCGAAGCGGAAAACATCATATTCCGAAGGAATACATCATGCGCCGCAGGCGCGCATCACGCGCAGTTTGTCTCCGACAAACTGCGATTTGTCGATCTCATTATTCCCTTTCTATTATATGCGATTACAGTGTTTTTTTCAATCCTTAAACGCAAAAAAAGGCCCTCGACTTTGGCTTCCTGCCGCTACCGAGGGCTTCGTGTTATCGCACGTATTCCTGCCGGATGGTGACGCCGCATTTGAATTCGATCTCGATCTCCGAAAAAGACAGGGGACGGTCAAATGTCAATGATGTCGCCGCCTTTGGCGGCTGATGATGTTTCTCCGCTGCGCTCCGAAATGATGTTGCGTCACTTCGTGCCGCAATGATGCGATGTTTGCCTTCATGTGCCGCAGGCACACATCATTGCCGAAGGCAGCATCATGTGCGAAGCACACATCATTTGCCCGACAAGGCAAACATCATTCAAAAAACGCCTTTTGTCGGAAGACAAAAGACGTTTTTTGCTGGCGGAAGCGGTGGGATTCGAACCCACGAGCCCGTGAAGGCTACCTGATTTCGAGTCAGGCCCGTTATGACCACTTCGATACGCTTCCATCTGCCGTCCCCTTGCGGGACAGCGTAGATATTGTAGCAAACGCAAAACCGTTTGTCAAGCCTTTTTTCGGCGCTTTTGTGCGGTGCCGCGGATACTCAGAAAGTGTAATCCGGCCGGATAATTCTGCCGGTCGTCGACGATTCTATAATCGCAAGACAAACCTCGACCGTCCGCGCACCTTCGCGTGCATCGGTCGGGACAGGTTTTTCCCGAAGGATCGCGTCGGCAAACACCTCGAATTCCTTTGCCGCATTGTGGTTGTTGACCGTGACGTCGAGGATCTGCGGCTCATGCGCCATCTCGTCCGCTCCGATCGTAAAGAGCGTCATGGTCGGCGACGTGTTGTCGCAGATGATCGTACCCTTGGTTCCGTATATGAGCGTGCGCATGGTGTAGTCGCGCTTGCAGCCGGTGGACACAAAGACCTTGCCGATCACGTCGTTCGGGAATTTCAGGACTGCAATCGTCGCGTCGTCATACGGCACCTGCGGCAGCAGCTTGTGCGTGCCGTAGGCAAACACTTCCAACGGATCGCCCGCAAGCCAGCGCAGCAGATCGACCGCGTGGCATCCGCCGCCGATCACGCCGTGGCGATCCGGGTCGGCACGCCATGTGTCGCAAAGATACATATAGTCGTGGGCATATTCGGACTCGACATAGTAGATGTCACCGATCACGCCGGAATCCACGATTTCCTTTGCCTTCTCGAACGCGGGCGTAAAGCGGCAGATCTGCCCGACCATAAACTTGCTGCCGGACGCGTCCTCCGCGGCGACGATCGCGCGCACATCCTCGCGCCGCAGCGCCAGCGGTTTTTCGCACAAAACGTGCTTGCCCGCGCGCAGCATCGCGCAGGAGATCTCCCGGTGCTGCTGATCGGGCACGGCAACGGTCACGACGTCAATATCGTTTCTGTCAAGCAGATCGCGATAATCCGTAAAGCGCTTCTCCTCGGGTATGCCGTACCGCTCCCCCGCGTTTCGCAGGTTTTCTTCATTGCAGTCGCAGATCGCGGCGATCTGCGCGCCGTACTGCATCGCGCCCTCGATATGCGACATACCGAACCGCATGCCGATGCAGGCAACATTCAGTTTTTTCTTCTCCATGTCCATACTGGTTTATGCGCCGACGCGCACACCTCCCTGACTGCGGATCTGCAGCGCCATGCAGCTGCCGGCGCCGAACACGGCTTCCATCCGCGATTTGTACATTTCAAGCTGTTCGTTCGGCACAAACGCCTGGATCGTCCCGGCAAAACCGCCGCCGTGGACACGCCATGCGCCCGTCCCGCGCAGCAGGCGCGCGCTCATCGCAAGCGCAAGCGAGACCGGCTGGTCGGTCGGGAACTTGGTGGTAAATACGTTTTGGTTGTACATATAGGACGAATAACCGCTGTCGATCACCGTGCTCTTGAACGTCTCAAAATTGCCGGCGCGCAGCGCCTCGACTTCCTTCTCGACGCGTTCGTTCTCCGCGAAAAAGTGCATCGCACGGATCGCGGCGCGGTCGCTCGTTTCGCGGCGAACCTCGCCCAGCGCGGCATAAAACGTCTGCGGATCAACGTCGCGCAGCACAGCCTTGCCGAACACGCGCGCGACGGCTTCCATCTCGCCGCGCACGGCGGCGTAATCCTCGGTCAGATCGTTGTGGCTTCCGCCGGTGTTCACGATGCACAGCGCATGGGAGAAACCGGAAAAATCCACGTCAAGCTTTTCGATCAGCGGTTTGTCGGGGTCGGCAAAGTCGATCGTCACAAAGCCGCCGACAGAGCTTGCCGTCTGATCCATCAGTCCGCAGGGCTTGCCGAAATAGACGTTTTCGGCGTACTGCGCGATCTGCGCGATCTCCACGGCGCTGACGCGGCCGTCGTTATACAGCTCGTTGAGGATCGTCCCGAGCAGGACTTCGTATGCGGCGGAGCTGGACAGACCGGAGCCGGAAAGGACGTCGGACGCCGCAGCGGCGTCAAACGCGCCGACCGCATAGCCGCGCTGTACAAACCCCGCGCAAACGCCGCGCACCAGCGCGCTCGAATGACCGACTTCTTCGGGGACCGGCTCAAGCGACGCGATGTCGACCGTGTTCAGGCCGTGGCCGACGGACTTCTCGCGGATCACGGTGCCGTCACGTTTTACCGCTGCGGCGACCGCATCGAGCTGAACGCTCGCCGCGAGCACGCGTCCGTGATTGTGGTCGGTGTGGTTGCCGCCGACCTCCGTGCGTCCGGGCGCGGAAAAGAAAACGGCATCGCCGTCGCCGAACTGTGCGCGGAACTGCGCCAGGATGTCGGCATAGCGCGTGCGCTGCGCGCCGACCTGCGGCGCGGGATACAGCGCAGTGAGCGCATCGTCCATGCCGCCGTTCAGGATATATTCACTCGTTAGCATTCTGGATCAACCTTTCTATTCGTTTTTGGAACCGCGTCCGATTCCTTCCAGCACATAGCACAGCACCATCAGCACGCATCCCGAGAAGAAGCACAGCAGGATGATCGGCAGCAGGAACGAAGCGGACAAGGGATTGAACACGTTACGTCCGATGACGGTATAGGACAGGATCTTGAACATAAAACCGCCCAGAGAAATAAACAGGTAATTGCGGTACGGAAACTGCATCGCGCCGTACAGACGGCTGATGCTGTTGACCGGGAACGCCGGGATCAGCCGGAATGTAAACAGCAGATACGGATTGCCCGTTCCCTTGCTCTCCAGGAGACTGCGGACAATATCGCTTTGGCGCACGAGCCGGAACGTATGGCCGCCGCCGAACCATTTGCCCCAGAAATAGCGGATCGTCATCAGCCAGGCGACGCCGACGATATTGACCAGAAGCGCAAAATACCACGGCAGCACCATACCGGAGATCATGCAGATGGCCGGGATCGTGATGGGCGGGAACACGCTCTTGAGCGTAAACAGCAGCATCACCACCGCCACGACCAGTCCGCGGTTGCCCATACCCGCGACGCGCTCCTCGAGCTGCACGAGCTGCTGCTGCCACGTTTCGTACCAGCGGTTCAGCTCTTCGATCTGCATGACCGCGAGCAGCGCGCATAAAATACCCGCCAAAACCAGAAGGAGCGTACCGAAAAACTTGAACCATTGCGTTCTGTCCGCTTTTTTCAAGATGCACACTCCCCCTTTTTAAAGTTACCAAAATATTTTACCGCATTTTCCGAGCAAGGTCAACTGTTTTGTGAAAAGTTTTCCGAATAAATGGGTTTTCTTTTTCGTCAGTATTTGATATAATAGAGAAAAAGTTCAAAGGAGTCCGAATATGAAAGCTGTTATTTTAGACGCCTATACCACCAATCCCGGCGACCTGTCATGGAGTTGGCTGTCGGAATTCGTCGATACCTACGAGATTTTCGACCGTACCGCACCGCAGGAGATCGACGCGCGCACCAAAGACTGCGAGATCGTCATCACAAACAAAACGCGGCTGATGGCCCCGCAGCTCGACGCGCTGACCAACACAAAGTACATCGGTCTCCTGAGTACCGGCTATGACGCCGTGGACGTCGCCTACGCGCGGCAGCTCGGCATACCGGTGTGCAACATCCCTGCCTACTCCACCGGCGGCGTGGCGCAGCTGACTTTCTCGCTGCTTCTGGAATTCACGAACCGCGTTGCGCTGCATAACGCGGCGGTCAAGGCGGGAGAATGGCAGAAGAACGGCAACTTCTGCTTCTGGAAAAGCGATCTGCGCGAGGTGGGCGGCAAGACGTTCGGCATCGTCGGATACGGCCGCATCGGTCATGCCGTCGCCGACATTGCGCGCGCGTTCGGCATGCGCGTGCTGTGCTGCACCGCGCACCCCGAAAAATATCCCGATGCGCCTGTGACGTTCGTACCGCTCGACACGCTGCTGCGCGAGAGCGACTTTGTCACACTGCACTGCCCCTGCACGGCCGAGACGACCGGAATGGTAAACGCCGATTTCCTGTCCAAGATGAAGCCGACCGCTTTTCTCATCAACACGTCCCGCGGCGCCGTGGTCGATGAAGCCGCGCTGCGGCAGGCGCTGGACGACGGTGTAATCGCGGGATGCGGCGTGGATGTGCTGAGTACGGAACCGCCGAAAGACGACAACCCCATCGCCTTCCACGAAAAATGCATCGTCACGCCCCATGTCGCGTGGGCGGCGTTCGAGACGCGCGAACGGCTCATGGGCATCTGCCGCGACAATCTGCGCGCGTTTTTGGCCGGAAAGCCCATCAACGTCGTCAACGCCTGACGCGTCCGGCACAGACTTCTTTTGGGTTTTGGCTGCAGCAGAAACCGAAAAAAGAAAAAATATCGGCATTTCATGGTTGTATTTTGCGGAAGTATTTGGTATACTGTTAGTTAGTTGACATTTAAGGAGGAACGTATATGTCCAAAAAGCCCTACTACATCACTACGGCGATCGCCTACACGTCCGGCAAGCCGCATATCGGCAATTCTTATGAGATCGTTCTCACGGACGCGCTTGCCCGTTTTCGCCGAATGCAGGGTTACGATGTGTTCTTCCTGACCGGCACCGACGAGCACGGCCAAAAGATCGAGGACAAAGCGAAGGAAGCCGGCGTCTCTCCCAAGGAGTTCGTCGACAAGGTCGCGGGCGAGATCCGCGGCATCTGCGATCTTTTGAACACCACCTACGATAAGTTCATCCGCACCACCGACGACTACCACGAAAAAGCGGTGCAGAAGATCTTCAAGAAGCTCTACGAACAGGGCGATATCTACAAGGGCGAGTACGAGGGCTACTACTGCAAACCGTGCGAGTCCTTCTGGACGGAAACGCAGGCGGCGGACGGCAAGTGTCCCGACTGCGGGCGCGAGGTCACCCGGGCGCGTGAGGAAGCGTACTTCCTGAAGCTGTCGAAGTACCAGAAACGCCTCGAAGAACACATCGAACAGAATCCGGATTTCATCTATCCCGAAAGCCGCAAGAAGGAGATGCTCAACAACTTCATCAAGCCCGGTCTTCAGGATCTGTGCGTGTCCCGCTCGTCCTTCAAGTGGGGCATCCCTGTCCCGTTCGACGACGGTCATGTGATCTATGTCTGGATCGACGCGCTGTCGAACTACATCACCGCGCTTGGATACGATCCCGACGGCAGCGGCGAACTGTACAAAAAATACTGGCCGGCCGACGTGCACATCGTCGGCAAGGATATTGTCCGCTTCCACACGATCTACTGGCCGATCACGCTCATGGCGCTCGGCGAGCCGCTGCCGAAGAAAGTCTACGGTCACCCGTGGCTGCTGATCGGTATGGACAAGATGTCCAAGTCGCGCGGCAACACGATCTATGCGGACGAGCTGGTGAGCCTGTTCGGCACGGACGCGGTGCGCTACTATCTGCTGAGCGAAATGCCGCACGCCAACGACGGCTCCCTGACATACGAAACATTTATCGAGCGGTACAACACCGACCTTGCCAATATCCTCGGCAATCTCGTCAACCGCACCGTCGCTATGGCCAACAAATACTTCGGCGGTTCTCTGCCCTGCAAGACGTGCAGAGGCGACTTCGACGACGAGCTCATCTCTACGGCGCTGCAGGCTGTGCCTGCGATGACGAAGGCGATCGACGAATTCCGCATGGCGGATGCCGTGTCCGAGGTCATTGCGCTCGCGCGCCGCAGCAACAAATACATCGACGAAACGCTGCCGTGGGCGCTCGCGAAGGACGAATCGCAGCGCGACCGGCTTTCCACAGTGCTGTATAATCTTGTGGAGAGCATCCGTTTCCTGGCGGTGCTGCTGCAGCCCATCATTCCCGAAACGGCCGAAAAGATCTTTGCGCAGATCGGAACCGATCTGAACTCTTTTGACTCGCTGGCGTCGTTCGGCGCACTGCCCGAGGGACACACCGTCGGAACGGCTTCGCCGCTGTTCGCGCGCATTGACGCGGAAAAGATGCTCGCCGAGATCGCCGAGCGGCATAAGGCAGCCGAACCCGCGCCCGTCAAGGAGCCTGTCCCCGGTCTCGCGCAGATCGGCATCGAGGACTTTGCCAAGGTCGAGCTGACCGCGGCAAAGATCGTGGACTGCGAACCCGTCAAGCGCGCCAAGAAGCTGCTGTGCCTGACGCTCGACGACGGTTCCGGCAAGCCGCGCACCGTCGCCTCCGGCATCGCCAAATGGTATAAGCCCGAGGATCTGATCGGCAAGACAGTCGTCTGCGTCTCGAACCTCAAGCCCGCCGTCCTGTGCGGCGTGGAGAGCCAGGGCATGATCCTTGCCGCCGACTGCGGCGAGGACGACGTCAAGGTGCTGATGCTCGACGGCGTGCCCGCAGGTGCGAAAATACGCTGATGACAAACATTTTCGATACACACGCGCACTATGACGACGAGGCGTTCGATGCGGATCGGGACGCGCTGCTCGACGCGCTGCCCGGACGGGGCGTGGCGTACGTCGTGAACTGCGGATGCAGCGTTCGCTCGTGCGAGAGCACGCTTGCGCTCGCGGCACGGTACGACTGGATCTACGCCGCGTGCGGAATCCATCCCGAGGACTGCGAAGCGTTCGGCAGCATCGACGATCTGACGGCGCGTATGCTGCCGTTCTGGCAGGAAAAGAAGTGCGTCGCGATCGGCGAGATCGGTCTCGACTATCACTACGACATCGACAAACCGACGCAGATCGCTTTTTTTGAAGCGCAGCTTCGCATGAGCGTCGAGCTCGGACTGCCCGTGATCATACACGACCGCGAAGCGCACGGCGACACGATGGAGCTGCTGCGCAAATACCGTCCGAAGGGCGTGCTGCACTGCTTCAGCGGCAGCGCCGAAATGGCCGAAGAAGCTGTCCGGCTGGGCATGTATATCGGCTTCGGCGGCGCCGTCACATTCAAAAACGCGCGAAAGCCGCTCGAAGCCGCGGCGGCCGTTCCGGTCGACCGGCTTCTGCTTGAGACGGACTGTCCGTATATGGCGCCCGTACCCTACCGCGGCAAGCGCTGTGATTCCTCGCTCATCCCGCTGTGTGCGGAAAAGATTGCCCCGCTGCATGCCATGTCCCTCCCGGAATTGCTGGACGTCACATGCCAAAACGCCAAAATGCTGTTTGGGATCTCCGTTCCGGAATGATCTCAAGCCGTCTTGGAATATAACTTGTGTCAATTTTATTGGAGGTGTTTCCCATGCAAACATTCAAACGCGTCATGTCCCTGCTGCTTGTGGTGATGCTTCTGTCTGCATACGGACTGCTTGCCGTCGCAGCAGATACCCAGGCGCAAGAACCGCTGACCATCGTCGCACCGTCCGACACCGTGCAGAAAAACAAAAAGCTTCTGCTGGCAGTCAACACGGGCGAAGCCGTCAAATGGAGCAGCTCAAACAATGACATCGCCGAAGTCAGCGACGCAGGCGTTGTCAAAGGCGTTTCCATCGGAAAGGTCGTCATCACCGCTGCGGCGTCCGACGGCCGGACGGCCGAGTTCACGGTTTATGTCACGCGCGCAAAATCCCCGCTGCGCTCACTGCTGCAAGACCGTCAGATGTTCGGCTACCAGTACAGCTACAAGGGCGATTACTTCTACACAAACGACCAGAAGTGCTGGCAGAAATACTTCGGCTTCAACTTCGGCTATGACTGGGTCGCTCCGCTCGGCAAGCTGGATTACGACTATGTCCGCATTTTCTTCCCCTATGAAGGAAAAGACTGGATGATCCAGTTGTGGAAGGGTCAGTACGGACTGCTGTTCTACGGCGGCGAAGTCGGCGTGTACACAAGACCCGAAGGCGCGGAATCCGCAACGCGTTTCGCGCACTACGCGAGCGCCGGTGCGGACGATCATCTCATGATCGGCGCCGATCTGTATCATAAGAACAGCAAAACAGGAGAGTACGAGATTGCTTTCGAGCGTCCCTACGAAGAGCACTGGTGGTGCACCGGCTTCATCCCGGGTCACCTAAAGAACACGGAGCCGTGCAACGAACTGCGTCTCGTCACGCATATCACGTTCAAAGACGCGAAGATGTCGAGACTGTTCTGCGAAGGCCTGCTGGACTCCGGTTTCGCGGAAGGAGAATCGCAGGATAAGCTCGCGGAAGACACCTTCTATCGCAACGGCGCAGACGTTTACGTGAATTGGCAGAATGTTGCCAAGGGCGCCAACGCGATCATTGACGATGACACCAAGAACGGCACCGTCAGCATTCTCGGCGCTGTCATGCTCATTATGTTCATGTTCTCCGTGGTACTGTCTGCCGGCCTTGCGGCGATTCCGCTGATGGGCTGATGATCCAAAGGTTTGACCGCCCTGTTCCGACAGGGCGGTCTTTTGAAAAGAGAGGTTACGTTATGAAACGAACGATGCCGGCCGTTTTGCTTGTGCTTGCGATTCTGTGCGGATGCTGCGGCTGCGGTCAGAGTGAGAATCCGCGCAAACACGGCGTCGAAGAGTTGAAAATCGGCGCACTGTTCTCCGACACAGCCGGCGCAACGGGCATTTCCTACTATCATCTGCTCGGCCTGCAGAGAGCGGCAAAGGCCATGAAGCTGCCTGACCCCCTGTGCAAATACTCCGTCACGGACGTGTCGTTTGACGATTCCGAACCGATCACCGCCACGACGGCAAAGCCGACCGAAGCAGCGCGGGAAAGTGAACCGGAATCCTATACGACCGAGGACGGCGAGGTCATCGTACGTGCGGTTCCGATCGACGAGAAGGAAAATGAATCCGCCGTTTCCGCCGCAGCCGATCTGATCGGACAGGGGTGCAGCGTCATCGTTGCGACCGACCCGATCTATGACGACCTGACCGCATTTCTTGCGCAGAACTTCAAAAAAGTGACGTTCCTGCAATACCGCGGCACGCACACGGATCTGAAGAATCTGCAGAGTTATTCCGACAATTTGTATGAAGCGTTCTATCTTGCCGGCGCAGTCGCGGGCTGCGAAGGCGCAAAGCAGATCGGATTCACGGCGCGTAAAGGCGAACGTGACGAAGCCGACTGCATCAATGCGTTCGCGCTCGGCGTTGCCAAAAACAACCCGGACGCCGTGATCAATCTGCGCATGACACATGTGGATTTCGACCTCTATCAGGAGCGCACCGTTCCGATGGAACTGATCGAAAAAGACAAGTGTACGCTTTTGGCGCAGAGCGTGTTCACCGCGCTGCCGGTCACCGTTGCAGCGGGAGCGGAAGCCAAAAAAGGCCGTGATCCCCTGCCCTGCTTCGGTTTCGGCTATGATATGCAGGCGGACGGCGGCGAGCGGTATCTCGGCTCCGTTGTGTTCGATTTCAGCATCTACTACACCGAAGCACTGACCGCGCTCTCGGACGGTTCGTTCAGCGCCGAGCCCTATGTCGGCGGCGTGAAACAAGGCGTCGTCCGGCTGACCACGCTGCAGCACGCGTCCGAAAAAGCCAAATCCGAAATGCAGACTCTGGTCCTGGCATTCAAAAAAGACGCGCTGCATCCGCTCGAAGGCTTCAAGCCGGAGAAAAACGGTTATGCGGAAAATATAACGGTACGGTAAAGGAGACCAACTCATGGCAAAAGTGATTGACGGAAAAGCCATTTCATCCGCAATGCTCGACGCTGTCGCGGCAGACGTCGCCGCGCTCAAGGCAAAAGGCGCTGCGCCGTGTCTTGCTGTCATTCTGGTGGGCGACGATCCCGCCTCGCAGGTCTATGTGCGCAACAAGCATCGCGCCTGCGAACGCGTGGGCATCCGTTCCGTATCGCATATCCTGCCTGCCGATACAACGCAGCAGGAACTTCTCTCTTTGATCGACACGCTCAACGACGACGATTCCGTACACGGCATCCTCTGCCAGCTTCCGCTGCCTGCGCATCTTGACGACCGGCAGGTGCTGCTGCGCATCCGCCCCGAAAAAGACGTGGATGCGTTCCATCCCGTCAATGTCGGACGGATCACGATCGGAAACGCCGAGCTGCTGCCCTGTACGCCCGCCGGCGTCATGGAAATGCTGCGGTACGAGGGCATATCCCCGGCCGGCAAGCACTGCGTCGTGATCGGACGCAGCAATATCGTCGGCAAGCCCATGGCGCTGCTGCTGCTTGCCGCCAACGGCACGGTCACCGTCTGTCATTCGCGCACGCCCGATCTTGCGTCCTTTACACGTCAGGCGGACATCGTCGTCTGCGCCGTCGGCAAACGCGGTCTTCTGACCGCCGACATGGTCAAGCCCGGCGCGGTCGTGATCGATGTGAGCATCAACCGCGACGAAAACGGCAAGCTGTGCGGAGACGCGGATTACGACGAAGTCAGCAAAGTCGCTTCGGCGATCACGCCTGTTCCCGGCGGCGTCGGCCCGATGACGATCGCCATGCTCATGCGCAACACCGTCACCGCTGCAGCGTCGCAGAGCGGTATGTAACCGATATTATTCCCAAAAAATCAGAAGGCACGGAAATGTAGTCCTCCCGACTGCTTTTCCGTGCCTTTTTGCGGTCATATGCTTTTGGTTATTTCAGCTTTCGCGTGACGGGATTTATCCCGCCCCGCGATACGCGCCGTCTTGCGTTCAGCTCCCGCTGTTTTTTCTTCGAGAGCTTCTCAAACGGAACGTACCTGTTCAATCCGTCACCTCTGGTAGATGCGCTGATAGAGCTTATAGTATACGCCGCCGAGCGTCAGGATCGGCATCAGCGCTTCGAGAATCCTGCCGAAGAATACGCGCGTTTCGGCGCCGCGCTCGCCCGCTTCATAATCATTCCATTCGTCCGCCGGCGCGTATTTGATGCAGATGCAGTCCAGATAGTCGTTGTGGCCGCCCTCGCTGAGCGTCGTCACGCCGAAAGCCTGCAAGTCCCGGAACAGTTTTTCCTTCTCCGCATAGCGGTTCGGATTGAGCAGCGAGAACTCGCTCTTCTTTCGGCTCGCCTTCCAGAAGCGCCACGACAGCTCGGAGCGCGCAATGTGCTCTTTCTGCGTGTCGGTTTCGGCTTCGCGCAAGGCGTCCGCCCAGCAGCGGTCGAGCACGCTGACGTCGCGTTCCTTCAACTGCAGACTCTGCTTCGAGCCGACATAGATCATCAGGTGACCGTCTTTATCTCCGGCCTTCTCGGTGTAAAGGTCAACTGCTTTACGGATATGCTTCCAGCCGTTTCCGTAGTATGCCGCAAGGAAACCGTCGATCTCAGCGTCCAGATCGCAATAGGGATTCTGCAGACACTTTGCAATCATGTACAGGCGCAGGTCGCCGAATTCCGCGTCACACGACGCCATATAGTAGTTGCCTTCCTCATAGATACCCTTGACGCTGTGCTCATAGAACACCTGGATGTTCCGCTGGATCACGCCGAAGTCGGGGAACACAAGACACGTATGCGCATAGTTGGTGGTATAGTCCCAGATGTACAGACGGTCGCAGATGGCAGACCAGTCGCGCAGATCCTGCATCAGCGCCGTGTTGCGCGAACAGGACGGGTCGTCCAGCGCGTGGGCAAAGCAGCATTCGATCGTACACAGCCGCACGATCACGTTGTCGCGCGGTACGATACCCGTCGGCGCCTGTCGGGTGTACTGATACGCGAAGGTGTCGACCGCCACATTGTTATAGCCCGCTTCCTTGACGACGTCCGCGATCTGATTGACAAAATACAGCATAGTCGCGGACTGCACGCCGCCGTGCGCCGCCTCAAACGCTTTGCACGCTTCGCACTGGCAGAAGTGGTAGTTATCGTTCTGCGTGACGGAAACGATCTGCAGCGACGCGTTCGGGTCATGCTGTTCCCGCAGGATCTTCAACACGTTCTTTTTTGCGATCTCCAGAACGTCGGGATTCATCAGACACGGCTGATCCGTGGTACGCTCGCCGTCGTGCAGCGCCAGATACTCCGGATGCGTGTCCTTGTAGTTGGCCGTCTCGCACAGCGAGCCCATGGTGTGGCAGAAACCGCCGATATAGCGGATCGTGCCGCCCATCTCGGCAGACAGGCTGCGGTACATGCCGCCGAACATGCCGTTCGCCATCGAGAATTCGGCAATGTCCGAGCTGCCGCAGCGCCAGTCTGTTTCGGTATACTCAAAGTACGGTTCGTACCGGATGTCCGTGTCGGCTGGAACCGTAATGCTCTGCGCCTTCGGCAGTTCGGTGATCTGCGCCGTATAAACCTTACGTCCGCAGAATTCCTCGAGAAAACGGTACGCGCCGACCTGCAGACCGCGCGTGCCGGTACCGTTGATATGGATGCATCCGTCAACGGCACGGATGCGGTATCCGTTGTCCGCAATATCGGAAACATCGAGCGCGCCGGCCGAACCGACTGCGATATACGGCGCCGACGCATCCGCGGACGATGCCACAGAAACGCCGAACACTTCGGACAGAGCGCTTTGCAGCTTGTTTGCGGCAAACCGCTCATACGGCGTCGGCGAAGCGGGAACACGGATCGACCAGGTTCCGTCCACCGTCAGGTTCGATTCCGCGGCAAAAGCAGCGGTTACAGAAAGGATCATAAAACACACACACAATACGGCACAAATCAGTTTTTTCATCGTTTCCTCTCCCGTTCTTTTTACTTTGCGGTTTATACCAGCGTCACATTCCATCCCTGCGCAAGATAGCGCCGCAGAAGAACAGCGTCCTTGAGATCGACTCTGCGGTCGCCGTTGACGTCGGCATTGCTCTCGTCGATCGTGACGCCCCAGCCGCCCGCCAGAGAACGCGAGATGACGATCACATCGCCGATCGTGACCTGTCCGTCTTTGTTTGCGTCGCCCGCCACACGGACTTTTTTCGTCGTCAGCGGAATCGGCGGCAGATCGCTCGCGCTTGCAAAAAAGGACAGACCGGTGCCGGACAGCATCAGGATCGCAAAAACGCAGCAAACAATTCGTTTCATTGCTTTGCCCTCCAATCTCCCGAATAATAGGCTATAATCAAAAACAGTATAACATATCTTTTTCAAAATGTGTAGATTTTTTAAAAAAAATATGTTAAAATAGTACAACAAAATCCGTATCAGGAGGCGAAACATGGCAAAAGACCGGGAAGTCATGCCGCGTGAACGGCATCCGAACCACATCGGCGTCAAGGAAGCCGCGGGATATATGGCCGGAGAAGCCGGCAATATGTTCTCGCTGACGTACATATCCTCGTTTTTGAAGGTCTTTTACACGGACGTACTGCGTCTGCCGACACAAAAGGTGGCGCGCATCTTCCTGTTTTCGCGGCTGTGGGACGCGGTCAACGATCCGCTCTGGGGCGCGATCGTCGCCAAGCGCAAACCGACCGCATCCGGGAAGTACCGCCCGTACCTCAAATGGCTTGCCGTGCCGCTGGCCGTCAGCCAGCTTCTGTGTTTTGTCAATGTCGGCAGCTTTACCCAGAGTCAGGCGCTGCTGCTGACGTTCGCCTACTGCACCTATATCCTGTTCGGCATGATGTATACGGGCATGAACGTGCCGTTCGGCTCCCTCGCGTCGGTCATCACGGACGACCCGGAGGGACGCACGCTCCTGTCAACCTTCCGTTCCATCGGCACCGGCATCGGCGCCGCCGCGCCCATGCTGCTCGCGCCCATGCTGATCTACTCGAAGGTGGACGACGGCCGCGGCGGGACGTACAACGTCGCCAACGGCAGAGGCATGTTCCTGTTCGCGCTGGTGATGTCCGTCTGCGCGATCGCGTTCTACTTCACCGGCTACGCCGCGACGAAGGAACGCGTACACAGCGACCCGCATGCATCGATCGACATGAAGAAAACGTACGGCGGCATGCTCAGGAGCAAACCGTTCGTCATCCTCGCGCTCAGCGGCATCCTCATCAGCGGCCAGCTTCAGTTTGCGTCGCTGAACCAGTACCTTTATAAAAACTATTTCTGCAACACGTCGCTCTCCGCGCTGGGCACCGTCGCGCAGTATCTGCCGACAGTCATCATGCTGCCGCTGACGCCGCGTCTGGTGCGCCGCTTCGGAAAGAAGGAGCTGTCTACGGTCGGTTCCCTGTTCGCAGCGATCGGCGCGATCCTCGTGTTCCTTCTGCGTCCCGCGCCGGACAATCCCGCGCTGTTCTTGGGCATGCAGTTCTGGATCGGCTTCGGCTACTGCATCGTGTCCATCACAAACTGGGCGGTCGTCACGGACGTGATCGACTACCAGCAGTTCGTCACGGGAGAGCACTCGGAGAGCGCGATCTATGCCGTCTACACCTTCTGCCGCAAGCTCGGGCAGACGATCGCCGACTACGGCGGACTGATGCTCCTGGCGCGCGTCGGCTACAGTGCGGAAACGATGGCCGACGCCGGTTTCGTCTCCGGCGTGAGTGAAGGCATCCTGCGCGTATGCACCGCCATCCCCGCGGTCGTCTATTCGCTCATTTTCGTACTGTATGCGCTTTATCCGCTGACGAAGAAACGGCTCGAACCGATCTACGCGCACGTGCGTGCGGTCAATGCCGCCGAACCGGATACATGCGTTTCGGAAAATCCCTCGGCTTGATCCGAACGATTTGCGTTTTATTCAATTTCAAGGAGGAAATGATATGTTACCCTACATCTTTCTCGCGCTTTATGTGATCGTAAGTGCCATCCACCTGTTCCACAGTTGGTCGGACGACCCGAAACGCCGGTACTCCAAGCCGTTTCTGCTGATCCTGCTGATCCTGTACTATGTCTTCTCCACCGACAATGTCTCGTGGGCGCTGCTGTGCGCGCTGGCGACGAGCTGGCTCGGCGACGTGCTGCTGATCCCGAAGGGCACAAAATGGTTCGTGGCGGGCGGTATCAGTTTCCTGTTCTGTCATGTGTTCTTCGTTATCGTTTATTTTCCCATGGTCGTGTGGCAGAACGTGATCTGGTGGATCCTGATCCCCGCGGCCGTCATCTACTACGGCATCTCGGTGCGTCTGACGCTGACGGTCAAGCACAACGTCCCGATCGCCGTGCTGATCCCCATGATCTTCTATCTTATCATGAACAGCACGATGAACCTGTTTGCGCTCGCGCAGCTCATGACGCTCCACAACGCCGGTTCCGTCGTCGCCTTTATCGGCGCGGTCAGCTTCTTTATCTCGGACTGCACGCTGTATCTGGTGCGCTACCACGACAACAAAGAGCTGATCTTCAAAAAGCACTTCACCGTCATGCTGACGTACCTGCTGGGCGAGGCGCTCATCACGGTCGGCATGCTGATGCTCGGAAGATAATCTCGGGAGGTTTTTTAGAAAATGAAGACAAAACTTGCGCTGCTTCTTTCCGTTCTGCTGCTTCTCTCCGCTCTCTGCGGCTGCGGTTCGCAGACCGCCCCTGACGCAGACACACAGCAGACGACCGGCTCCGCCGCCGCGCAGAGCCGTGAGACTGTCGAAGCCGCGTCCGATACAGACGAAACGAAACTATATGCCGATTATCTGGCAAACGGCGGCTACAACGAGATCATGGGCGACTTTTTCGACGAAGAAGTGGAATATGAGGCCGAAGCTGTTCTGGCGGACGTCAACGGCGACGGCACACGGGAGCTTCTGATGCACATCTCGGACGTCTCCTCGTCAGGCGTGATGGGACATTCTTCCGTGTCCTTCCTGCTCGGCGCCGACAACGGGACTGTCGAGCGTCTCGGTCTCGCCTACTACGGCGGCGGTTCCGGCGGCGGCGACTATCTGCTGCTCAAATACGATACCGTCAGCAAAACGCATGTTCTGGAATACGAAGAGTATGTGCGCGACGGTATGTTCTGCACCATCTACGCGCTGCATTTCTTTGACTTCAGCCGGCGCGACACAGAAGAAAAAGCGTACGGCCTGTCCGGAGCCGGCGACGTTGTTTACAAAACCGCGCATACGCTTCGCAGCGTTCAGTTTTATTCGGACGACGGAGAATACGCCGACGATGCGCAGCGCATACTCGACGAAACCGATCTGAGCAAGCAGGAGGACGGATTTGTCAGCGCGTGGCAGTACGATGACGCATACATCAGCGAATCGGAATATGACGAGATGTGCGCCCGGTTCGTCGAGCCGACCGACCCCGCCTATCAGATGAAACCGGTGACCATGGACGCCCCCATTCCGGATTGATCGCAAACCGAATACACCGAGCGCCGCATCCCGCCATGAGCGAGATGCGGCGCTGTTCTTTATTGTTTCGCAGTCCGGCGACAGAACCGTCGCCGCACGAACAGGATCATTGCTTTACGAACCACGAAATCATCTGCATCCAGAACGCGCTGATCCAGCCGATCGGCGTTACGGCACGGTCAAAATGCGCCGTAAACAGCCGCTTCGCCGTCTCGCTGCCGTCCGGTGTGAAGCGGATCGAGTCGATCTGCACCGTGTCGACCGCGTTTCCCCTGAAGCAGAATTCTATCCGCCGCAGATCGGAAAACATCGCGCGCGTGTAGGTGACGCCGCATACGTTGCCGAAACGGTATGTCTGCATGAGATCGAGCGTCACCGGATGCCATGCGCCGTCCGCCGGGATCGTGCAGCTTGTCTTGCCCTTGGCGTTCACGAGCGGCGCATACCACATCGTATCGGACGTATACAGCCGCACATTGCGCAGCGTCACGTCCTTCGCGCCTGTATTGCGCACATAGAAACAGACCGCACTGTACCGGCTGTAATCTCTGCGCGAATCCGCAAAAGGTCTGCGCTTTGCGCCTTCCTTATAGCGGTCGGTCGGATAGACAGAGTAGTTTCTCTTTTCCGCCTGCACGTTCAGGCATTTGCCGTCCTTGCCGTCCGCATAGGACAGCGCGGCGTTCGTTCCGCTCCAGGCGTCAAAGAAACCTGTATGCGTCTCGCCCGCGCAGCGCCACAGCTTCTCCGTGTCGCAGTCGGCCCAATCCTTGTCCTGCCACGACTGGCACAGCACGGACAGATCGGTCACGAACGGCGAAACGGGCAGTGCAGCGCCGTTTTCGTCCGAAGCATAGAGGTTTGATACTGTATTGACCTCCGCATACGCGTAAGCGGCCGCCGCCGGATGCGGGACCTCGGGCGCGGAGATGACGAGCGTGTCCCTGCCGCAGATCTCGGCCTGCGCCTGCACGAACACGCCGTCCGCGCCGCAGATCGAAAACCCGCGCAGTTTCTCTCCGGCGCACACCAGGCCTTTGCCGACGCCGCGCAGCTTCACGGTAATCTGACTGCCGTTCACCTCGGCGGACCGCACCGTCGCCGCGGTATATGTCGGACGCATGCCGTATACGAGTCCTTCGGCGGCATAGTGCATACGCGCTGCGACCGGAAGTTTTTCCGTCGGATGGATCGTTGCCGACTCTGTGCGGTACGTCAGCGGCACGTCGTACAGCGTGACCATTGCGCGACTGTCCGGCTGTGCGTTCTGCATTTCGGAGAATTCCACATTCATGCTCTGCAGACTGTCCCCGCCGTACGGGAAACACGCGATCTGCGTGTAGACGATCGGCAGCCTGTTTGTTTCGTCAAAGCCGAACAGCCGCGACCACGACGTCTGCAGCAGCTCGAACGCGCGCGAATACGCACCGTACTCGACGTGCTGGAAAATATCCGACTCGCCCTGATACCAGATCATGCCCGCAGGCGAAAAGACACGCAGCGCTTCGATTTTTTTGTTGTAGTTGACCGTCATATCGAGACAGACGTCATGCCCCTTCTCCTGCCAGCTTTCCGCGTCCGCATAGCGTCCGAGCTTCATTATGTCGGATCGTACGCCCTCGTCGGATTCGATTGCGTCGCGCGAGAGCCAGGAGTAGATCGACGAGCCGCCCAGCGCGGTACACAGCACGCCGACGGGCATATCGAGCGTCTTTTGCAGCTTTTGCGCAAACAGGAACGATACGGCGCTCACGTCGAAAACCTGTCCGTCATCGCCGCGTACCCAAAAACTGCCGGGAATGTCGCGCTGCGGATCGAGCGGGAATCGCGCCGTATCGCCTTCGTACGCGACAAAAGACGGCACCTGCAGAAAGCGGAGCCAGCGGCTGCCCGTCTCGCCCCTTTCCAGCATTTCAAAGCCCGTCTCGCATGCACCGAGCTGCATCTGCATATTGGACTGGCCGCCCGACAGCCACAGCGCGCCGAACACGATCCCGCGAAGACGCGCAAACTCGACGCCCTCGATCGCAAGAACGGCGGTGTATTCCGCATAACCGCCGGCAGGCGCGGGAATGCCGACCGAAAAACGGCCGCTCTTGTTGACGGCGCCCTCCCCCTCGGCGGCGACCTGTCCCGCAGCGTCCAGCAGCGTGCAGATCACGCGGACGCCGCCCGTCGCCGTTCCGGCAAAGACAGCGGTTTTCTTCTCGGCAAAGAGCATATCGTCGCCGTAGAAGCTGTACAGACGCGCCGAAGCGCCCGTCTGCGCAAATGCAGTGAGCATACAGCTTATGCACAGCACAGCGGCGAGAAATAAACAGATCCATCTTTTCATGTTCTTTCCTCCCCCACAAAATGCATTTGCGGCGCGCTGATCCCACACGCCGCAATCTCCTCATTTTTTATAATCGTCCATGTGCACGACTTTGGAACGGTTGTTCTGCGCGCGGCGTTTCTTTTGCCGCTGGCGGTTTGCGTACAGCACAAAGAAGACGTATCCGCCGATCAGCAGGAACAGAACGATCAGGATCGTCCGCACGATCGGATGACGGAAAAACTTTCCGATCATCGATCCGATCCACAGCAGAACGCTCATGTTCACGTCCTCCGACGCAACCAGGTCTGCGCGCGCGATCTCCTGATCGGCATAGTAGATCGCTGCCTCGGCGATCTTGTCGCCTTTTTTGATGGGCGCGTTCACGAACGGCGGCAGCGTGCCCTTGGCCGTCTTGACCAGTACGCTCTTGTCATCCACGCCGACCGGAACGAAGGCATACAGATCCTCCGCCGGCAGAAGCGAAAGGTGGTCGGTCTTGGACGACAGGCGCACGGCGACCTCCTCGGTGACGTCGGTTTTGGCGAGCACGCGCTCATAGCGGATATACTTGAACACCCATTCAAACAGGAGCTTTGCGTCGGTGAACGCACCGTTCTCGTCGTATCCGTCGCCGTCGATGTCGTCATGCGGCGCGTTCATGATCACGGCGAGATAGGAATATCCGCCGCTTTTGGCAATCGCCGTCACGCATTTGCCTGCCTTGGACGTGGAACCGGTCTTGCCGCCGACGACGTATTTGCAGTAGTAGTCCGAGTAGCCGGAGTTCAGCAGGAAATTCGTGCTGCGGATGACGCGCGGCTTCTCATGCTTGTTCGACGCGGGCAGCGTGTACCGCTCGGCAGAGATGATCTCCGTGAACAGTTCGCTGTGCGCAAACGTCAGCGCATACTTCATGATCTTGGCAACGTCCGCCGCGCAGGTGTACTGTCCGTCGACGTCCAGTCCGTGCGGCGTCATGAAATTCGTGTCCGCGCAGCCCAGACGGTGGACAAAAACGTTCATCTTTTCCACGAAACCCTCGATGTTGCCGCCGCTGACATAATACGCCAGCGTCGCCGCGGCCTCGTTCGCGCTGGGGATCAGCATACACCGCAGCAGATCCGTCACGCTCACTTTTTCCCCTGCCTTGAGTCCGGCGTTGGAGCTGCCGGTGTTCGCAAGGGAATCCAGCACCACCTGCGGCACGGCGACCATTGCGTCGAGATCCGTGCAGTTCTCCAGCGTCAGGATGGCCGTCACGAGCTTCGTCAGCGAAGCGGGCGGCGTGTGCCGGTGCGCGTTCTTGTCGAAGATGACCGTATCGTCCTCCAAACTTTGCAGGAGTATGATCTCCGAACGCGGTTCGAGATCTTCCAGAATAGAATTATACGCCGCGTTTACCGTCGTAAACGGCAGGCACGACAGCGCCAAAACGAAACAAATACAAAAAATTTTGAATTTTTTCATAGACAACGCACCACCAATGATGTATGATAAATAGATAGAGATCACAGAATTGAGGGTGAACGATATGGTATACGTCACGGGAGATACCCATGGGGATTACAAGCGGTTTTCCGATCCGCGCCTGCGTGAGCTGAAAAAGGGCGACACGCTGATCGTCTGCGGCGACTTCGGCTTCATCTGGGACGGCAGCCGCTCGGAGGAGCGCATACTGCGCCGGCTCGGTCAGAAAAAGTACAACATCTGCTTCCTCGACGGGACGCACGAAAACTTTGAGCTGCTGAACAGCTATCCCGTGGAAATGTGGAACGGCGGCAAGGTACACGCCATTTCCGGCAATCTGTATCACCTCATGCGCGGACAGGTCTATATGCTCGAGGGCAGACGCTATTTCACCATGGGCGGCGGCGAAAGCCCCGATATGGACATCCGCATTGAATACAACAGTTGGTCAAAGGCGGAGATCCCGACCAAGCAGGAGCTGCTGGACGCCGCGCAGGTCGTGGACAGAACCGGCGGCAACATCGACGTGATCCTCACCCATGAACCGCCCCTGCGCATCAAGGGCTTTTTGCAGCTCAAAGAAAACAAGGAAGCCGTGCGCGTCACGGGACTGAACACATTCTTTGACGAGCTGTCGTCCTACTGCAAGTTCAAGCGCTGGTTCTTCGGCTCGCTGCACGAGGACAAGTTCATTTCCAAGTCGCATATCGCCGTGTTCCACAACATCATCAACGCCGATACGGGCGAAGTGCTGCGGTAAACGCCGGTAAACATCTATAGTATAACATGAATCCAAGCCGTTGAAAAGTTTTATTTTGCTTTTTGCGGCATTTTTTTGAGGTTTTTTATGCACACTTACCGATCCACGGTACGCGCATGCTTCGTCGGCTATGCGGTGCAGGCAATCGTCAACAACTTTCTTCCCCTGCTGTTCACCACATTCATGGCGTCGTTCGGCCTGTCGCTGACGCGTATTTCGCTGCTTGTCACATTCAACTTCGGCGTCCAGCTCTGCGTGGACGTTCTGGCGGGACTGGTCGCGGACAGGCTCGGCTACCGCCGATGCATGGTGCTCGCGCACATCTTCTGCGCAGCGGGTCTCGGCGGTCTTTCGTTTCTTCCCGCCCTGCTTCCCGCGCCGTTTGTCGGCATTCTCCTCTCGGTCACGGTTTACGCCGTCGGCGGCGGGATCCTGGAAGTACTGGTCAGCCCCATCGTCGAAAACTGTCCCACGGAGAACAAGGCGGGCACGATGAGTCTGCTGCACTCGTTCTACTGCTGGGGCACGGTCGCGGTCGTGCTGCTGTCCACGCTGTTTTTTGCGGCGTTCGGAACGGCGAGATGGCGCATCCTGTCGGTTCTGTGGGCGCTCGTGCCGGCGGTGAACGCAGTCGTGTTTTCGCGCGTACCGATGCCGGAACCGGCTGCCGAGGCCAAAGGCAGGCCGCTGCGCGCGCTGCTTCGCAAGCGGCTGTTCTGGCCGGTTCTGCTGCTCATGTTCTGCTCCGGCGCGGCGGAACAGGCGGTCAGCCAGTGGGCGTCCGCTTTCACCGAATCCGCGCTGCACGTATCGAAGACAACGGGCGATCTGCTCGGCACGATGGCATTCAGCGTGCTGATGGGCTTTGGGCGGCTGCTCTACGGCAAAAAGAGCGAAAAACTGCCGCTGCAGGCGTTCATGCTCGGAAGCGGCATCCTGTGTGTTTGCAGTTATCTGCTCGTCTCCCTGACCGCGTCCCCCGCTCTGGGTCTGCTCGGATGCGCGTTGTGCGGCCTGTCCGTCGGCATTTTCTGGCCCGGTACGACGAGCCTTGCGGCAGGCGGCATTCCCGACGGCGGCACAGCGATGTTCGCGCTGATGGCGCTGTTCGGCGACGTCGGCTGCGCATCCGGTCCGACGTTTGTCGGCACGCTGTCCGACCGTTTCGGCGATCTGCACTCCGGCGTCCTCGCCGCGACCGCATTCCCCGTCCTTCTGCTCATCGGCCTGTGGTGGTTCCGGCGCACTGCCAAACACACAGCCAAACCGGAATAACAAAACAAAATGCCGCCGTGCTTCGCATTGACGAAACACGGCGGTTGTTTATTCCGTTACGAATATGTTTTACTTCTTCAGTATGCGCACGCGCACAACGCCGTCGATGGCGGCGAGCGCCGCTTCGTCTGCCGCCTTGTCGGCGACGGTGTAGCCGTAGCCCTTCTTCGCGCCGGCGAACGTCACGTCGCCCAGTGCGGCGGCGACTGCTTCTGCGGCAGCTTCGGTGTGCAGCACGCATGTACGCACCGCAAAGTCCGCGGAAAGCGGCGCGTTCGGGAAGTTGACGGAATTGCGGATCGCGCCCGTCTCGAGGTAAGCCGTCAGCTCCTCGGCAGCCATGACTGCGCAGTTGTCCTCGCTCTCGGGCGTGGAGGCGCCGAGATGCGGCATGGCGATGACGCCTTCTGCATCGAGCATCGCGTCGGTCGGGAAGTCTGTCGCATATGCCGCGACTTTGCCGTCCGCAAGCGCCGAGAGCAGATCGTCGGCATTGACCAGATCGCCGCGCGCAAAGTTGAGGATGCGCACATTGTCCTTCATGGCGCCGATCGTCGCTTTGTTGATCATGCCCTTCGTCTCCGGCGTCGCGGGGGCATGAAGGGTGATGTAATCGCTTTCGGCAAAAATCGGATCGAGCGTCGTCACGACCTGCACGTCTTCATTCACGCCCTTGACCGGGAACGGATCGTAACCGATGACGGTCATGCCCAGCTTGACGGCGGCGTCCGCGACCAGACGACCGATCGCGCCCAGACCGACCACGCCGAGCGTTTTGCCCTTGATCTCGGGACCGACAAACGCGCTCTTGCCCTTTTCCACGGCCTTGCCGACCGCGTCGCCCTGACCCTTGAGCGTTTTGCACCACTCGATGCCGGGAACGATCTTGCGGGAAGCGAGCAGCATCGCGCAAAGCACCAGCTCTTTCACGCCGTTGGCGTTGGCGCCGGGCGTATTGAACACGACGACGCCGTTCGCGGCGCACGCGTCCACGGGGATGTTGTTGGTGCCGGCGCCGCAGCGCGCAACCGCAACCGTCTTTTGATCGAGCGTCATGTCATGCATGGCGGCGGAACGCACCATGATCGCATCGGGCGCAGCAGCCGCGTCGCCGTACACATACTTTGCGGGATCGAGCTTTTCCAGCCCGTACTTGGAGATCTTGTTCAGTGTGAGAATCTCAAACATGTGCAAAACCCTCTCTTATTTGTTCTTTGTCTCGAAGTCGTTCATGAACTGGACGAGCTTCTCCACGCCTTCGACCGGCATGGCGTTGTAGATGGACGCGCGCATACCGCCGGCGGTGCGGTGACCCTTGAGATTGACAAAGCCCGCGGCCGCGGCTTCGGCGATGAATTTCTTGTCAAGATCTTCGTTGCCCGTGCGGAACACGACGTTCATGATCGAACGGTCGCGCGGCAGGACGGGCGCGATAAACAGGTCGCTCTTGTCAAGGTAATCGTACAGCAGACCGGCCTTCTTTTCGTTGCGCAGCTTCATTGCTTCGAGACCGCCGATGCTCTTGATCCACTCCAGCACGAGCTTGCAGATGTAGATCGTGTAGCAGGGCGGCGTGTTGTACATGGAATCCTTCTCCGCCATGACCGCATAGTTGAGCATGGTGGGCGTGATGTCGCGCGCGTTGCCCAGAAGATCCTCGCGCACGATAACGACCGTCAGACCCGCGGGCGCGATGTTCTTCTGCGCACCGCCGTAGATGAGACCGAACTTCGTCACATCCATCGGCTCCGACAGGAAGCAGGAGGACACGTCCGCAAACAGCGGCACATTGCCCGTCTTCGGCAGCGTCTCCTCGGTGAAGCGCGTGCCGTAGATCGTGTTGTTGTAGCAGATGTAGAAATAATCCGCGTCGGGCGTGTACATGGACGGATCGTGATCCGGGATGTGCGTGAACACATCCGCCTTGGACGACGCGACAGCTTTCGCATCGCCGTACTTGCACGCTTCCTGCCACGCCTTGGTGGAGAACTGACCGCTGAGGATATAGTCCGCTTTGCCGGAGCCGTTCATGAAGTTCAGCGGGATCGCCGCGAACTGCGTGGATGCGCCGCCCTGCAGAAGCAGAACCTTGTAATTGTCGGGAATGCCCAGCACTTCGCGGAACAGATCCATCGCGCCGTAGATGATCGGCTCAAAGACCTTGGAGCGGTGCGACATTTCCATGACAGACTGGCCGCTGCCCTGGTAATCCAGCATTTCTTCCGCCGCGCGGTTCAGAACGGACTCGGGCAGCATCGAGGGGCCTGCGGAAAAGTTGTAGACTCTTGACATATTTTTTCCTCCAATTCCGGTTTTTCACGGATACAAAATTATGCAGAAATATTATAGTCCTTATTATGAAGAGAAGTCAAGATTTCTTTTTTGCCGTATTTGTGGATTATTTTGCATTTTTGACAGCAGTTTTTAGACAAATCTCCATTTCTTGCGGAAACACTTGCAATGCCCGAAAAAAGAGTATAGAATATACGATCGGCAGGAATAGAATCAATATAATATACGGAAAGGATGATTCCCCATGAGCTTACTCAACAAACGCACTCTGGAAGACATCGACGTCGCCGGCAAGCGCGTATTCGTGCGCTGCGACTTCAACGTCCCGCTGAAGGACGGCCAGATTACCAGCGACAAGCGCATCGTCGCTTCGCTTCCCACCATTCAGTATCTTCTGTCCCACGGCGCAAAGGTCATTCTGGCCTCCCATCTCGGCAGACCCAAGGGCGCTGTCGATCCGCAGTTCTCTCTCGCGCCCGTGGCGGCGCGCCTGTCCGAGCTGCTCGGTCAGCCGGTCAAGATGGCGGCTGACGTCGTCGGCGAAAGCGCAATGTCTCTTGCCGATTCTCTCAAGAGCGGCGAAGCGATGCTGATCGAAAACGTCCGCTTTGAGCCGGGCGAGACAAAGAACGATCCCGAGCTTTCCAAGAAGTTCGCGTCCATGGCGGACATCTTCGTCAACGACGCGTTCGGTTCCGCGCACAGAGCGCACTCCTCCACCACCGGTATCGCGGACTACATCCCCGCCGTGTGCGGCTATCTGATCCAGAAAGAGATCGAGTTCATCGGCGGCGCGCTCGAGAACCCGAAGCGTCCGCTCGTGGCGATCCTCGGCGGCGCGAAGGTCTCCGACAAGATCGGCGTCATCACGAACCTGCTCGAAAAGGTCGACACCCTCATCGTCGGCGGCGGCATGGCATATACGTTCTTCGCGGCGCAGGGTCACTCCGTCGGCACCTCGATCTGCGAAACGGATAAGATCGACCTGGCGAAGGGTCTTCTTGCCGCGGCAGAAGAAAAGGGCGTCAAGTTCCTGCTGCCCGTGGACAACCGCGTCGGCAAGGAATACAAGGAAGACACCGAATACATGGACGTCAACTCCGACGATATCCCCGACGGCTGGATGGGTCTGGACATCGGCCCGAAGACGAGAGAACTGTTTGCCGGCGCGATCAACGGCGCGGGCACGGTCATCTGGAACGGCCCGATGGGCGTTTCCGAGTGGGATAACTTTGCGCTCGGCACCATCGCCGTGGCGACGGCTGTCGCCGAATCCGGCGCGATCTCCATCATCGGCGGCGGCGATTCCGCTGCGGCCGTGCAGAAGCTCGGATTTGCGGACAAGATGACGCACATCTCCACCGGCGGCGGCGCGTCGCTCGAGTTCCTCGAGGGCAAGCAGCTTCCCGGCATCGTCGCTCTGGGCGAAAAGGACTAATGTATCATAACGGGTGCTGCGGTTTTCCCGCGGCGCTCTTTCAAAGAAAGGATTTTGATCATGAACAAAACGCTTCGCAAGGCCGTTATCGCCGGCAACTGGAAAATGAACAAGACTCCCGATGAGACAAAGGCGCTCATCGAAGAAATGAAACCCCTCGTCAAGGACGCAGACTGCGACGTGGTGCTGTGCGTGCCGTACGTCGATCTGTACACCGCGCTCGAAGCCGCCGCCGGTTCCAACATCAAGATCGGCGCGGAAAACTGCCACTGGGCAAAGAGCGGCGCCTTCACGGGCGAAGTGTCCGCCGAGATGCTCGCCGCTGTCGGCGTGCCGTACGTCATCATCGGCCACAGCGAGCGCCGTCAGTACTTCGGCGAGACGGACGTGACCGTGCATGACCGCGTGCGCGCGGCGCTGGATGCGGGTCTGACCGTCATCCTCTGCGTGGGCGAAACGCTCGAGCAGCGCAAGCAGAACATCACAATGGAGATCATCTCCATGCAGACCAAGATCGCGCTCGCGGGTGTTTCCGCGGACGAGCTCAAGAAGATCATCATCGCCTACGAACCCGTCTGGGCGATCGGCACGGGCGAGACCGCTACGGCGGAGCAGGCGGATGAAGTCAACGGCGGCATCCGCGCACTGATCGCAGAGCTTTACTCCAAGGCCGACGCGGACGCGTTCGTCGTGCAGTACGGCGGCTCCATGAACGCCAAGAACGCCGCAGAGCTTCTTGAAAAAGAGCATGTGGACGGCGGCCTCATCGGCGGCGCTTCTCTCAAGGCGCCCGATTTCGCGACGATCGTCGCGGCCGCTTCCAAATAAGGAGACCGTTATGAGCAAAAGACCAATGCTTCTGTGCATCATGGACGGCTTCGGCAAGAACGAAAGTGACTACGGCAACGCCATCCATGCAGCCAAAACGCCGAACCTTTCCCGTCTGTTCTCCGAAAACCCCATGACCTATATCGGCGCGTCCGGTATGGACGTCGGTCTGCCGGACGGTCAGATGGGCAACAGCGAGGTCGGCCACACCAACATCGGCGCCGGCCGCGTCGTATACCAGCCGCTGACGAAGATCACGAAGTTCATCGAGGACGGCGTGTTCTTTGAGAATCCGCGTCTGCTCGCCGCCATGGAAAACTGCAAGCAGCACGGTACTGCCCTGCACATCATGGGTCTGCTGTCCGACGGCGGCGTTCACAGCCACAACACCCACATGTGGGCGATCGTCGAGCTTGCGAAGCGCTGCGGCCTTTCGGACGTGTATGTGCACGCGTTCCTCGACGGACGCGACGTGCCGCCCGCATCCGGCGCGGATTATGTGGCGGAAACCGCCGAGAAACTGCGCGAGATCGGCACGGGCAGAATCGCCACCGTCATGGGACGCTACTACGCCATGGACCGCGACAACCGCTGGGACCGCGTACAGAAGGCTTACGCCGCAATGGTTTACGGCGAGGGCGAGCAGGCTGCCGATCCCGTCGAAGCGATCCGCGCCTCCTATGAAGTGCTGGATGAAGAAGGCAAGTACCTGACGGACGAGTTCGTCATCCCGAAAGTCTGCGACGGCGCAAAGCCCATCGGCGCAAACGACAGCATCATTTTCTACAACTTCCGCCCCGACCGTGCGCGTGAGATCACCCGCGCCTTCGTGGACGAAGCGTTCACGGGCTTCGAGCGCAAAAAGGGCTTCTTCCCCGTACATTTCGTCTGCATGTCGCAATACGACGCAACCATGCCCAACGTCAGCGTGGCGTACACGCCCGAGGACTTTGAGACGGTGCTGCACAACACGTTCGGCGAATACATGGCCGCCTGCGGCAAGACGCAGCTGCGCATCGCCGAAACGGAGAAGTACGCGCATGTGACGTTCTTCTTCAACGGCGGCGTGGAGACGACGTTCGAGGGCGAGGACCGCATCCTTGTCCCCTCTCCGAAGGTTGCGACATACGACCTGCAGCCGGAGATGAGCGCCTATCCCGTCGCGGAAAAGGTCGTCGAAGCCGTCGAGAGCGGCAAGTACGATGCGATCATCCTCAATTTCGCCAACTGCGACATGGTCGGTCATACCGGCGTGTTTGAGGCAGCAGTCAAGGCTGTCGAAGCTGTCGACACATGCGTCGGCAAGGTCGTTGAAGCCGTCACGAAGCAGGGCGGCGCGGTCATCATCACCGCCGACCACGGCAACGCCGACAAGATGCTCGAGGACGACGGCACGCCCTTCACGGCGCACACCACCAACCCCGTTCCGCTGTGCGTCGTCGGCTATCCGTGCAGCCTTCGTCAGTCGGGCGGCAAGCTCAGCGACATCGCCCCGACGATGCTCGAGATCATGGGACTTTCCCAGCCCGCGCAGATGACCGGCAGGAGCCTGATCGAGAAATAATACAGCCCCAAAACAAACCGCGTCCCGCTTACCGTAAAGGCAGGCGGGGCGTTTCGTTTGGCCTGTCCGCGTTCTCCGGCGGCGCCGCGCGGACAAAACAGCCGAAAAAAGAACCGCAAAAACACTTGCATTTTTTCTCCAAAAAGTGTATGCTGAATAAGTAATAATGTCAGGAAAGGGTGGTTCGATGCAGACCGTTTGCAAGTATCCGATCGTGTTCGTTCACGGATTGTTCGGCTGGGGCAGCGACGAAGGGATCGACCGCAAGATGCCTTACTGGGGCGCGACCACCGGCAGTCTGATCGACTTCCTGACCGAAGAAGGCTATGAATGCTACAGCGCGTCTGTCGGTCCGATTTCGAGCGCATGGGACCGCGCGTGCGAACTGTATGCGCGGCTGACCGGCACGCGCGTCGATTACGGCGCGGAGCATTCTGCGTACCGCAAGCACCGCCGCTACGGCCGCACCTACCATAAACCGCTGTTCGAGGGCTGGGGGCCGGAGAAGAAAGTCCATCTGATCGGTCACAGCTTCGGCGGCAATACCATCCGGCTGCTCGTGCATCTGCTGACCTACGGCGACCAAAGAGAGCGTGATCACACCGACCCGAAGGAACTGTCCGGTCTGTTCACCGGAGGCAAGGGCGACTGGGTGCAGAGCGTCGTCACGATCTGTTCGCCGCACAACGGCACCTACTGCTTTGAAGCGGCGTACAAATACAAAATGCTGCCGATGCTGCGCGCGATCATCTACAACGGCGCCGGTCTGCTCGGCCGTTCCCCTGCCGAGGGCAAGATCGTGGACTACCATCTCGAGCAGTACGGCATGAGCGATACGCCCGGCGAGTCGGACGCTTTCCCGCTCTACCGTGCCAAGCGCCGCTATGTGCGCTATCACGACAACATCGAGTACGACATGAGCGCCGAAGGCGCCAAATATCTCAACAAAAGCGTCAGCATTTCGCCCAATGTCTTCTATTTTTCCTATGCCTTCAATGCCGTGACAAAAAACGGCAAGCACACAAAGGCTTCCGAAACGGATTTCCCGTTTATGAAAGTCACGTCCATGCTCATGCGCCAGTACAGCCGCAGCATCGGCGCCGACGAGGCGGATCTGATGAACGACGGCTTGGTACAGGTCTCTGCCGCGCTGCATCCGAACGACGAACCGTTCACGGACTACGACCCGAAAGACGTCCAACCCGGCGTCTGGCACGTCATGCCGCTGCAGATCGGCGACCACGGCACGCCGATCGGCCTTATGGCCGACAAGGAAAAAACGCACAAATTCTATCTCGATATGCTCGAAATACTCCGCAAGACAGAAAACCACGCGCCGAATGAGGTAACCGCATGTCAATAGCGATGACCATTAACCCCATTCTGATCGCGGCAGCCGTTGTTCCCGCGATCATCCTGCTTGTGCGCGTGTACAAGGCGGATCGGCTCGACAGGGAACCGAAAGGCCTGCTGCTGTCTCTCGTTCTGTTCGGCATTCTGTCAACAGGTATCGCGGCCGTTCTGGAACTGCTCGGCACACATCTTCTGTCGCGTTTTCTTGAGGAAGGATCGATCCTGTACAACCTGATCCTGTATTTTGTCATCGTCGCGTGCAGCGAGGAGGGCGCGAAGTATCTTCTGCTCAGAGTACGGACGTGGCGTTCGCGGCACTTCAACTGTCAGTTCGACGGCGTGGTCTACGCCGTCTTCGTTTCCCTCGGCTTCGCGCTGTGGGAAAACATCGGATACGTTGTCCAAAACCAGCACGGTCTGGCGACCGCTCTCGTGCGCGCCGTGACCGCCGTACCCGGACACGCCTGTTTCGGCGTGTTCATGGGTGTATTTTACGGCGCGGCCAAGCGGTTCGAGGGCATGCGCCTGCCGCATCTGAGCAAGCGCTGGCGGCGTTTATCGCTGCTGTTCCCCGTGTTGATGCACGGCACATACGATTTTATTGCCACCGTTTCCGCAAAGAGCGCCGGGCTGATTTTCCTCGCGTTCATTCTGGTTATGTTCAGCGTCTGCTTCCGGCTCGTCAAGCGCGCCTCGGCAGGCGATCAATACATCACGCAGTCCGCCAATTCGGATATGCCTCGTCTCGTGCCGTTCGATCCGGACACACCGGATTCGTTCTGAACCGTGCAGAGCGAACCATACAGAAAAGGAGCGATCGAATGTATCTCGGAATCGACGGCGGCGGCAGCCGAACCACGGCGGTACTCTTTGACTGCGACGGCACGTTTCTTTGCGAAACTGCCGCGGGCAGCATTAACTATTACTCCAATCCCCTCTCCGATGTACGGGACAACCTCGCCTCGCTTGTGCGGGACGTACATCGCAAGACGGGGATTTCGTCGTTTCAAAGCGTATTCATCGGTCTGTCCGCACTGAACGGCCGCGCCGAAGACGCGCAGATCCGCCGACTGACGAGCGGCATCCTGCGGGCGGATGTGATCGGTATGGACAGCGATCTGTTCATTGCGCTCGAGGCGATGTGCCGCGAAGGCGCCTGCGCCGCGGCGATCTGCGGCACGGGTTCCATGGCGGTCGCGCGCGACGCCGACGGCCGCATCTCCCACAAGGGCGGATACGGATATCTGCTGGGCGACGAAGGCAGCGGCTATGCGATCGCGATCGACGCCGTACGCAGCGCGCTGCGCAGCGCGGACGGCTCCGGTGAAAAGACGGCGCTGGAGGACGCGGCACGCAGATTCTTTCGGGTGCAAAACGCGGACGAACTGATCGAGCGCTTTTATGACCCGCCGATCCGCCGCCAGGACGTTGCCGCGTTTCTGCCCGAGGTCGTTCAATGCGCAGCATCCGGCGACGCGTGCGCAATCCGCATCCTGGAAAGGCAGGCCGACGATTTTGCGCGTACTGTCCGCGCGCTGCTGCGGACACTGCCGGACGATTGCCCGCTCGGACTGTGGGGCGGCGTTTTTTGCCATGTGCCGCGCTTTACGGCGCGTTTCCTGCAGTCGTTCGACGGACGCGACGCCGCTTTCCTGCCCTATCCGCCGCAGCTCGGCGCGGTATTCGCCGCATGGAAGCAGGCCGGCGTCCTGCCGAGTGCGGAAAGACTTGCGCGTGTGCGTTTGACTTATCCCGATCGGAGAGAATAGCCATGTCGATTTTTGAGCCAAAAAAGATCTTTTCCGCGTGTAAAGCTATTTTACTTGACAACTGCACAGTTACTCCCTGCGGCGAAGACGCGGAGACGATCCGCGCGTTCTTTTCGGACAGACAGATCCCCTGCGGTGCGGACGGCAATCTGACCGTCACGTCGCAGTTTTGCGATACGCGGGAGCTGACGTATATCGAAGAGTGCCGCCGCGTTACAGATGAGAAATACATTCTCCTGGTCCGTCAAGAGGAAAGCGGGCTGTTTGCCGAGATCCGGCACGGCGGGAAGCGCGGTCTTTTCTACGCGCTGTGTGACCTGTACCGTCAGATCATGCGGCGCGAAGTGTGTGCGCGCACAGCGGAAAACTATCCGCTGTTTCGCATACGCGGCTACATCGAGGGGTTTTACGGCACGCCGTGGAAACCGCAGCAGCGCACGGAAATGCTGCGCCTTTTGGCGGAACACGGCATGAATACCTATTTCTACGCGCCGAAGGACGACCCGTATCACCGCGACCGATGGCAGGAGCTTTACCCAGAAAAGGAATTGGCCGATCTCGCGTCGCTCGTCCGATTCGCCGAAAGAAACTGCGTCGACTTCTGGTTCTGTATCGCGCCCGGCCTCGACATCCGCTACAGCGACGACGAGCAGTTCGCGCGCCTCGCGGCAAAATGCCGGCAGCTTTTCTCGATCGGCGTGCGCCGTTTCGGTCTGCTGCTGGACGATATACCGACCGTGCTGCAGTATCCGCAGGACGCCGTACGCTATGCCGAGCCCGTCAACGCGCACATAGATCTGACAAACCGCCTGTTTGAGACGCTGCGTCATATGGATGCGGGCGCGGAACTGGTCGTCTGCCCCACGGAGTACCACGGCAAAGCGGACGACTACTACATCTCCAAGCTCGGCCGCGGCATCGCGCCGGAGATCCGGCTGTTCTGGACGGGGCGGAGTATCTGCTCTTTGGAGCTGACCGTTCCCGAGGCGGTTCTGTTCGGCGAACACACGCTGCACCGCCCGCTCTATTGGGATAATTTCCCGGTCAACGACGCGGAGATGGTACACGAAATGCATATCGGCTATCTGCAGGGACGCGACGCGCAGTTGTATCGGTACAGCGAAGGTCTGGTGGCCAACGTCATGCCGCAGTTTGAAAGCAGCAAGATCCCGCTGCTGACGGTCGCGGACTATCTGTGGTCGCCGGAAACGTACGACCCTCTGTGTGCGTGGGAAGACGCGCTGGACACGGTCGTCGGCGCCGACGCCGACACGTTCGTCTATTTTGCCGAGCATCTGCTGGTCTCGTGCCTGCAGGCGGACGTCTCGCCGCGCATGGTCGACGCGCTGTCTTTGCTGCGCGGCATCGGTGATGTAAAGAAAATTCCTTTACAGTTCTCCGAATACGTGTCGCACATCCGCGCATGCTGCGATCTGCTGCAAAAGCGTAAAGGAGAAAAGCTTTACATTGAATTGGCCCCGTGGATCGAAAAATTCTTCGTATTCGCGGACACACTGTTCCTTTGCGAACGGTACCTGACAGAGAAGGACCCGTCGCTGCTGTCCGCCATGCGGGACAAGCTGCGGCTTTTCGAGCGGCTGCCGGAAGTGATGACGGATTTTGCGTTCCGTGCTGCTGCGGAAGCGTTTATACAATACGAAAGCGAGGGAGATCCAGGATGAAAACCGCCGTGATCTTATGCGCAGGAAAGGGCACGAAGCTCTGGCCGTACGCACAAATACGCAGCAAAGTGATGATGCCGGTCTCAAACCGACCGATCGTTTCTTTTGCCGTGGACAGCTTGACACAGCTCGGATTTGACAAGATCGTGCTGGTCGCCGGGCCGTTTGCGGACGAGGTGCGCGCCTTTTTCCGCGACTGTCCGCAGGTACGCGTGCTGACGGACAACGCGCCGAAGGGTGCCGCCTATTCCCTGCTGTGCGCCAAAGACGAGGTAGACGAGGACTTCCTCGTGCTGTACGGCGACACAATCATCGACACGGACGATCTGCGGATGCTGCGCGACGCGTTTCTCCTGACGCGGGAAAACACCGCGCTGGTCGGCGAGATCGCAGATCGCAGCAGCGAGCACATCGGCTGCACGCTCGAGGACGGTCACGTGACGGAAATACTCGGGCATTCGCGCGACGAAAGCACGCATCAGTTTGCGGCGTTCGCCCTGCGGCGCACGATCTTCGACGCGCTCCCCTTCAACGGGTGCCGCTTCAGCTACACGGACGTGGGCATGATGACGCCCGTCGAGGGCTATCTCGAACTTACGCTCGCGGACGAGATGCGCCGCGGTACGCCTCTGCGCGCCGTTCTCGCCGCGCACGCGTTCTTTGATATCGACCGTCCGTGGGACATTCTGTACGCCAACGACAGGATCAACGAAAAGCGCTGTTCGGCGCTCACGCAGAACGAATTGGCGGAGGGCGCGTCCATCGACCCCACCGCCATGCTGCACGGATATGTCCGACTGGGCAAAAACACGCGCATCGGGCACGGCGTGATCGTGGAAGGCAATCTGATCGCCGGCGATAACTGCGAGATCATCAACGGCGCGGTCATCGGCGGCAACGTCGTGATCGGCGACCGCACGAAGCTGCGCAACTACTGCTATATTGCGCCGCGCTCCACGGTCGGCAGCGAGTGCATCGTCAGTCACGCCGCCGAACTGGACGGCATGATTCTCAACCGCGTGTACCTGTATCACTACATGGAATGGAACGGCGTGATCGGCGAGAACACCGATCTCGGCGCGGCAACGGTCTGCGGCAGTCTGCGGTTTGACGATTCCATCACGCTCCAGCGCGTCAAGGGTCGGCGCGAATTCCACAACGGTTTCGGCGACGCCGTATTTCTCGGCGATTACTGCCGCACCGGCGTCAACGCGATCCTCATGCCCGGCGTCAAGGTCGGTGTATACAGTGTAGTCGGCGCCGGCGTGGTACTGACGCGCGATGTGCCGGACAACACACTGATCTATGCCGAACAGAAACTGACGGAAAAGCCGTGGGGTCCGGAAAAATACGGCTGGTAAAGAGCGGGATGATGAGACGAATTATTTGCTTTTTCGTGATGCTGGTATTTCTTTCGTTCGCCGCTGCCGCTGTTCCGAATCCGTATGATTACCAGATCGGTCCGCGCGAATACAACGAAATGATCAGTCTTGTTCAGTCGCCCAAGAACGAATCCAACAGCAATCTGGTTCGCGCGTTCCTCAGCTGGGCGGTCAGTCCGGAGGATCATTCCGTCTATCTCGCCGTGCAGTATCACTGCAGCGATCACACGGCCGAGGACGGCAAGACCGGCGTCATCGTCTTTGTCAACGGAGAAAAGATCGGCACGGTCTATCCAAACACCGCGGCAGAATGCATTCTGGACAACGACCGGTTCAAACTCGACGGCTGGCTCGACGACGGCGCATGGGGACCGCCGTATGATTCGTTCTGCGAGGCTCGGGTGGGTCTCAAGTTCTGGCCGGACGGCGAGATCAAAGCAGGCGTGCAGATCCTCGATTTCACCGGCAATTACTCAAACTATTACGAGGAAACCGTCTATTCGCCCTATACCACAACGACTACGACAGCGCCGGCGCCGGCGAATACGGATTCCTCCGCGAAAGAAACGCCCCGGAGCGCAGCGCAGGAAAAGACGACAAAAGAGAAAACAACGACGGAAAAAACCACAACGGCCAAGACGACAACGGTCAAAGCGGCCGACACGACCGCGGCGGCAACGATCGGCAGTACCACGCGCAATGCGGCTCCCGCGATCACCGCTTCGCCGAAGCCGGAAACGACCGCCGGCAAAACTGCCGCATCTTCCGCGGCAGTGACGTCCGCCCGCACGGAACCGGAAACCACAGCCGACAGAAAAAGCGCCGACCGAAAAAACGACGACAGCAAAACGGAAACGGATTCGTCCGCGCGGCGCAAAAAGACGACTGCTCCGTCGACGACACAGGCGCCGCCGGTCGAAGAAACGACTGCCGAAATGATGCGCGCCGCTTTGCACGAAACCGGTCTTTCCGAGACGACATCGACAGAACCGACCGCGACCGGCACCGTTCCCGCTGCCGTGACCGGCGTGCAAATGTACAGCGAGATGAACAAGGTCAAGATAGTCGGCACCGTACTGGTCGCCGTGATCCTGACCGCCGCGATCATGTCCTCCGTCTTTCTCGGTATGCGCCGCAAAGACGAACCGACCGCGTCGCCTGCCCCGCAGGAGGAGCATGACGATTTCGGTTGATCCGTTTTATCCTGCTGTTTTGAAACGCGAAAAGCGTCCGGTCGTCCAGATTTACAAAGGGTGAATCGAATGGATATCAAACTTTTCTTCCAGGCTGTCCTCAAATTCCTGTGCGGCTTTGTGCTGGTTGCCGCGCTGCTGTTTATCCCTGCGGGCAGTTTCGGCTATCGGCAGGCGTGGCTGCTGCTGGGCATTCTGTTCGTGCCGATGTTCTGCGCGGGGATCGTCATGCTGGCCAAAAACCCGGAGCTTCTGCGCAAACGCTTGAACGCAAAAGAAAAACAATCCGAGCAGAAGGCGGTGATCCTTCTGAGCGGATTGATGTTTTTGGCGGCATTCCTGCTTGCGGGGCTGAACTTCCGATTCGGATGGATCGTGCTGCCCGGATGGGTCAGCATCGCGGCCGCGGTCGTGTTCCTGCTCGCCTATGCGCTTTATGCCGAGGTGCTGCGGGAAAACGTGTATCTGTCCCGCACCGTCGAGGTTCAGGAGAACCAAAAGGTCATCGACACCGGACTGTACGGCGTCGTGCGGCATCCGATGTACATGACGACACTGCTGCTGTTTCTCTCTATGCCGCTGGTGCTCGGCTCGGTTCTTTCCTTTGCCGTTATGCTCCTGTATATCCCGATCATCGCCAAGCGCATCCGGAATGAGGAGCAGGTGCTCGAAGCCGGTCTCGACGGCTATGCGGAATACAGGCGGCGCGTCAGATACAAAGTGATCCCATTCGTGTGGTAAACGGACGCGATCCATGCGTCGTTTAAAAAACGCCTCTTGTCGGTTGTGACAAAAGGCGTTTTTATTCTGTTTCTTCGCTGTTCGTTTCCGCGATCGACGAAAAACAACGGCCGCGGCAAAGGGTCAGATACAAACCGCACCCTTCTTAAACCGATCCGATCGATCCGGCACCCGATTCGCCGCGGATCGTCCGATCAGGTGACCGCAAATCCCGCAAAGGCGAACGGCGCAATATCCGTCAGATAAACCGTGTCTCCTTCGAGTCTGCCGCCGCAGTTGATGAACTCGACGTCGGAATAAGTTTTGCCGAGTTGAACAGCCGGAGATAACGCGACGTCGGCAAAGAAATTCCACAAACCGACAGCCATGGAGTCTTCGTTCTCTTTGCACTGCATGTACAGCGCGGGATGGCCGTAAACGTACGCCGGGAGTTTTTTACCGCCGAGCCACTCGATCTGTTCGGCAAACTGCGCGCTTCTCGCATAGTGCCGAAGCACATGATCCGCGGTGGAGCGCGTGTTGATATTGAGGATGAAAAACCGCTGCTTTTCCCTGTTCTCATAGCGGAAAGAGAAAGGCAGGTCGCCGAGCGGCGTATGCATATCGCTGCATATTTCCGCGCCGTCTTTGAGCGTGACGTCATAGACCTGCGCGCCCATGGCGTGTATGCGGTTGCCGTTGTTTCTGAACCGTTCCGTGTCGCCGACCGTCTTTTCACCGATCCTTTGAATACCGACGTCGACGCCGCGGTTCATCAGGATCTCCGCCGCGGCAATGTCCAGGATCAGGCCGTGATCCGCCGCGTCCGTCGGCAGGTGTCTCGCGTTTTCGTCAAAGACGATCCCGCAAACGCCGGCGCCCTCATACGTGGTCGGGATCGTGTTGTAGGCCAGCGCCCGCGCCGCTTTCGAGAAGAACAGATCCGCAATATCGACCTCTGTATTGACCGCCGTCGGCATGACCATGTCGGAGACTTTTTGCATGGATTCGTAAACGCGCACGCCGGTATTCTCTTTGCCGGAAAAGAAGCGGTCGATCATTTTGTATGTTTCGCGGTTGTTTTCGTGGAACCTGGCGTAGCCCGTTTCGTAGTCGGGGTTTGAAAGGTAATCCATGCCGTATTTCAAAATGCCGTCCGTGCAGCCGGATGCGCGGATCGCCGTGTCGAATCCCTCAAGGTAACTTGCGGGGCAGCTGCTCCTCGGGCGGGGATACGGGTCGCCCTCGGCCATGATCTCGATCTCGCCGTTTCGCGTCCACGCGCTTTCCATTCTCTCCAGCTCCACAACGTCCTGCAGTGCGTTGCCCCAGTTCCTGTTGACCGCCCAATACGGCGCTCCGATGAGCCGGACGAACGGTTTGGTTTTGCCCGCAAGGATCGTCGCAAGCTCGTAAGCGTCTGTGCCGTCAATATCCCATGCGCTCATGCACGCGCACGCGCCGACGCGGATGGACGGATCGACTGTGTCGACTGCCGCTCTGACCGCTTTGGCAAACCCTCTGAACAGGTCGCCGTTGACGCGCAGATACGCGTCTCTGTATTTGTTTTTACCGCCAGATGTGATGTGCCTTTCGATCTGCTCTCTCGTGCATGCATCGCCCGTGATCTTCCGGATCAACGCGATATGGCCATCGCACAGGCAGGCGGTCGTGCCCTCCAGAAAAGCATAGCGGAAATCATCGTCAAACTGGATCAGATCGACCGAACATGCCGCGATGTCTTTGATGTAATCCGCGGCGAACTGCACAAAGCGCGCATCGGACGGGCACATATTGTTCTTGATCTCTGTGCCGGAAATGGAACGCATATTGCGAAACGTCTTGTTTTTGCTGAGCATAAACGCCCAGATCCAGGCGCCCACTTCCAAGCCGTTTTCCTTGAAAAAGCGGGCGTTGTCACGAAGCTCGCGCATCACCTCTCTGCGTTTGTCCGCATCCGGCTCATACTGATCCAGCGCCAGAAAAACACGCTGTGCGTCAAATCTTCTAACTTGTTCCAGAATCTTTTCACGTCCCAATGCGTTTAAGTTGCAGTTCATAACGGGAACAGAAATCTTATACAATCGGATCACTCCTTAAATAATACAGCGGATACGCCGCTTCTGCCGGTCTGATCGGAAATCACGGATTCGTGTTTTGCTTTGCGTTCTTTCACAAGGGTTATGATTCGGCCGGAGAAATCCACATAGAGATCACGCGGTTTTGATTCAGACACAGCAGCGCATCCTTATTTATTAATGATACCATAATAAGCTTACGTTTGTAAAGTGTAAGAGCGCCCAAAAGTGTACCAAAGCATAGAAAGAACGCACAAAAGTACACCAGAATCAAAAGGATTAAGCTCTTTAAGTAAATGACAAGCGATATGTAATCAATCTCCTTTGATGGGTACTATTGTTATTCTACTATACCAATGACTGTTCTGCGCGTTTTAGGAAATAATACGACTGGATCGTATTTTAGCATTGACAATCCCGCTTGTTTATGCTAAAATACGATTGCATCGAATAATTGCCTATGGAGGTCCTATTATGGCCTATATTAAAAGAGACATAGAAGAAAAGATCATCTCGCTTTCGAAGGAGTATGCCTGTATCCTGATTACCGGACCGCGGCAGGTTGGTAAGACGACCGTTTTACGTCAGTTGATGACAGAAAAACGTGAATATGTGACACTGGACGATATGGAGGAGCGCAGTCTTGCCAAGCGCGATCCTGCGATGTTCCTGCAAATGCATTCGACGCCAATTATGATCGATGAAGTGCAGTATGCACCGGAGCTTTTCTCTTATATCAAAATCGAGATCGACAAGGGTGCCGCGCCCGGTACCTTTTGGCTCACAGGGTCACAGGCGTTCAAGCTCATGGGGCTGGCTCAGGAATCTCTTGCCGGTCGAGTTGCCATTCTGCACATGTCCAGCCTATCTCAGCATGAGGTCTACGGTTCCGGAAAAAGCATGCCGTTCTCACTGGATCTGAAAGCGCTGAAGGCACGCGAAAAAACGAATGCGCCTGCCGATGTCACTGCGATCTATACGCGTATTTGGAACGGCTCTATGCCCGGGCTTGTCAGCGGCAAGTTCTCCGACCGCGACGTATTTTATTCCAGTTATCTGCAAACCTATATTGAACGGGATGTCAAAGAGCAGGTGCAGCTTGCAGACCCGCTCTTGTTCAGCGATTTTGTCCGAGCTGCCGCCTGCCGCGCAGGGCAGATGCTGAACGTGCACGACATCGCGCAGGATGTTGGCGTCTCCGACGACACCGCAAAGCGCTGGCTGCAGGTGCTGGAAAAATCTGACGTGATCTTCTTCCTGCGGCCATACTCCAACAATCTGCTGAAGCGCACGGTAAAGACGCCGAAACTGTATTTCTTCGACACCGGTCTGGTTGCCTATCTGACGCGATATTCCTCGCCCGAGATTTTGGCAAACGGGGCAATCAACGGCGCCATTCTGGAGAACTTCGTGGTGGCTGAGCTATTGAAGAGCTATCATAACAATGCCAAGGAGTGCCTATTGTGGTATTACCGCGACAGCAATTCCAACGAAATCGACATGGTAATCGAGAGTGACGGCACGCTCCACCCGTTGGAGATCAAACGCTCTGCCAACCCGGGCAACGAGCTGATCCAAGCGTTTCACCTGCTGGATAAGGCTTCTGTTCCGCGCGGTACCGGCGCGATCATCTGCATGCGGCCCAAGCTTTCGGCCATCAATTCCGAGAATTATATCGTACCGATTTGGATGATCTGATTTTTATATCGTATAACCGGCTTCAAAAAGAAAGCATTCAAACCTAGAATTGTATCCGTAATGTGATACAATACAGCAGGGCGGCGAAAAGGAATCGCCGCCCACTACTTTTCGAATTGAGATTTTGGGTTCAAATCCTCCCTTCTCAACACTTTTTTCGTTTCTTTGCAGAGCTAAGAAACGAAAAAAGTACACCGGCGTTTTTGCCCGTTTTCGAGCCCTGAAAACAAAAAATAGGGCTCCGGAGAAGCCGATCGACCGCGCCGAAGCCCTATTGATTTTGCCTGATTTTTGCCCAAAATGCAGAAAAAAACGCCTTTTGCCGTGGTAGACAAAAGACGTTTCTTTTATGGCTGGGACGGCTGGATTTGAACCAGCGGATGCGGGAGTCAAAGTCCCGTGCCTTACCCCTTGGCTACGCCCCAATATGTTCTTTATAAACAAAAAGCAAGGTTCTCACCTTGCGTATTTGTAAGTGGGGTGGGTAATCGGGTTCGAACCGATGACCTCCAGGGCCACAACCTGGCACTCTAACCAACTGAGCTATACCCACCATATGCCCTAACAGCTATGCAAGTATACACTGTTTTCCCGACTTTGTCAAGGGCTTGTGCCGACTTTTTTCATTTTTTGTCCGGGATAGCGCCGCGGATTGTGATGCGTCCCGTTCCGAGAAAGGCGCCGTCCGTCTCGCCCCGCGTCTCGAACCGCACGACCGGCGTATCTTCTCCGGAGATTGACAGGCCGACGGTATACGTGCCCGGCTGTATCTCCTGCGGCAGCGGTACGGCAAACTCCGCCGTGTGACTGCCCGGAAGCCATGTACGCACATCGACGTCCGTCGTGAACACATGTGTGCCGCCCGCGCCCGTCAGGCGCAGACGCAGCGGAATCGCATTGTAGATCGGCGCGACGCCGCGGTTTTCGATCTGCAGGCGGAACCGCAATACGTCGCCCGCTTCCGCAGCATCCGGATATGCGAACGAACGCAGAACGAAGTGATAGCCCATCCTGCCGATCCAGTATTCGATTTTGTCCCGCCACGCTTCGGGGATCGGGAAGGACTTCGCGTTAAACGTGCTGACGTGCCACTCGAGCGTTTTTTCGATCGCCTCGTCGACGTCCCAGCCCTGGCGCTCCCACTCGCCGAGCCACCAGAAGGATTCAAAGGAGACTGGAGCGGTTTTCCACACGTCCGGCATCACTGCCGCGGCGTTCGGGTATTTCACCGCCATGTGATACCCCTCGCCTACGCCGTCGCCGCGCCAGCCGCAGGGCGTGGTTTTACAGGCGTGATGAACGAGCTGCGGCGCCGCCACCTGTCCGATCAGCCGTGTGCGGCGGAAGGAATGCGTATATACGTCCGTCAGCGCTTCGAGCGCTTCGGGCGGGTACGCGTCGCAGCGGTGTCCCTCTCCCCACGCGCCCGTGATGGAGATGTCCATGACGTCCAGCGTCGGATCGCTGTCGAACCGAAGCGCAAGCGCTTCGACCGCCTCGCCGAAATACCGCAGAAACACGGGATCTTCGGGCGAGTCCTTGACGCGCTTTCCTGCCGGACGCTCCGGGCACGGGATCAAGGCTTTCAGCCATTCCGGCACGTCGTCGCACGCGCGTGTGCTGTGCGGCATCAGCCGCAGCATCACCGTCTGCTCTTTCGTCCTGGCTTTTTCGAGAATGTCCGCAACCAGGGCGTAGTTATACTGCCCGCGTTCGGGTTCAAAATCCTTCCAGAGAATGCGGATATACGCCACTTCCGTATCGGGATAGAACCCTTTCTCGTTCGCGGATTGCTCGTACGCCTTATTGACCGGGTAGCATTCCGTCACCTCGGTCTCCGTCTTGTTGTTCTCCGGCCTTACGACGATGTCGGTATACAGCGGATCACCGCGGAAGCGCTGATAGCTCGTAAACCCGATGTAGGGATTTCTGACCGGTTCGTCTGTCGGCGAAAACCGGATTTCTTGCGTTGGTTCTCTGTTCATAATCATACCTCCGGCATTCCGTCCCGGGCAAGCGCGCTGTTGCGAAAGCGTTTCTCGCTCGTCACGTCGCGCTGTGTCCACGCGGGAGACGGGAAAGCGCGCGCTTGTTCCACCGTCGGGAATTCGATCTCCAGATAGCACAGGCCTTCGAGCGCATCATGAAACACATCGATCTCCTCCAGAAGGCCGTCCGCGCGCCGAAAGAGGTAGCGCGTCTTGCGGATGACGCTGCCCTCCGCTTTGCGAAGCAGCGTTTCATATCCGTCGCGGTCGATCGGCAGTTCAAATTCCTCGCGCGCCAGACCGTCCGCGGATTTTGATCCCGACTTCACGGTCAGGACAAAGGATTCGTTTCCCTGTCTGTCCTTCAGAGCGCGGACCCGAACAGTCGGATGAAACGAAACGTACGCCTGTTCGATCCCGTACGCTTCCAATTCATCCAGTGCGTACGGAACGTCTTTCACCTGCACAAGCCACTTGCGTTCGATCTCCATGCCGATCTCCCCTTTCCGATTGATTATACCCGGTAAAAAACAGACTGTCAATGTTTACTTTTGACACGGGATTTGCTATACTTTATCCGTAACAGAAAAGGAGGCGCCGCCATGGAACCGTTTGCCAAACTCCCCGATGCGCTTTTGCCCTGGTACCGCGGACATGCGCGTGCGCTGCCGTGGCGCGAAAGCCGCGATCCGTACCGCGTCTGGGTCTCGGAGATCATGCTCCAGCAGACGCGGGTCGAGGCGGTCATGGGGTACTATGCGCGGTTCCTGCAGGCGTTTCCGACGGTTGAAGCGCTTGCCGGCGCGGACGAAGACAGCCTCTTCAAACTTTGGGAAGGTCTGGGGTATTACAGCCGCGCGCGCAATCTCCAAAAAACCGCGCGCACGATCGCGGCGGAATACGGCGGCGTTTTCCCGCAGGATTACGCATCCGTCCGCGCGCTGCCCGGCGTAGGACCGTATACGGCAGGCGCGATCTGCTCGATCTGCTTCGATCTGCCGACGGCTGCGGTCGACGGCAATGTGCTACGCGTTACGGCGCGCTATCTGAACGACGACACGCCGATCGACCTGCCCGCGCACAAAAAGGAGATCACCGACCGGCTCGAAAGCGTCTATCCCGCCGGAAACTGCGGCGCGTTCACGCAGGCGCTCATGGAACTCGGCGCAACAGTCTGTACGCCGCGCTCGCCGAAATGCGGCGACTGTCCGCTGCGTACACTGTGCCGTGCGTTCGCCGCCGGTACCGCCGCGTCGCTTCCGGTCAAAATCCCCAAAAAAGAAAAACAGCTCGTCGACAAGACCGTGTTCCTGCTTTGGTACGGCGACGAACTGGCGCTTATGCGGCGGGAAGACACAGGACTGCTCGCCGGAATGTGGTCGCTGCCGAATGTGGACGAGCCGCTCGACGTGGAGGGCGCGCTGCGGCAGGCAGAAGCGTTCGGCACACAGCCGCAGGCCGTACTGCGGCAGGAGCACAAATCGCATGTGTTCACGCACATCCGCTGGGAGATGGACGCGTTCACCATCCTGTGCGGCGCGAAGGACGACCGGTTTGTCTGGCGGACGCCGGACGAAATACGCCGCCGGTATGCGCTGCCGACGGCGTTTCGGAAATTCTTATAACAGTTTTAAAATGTCCCACAGCAGCGCGTACGTCCGCGCCGCGGATGAAACGTTCAGACGCTCCTTCGGGGAATGGATGTCGAGAATATCGGGTCCGAGGGAGATGCAGTCCAGATCGGGGATTTTTCCGCAGAACAGCCCGCACTCGAGCCCCGCATGGATGCTTTCGATCTCCGGCGCGCTGCCGATGCGCGCTACATAGGCACGTGCCGCCGCGTCGCGCAGCGGAGAATCTTTGCGATACTGCCACGCGGGATACGCGCCGTGCGTCTCGCAGACGCCGCCGTGATCGGCGGCGATTTTTTTGACCCGTTCGGCCAGTGCATCGCGTTCGGCGTCCACGCCGCTGCGCACACTGTAGTGCATCTGCGCCGCATCCGTATCCACCGCGCACACACCGAGATTCAGCGACGTTTCGACAAAGCCTTCGATCTCCCGGCTCCAGCTCTGCACACCGTTCGGCAGCGCGGCGAGAAGCTCCAGCAATTCGCGTGTACTCTCCGCAGTCACCAGCCGCTCCGCCGCCGTATTCGTGATGTGCAGCCGGACGTTCGGTTCCGTTTCCCGCCATGTGTCCGCGTTCGCGCGGAACGCCGTTTCGATCGCGTTTCTGTCGCCCGCAATGACCGCTTCACATTCCGACGGGATCGCGTTGTCGACTTTGCCGCCGGTCAGCGAAGCGATCCGCACACCGGGCACATCCCGAATCGCCTGCGCCATGCACAGCACGGCGTTCAGCCTGCCCTTGTCGATCTCCGTTCCGGAGTGGCCGCCGAGGAAACCGGACAGCCGCACGAGCAGACACGCATCCGTATTCGATTCCGCCTGCATCCGCTTCGTCACGACGGCGCGTTCGCCGCCCGCGCAGCTGACCCAGAACTTTCCGTCCGCTTCGGAGTCGAGATTGAGCATCCGTCTGCCGCGCAACACGGACGTATCCAGCTCCGAAGCGCCGCGCATACTCGTCTCCTCATCCATCGTGAAAACGGCTTCGATCGGCGGCAGGCCGGTTGTGTCGGACGCGAGCAGCGCAAGGATCATCGCAACCGCGATGCCGTCGTCCGCGCCGAGGCTCGTACCTTCGGCGAACACATACTCCCCGTCTGTTGCCAGGGGGATCGGATCGCGGCGGAAGTCGATCCTGACATCCGGCTCGCACACGCACACCATGTCGAGATGTCCCTGCAGGATCACCGGTTCCTTGCGGCTGTCGCCGTCCTTGAACATCACGACGTTTCCTGCTTTGTCGCGTATATACCGAAGGGCATGCGCTTTTGCGAACGCCTCGCAGAAGCTGCCGATCGCCTGCGGGTATCCGGACGGACGCGGCACGGCGCTGATCTGTTCAAAGTAGTAAAAAACGTCCTGCGGCTGCAGGTCTTTCAATATACGCATCGTACACCTCAATTCTGACGGCGGACGATCGAATACTCGTCGCCGCCCTGATAGTACGGGCAGTTCGACACGCTGTCCGTCACGAACCGCTCGTACTCATCCATATCCAGATCGATCTCGCACGTCCAGCACTCGCTGTCCTCGTCGAATGCGTAGTGCAGACAGTATTCACAGCTTTTCTCGCTCATACGTTTTCCTCTTTCAGAATGTCCGCTGTTTTGGCGCCGGTCGCGCGCAGCAGGTCGGCGGGAGACAGCACGATCTGCGCGCCGATGCGCCCGCCGCTGATGATGACCTGCGGATACAGCAGCACGGATTCGTGGATGACGGTCGGGAACGGTTTCTTCATCCCCAGCGGCGTGCAGCCCCCGCGGATGTATCCCGTCAGCGCAAAAATGTCCTTGACGTGCACCATCTCGACAGACTTCTCGCCCACGGTCTTCGCCGCCTTTTTCAGATCCAGTTCCTGATCGACGGGCAGCACGAACACGTAATGTCCGCCGCTTTTGCCGACGGTCACGAGCGTCTTGAAGCTGCTGTCGTAGCTCTGTCCGAGCTGGTCGGCCACATGCACGCCGTCGATGAAGTTGTCGCATTCGTAGAGGTTGACCGTATACGGGATCTTCTGTCTGTCCAGAATGCGCATGGCATTGGTTTTGGTTTCCTTGCTCACGGCAGATACGCCTCCAGTCGATAGATCGGCATTCCCTGTTCGCTGAACCGCTTTTCGTACTCCGTCATGATATTGCCCTCGAAGCCGCTGTGATGCAGGTCGAGCGAAACATTCTGCAGCGTGAAACCGTTCTGCGTCAGGTTTTCGATGCTGAACTCAAAAAAGTGCATATTGTCCGTCTTCTGCCAGATCTGCGCGCCCGGAGCCAATATCTCTTTGTAGATGCGCAGAAAACGCGGCGCGGTCAGACGGTGGTTTCTGTACTTCTCCTTCGGAAACGGACAGGAGAAGTTGAGATACAGCCGCGCGATGCTCGCGGGCGGCAGATACCGCCAGAGGTATTCGGCGCCGAGCTTGAGAAAACGGACGTTGGGAAGCTGCGCTTCCATGACCGCTTCGCAGCCGCATACGATCACGTTCCCCGTCTTTTCCACGGCGAGGAAGTTGACGTCGGGATTCTGCCGCGCCGCCTCGGTCACAAAGCCGCCCTTGCCGCAGCCGATCTCCAGATGCACCGGATGGTCGTTTCCGAACAGCGCCGCAAAGTCAAACGTCAGATCCTCGTCGATCGGCGCGTCGAAATGTTTGTCCGCATACACCACGGGGATCAGCACGTCCCCGCAGGCAGCAAGCCGTGTTTCCAGGTTTCTCTTTTTCCGCATGCGCATTCGCGTCACGTCCTTATCTTATTCCGTTAATGCCTTGATATATACCCGAACGGGGTTTCCGTTTTTGCTCAGGCAGCGTGTCCCGACCTCGAAGCCGAGTTTTTCATGCAGCGCGATACTTGCCGCGTTCTCCTCCCGCACGTCTGCGGCGGCGACTGCATACCCCATCTCCCGCGCGTAGTCCAAGGCAAGCATTTCACCCGAAAAGCCGTATCCCTGCCGGCGGAATCTGCGCTTGATCTCCGGACCGACACTGATCGTGCGCTCAGACCGGGCATACAGATTCATAAACCCGACGATCGTTCCGCTGTCCGACACGGCGAGCATTTCAAAATATGCGCCGTCGTGCGTTTTGTCCATGCTTTCCCGCACCATCCGGCGTTTGTCCGGATCGGACATCTGCGCATAGGACGTGTCCTCAAGCTCGGAAATGCTGCCGGAAGAGATCGGCGTAAGGCACAGCATGCATCGTCCTCCTTTGCGTCCCGTTCGCTTCGTTTGCGGAAGGCCGGCTTTTTATTCGCCGGGATGTGCGTTCAGGTAATCGGTCAGTCCGGGCACGAAAATCGTTTTTCGCCCGATGCCTGTCCGGAAAACGTAAGACGTCCCGTCAAATTCGTCATAATCCGGGAACGCCGCTTTCAGAATTTCGGCGGAGCGTTCGTCGGCTGCAATAACGCGGTCGATCTTTTTGCCGTCTTCCCGCATGCCGACCGACATATACATCACATCGACGTTCTTTTGGGCAAAGCATTCGGGGATAACTTTCTTCATCCGTTCCGCCAGAGCCGCCGCAGCCTCCTCGTCGATGGCGCTTGCCAGTCCGATACCGACCTTGACGCCGGCGATCTCATATTCCTTGTAATCGGAAAAGAGGATATCCGCATCGCTCATGCCTTTGTAAGACAGCTTTTCGGTATGGAGCGCTTTGTACAGCGCATCGACGTCCGATACGCCCGCGATCCCCGCAAGCTCGACCGCCGCCTGTCTGTCGGCCTCGGTCACCGTCGATCCGGTCAGATTGTCCGTGTCGGAAAGCAGCGCGCCAAGTATCAGGAATGCGGTGGATCTGTCGATCTCAACGCCGTAGTTCAGATAATCCAGCCAAACGATGGTCGACGCAGCGCCGATGGGTCTGGCCTCGTACAGCACCTGCTGTCCGGTCGTAACGCTGCCGATCCCGTGATGATCCAGAACGCCGACGATCGTCGCATCGGTCATGCCCTCCGCCGCCTGCACGTATTCGCTGTGATCGACCAGAAAAATCGATTTTCCGGCTGCGTCCTTCAAAATGTCCGGCGTTTCGACGCCGGCTTCCTGCAGGATATATGCCGTTTCCGCGTTCACAGGTTCCGTGATCGCCGCTTGTGCCGAAATGCCCAAAAGGTTCAGCAGCCGCGCATAAGCGATCGCACTGCTCACCGTATCCGTGTCGGGGCTGCGGTGACCGATAACGTAGATCGTGTCTTGTGTATCTTTCAGTTTTTCGATCGAAGAACGGTTGAGCGTTTGCAGACGCATCTGCGCAGCCGCAGCCTGTACATGCTCCATATGCTTTCCGATCAAGAATCCGGAAACGCCGGCAATGCAGACCGCTGCGACGAGGATCAAGGCGATGATGCTGATTTTCGTTTTTCTGTTCATGCGCTGTCCCTCCAACTATGTTGTTTTGTCAAAACCGTTTGTCCCATAAATTATATTGTATCATACTCCGCATGGAATTGCAATCATTGGCGCGCGACAAGAATTTGCAGTTTGTTCACTTGCTTCTTTACCGGTTTTGGTATATAATTCTGAATAGAACAGGAAAGGGAGGCGCCGTATGCAGTTCAGCCTGATGATCCCGGTCTTCAACGCAGAAGCTTTTCTCGAGCCGTGCCTGGCTGCTGTAAAGTCGCAGGCCTTTACAGATTTTGAAGTGCTGCTCGTGGACGACGGATCGACCGACGGCAGCGGCGCGATCTGCGACCGCTGCGCGGAGGCGGATCGGCGTTTCCGCGTCTGGCATACCGGAAACCGCGGCGTCTTTGCCGCCCGCGCATATGCCGAACAGCATGCGCGCGGCGACTATCTGCTGTTTCTCGACGCGGACGATCTTGCCGAGCCGGCGCTGCTGCAAACGCTGCACGACGCGATCGGGCGGCATCATCCCGATCTGCTGACGTTCGATTTCCTGACCTTCCGCGAAAACGAAGCGCCGCAGCGCGAGACGTTTCTCGACGCGGACGCGTTCCTGACCGGCGCGGAAATGGAACCGTTTTACCGCTTTCTGCTGTCCACGCGGTTCAACGCGGTGTGGAACAAGTGTTTTCATCGCAAATTGATCTCCCGCGCGCCGGACTATGCCGCGTTCGCGGGGCTGCGGCACGGCGAGGATCTGCTGCGCAGCGCGTATCTGCTGACCGGCGCGGAAAGTCTGTACTATGTACACACGCCGCTTTACCGCTACCGCGTCGGCGGCGGTTTTGCGGGGCGATTCGATGCGGACAGTCTGATCCAGTCCGACAAGACTGACAGGACGGTGCGCCGCCTGCTGTCGGAGAAAGTCGACTTCGACGCGTCGTGGCAGGCCGGATATGACGACCTGTGCCGCAAGCAGCTCGACAACTATGTGCGGCTGCTGGCATACAGCGGAACGTCCTTGTCCGAGGGCACGGCGCTGCTGCAAAAAGCGATGCAGACGCAGCTTGCCGCGTGTGCGCTGTCCGCCGCGGACGATTCGCTCAAGTACCGACTCCTGCGGCGCGGACGGTACCGCACGCTTCTGTGTCTGTATCGGGGAAAGAGGTGTCTGCATGCGCAGTAAAAAAGCGATGTGGAACATGCTCTCGTCGCTGGCGCTGCAGTTCGTGTCCGTCGTCTGCGGCCTGATTCTTCCCCGTCTTCTGATCCGCAGCTTCGGCTCGGCGGTCAACGGCATGGCTGCTTCCGTGACGCAGTTCCTGAGCTACATCGTCCTGTTCGAGGCAGGCGTCGGCGGCGTCGTGCGCGCCGCGCTCTACAAGCCGCTTGCCGACGACGACCATGCCAAAATGAGCGGCATCCTGCGCGCATCCGACCGCTTCTTCCGGAAGATCGCGGCGCTGTTTGCGCTCTTTGCCGCGGCAGTCGCGTGTCTGTATCCCCTGCTGGTGCGCAGGGAGTTCGAGTATCTCTTCACCTTCTCGCTCGTGCTGATCATCGCGTTCAGCACGTTCTTCCAATACTACTTCGGCATGAGCCGCCAGATCCTGGTGCAGGCCGATCAAAAGCGGTACGTCGCGTCGAATCTGCAGATCATGACGATCCTGCTCAACACGCTGCTCGCCGTCGTCCTGATCCGACTGGGATGCTCGATCCACGCGGTCAAGCTCGGCACGGCGTTCGTCTATGCGCTGCGGCCTCTGGCGCTGCGGCTGTATGTGCGCCGCCGGTACAAGCCGGACGTGCACGCCGCGCCGGACGAGACGGCCATTGCGCAGCGCTGGGACGGTCTGGGGCACCACACGGCATATTTTCTGCACACCAACACGGACGTGTTTGTGCTGACCGTCTTTTCCGCGCTGTCGCGCGCGGTCGGGATCGCGGACGTGTCGGTTTACAGCGTGTACTACGCCATCGTCGCCGGCATCGAAAAGGTCGTCAGCGCGTTTTCCTCGGGGATCGAGGCCGCGTTCGGCAACATGATCGCCCGTGAGGAAACCGAAACGCTGCAGCGCAATTTCCGCGCCTACGAATTCTTTTCCTTCACGCTGGTCACCGCGCTGTTCACCTGCACCGGACTTCTGCTGCAGCCGTTTCTTGCGGTGTATACGCACGGCATTTCCGACGCAAATTATATGCGTCCGCTGTTCGGCATCCTGCTCACGGCAGCGGAAGCCGTCTACTGCGTGCGCATCCCCTACAACAACGTCACCCTCGCCGCCGGGCATTACCGCCAGACGCGAAACGGGGCGTTTCTCGAAGCGGGGATCAACGTCGTTCTGTCGGTCGCGCTCGTCATCCCGCTGGGGCTTGCGGGCGTCGCGCTGGCAACGCTCGCGGCCATGACCGTGCGTACCGTGCAGTACGCGTTCTATCTCTCCCGGCATATCCTGTGCCGTCCGTTCTCGGTCTTTCTCGGCCGGTGCGGCGTCAACGTATGCGCCGCGGCGCTCGCCGTGCTGTGCTGCCTGCCGCTTGTGCAGAGTACAGCGCAGGACTATCTCTCCTGGGCGCTGCACGCCGTGCCTGTCTTTTTGATCTGCAGCGGTTGGGCGCTGCTTCTCAACAGTTTATTCTACCGGCAGGATCTGCGCCAGTTGTGGATCGTGTTCCGGAACAGTATACAAAAAAGGAGCGTACAGTCATGAAAAAAATCCTCATTCCCGCACTTTGTCTGCTGCTCGCGCTGCTGTGTGCCTGCGGCAAGACGCCCGCACCGGCGGCGGAAGACACATCCGACGCGTCCGATGTTTCGGCAGCCGCCGACGAAAGCACGACCGCCGCTGCGCAAGAACCCGTCACCTTTGACAACACATTCGACTTCCTCAAGGGAGATCTCCCCAAGGGCTGGACGCGCAACGACGCTTTATCCACCTCGACGTATCTGGAAGCGACCTACGGCGAAGGCGAAAACGCCCCGAGATTCACCGTTTCCGTCATGAATTATGACGACGAAATGGGTGCCGACAAGGCAAAACTGCTTGCGGATAAGGTGCACGAACGCGAAGCCGAAAGCGCATCGGAGATCGGGAATTCCAAGATCGGCGGTCTGGATTTCTACTCCATGAGCTACAACTCGCTGGTGACGAAGGATACGCGCTGCTACGTGTTCTACGGCCAGACCGTGCCCGACAAGAACAAAGCGTACAAATTCGTCGAGATCCAGATCGACAACATCAAGGACGACAAGCAGTACGAATCGCTCAAAGGCGTGCTCGATTCGCTGGAGTTCAAGTTCTGATCCACGCGTTTTACCGCAGCTTTTTATCGCAAGAACCGCATTCCTGCTCCTGCAGGTTTGCGGTTTTTCTCTTTTCCGGAAGGTGTCACAGGCCGTGACCGCAGGCCGCGACGCACTGCCTTAAGGATCATTTAATCGCTTTGCACGTTGTTTCTTAAGGAACCGGTTCTGTATAAAGAAAAGCACTCATGTTCTGACACAGTCAAAAAACGCCCGATCCGTCGGCGTCGGAAGACGTCAAGGGATCGGGCGTTACTGTTTTGCGAAAGGATTACTTTGACTTGCGCTTTTCGGCGGCGCGGTGCACCGCCTTGCCGATCTCGAACACCGGGATCGTGGACGCCGCAAGCGCGACCGAAATGAGCAGCTCATTGAGCTGGAACGTACCGTATTCGATGCCGAACACGGTGCACAGACCCGGAATGTAGATCGCGGCAAGCGTCAGCAGCGTCGTGACGACCGCAGCGCCGAGCAGCCACCAGTTCATGTTTTTGAACATGGACTTCGACAGGATCGAGCCGGTGCGCGAACGCATGTTGATCGCGCAGAACATCTCGGCAAAGTTGACGGTCAGGAACGCCATCGCCATCGCGTTGACGCACTCCGTGCCGTGGAAGACCTGTTTGAGATCCGCGCCCAGTTCCAGATGCGCGCCGATGAAGAACGCGGCGATCTCGACGATTGCAAGGTAAATCCCCTGCCAGACCATGTCGGCGCCGGCGCCGTGTGAGAAAATGCCGTCGGACGTTGCTCTGGGCTTGCGCGTCATGAGGTTGCCCTCGGCCTTTTCCATGCCGAGCGCAAGGCCGGGCAGAGAGTCGGTGACCATGTTGACCCACAGCAGATGTACGGGCGAAAGGATCTTGAAGTTGAAGATCGACGCGAGGAACATGATGATGACCTCGGACATGTTGGTGGAAAGCTGGAACTGCAGCACCTTGCAGACGTTATCGTAGATCTTGCGGCCTTCTTCGACGGCATTGACGATCGTGGCGAAGTTGTCATCCGCGAGCACCATATCCGCCACGCTCTTGGTGACGTCGGTACCCGTGATGCCCATGCCGATGCCGATGTCGGACGCCTTGATGGACGGCGCGTCGTTGACGCCGTCGCCGGTCATGGCGGTGACCATGCCGCGCGCTTTCCACGCCTTGACGATGCGCGTCTTATGCTCCGGCTGCACGCGGGCGTAGACGGAGTACTTGGTGACCTCTTCGACCATTTCCTCGTCGGTAAACTTGTCGAGTTCCGCACCGACAATCGCCTGCGATGCGTCGGTGATGATGCCCAGATCTCTGCCGATGGCGACTGCGGTATCCTTGTGGTCGCCGGTGATCATGATGGGCGTGATGCCCGCAATGCGGCACTCCTCGATCGCGTCCTTGACCTCGGGGCGGACGGGATCGATCATGCCGGTCAAGCCGATAAAGATCAGATCCTGTTCCAGCTCGGACGGCTCGAAACTGCCGGGTACGGCGTCATATACACGCTGCGCTGCCGCGAGCACGCGCAGCGCCTTGTCTGCCATGCGCTTGTTGTCGGCCATGATCGCCGCGCGGATCTCATCGGTCATGGGAACGACCGCGCCGCCGATGCGCGCATAAGTGCACAGACCCAGCACGACGTCCGGCGCACCCTTGGTGTACTGCACGATGCCTTCGGCGGTCTTGTGGATGGTAGACATCATCTTGCGGCCGGAATCGAAGGGCGCTTCGCCCACGCGGGGATTCGCGGCGACAAGGTCGTACTTGCGCATGGAAAGAGAATCGGCATACGCCACGAGCGCGGCCTCGGTCGGCTCGCCGGTCACGACGCCCTTCTGGTCGATCTCGGCGTCGCAGCACAGCGCCATTGCCGTTGCGATCAGCTTTTCATCGTCGCCGTAATGATCGACGACGGTCATTTTGTTCTGGGTGAGGGTACCGGTCTTATCCGAGCAGATGATCTGCGTACAGCCGAGCGTTTCGACGGCGGTCAGCTTGCGGATGAGCGCCTGCCGCTTGCTCATGGCGGTCACGCCGATGGACAGGATGATCGTCACGACGGCGGGCAGACCTTCGGGGATCGCGGCCACAGCCAGCGCGATGGCGGCGATGAATGTATCCAGCGAGTTCTGACCCAGCGACTGCCAGGTGAAGCCCTCGCCGTTGAGGAACATGGATTCGACCAGTCCGACGACGAACACCAGCACGCAGATGCCGATGACGAGCTTTGTCAGGAAGCGGGACAGCTCCGCCATCTTCTTCTGCAGCGGGGTCTGTTCCTTCTCCGCCTGCGAAAGCGCGTCGGCGATCTTGCCCATTTCGGTATCCATGCCGACGTCGGTCACGACCACTTTGCCGCGGCCGTAAACGACGGTCGAACCGGAATAGACCATGTTCTTGCGGTCGCCCAGCGGCACGTCCTGCGTATCGCGGCACATCAGCACGTCGACGATCTTTGTCACGGGGACGGATTCGCCCGTCAGCGCGGCTTCCTCGACCTTCATGCTGTGCGATTCAAGGATGCGGCAGTCCGCGGGTACGGCGTCGCCGGCTTCGAGCAGCACGATGTCGCCGATCACGATATCTTCACTCTTGATCACGACCACTTCGCCGTCACGCAGGACGCGGCTCGTGGCAGCGGTCATCTGCATGAGCGCCTCCATGGCAGCTTCCGCCTTGCTCTCCTGCACAAGACTCATGATCGTGTTGATGATGACGACCACGAGGATGACCAGCACGTCCGCGAAATCGGACATTCCGGGCTTGCCGCCCGCGCTGATAACGGCGACGACCGCCTGGATCAGCGCCGCGACGAGCAGCATGATGATCATGGGATCGGCAAGAGAGTGGATAAACTTTTTGAACAGGCTCTCTTTCTCCGCTTCCTTGAGCTTGTTCTTGCCGTTTTCGGCCAGGCGCTTTTCCGCTTCGGCGCTCGTGAGGCCTTCCGCGGAGCTTTTCACCTCGGCGAAGACGGCTTCCGCGCCTTCGAGGTAGAATTTCATGCAGTTTCTTCCTTTCGTTTTTGATTGCATAAAAAGACCCTTGACAGAGACGCGCTCCGTCAAAGGTCTTGCTTCCGGATCTGGGCTGACTGCCAGACGCGTGGCGTCGGTTGTTGACAGGCAGCTCGGGCCAAGCCCTCAAGCTACTCCCCTTTGTTATGCAAACAGTTTACCACACCGCCAAAACGATGTCAAGTTTTTTTTCGCCGCCGCTTGATTCACGCAGACGGCTATGCTACAATAGTCGGGAGGTGATACGCATGTACGATTTTCTGGATAAGCTGATGGACAAACTGCACTTCGCGTACCGACAGAAGGACGGCTTTTTCCGCATCGGCAAGCTGTGGAAAACCGTTTCGCTGCGCACGCTGCCCGCCGTTCTGCTCATCACGGCGCAGCTTTTATGCGGCGCGATCTTCGACACGCCGTACCCCGTGTACGGACAGAAGCTCGATCTGAACGAATACCGGGAGGTGTTCTGCGACGAATTCGAGGGCGACACGCTCGACACTGACGCGTGGCAGTACCGCGCAAGCGGCGCGCGCCGCAACGGCTTCAACGCGCCCTCGCAGGTACAGTTGAAGGACGGCAATCTGATCCTCACGGGCGAATACCGCAGCGACGAAACAGGCACGTACGGCGCAGGCTGGTATGCCGGCATGATCTCCCTGCGGCAGAAATATCTGCGCGGCTACTATGAGATCCGCTGCAAGATCAACAAAGGCACCGGCTTCTGGAGCGCGTTCTGGATCCAGGCGTCCAATCCCTACGACCACGAGATCTCCCGCGGCGGCATCGGCGGCGCCGAGATCGACATCTTTGAATCGTTTGCGTACGACGCGGTCCTGCCGCGCAACCGCGACGCCGTCACGCAGACCGTTCACTGCAACGGCTGGGACGACGATCCCGAACACATCGACTCGCGCATGCTCGGCAGCTTCCTGGGCAAGGATATCTATGACGCTTACAACACCTACGGCGTCGAATGGACGGAAGACGAATACATTTTCTACATCAACGGCGTCGAAAGCGCGCGCACCTCGTTCGGCAGCGGCGTTTCCGAGGTGCCGGAGGAAGTCATCGTTTCGCTGGAGATTCCCGACGAGTTTCCCGACACGCTCACGCAGGACTTTACCACGCAGTACATCGTGGATTATGTTAAAATCTATCAGAAACCGTAAAGAAAGGAAATTGGCATGAGTATTGTATTTGACGAACAAAAACGGCTGTTCAAACTCGACACGTCCGACACAAGCTATGTGATCGGCGTTTACGACGAGGACTATCTCCTCGGGCTGTACTACGGCGCGAAGATCCCCGACATGCACTTCGACAGCTTCATCAAGCGTGCGGTGGCATTCTCGCCCGCCAATCCCGTGTTCGGACACAACGGATTCTCACCCGATACTTCGCCGATGGAATACAGCGGTCCCGGCGCGGGTGATTTCCGCATTGCCGCCATCGCCGTCCGCAACGCCGACGGCAACAACGTGACCGACCTGCGCTACCGCGCGCACCGCATCTACAAGGGCAAGCAGCCGATCCCCGGCCTGCCGACGACATACGCGGTCTCGGACGACGAAGCCGAGACGCTCGAGATCGACGTGCTCGATCCCGTGACCGGCGCGATGGCGACGCTCGTCTACACGGTCTTTTGCGACCAGCCCGTTATGACGCGCAGCGTCCGCGTGACGAACACATCCGATAAAACGATGTACATCGAGCGCGTGTTCAGTCTCAGCCTCGGCCTGCCGACGATGGACTACGATCTGCTCACGTTCTACGGCCGGCACGTCAAGGAACGCACACTCGAACGCCGCCCGCTCGCCCACGGTCTGCAGGGCGTGCAGAGTATGCGGGGCGTGACGAGCCATGAACAGAACTCCGCCACCGTTCTCATGCGCAGCGGCGCGACCGAGGACTTTGGCGAGGTGTACGGCTTCAACCTTGTCTATTCCGGCAACTTCGCCTCGCTCGCCGAGTGCGACACGAACGGCGCGACGCGCTACCTGCTGGGCATCAATCCAGAGAGTTTCGAGTGGACGCTCGAGCCGGGCGACACATTCTACGCGCCCGAAGCGGTCAGCGTGTTCACCGACAAGGGTCTGGGCGAAATGAGCCGCATCTTCCACCGCTTCTACAACAACAATCTGATCCGCGGCAAGTACAAGACCGCCAAGCGTCCCCTGCTCATCAACAGTTGGGAAGCCGCGTACTTCGATTTTGACAGCGAAAAGCTGATCGACTTTGCCAAGGCAGCCAAGGATCTGGGCATCGAGCTGCTCGTCATGGACGACGGCTGGTTCGGCAAACGGAACGACGACCACAGTTCGCTCGGCGACTGGTACGTCAACGAGGACAAACTCGTCGGCGGTCTCGGCCGTCTCGTGAAAAGCGTGAATGACGCGGGTGTGAAGTTCGGCATCTGGTACGAACCGGAGATGATCTCGCCCGACTCCGACCTGTTCCGCGCGCATCCGGACTGGCACGTCCATGTGCCGAGCCGCGTACCCATGCAGAGCCGCTGGCAATACGTGCTGGACGTCTCGCGCGAGGACGTGCGCGACAACATCTGGCAGCAGATGTACAAAGTTCTGTCGGAAAACAACATCGAATACCTCAAGTGGGACTTCAACCGCAGCATCACCGACGCCGGTTCCGCGCTTCTGCCGCCCGAACGGCAGAAGGAGTTCCATCACCGTTTCATCCTCGGCACATACGATCTGATGAACCGCCTTGTCACGACGTTCCCGAACATCCTGTTCGAGGGCTGCTCCGGCGGCGGCGGACGGTTCGATCCGGCGATCCTGGCGTTCTCGCCGCAGATCTGGACGAGCGACAACACCGATCCCATCGAGCGTCTGACCATCCAGTTCGGCACGTCGATCTGCTATCCCGCCTCGACCATGGGCGCGCACGTCTCCGCGTGCAGCCGCACGGGCTACGAGACCAAAGGCAACGTCGCAATGTGGGGCACGTTCGGATACGAGCTCGACCCGCGCAAGCTGACGGAGGAGGAAAAGACGATCGTCCGCCGGCAGGTCGCGGACTACCACAAGTATTACGACCTGATCCGTTCGGGCGAGCTGTACCGCATCGTCAGCCCGTTCGAGAATCCGTATTACGCCGCATGGGAGATCGTCTCCGCGGACAAGAGCGAGATGCTGTTCACATTCGTGTGCGCGCACGGGATCGACGGCAGCCAGCGTATGATCCGCTTCAAGGGGCTCGATCCCGACCGCGAATACACGTGCGAGCAGGACGGCGAAACGTATTCCGGCGCATTCCTGATGCATGCCGGACTGAACCTGACCGGCAAGGCAAACAGCGACGGCGAGAGCTACACGCTGTACTTCAAGTAAATAAGAAATAGAAAAGCAGCGGCTGCCGGGGCGTAAACCTCATGCAGCCGCTGTTCTGTTTTTTGTTTTTACCTGGAAACGTAGTTGAGCGGGTTCGTCACGCCGCCGTTGACGATCACCTCAAAGTGCAGGTGCGGACCGGTGGAGTTGCCCGTTGAGCCGATGGACGCGATCTGCTGGCCTGCGGTCACGCGCTGTCCGGGACGCACGCGGATGGAACCCGTCACGCAGTGCGCATAGCGCGTCTTGATACCGTTTCCGTGGTCGATCAGCACATACTGACCGTAGCTGTTACCGGTCGAACCGGCGATCTCGACCACGCCGGACGCAGCCGCAACGATCGGTCTGCCGTAAGCGCCGCTGGTCGTGATGTCCAGACCCTTGTGTCCGTTGTGTCCGAAATACTGGCTGATCATGCGCGCCGTCGGCGCAGGCCACATAAAGCCGCGCGCGGAAATGCTGCCGCCGTAGAATCCGGCGACGCCCGACTTGGCGGTACCGATCTCGACCTTTTCGTCGACCGGCTCCGACACCGTTACGCGGTCGATCTCCTCCCAGTCGTACACCACGCCGCCCACGGTCGTGATGCGCACCGTGACCTTGTCGACGCCCTTGCGTCCCTGCTGAATGATGCGGCGGTCGCCGGAGAAGAGCTTGGCGTTCCGGGACGTTTCGGTCTTGAAGTCGATCTCCTCGGTACGCACCTCGGTACGCACGATCTTCGGCGTGACATACCGCGACGCTTTTGCCACAAGCAGTTCGGTGCCGATGAAGATCGAATCGCCGACCTGGGGATTGAGCGCCTTCAGTTCGCTGATCGTCAGATGGTGATCCGACGCGATCTTGGAGAACGAGTCGCCGCTCTGTGCCGTATAGTACTGCGCGGGGCGCTTGTCGTTGGAGAGAACCTGAACGAGTTTCTGCGCGTCCCACATCGTGTTTTCGTTGTCTGGGTAAAGACCCTGCACGTAATCCACCGATTCCAAAAAGCCCGCCGTTTCGCCCGTTCTCGCCGGCTGCGCTTCCAGAATTGCGTTGAAGACGCTGCGCGCGTCGTTTTCGTTCTTCACGGCGCAGAGGAATTCTCCGTCAATAAACACGCCGCAGGCGTTTGTGATGTTGGCGTCGCTGGCGCGGATGAGGTTGTCGCTGAGCATGGACGTGTCGACCATCTTGTTGATCGGCACAAGCGACAGTTCGTACTTCGGCGCGTCGAGCACATCGGCGCGTTCGTTCTCGCCCAGGCCGACAGAAAGCTTCTCGACCGCGAGATTGCGCGCCTGCAGATAAACGGATTCGTTCGCAATATACCCGATCGTCTTCCCGTCATAGATCACGCGCAGCGCATAGGTAAAGCTCTGCCATTGGTGGACCTCCATCACGAGCACAACGGCCATCAGCAGCGGAAGCGCCGTGTTTGCCGCGGCCTTGAACAGCCGGCGATGCCGCCGGAATGCCTTGGCGATATAGTGGCCGAACACGGACAGCCACGTGGTCGTGCTTTTCTTCCACGCGCGGTTCAGGTTATCGGAGACGCTGTGCATCTCGGCGCGCAGGAACTTCCATTCCGCGCGGAAATTGCGCGCCGAACGCGCAAAGAAAAAGTCGAGCGCGGCGAACAGGATGTAGAACCACGAGAACACATACAGCACGGGGCTGCGCAGCGCCCGCGCAAAACGGCGCAGCAGATGTCTGCCGTGCCACTGCACGCTCAAGCCGAAGTATGTGATCGCACGGATCATCCGCCGCACCTCCTGTTCTCAAAAAATCAACTGAAATAGTATACCAGAAAACGGCGCAAAATGCAAGCGTCAGTTCATGCCGCTGCTGCCGACGCCGCCCCAGAGCGTCTCCACCGCCGCGCGCAGCGGACGGTGTACGGCCTCGGACAGGTCGGGATCGCGCCGCAGCAGTTCCTCGGCGCACGCGCCCGCTTCGTGCACGAGCTGCGTTTCGGAGACAAGGTCGGCGATCTTCAGTTCCGGCAGACCGTGCTGCCGCGCGCCGAAAAAGTCGCCGGGGCCGCGCATGCGCAGATCCTCGTCGGCAATTCTGAATCCGTCGTTCGTCTGCGTCATGATGCGCAGACGGCGCAGCGCCTCGTCGTTCTGCGCGTCGGAGATGAGGATGCACGTCGAGCTTTCCCGGCCGCGTCCGATCCGACCGCGAAGCTGATGCAGCTGCGACAGACCGAAACGCTCCGCGTTCTCGATCACCATGATGACCGCGTTGGGCACGTCCACGCCGACTTCGATCACGGTCGTGGAGACCAGCAGGCGCACCTCGCCCGATGCGAACGCGCGCATGACCGCTTCCTTTTCCTTCGGGCGCATCCGTCCGTGCAGCAGTCCCACATTGTAATCATGAAATGCGCCGCTGCGCAGTTCGGCGGCATATTCTTCTGCCGCTGCCATCGGCGTTTCCCCTTCCTCGACGAGCGGGCAGACGATATACCCCTGCAGTCCCCTGTCGAGATGATCGCGCACGTAGCCCAGCGCGCGTTCCCGTTTTTCGCCCGTCACGGCGTATGTCCTGACCGGTTTTCGTCCGGGCGGCAGCTCGTCCAGCACGGACACGTCCAGATCGCCGTAGATCATCAGCGCCAGCGTGCGCGGGATGGGCGTTGCGGACATGACGAGAATATGCGGGTCTTCGCCTTTTTTGCCCAGCGCGGCGCGCTGCTCCACACCGAAACGGTGCTGCTCGTCCGTGATCACAAGACCGAGTCTGCGAAACGTAACGTCCGGCGTCAGCAGCGCGTGTGTGCCGACCAGCAGATCGATCTCGCCCGCCTGCAGGCAGGCGTAGATCTTCTTCTTTTCCGCCGCGCGCGTGGACCCGGTCAGCAGCGCAACGCGCAGATCAAAAGGCGCAAAAAACTTTCTCATGGTCTCGAAGTGCTGCATGGCGAGGATTTCCGTCGGCGCCATGAGCGCGCACTGCATTCCGCTCTGTACGGCATTGTAGACCGCGGCGGCCGCAACGACCGTCTTGCCCGAACCGACGTCGCCCTGCAGGAGCCGGTTCATCGGCGCATCCTGCGCCATATCCGCCGTGATCGCTTCAATGGCGCGGCGCTGCGCGTTTGTCAGCCGGAACGGCAGTTTTTCGATGAAACGCGCCGTCTCGTCCGTCTGCACACGGAAACTGGTGCGTGCGCGGTTCCGGCCGCGCAAAAGGCGCATACCCAGCGTCAGCGTCAGCAGCTCCTCAAACATCAGCCGCCGCCGCGCATGGGAAGCGTAGTCCATGTCGGGCGGGAAATGCACGTCCCGCAAACTGTTCTCGATCGCGCACAGGCAGTATTTGTCGCGTATCCACGCGGGCAGCGTTTCGGGGCACTGCGATACGCACCCGTCGAGCGCGGTCGCCTCCAGCCGCTCGATCGTGCGCGACGTCATCCCCTCCGTCTGTCGGTAGATGGGGCGTATCCTTTTGCCGCCCTCGGCTTTTTCGGCGAGGGGCGTGTTCATCTCTTTCTTCCACAGGCTTCCGCCGACACGCCCGTAAAACAGATATTCCTCTCCCGCCTCAAGCTTGTCCGCGAGGAAACGGTTGTTGAAAATGGTGATCTGCATGATGCTCCTGCCGTCGGTGACGTCCGTCTTGTACAGCGTCAATCCCTGCCGGATGCGCGCGCCGACCGGTTTTCTGTCCACGATCGCACGCACGCAGCAGACCTCGCCGATGCGCGCGTCTTCGATGGACACGATCTGCGACCAGTCTTCATACGAGCGCGGATAAAAATGCAAAAGGTCGCCGACGGTGTACACGCCCAGCTTCCGCAGAAGCTGCGCACGCTTTTCGCCAACGCCCTTGAGATACTGGATATCGGTTTTCAGTTCCATTGCATACTCCTGTTGCACCCGCGCGGGGTGTCTGCGCGTGAAAGACGCTCAGAAATGCCAGTCCTCGATGTCCGCAAACAGATCGCCGACATACGCCTGCTGCGCGCCCTGCAGCTCCTTGACGCTCGCCACGATCCCCTTGCGGTAGCAAAGCGGGATAAACGGCATGTCGCTGTTGAACGCTTCCATGAACGCGTCGAGATTCATCTCGCCCGCGAGATATTCGTGATACGCGTCGGCGGCCGTCTTGTTCCAGATGCCGTGCGCCGCCGCGCCGGACCCGCCGAAGAACACGTCGAGGTTCATGTTCGGCGTCAGGCTGATCTCGCCGATATACAGATCGAACTTGCCCAGCTCCACCGCGTTCAGGTAATCCTGTTTCGGAAGCGTCGTGATGCGCACCTTGATGTTCAGCGCGTTGAGCTTTTTGGCGATCTGCTGCGCCGCCATCAGCTTGAAATCGTTGTCCTCCGCCACGAGCAGGTCGAAGCTCATACTGATGCGTCCGTTGTTGCGCACGCCGTAGGTATTGATCTTGTCGAAGCCGTTTTCCTTCAGGATGGTGAGCGCGTCCGCGCCCGAGTCGTCGTGCGACGTCTCATACTCGGCGGCTGCCGTCCACAGCGGATTGAACGGCGTGTGCGTCACCGTCGCGTGACCTTGGAACGCCACGTTCAGGATGTCCTGCCGGTCGATCGCGGCACAGACCGCCTGCCGCACAAACGTGTTCGCCAGCGCGGCGTCGTCCTGGTTCATGCCGAGATAGATGAGATTGTTCATCGGGTATTCGGAGATGGTCGCGTTGACACGCGTGTATTTCCCGCCGGAGAGATCGTCGAACGCAAAGCTGATGTTGCCGATCTCCAGGCTGTAAAACAGCGCGGATGAATCGGTGACGTTGACCAGATGGATGACGCTCATCGCCGGGAAGAACCCCTTGAACCGATCGCTGTACGCGACCAGAACGGGATCGTTTTCGTTTTCTTCGTACCGCAGCACATACCGGCCGCTGCCCACCGGCAGAACCTGATCGGTCGTCTTCGGCGTGTTCTCCTGTTTGGATTCCTCGGCGGCCTTTTTGCGGTCGTCGGCCGACGTACCGGTCTTGATGATCGGGAAATCGAGGCACGCCGCGGCGTTCGGATCGGGCGACTCGAGCGTGAACAGCAGTTGGTTCGCACCGACGGCCGACGCGGACTCGAAGTTCTGCAAGCGCGCCTTGTACGCGTCCGCTTCCTTTGCCAGCTCGAACGAATAAAGGATGTCCGCCGTCGTCATGTATGTGCCGTCCGTGAAGCGCACGTCGCTGTTGACCGACACGGTCACCGTCAGACCGTCCGTGGAATACTCCTTTGCCAGCAGGGGCTTCGCCTCAAAATGCTCGTCCACCGTAAACAGACTGTCGTACAGCAGCGTGGTGAGCTGGCGGTTGACCGTGGTTTTGGCCAGAAACGGATCGAGCTTGTCTCCGCGCGCGTACGCAAGACGCAGATCGTTGTAGCGGATCTGCGCCGTGTCCGTCAGCGGTTCTGTCTGCGACACGTCTGTCGGGTCGGTTTCCGTTTTGCCGCCGCACCCGGCGCACAGGAGAACAAGCGCGAGCGCAAGTCCCCGCACCAGCATCCGCCGAATCGGTTTCATTTTCATCGTGTCTCCCCTGTCAAATCCAGAATGATCCTGCTCGCCATGAGCATTCCCGCCGCCGCAGGCACGAAAGAGGTGCTGCCCGGCAGTCCGCGCCGGCGCGTCACGTCCTCGCCGCAGAACAGCGGCTCCAGCGGCGTTTCGTCCGACCAGACGACGTTCAGGTGCTTGATGCCGCGCTGCCGCAGCTCGTACCGCATCACGCGGCACAGCGGACAGACGCTCGTCTTTTGGATATCCGAAATGCGCAGCCGCTCGGGATGCAGCTTGTTGCCCGTGCCCATGCACGAGAGGATCGGTACGCCCATCCGCTCGGCGCGCACGGCAAGATCGATCTTGGCCGCGACCGTGTCGATGGCGTCCGCGATGTAGTCGTACTCGCCCTGAAAGAAATCGCCGCCGTTTTCCGGCAGATAAAACGCCTGTATCGTCTCGACCCTGCAGTCGGGGCGGATGTCCGCGAGCCGCTCGCGCGCAACGTCCGTCTTGGCGCGGCCGGTCGTCGATTCGAGCGCGTAGAGCTGGCGGTTGCGGTTGGACGGACTGACGGTATCGTTGTCCACGAGCGTCAGCGACCCCACGCCGCCGCGGCAGAGCGCCTCCGCGACATAGGAACCCACGCCGCCGAGTCCGAACAGGATCACGCGGCTTGCGCGCAGCTTTTCCATGGCTTGCGCACCGAACAGCATCTCGGTACGCGTGAGCAGATCATCCATACTGTCCCTCTCCCGTATGCTTTAAGAAACGGCGGGCGTGCCGTATTTTTCCGCAAACGCGTAAAATGCCGCGCTGCGCTGCGCGTCGTATTCCGCATACTTCTGCTTGACGGAATCCCCGCCCTTGGACGTGAGAAAGTGTCCCGCGCCCTCATACGTGATGTGTACGCTGTCGACGCCGTTTTCCTGCAGAGCGTTGTACAAATCGACGGAATTCTGATAGTTGATGAGCCTGTCCCGCGTCCCCTGCACCACGATCGTGGGCGGCACGTCGGGCGTGATTTGGTAAATGGGCGCCACGGCACGGATCGCTTCCGTGTTGCGGCCGACCGTCGCGGGCGTTATGAATTCGCCCGTCAGCGCGGACAGCAGCGCGTACGCGCCGAAACCGACCGCACTGTTGTGCGCCTTTGCGTCGGACATGAAGTCCGCGACCGCGCAGTTGCTGACCACGAACGCGATGTCCATCGGGCACGTCCTGTACTGCGTGTATGCATACAGCAGCATGATGTGCGCCCCTGCCGAGTGACCCGCCAGGATCAGCTTGCCCGGCGTCAGGCCGCGGTTTTCCAGCTCCGCGCGGACAGCGGCGATCGCCAGACCGACCTCCCGTACCATGTCGGCGGCGTCCGCGCCGTTGAAGATCTTGTCGTAATTCATCGCGGCGGCAATGTACCCCGCCTGCACAGCCGCGCGGCAGTCGCCGTAGAAGATCCGCGCGCCGCCGCTGACCCATGCGCCGCCGTGGAGCATGAGCAGAACGTCCGTCGGCTTCCGCGCGTCGATCTCATCGGGCAGAAACAGCTTCACGTCTCCCCACACCGTATCGGCATAGACAACGCTGACCGCGTCCTGCGGCGTATCGTTCCGGGACGGCGCCGACGTCAGGTTGACAAAAAAACTGATGAGCGCCAAAAGCCCGGCGAACGCCCGTTTTGCGGTTTCATACAGCAAGACGACACACCTCTCCTTCTGCTTATCTGTGTAAGTATACCATAAAACACCTTGCGCGCGCAAGAGTAAACGCCATTATTTTCCGTTTTCTATGGAAAACACGCACGCGCTGTGGTATAATGAACGCAGTCTGAAAGATGGGAGACGATCACATGGAGAAATACGCACGTTTCAAATATCAGCCCTGCCTCCCGCTGGGCGAGGACGGCAGACGCGTCACCGCGAGCCCGGCGCATCAGGCGCTCGCGCGCACGGCCGCGGGCGAAGGCATGGTGCTTCTCAAGAACGAAGACGGCGCGCTGCCGCTGCGGAAGGGCGAAACGCTCGCGCTGTTCGGCAAGGCGACGATCGAATACATCAAGGGCGGCGGCGGCAGCGGCGACGTGCACTGTCTGTACATCCGCAGCATCTACGACGGTCTGCGCGAAAAGGAAGACGCGGGCAAGGTCTCGGTCTATATGCCGCTCGTTGATTTTTACAGATCCTACGTTGCCGAGGAGGGCAAAAAGATCCCCACGCAGGCGGATATCAACAAGATCTGGGACGTCGTCAACGCGATGGAATTCTGCCAAAAGCGCGACGACATGACCTACGACACGTTTTACAGCATGCATGTGCGCGAAGCGCAGGTTCCGGACGAGCTGATCGAGGACGCCGCCAAACACGCGGACACGGCCGTCATCACGATCAGCCGCTTCTCCGCCGAGGGAACGGACCGCCGCGCCGTCGAGGGCGACTACGAACTGTCCGCGCTTGAAAAGGATCTGATCGCCAAGGCAGGCAGGCTGTTCCGCAAGGTGATCCTCGTACTCAATACGGGCGCGCCGCTGGACTGCGAGGCATTCGCCGACGACCCGCATGTGCAGGGCGTACTGCTGGCGTGGCAGGGCGGCATGGAGGGCGGCGGCGCGATCGCGGACATTCTCTGCGGCGACGTAAACCCCTCCGGCAAGCTGCCGGACACGATCGCACGCGCTTACGCGTTCCAGCCCTCCGCCAAAGATTTCTGCGAAAGCTTCGACTATCTCAACTATTCCGAAGATATTTACGTCGGCTACCGCTACTTCGAGACGATCCCCGGCGCAAAGGCGCAGGTGCGCTACCCGTTCGGGTACGGCCTGTCCTATACGACGTTCCGGCTCGACGGGTGCGTGATCGGCGAAAAAGACGGCCGCGTCACCGCCGCCGTGCGCGTGACGAACACGGGCAGCCGCGCCGGCAAAGAAGTCGTGCAGCTGTATTACGGCGCGCCGCAGGGCAGGCTCGGCAAACCCGCACGCGCGCTCGGCGCGTTCCGCAAAACGAAACTGCTGCAGCCGGGCGAGAGCGAGCTTGTCGCGCTGGGGATGGATGTGCGGCAGATGGCGTCGTTCGACGACCTCGGCAAAGTGCGCAAGAGCGCCTACGTTCTTGAGGCGGGCGATTACGCGTTCTACATCGGCACGTCGGTCGAGCAGGCGCAGAAACAGGATTTTGTCTATACTGTTGCCGAGGATACGGTCGTGCAGCAGCTCTCGCAGCTCTGCCGGCCGTTCCGCCTCGCGAAACGTATGTGCGCGGACGGCAGTTTCGAGCCGCTGCCGACAGGCGAAGAAACATACCGCTGCGTCGATCCGACGATCCCGTATACCCACACCGAAACGCAGATCCCCTTCGACCGCGTCGGCGAGACGATCACGCTTGACGGTTTCGTCGACCAGTTCACGCCCGAGGAACTGAAAACGTTCGTCGGCGGAACGGGACGCGTCGGCGTGTGCAACACCGGCTGCTTCGGCCCTCTGCCGCGTCTGGGCGTGCCGAGCGTGCCGACGGCGGACGGCCCCGCGGGACTGCGTCTGGACGAGGAGACCGGCATCCCGACCACGGCGTTCCCGTGCGCGACGCTGCTTGCGGCCACATGGAACGAGGACATTCTCTATGCCGTCGGCAGAGCCGCCGCGGGCGAGGTGCGCGAAAACAACCTCGGCGTTTGGCTCGCGCCCGCGATGAACATCCACCGCAATCCCCTTTGCGGCCGCAACTTTGAATACTACGCCGAAGATCCGCTGCTGGCCGGCAAGATGGGCGCGGCGGAGATCCGCGGCATCCAGTCGCGCAAGGTCGCCGTTTCGCTCAAGCATTTTGCCTGCAACAACAAGGAAGTCAACCGCTTCGGCTGCGACGCGCGCATCTCGGAACGCGCGCTGCGCGAGATCTACCTCAAGTGCTTCGAGATCGCCGTGCGCGAGGCGGACCCCTGGACGATCATGTCATCCTACAACCTCATCAACGGCATCCACACAAGCGAGAGCTGGGAACTGCTCGGCGGCATCCTGCGCGACGAGTGGGGATTCGGCGGCATGATCACGACCGACTGGGGACAGAAAAACGACCCCGTCCGCGAGCTGCGCGCCGGCAACGATCTGAAGATGCACATCGGCTACCCGGACGATCTGCAGGCAGGTCTCGACCGCGGCGAGATCACCGTGTCGCACCTGAAAACGTGCGTGATGCGGATACTGGACATGTTCACAAAGCTCGACTGACCGCGTTCTTATCCGGCGCGCGCCCCGTTTCTCCGCAGCCGCAGACGGCGGACTTTCCGAAAAAGAGCGTCCGGATTATTTCCGATCGGAATAATGTCTGTTGACAAAAGATACCGGATTTGATATGATAAAGAAGTAATAATCTGCAAAACAGCTTTTCAGGAGGAAAGATTCATGAACGTAACGTACAGACCCATCGAAGGCAAAATCGAGCAAGGCTACGGCGTGAACCGCTGGGCGGACGCGCACTCCATCAACGTCAGTCTCAAGGAGCTGACCAAAAAAGACATCTACGGCATGGACAAGGCGACCTATCAGGACATCGTCGACAACTACTTTGACAAGAAGTGCGCCAAGTCCAAGGCGATCACTTCGGACGCCAAGCAGTATATCCCCGGCGGCGTTCAGCACAACCTGGCGTTCAACATGCCTTTCCCGATGTGCATGGTCAAGGCCGAGGGCGCGTATCTGTACGACCTGGACGGAAACAAGTATTTCGATTTCCTGCAGGCAGGCGGTCCGACCATCCTGGGCAGCAATTACGAAGCCGTCCGTGAAGAGGCGGTCAAGCTCATCAACGACTGCGGCCCCACGACCGGCCTGTTCCACGAGGCGGAGCTGCTGATCGCAAAAGAGATCAACAAGCATATGCCCAACGTCGAGATGTTCCGTATGCTCGGTTCGGGCACGGAATCGGTCATGGCGGCGCTGCGTATCGCGCGGTGCGCGACCAAGAAAAAGCACATCATCAAGATCGGCGGCGCGTACCACGGCTGGTCCGACCAGATGGTGTACGGTCTGAAGATCCCGGGAACGAGAAACTATCTCGAATCCTACGGCATTCCGGGCTATATTTACAGCGGCGTGGACGAGGTCCGTCCGAACGACCTGTCGATGCTCAAGGCCTATCTCGATCTCAATTCGATCCGCGGCGGCACGGCGGCTGTGATCGTCGAGCCCGCAGGTCCGGAATCGGGCACGCGTCCCGTCGATTGGGAGTACAACGCGGGCGTGCGCCAGCTTTGCGACGCATACGGCGCGCTGCTGATCTTTGACGAAGTCGTCACCGGTTTCCGTCTCGGTCTGGGCGGCGCACAGGGACTGTTCGACATCGTCCCCGATCTGACCATCTTCGGCAAGATCGTCGCCGGCGGTTATCCCGCGGCGGGCGGCGTAGGCGGCAAGCGCGAATACGTCAGCCTTCTTGCGGCGGGCGTTGCCGGCGGCGCCAAAAAAGCCTACTGCGGCGGCACGCTTGCGGCCAATCCCCTCTCCGCGATGGCCGGTTATGTGGCGATCAAAGAGATCGAAAAGAACGACGCCTGTGCCAAGGCGGGTCTTGCGGGCAACCGGCTGACCGACGGTCTCGTGCAGCTCATCAAGCAGTACGATCTGCCGTATGTGGCGTACAACCAGGGTTCCATCTGCCACCTCGAGTGCACCGCGCCGATGAGCTTCGATTTCTCCACGATGAATCCGCTCGGCCCCGTCAAGGCGCTGTCCAAAAAGAGCATGATGATGACCAGAACGGAAGCGATGAAGCGGATGGGCGCCGCGTATATGGCGCACGGCATCGTGACGCTCGCAGGCTCCAGACTGTACACGTCCATGGCGGACACGGACGAGGTCATCGACGAAGCGCTCAACCACTTTGAAGAAGTGTTCAAGCTGGTCAAGAAGACCGGCGTCCTGGCGGACGAAGTCGCGGAATACTCCGCCGCGCACAAGGAAGCGAAGTCCAAGGCGATCGCCGCGACCAAGGCGAAGCTCGCACAGGAAAAGGACGCGCTCGCGGCAAAGAAGAAAGCTGCGAAAGCTGCGGTCAAAAAAGCGATCGCGGCGGAAAAAGCCAAAAAAGCAAGCTGGACGGAATAAGATCCGAGCGAACAACGCATTCGGATAGATAATCCTGCAGTATCTCGAAAAAAGGATTGTGTCCGAACGACGCAATCCTTTGATTCTTTAAAGAAGAAAGAGGAATAGTATGGGAAAGTATGTCATCTCGCACGACATGGGAACGTCTTCGGACAAGGCCGTTCTCATTGATTTCGACGGCAAGATCATCGCGGCCAAAGCGGAACCCTACCCCACATATTATCCCGCGCCCGCTTTCGTGGAGCAGAAACCGGAAGAGTATTGGGAAGGCGTATGCAAGGCGTCCAAGGGCGTCGTCGCCGAAGCCGGGATCGACCCGGCGGATGTGAAGGGCGTCGTCTTCTCCACGCAGGCCATGGGGATCATTCCCGTCAACAAGGACGGAAAAGTCCTGTACAACAACATCACCTGGGTGGACGGCCGCGCGGAAAAGCAGGCGCAGTCCATCATGCGCAAACTCGGCGGCAAAAAGATCTTCTCTCTCGTGTCCGGAACGCCCATCATGGGCAAAGACGTGATCGCAAAGATACGCTGGCTGAAAGAGGAACGCCCCGACGTCTATAACGAAACCAAATATTTCCTTGACGTAAACGGCTATCTGAAGTATAAATGCACGGGCGAAATGGTCGCGGAGCTGTCGGGCGCGTCTTCCTACGGTCTCGATCTCAAAAAGAAGACCTGGATGTCGGTGCTTTCCCTGACGGGACTGGATATGTCCAAACTCCCGCCGCTCGTGAAAAGCACGGACAAGATCGGCAACGGCCTGACCGCCGAAGCCGCACAGGCAATGGGACTTGTCGAAGGGACTCCGGTGTTCGGCGGATGCGACGACACGCAGGCCGCCACCATCGGTTCCGGCATGAACGGCGACGGCGACATTCATATTTATCTCGGCACCTCCGCGTGGGTCTGCGCATCCTCCAAGGACAAGACCCAGTTCAAGCACGGCGCGGCGGCGATCCAGTCGGCCGATCCCGAAATGAATCTGATCTGCGGCATCACCGAGGCGGCAGGCAGCAACATCCAGTGGCTGATCGAGCAGTTTTTCCGCACGGAGAAGGAGCAGCTCGGCGACGGCATCTACCAGTACATGGACAACGTCATCCGAGATATTCCCGCCGGTTCGGATCATCTGATCTGCACGCCCTGGATGCTCGGCGAGCGGTGCCCCGTCTCCTCCACGACCACGCGTTCCACGCTGTACAACATCTCGCCCACGCACACGCGCGAGCACATGATGAAAGCGCTGTATGAGGGCATCGGCTACAATCTGAGATGGATCCTCGAAAACTACGAGCAGGATTACGGCTTCCACTGCCGGCAGTTCCGCATCATCGGCGGCGGCGCGCTGGACGACGCGTGGATGCAGATCATCTCCGACATCACGCAGAGAGAATTCGCCGTCGTGGAGAATCCGCGCAATGCGGGCGCGGTCGGCGCGGCGATCGTGGCGTTTATCGGGCTGGGCGCGCTGCAGTCTTTCGCCGACGCCAAAAAATTCGTCGTCGAAAAGAAGACGTACAGGCCGAACAAAGCCAACAAAGCGATCTACGACGAAATGTTCCTGACCTACAAGCGCCTGTACCAGGATCTGGAAAAGACCTATAAACTTACAAATTCCAAACGGTTCGAAGGGGAATAAACATGAATAAAAGCACAGAGCTGATCCTCGAATACGCGAAGGAGCTGGCGAAACAGAACGTCGCCGGCAGCGGCGACTGCATCAGCGTCAAATCCGGCGCAGAGATGTTTGCGTCCGACAAAGATGTGCGTCTCGAAGATCTGACCGAAAACGACGTCCTGAAAATCAAGCTCAGCGACGCCGAGGGCGAGTACGCGCTGCACGCGCGGATCTATGCGGCAAAAAAAGACGTTTCCGCCGTGTGCCACTGCCATCCGGCATGGGTCGCGCCGATCGCACGGTGCGGCGCAACGATCCCGGCAGTCACGGACGACATGACACAGATCGTCGGCCGAAACTGCAAAACGTGCAAAAACACCGCCAAGGCAATCGTCCGGAATCTCAAGAAGCGCAATTCGACGCTTGTCTCGTCCGACGGCTGCGTGACCACCGGAAGAACGCTGAACGAAGCGTACACCTGCGTGCTCGTGCTGGACAAAGCGGCGCACTGCTTCGTCGCATCCGCTGCGCTGAAAAAGAATGTCCTGATCAATTTCTTTGAGGCCATACTGATGAACGTGATCTACAAAATGAAATACAGCAAAAAGAACCAGGAGAATTTGCAGAGCGAGGAGGGCAACTCGTAATGTGGGATAAGAACAAAGAAAACGAGCTGCGGCAGCTTGTCAAGGACAGCGGCGTCCGGCTGCTCGAAGAGAACCTCGTGCAGGGCACGTGGGGCAATATCTCCGCCCGTCTGGACGAAGATCATATGCTTGTGACGCCGACCGGTCTGGACTACAACCATCTGACGCCGGAGGACATGCCCATCGTGCAGATCAGCGATCCTTCGGTCTGGTCGGACGGAAAGAAGCCGACGTCGGAGCGCAAGATCCATGCGGCGGTTCTGGCGTCGCGGCCGGAAATCAACGCCTGCATTCATTCGCATCCCGTCTTTGCCACGATCATGGCGTCGTGCCGGATGCCTCTGCCCGCGTTCTCGGACGAGCTGAAGGAAGTCATGGGCGGAGACGTCGCGGTCGGCGCATACGGACTTCCCGGAACCAAAAAGCTCAAGGAGGGCACCGTCGCGGCGATCCGGGGCAGGAACGCCTGCTTTATGGCAAACCACGGCGTGTTCTGCGTCGGCAGGACCATGGACGAAGCGTTCAATGTGCTGCGTGTTCTCGAAAAGAATGTGTACGAATACATCCGCAGAATGACGCTCGAGAAAACCGGCAAGACCGAGTATACCGACGACTTGCTGTTTGATCTCTTCGTCAAAAGCAAGTCCTGATCCCGTGCCGGACCGTTCCCGCACGGCAGAGCATCACAGGCAAAAGCGCATAAAAACGACCCGTTCCCGACCGGGGGAACGGGTTTGATTCTTTTTGGGCAGACAGTTCGCGGCAGCGGCGTCAGCCGTCCAGACCGCCGATCTTGCGGATGAGCGCGACGCACTGCGCTTTGTTCATGATCTTCGGCACCGGATAGAGCGGATTGCCCTCAAACAGCGCACGCGCGGCGATCGTCTCGACGTCCTGCTCGCGGATGGCGTCGATGTGTTCGGGTATGTTCATGTCGCGGTTGAATCCGCGGATCCGGCTGATGAGCAGCTGCGCCTTCTGCGCGTCGGTCGTTTCGGTCGTCACGATGCCCGCGACGTCCGCCAGCTCCGCCAGACGCTTGTGCGCACTCTCCCCGTACCAGTCGAGCACATACGGCATAATGATCGCGTTCGCCAGACCGTGCGGCGTGCCGTACATTCCGCCGACGTTGTGCGCAATGGCATGGATGTAGCCGACGTACGCCTGTCGGAACGCGATGCCCGCATGATACGACGCTTCAAGCATATTCTCTCGCGCGCGGATATTCTGCCCGTCGCGGTACGCCGTTTCGAGGTTGTCGAAGATCATGCGCGTCGCCTTGCGCGCCTCGGCCGCGGTGCGTTTTGTGTTGCTCTGTCCGATGTATGCTTCGACCGCGTGCGTGAGCGCGTCCAGTCCGGTCGTTGCAGTAATGTGCGGCGGCAGACCGACCGTCAATTCCGCGTCGAGGACCGCGTAAGCCGGACGCAGGACGGGATCGTGCACGCCGTATTTTTCATGCGTTTCGGGATCGGAGACGATGGCTGTGATCGTTGTTTCGGAACCGGTGCCCGCCGTGGTCGGCACGGCGTAGAGCGTCGGCAGTTTCTTGATGATTTTGAAGGTGCCGCGCATTTTGCGCACGGGCTTGTTCGGGCAGCGGACACGCGCCGCCGCAACCTTGGCGCAGTCCATAGGCGAACCGCCGCCGAACGCGATCACCGCTTTGCAGCCGTTCTTTTCGTACATTGTCTTGGCTTCCTCGATGTTGGGAATGGTCGGATTCGGCTGTACGCCGTCATAGACGGTATACCGGATGCCGCACTTCTCCAGTTCCGCAAACAGACCGTCCAACAGATGCAGCCCCATCAGCCCCTTGTCCGTCACGACCAGCACACTGTCGTGGCCGTTCTTTTTGACGGTTTCCGCCAGTTGTTTCACGCTGCCCGCGCCCTTGAGCAGGATCGGCTCGGACCAGTCGAGAAACTTGGTCGCCACGCGGAAAACCGCCTGGTACCCGCGGCAGTACGATTCGTAGATTTGCATGCAAACGCCTCTCTTTCTGTTTAATCAGTTTTCAGGTTTATCTTTGATCGCTTTCTTCGCTGCGGCAAACGACTTCTTCACGACCGTTTTGATCGTCTTTTTCGTATCTTTGTCCATGGACTTGACGGCGTCGGTCGTATTCTTTAAAGACCCGGCAACGTCGTTTTTCAGATCGATCAGCCTGGTGCTGTCGGCGTGTTCCATCAATGTGCGCGCCGCTTCGTCCACGGCGGCGACTTCGTCGTCCGTGACTTCTTCTTTCAGCGCGTGGAAGAACGCGTGGTTAAAGCGGCTTTCGGGCGTTTTCTTCTTCGCCCGCATCAGTCGGTTTCCGTCAAACTTCCAGGTCAGCAGATCGTGCTGAAGCGCGCCGAAAGGCTTGCTGCTTTTCACGATCTGATAGTCGTCGTCGTGATCGAGCATCATGCCGAAAAAGGACGACTGCGGGATAAAGTGGTGATATTTCCCCAGAAGCTCTTTGTATGCGTCGCTGTGCAGAAAGCTGTCGTCGGAGAATCCGGGGCCGTCGTTGTTGTAAACGGCGATGATCCTTTGTTTGATCGACGCATCGGCATGCAGCGCGGCATAGAGGGCGTTGTACCCGCCCTTGGAATGGCCGCACAGGATGATGTCGCCCGGAAAGCGCTCGGCAGCGTGCTGAAGATACGACAGGGATTCTTTGGAGGACGGAACGCCGTCGGGACTGTTGATCATGTCGATGTCCTCTGCCCAGCCCTCCATGGTGTCGTCCGTTCCGCGGAACACGATGACGAGCTTCTGCGTCGGAAGAAGAAACGTCATGGCGGCAAACTGCATGGAAGGTTCGGCGTCCAGACAGCTCCTGCACGCCGCGACGCGCATGTCGGTATAGCGTTTTCTTTTGCACATTTCCATCATCAGGACAGACGTGTTTTTGGAAATGAACAAGCCCAGAGGTTTGTGCTCCTCCCCCCTTTTCTCAAAAAGCTGCCGGCACGCGTCGGCAAACGGCATCGGCTGCGCGGAGAAGTCGGGGCTCACCACTTCCTCGAACGGCATATAAATCACCGTGCAAAGCGCGACATTGTCCCCCGCGCCGAACGGCAGTTGATGGAACGGGAGAAACCCGTATTTATCTACATAGGAACAAACATTTGACATAAAGATACCCCACCGGTGATGATGAAAAGCGCAAGGATCGCATACCGGCATTTTCCGGACGCGGGATCGGCTGCGCGTGTTTATCCGGCGCCGGACAGACTGCCGGAACGCACGGAATACGGGATGCATGACAAAAGCCCTGCGGCAGAGAGACCGCAGGGCGGGAATTATGGATTATTCGACCTCGGGGACAAGGACGCCGTAGCCGCCGTCATTGCGCTTGTAGACAACGTTGATCTCCGCGGTCTCGGCGTTGCGGAACATATAGAACATGTGTCCGAGCAGATTCATCTGCAGGATCGCCTCTTCCACGCTCTCGGGCTTGAGCACGACCGCCTTGGTACGCACGACCTCATACGGCTCTTCCTCGTCGACAGCCGCTTCCGCTTCCGCGATGATGGCGTCGAAATCGCCTGTGCGCAGACGCTTCTCCAAACGGGTCTTGTTTCTGCGGATCTGACGGATGATGGAGTCGATGCAATCGTCCAGCGCTTCGTTCATGTTCTGTGCGCTTTCCTCTGCGCGGAAGATCATTCCGCGGCTGGCGACCGTGACTTCCACGATCTGGCAGGACTTTTCCACCGTGGCCGTGACTTTGGCGTCCGCGTCGTCGTCAAAGAAACGGGCGACTTTGGACAGCTTTTTCTCGGCATGTTCTTTGAAGGAATCACGCGGTGTGCATTTTCTTCCGGTAATGTTGATCTTCATAACAACATCCTCCTAACTCTATATAAACTCCTATGGAGCATTTTCAGTATAGCACATAATGCCCAAAAAGTAAAGAGAAACGCAGAATTATTTTAACATTTTTCACAATTCGGTCACGTTCAGATCGTCTTGTGCGCATGCCGCGTCACATGGCAGCCGACATTCAGCGCAACCGGCAGGCCGGCAATGTGCGTCGGCGCGGTCTCGACCGCAACGGAAAGCGCGGTCGTTTTGCCGCCGAATCCCTGCGGGCCGATGTCCAGCGCGTTGACCTTCCGCAGAAGGCGCGCCTCCATCCCGGCATAGAACGGATCGGCGTTCTTTTCGCTGACGGGACGGCAGAGCGCACGTTTCGCCAGCAGCGCGCACTGCTCGAAATCGCCGCCGATCCCCACGCCCAGCACCATCGGCGGACATGGATTGCTGCCGGCCGTGCGGACAGCCGAGACGAGCCAGTCTTCGATCTCGTCGATCGTCGCGGACGGCGTGAACATGCGCATCGCGCTCATATTCTCGCTGCCGAAACCTTTCGGTGCGGCTGTCAGAGAGATCCTGTCGCCGGGCACGAGCCGCAGGTGGATCACCGCCGGCGTATTGTCGCCCGTGTTGACGCGGCGCAGCGGATCGCCCACGACGGACAGGCGCAGGTAGCCGTCCTTGTACGCGCGGGCAACGCCGCGGTTGACCGCTTCGTTGAAATCGCCGCCGACGAGATGGACGTCCTGTCCCAGATCGCAGAACAGCACCGCCATCCCGGTATCCTGACAGATCGGCACATGCAGCTTTTCCGCCGCGGCAAGGTTGTCATAAATATCGCCCATGATCGCGCGCGGCAGTTCGTCCGTCTCCGTCTCGCACGCGCAGGCGATGCATGCCGTCAAATCGCTCGGAAGCACGCGGTTGGCCTGCTGAAACAACTCGCAGACCGCCTGCTCCACTTCACTGACCCGGACTTCTCGCATCGTATCGCTCCTTTGTAAAAAACAGAACTGCCGCGGCTTTCGGCGGCAGTCCCGACTGATTTCTTAATAACCCTGAAAGCGCGTAAACACCCATTTGCCGTCTTTCTGCTTGGCATACTCAAAATCGAACGTCTTTTCCGTGTCGTCCGGGCCCTTGACCGTCAGGACGTAATGCGCGGACGTGTCGGTCTTTTCCGTCACTTTGACGTGCATCTCGCCCCGCTTGGGCGACTGCATGCCCACATCCAGCGCATAGAGTTTGCCGTCATACTCCAAAAAGATCCCGGCGGACAAAAGCTGCTTCGTGATCGATTCGGAGAAGTAGCCGCGCACATATTTTTCCAGCTTAGCCATCGTGTCGAAATGCGGGTCTGCCACACGGTAGGCAAGCAGTCCTTCCTCGACTTCAACACTGTCCTCTTTGTCCAATTCGGGTCTGGACTCGCTGAACATGCCGTAGACCGCGCGCGCCGTCTCGATACGGCGCAGGATCGTTTTCTCTGCCTCGGCCCCGTCCGCTTTCGCGTCCTGCGGCACGGGCTCGCTGTCCGGCTCGGCAGGCACGGTGAAGACCTCGGCCTCGGACCACGTCTCAAAGACGAACGGGTCGGTCGTCGTGCCGCTTTCCGCATCCTTTCCGCAGGCGCACAAAAAAACGGCGAGACAGGCGAAAATCGCCGTCGCCGTCAGAACTCTTCCGTATTTCAAACTACTCACCCTTTGTTTCAACGATTGCCGGAACCGCGTCTGGAATAACCGCTGTGGCGGGGATCGCCGGAGCGCTTGAGGTCGGTGATCTTTTCGTCGCTGACCTGCTTGAAGCGCGCCATCATCTCCTCAAACGACTGGCCCTCGGTCGGCGCAGACTTCTGCCCCTGCCAAACGTTGGCTGCCGACGCCGGACGGCGCTGTCCCTGCGGTCTGGCCGGCCGCGGCCGGCTCTGCTGCCGATCGCCCTGCGGCGCCTCGGCCTTTTTGATGGACAGATTGATGCGCCCGTTTTCGTCGATGCTGATGACCTTGACCTTGACGGATTGACCCTCTTTCAGGTGATCGCGGATGTTTTTGACATAAGACGCGGACACTTCGGAAATGTGAACCATGCCCGTGGAACCGCCTTCAAGCTCCACAAACGCGCCGAAATCCGTAAGTCCCGTGACTTTGCCCTCTACGATGGCTCCTACCTCACACGGCATAAAAAGAAAATATCCTCCCCGAAACCGATTTATGACACCCCGGCATCAATCCTCGGCGCTCATGTCGTAATAGACACGCTCGTCCGGATACGCATATCCGAGATCCTCATCTCTTGCCCGCTTCTCCACGAAAGCGTCGAGATCGCCGCTTTCGAGCATCTGCGAAAGTTCATCGTTCTTCTCTTCCTGCTTGGCGACCTGCGTCTGCAGCGACTCGTACTCGCTGCGCTTGGCCGCGACCTGCGCGCGCAGATCGAAAAAGGAAATGAAAAAATAACACACCAGCGCAAAGGCCGCGACGGCCAGAACAACGCTGACGCTGCGATGGATCTTTGGTTTCTTTCGTGCCACGATCATCCGTCCTGTCTGAAAAAGAATAGGTACCGATATTCCTCTGCATTATACACCATGGCACGGGCGGATTTCAAGAGGGTTTTCGATTTTTTTTGCAGCTTTTTTTCACTTTTTCCGGGATCGGCCGCAGTCTTTCCCGCAGGCGTTCCGCGTATTTTTCGACGCGCGAAAATGCCCGGCGCACACACGCCGCGGCACGGTGCAGCGCGCGCACAGCTCCGTCCGACGCCGCACGCAGCGGCACGCCCGCAAAAAAGTACCAGACGGCGAATCCGGCGCATGCCGCGGCAAGCAGATGCACGCGCACCTTGCCGCCGCAGCATGTCAGCGAAAACAGAAACAGCGCCGCGCCCGCAAACGCGCCGAAGCCGACGTCCCACACCGCGATGCGGCGCGATCGCGTCAGCAGCCGCACAAAGCGCAGCAGATCATACGCCGCGCCCAGCAGAAAGCCGAACCCCACCGTTCCGAGGAACGCCGCTGTCTGCGCGCGGATGCTTTGCAGATACTCCATCAGCGAAACACGCGTCCGAAGAAGCCGCCGCTTTTCGGCTGATCCTGCGCATAGATCAGCGCGTCGATCCGCCCGTCGACGGTCAGCTCGCCCGTCTCCACATTCAGGGTATTGACATGCAGATCCGCCCCGCGGATCGACAGTTCTCCCTGCTGCGTAAAGACCGTGACCGTCCGCTCGTCAAAGCTGTCGACGTCCGACACGCCGGTGACCGACAGACGTCCCCTGTCCTCGAGCACGAGATTCTGCGGCAGCGCCTGCAGTTTCTTTTCCTCCTGTGCCGCCATACTAACACTCCTTTCCGTACGGTTTGCCGCGGCGGGAACGCGCATCGCGGCAGGAAGGCCGGCGGCTGACGATCACCGTATCGTCGCCGATGACCTCGATGTCCTCCCAGCGGATGCGGATATCCTCCTCGTGTCCCAAAAGACCGAACCAGCGGCTGCGGCCGTAGATCACGATCGCAGCGACCTGACCGGTGCAGGTGTCGACGTCCACGTCGCAGATGTTGCCGATCCGCTTGCCGTCCGCGCGGCAGATGACGTCCTTGCACCGCAGATCCGTCACACAGCAATGCATACGCTCACCTCCGCTTTTATCGTATGAAGCCGCGGGAAAGGGTAGAACCGTCCGGACAGAAAACGACCCGTCCCCCGGAGAGAGGACGGGTTGCTGACTCTATTTGCGGGTGTTCGGCGCCGCGTTACGCCGGATCTTTCGGAGTATATGCCGTCTTGAACAGCGTGACGATCTGCCGCGCCAGAGACGGCAGGTTCTTCAGAAACTGTCTATGCCAGGCAAACGGATTGGATGTTCCCTCGGTTTTAAAGGAATCGTACTGGTCGAGCGTATCGTTCCAAGTGAATCCTTTCAGTATTTCGCCGCTGTTCGCGGCGTAGGTGGAATGGATCTGTGTAAAGTCCGGATCGATATAGAGGACGTTGCACGTTCCGCTGACATAATTCCACGAGTTGTTGTCGTACATGATCAGGATATGATTGCCGTTATCGTCCGTATACGCGCCGGTAAGCACGACGCCGTGGAACATAAACCTATCCGAATCCTGACGCTCCGTGCGCAGTTTCGCGAACGGGAGCGAAAGAATGAAGCGAAGGACGTGCGGATAATCGCCGTACTGTTCAAAATACACCGGACGGCCGGCCGCAAGCGTGTCATACAGTGCGTGAAGCTGGTCGCTGTACGCCTGCGTGCCCGGCTGCAGCGCGACGTGGCTGGCGATGCAGCACGGCGCAGCCTGCATGTTGTAATAGTTGAGCGTGCTGATGAGCGCTTCATCCGGTTCGAGTTCGCTGACGCGGGAAACGCCCTGTTTGGAGAGCAGGTCGATCTTTCCGTAATGCTGCAGCAGGGAGGAAACGGCGAATCCGCAGCAGGCGCCGTGAAAACCTTCGAGCCATTTTGTCATAAAGAACGTGCCGAGCAGGGCGGCGGGCACCGCAAACGGCGACCACGCATACGCCGCGATCCAGTTCTGCGTGAAGCGGGAAGTGTGCTGTTGGGTCAGATAGGTTCCCTGTTCGCCAATGTCAAAATAACTGTCGGCATTCACAAAGTTAAAGACCTCGTCCTGCGTCAGCGCGATCGGGCACCAGATCGGATAGAACGTGCACGTTTCTCCGCTGTGCAGCACCATATCGGTTTTTCCGGACGGGTACCACAGATCCGTGTTGTCGTAATAGTATTCTTTGCCGGATTCCGTTTTCCAGCCGACGATCATGCGGTTCCCGAACTGCCGCATGGCCATGTCCATCCGGAGCGTTACGGGTTCATTGACGACATAGTCTTCCTGAAAGGCGTCGCCGTCTACGTTGTAATATACCGTGACGGTCTCTCTGTCATCGGCGCTTTCGGCATGCACATTCGCCGCGGCCGGTTCGGCATCCTGTGCGCCGACGGGAAGCGCCAGACTGCCCGCAAACAGCGTCAGGCACAGGACAAGGGACAAGAATCTTTTCATCTTTCGCACTCCTATTCCGTTTGTTTGTCCATTCTAAAGCAATCCGCCGCGCATGTCAAGGGATCCGGTACGAAATGCGGGCAGGCGGGCACGAAATCACTGCGCGCCGTCCTCGAAGTCCAGAACAAACGCCGCCAGTTCGTCCGCCGTCAACACCGGCGCGCCGCCGGTCGAGCCGCCGAGCGTGTCCGCCTGCGCGTCCATATTCAGTTCCGCAAGGACGATCTCTTCGGTCTGCGCCGTCTGCGCGGATACGGGCGCCTTCTTCTCGGCGAGCGTGAAGACGGTAATCAGTACGGCGAGCACGGACAGCAAGATCATGGCGGCTTTTTTCATCATCAATCTCCTCTTCTTTCCCCGGGGACGTTTCGTGTGCTTCGTCCTCATTGCACCTATAGTATAAAAAACAGGAGATTAAGATTCAATTACACAAACCCTTAAGGTTCGATTAAGGAACGCGGAAACCGCGAAAGGCAAAGAAAAGGTTCATCATGGAAATCCGTGCAACCCATCAATAATCAGCCTCCCCTGTGCAAGGGCGCAAGAGATCATAACGTATTTGAATTTACGGTGTACTATGGCACGCCGAAAAAGACATCGGACGGATACGGCGGGACGATGTGGGCATCGTCCCCTACGGCTCGCCGGAAAGTACAGCGGACGCATGCCGCCTGTCGTGACAAGGTGCGTTCGCATTAATACGCGAATGGAACGACCCGGCATTAGAGAAGAACACACGGATTCGTGCGTGCGTAGGGGCCGATGCCTACATCGGCCCGATGACGTTTGCAAATCCATCCGCCGCGCAGGGTGCGGATCATTCCGCACGGCGGCACGCAAACATGCGTACCGTCTGTGTTTTCCGGTGTTATTCTCCGCGGGTGTCAGACTGCAGCCCCTATGGCTTGAACAACGCAAATCGTTGTTCAAGTCTGAATGGAATCCTTAAGCTGTTGACATTGTTTGCACAAGGGAGGCTAAAAACGGCATCAACCTTTCATAAAGCAATAAACCCTCTTTGTCTGCGTTCTGCACGGGAACCCGCGAAGAGAGCGAAAAGCGACCCTCCCCCGGAGAGAGGGCGGGTCGTGAACAGCGGGTTATCAGGAAAAGACGCGGTCGAGGCCGAGGTACGCCTGCGCTTCCTTCGGCAGAAGGCCGAACAGACCGCGGAAGAAAGCAATCAGCCGCGCGAAGAAACCGGTGTTGACGTTGACCTTTTCGATCTCGGTCGCGGCCTGCGGGATCTCTTTGCCGTCGTCAAAGTACTTCGCCTGCAAGAAGAAACTGTGCCGGACGTTCTCGGCGGTGTAGACTTCACCCGTGTGCACGTCCTCGCCGTCGACGAACCAATGGATCTGTCCGTTCGGCGTCGGGTTCTCGACCGTCGCGGCGAAAGTGATCGAGCTGCGGTAAGCATACGTTTTGGACGACGGTGTGAAATCATGGATGGCGACCTTCGCCATCGGCAGCTTGGGAATGATGCTGCGCGTGTTCTTTGCGCCGCAGATAGCGCAGGTCTGCGTTTCCACACCCTCCGCATAGATAGTCGGCGCGGCCGTCAATGTCCACGCGCCGAACGCATGTGCATTCGGATCGACCGGCAGTTTTTCGCCTGCCTGCTTCAAAACGCCGCACGGCGCATAATAGACGTCGCCGGAGTATCCCTCGGACTTGCAGGTCGGCGCAGCCGCATTGCGTGTCTCTGTCGCCGTTTTGTCGTCGTGCTTGTGATAGAACCACCGGGCGTTTTCCAGCGCTGAATTTCCCCCACCAATCAGAATAGCAGATTGATTCGCTCCGCCGTAGCAGACGGTTTTCAAATCCCAGCAACCACCGAAAGCGCTCCAACCAATGCTCGTCACGCTGTCCGGGATCGTCAGCAATCGCGGAAGGCTCCATTGCCGATGCCGGTCACGCCATTGGGGATCGTCACATTTGTCAGTCCCGTGCAGCCGGAGAAGGCAGAATAACCGATGCTCGTCACGCTGTTCGGGATCGTCACGCTCGTCAGTCCCGTGCAGCCGTAGAAGGCGCGGTCGCCGATGCTGGTCACGCTGTCCGGGATCACAACTTCCGTTAAAAGCTGATCTTGAATATACAAGTTGTGTGCGTAACTTACCGGATTTGAGTCAAAATTCTCGAACGTGATTTCACACCATTGCGCAAGCGTGCCGGTATACCAAACGCTCGTCAGTCCCGTGCAGCAGGAGAAGGCGCTCTCGCCGATGCTTGTCATGCTGTCGGGGATCGTCACGCTTGTTAGTCCCTCACAAAATGCAAAAGCACCTGCTCCTATGCTGGTCACGCTGTTCGGGATCGTCACGCTCGTCAGTCCCGTGCAACCGTAGAAGGCGGAATAGCCAATATTTGTCACGCTGTTCGGGATCGTCACACTTGTCAGACTCTTGCAGCCGTAGAAGGCCCACTCGCCGATGCCGGTCACGCTGTTCCCGATTGTCACGCTCGTCAGTCCCGTGCAGCCGCGGAAGGCGTAATCGCCGATGGTCGTCACGCTGTTGGAGATCGTAACGCTCGTCAGTCCCGTGCAGCCGGAGAAGGCGCGGTCGCCGATGCTCGTCACGCTGTCCCCAATGATAAACTCTTTCAATGTGTCTTTTTGAATCAAAGAGGATGGAATGGACGTCAATCCCGCCCCCATTTTAACATACTCCAACGGGCAGCCGAAGAAGGCTTCTTCGCCGATGCTGGTCAAGCTGTCCGGGATCGTAACGCGCGTCAGTCCCGTGCAGCCGCGGAAGGCGTAATCGCCGATGGTCGTTACGCTGTCCGGGATCGTAACGCTCGTCAGTCCCGTGCATTCGTAGAAGGCATGTTCGCCGATGCTCGTCACGCTGTCCGGGATCGTAACGCTCGTCAGTCCCGTGCAGCCGTAGAAGGCGCGGTCGCCGATGCTCGTCACGCTGTTCGGGATCGTCACGCTCGTCAGTCCCGTGCAGCCGTAGAAGGCATAACTGCCGATGCTGGTCACGCTGTTCGGGATCGTCACGCTCGTCAGTCCCGAGCAATCCTCGAAGGCGCCCTCGCCGATGCTCGTCACGCTGTCCGGAATCGTTACGCTCGTAAGGATCTTGCAGTCGTAGAAGGCATAAATGCCGATGCTGGTCACGCTGTTTCCGATCGTCACGCTCGTCAGTCCCGTGCAGTCCGCGAAGGCGCCCTCGCCGATGCTCGTCACGCTGTCCGGAATCGTTACGCTCGTCAGTCCCGTGCAGCCGTAGAAGGCGCTCTCGCCGATGCTTGTCATGCTGTCGGGGATCGTCACGCTTGTTAGTCCCTCACAAACCGCAAAAGCACCTACTCCTATGCTGGTCACACCGTCTGGGATCGTGAATGCAGTGCGCGGATCGCCGATCGGGTATTGGATCAATTCCGTTTTGTCTTTATTATACAGTACGCCGTCTGCATCGCTGCAGAAGTTAGCGCTTTGTGTATTGACCAAAAATGCAGTAACGCTTGCGCAGCCCGCGAAGGCGAGATCGCCTATGGTCATTACGCTGTCCGGGATCGTCACGCTCGTCAAGCCCGTGCATTCGACGAAAGCATATTCGCCGATGCTGGTCACACTGTCCGGGATCGTCACGCTCGTCAGTCCCGTGCAGCCGCGGAAGGCTTCATCGCCGATGGTCGTTACGCTGTCCGGGATCGTGAATGCTGTGCGCGGATTTCCAGCGGGGTATTGAAGCAGCACGGATTTCATTTTGTTGTAAAGAGCACCGTTTTCGTCGCTTGTGTAATAAGCATTTCCGGCGCTGACCAAGAAAGTGCGAAGACTTGCGCAGTCCACGAAGGCATAATCTCCGATGCTTGTCACGCTGTCCGGGATCGTCACGCTCGTCAGTCCCGTGCAGCCGTAGAAGGCATAATTGCCGATGCTCGTCACGCTGTCCCCAATGATAAACTCTTTCAATGTGTCTTTTTGGATCAAAGAGGATGGAATGGACGTCAATCCCGCCCCCATTTTAACATACTCCAACGGGCAGCCGGAGAAGGCGCCCCAGCCGATGCTGGTCACGCTGTCCGGGATCGTCACGCTCGTCAGTCCCGTGCAGCCGTAGAAGGCGCTCTCGCCGATGCTCGTCACGCTGTTCGGGATCGTCACGCTCGTCAGTCCCGTGCAATCCTCGAAGGCGCCATTGCCGATGCTGGTCACGCTGTCCGGGATCGTCACACTCGTCAGTCCTTCGCACCACGCAAAGGCACGTTCACCGATGCTGGTCACGCTGTCCGGGATCGTAACGCTCGTCAGTCCTTCACACCACGCAAAGGCACGTTCACCGATGCTGGTCACGCTGTCCGGGATCGTAACGCTCGTCAGACTCTTGCAGCCGTAGAAGGCGTAACTATCAATGCTGGTCACGCTGTCCGGGATGATAACAGATCCTTGCACAGTTCGGCTGCACCAAAGCAGGGCTTTCTTTTCGACGGAATCAAAAATAAACGGTTCTTCTACATATTTATTGACACTCTGCGCGCCCCACGGTGAACCGGTTGCGGAACCGGAATACACGACGTTGCCGACGCGGGAGAAGGCATAATCGTAGATGCTGGTCACGCTATTCGGGATCGTAACGCTCGTCAGTCCCGTACAACCTGAGAAGGCCTCCCTCCCGATAAAGCAATCGCGGAAGGCTCCATTGCCGATGCCGGTCACGCCATTGGGGATCGTCACATTTGTCAGTCCCGTGCAGCCGGAGAAGGCAGAATAACCGATGCTGGTCACGCTGTCCGGGATCGTCACACTTGTCAGTCCCGTGCAGCCGCGGAAGGCATAATTGCCAATGCTCGTCACGCTGTCCGGGATCGTCACGCTCGTCAGTCCCGAGCAATCCTCGAAGGCGCCATTGCCGATGCTCGTCACGCCGCTGTCGATCGTTACGGTTTTGACAGAGGAACGGTACGAATACCAAGGAGAAGAAGAAAAAAAATACTCCTCCATTGCGCCCGTACCGCTGATGGTCAACTCGCCGGTTTCCGTATCCAATGTCCATGTGACGTTGTCGCCTGTCCATGTGACGTTGTCGCCGTCCGCGCCGCAGGAACCGGAAACTGTTTCCGCGCTTGCGCGCAGGGTCAGACCGCGCGGATTTGCGCCGGCGGGCGCCGCACCGAAAACGAGCGCCGCAGCCAGCAGCAGCGCCAACACGTTTTTCCATCTTCTTTTCATCATTTACACCTTCAATTATTCGTCTTGGGTATTATACAATAATTAATATTTTACTCCCCCGCGCAGCGCGCCGGCACCGGCGGCCGGCCGATCCACATGTCCTCCCAGCGCAGTCCCGCGATGCGCGCGCAGGTCTCTTTTTCCGCGTCCGTCAGGTTCGCCTCGCCCGTCTCGTGCTTTTCGCGGATGGCGCGGCGGATCAGCGCGTGGTCGGATTTCTCCATCCCGTACCGGTGCGCCGTGACGATCGAGCCGGTGATCATGAGGATCGGCAGCACGGCATACGTGAACCGCACGCCGAAAACCGCGGTCGGCGTCTGCGCCGTCGCGCCCGCGTCAAATCCGAACGCGCCGAGGATCAGTCCCGTCACCGCGGCGGCCAGTCCCGACACGATCTTTCTGACCAGCGTCGAGAATGTGGCGATCTTGCCCTCGCGCCGCTCGCCGGAGATCATCTCGTCCACGTCCGTCACATCCGGCAGGATGTTGCTCGTCACGCTGCTGACGCCGGCAAGGCCGAAGTTGTAGAAGATATACACGAGGATCAGCAGCGCCTTCGGGCTGCCGGGCTTTACGAAGAAGCTGACAAGCAGCGCCAGCACGATGAACGGCAGCTCGATCTTGGCGGGCGTCTGCTTCGAGCGGCGGATGGACAGCACGTAATTGAGCGGGAAGCCCATCACCTCGCCCGCCTGCGAAATGAGGTTGGTGATCGTATACAGGCTCACCATCTGCGCGACGCTGCTGAGAAAGTAGTAGGACGAATTGGACACGAACCCGAGCGCGATGACGTTAAAAAAGCTCAGGGCGAAATACTGCCGGAACGCCCTGCTGCTCCAGATGGAGCGGTACTCCGTGAGGAACGTCCGCAGCCGGAACGGCGGCACCGGCAGAGCACGGGAATCCGGCTCCTTCGTGCCGAAGAACGTCGCCAGAAGCGGCAGCGAGAAAAACAGGCTCAGCACCGCACCCATCAGCAGAAACCTGCCGCGGAACGTCGGATCGAACTCCGGCGTGTTGCCCATGGCATGGATCGCCGAGCCGAGCACGGACGTGCCCGCGCGGCGCGTGTAGCTGAGGATGAGCGTTGCGATCAGGAACGAGCCTTCCGTCCCGACCGCGTCGAGGATGGTCTTCATGGCGTTGAACTGCGTGCGCAGATCGTACTGCGGTGCGAGCACCGGCAGCATCGCCGTGTGCGGCACGACCACCACGGTATAGGCGACGCTGAACAGCATGTACGCGCCGATGAAATAGAGCATCTTGACCGAAGCGGCGCTGTCCCGAAAGCCCATCGCCGTCCAGAGCATGAAGTACGACACCGCCGACGGCGCCAGCCCCAGCAGCAGATACGGTCTGTGCCTGCCGAAGCGCGAACGTGTGCGGTCGGTGATGATGCCCATCAGCGGGTCGGTGACCGCGTCGCAGAGCTTGGCGCACAGCACGACGATCCCGGCCTGCGCAGTCGACAGTCCCTCGACCTTGGTCAGGAACGGGATGAAGAACAGGCCGATGATATAGAACGAGCCGTTCGCCAGAAACACCGCCCAATTATAATGGATCATGGACGGCAGCGCGGCTTTGAACGCGGTATCGAAGCCGAGAAAGCGCAGCACGCGGTTCCCGGCGCTCTGCTTCTCCGTCATACCTTTTTCCCCGTGCAGACGTTCGCCACAATAAACGGGTACTTGCCGAACGCCTCGTCAATGGATGCGTATTGATACGCACAGCCGCGGTTGTTGTAGCGGTTGTAGACCGTGACGGCGCCGCCTTTGTGCACGCGGTACGCCACGGTATGGACGGAACTCGTCAGCACGCGCTTCGGCTTCGTCCAGAACGACACGACGCCGTATGCGCCGGGGTCGCGGAAGAACGCGCGCTTGCGGTAGACCGTCCGCGCACGGACGCCGTGCTTTTTGAGAAAATGCGACAGAACGTAGACATTCGTGCCGAAAAAGCCGAGCAGCACATGCCCGTACCGGTAGATCTCGCGCGAGATGCGGCTGAGCTTTTCGGGCTTTCCGGCCATTTGCAGCAGATTGTACGCCGCAATGATCTCGCACCCGCACCAGCCGAAACTGAACAGACCATAGCGAAAACGGGCAAGCGATCCCATCCCCTGCCCGTTCAGCAATCCCTTCGGCAAAAGCGCGTCCAGTTTTCTGTTTTTTTGATAGTTTCGTTCTCTCAGCATACGCTTATTTCGATCCGGACGAATCCTGTTTCTCGATCCTGCGTTCGCTGCGCTCGCTGCGGATGAACGTCTCCTGGGAGGCGGTGACGTTGAGACTGCCGTCCACGAGATACTCCGCCGCGTCGCGTCTGCGGTGCACGGGCTTGTAGCCGGACTTGACCGCCAGCACGACGATCAGCGCGATCACAAGGCCGATCGCAAGACAGATCACGATCGGTTTGACGATCGATTTCTGCGCCGGTTCGACCTGTTCGACGTCGACGTCCGGCAGCGTATGTTCCTCGGGAACCTCTGCGGAACCGTACAGAATGACCGTTTCGTCTTCCGCATCGTCCGCGGCCGCGCCGTTTTCCGCGGCCAGAATGCTGCGCACCTCGTCTCCCATGTCGACGCGCTCGATCTCGCCCCCGTCGATCTCCGACCCGGGCGTGACGAAACCGGACGATTCGGGTTCGCCGTATTCAAAGATGTCTCCCCGCGGAGGGATCACGTCCGCGCTCGCGGAAAAGGCAAGCGCCAGAACGAGCGAAAGCGCCGCAAGGCAGGATAATACTTTTTTCTTCATGTCCGCGCCTCCTTAAATCATACCGAACAGCTTGCCGAGCGCAAACAGCACGGCTGCCGCGCCGACCGCTACGCCCGCAAACAGTCCGCCGAGCTTGCCGCCGTCCACCGGGACGTTGCCGACGAATTTGCCGCTCTGGCCGTTCATGGCAAAGGTGTACGTCTCGCCGTTGTAGACCGTGTTCAGCAGCCAGACGGGATACAGCACGTACTTCGCCACGCCGCGCACAAGGCGGATCTGCGTCGAGCGGCTGTCGACGGAATCGAAGCTTTTGACCGTTTTGCGCAGGGCGTCCTCGGCGCTTTGCTGCATACGTTCGTTCACGCGCGCGGCGCCCTGCTCCATGGATACGTCGTATTTGTCCGCCAGATACCCCGCCAGGTACGCCGTCTGGAACGGCACGGCCTGTGCGAAATCGAACGGTTCGACCGATTCGAGCAGATCCTCGGGCATCTTGGTCGAGCCGTCCACGGGGATATTGGCAAACGACATGTCGCCCTCGCGGTAGACGTCGTAGTAACTGGTCTCGGTGTATTCCGTGTCGCCCTGCGTCCACGTGCGCTTGCGCGTCGCTTCAAAGCGCGCCGCGGCGTGGATGTCGGAATCGTACAGCCAGACCGGCACATACAGTCCGCGGATCTCCTGGATGCGGTTGTTCTTGATGAATGCAGCCGGCGCGAATTTCTTCTTCGCCAGGTACTGTTTCAGTTTCTCCGTCGCCGCTTTCTTTTCGAGCTTGAACGGCAGGACGTACTCGGGCTTGAATTCGCCGCTGACGCGTCCCGCCATCACGACGGGATTGCCGCAGAACGGGCATGCCGTCGCCGCGGTCGTATCGTCGCCGACGATCTCGCCGCCGCAGGATTCGCAGCGGTAAACCGCAACGTCCTCGTCATTCCATTCGCCGGCGTCCGCCGACTGCCACTCGGCGGCCTGCTGTGCCTGCGCGTCCATGGCCTGCAGTTCGGCCATTTCAAACGTACTGCCGCAGAACGGGCAGAGCATCTTCTGCGTCGCCGGATCAAACTGCAGCGCACCCGAACATGCCGGGCACTTGTAGTCCATCAATTCCGCCATTTCGTGCCTCCTTAACTATCTTTAATGTAAATGTAATAGATACTTCATACAAAGCCGGATTCAGAACCGCCCGCGCGCAAAGAAAGGTCATCTCTGTCTGCGGCGTTTCTTGCCCGTGATGGCGCGGGCAAGGAAGATGCCCGCACTGTGGTGCTCGACCAGACTGTCCTCGAACCGGTCCTGCGCGATCATGCGCTCGCGCTCGATGCGCTCCTGCTCGCGGTCGAGGTTGTCCGCGTCCAGACACTGGTCGGTGAATACGACCGCCTTGTCCGGCCGCATCTCGCAGAAGCCGTCGGAGATCACGAACTCGTGCGTCTCCCCCTTTGCGCTGCGGTACTGCAGCAGCCCGTAATCGAGCGCCGCCGTCACCGGCTCGTGTCCCGCCAGCAGCACATACTCGCCGTCCGGCAGACAGAGCTTGACCATCTCGATCTCCTCGGACAGCACCTGCCGCTCGGGCGTAGCGATCAAAAGCTGGAATGTATTCATAGCGTCTTCGCTTTCTCGATCACATCGTCGATGTCGCCCGCCATAAAGAACGCCGCCTCCGGCAGATCGTCGACCTCGCCGTCCACGATGCGGCGGAAGCTCTCGACCGTCTTTTCCACGGGGACGAACCGTCCTTCCTCGCCGGTGAAGGCCTTGGCCACGAACAGCGGCTGCGACATGAAGCGCTGCAGCTTGCGCGCGCGGCGCACGATCAGCTTATCCTCCTTGGACAGTTCGTCCATGCCGAGGATGGCGATGATGTCCTTGAGGTCGTTGTAGCGCTGGATCGTCTCCTGCACCTGCATGGCGACACGGTAATGCGTCTCGCCGACGTATTCCTTTTCGAGCAGACTGCTCGCGCTCGCCAGCGGATCGACGGCGGGATAGATACCCATTTCCGCGATCTCGCGCGAGAGCACCGTCGTCGCGTCCAGATGCGAGAAAATGGACGCCGGCGCCGGATCGGTCAGGTCGTCCGCCGGCACATAGACCGCCTGCACGGACGTGATGGAGCCCTTGTCCGTGGACGCGATGCGCTCCTCCAGGTCGCCCAGCTCGTTTGCAAGCGTCGGCTGGTATCCCGCCGCGCTCGGAAGTCTGCCCAGAAGCGTGCTCACTTCGTTGCCCGCCTGCACATAGCGGTAGATATTGTCGATGAACAGCAGCACGTCCTTGTGCTGCACGTCGCGCAGATATTCCGCCATCGTCAGTCCCGTCAGCGCCACGCGCATACGGCTGCCGGACGGTTCGTTCATCTGGCCGAACGCCAGGATCGCCTTTTCGATGACGCCGCTCGCACGCATATCCGCGATCAGTTCGGTACCCTCGCGGCTGCGCTCGCCGACGCCGGTGAAGACGGAATTGCCGCCGTGTGCGCGCGCGACATTGTGGATCAGCTCCATGATGAGCACCGTCTTGCCGACGCCCGCGCCGCCGAACAGGCCGATCTTGCCGCCCTTGGGGTACGGCACGAGCAGGTCGATGACCTTGACGCCGGTCTCAAAGATCTCCGTCGCCGGTTTCTGCACGCGCAGATCGGGTGCCGGACGGTGGATGTCCATGTGCGTCCGCGCACAAATCTCGCCCATGCCGTCGATCGGCCGGCCGAGCACGTCCACGACGCGTCCGAGCAGTTCGTCGCCCACGGGCACGCGGATGCCCTCGCCGGTCGTCCACACGCCGACGTCGCACGAAAGGCCTTCCGTCGCTTCGAGCGCGACGCAGCGCACCACGCCCGCGCCGACCTGCGAGACCTCCATGTGGCACAGGCCGTCGTCCGTCGTCACCAGAGCGTTGACGTGCGGCTCCTTCCCCTGCGGGAAACGCACGTCCACGACGGGGCCCGCGATCTTGATGATTTTTCCCTGTATCTTTTCGGAGGACATATTCATCTCTCCTTTAAATTGCGTTCTTGATCAATTCCGCGGCTGCGGCGATCTCCACGAGTTCGCTCGTGATCTGCAGCTGCCGCGCCGCATTGTATGCCGCTTCGAGTTTTCGGATCATCTCGTCGGCCGACCGCGTCGCGCTCTGCATGGCCGTCATGCGCGCGAGGTTCTCACACACCAGCGCGCTGCACAGGCTCCCGTACAAAAAGCCCTGCAGATACTGCCGCACGATCTTTCCGTACGCCTCCTCCGCGGACGGCACGTACGTCATCTGCGCCGCGTAGGGCCGCTCAAGCGCGACCGTTTCAAAGTTTTCGACCGCCAGCGGCAGCAGCCGGTGCGTCACCACAAGCTGCTTGGCGGCGGAAACGTAGTCGGTGAAGATCACGTAGACATCCTTCACGCAGCCGCTGCGAAACAGGTCGATGACCTCCTGCGCCATGCGGTACGCGTGCAGGAGCGACGGATACTGCGAGGCGCCGTCAAAATTCTTTTTGACCGTCACGCCGCGGTTTTGCAGGATCTCTCCGATCTTCAGTCCCGCGGTATAGACGATCGCCCCGCGCCCTTCATCGGCGACGCGCCGCAGACGCTGCTCGGTCTCGGCGGCGATATTCTGGTTGTACGCGCCGCACAGACTTTTGTCCGAAGCGAGCACGAAAAACGCCGAATCCAGTTCCCTGCGTTCCGCGGCGGAACCGATGAACGTGTTGCGCACGTCGGGGGACTTTTCCAAAATATCCTTCACGGCGGTGCAGACGTTGCGCATATACTCCCGGTTGTATCCGATGTTGGCCATGCCGCGGCGCATAGCCGTCACACTGAGCATATACATCGCGTTCGTGACGTGGCGCGTCTGGTAGATCGCGTCGATGTTGCGCTCGATCTCGCTGATATTCTTCGTTGCCATAGCCGCCCCCGTTACGCGCCGATGCACTCGAGCAGCGCGCGCTTGGCCTCGTCCGACAGGTCGCCCGTGCGGTCGATCTCCTCGAGCGTGTCGGGGCACATCACGTGCAGCTTCATGAGCATTTCGGCTGCCGCGAGGCGCATCTGCTTCGGCGAGACGCCGTCGAAGCCGCCGTTTTTGAACAGGAACAGCAGCGCCGTCTGCTCGGCAAGACTGTACAGCTCGTTCTTTCCCTGCGTGAGCAGGATCGTCAGCCGCTCGCCGCTTTCGAGCATCTTCCGCGTCGAGGCGTCGAGGTCGGAACCGAAGCGGGAGAATACCGCCATCTCGCGGTACTGCGCCAGTTCGATGCGCAGCGAAGACGAAACCTTGCGCATCGCCTGCGGCTGCGCGGCGCGCCCGACACGCGACACCGACAGACCGGTGTTCACCGCGGGACGCACGCCGTTGTGAAACAGCTCCGACTCCAGATAGATCTGGCCGTCGGTGATGGAAATGACATTGGTCGGGATGTAGGCGGAGATGTTGCCGCCCTTGGTCTCGATGATCGGCAGCGCCGTCAGCGTCCCGCCGCCGCGTTCGCGCGACAGACAGGCGGCACGCTCCAGAAGACGGCTGTGCAGATAAAAGATGTCGCCCGGATACGCCTCGCGTCCCGGGGAACGGCGCAGCAGCAGGGACATGGCTCTGTATGCCACGGCGTGCTTGGACAGGTCGTCGTAGACCACCAGCACGTCCCGGCCGCGCTCCATGAAATACTCGCCGATCGCGCATGCCGCGTAAGGCGAGAGATACTGCATCGCCGGCGAATCGGAGGCCGTTGCCGCGACAACGATGCTGTACGCCATCGCGCCGTTAGCGCGCAGCGTGTCCAACACGGCGGATACAGTCGACGCCTTTTGTCCGACGGCGCAGTAGATGCAGATGACGTCCTTGCCTTTTTGGTTCAGGATCGCGTCCAGCGCAACCGTCGTCTTGCCCGTCTGCCGGTCGCCGATGATCAGCTCGCGCTGGCCTCTGCCGATCGGGACAAGACTGTCGATCGAGATCATGCCCGTCATAAGCGGGGTGTCCACGGCGCGTCTCGAAACGAGATCCGGCGCCGGACGCTCCACGGGATAGTACGTATCGGATTCGATGTCCGCGCCGTCCAGCGCGCGTCCGATGGGGTCCACAACGCGGCCGATCAGACTCTCGCCCACCGGCACGTCGCAGACGTGTCCCGTGCCGTGCACGCGGCTGCCGACCGACACGGCGTTCCCCGTGTTCAGCAGCACCGCGCCCGCGCCGTCCTCCTCGAGGTCGATCGCCATCCCGAACGCGCCGCCCTCAAACTGCAGCAGCTCGCCGTAGCGCCGGCCGGGCAGACCGACGACACGCGCCACACCGTCGCCGACGCGGCTGACCGTCCCGTAGTCGTAGACGACGGGTTTGACGGAAAAGGATTCGATTTTTTTGCGCAGGAACGCGCTCATTTCCGTTGCCATGCGCTCACTCCTTTTCGCAATCCGCACGCAGCGCGGACAACTGTGTGCGCAGGCTCATGTCGTAGACCTTGCCGTCAAACAGCACGACAAATCCGCCCAGAAGCTGCGCATCCGTTTCGCGCTCGAATGCCTCGGCGCCGAAACGCCGGGCAAACCGCGCGCAGATATACGCGTAAGCGTCGTCCGAAACATTGGGCGCGCATACGATCTTTGCCGTTTTCATGCCGATTCCTCTCCGCCGACGCGGCTGTCGAACAGGCGGTCCGCCAGTTTCTTCGTATCGTCGTCCGTGATGCTGTGCTCGAGCAGCTTTTCGCTGATGTCAAACGCCAGATCCACCACGTCCTGCCGCATGGCGCCGAGCGCTTCGTCGTGTTCCTTCTGCGCCTGTTCGCGCGCTTCGCGCACGATCTGCGCCGCCTTGGCGTTCGCCTCGGCAAGGATACGGTCTTTTTCGGCGTCGGCAGCCTTGCGCGCTTCGTCGGCCTGCGCCTGCTTCACGGCTTCGCCGTTCTCCAGCAGCGCGGCATACTCCGCCTTCAGCTTTTCCGCTTCGGCAGCTTTCTCCCCCGCGGCTCTGGCCTCGGCGTTCACGCGCTCCGTCCGCGCATCCATGAACTTGCGGATGGGCTTGTAGGCGAGCGTACGCACGATCAGGAACAGCAGGACGATGTTCAGAAGGTTCAGCACGAGGTCGATCGGGACCTTCGTGATGTCCAGACCTAAACTTTCCATGGTTTACTACCCTTCCCTGCGCATTATTTGACCGCGAGGATCAGCGCGATGACGAACGAGTAAATGGCGGTGGACTCGGCCAGCGCCAGACCCAGAAGCAGGATGGAATTGATCTTGCCGGAGGCCTCCGGCTGACGCGCGGTCGCGTCCACGGCCTTGCTGGTGGCAAAGCCCATCAAAAGATCGCAGGCTTGCTGACGCAAGTCAAGAGATTTTTGTGCAGCATGACGGAATAAGCTTCAAGCAAGGCGTGCGCCGCGATTTGTGCGGTGTCGCCGTTATTCGGTTGCCTCACGGATGAACGTGAGAGACAGGATGATAAAGATGTACGTCTGGATGAGCGGGTGGAACAGGTTGAAGTACAGTCCCGCCAGCGTCGTCACGCCCACGGCATAGCCGCCGAGCGAGTTTTTGAGAAGATCCATCACGATCATGCCGCCGAGCATGTTGCCGAACAGACGGCACGCCAGCGAAACGGGCGCGGCCACATCGCTGAGCATGCGCATGGGCATGATCATCGGCGAGGGCGACGCGAGCGACTTCACACGGCCGAACAGACCCTTTTTCCGCACGCCGTAGTAGTTCAAAAGGAAGAACGTGCACAGCGCGAGCGAGAACGTGAACAGAAGATCCGACGTCGGCGGACGCTGTCCCAGAAGCTCCGACGCCGCACAGCCGATCAGCATCACCGCCACGCTGAACATGTACGCGGGCAGCGCCGGCGAAAGATCGCCCGCCGTATCGCGCGTGAACTTGTCGATAAACTCGACCGCCGCCTCGAGCGCGTTCTGCAGTCCCTTCGGCTCGTCCCGGAACCTCGGGTACGCGAACACGCGGAACAGCACGCACAGCACCGCGATCACCAGCATCAGCACATAGGCCGTCAGCGTCGTGCGCGCCACGGACAGCGGACCGATCTGCACGCGCGGCGAGAACATCTCCAATTCGAGCGAGATCCCCTTGGGCCCTCCGGTGACGAGATTGACCACACACGCGACAAAGAACCACGCGCTGATCACCATGCCGAAGAAGGGCAGCCGCCGCTTCTTTTTGGCTTTCTTGGGATCCGGCTCCGAGAGCGTGTCGTGCCGCTTCTTGCACCAGAGCACAAGAAAAACGACGAACACGACCGCGGACGCCGCGAGTTTGATCCCGGTCACAATGTTCAAACCGGCTTCACCTCTTTTCCTTTGCGAGTGTATAAACGGAAATACTCAGACCGGCGGCCAGCACGCCGCCGCCTGCGCCGATCCCGAACCACATCGCGCCGCTGCGCGAAAGCAGAAAGAAGACCGACAGCAGGATCGCCGCCCAGGACGCGACCTTGCCGACAAGCAGCAAAACCGGCATTTGTCCCCGCAGCACGCGCTTTGCGATCGCCCCGGTCAGGACGGATTCGGCCGCGCCCACAAGCACCCCGGGCAGCAGCCACAGGATCGGATTCATCGGTAACATCCCCTTTTTTACGGGATAAATTATGATTTTATTATATCTATAATCTTCTAAAACACAAGATGCAGAATAACCAAAAAATATCACTGCATTTTGGCTATTCTGCTCACAAGAATCGTTTGAACCGCATCCGGTTTCCAAAACGGAACAAATCCGTCACCAGCCGAAAAAATTGCGCGCGATCCCGAACGCGATCAGCACGCCCGCAGTCGCCCACGCGGCCGCTTTCGGCGCGCCGTGCAGAACCCGCGAGCCGGTGCGGATATAGCCCGCGCACCATGCCGCCGCCGTGTAAACGCCGAGCGGCAGCAGCAGCAAAACGGCGCGGTTCTGCCGGAAAGCTTCGGCGGCGTCGCCGTGCAGAAGCGCCAGACACATCCGCGACACGCCGCAGCCGGGGCATTTCAGACCGGTCAGCGTGTGGAACAGGCACGGGACCGCAAGCCCCGTCCGCATCGAAAAGAACGCATAGAAAAGCCCTGCGCACAGCAGAACAGCCGCCGTACACAGGACTTTTTTGACACGGGTTTGCATTATGCCGCAGGCGTCGCCATCTTGTTGAGGTCGGACTGGATGAGGCACATATTGACGATGCCGAAGCCGAACAGCGCGAGCACCAGATAGAGAACCTCGGTGTTGTCGTCCGCGGGCATATTGCGCACCTGCTTGGCATAGCGCATCTTCTTGCCCGCCTGGTAGTACCAGTAGACGCCGTAGATGCCGGCCGTGATGAACGTCAGCAGCCATGTGATGCCGCCGGACTGCGCGTTCTGGTCGTTGGAGACGCGGTTGACGTCGTCCACCATCTTGATGAACCAGAAGATGTTATAGATGCCGCACGTCACGATGGACAGGATCACCGCCACCGCGATGTCGCGCGCCTGCACGCCGCAATCATAATACTGCGGCTGGGGCTGGGAATAGACGGGCGGCGCGTACGACGGGTCGGGCTGCGTATAGGACGGCTGCGGCTCCGGCTGGGGTTCCGGCTGCGCGTAGGTCTGCTCCGGCTGCGGCTGCGGCTCCGGCCGGGACGCCGCTACCGCATTTCCACAGGCGGGACAGAACTTATCGGATTCGGAAATCTGCGCTCCGCAATTGGGACAGAACATAATGATGACCTCCTTTTGATTGTTCGCCTACAGTCTATCACAACGCCGTCCTTTAGTCAATGAACCATTTGTAAAATCTTCTTGAAAATTTTTCCGCTCTGTGCTTGTACCGGGCGTCCGCGCGTGCTATACTGTCAGCAGAACGGAGGGATAGTATGATTTACAAAAGCGATACCGGTCTGACACGGGAAGAACTGCGCAATGCGCTGCAGACGGCGCTTGCGGGAAGAACGCTGCGCAAGGTGCTGCTGCTGCCGCCGGACTACACGCGGCTGTATTCCGGCGCCGGAATCCTGACGGCGATGCTGTACGACATGCTCAAGGATACGTGCGAGATCGACATCATGCCCGCGCTGGGCACGCACGAGCCGATGACAGAAGCGGAATGGACGGCGTTCTTCGGCAAAGACGTGCCGTTCGAGCGCATGATCGTCCACAACTGGCGCACGGACGTCGTCAAGCTCGGCGAGGTGCCCGCGTCGTTCGTCGGCGAAGTTTCGGACGGGCTGGTCAACAGCGCGATCGACGTCGAGGTCAACCGCCGGATCGTCGACACGAGCTACGATCTGATCCTGTCCGTCGGGCAGGTCGTGCCGCACGAGGTGGTCGGCATGGCCAACTACTCCAAGAATATCTTCGTCGGCTGCGGCGGCAGCAGCATGATCAATTCCTCGCACATGCTCGGCGCGTTCTACGGCATGGAGCGCATCATGGGCAGGGATCACTCCCCCGTGCGCAAGGTGTTCGACTACGCGCAGACGCACTTTTTGGCGGATGTGCCGCTGCTGTACGTGCTGACGGTCACGACCAATACGGGCGACGAAACGCACATCCACGGTCTGTGCATCGGCAGCACGCGCGACGTGTTCGAGCAGGCGGTCGCGCTCAGCCAGCAGCTCAACCTCACGCATCTCAAAGAGCCGCTTCGCAAGGTCGTGGTCTATCTCGATCCGCGCGAATTCAAAAGCACCTGGCTCGGCAACAAGGCCGTGTACCGCACGCGCATGGCGATCGCGGACGGCGGCGAGCTGGTGATCCTCGCGCCGGGCGTGCGCAAATTCGGCGAGGACGCCGAGAACGACCGGCTGATCCGCAAATACGGATATGTCGGACGCGAGAACATCCTGCGTCTGGTGGACGAGAACGCGGATCTGCGCGAAAACCTGTCCGTGGCGGCGCATCTGATCCACGGCTCGTCGGACGGCCGTTTCTCCATCACGTACTGCACGAAGGAGCTGACCGAGTCCGAAGTGCGCGGCGCGGGCTTCGGCTACATCGCCTACGACGAGGCGGTCAAGCGCTACGATCCCGCCGTGCTGCGCGACGGCTTTGTCACGCTTCCGGACGGCGAAGAGATCTTCTACGTCAGCAATCCCGCCCTGGGACTGTGGACGGTCGGGTAAGAAAGCAAAAAGTACAAAGAAAGCACAAAGAAAACGGCTGCCGGAAGACAGCCGCTTTTTTTCGGTTCATCACGGATTCTGCGGGTTTACGGAAAGCTCCGCTTACACAGGCGAAGCTGCCTGCGGGATCGTAAATCCGGACGCCGTTCTCTCCGACAACCCCTGCGCCGCGGCATACGCCGCTGCGCGTTACGGCTCGTACAGCCTGCCGCGGATCATCACGCGGCGGATGCGCAGTTCCGCGTCCAGCACAAGCAGGTCGGCGCACTTGCCCGCCTCGATGCTGCCGACCGTGTCCGCGGCGCCGGCGACGCGCGCCGGATTGATCGTGCACGCGCGCAGCGCGTCGGCAAACGGGACGCCCCACGAAAGCAGGTTGCAAAACTCCTCGAACAGGTTCGTCGTGGACGCGGCAATGGTGCCGTCGGCAAGACGCGCTTTGCCGTCCCGCACGAAAACCTCCTGCCCGCCCAGCACATAGACGCCGTCTTCGCAGCCCGCGGCACGCATGGAATCGCTGACGACCACGGCGCGGTCGGGTCCGAGCAGGCGGAACGCCATGCGCACCACCGCGGGATGGTTGTGGAACCCGTCGCAGATCATCTCCGCCGTCGCCGTTCCGCTGTCAAAAAACGCCGTGACCGCACCCGGATCGCGGTTGCGGATGGGCGGCATGGCGTTGAACAGATGCGTCGCGTGCGAAAACCCGTGCGCGAGCGCTGTTTCGGTCTCGTCGAACGTCGCCGCCGTATGTCCCGCGGAAACGGTGCAGCGCTTCGACGCCTCTTCGGCAAAGTCCAACGCGCCGTCGACCTCCGGCGCGACGTCGACCGCGCAGACGGGACTGACCGCGTCCAGCGCGCAAAACTCCGCAAGATCCGGCGCGCGGACATAGTCGGCGCACTGCGCGCCTTTTTTCTCCATGGAAATATAGGGCCCTTCCATGCGCACGCCCAGGATATGCGCCCCTTGTTCGCTGCCCTTGAACGCCTCGACCGCCGCAAACTGCGCGCGCAGCTCTTCAAACGGGAGCGTCATGCTCGCCGGGCAGAACGACGTCACGCCGCGCGCGGCAAGATAGCGCGACATGCGCTGCAGAGACGCCGCGTCCGCGTCGGCCATATCGCCTCCGCCGCCGCCGTGGATGTGGATGTCCACAAAACCCGGCACGACCGTGCAGCCCGCGCAGTCAAGCGCACCGTCCGCGTCGGGCAGCGCGGCGCCCAGACGCGCGATCACACCGTCCGAGACGGCGATATCGAGTTTTTGCGGCGCGAAATCCGCGCCGTATACGACCGCATTTTTCAGGATCATAAAGCACCTCATAAAACGGCCTTTGCCGTTATAACAACTTACGATACGTTATAAGCTCGTCCTCTTGACCGGAAGCGTAAAATCCGAGTTTCCGAAACAAATCGTTTGACGGCGCGTTTGTCTCTTCGATCTCGGCTTCAATTGTTTCAACATCACGCGGCATAACAGAAATGATTCTCTTTAATGCCTTTTCTGCTATTCCATGCCGCCTGTTTTTTTCATCCACACAAACGCTGAGATACGCAGTTTTTCCATGGATCTCCCGGTGAATACCTCCGGCAAGGATTCCATCGGTCATTATCTTGTAATAAACGACGCCTTCCGTTTCTGTCACATAATTGAAGTAATTGTCGGAAATCGAAATATATCTGGAAACGGACGGCTCCTGATGTATCCGGATCAACTCATCCATATCCGGATCGTCTTGTTTTAAAGGAATCAATTCAATCAACTAATTTTACCTCTGCAAATCCCGATCGTTCTTCGCGCGGACGGGGTGAAAAAAGGACGGGATTGCTCCCGTCCCTTTGTTGTTTTGCTTAATACGCCTTGCCCCAGCAGACCATATGTTTTGCCGGTTTGCCGCAGCAGACGCAGACGTCGCTGATCTGTTTCTGGTCGAACGGGATGCAGCGCGAACCGACGCCCGTCTGTTCCTTGACCTCGTCCTCGCACGCTTCCTCGCCGCACCACATCGCCATCACAAAGCCGTCGCCCTTTTCCGCAAGCGACTGCCGGATCTCGTCGAGGCTGCGGCAGACGTAGGTGCGTCTTTCGCGGTTTTCCAGCGCCTTCTGATAGATCGACTGCGCCAGCTCCTTGAGAAGCCGGTCGATCTCCTGCTCGAGCGCGTCCATCGGCACGAAATACTTTTCGCGCGTATCGCGCCGCACCAGCACGCACTGTCCCTTTTCGATGTCCTTGGGACCGATCTCCAGACGCAGCGGCACGCCCTTCATCTCGTACTCGGCGAACTTCCATCCGGGGGAATTGTCGCTGTCGTCGAGCTTGACGCGGAATTTCTGCGCCAAACGGTCGCGCAGCGCGTAAGCCGCGTCGAGCACGCCCGCCTTGTGCTGGGCGATCGGCAGGATCGCCACCTGGATCGGCGCCACCGCGGGCGGCAGCACAAGTCCGTTGTTGTCGCCGTGCGACATGATGACCGCGCCGATCAGACGCGTGGTCATGCCCCAGGACGTCTGGTGGACGTACTGAAGCTGGTTGTTCTTGTCCGTATACTGAATATCGAACGCGCGCGCGAAGCCGTCGCCGAAGTAGTGGCTCGTGCCGGCCTGCAGCGCCTTGCCGTCGTGCATCAGCGCCTCGATCGCGTATGTGTCCTCGGCGCCCGCGAACTTGTCGCTCTCGGTCTTCTTGCCGCGGATGACGGGCATGCACAGCTCCTCCTCGCAGAAGGACGCGTACACGTTGAGCATCCGCTCGGTCTCGGCGATCGCTTCCTCGGCCGTGGCGTGCGCGGTGTGTCCCTCCTGCCACAGGAACTCTCTCGAGCGCAGGAACGGACGCGTCGTCTTTTCCCACCGCACGACCGAACACCACTGGTTGTACAGCTTCGGCAGGTCGCGGTAGGAATGGATGATGTTCGCATAATGCTCGCAGAACAGCGTTTCCGAAGTCGGGCGCACGCACAGGCGCTCCGCCAGAGGCTCGCTGCCGCCGTGGGTCACCCACGCCACCTCGGGCGCGAAGCCCTCGACGTGATCCTTCTCCTTCTGCAGCAGACTCTCGGGTATGAACATCGGCATATAGACGTTTTCATGTCCCGTCGCCTTGAAGCGCGCGTCGAGCAGGCGCTGGATGTTTTCCCACACGGCATAGCCGTAGGGGCGGATCACCATGCAGCCCTTGACGCTCGAATAGTCGATCAGATCGGCCTTCTTGACAATATCGGTGTACCATTGGGCGAAGTCCACTTCCATGGAAGTGATCTCTTCGACCATCTTTTTTTGTTCCGCCAACTCTAAACTCCCTCTCTGAAGAATCAGTGATCCTCCACAAATCTGACGATGTCGCCCACCGTCTTGATCTTTTCGATCTCATCGTCCGGGACCTCGATATCGAATTCGTCTTCGATCGACATCGCAAGATCGATCACGTTCAGGCTGTCCGCGCCCAGATCGCCGATCAGGCTGGAATCCATCGTGACTCTGTCTTCTTCCAGTGCAAGCTGCTCGCAAAGAATCTTTCTCACTTTCTCAAAGACCATGATTTCCTTTACTCCTTATACACTTTTTTATGACTGCGCCGCGGCCGAACAAGCGCCGCCGCCAAACGCTACACCATGTAATATATGCAGTATTTCCCGATTTGTCAAGTGCAAACCGCTTTTTTTTCAATAAAAACCGGTAAAAAACCGGTTTTTCTTCCATGTCCGCACCGGGTTTTCCCCCGCCGGAACCGGCGGCACGCAGGCGAAAAAGAACGGAACGAACGGGGAAAAGCCGCGAATGGCAAGGTGATTCCCTTTACACCATATCCCGCCGACGCGTGCGGTTTCCGCAGAAGCCGGCAGCGCATTCTTGTTGATATGCAACAGTTTCTATGCTGTGCGGACAGGAAATTGATCTCTTGTAAAGGGATTCAGCTTTACAAATTTCCGGCACGTTCCGGCGAGAAACCGGAATCCGCGCCGCCGCTTCCGGCGCGAAAGACGGAAAGACTTTCCGCAGCCGTCTGTTTTCTCCGTCTTTTTCCGGCAAATTGGACGATCTGACCAATCCGAAGCGTGATTTTTTGCGTTGTTTGCATGAAATCGACAGTTATTATTCCGTTTGAGCTATTATCTGAACCGACTGTCCGCCTCTCTTCCCCTGACCGGTTGTAAAGGAAAAATTCCTTACTTTGGTGGAAAACTCGGTGGATAATGTGAATAACTTTGCAAAAATGCGATTTATCAACAGTTTTTTGTAAGGCAAATCCCTTTACACACCGATGCGCCGGAAAGCCGCAGAAACCGCCCTTTTTTTCTGAAATAAGCCTTGACAGTCGCGCCTTCTCTATATATAATAGTATTTGAAAGATTTTATACCACTATAAGAGAGGGTGTAATCATTGCCATGAAGAAAACGGTTCTACGAATCCTCGTGCTGGTCATGGCTGCCGCCGTCGCGCTGACTGTGGTGCATTTCGCCGCCATGGGTAACAATACCCCGACGGATACTGCATTCACGTTTGCGGTCGAGGACGGCGGTGCGATCCTGACCGGCTCGAACGACACGCTCAGCGGCGCCGTGATGCTGCCGGATACGCTCGGCGGATATCCCGTCGTCGGCATCGGCGAGAACGCATTCAAGGACTGCACGGACGTTACGGCGTTCTTCCTGCCGGATACGGTCACGTCGATCGGCGCGTACGCGTTTGAAAACTGTACAAGCCTTGCGCAGGCCGTTCTGCCCGCCGGACTTGATTCGATCGGCGACGGCGCGTTCTGGAAGTGCGCCGGCCTTGTGAGCATCAGCCTGCCCGCAAGCGTCAGAAGCATCGGCTCGTGCGCGTTCTATCAGTGCACCGGGCTGGAAAGCGTTGTCGTTCTCGGCAAATCGACGAGCATCAAGGGCGCGTTCAATGTGGCGCTGGATATCGGCCAGACGCTTGCGATCCGCAATCCCGCGCGCTACACGCTCGATCCGATCGCCACGACCGTTTACTGCTTTGCGAAATCCGCGGCATACTATGATTTGCTGCAGGATGATTTTGCCGCATACGAGCTGCTGGACGACTGCGTCCTGACAAGCTACACGGTGCGCTATGTGGACGCGGAAGGCGGCGATGTCGCGATCCCCTTCACGCAGACCGTGCAGCCCGCGGGCATCCGCGTCGCGGCTGTGGCACGTGTCGCCGACGATCCGGAGCTTTCCTATCCCGATCCCGGCACGCAGACGATCGAGCTGTCCGGCAGCGCCTCGCAGAACGTCATGACGTTCGTTTACTCCGGCAAATCCTACACGATCACCTTCGACGCGAACGGCGGCGAGGAAAAGGACGCGCTGGTCTATGCCGCGTCCGACGCCTACACGCTCGGCGATACGACGCGCTACGGCTACACGTTCAAGGGCTGGAAGGTCGTTGAATTCACGTCCGACCCGCACTACAGCTGGGGCGACGCGGGCACCGTCTATCTGGCGGCCGACGCCGTGACCGGCATGTACGGCGACGTCAAGCTGGAGGCTGTCTGGGAAGCGCTTTCCTTCACGGTCACATTTGACGCGCAGGGCGGCACCGCAGACGCGCAGAGCACGCTCGTCGAATTCGGCGGAACCTACGGCGAACTGGCCGGCGCTGTGCGCGAGGGCTACACGTTCGACGGCTGGTACAACGCCGACGGCGTCCGGATCGAACCCACGACAACCGTCACCGCGGTGGCGGCGCACACCCTCTATGCGCAGTGGACGATCCATAAATATGACGTCACGGTCACGACCGACGGCAACGGCACGGCCGAAGCCGACAAGACGGCGGACGTCGAGTACGGCACGCCCGTCACCCTGACCGCGACGCCGAATCCCGGCTATGCCTTCTCCGCTTGGGAGAGCGAAGACGCTCTGATCGCGGACAACGCGTTCAACATGCCCGACAAAGCGGTTGAGGTTCGTGCGGTGTTCGCACCCATCGAATACACAGTCACCTATGATCCCGACGGCGGCGAGGCGAAAGACGCGCTGACGTACGTGATCACCGACGACACGCTGCTCGGCGGCACGACCAAGCCCGGCTATACGTTCAGCTACTGGACGGTCGCCGTTTCCGACGGCAACTGGGGCGCGGTCGGCAAAGCCCAGTCCGCCTCGAGCACCGTAAACGGCAAGTACGGCAACGTCACGCTCAAGGCGATCTGGAGAGCCAACACGCTCACCGTCACCTATGACGGACGGGGCGGCACGCCGGCTGTCGAGAGCAAGATCGTCACGGTCGGCGGCACATACGGCACGCTCACCTCCGCGACACGCGAAGGCTACACGTTCGCGGGCTGGTACACGCAAGCGGAGGGCGGCTCCAGAATCGAATCCTCGACGACCGTCACGCAGCTTGTCGATCACACGATCTTTGCACACTGGACGATCAATTCCTATAACATCACGCTGACCACGGACGGCAACGGCTTTATCAGCGCGGACGAGACCACCAACGTCCCGTACGGCACGGTCGTCACCGTGACCGCGGCGCCGAAGCCCGGCTATGTGTTCAGCGAATGGATCACGGACGATGTGACGTTCGACGGCGACACGATCACAATGCCCGACAAACCCGTCACGATCAAGGCGACATTCGTGCCCGCCGCGTATACCGTCACGTTCGATACGGACGGCGGCAACGCCAAGGATGCGCTGCCGTACAAGACGACCGACGAGACGGCGCTCGGCAATGCGACGCGCGAAGGCTACACGTTCACCGCATGGCGCGTCAGCACGCCCGCAGCCGCAGGCGACTACAACTGGGGCGACACGCAGACGACCTACACCGCCGCGCAGACCGTCAAGGGCAAGTACGGCGACGTCACGCTCAAGGCGCTCTGGACCGGCAACAACATCACGGTCACCTACAACCCGCAGGGCGGCGCTTCGAGCTCCGAAACGAAGACCGTCACCGTCGGCGGCACCTACGGCACGCTTGCCGGCGCCGCACGCGAAGGCTACACGTTCGACGGCTGGTACACGGACGCTTCCGCCGGCACAAAGATCACGGCCGATACGCCTGTCACCGCGACGGCCGACCATACGGTCTTTGCGCACTGGACCGTCAACACATACAATCTCACCGTCACGACAGACGGCAACGGCACGGCTGCGGCCGATCAGACCGCTCCCGTCGCGTACGGCACGCAGGTCACGCTGAACGCCGAAGCGAACGCGGGCTACGCTTTCCTCGCCTGGGAGAGCAGCGTCACCGTAACGGACAACACGTTCACCATGCCCGCCAAGGCCGTCACGGTCAAGGCGACCTTCGCACCGATCGCATACACGATCGCGTTCGACGCGAACTATGAAACCGACCAGACGATGGAACCGCTCGACGCCGTCTACGACGCCGACGCCGTTCTGCCGGAATGCACGTTCGAGAGAGCGGGCTTCGCGTTCCTCGGCTGGGCAGCGACGGACGACGCCGAAACGCCCGACTACGAGGACGGCACGGCTGTGCGCAACCTGACGGCGAAAGCCGGTGAAACGGTCACGCTCTACGCCGTGTGGCAGGATATCCAGGTCGAGCTGATTGCCAAGGAAGGCGCGACGACCGTGATCGACAGCGAACGCGGCTTCATCTACGGTCTGAAGACGGAGATGCAGATGGACGAGCTGCTGAACGACTATCTGGACGTCGTGGGCAACGGCCGTCTGGAACTCACCTCCGCCATGATCGGCACCGGCACCGTCGTGCAGTTGTACAACGAAAACAACGGCGAACTGGTCGCCGAGTACACGCTGGTCATCTTCGGCGATGTGAACGGAGACGGCCACGTCAACTCCTCCGACGTCACGGAGCTGCGCAACATGAACGCGGGCCTCATCGAGTACGCGGCGGATTCCGCGCAGTACTTCGCGGCGGACATCACGCACGACGGCAACGTCAACTCCTCCGACGTCACGGAGGCGCGCATCGCCAACGCCGGCATTTCGGAGATCTCGCAGGTCATCGAATAACCCCTCTCTGACAGCGAAGCTGCCGTACCTTCGGGTGCGGCAGTTTTTTTTGCCATCACGGAAAGCTGCCCTCTTCACGGATTTTTGCGGAATAAGAAAACATACCCTTGTCTGTCATTGCGAGCACCTTTACGGTGCGCGGCAAAGCGTCGGGCAGATACGGCGGGACGATGTGGGCATCGTCCCCTACGAAATCGCAGTTTGTCGGAGACAAATTCCGAAGTGAAATCGCCTACGGCGGTGAAATCCTGCTGCGCAGGATGAAATGTTTTGCTGCGCAAAACGTGAAATATTTCATCTGCGATGAA
>CADARP010000006.1:13815-116177 GCA_902790325.1 Oscillospiraceae bacterium | reverse complement strand
AAAGAAATCTAAGGGTTCTTCTTATCGATCGTTGTTTAATTTTCAAGGTGCTTCCCACGTCCGAAGGCTTCCCTCCCGCAACGTGCTTTGCTATTATATATGACTTGTTTCCAAATGTCAAGTCTTTTTTTCAATTTTTTTCATTTTTTCACATAATTTTTTTCTTTTCTACAAAGGCGCAAAAACTGCCCGCCGCGTTTGGCGGCGAGCAGCGTATACAGACAGATTATTCCTTTGGTTTCTTTTGCCGTGAACGCGCCAGAATCCCCAGCGCCAGACCGAGCGCGGAGATCAGCAATCCGATCGGCAGCTTCGCAAAATCCGGCCAGCGGACGGTGCGAATCAACTGATTCTCCGCAGCGATCGACGTGGCATAGCCGCACAGCGAATACAGAAGGCTGCATACGAACGGCACGGCATACATCGCTCTGCCGAAATACCGGTTGCGGCCGGTCAGGAACGACACGGCAAAAAACGTGACCGGCAGCATAGTCCACATGACCGCTGTGCTGTAGCCGGTACTGTCCGCACCGCTTGCGACCAGCCATGTCGCAAGCACAGACAGAGCCCAGACGCCAAGCGTGAGCGAGACGAGTATCGTGATCGAATGCGTACGGCGGCTCTTGATTGTATTTGTGCTTTCTTCCAGATAGGACGTGTACGATTGTTTCACAGACGTTTCCTCCTTGAGGAGGTGATCGAGACTCACATCGTACAGATCGCTCATGCGGATCACGCTGACGATATCGGGGTACGACTTGCCCGTCTCCCAGTTGGATACCGTCTGCCGGCTGACGCCCAGCGCTTCGGCTGCCTTCTCCTGCGTCATGCCCTTACTGCTGCGCGCGTCTTTGATCAGCGCTCCGATTTCCATTTGTCCGTCACCTCGCAAAAAATTTGTTCGCTCGGAACGCCTTCATCGTACTATGAGCGGTTTGGTTTGTCTATCAAATCGGTTTTACATCCGGCAAAATGTATGTCAAAATGCTTTGACAATCATTTATTCGACCATGTACGACGCGATATACAGCCTGTGGCGCACAGTAAAAGATTCGGGATATTTTTCCAGCATCTTCCGATGCCGCGCTTCCCAGACGCGAAACGTTTCCGCATCCATCGAAGCCAGCGTCCCGCGGCAGGCGCACATCCTGCCGTGCCACGTCTCGCGCGTGAACGGAAGCTCGCAGTCGATCACGTCCACCCTGCCTCCCGGAAACGGATGGGCGTACATATCCCGATAGCCGGTGGAGCCGAACGACCACGCGGGATTGAGCCGCTTCGTGAGCCGACAGGAACGCCGCGCAGCCGGGTCCTGCGACGACCACGTCAAGTATACCTTTACAAACAGGCCGCCCGGACGAAGCACACGCCGGATCTCGCGGACTGCTTTTTCGCGATCAAAATACCAGAAGCACTGCGCTGCCGTTACGCAGTCGAACGTATTGTCCGCAAACGGCAGCGCCTCCGCAGACGACGTGAAAAACTCCACGTTCTCTGCACCCTTCTCCTGTGCGGCGGCTTTCGCTGCGTCGATCTGTTCCGCAGAAACATCGGTTCCGATAATCCTTGCGCCGCACTTATACAGATTCAGCGGCAATACGCCCGTACCGGTGCCGAGATCGAGCCAGCAGGTTCCGGCCTTTCCCACGCCCAGTTCATGCAGGCGCTCGTACAGTTCCGGCGGATAGACGTCGCGGTACTTTGCGTACAGCTCGGACGTTCTTCCGAAATCGAACGCATTCCCGCTGTCGACGCCCTGCACGTTCATGCTTCGCCGTCCCCTTCCAGACACAACCGGACAAGTTCGTCCGCAGACGCCTGCGCCATACATTCGACAGTATCGGATGCGCCGTAGTAGATTTTGACCGTCCCGTCATCCTCCGCTATCAGTCCGCCGGGGAAAATCACATCCTTGCGGAATCCATCCTCTTCCTCATAGGGTCGGTCGCAGACGAGCAGCGGTTTTTGATACATACCGAGCACTTTCGAGGGATCCTGCAGATCCAGCAGCATAACGCCCCCGGTATAGCTTTTCTGCCATTTGTCCTCCCATCCGTTCTTGCCGCGTGTCGGATCGAGCGCAACCGCGTGGAACAACGTCAGCCAGCCCTTGTCCGTACGCACGGGCGGCGCGGCAGGACCGATCTTGTCATCGGCAAACGGAACGTCCTCCACCCCGCATACGAGACGGTGTCTGCCCCAGAACTCCAGGTCGGGAGACTCCGACAGCCACACGTCGAACCGGTCGCGGTGACGGCGCGAATAAACGGGCATCGGACGATCGAGCCGCACAAAATTGCCGCCGATCTTTTCGGGGAACAGCACCATATTGCGGTTGTCCGGCTCCGAGATCGAGATCACGTCAAAATATGCGAAGTCCTCTGTTTTGGCGATCCCGCCGCACAGGCCGTGCAGCGTATCGAGCGCAAAGCACATATAGCATACGCCGTCGATCACCGTAAGGCGCGGATCATAGGCGCGCTTATACTCGCCGCCCTCCATCACGAAACACGGTTCGGGCGCCGCTGTCCAGTTGACGCCGTCGTCGCTCGTCGCAAGCCCGAGGTTGGTGCCCGTCAGCTTATACGGATCGTCGCCGCAGTAATCGTTGCGGAACACCATCACGTATTTGCCGTTGTACTTCGTCACGCCGGCGTTGAAGATCAGGCGCGCGTTATACGGAATATCTTTGGCCGTCAACACGGGACGATCCGGTTTGCGGATGATCGAACTGCTTTTCATTTTCTTTTCCTCCGATTCAAACAATCTGTTTATACTACTGTATCTTCCGGATAAGTGACCTTGACGGAATTGTACTCGGTGGTCAGCAGCAGCGCGCCCTTTTTCTTGGCGTACAGCATGACGCGCAGCGCATAGTCCTCCCACGTATCGACATTTTCCTTCACTGTCGCCTGCACGCGGATCTTCCGTTTTTTTAGCGGCGACGGCGTCAGACGAACCGCATCTTCAAAATAGGTATAGAAATCAAAATCGAACTCTCCGCTCACTACCGTCTGTCCCGGCAGACGGATCATGAATTTCTGATAGGCCGCCATCTGTTCAAAGACATCCTCCGGAATGTCATACCGCCGCAGGAAAGGCGGCAGTTCCTTCCAGAACACATCCAGCATCGCGGCGATCTCCATAAAGAGACCTTCCTCATAATACCAGCCGATCTTGCCGAACTTGGGATTGCGGTACGTCCACTCCCCGTTGGACAGGTCGCTGCAGCGCGCGCGAAAGTCGGCGAACAGCCGCTGCAGATCCGTCCCGTCGGCATGGTCGATGTAGTCCAGCAGATCGTTATACAGATCATAATAACTGACATGCAGCTCATTGTGGATATACAGCGAAAAGCACTTCATGATCCCCAGCAGATGGAAACATTGCAGACAAATCGCAAACAGGAACGCTTCGACCATCTCGGGGAAAGTCATGTCTTTGGTCTCGATGATGAAATCGGTGTATTCCGTGATGTCGTCGACCGTATCCAGATCCGGCAGCGGTATGTGCAGATTGTTCATGGGGATCTTGACGGACCGGATGCCGAATTTTTCGCGGTATTCCGGCTGATTGATAAGGGCTTTGCGGAACACGTGACAGCCGGACACGGTGATCGAATCGTGCTGTCCCGCTTCGACGATCGCACAGATGCCCTCCTTGAAACTCTGCAGCGTTTCGCCCGGCAGTCCGAGGATCAGTTCCGTAAACGTCGGGATCGAATGCATGCTGTACCGTTTGACAATACCGGAGAAGGACTCCATTGTGAAGTTCTCGCGGCGAATGTTGCGCAGCGCCTGCGGGCAAACCGTCTGGTATGAGAGCGTGACCGCTTTGTTCACGCCGTTTTCAAAAAACAGTTTTGAGATGCGGAACACGTTGTCGTTGCTGTTTTTGGCAAAGCAGGTGCTGAAAACGCAGGGAAATCCGTTTTTCTGTTTGAGCTCAACGACGCGCTTGGCAATGTCGTAATCGCGGTCCAGAATCCCGAAATTTCCGTCCGCGCAAAAAATATAGTCGATCTTGTGCTGACTGCACCAGTCCAGCTCCGCGTAGATTTTCTCCAGCGGAAACGTGCGGATCGAATGCGTTTCGCTCCAGTCGCAGTAGGCGCACGCATACGGGCAGCCGCGATTGGTTTCGAGCGTCGCGCAGAAATTGATATCCGGATAGCGGTCAAACATCTCATCCATGATCCCCGTCAGATACGGTGAAGGATAATCCTCCAGGGGCAGATCGTATTTCCTCTCGTTGACAACCACGCGTCCGTCCCGCTTGTACGCAATATTGGGGATCGCGCTGAAATCGCCGTCGGTACCGATCGCGCACAGCAGTTGTCCGAACGGGACCTCGCCGTCGCCGAAAATAAAAAAATCCGCATCGGGAAACAGCGCCGTCAAATCGTCCTGCTCGTACACTTCATGTCCGCCGAAAATGATCAGGCAATCCGGGAATTCTTCTTTGATCCTGCGTGCAAGGATCTTATTGTATTCGTACGTCCATGTGTAGCAGGTGAAGCCGACGACAGCGGGCTCCTGCAGATGATCCATCACATATTGTATTTTTTCTCTTTGAAAGAAGAAGTCCGCGCAGCGGAACCGGCTGCGGACGTCCCCGATGCTCCAGGCATATGCGGCAAGGCAGGCGGAAGTATACGGAAGGTAGAGCGAGTTTCCGTATCCCTGATTTGCCAGAATGAAATAGACGTTTTTCAACTCTGTTCCTCCTGCCTTATAATCTCGCTGCGGTCCATGCGGTAGATGTGCAGGATCCGGAAGTAGTACAAAACCAACTCACGAAAACTGCTGTGGGATTTGCCTTCCCGCCTGGGCAGACACTTGCCGGGTACCTCGATAAAGCGGGCGCCCAGCCTGATGGGTTTGAAAATCAGCTCCGGCAGAAAATCGAACCCGTTTTCCTCCCAGCGGATACTGCGGTACAGTTCCGTCGGCGCGATCTGCGTCGGGTTCGTCAGATCCGTCTGATCGCTGCGGAACAGCAGCGCAAACATCCGCTGCGAGACGCGGTTGACCACTTTTCGTACCGGATTATAACCGGGAAATCCGTCGTCCGACAACCAACGGCTGACGGTCACAACGGTGTCCGGGTTCTCTTTTGAAAGCCGGACAAGTTCCGGATATGCGGCGCTGTCCGTCGCACCGTCGGCGCTCCACAGCAGCATGTGCGTGCCGCGCACCTCGAAAATCGCGTCGCGGATCGCATTGCCAAAGCCGCGTCCGCTCTGGATAATATAGCGGCAGTCCTCGCGCGCGCAGAGTTCTTTGACCGTCCGAAGGCAGCCGTCGGTACACGTCTGCGACAGCACAAACAGATACTCGTCCGCCAGATGAAAGCGGTCGATCCCGTCAAAAGTTTCGCGCAGAGAAAACGTCTCGTCCACCGCGCAAAGCACGACAGACAGCATATATGTGTTATCCATTCTCTCTGCACTCCCCGAGTTCCGACGTATAGAGGTTCTTTCCGCCGCGTCGTCCGTACCAAAGCACAAAACGCGCATATTCCGACCAGGAAGAACAGGTCTGTTCGTCGTCGACCGTATAGATCACGTTTTCCTTTGAAAGTTTTGCTTTGTCGTTGTGCAGCAGAGCGGAAAAGTAGGCTCTCCAGCCATACCGCGCGCGGAGCTGCGCATGGCGGTTGTTGATGGTCTTGACCACAAAAGACTGGAAAGCAAGCAGTTCCCGACAAAAATCCATATCGTCGAAATAGCGGCACAGAAAAGATGTGATGCCGGCATAGAAATCGTCCTTGTCGTGGACGATCCGCAGAAAGGCATACTCTTCAAAGCTCCACGCGATGTCGCCGAAGCGGTCGTCAAAAAACACGGCGGAAGCATGTCGGTTGATGATGGCGTCCAGACGGTCCCGGATCTCGCGGAAGACGCCGGTCTCGTCCTGCAGCAGATAATCGAGCAGCGCAAGATAAAAATCGGAATAGAGAACGCCCTTTTCGTTATACAGATACAGGGCAACCATTTGCAGAAGTCCCAGATGATGGCAGCAGGAAACGCACGTCGCAAACAGAACGGTGCGCTTCCACATCTCCCGCGGCATGGAATAGGTTGAGATCACGACCTTGGAATACTCCGCAACATCCTGCGGACCTTGGCGCGGCGCATGCGGCTGATTGAGCGGGATCTTCGCATACTCGATCTTGTATTTTTCCATGTAGCTTTTGCGGTGCATTTCCGCCAGCGGAAGCAGTTCGCACAGATGCACCAGCAGCGCATGGTGCCGCCCGCTCTCCAGAAGCTCCTCCACCCCGTCGCGGAAACTCTCGAACGTCTCGCCGGGCAGTCCGATAATCAACTCCGTATAGGTCGGGATGTTTGCTTCGTCGTATCTTTCCGACAGCCGCTTGTAGAAAGAAATGTCCATATTGGATCGGCCGATGTTTTTCTGCGCCTCTTCGGACATGGTCTGAAAAGAAAGTGTGACGCCCTTACAGATCCCCACGCGCGAGAGCTTCTCGGTGATGCGGAACACCCGCTCATCGGAATCCTTGGTGTAGGACACCTGAAATTTCTTCGGGTAGCCGTTCTTCTTGTACAGCTCAACGATCTTGTCCGCGATCTGTTCATCGCGCGGAAACATGCCGAAATTGGCGTCGGACGAGCTGGCAAACTCCATTTTGTGCTCGCTGATCCACGTAAGATCGCTGTACACCCTTTCCAGCGGAACCAGGCGGACACGCGCTTTGTTGTTCGCCCAACTGCAGTACGCGCAGTGGTTCGGACAGCCGCGGTTCGTTTCGATCATCGGCTGGAACTCGAGATCGGGATGCTCTCGCAGCAGCCGGTCAAAAAAGCCGGAAGTGATCGGAGACGGGAAGTTGAACTCGCATTCCACCACAAACGGCGTCGTCACGACCGCATCGCCGTCGCGGAAAGAGATATTGTTCACTTGATGCAGATCCCCATGAGACGACAGCGACTGCAGCAGAGTGCGGAACGGGATCTCGCCCTCGTTGTGGATCAGGACGTCGACAAACGGATTCTCCGCAAGCGGCGACGCATCCTCCGGAATCTGCGGTCCGCCGAACAGGATGCAGCACTCCGGAAAGCGTTCTTTTACTTTCCGGGCGAGCGTTTTGTTGTATTCATAATTCCAGATATAACAGGAAAAACCGATCAGAAACGGCGACTGCAGAGAATCGACGATCGTGTCCGGATCCTCCCGCAGGAAGAGAATGCCCTTGAGATCATACGCATCCCGGACGTCCTCAAACGTCCACGCGTAAGACGCCAATGTGCCGATCGCGTACGGAAAATGCACGGTCGAATCGTTCGTAAAGGACGGCTGGACAAGGTAAATATTCTTTTTGCGCATCGCCGTTTCCCCCTTCCGAACTATCTTTTTTAACGACACAAAACAGTTATAGATTTTCTATTGTATTATATCATAAGACCTGCAGGAATTCAAGAGCGTATCACGCAGATGTTTGCATGGCGGTCTGCGCATTGCGTGATGTGAATCGGAAAGAATCTCCGACGCGCGCAGCTTTTTCAAAAAAAGACTTGAAAATCTGCCGCATGTCGTGTATAATAAGCCAAGCTGAATACGCAGGCGTAGTTTAATGGCAGAATCTCAGCTTCCCAAGCTGATTACGCGGGTTCGATTCCCGTCGCCTGCTCCACCAAAAAAGATCTATTTTGATACAATGTATGTACAAAATGGATCTTTTTTCTTGCGTATAGGTTGTATGTGGGTGTATAATACTCAAAAAACTCGAAGGAGAAATGTATGCAGCCATTTGAAAAGGAACACGCAATCGTATGCAATCTGCCGATCAGGATGGCATTCGACGGCACACAACCGTTCGCCGTCTGGCAGGCGGCTGCCAGAAAAAAGCTCGCGGAACTTTTGGGCATGGCACGTTTCGATCGGTGCGAACCGTTGACACAGATTGAGTGGGAACGCGTGTCGGTAGATCACGACGAGATTCGTTTCACATTTCAAAGCGAGCCGGACTACCGTATACCGTGCCATCTTCTGATTCCGCACGAGGTGCGATGCAAAGGCGTAATGATCTGTTTGCAAGGGCATTCCACCGGTATGCACATTTCGCTCGGCAGGGCGAATGATGAGGGCAGCAAGAAAACGATTGCAGACGGAGACAGAGACTTTGCGATGCAATGCGTGCGGCACGGGATGTGCTGTGTGACGCTCGAGCAGCGCTGCTTCGGCGAAAAGGGCGGAACGCCCAACCCCGATTGTTACACTTCTGCTATGACGGCGCTGCTTTCCGGAAGGACGCTGATAGGTGCGCGCGTATGGGACATTATGCGTCTGATTGACGTCCTGCGTGAAGAATTCTCTGACCGCTGCAACACGAGCGAAATCTATTGTATGGGCAATTCCGGCGGTGGGACCGCAACGTTCTATGCTGCGGCGCTCGAAACGCGTATCGCAGCGGCGATGCCGTCCTGCGCATTCTGTACATTTGCGGATTCAATCGGCAGCATGTTTCACTGCGCATGCAACTATGTGCCGGACATTCGCAGTTATTTTGATATGGCAGAGCTGGCGGCCATGACTGCACCGCGTCCGATTGTGATTGTTTCCGGACAGGAAGACGACATTTTTCCGTCCGGAGGCGCAAAGTCGGAGTTCATGCGGCTGAAAGAATACTATACGGCGGCGGATGCCGCAGACAGATGTGTCCACGTCATCGGCGAAGCGGGGCACCGTTTCTATGCCGATGCGGCGTGGTCGGCATTTTTGAAACAGACACAAGAAGAGATATAGAGAGAAATTGTGGGCACAGCTTAACGGCTGCATCTCAGCTTCCCAAGCTGATTACGCGGGTTCGATTCCCGTCGCCTGCTCCATGGAAAGAAAGCTGTTTTGATACATTACAGTTTTCTTTCCTTTTTTGCTTTTGTTGAAATACAGAAACTGCCGTCTGCACAGGACGCCTCTGTCAAACAGCTCTTTGTCGTCGCGGGAATGGGCATGGATCTGAGCACCGCCGCGATTTCCATGCACGAAAGAGATGCCGAAGGAAACTGGCAGCAGATTCTTTCTTCGCCCGGTTTTGTCGGCAGAAACGGTCTCTGTGACCCGGTCACCCGCAAGGAGGGCTGCGGACAGACGCCTACGGGCATTTACCGCTTCAACAAAGCCTTCGGCATTTCCCCGGATCCCGGCTGCGCGATCCCCTATCAGCAGGTCACTGATGACGATTACTGGTCCGGCGTCCGGAATGTCACTTTCGCCGCAGGCGCACCGGCCGCGCTCGGATGCACGCAGGTTCTTCCGAATCTCCGTGTCCCGGACATACCGACGCGGTCGTACCCGTGCGAATGTGTGCGAAACCGAACAGGCTTGTTCGCAGCTTCCGCCATTCTCGGACAGACGCAAAATAACTATTGAGATAACTGCTGCTTCATGGTATAATCTAACCGACAAATCGGGATTTGCAAATGCAAATGTCTTGTTCCCGAATCATCCAGGATAAAAACGAAACGACGGAATAACAAACGGAGGCGATTGTCATGAAAAAAACATTGAGTATTCTTTTGTGCATTCTTCTGGCTGCGGCCGGCGTCTTGCCTGCCGCGGCGGCGGACACGACCTGCGACTGCGGCAAAGCGCCGATCATACACGTATGCGGCATCGGCAACACGGTTTATGACGGCGACAATACGGTTTTCCCGCCGCAGGGCGGTACGATTGCCAAAACGGTATTCACCGCGCTGCCTCTGCTGCCCGCGCTTCTGCGCGGTTCGCTGAACATCCGGCAGCAGGAACGTGCGCTGCGCGCGGCAGCCGGTATTTTTGCCCCGATCGCTTTCGACAAAAACGGCGACCCGGCTACGTCCGCCGCTGCGCGCTTTTCCTATCCGGAATCGGTTGCGCACGGGGACGGCTGCAATCCCATCGACTTCGATTACGATTGGCGGCTTGACCCCTTTGTCGTAGCGGAACAGCTGCACGATTTCATCCGGTATGTGGAAGACAAAACCGGTCACGACGGCGTGTACCTCGTGGGCGAATCGATGGGCGCCATGATCCTGACGACTTATCTTTCCGTTTACGGGACCGCGGACGTCAAAGGCGCGGTGTGGATGAACGGCGCGTACAAGGGCGTGGCGTCGTGCAGCGAGTCGTACTCGAACCAGAACACATTCTCGGCCGAAAGCTTTTACGCGTATCTGATCCAGCAGACAGGCGTATTCGGCAACAGCCCGCAGTTATGCGATCTGTTTACCGGACTGTACGCGTCGGGGCTTCTGGAATCGGTGCTCGTGCCTGTGGAAAAAACTGCGCGTCAGCTTGCGGACGACGGCGCACTCACCCGATTCATGCAGCAGCATCTCGGCCGCATCCCCGGATTCTGGGGATTGGTGAGCGCGGAGGATTACCCTGCCGCACGGAATTTCGTGTTCCCCACGGCCGAATCGCAGACGGAATACGCCGTGCTGCTGACGCGGCTCGACCGGTTCTATAACGAGGTCTCCTCGAGAGTGGACGAGATCATGACCGCTGCGAAGGAAGTGACCGGCAAGATCGGCGTGCTTTGCGGATACGGGGAGGTCATCGTTCCCGTGACGAAGGATAACGCCCGTCAAAGCGACAGCGTGATCCTGACGGAGGACGAATCGAACGGCGCGACCTGCGCACCGCTGGGCCAAACGCTGGGAGAGGATTACGTACAGGCGGTCGACGACAGACACAATCACATCTCGGCAGACCGCGTGATCGACGCCTCCACAGCGCTCTTCCCGGACAACACCTGGTTCACGAAATACGCGCACCACAGAGTCAATTACGGGTTGTATTCGCTGAAACTGGTGCAGAACATCTTCTATACCGACGGCTTTGACGTGTTCTCCGACTCCGCATTCCCGCAGTTCATGGTATACGACACGGAAACGAACACCGTTTCTGCGCTCACATCCGACAACGGCGGACAGAAGACGGTCGAGCCCGGCTTCGCTGCAAAGCTGTATACGGCCCTTTTCAGGGTGATCCGCGTGTTTACGGATCTGATCAAATAAAAGGGTTATACATATTCCGCAATTTGAAATAAAGCGGAGCGGTCCGTACTTTCCGGAACCTCTGACAGCTCCGACATACTGTTGTTTCATTTTGCTTTCCCCTCTCCGTAAAGGGGGTACGGAACGACGAAAACGGCGTACAAGAGCACGGTCTCCCGCTCCTGTACGCCGTTATTTGATACGGATGGCTGCTGTGCGAATGCGATCGCATACGGAATCATTCCACCGTCAGTATATCCGAAAAGCCCGTAATATCAAAGATCTCCAAAACGATTTCGTTAGCTCCGACGATCTTCATTTGGCCCTGTTTGTTCATGATCTTTTGCGCGGTGAGAAGAACACGCAGGCCGGCAGACGAAATATAATCCAGGTTGGAAAAATCAAAGGCAAGGGACGTGATCCCCTCGAGCTTTGATTTCACGACACTGTCCAGTTCGGGCGCGGTAGTGGTCTCGAGTCTTCCCTCGACCACAAGCGTCAGCGCAGAATCGTCTCTAATTTCTTTGATGGTCATTTGCTTTCCCTCCCGCTGTCAAATCTTTTATAAATAATCATTTCGACGGCATTGTCCGCAATACCGATCTCGATTTCGTCCGCAATGTTTGCCACGATGGACTGCTCCAGCTCGTCCCACGCTTCGTCGGATTTCCGTACGGCGGCTTTATACCGGTTAAGCGACCAGACACTCGAAGAGTAAATCGGCATGTTTCTCGCCATAGCGGCCGCTTCAATCACCGGCAAACCCTGGGGATCAAAGCCCGCCATGTACTCTGTCGGGATGGACGCTTCGGACGGTTCGAGAATGCGGCTGAACAAATCTTTGATTTTGCCCATCACGCCCTTTGCGGCAATGTTTTCACCGCTGGTAGAGGCAGAGAGCAGTTTGTTTCGCAGCTCTTTATTCATTCTCGTCTCGGTCTTCAGATGCAGACAGAATGTATCGTCGTCCGCTTCGATCCAAAAATCCGCGCTGTGCTCGCCGGTCATCGCTTTCATCATTCCGGTCATTTCTTCCGCCAAAAGGAGGAGATGAACGGAATCCTTTTCGGACAGCGATTTGTAGGCAGCGACCAATTCGGTCTGCTTTAACGCTTCGGCAATACCTGTCCCTTCGTTGGACACATGAATAATGTCGGATCTCATATAGAAGCCTCCTTCTTTGTTTAATCGCAGTATAAATAATAAACTCTGATCCGGAAAAAGTCAAGTTTGAAGCGAAAAAGAAAACCAAAACCGTCAGACGGAACGGCAGAACCTCTGACGGCGCCGGACGTTCCTGTACGTATTTTGGCGGATGACGACATTCTCCGCACAAATATGTTGTTCCGTCTGCCGTTTCGTGCTATAATCAGATCATCGGGACAGAAAGCAGGGATACGGCGGCGCACGCTTCTTCCCGTCTCTGCTTTCCCGAATCCCGATCCCCGCGGCGAATCCGCCGACAAAACCCCGTGAGCAAGGTGAGGCTGAATGAACAAGATCATTTCTTTCTTGTTGGCAATCATCACATTCTTTTCCAATCTGTTTGCAGGAGGTTCCGCGATGAAACCGTATTTTCAGAACGACTACACCATACCCGACCGCACCGCGCCGTACCCCCGGATCGATACTACGCCGAAAACCGACTGGACGGCTAAGTTCATCTGGGACGCATCGGACGGAAGCGAAGAAAACGTGTGGATGTGCTTCAGAAAAACCGTCGATCTTTCCGCAGCGCCCAAAGCACTGACCGCTTTCATTTCCGCCGATTCGAGGTACTGGCTGTATATCAACGGCGAAACCGTTGTGTTTGAAGGCAGCGTCAAACGAGGGCCGACAGCCGACGACGGTTACTTTGATTCCGTCGAGATCGCCCCGTACCTGAAGAAAGGAAAAAACATCATTTCCGCCTTAGTCTGGTACTGGGGCAAGGAAACAAGCTTTTCAAACACCGACAGCGGCAAAGCGGGCTTCCTCTTTGAGGCGGGCAATATCCGCTCGGACAGCAGTTGGAAAGTGCACCGCAACACCGCATATCTTAAGGATTCGGGTGTGTCGCAGCCCAATTACAGACTGCCGGAAAGCAACATCTATTATGACGCGAACCGGGAAATCGGCGACTGGCTCTCTCCCGATTATGACGACGCCGGGTGGGAAAACGCAAAAGAAAACGGAACGGGCGGATGCGCTCCCTGGGGCAAGCTGTATCCGCGCGGCATTCCTTTGCTGAAAGACTACGGATTAAAGGATTATGAAAACTCGTGTGATTACACGGGCCGCACGATCAAGGTCAGAAAGGCGATCACACTGCATATACCGTACAACGCGCAATGCACGCCGTATCTCAAGATCCGTGCCAAAGCAAAGAAAAAGATCCGGATCCTGACCGAAAACACGTGGATGGGCGGCGTCAGCGATACCTATATCACAAAGGACGGCGAGCAGGAATTCGAGGCGCTGGGGTGGTTCAACGGCGAACGGATCACCTATGAGATCCCGGCAGGCGTGACGATCCTGGAGCTGAAGTACAGGGAGACCGGCTACAACACAGCGTTTTCCGGACTGTTTACATGTAACGACGCGCGGTTAAACACGCTCTGGCAAAAATCTCTGCGCACCCTCTACGTGACCATGCGCGACAACTATATGGATTGTCCGGACAGAGAAAGAGCGCAGTGGTGGGGTGACGTGACCAACGAGATGGCCATGACGATGTACGCGCTGGATGCGGACGCCTGTCTGCTGTATCAGAAAGGCGCAGCCTCCATGCTCGGACACATTGACCGCAGCACGAACGTCCTGCAAACCGTTGTTCCGTCAAATGACAGCTATCATGAACTCCCCGCGCAGCAGCTTGCCGGAATCTGCGGATTCTGGACGTATTACATGTACACGGGCGATCGGGAATTCCTGCGCTCGGTTTATGACGCGAGCATAAACTATCTGCGCCTGTGGACTGTCGGAGAGAACGGCCTTGTCGGACACCGCACCGGCTCCTGGGACTGGCTGGATTGGGGACTCGGCGCCGACACGGCCGCTATCGAGAACGCCTGGTATTACTATGCGCTGTCGTGCGTTCGGCATATGGCCGGAGTACTCGGCAGGGACAGCAGCGATCTGGCCGACCTGATGCGCAGGATCGAACAGGGATACGAGTCCCTATGGACAAAAAAAGGATACAGAAGCAGAGGCGTTCCGGCGCCCGACGACAGAGCAAACGCGCTCGCGGTGATTTCCGGTCTCGCCGGCAAAGACAAATATGACACAATCACCTCCGTGCTGACGGGCACGTTTCATTCCAGTCCGTATATGGAGTTTTATGTGCTGGAAGCGCTGTGCCGGATGGAACGATTCGACGCCGCTAAGGAACGGATGCTCAAGCGCTACGGCGCGATGATCGAGGAAGAGTATTCCACGCTCTGGGAGCACTGGATCAAAGCCGAAGGCACGTCCAACCACGCCTGGTCGGGCGGACCGCTCGTCATCATGAGCAAATATTTCGCCGGGATCAGACCCGTGAAAGCGGGATATGCGGAATTCGTCATCAAGCCGCAGCTTTCCGCGCCGGATACGGTAAACTGCATCGTCCCGTCGGTCAAAGGGTACATAAACGTGACCGAAACCAGGACGGAAGACGCATTCGTGCTGGATGCAGCCGTACCCGCCGGCACCACGGCGCGAATCTATATACCGTATTCCGACGGCCGGACGGTGACGTTCAACGGCAGGATCGTTTATCGAAACCATCGTTTCGCGGACGCGGACGGCATTTCTTTCGTCGGAGCCGAAAACGGGTTCGTCGTGTTTTCGGTAAAGAACACGGCAGATGCGAAGCTGCGCTTTGTGGCAGCCGGATAAATCCGGAAGCCGCGCTTTTTTCAAAAAGTTGTTTTCGCATCTTGAAATAAAACCGGTATTATGATACAGTAGGATAAACCCATTCGGCCAAATAAAGGTATTCTATCCGAACAAACAACCGCCTGACAGAAGGAGACAGAAAATGAAACCGACAAAAACCATCCATTTCGGCATTCAACGAAAGATCGTCGCAAACATGACGAGCGAAAGCTGGTTTACCGCACCGCACGCCGGACCGGTCGCCGAGTTTGACGTGACCGATCTGTTGGACGCCTTCAATAAACTCCGCGCTTCCGGAAGGCTGCAGCACAAGCTGAGCATCAACACGCTCATGCTCAAGATCATCGCCGAGGGGCTCAAGGCAGCGCCTTCCCTCAATGCGCACATCACCTACGACCACCGGTTCGTAAAGGGAAAGATCGAGCAGTTTGACGAGATTCATTTTTCCATTCCGATGATGCTTCCCAACGGCGAAATGATGACCATCAATTTCCATAACTTTGAAAACAAGACGCTCGACGAGATGTCCGCCTACATCGACGACGTGCGCAGAAGGCTGGAAAACACCAACCTGACCGAAGCGATGTTCGAGGTTTCCATGGACAACACGATCACGGCGCTCAAGCATCTGAAGATCGGAACGGTACTCGGCAGACTTGTCGGCGCAAAGCTCGGCAAATACAAGATCAAAACGCTTTCCGGAAAGGCAAAGCGCGACTATCTTGCCATTCCCGAAAAAGACCGCATCACCAAGCGCGACATCGAACAGGGCACCATCACGGTCAGCAATCTGGGCGCGACGGACAGAGGCAGAGTCGGCCATTGCGCCATCCTTGAGATCATCCCGCCGCAGGTCGCCGTCATCGCGCTGTATGCCGTCACGGAACGTCCCTGGGTCGTGACGCGTGAGAACGGAGAAAAAGAGATCGCCATTCGCAAGATCCTGCCGGTCACCGTGATGTTCGACCACCGCGCATGTGAATACTCCGACGTGATCCCCCTGCTCAATAAGATCCAGGAAATCTGCTCCGATCCGGAACAGATCATGGATTGGTAAGGATTGCTCTGCCGCCGCGGTAATGTGATCATCGTCCCGCGTTCCGTACGAACTTGTACGCATATGTATATATTCGTGCGGAATTTTTTTCTGCACCTTGCCGGCAGGCCGCTGTTTATGCTGCGGCGTCACGGCACGGCCAAACCATCTTCAGTATCTGTAAAGGAGATCATTCATGTTTGCATCCTTGTTTCAATCGATTTCCGCTTTCTTTTTCCGAAGCGTTCCGGGGCTGTTCGCGCTGATCGTTCTGATCTTTCCGGCATTGCCGCGCGCACCGCATCCCCTCGCCCCGGCGGATCGCATCCACTTTCTGAATGTCGGCTCGGGCGACGCGATCCTGCTTGAAAGCGACGGCCATTTTGCCATGGTCGACGCGGCGGAAGATTCCGACAATCCGCGCGGTTTCGACCGGCTTGATCTCGAAGGACACGAGCAGGAAGTGCTTGCCTACATCAAAGCGCACGCGGCGGGCAAAGACGGAAAAGTGCATCTGGATTTCGTGCTCGGCACGCACGCGCATTCCGATCATATCGGCGGATTCGATACCGTGATCCTCGATCCGGACGTCACGATCGACCGCGCCTATCTGAAGGCGTACGACAGCAGCAAAATCAATGAAAGCGAGATCACGGAATGGGATAACCAGGAGGTGTACGACCAGATGGTCGACGCGCTGAACGCGAGGAACGTGCCGATCATCTCCAAGCCGGACGGAACGCCTTTTGCGTTCGGGAACTTTACGATCACGCTCTTTAACACGGAAGACCCGGAGAACGAAAACACGGTCGGCGAGAACGATCAGTCGCTCGGAATGCTGCTCGAAAAGAACGGCACAAAGGTTTTTCTGACAGGTGATATGGACAACGCCACCGGTGACGAAACGCGTCTTGCGCCGCAGATCGGCAAGGTGCATCTTTTGAAGCTGGGACATCACGGCTATGACGGGTCCACCACGGAAGGCTTCATCGAAACGCTGCGTCCGGACGCGTGCGTCGTGACAAACAGCAGAAATTTCGGACTGCGGAAGAAGTTTGCCATGATCATCAAGATCTGCCTGCATAAGAACATCTATGTGACCGGCGTCGAAAAGGGCGTTCTCGCGCAGATCGGCGATAACGGCAACATCGAGTATTACGGACGCATCCAGAAATAAGGCAGGGACCATCGTCCGGATCGCAAAGCTGCCGCGCCGCAAGACGCTGCGGAAATGGATTTTCCGGATGCAGACGCACAGCGACAATAGGATCGGAAGTCAGACAAATCAGACACATATATCAAAAGCCGGCATTCTGCGCAAACGCAAAATGTCGGCCTTTTTTTGTTCAGTTCGGGATAATGCGGACAGAAAGGAATCGGCCAGTCGGTTCCCGCTCACAAGGTCAATGTACCGAGCCTTCCGCAGCGGTTCACCCCGCTGCCGCGCATTAATCCGGCAGTTTCTCTTCCGCTGGGTTCGTATCTTCCCCGTTGACTTTTGCGATGCGGCGGTCGATACGGGGAGAAAGGACCTCGTGATAAAAGATCACAAAGATCGCTGCCAGCGGGATGGCAAGGATGATGCCGAGCATACCGGCGATCTTGCCGCCCAGGATGATGAGCACCAATGTCCAGACCGCGGGGATGCCGAGCGAGCCGCTGAAAAGACGCGGTTTGATGATCATACCGTCGATGCTCTGCCAGACGCAGATAAATATGAAGAACCAGAGCGCATTGAGCGGTTTGTCCAGAATCAGGAAGAACACGCCGCACGCGCAGCCGATCATGGGGCCGAATGTGGGAATAATGTTGGTCAGCGCGCACATGGCGGCGATCAGCCCTGCGTACGGCATACGCATGACGAGTGTGAAGACAAGCACACCGACGCCGATAATCAGCGCATCCAGCAGCGTGCAGCCCACATAGCGGATGAAGACATTATGGAAACGCTTCCAGAGCGCATTGTTGCGCTGCATTCTCTCTTTTTTGAGGAGCATAGCGCGAACCTTGCCCAGAACCGAGACCATGCTTTTCTCCGCCACAAGGAAGCAGACGCCGAAAAGGATGCCAACCGCAAAATTGGAAACGCTGCTGCCCACGCTGCCCAGGGTGGAAAGGATCGTTTTGGAATTGTTTTTCAACCATTCCACCAGTTCTCCCATGGCATTGTCCACCGCAGCGGAAACCTTGGAAAGATCCACGTTGATGTTTTTGGCCGAGGCAAAAGCGGAGGCCTTCGCAATCAGCGCCTGCGCCTTTTGCGTATAGTCGTCCCAGTCGGAGATCAGCTTGCTCACGCTTTTCGCCAGCGAAGGGATAAGCGCCAACAACAGAATCACCAGTACCAGAACCAGACAGACGCACGTCATGATGACTGCCCAAAGATGAGCCGCGCCTGGCTTTTTCATCTTTTTGAAAAGACGAAACTCAAAGAAATCCGATACGGGGTTCATCAGGTATGCCACGATCACGCCGATGATCACGGGCGAAAGCAGCTTCAAGATAGAGGAGATCCACCCAAAGAAAAGCGGCAGGTGGCTCAACAGCATATACAGGATCACCGCACTGCAGGTTGCGAAGGCATACGCCGCCCACGGTATGGACAGCAATTCCTTGAATCGTTTCAAAACATCGCCTCCCCTCGTCATTTGCTTTGCATCAAATCAATCCGATTTGACAATACACCTTTATGCCGCGATCCGTTCTGTCGTTTCTTCCGGCGCTGCTTCGGGAACGGTGCGCTCGTGATACTGCTCCGATGAGATTGTGATCCCGTCCGGATAGATCTGCGCAAAGTCGTTTTTCATGGAAACCGGCGTATAGCCCATCGCTTTGTATTCCGCCGACTTTTCCTCCCAGTTCTGCGGGCCCCACTCTCTTTCGGTGTCGTCGGCCACGACCATATATGCCTGTGCCGGATACGGATTTCTGCTGTCGATGGTATAATTCATCATGCTGGTGTCGCTGCCGCTGTTGCCGAAAGCAAGCACCGGGCGCTGACCGATCTCGCGCTCCACATAGATCGACTTGTTGGCGTGGAGATTCTTCTGAATAAATCCGCCGGTCAGAACCAGCTCGTCGCCGTCTTCGTATTTGAAATTCATATTGGACGACTCGGTTTCGTATCCTTTTTGCTTGACCTCAAAATCCGTGCCGATCACATGGTTCGGCGTGACATAATCGCGGATGGGAGAGTTTGCAATGATTGCGCGCGTCGTTGTACGCTCCGTGCCGCTGATCACATAGATCGTGAAATCATTTTCATACAGATACCGGACAAGCTCCGCCATCGGAAGGTAAAGATTGTCGATATAGCGCATGTTGTTGAAGCTCTCGGTTTTCTTCTGACCGAACTCTACGGCATAATCATAGAGCTCCTCAACCGTCATTCCGGCATACGCCTTGGCGAAGTTTCTCGCAAGCGCTTCGTCCGCCTTGTATCCCGGTTTGATGGATGCGGCGACCTGCTTGAGCTCGTCGGACACTCTCTCCGGATGGTCGTTCAGGCAGAACTCAATAAACATCATCGTATCGTAATAGGTATAGTAGGTTTCACACGTCAGCGTTCCGTCCATGTCAAACACAGCGATACGGTCCTTGACCGGGATAAAGCTGGCTTTGTCGTCCGGATTTGTGACTTTCGATACATAGTCCCGGAGCTGCTGCGCTACAGTCGAATCCGACGACCAATACTCGGTAAGCGGTTTTGTCTCGGTTCCTGTCGAGCAGAACCATGCGATCAGACCGGCAGCCAAGCCGGCGGCGATCAGCAAGATAATGCCGACAATCAAACCCTTTTTCCTGGTCTTGCGTTTTTCCATTTGTTTTTCTCCTTCTGCAATTTCATAATTCTATGTACGAGCCGAAACGCTTCGGCATCCGCGCAGTCTGCCGCAGCACACCACGCGAAACCGCACGCGTTTTTTGACATAAAATCTTGCTTGATTATAGCACATCCGATTGCAGTTTTCAACACGTCAGCAGCCTTGAATCCGAAAACCGCAAAAAAACATTCCTTTGTTTTATCGAACCCTCTTGTTTTTTCAGAAAATGCGGTGTATAATCTGATCGAACAACAGTTACGGGGGAGCTTGTGAAGCAGGCTGAGAGGAAGTAATCAAACTTCGACCCTTAAACCTGATGCGGATAATGCCGCCGTAGGAAGTCATATTTCGGTTTTTTACAGGAGGCGCCGCAGGGTCGTCCTCCTGTTTCTTTGTTCTGCGGAAAGGAGGAAGCGTATCCACATCTGTGGCGGGCTGAGGGGGAGCGCCCTGAGTCATGTAGACGAGCGATGGGAAGCCGTGTTCCGGCGTGAGAGGATGCCAGGGAGCATCGACCGATCTTCTGTGCGGTGATCTGCGGACGGCCGTATCGTCCGGATCTGTCGCATGGTACCGAATCTTTTATCACAAAGGAGCAGTGAACATGAAAAAAACAAATGTCAAAAAACTGGCGGTCGCCGCCATTTTCTGTGCCGTCGCAGTCGTCGGCAGTATGTTTTCTTTTCCCGCGTTCGGCAGCAAATGCGCGCCTGTGCAGCACATCGTAAACATTCTGTGCGCCGTTCTGCTCGGTCCCGGTTACGGAGTGGGTGTCGCTTTTGCCGCATCTTTGATCCGCAATCTGACCGGACTGGGCAGTCTGATGGCGTTTCCGGGCAGTATGCTCGGCGCACTCGTCTGCGGTCTGGTATACAAAAAGACAAAGAATATCCTTGCCACACTGTTCGGAGAAGTGTTCGGCACGGCAGTCCTCGGCGGTCTGTGCGCCTATCCCGTTGCGATCCTCTTCATGGGAAAGAGCGCGGCCGAGATCGCGTTCTATGCCTATATCATCCCGTTCCTGATCTCCACCGCCGCCGGCGCCCTGATTTCCGCAGTCTTCATCTACAGTATGCAAAAAGCAAAACTCCTGCGCAATATGCAGGACACACTGAACCGTTAAGGAGTCATCATGTTTAAAACTCTTTTTGAAAACGTCAGAGCGCAGTGTCCGCTCATCCACAACATCACCAACTATGTGACGGTCAACGACTGCGCCAACATCGTCCTTGCCTGCGGCGCATCCCCGATCATGGCGGACGACAAGGACGAAGTCGCCGAGATCACGGCGATCTGCGCCGGACTGAACATCAACATCGGCACGCTGAACAGCCGGACGATCGCATCCATGCGCATCGCCGGCAAGCGCGCAAACGAATTGGGCCATCCGGTCGTGTTCGATCCCGTGGGCGCGGGCGCGTCCGCGCTGCGGACAGATACCGCGCTGCAGCTTCTCCGGGAAATCCGGTTTGCCGTCATCCGCGGCAACATTTCCGAGATCAAAGTCCTCGCCCGCGGCAGCGGCACGGCAAAGGGCGTGGATGCGAACGCCGCAGATCGGGTGACGGAAGACAATCTGGACGCAGCCGTCGCGTTCATCAAGGCTTTCTCAAGAGAAACGGGAGCCGTCATTGCCGTCACCGGCGCCATTGATATTGTAACCGACGGCAGCACGGCGTACTGCATCCGCAACGGGCACCCGATGATGTCCGCTGTCACGGGTACGGGATGCCAGCTTTCCGCGCTGACCGCCGCGTTCGTGACCGCAAATCCCGCGCAGCCGCTGGAAGCGGCAGCGGCCGCCGTCTGCGCGATGGGCTTCGCGGGAGAACTGGCGCATGCGAGGCTGTCCGAAGCGGACGGCAGCGCAACGTACCGGAATAATATCATCGATGCGATCTACAACATGACGCCGGAAATGCTGGAGAAAGGCGCAAAATATGAAGTGCGATAAAAAAACGATGCTGCTCTACGCGGTCACGGACAGAGCGTGGGTCGGCAGACAAACCCTTTGCGAACAGGTCGAGTCCGCGCTCAAGGGCGGCGCGACCTGCGTGCAGCTGCGGGAAAAGGATCTGGATGAAGCATCGTTTCTCGCGCAGGCGAAAGAGCTGTCCGCGCTGTGCAAGCGTTACGGCGTCCCCTTCTTTGTCAACGACAATGTGGAGATCGCGATCCGCTGCGGTGCCGACGGCGTCCATGTCGGCCAGGAAGATATGCAGGCGTCTCTGGTGCGGCAAAAAGTCGGCGACGGCATGATGATCGGCGTGTCCGTCCACTGCGTGCAGGAAGCCCTGGACGCCGTGCGGAACGGCGCGGACTGTCTCGGCGTCGGCGCGGTCTTTTCCACTTCCACCAAAACAGACGTGGACGTCCTGTCGAAAGAGACGCTCCGCGCGATCTGTGACGCCGTCGATGTGCCTGTCGTGGCGATCGGCGGGATCGGCAAAAGCAATATCGGACAGCTCGCCGGCACAGGCATTGACGGCGTGGCGCTTGTCAGCGCGATCTTTTCGGCGGACGATATCGAAAGCGAGTGCCGGACGCTGCGCCGGCTGTCGGAGGAAATGGTGAACGCCGAATAGTCTTTTTCAAGCCTAAAGGTCTTTTCTTATGTATTCAAGCGGTACATTGGGGGCACCACCTTATGCCGCTCTATAAAACAATGCTGATCTATGAAAGGAGCGAATCTTGATGAACTTGAAAACAGCATTGACCATTGCAGGCAGCGACTGCAGCGGAGGCGCCGGAATCCAGGCCGACCTGAAAACAATGACCGTGAACGGTGTGTACGGCATGAGCGCGGTCACCGCGCTGACGGCACAGAACACCACCGGCGTAACGGCGATCCTGGAATCGACGCCCGCATTTTTACGACAGCAGATCGACGCGGTATTCGAGGACATTTTCCCCGACGCCGTAAAGATCGGCATGGTCTCGTCCTCGGAGCTGATCCGCGTCATCGCGGACAGGCTGCGCCATTACGGCGCAAAGAACGTGGTCGTTGATCCCGTGATGGTCGCAACTTCCGGCTCCGCGCTGCTGAAAACCGACGCGATCCAAACGCTGATCGACGAGCTGCTGCCGCTTGCCGTGCTGGTCACACCGAATATCCCGGAGGCGCAGGTCCTCTCCGGAATGACCATTGAAACCGAAAGTGATATGTGCGCGGCAGCCGAACAGATCGGCAGCGCCTATCACTGTTCCGTGCTTTTGAAGGGCGGTCACAGCGTCAACGACGCCAACGATCTTCTGTACGCGGACGGCAGAACAGAATGGTTTGAAGGCAAGCGCATCCCCAATCCGAACACGCACGGAACGGGCTGCACGCTCTCGAGCGCGATCGCATCCAACCTCGCCAAAGGCTTTACCCTCACGGAATCTGTTCGCAGGGCAAAGGACTACATCTCCGGCGCGCTGGCGGCCATGCTCGATCTGGGGCACGGCTCAGGGCCGATGCACCACGCCTTTGATCTGCACAGCGAGTATGCAAAGGAGGCCGGACAGAATGGATGAAAAACGCACGTCTGTCTTTGAAAACGGACTGATCTGGTTCGGCGCCGCCGTTTCCATAGCGGAGATCCTGACCGGAACCTATTTCGCGCCGCTCGGTTTTGCGAAAGGTATGCTCGCCATACTGATCGGCCACGTGATCGGCTGCGCGATGCTTTTCTTTGCCGGTCTGATCGGCGGCAAGGTGCGCAAAAGCGCAATGGAAACCGCCAAAATGAGCTTCGGCGGCAAAGGCGCGCTGCTGTTCTCCGTACTGAACATCATCCAGCTCGTGGGCTGGACCGCCATCATGATCTACGACGGCGCTGCCGCGGTAAACGGTATTCTCGATATCGGAAGCTGGATCTGGTGCATCGTGATCGGCGCTTTGATCATCCTGTGGATCCTGATCGGGATCAAGAACCTCGGCAAAGTGAACACGGTCGCCATGAGCGCGCTGTTCATCCTGACGATCGTGCTGAGCTTCGTCGTCTTCGGCAAGGGCTCTTTGCACAGTTCCGGCGGAGACGATATGACTTTCGGCGCAGCCGTCGAACTGTCCGTCGCCATGCCGCTTTCGTGGCTGCCGCTGATCAGCGATTACACAAGAGAAGCGAAAAAGCCTGTCGCCGCCACCGCGGTCAGCGCCGTCGTATACGGCGTCATCAGCTGCTGGATGTACGTGATCGGGATGGGCGCCGCCATTTTTACGGGCGAATCGGACATTGCGCAGATCATGGTCAAAGCCGGACTCGGTATCGCGGGTCTGCTCATCATCGTGTTCTCCACCGTCACCACCACTTTCCTTGACGCCTATTCCGCCGGCGTTTCCAGCGAATCTCTTTCGGGAAAGATCAACGGAAAATGGATCGCCGTGACCGTCGCGGCGATCGGCGCCGTCGGCGCGATCTTCCTTCCGCTCTACGACATCACGGATTTCCTGTATTTCATCGGTTCGGTTTTCGCGCCCATGATCGCCATTCAGATCGCCGACTTCTTCATCCTGAAGAAAAACACGGAAACCGTTTCCTTCAACATACCGAACCTGATCGTCTGGCTGATCGGTTTTGTGATCTACCGCCTGCTGATGCGCGTGGACATCATCGTGGGCAATACCCTGCCCGACATGATCGTCACGATCGCTGTCTGTGTGCTGATTGGTAAAATCGCAGAGCGCGCAAAAAGGCACAAAAGTCAGGCAGGCGCGTAACCGCCGACAGGATTAAAAGCGCAGCAAAGGGGCATGTCAAACGTGACAGCCCCTTTGTTTTTCTTTGTATGCAGCGGTATCGGGATCAAAGATAGAAATCTTCTGCGGTCATGCCGATCTGCGGGACGACCGTGTCGTACGCCGGTTTTTCACCGGGAAGATAGGTTGCCGGATCGATGAAATACGAACCGTTGTACACGATGGTCGAGTATTCAAAAAGCGAATCGTCCCGGCCGCTCCACCAGTTTGCGCGCAGAATGGCGTTCGTCTGCGTGTCAAGCGCGCTGTTGGTCTGCCGCAGATAGTTGTACAGGCAGTCGACCTTCAAACGGAACGCGCGCATCTGCTCGGTGTAGATCGGCAGGAAGTTTGCCGGATTGAACGCCGCGTTGGCGTTGAAATTCGTCACAAACTGCTGCATCACGGCGCGTGCAGCTTCAAAACGCCAGGGGTAAAACGTGTTGTCCGGCGCCTGATCCTCATAGTATGCCTGCGCCGCCTTGTAACTGTCGTCGTTGAGGAAGTACTTGATGTCCTTGAACTGCAGCACACCCAGCTGTGCGATCCGCTGCATCGTATTAAAGCACGGTTCACCGCCGCACAGTGAAGACGTGTTCTGCGGGATATTGGTCGCCAACTGCAGAAGCTGCATATCTTCCTCTGCCGAGAACGTATACGCCTGCCCGCCGAGCAGGCGGCCGAAAAGCGCATAAAACAGGAAACGGGTAAACAAGAGCATAAACTGCAGGAAGCCTTCCTCCCGCGCCTGCATCGCCGTCTCATACAGCTCGTGCCGGTGCGCGCGGTATGCCTCCGCGCTGCCGTTCCGGTGTGTCGGGCAATCCGTGCGGAAATCTCGCATCACAAAGTACCTGCCCTCGTTGCCGCCGTATCCGGTGCCGTACTCTTTGCTGTTCGTCACGGACACGCTCGATACGGGAACGACCGTACGGTGCGCGTAGATATCGCCGAGCAGATGGAACAGCATACCGAATGCCGTCGTCGCCAAACGCTCCTGATACGACATGCCGGAAGGAAAGCTCGACGTGCAGTACTGCTCCATGTACCGGATGTCGCTGTCGATGTCCAGACGGTTGTTCGCTTCATAGGATCTGCCCAATCCCGTCAAAGCCGCATCGTACGCGGTAAAGTTTATCGCCGTGCCGTACTTGTAGAACCGCGCAAGGGCATACAGATACCGTGTCGACGCAACATAGTTGCCGATCGCATGGTACGCGTTGCATCCCCTGTACGCGTAATCCTTCGGGTTGGCTGTCGCGGCATTCGCGGGATGCCGCTGCAGGTAAACGCGCGAATCGCACGCTTCGCTGATCATCTTGATCACGTTTGCGTTCTGCAGTCCGACCATCGTATCCGCAAGCGCGGCATGACCGGCGGCTGACCACTCGCCGCGCACGACCGCATCCGCATCCTGTGCAAATACAGCCGGCTGCGCGAGCGCAGAAAGGACAGAAACGATGAGCAGAACGGACAAGACTTTTTTCCACATGGTACAATTCTCCTTGAATAATAGAGTAGCAAAGTGATTGTATCATAAAATTTGACAATAATAAAGAGTTTTTTTATTGAAATGAGTCTGAAAGTGTGCTATAATGATTAAGTATAAAAAATTCCCTGCGCCTTGCGGGAGAAAAAGGAGATATACGATATGAAAGCAACAGATCTTGAGCGCTACGGCATTACAGGCGTCAGCGAGGTTATCCACAACCCGTCTTACGACAAACTCTTTGAGGACGAAAACGACCCCGCACTCGAAGGATTCGATAAGGGCGTTATGACCGAACTCGGCGCAATGAACGTCATGACCGGTATCTACACCGGCCGTTCTCCCAAAGACAAGTACATCGTGATGGATGACAAATCCAAGGACACCGTTTGGTGGACCACGCCCGAGTATCCCAACGACAACCATCCGATGAGCGTTGAAACCTGGCAGACGGTCAAGGCGCTCGCCAAGAATCAGCTCAGCGGCAAAAAGCTGTACGTCATCGACGCATTCTGCGGCGCCAATAAGGATACCCGCATGGCGATCCGCTTCATCATGGAAGTGGCATGGCAGGCGCATTTCGTGGAAAACATGTTCATCATGCCGACCGCGGAAGAGCTGGCGTCTTTCGAGCCCGATTTCGTGGTGTATACCGCGTCCAAGGCGAAGTGCGAGAACTACAAAGAACTCGGTCTGAACTCCGAGACGGTCGTCGCGTTCAACGTCAGCGACCGCGAACAGGTCATCATCAATACCTGGTACGGCGGCGAAATGAAGAAGGGCATGTTCTCGATGATGAACTACTACCTTCCCCTCAAGGGTATCGCCGCAATGCACTGCTCGGCAAACACCGACCTCGAAGGCGGCAACACCGCTATCTTCTTCGGTCTTTCCGGAACGGGCAAGACCACGCTTTCGACCGATCCCAAGCGTCTTCTGATCGGCGACGACGAGCACGGCTGGGACGACAACGGCGTGTTCAATTTTGAAGGCGGCTGCTATGCAAAAGTCATCAATCTTGACAAGGATTCCGAGCCCGACATCTACAACGCAATCAAGCGCAACGCGCTTCTTGAGAACGTGACGGTGGACGAAAACGGCAAAATCGATTTCGCTGACAAGAGCGTCACCGAAAACACCCGCGTTTCGTATCCGATCGAGCACATCGAAAAGATCGTGAAGAAGGTTCGTCCGATCTCCTCCGGCCCCGACGCGCAGAACGTGATCTTCCTTTCCGCAGACGCGTTCGGCGTTCTGCCTCCCGTTTCCGTTCTGACGCCCGAGCAGACCAAGTACTACTTCCTTTCGGGCTTCACGGCCAAACTCGCCGGTACCGAGCGCGGCATCACCGAGCCGACGCCCACCTTCTCGGCCTGCTTCGGCCAGGCATTCCTCGAGCTGCATCCCGTGAAGTACGCCGAGGAGCTTGTCCGCAAGATGGAAAAGAGCGGCGCCAAGGCTTACCTTGTCAACACCGGCTGGAACGGGACCGGCAAGCGTATCTCCATCAAGGATACCCGCGGCATTATCGACGCGATCCTCGGCGGCGACATCATCGGCGCGCCCACCAAGATGATCCCGTATTTCGACTTTGAAGTCCCCACCTCCCTCGCCGGCGTCGATCCCGCAATCCTCGATCCGCGCGACACGTACGCCGATCCGTCCGTCTGGGACGAGAAGGCGAAGGATCTTGCATCCCGCTTCATCAAGAACTTCAAGAAGTACGAGTATAACGAAGCCGGTAAGGCGCTCGCAGCCGCCGGCCCGCACATCGACTAATGCGATCTCAGCACTGAACCGCACAGAAAAGGACTTGCTTCGGCAGGTCCTTTTTTCTTTTATGTTCTGCGCGTACCTTTCAAATGATCGCCGGATGCGGGATGCGCCTCACGGAAGCAGAAACCGGATCGACCGCCCGGAATACGTCGACACGTCCGCCCGCCTTCTTTTTATTTGACATTTTCTGCTTTATTCCTGACATTTTGCGCAATTCTTCCTCGGTTTCTGCTATCGTATGGGCAGTTAAAGAAACAAGGAGGAAACATCATGTCCGTCACCAAAAGATCTCTTTGCACTTTTTTCTCTGTCGTGATCGTACTGATCGGGATCGTTACCATGACAAAAACACGTCCTGTCGGCGCCGTGGACATCACGACGCAGGCATCCGATACAGAAGTCAGACCGGCTGAAAATGCGGCGGGATCCGGATCGAACACGGCCGACGAATGCACGACGCTGCCGCAGTACGAGTGGGATCACGACGAGAACGCGCAGCCGGCGGAAGTCCTGGAAACCGTGCTGAAAGAAAAGAACCTGGACAGCAAAATGGAAACGCTCATTCGTGAATCCTTCAACCAGCTCACCCGAAACTACCCTGCCGCATATGCGATCCTGCGGTCTTCCGGCGTTCCGGATCTGCACACCGTACAGATGAATTTTGTGTTTGCCGTCGCGCATACCAAAGCTTTCGACACGTTTACCGGCAGCGACTATCATTACGAAGGCAGCTGCGTACACATCGGCGGCTCCTGCGGATTCTTTTGGAGCAGATTTGATCTGATGTGCGTGAGAGAGAGCTGCCTGACACCGACAAAGGATACCTGCGATCTGTTCCTGCACGAGATGATGCATGCCTATCAGGACGTCTATCTGGATTCCGAATACAATAAGCGCAACTGCGGAGAATTGTGGAACGGGATGTACTACATTCTGATCGAAGGCGACGCGCAGCTGTACAATGCCGCCTACTCCGACCGGATCGAGTCTCTCGCGCCGGCAACGTACAAACTGTCGGATGCGCACGAAACCAGCCTTGTCCAGACAGGCAGAACGCAGGATAAAAATTACAACATGGTCTATAAACTCCACACCATGCTGCAGCATCTGCTCGGTTATGACACAATGCAGACGATGCGTTACCGTTCGGACACAAAACAGGAAGAGGCGTTTCTGTCCCGGAAGTACAGCATCGACGGAGAAAAGTTCATGCACGCGTGCGCGCTGCTCGGAAAGAGCGCGTTCACGGGCGTAGAATGGATCGAGAAGGACGGGGAAGTTCTGCAGTCCGATACATCGGTGAATCCCGAGCTGCTGGCATATGTGGACAAAACCTTTGTGCAGTGTCTCGCACGCGAGATCCGGGATATCGACAGCGCCGACACACAGGCTGTTAAGGATTTCTATAACTTCTACAGATTCTACAAAATGCAGTATCAGCCGGCGGTTCACGCGAACGTGCGCGGTGCGGACGTCGTTGTCACCGATGATTTCTTCGGCAATGACGCAGTTGAGAACGTGCTGTTCCAAACATGCAGCGATGCCGGTTTGTCCTGTGTCGCGCTGGATGAACACGGCAGCCGCGCAAACTTCGACGCTCTTCTGTCCGTGCGCTGACCAGGAACAGCAGTCGATACAAAACGAAGCACGTTATTATCGGCTTGAAAACAGACTCTTTAAGGATCGGTACGATAAACCGCAGCTTAACTGCCGCTCGTTTTCCCTGCCGCGGATCGGGCTTGCTGCTTATGAAAACGCACAAATGTGCAGGATAATAAAACACTTGTATCGGGTGGATGAGTATGTTATGATGGGGACGCGGGTTGACGGCCGGTCGAGCAGCAAAAACGGCTGATCGGCGGGCGAAGAACCATCCGCACATTCATGGACCGATCCGGTTTCCGACCGGTCCGGTATCCGGAGGGAAAGCAATGCATTACGAAAACAACTGGGAATCTTTGAACGCGCGTCCTGTACCGAAGTGGTTCGGGGATGCGAAATTCGGTATCTTCATCCATTGGGGGCTGTACTCCGTGCCGGCGTTTGCGCCGAAAGGCCAGTACGCCGAGTGGTACTGGGACGCGATCACACGCCCCGATCCGAACGAGGTACAGAAACAGTTTCAGGCGTTTCACAACAAGACCTACGGCAAGAATTTCCGATATACCGACTTTGTTTCTCTGTTCAAAGCAGAGTGCTTCGATGCGGATGAATGGGCTGATCTGTTTCAGCGTTCCGGCGCAAAGTACATGAATCTGGTCAGCAAACATCACGACGGATTCTGCATGTACAAGACCAAATATGCGCCGTTCTGGAACAGCGTCGACGTCGGTCCGCACCGCGATTTCTGCCGCGAGCTGAAAACTGCGCTGGACAAGACGGACGTGCGGTTCGGCGTGTACCACTCCGTTTACGAATGGTTTCATCCGCTGTATCTGCAGAACCCGGAAACATACGCTCTCGAGCATTTGATCCCGATGCTCAAGGAATTGATGGAGACTTATCAGCCCGCAACGCTGTTCACGGACGGCGAATGGGAGCACGACAGCAGCGTCTGGCACAGCACGGAATTCCTGCAGTGGCTGTATAACGAGTCCAGCGTACGCGATTTCATTGTGCCGAACGACCGCTGGGGAAAAGAAACGCGCGGACGACTGGGCGGCAACTTCACAAGCGAATACGGCTATATCGACGGCAACAGCACGCACGGCGGCACCAAAGCGTACCTGCACGCGGATCGGCCGTTTGAGGAGTGCCGCGGCATCGGCGGTTCGTTCGGGTGGAACCGATTTGAAACGCCAGAGGACTATCTGTCCTCTGCGGAGCTTGTGCGGATGCTTGTCGATCTCGTCAGCAAAGGCACCAACTTCCTTCTGAATATCGGCCCGACGCCGGACGGCAGAATCCCGGTGATCATGCAGCAGAAACTGTTGGACATCGGCCGCTGGCTGCGCGTCAACGGCGAGGGCATCTACGGCAGCGTGCGGTATGCCGACAGCAGCGACGAAAACGTGCGCTACACGCAGAAGGACGGCAGTCTATACGCCTTCCTGTTCCGGTTCCCGTTCGGCAAAGTTGTGCTCCATGATCTGCCGTTCGATCCGTCCCTGAAAGCTGAGCTGCTGGGTGCGGATGTGCGCCCGTCGGTACAGAGCGAGAACGGAAAAGTCTGCCTCATTTTTGATCCGATCTCCCCGGACGATCTTCGTTCGGAATACGTTTACTGCGTCAAACTGACAAAGTGATCAACCTCTATACATTCTATTTAAAAAGATACGGGAACCGCCTTGCTGCTGCAGAGCGGTTCCTGCTTGTCTGTCCCCTTGCGCGGGACATGTCGATTCTTTTTTGGGGGGCAGCGCGCATAATACGGCGATGCTTCAGCTCCCGAACTCGTAGTATGCCGCGAGACGCTCCGCGTCTTCCTGCGTGAACGCCTTGCCGAAGATCAGAAGGTCGTCGAGATTGATCAGCGCGTCTTTGCCCGTGTTGATCTTTCGGGATGCGTCGTCGCCGACGGTAAACGGAAGCGCGTCCAAAGAAACATCCGCAAAGATCTCGGGAAGAAGAATTTCCTTTTTGAGTTTGAAGTTTCGGTACAGGTCGATCCGGCGCTCTTTTCTGTTAAACGCAAAGGTCACATGCAGCCACCCGCCGGAAACATCCCGCAGATACGGAAGCGTGAATTCCATGTAGGACTTCGGATCGGGCGTTTCGATCCCGAGCCAAGTCGCCATATTTGTAAAGCCAAGCATAAAACCGGGGCCGGAATCCGTCATGGTCTTGGTGCCGCAGTAGTACGCTTCCGACGGGGGCGCGTCGTCCACTTTGAGCCATGCGCAAACCGTGAAATCATCTGTCCCGAAGTGCATATCCTCGGAAACAAGGCAGCCCGTTGCGCCCAGTTCCGCACAGGCGCCGCGCACACCGGCGGCATAGTATTTCACCTGCCCGTATTCGCTGAAATGCACCTTATCCACGGCGTCTTTCGTATTGTACTCAAAAAACATCGCCAGCTTGATCTCTTCCGGATCAAAGAACTTCGCCAGACCCTTCTCGCCGTACAGTTCCGGCTGCGGACGCGGCTCGACGTCGCAGCGGCCGCCGGTCGCGGACAGCACATAGGGAACGTCATAGTCCGCGAACACGCCTTCCGGTATCTGCGAGGAATAGCCGTCATCCTGCGGCTGCGGGATGTCCAGGCCGAACGCATACCGCACAATGGCATTGATATCCTTTGTCGTGGCAAAAAAGCCGTCTGTCTTGCGGACGGTTTTTCCGCAGAGCGCGAAGAAGATGTATTTTTCACCGTCCGTATAACCGCCGTGGCCGCACCGATATCCGCCGTGATCGGTGATCGTGATGAACAGCGTATCGTCGATCATGCCCGCTTCGGCGCAGGCGTCGTAGATCCTGCCGACCATAGCGTCCACGTCGGTGATGCAGGCCATGTGTTCCTTTGTGCCGTAGTCGTACCGGTGACCGGCGCCGTCCGGATCGTCGATGTGCACGAACAGCAGATCGGGCTTTCTTGTTTTAATGCATTCCACGACCTTGTCCGTGGTCTGCGCACCGTTGTCCGCCGTTTCAAGCAGCACGCCGACGTCATGTTCGATGATCCCGTGATTGATCGGCTCCCAGTTGCTCACAGAGCACAACTCGCTGTCCGGATAGGCCTGCCGGACAGTCGTAAAGATAGAAGGAAGGTCTTTGTTCTTGTATTCCTGCTGACTGATTATACCGTTCGTCAAGCCGTGTACTTCCGGGTCGGTGCCGAGCAGCATCGCACCCCAGTTCTGCGCGCTGATGGTGGGGAACAGCGACAGCGCCTGCGTGGTTTTTGCGCCGTTTTCAAAGATCCCGTCCATACGCGGCGTCGGCGTATCCTTGCAAAAAATGCCCATGCCGTCCAGCCCGACGATCACCACATGGCTGTATCGACGGGAAGGTGTAACAGATGTCATGATTGGGTCCTCCTCACATAAAATCAGTTTTTCGATATTCCGGAGTATCTGCGAAAATCCGCCTCGGACAGATTCCCGCAGACACTTTTTCTTCGTTGTATCCGAACGGCAGGAATCGTTTCCTTGGGCCGCTTATCTCCGGCCTCTCTCTTTGTGGTCCCTCTTGATGGCCGCGCTCCACGTTTTGGAAACGCCGCGACCGGCGCGCACGTCGCTGACGCACTCTGTCAGCGTCTCGTAGTTGAGCGCCGTACCTGCGCTGTCACAGCAGTAGTCTACAGCTCTGTCTGCACTGATACCGATCCTCTGCGCCGTTTCGACCGCGTCGATATTCGCGCCGAGGAACAGAAACTCCCATCCGTACTTTTCCTTTTGACGCTCGACGAGCCTGCGCACCTGATCGCCGTTGTAGCGGCGGCTGGCATTCTCCATGCCGTCGGTCGTGATGACGAACAGCGTATGCGCCGGGACGTCCTCGGGACGGGCATACTTGTGAATATTGCCGATGTGCTTCACAGCATCGCCGATCGCATCCAGCAGCGCCGTGCAGCCTCCGACACAGTATGTTTTCTCAGTCATCGGCTCAACCTTCTGCACGTCGACGCGGTCGTGAACCACTGTGCTCTCTTGGTTGAACAGTACCGTGGAGACGTATGCCGTCCCCTCTTCCTTCTTCTGCTTCTCCACCATCGAGTTGAATCCGCCGATCGTGTCCGCCTCCAGCCCGCTCATCGAGCCGCTGCGGTCGAGGATAAAGACAAGCTCCGTCAGGTTGTTTTTGTTTTCCGCGTTCGTTTTCATGTTTGTTTCCTCCTTTGTTTTTGTGCCTACAGTATAGAGGAAACAATCCCGGATCTGGTCGCCTGCGAAGCGACATTTATTCTGTTATGCGCCGAGCAGATTCTGGTCGAACGCAAACAGCGCCTCGTTGATCTCGAACACGTCGTAGTCGCCGTTCGTGATGAAATACTCCACGATCACGTCGAACTTGCTGCTGCGGGACAGCGCATATCCTGCTTTGCCCAGCATCTCTCGCACCTCCGGAAGCGGCAGCTCCAGCGCGATGGCAAACGCCAATGCTGTGGATTTGCTCGGTTTATACTGTGCGTTGCTGCGGATCTTGGAAAAAAGCTTGCGGTCGATGTTGGCCTTTTTGTAGCACTGCGCATCCGTCATGCCCTTTTCGTCGATCTTACGCAGCAGCATCTCGGAAAAGCTCTCGTCAAGCTGACACAGCAGATCGTCCAGCGACAGTGTATTCTCAATCGATCCGCTGCCCGCTTCTGCCGGCATCGACATTGACGACGCGAGCGGCCGACGCGTTTCCGGCTCGGGCTCCCGTTCGCTTGCGGCGCACGCATCCGCTTCAAATAAATCGAACTGTACCTTCTCTTGTGCCTTTTTCGGCGCAAAGAAAGGCTGCGACGGTTCAAGGTCAGCGTTTTTATCCGGATGATCCTGCCGCGCGGTGCGCTGTGTGCGCACAAAGGGGAAAGCGTCTTTGTTTCCACGGGCAAAGGTCCGTTCGATCTCCCGAACGGCATGGTCGTTGATGTACTGCTGCAGATCGGTGAAGCGCTCCTTTGCGACGTCGACGGCGTCGCGGTCAAACAGCACAAGATAGACGGTCATGTCATGCAACTGCAAAAAAGCGCGGATGCTGCGCACGGCAACACGGATGGCGTCCGCTTTGGGATAGCCGTAAACGCCGGACGAAATCAACGGAAATGCCACGCTCTCACAGCCGCTTTCCGCAGCGATCCGCAGGGAGTTTGTATAGCACGCGGTCAGCAGCGCTTCCTCGCCCGCATTTCCGCCATGCCAGACAGGGCCGACCGTGTGGATGACGTATTTACACGGCAGCTTGTATCCGCGGGTGCGTTTGGCTTCACCCGTTTTGCACCCGCCGAGCGTGCGGCATTCGCGCAGCAGACCGCGGCCCGCCGCATGATGGATCGCGCCGTCCACGCCTCCGCCGCCGAGCAGCGATTCGTTGGCAGCATTGACAATGGCATCCACTTGCATTTTGGTTATATCTTGCCGGACAAAAAGAAGGGGCATCGTTTCGACCTCCTTTTATTATGATCCTATTATAAGAAAAAGCTGTGGTTTTGTCAATTCCGCGTTTTCTTTGATTTCCGGAAGTACATGTGCAAAATACTTGACTTTATACAAAGAAATGCTGTATACTATATTAGAATAAATTTCGGCAGTATGGAGTGAATGTCAGATGTCGTTTGCTGACGAATTGAGAAAGAAATCCGATCAGGCGCCCGTCGAGGAACGCACGGAAGAAAACCGTTATCTCAACGAGATCTATTTCTCGCTGAAAGAAGGCATTGTGCGCTGTTTCCTCAAAAAATGCTATGAGGAAGCGTCCCGCGGCGAAACATCCTATCAAATGTATATTGACTTCATGCACATGGTCGGTATCATTCATGAACAGGAGCGCATCTTTGTCAGCCAGAAGGACTACAACTATATCGAACATGTGCTGCGCGTAAACAAGGCCGATCTGCACGACTTCATCGTGGGCGAAATGGAGAAAAACGGTTTCAAGAACATCAAGGTCAAGATCAGCGCCGGACGGTTCACAGGCTATCTGATCCGCATCAGCGTATCTTGGTAAATGCAATTCAAACAAGAAAGGTAATAATATAGTATGCAGACAATTCTCTTTCAAGGCGATTCCATTACGGACGTCTGCCGTGTCCGCGACAACGACACGCACGGCGGCGCATTTGGTTTCGGGTATCCCCTTCTTGTGTCGGCAAAGCTCGGCTGTGCACAGCCGGATGCGTACCGGTTTCTCAACCGCGGCGTCAGCGGCGACCGCGTTGTCGATCTTTATGCGCGCATCAAGTGCGATCTCATCAATCTGCGTCCGGACGTCGTGAGCATCCTGATCGGCGTCAACGACGTCTGGCACGAGATCAACGAAAGCAACGGCGTTGCCGCAGACAAGTTCGAGCGCATCTATTCCATGCTGCTTGATGAAGTTCTGCAAGAGCTGCCTCGGACGCGTTTTCTCATTCTGGAGCCGTTCATCACGCATGGGCGCGCGACCGACGCCGCATGGGAAGAATTCAGCAGTCAGATTTCTTTGCGCGCCGCCGCCGCAAAGCGCGCGGCAGATGCGTTCTCGCAGACGTTCGTGCCGCTGCAGCAGGTTTTTGACGAAGCGCAGAAGCGCGCCCCCGCGGAGCACTGGACGGAAGAAGGCGTGCATCCCACCCCGTTCGGCCACGCATTGATCGCAGACGAGTGGATCAAAGCATTCGACAATCTGAAATAATCCATTATTCCGAAAGCACGGCAGGCACGTCCTGCCGCTTTTTTTGCGTCGTTTTTTGAAAGTCATACGAAAGAAAAAAAGAGATAATCCGAGTATTTAAGAGAAAATCAAAGCATTCGCTTTTAAATTTAAAAAAATTGAAAATTTCGGTTGACAACGTACATATGTTGTGATACACTAACGAGGCACGAAAAAACAACGGAGGTAGTTTTATGTCAACTTATATGCCTAAAGCGGAAGAGATCACCCGCAAATGGTATGTGCTGGATGCAGCCGGCAAGCCCCTGGGCAAGGTTGCGACCGAAGCCGCTACGCTTCTGCGCGGCAAGCACAAGCCCACGTTCGCGCCTCACGCCGACTGCGGCGACAGCGTGATCATCATCAACGCCGAGAAGGTCGTCCTCACCGGCAAGAAGCTTGAACAGAAGAAGTATTATCATCACACCGGCTACATCGGCCATCTCAAGGAAGTCAAGTACGGCACCCTGATGAAGACCCGTCCGGAATTCGTGATCGAAAAGGCTGTCAAGGGTATGCTTCCCGACAACACCATCGGCCGCAAGGCACTCACCCGTCTTCGCGTGTACAAGGGCGCAGAGCACAAGCAGGCCGCCCAGAAGCCCGAAACGAGAGAATTTTAAGAGAAAGGGAGGCATTTTAAATGTACGATTCTAATCCTTACTTCTACGGCACCGGCCGCAGAAAGAGCTCCGTCGCCAGAGTCCGCGTCTATGCGGGCACCGGCAAGATCACCATCAATGACAGAGACATCGACGATTATTTCGGTCTTGAAACGCTCAAGCTGATCGTGCGTCAGCCGCTCGTTCTCACCGCGACCGAGGGTCAGTTCGACATCGTTTGCACCGTCGCAGGCGGCGGCGTGACCGGCCAGGCAGGCGCCATCCGCCACGGCCTTTCCCGCGCACTCCTGCAGTTCAACGAAGAGCTTCGTCCCGCGCTCAAGAAAGCCGGCTTCCTGACCAGAGACCCCAGAATGAAGGAAAGAAAGAAGTACGGTCTCAAAGGCGCCCGCCGCGCTCCGCAGTTCTCCAAGAGATAAAAACGCAATCTCCTTTTCCCCGTGCCTTCTCGGTGCGGGGATTTTTTTGTCGGCAGCAGATGAAACCGGACAACCTTCAAGGCTGTCCGGTTCGTCTTTTTTCGTTTTTCAGTTTGCGGAGCAGTTTTTCACTTCCGCCCCAAATGGCGAGACTGCCGTGTCGAAAACAGTCACGCTTCACACATGCTCATTAAAAGAGATAGTTCAAACCAAACTTGCTTCTCAACCAGGAGGCAATTCTGCTCGGAAGTCCTCTCAGGAACTGCCAAATCATCATAATGAGTGAATAACTGCCGTAGGAATCCTCATATCCGACCCTGTCCACGACCTCTACGACGGGCATCCGGCGCAGGTTCTCGCGCTCATGCACGACATAGACATAGTTGCCGTCCTTGTCCACATGATCGTACCCGTTATCGAACGGATAGATGTCGTAGAAGTGACGATCGAACAGACCGGAACCCCTCAGATCGGCGTAGTCGAGATCGTCACAGTCGCAGGTGATGATGACGTCGCAGCCGTCCGCGGTGTTCTCGAGCTTCACATTGAGGATCGAAGGCGCGTGACGGTCGATGGTCAGGGTTATGCTGTCGAAGGCCAGCCTTCGTTCTGCGTTCGGGACGTCCGGCAGCACGTACACTTCCAGACCGTATTCGCCGTCCGGAATCGGCTCATTACCAAATAGATAGCAGATGCTCGCTTTATCGTAGAAGTTGCCCTTCTTGACGTACTTTTCCGTATGCGTTGCGACCGTATTTCCGTTCTTATCTTTCAGCTCAAAGGTCAGTTCCTTCAGATTGCGCTGAACAAACAAATGTTCTTCAGCGTAATAGCCCCAGAACGTATCATAGAACCCTCCGATTGTCACAACAGCGGGGACCGCCTCCCAGTCGCCCCGGAATCCCATGAACGGGATATTCAGCGGCGTCTGACCGGTCATGGAATCGGTCAGATAAACGTAGCCCTCCACATAGAAACCGTTCGTGAACACCTCGGCGTTTTCAGAGAGCTGCTCTGCGTCAAGCTGCAGCGTGCAGGTCACGGTCTTTGATTCGCCGGGATGCAGCGTGATACTGCGCGGCATGTCAGACTGCACGACGGTATAATCCAGCGCAACACTCTGACCGGTAATGTACATCTGCGTCGAATACGTACCGGTCGAATCGTCAAACACACGTTCTTCGGCGTAATCGTCGGTGATCACGTCAAAGTCAAGCGTATCGTAGCGCACGTCGGTCTTCGAGATGTTCTTTACGGTAAAGGACAGCTTGACCATATCGTCGATCCCGTCGCCTATATTGATCGCGGTACGTTCATTCTTGCCGAGAAGCACAGCGTTGGACGCGACGGCTTCGCTGAGATTCACAAGTCCCGCACCGACTGCTCGCGGCGAGATCGGTACCTCTCCCGACAGGATCGGGTCTGCCGTTGAGCACATCATGCTCTCCTTCAAGTCGGCTTTTTCTCTGCCTGTCACATCGGGATACGTCTTCTGTATCGCCTGTTCAAGCAGCGCCGCACTGCCGGCAATATGCGGCGACGCCATGGACGTGCCGCCGTAAATGTCATAACTACCATCGGTCACACTCGAATAGATAATACCGCCGGGTGCAGCGACGTCTACCGTCAGTTCCAGATCCTCGCTCACGCCGTAGCTTGTGTAGCTGCTCGAACGCAGGATATCGGCAGGTTCCACATAATACTGCGAGTAGGTCAGCGAGTACGATCTGCTCTGGCTGTGCATCAAACGGTATGCGTCCACGTCGGAGATCAATAGGATCTTGAAATTGCGAATCGGATAAAGCATAACCTCATTGTCCAACAAGACTGACTCCGACATGATCATTCCCGTCGTTTCCTTATCGGACAGGTACGGAAGAATGCTGACGTTCGGATCATAGAGCAGCAAAAGCTTTCCCGCTGTATCGCTCTCGGGGCCATTCTTGCCGACCGGCACGAATTCGCCCTTTTCCGGGATTGTCATGGTCGAATACATGAGTACTTCTGCCTTCTTGCCGTCTGCGTATTCCAGAGACTCTATCCCATTGGTCACCGGCTGCGACATATTGACGTTGTCCACCGACGCCACGCTCGTCGAGTCGGCGAACGAGTTCGGAATCCCGTTGGTGCCGTTGTCGGGATCGAGCACGGAATTGCTGAATACACCGCTGTTGCCCGCTGAGGTGCAAACGGAGATCCCGCTGTTTCTGGCGTTTTCGATCGCCTTGCCCAGCAGTTCATGTGCGGGATCGTCGCGCATTTCAAATTCCATACCCACGCTCATGTTCATGGACGCGATGTCGAACTTCGCCGCATCGTCGATCGCCGCAAGCAGAGTAGCCAGGAATCTCGCATCGTCCGAGACGTCGATCTTGAAAATAAGGATCTGCGCTTCGGGCGCAACGCCGACCAACTTGCCGCTGTTGCCCGCGGCAATGCCGCTGACATGCATACCGTGGTCCGGATATCCGCCGTTATCCCAATCCGTAGGATCGGTATCGTTTCCGCCGTAATCGAACGCAACCGGCACCTTCGCGCTCTTGTAAAGGTCGTCCGCGCCCACGTTTACCATGTTCATCGCATTGGCGGACAAAACCGCCGCAACGTCCGTCTTGGTGATCTTCGCGGAATCAGGATCGGAAAGACGCATCGCTTCGTGATCCCATTCCAGACCGCCGTCGATGACCGCGATCGCGGTTCCCGTTCCGTCGATCCCCGCTTCGTGCAGCTTATCCACGCCGATCATGGTACCGGAGGAAATCAGCGATCCCTGCGGAGCAGCCTCGACCTGCGCCTTGACGCCGCCGACATCATACACTGCACGAACGCCGTCGAGTCTCTTGATCCTGGCAATGTCGCCTTTGGCAGCTTCGACCGCCACGCCGTTCAGGACGTGCGTGTAGGTATAGGCTACCTCAGCGTCTTTGGCAACCGACTCGATCGCCTGCACGGCGTTCTTGCGCTCGGCGTCGATCGAACCGAGCGCCTTTTTGAGCGACAGTCCTTCATTCAGCGCCCGAAGCGCATTCTCGCCCTCAAGCTCCACGACCAGCGTCGTCTTTTCCGCGGCGGCAACCGCCTGCGCAAGCGCGGGCGCGCTCACGCTCAGGACGCCGAGACACAATACAGCGCAGAGCAAAACGGACAAAAGTTTCTTCATTAGCTCTCTCTCCTTAATATGTATAGTTAGGTTTATTCAATGAAAACAGCGGATACTTTTTGAATATGCGCGCAAAGCCCGAGAAATACCTCTGCAGGAAGACATACACCCGCGTCCAGATCTGCCGCAGGAACGACAGCGCAGGATTGGCCGTATTCTGCATCGGCAGGAATGCGTCGTTGTCCGGGACGTCGTCGTCCTTGGAAAACGACTCGATCAACGGCGAGATCATCAGCAGCGTCACTTCGAGCAGCCGATCGTCCTTGACCGCGCCGAGCGCAAGTTCACCGGCGGCAGACACCGCGAACGGTACCGCATTGCCGGAGAAGTTTGCGCGTAGATCGGATAGGATTGCTTCGCGTGTTTGTGTATTCACGGTTTTCATAGATTCAAAAAGAGATGTGTAGACGCACTGCATGAACAGTTGGATCTGCGGGTCGTAGTAAGGCAGGTTTTCGCCGCCTTCATACACCACACAGACAAAGTAGAACACCAGATCGGACACAGTCTTTTTGTCCGTTTCGGGCACGGTCAGTCCGAGCGAGCGGGAAAGGTCGGCCAAACATTTTCCGTCCGGCGTGTCCGGTTCGTAGATCGGCAGGAAAAGCGTCTGCATAAACGAGCGGAAGAACGGATCGAGGAAAGCGGCTGTCTTTTCGCCGACAAACCGTTTCAGAACGTCAGAAAGCGCCTGTTCCCCGATGAAGCTGTCCTTCTTGTTTTCAAACGCGTGCGCGAAACAGCCGAGCGCATATTGATCGAGATCGGTCGACAGCTCCTCAAGCAGTTCGTCCGTATACCCTTCCGTCAGATCGGCCGGATCGACACGCTCTATCCGATGCGTCTTCATGTCCAGACCGCTGTCGTTCAGAGACAGCGAACGGTACTTGCACGGATAGCCGTTCAAACTGGTCGTCATGATGTCATAGACCGTTCGGTTTGCCTTGTCGGTATAACTCGTCACGTCGTGCGCATGTGTGTGTCCCGTGAACACATACCGCACGCCCCAGTTGAGGAAATGCGTCTTCATATCCAGTTCCGGACGCACGATGAACGCCGGCATGATCTTGGACTGGAACGGAAAATGCTCCAGGAAATTGTGGTGCATCATGGCGATAAGCGTCTTGCCGTCCTGCTTTGCGCGGGCGGCCTGCTGATCCGCCCACTGCAGAAGCTCGTCGGTAAACCCGTCTTCACCGTAGCCGGGTTTGCACGAGTCCAGCGCCAGCAGGCGGTACTTGTCGGACAAGTCGACCGTATAGGAGCAGGTGTTTTCATCCACCTCCAGCGCCTCGCTGTAGCCGAGCTCGGCATACAGATCCTTAAACGTCTGCACAGAGACGCGGTTGAAAAAGTCGTGATTGCCGTCAATGACATAGACACTCTTGCCGGTCTGCTGCTCAAAGGCGGACAGGTATGCGGCCATTTCCTGATGCTGCCGCATCGTGCCCTCATCCGTCAGATCGCCGCACAGCAGGATAAACTCGGCGTCGGACGCCGCGGCCTGACGGAGAAACGCCTGCAGCACCGCATACGACTCGGACAACAAACTCGGCGAGTATCCCGCACTGCAGTAATACTTGTCGCCGGGAAAATTGTTCGGCACTTTTTGCGGCATAGGCTTGTAGTGCAGATCGGTCGCGACCAAAAACGGCAGCGCGTCATTCTCCGCTGCGGCGCAAAGCGAAATACCGCTTGCCAGAATCGCGGCGCACAGCAGCATGCATATCATTTTTTTGAACATGCAAAACACCCCTTTTCGGTTAATATAGCATATGTTTCCCGCAGAATCAATTAAGATTGTCTTAATATTCCGGCTGCCTCATGTCGATTTCACGATGATTGTGGAAAGAGTACAGATACACGCCGCCGATCGCATAGTCCGTACACAGGCGCATCGCGGTGCTGTATGTCCGAAGCTGGCTGCGGTACCGCGCGCGCAGCGTATCGGGTGATTCGCGGTCGGTCTTGTAGTCCACGATCACGAGCTTCCCGTCCTCGACGAACGCACAGTCGACCATACCCTGAATGACAACGGTTTCTCCTGCGCCGATCTGCGCCAGATCGGGATACAGATCGGGCAGCGGCACTTCGATGGCAAAGCGTTTTTCACGCAGAAGCGTGTCGGACCGCAGCATCCGCCGTCCGAGATCGCTGCGGAAGAAACGACGCACGGCATCCGCCGGCACGACATCGCGTTCCTGCGGCGTGAATGCCCCGTCCGCCGTCAGCCGATCCAATTCCGCCTCAACGTCCTCGGCGGCGCGCGCATAGTCGCACAACTGCATGAAGCGGTGCAGCGCCGTGCCGCGCTGCGCGGGCGTCAATCCGCCGGACGCCATAAACGCCGGACGTGCGGACGCAAAGAACGCCTCGTCGATCGCGCCGTGTTCCTGCTCGGACGCGGCGTGCTTTGCCGTTGCCGCCGAAAGCGCGGCGAACGGATAAACATAGGACGTGCGCGCCTCGATCTGCGACAGGATCTCGCTGTCCGGATCGCGCATCTCCGTCTGCTGCGGCACAGCATTGATCTGCATCGGCGCATCCTTGATCTCGACGTACAGCGGAAAACCGGCGTCGAGCATCACGCTGTTTGCCGGTATGCCCGCCTCCTCGCGCAGCGCGTGTGCATCTGGATGGCGCAGACATGCCGCAAGCAGCATATCCGCGTAGCTGTTCAGCTCAAATATGCCGTCCACCGAACCCGATACGCCGGCGCGCAGCGACAACTGCATCAGCTTCCGCGCCGGATTGTCGAGCGAGCAGACCGCAATCAGTTTTTCCTTCGCGCGCGTCATCGCCACATACAGCACGCGCAGCTCCTCGTTGATATTCGTCTCGCGCACCTTGGCGTTGAGCACCCGTTTGGGCACTGTGTCATATTGGATGAAGTTCGCGGAATCGCGGCGCACAGTCGCCATGCCGTATTGGTTATGGTAGATATAATTGTTCATATAATCATCGCCGTTGAACGGGCCGGAACAGTTCATCAGAATACAGACAGGGAACTCCAACCCCTTGCTGCGGTGGATGGTCATGATCTGCACCGCGTCCGCAAGCGGATGCTGGACAAACGGCTTTTCTGTTTTGCCGCGCTCCTGCATGTGTTCCAGAAAACGCACGAAGCCGGACAGGCCGAACCGCCCGCTCTGCTCGTACTGCGCAGCGAGCTGCTCGATCATGCGCAGGTTCGCCTGTCTCCCCGCGCCGTCGGTCATCGCCAGCGCGACAGCGCCGTATCCCGTTTCGTCCAGAAGGCGGCGCACAAGCTCCGCTGCCGACAGCGTGGCGGCAAGCATACGCAGCGACGCAAACCGGTCGAGAAACTCCGCATACCGCGCCTGCGTTCCGGCCGCCTCGCAGACCAGTGCGTACAGACCCGCCTCGCGGTCGTCGATGCGCAGCGCCGACAGGTCGTCCGGCGTAAAGCCGAACACAGGCGACAGCATCACCGCCAGAAGCGGCACGTCCTGCGTGGGATTGTCGAGCGTTTGCAGAAGCGAGAGCAGAAAACGCACCTCCGGCGCGTCGAACAGTCCGCCCTGCGAACCGGCCAATGCGGGGATGCCGTACTGCGCAAGCGTATCGGCGATTCTGGAGATACGGCCGGCGTCCGAGCGAACCAGGATGCAGAAGTCCTGCAGCCGCGCCGGACGAAGCGCGCCGTTCTCTGTCACCTCGAGTCCCGCGTCAAGCTGTTCCTGTATCCATGCGGCAACATACCGCGCCTCGGCGACGATCCGATCCTCCGTGCCGCGTTCGACGCGAACGACATGCAGCTGCGCATCCGCTGTCTTGTCCGGCGGATACTCGGCACGCGCGCGCAGAAATTCCCGCTCGTCATAGTTGACCTCAAACAGTCTGTCTCTGCCGGAATACATGATCTGACGGAACACGAAGTTGACCCACTCCGTCACGTTCTGCCGGCTGCGGAAATTGCAGTCAAGCTGTACGAGCGCGGGGTAATTGCCGTCCGTATACAGCGCATAATTTTCCTTCAGTCGAATGAAAATGTCCGGTCTCGCCTGCCGGAATTTATAGATGCTCTGTTTCGCGTCGCCGACCATGAACAGGTTTTCCCCGTCCCGTGACAAGAGGTCAAACAGCTTGTACTGCGCGCCGTTCACATCCTGAAACTCGTCAACAAGGATCTCGCGGAACGACGCGGACAGCTCGCGGGCGTAGTCGGATTTGCCGCCGTTCCCGTCCTCGAGGCAGCGCAGCGCAAACAGGCTGACGTCCGAAAAATCATAGCTGTTGGCGGCCTTTTTCTTTTCCAGCAGCGCCTCCCGATACCGGATGACCGTCTCGGACAGACATCGAATCAGCGGCAGACAATAGACCGCGTCGTCGGCATATTCCGCCGCCGTACTGCAAAACAGCAGCGCGAGCTGTTTTTGCAGGCGCTCCTTGTTCGATTTGTGGGTCTGGTGCGCGGCTTCCTTTTCGTAGGAATCGTTGCCGCGCACGGTCGGCGCCCGCGGCGGCAGGGTATCCGCAGCCGACAGCGCCGCTTCGCGCATCGTGTCCCAGTCGCTGCCGTGCAGCTTTTCCATCAGGGATTCGAGCACGGCGCGTTCTTCGGAAAGGAACGGCGCATATTTGGCAAGCACGTCCGCGTCGCCGCGGATAATCAAACAAGCGCGATCGACGCTGTCGATACACGTCTGCACGATCCGCCGCCCGAGCTCGGCGGCGAGCTGACCCCAGATCGTTTCCCCCAGCGGGACGGACGGATCATAGTGCTTGTAGAGCTCACGAAGCCATTGTTCGGGCTGCGCAAAGGACGATGCGACCATATCCAGTTCGAGGATGGTTTCCACAAGTTTGCCGTCGTCCCGTCCGCGGAACAACAGTTCGCACAGCTCGGAAAACGTACCGTCGTCCTCGGCGTACATCTGCTCGACGATCTCGGCGGCCGTCTCCTGCTGCATGACGTGCAGCGCGTGTTCGTCCATAATGCGGAAGTCCGGTTCCACACCGAGCTTCTGGAAGTTTTCGCGGACGATATCGGCGCAGAAGCTGTCGATCGTGCTGATGTGCGCAAACGGCAAAAGCGCCTGCTGGCGAAGCAGATGCTCGTTCGTCGGATCTTCGTGAATGCGCTTCTGCAAGGCGGCGGAGATCTTCTCGCGCATCTGCGCCGTCGCGGCCTTTGTAAAGGTCACGATCAGAAGCGCATCCGCCGGACAGACGTTTTCGGGGTCGGCCAGTCTTTGCAGGACGCGCTCTACCAATACCGCCGTCTTGCCGGAACCGGCAGCCGCACTCACAAGCAGCGTGCCGTCCCGCGCAGAGATCGCTTTTTGCTGGTCAACTGTCCACTGCATCGGTTTGCGCCTCCTTTTCGTCCAGGATTTTCAGACAATCCGCAAAGCCCGCAGCCGGAATCTCGCGCTGCGGCATGTCGTCCTCGCGGCCGCACACGCTGCGGTAATCGCAGTATGCGCATGCGTTATGCCGCTCGCTGTCCTGCGCGGGCAGGGCTTCGATCTTGCCCGAACGCAGTTTCTGCGCCATCTCACACAGAAGTTTTTCCGTCTCCGATTTGAGTACGGAAAGGCGGTGCAGAGAAATCAGGCTTCCCTTATGCTTGCTGTCCACGGGGATGAAACATCCGCTCTCGCCGTTGTCCATGTGCAGCAGAACGACGCTGTCGTCGAGCAGCATCCCGTTCATGCGCATGGACTTCGCCTTGGCCAGAGCCGCTTCCTCGGGCGGCAGATCACGCGAGAGTTTCTCAAACGCTGCCTTCGCGGGCATATACAGGATGCCGGCCGGCACAATCGGTGCGCCGTAATAGTCCGCGCCGTTCTGCCAGATGGCAAACAGGTACAGCAGCATCTGCAGATTGAGACCGCCCAGCGCGTCCGCCAGCGCAAACTTCTTGCCGCCGGATTTGTAATCCACGATGCGGATGTATGTTTTGCCGTTCAGCTCGAGCTTGTCCACACGGTCGACCGCTCCGCGGATCTGTACCGTTCCCCCGCCGGGCACTGCAGTGACATACGGCGATATGTCGCCGTCGCGATCGATCTTCAGCTCAAAGTCGACCGGCTCGAAATCGCAGACGGAAAACTCCATCACCAGACGCTCGACGATCTCGCCCATCGTCTTGCGCAGGCGGTTGTACAGATACAAAAACCGCTTCGTCTGTTCGGCGCCGCCGAGCATCTCGAGCAGATATGCGTCCAGAATGGCGTCGATCTGCGTCTGCCGTTCTTCGCGCGTCATGGCGAGCAAACCGTCGCGCCCATGCTGCCGCAGCAGCGTTTCCAGCACGAAATGGATCTCCGTACCCTGCGCGGCCGGATCGAACTGCGCCGCCTTGCGCGGCTTTGCCAAAAGGCCGAACTTGCAGAAATAGGCAAACGGACATTTATAGTAGCTCTCCACGCGGGAGGCGGAAATGAACATATTGCGTCCGAACAGCCGCTCGGACAGCGCGGAATCCGCGATTCGGAACGCGCCGGCGTTTCCGATGCGCTCCAGCGCCTGCAGCCGCGTGCGGAAGCTGTCGTCCGCATTAAAATGCGCGCGCAGCTCCGGATAAACGCTGTCACGCTTACGGCTGAGCAAACAAAGCTCTTTGAACGCCGTCGTCTCGCTTTCCACGCGTTCGAGCGCAGTCTGCGCGGCACACTGTACCGCCGTGCACTGCGGGAAACATGCACGCAGCGTGCGCACGATCTCGGAGCCGGTCTGTACCGATCCGTCGTCGCTCATGGCGCAGGTCGAGACAGTCAGCATTTCCGATGCGCAGCAAAGCGTTTTGTATACGAGAAACCGCTCCTCGCTGACCTTCACCTCGCCGAAATCATACAGTTCGACCTGCATCTCGCGCAGCGTCTTGCGCTCGGACAGTGTCAGCAGGCCGCCGGACGTCGGCGTGCGCGGAAAGGCGCCTTCCTGTGCACCGAGCACAAACACGGCACGCGGCGAATCCGTGACGGTTCGGTCGAGATCGCCGACAAGCACTTCGTCGAGGCCCTGCGGGATCGTGCCGAGCGTGCGCGTGCGCAGCGCCACATCCAGCAGTTCGGCAAAACGGGCGGGCGAAACGGGACGGTGCGCGAGCGTGCGGGCAAACAGTTCCAGCAGCTCCATGAGCAGTTCCCATATGCGCTCCTGCTCATCGGCCAGCGCTGTTTCCCCACGCGCCTGCAGCCGCTTCGCCAACTCCAAAAGGTGCGCATCCGCATGGTGCGCAGTCAAAAACCGATAGATCTCCTCGGCGAAACGGCGTCCGTCCGCGTCATGCACCGCGGCGCAGAAGCGCTCGAGCGGCTGCACAAGCCTTTCCCGCAGCGCATTCAACTCGGCAAGGCGCGCCTGCGATTCTTCCGTCTGCGCCTGTCCCAGTCCGTCCGGATGCGCCTCGAACGGCTTCCGCCATCCGCGCGCGTGTATGTTCCAAAGCAGCGCGTAATTCTCGAGCGCCGCCGTCTCGTTCTCATCTAGATCCAAAAGCCCCGTCTTGAGCATCTGCATCAGGTTTTCCGTCGTGAATCCCGCCGACGCCGCGGCGCACAGGCCGCGCACAAGCGAGATCAGCGGCTGTGTCAAGATCGGCTGACGCTTGTCTTCAAAGACAGGCACGCCGCATTCCCGCAGCGCGGCGCGCATCGGCGCCTCATAGCGCTGCGCATCACGGAACAGCACGGCGATCTCGCGGCACCGAAAGCCTTGCTCGCGCAGCAGCCGTTTGACGCTTGCCGCCGTGAACGCGCACTCCTCATAGATGTCGGTCGCATACGCAACCGTGATCTCCGGCGCAGGCGCGTCAAAAGCCGTCGGCGCAGCCTCGGCGATCACACGCTCGAGCGCGGAAAGCGCGGAGCTGCGAAAGCGGTACGGTTTGTCGGAGACAACAATCGGCGCTTTGATCGGCACGTCGTATCGCCGCGCCATATGCGCAATGCGTTCCGCCGTGCGCCGCACATACGCAAATGCGGTCGCGTCATAGTTCCGCTGTACATGAAGCGAGTCTGTGCACAGCGCAATATAAACGGCGTCCGCCTGTGTCAGCAGACGTCCGATCACGGCGTACTCCTGCGCGGTAAACCCGCTGAACGCGTCAAGCATCACCGTGCGGCCGCGAAACACCGCGTTCTCCGTCAGGTAGTCGGCAAGCCTTGTGAGCGCATCCGTCTCGTCCGTGTAGCGTTCCGCCACAAGCGCATCGTACGTCTCGAGGATCAGACCGATCTCTGTCAGCTTGTGCTTGAGGAAGCAGTCCTCCATTCCCGCCGCAAGCGTCTGTACCGCTGCCGGAGACAGCATGCAGCGTTTGAATTCCGCAGACAGCCGCAGCAGCTCGTTGGCAACGCTCAAACTCTTGACATATCGGGCATAAACATTCAGCTTCTCCCCCATCGACTCGAGCGCAATGCTCATCAGAACCGCTCTGCCCGCGTCGTCGATCGGCGGATGGGTGTGAAAACCGAGCGTCGTTTCCGCAAGTCGCGAGAAACTGAACACTTCGACATTCTGCGCGTCCCGCGGACCGAGTTCGCGCAGCATCCGCTTCTCGTAGTCGAACGACGCCTGCTCCGGCACCAAAAGCAGCAGCGGCTGTGTCCCGTCCCGTGCAAGACGCGCCGCTGTCTGTGTGATATAGGTTGTTTTTCCTGTACCGGCCGAGCCAATCACAAATTGCAGCATAGTTTCCTCCGTCCAAAAGAAAAGCGGATCAGCCGGAACCGATCCGCCGTTTCAGTTGTGCATTCTCAGTGCAGTGTCAAACCGTAGCCGCCCGCAAGGAAGCGCGTGATATACACCACGTCCCGGACGTCCACGTCCGATTCCATGTCGACGTCGGCGTTTGCGAGATTGATCGTCACATCCCAGTTTGCAAGGTAACGCCGCAGCAGCACCACATCCTTCAGATCGATGACGCCGTCCGCATTGACGTCGCCGGGCAAACGCTCCACGGTAAACGTGCCGCTCTGCGTCAGGAACGGGACGCTCTGCAGATCTTTATCCAATGTGGAACTCTCTTCGTATCGCAGGCTGACCGCAGTTTCGCCGGCAGGCGCATCCGTACGCACGCGGAACGTGAAGACGACCAGATCGCCGTTCTGCGTATTGTTTTCATTTGCCAGCGCGTCAATGAGCAGCACGCGGAAAGGCACAGCCGTCAGTTTGCCCGAAGGCGTAAAGCATGTGTCCGCAAACACATCGCCGTTGCGCACATGCGTCAGCTCCAATACATCCGCGTCATAGTCGAGCTCAAGCCACGCGGACACGATCCCGGTATTGCCGCTGATGCGAACCGCAACATCGACCGTCTCGCCCGCGTGCGCCGACGCGTCTGACACCAGGAAGGTTCCGACCGATTCGACCGTCACGTCAAACGTCACGGAAAGGTTGTTATAGCTGACCGTCACGGTCTGCGTGCCCGCTTCCGCGAATGTCGCGGCATCGCACGCATACCCCTCGGTCACAACGAGCGCATCGCCGTATTCGTCCGTATAGACAAGCGTCAGTCCGGTCGTGTCGAGTGCTTCGCCGACCATGTACGTCGTCTTGTCCGGCGCGGCCTGCAGCGTCAGCGTCGGCTCGTACAGCTCGACCGTCACGTCAAACGTCACGGAAAGGTTGTTATAGCCGACCGTCACGGTCTGCGTGCCCGCTTCCCGGAACGTCCCGGCGTCGCACACATACCCCTCGGTCACAACGAACGCATCGCCGTATTCATCCGTATAGACAAGCGTCAGTCCGGTCGTGTCGAGCGCTTCGCCGACCTTGTACGTGGTCTTGTCCGGCGCGGCCTGCAGCGTCAGCGTCGGCTCGTGCGGCTCTACCGTCACGTCGAACGACGCGGATACGTCGTTATAAGTCACCGTCGCGGTCTGCGGCCCGATCTCGGCAAACACCTGCGGTTCACAGGTAAATCCTCCGGTCACGGTCACTTCGTCGCCGTATTCATTCATGTAGACGAGCGACAGACCCGTCGTATCGATCGCTTCTCCGACGAGATATGTCGTCTTATCCGGTTCGGTCAGTACGGTCAGCGTCGGCTCATACATCTCGACCGTCACGTCGAACGTCACGGAAAGATCTTTGTACGTCGCAGTCACTGTCTGCGTTCCGTCCCCGGAAAACGTCCTCGGACTGCATGTGAACCCTTGGGTCACGACGCTCGTTTTGTTGTATTCGTTCGTGTATAGAAGACTCAGCCCGGCCGTGTCGAGCGTTTCGTTGATATAATACGTCGTTGTACTCGGAGCAGACTGGAGCGTCAGCGTCGGCTCGTACGGTTCACTCGTCACGTCAAACGACACGGTGAGATCCTGATACGTGACATCGACGGTCTTTGTACCGATCGAGCGCAGCGTATGCGGCGAGTAGACAAAGCCGTCCGTCACGGTATGCTGCGTACCGTATTCATCCGTATACAGCAAAGACAGCCCTGTCGTATCGATCGTGTCGCCGACCATATAGGTCGTCGTCTGCGGCTGCGACACGAGCGAGAGCGTCGGCTCGTTCTGAATGACCTTTACGTCAAAGGAAGCGGAAAGACCGCCGTACGTCATGGTCACCGTCTGTGCGCCGGACTCATTGAAAGTGGGAACATCCGTCGGGAAGCCGCTTGTCACAACGGAATCGTTGCCGTTTTCATCCGTATAAAGAAGCGTCAATCCGGTCATATCCAACGTTTCGCCGACGAGATACGTCGTCTTTTCCGGAGACTTCAGAACCGTCAGTGACGGATTCTCCGACGGCAGATCGCAAGTCATTGCCTTGAGCGGGACATTGTTCAGATCCAGCAAACCCGATGTGTGATTGTAAGCATTGGTGTCGTACCACGCGTTCCTGTATCCGAAGAAGCTCTCTCCCACATTGCCCGCAAAGGTCTGCACGCCGTCGGCAGGGTTTTCCACGGCGAATCCTTCCACCGGAATATTCACCGTCGTGCCCTCCAGCGTCACAACGACCGTGAACATCCTGCCTTCCTGCAGCAGCACCGGCGTATTCAGCTCAACCGTATAATACCCGTACGCAATACCGGTCTCGACCGTTGTCGCCGCATCGACCTTTGTCATGCCGGAAACCGGATTGGTTTGGTTATAGTTGAAATTCTCCGGTGCGACGTAGACTTCTACCGTGGTTTTGACAGGCGTCTGGTTATAGGAGAAAAACGCCGCGTGCGTCAGCAGTTCGTCCCGTTCGGCCGTAAACACATTGGCAAACTTGCCGCTGCCGCTGACAGAGAGATGGGTTTTCGGAAAAGAGCCGTCATACTGGTAGATATGATCGTAAACATTCGCCGGCGCGGCAGAAAAAGTGACAAACTGATTCAGCGACGGGTCCTCATAGGAGATCCAGTAATAACCATGATCGCCCCATGTGGCGCCCCAGCTGCCTTTAATCAGCCATGCGCCGTCCGCTGCCGGCTGCTGATCGACGCGGAAACACCCGCGCGGAAAATCGTCGTCCCAGCCTACGACCGTGACCGTATGGTTCGTTTCGGTATGCGCGGTCTGGTAGTAGCAGCTTTTGTCCGATGAATATCCGCTTTTGGAGATTTTACCTTTTTGATAATCCGAATAGTCGTCATAATACGACAGGTTGACCGCACCGTTCTCCAGAAGCTTTTGTTTTATAGCCTCCCGCGAATCCCCGATATTCTGTGCGCTCCACATGCGTGCATAGCTGATGTACCGATCGCTCTCGGGCTGCGCCATCTGCATGAGCAGGTTGTGATCGTACGTTGTGATCCACGGCGCGTTCTGCTCGATCTGCAGTCCGGAGCCGCGCAGCAGCGCCGACGCCGCCGTCGACCAGGCTCCGGCGGTCAAAAACGGCTTTTCCACTTCCATTCCGTCGCCGTAAGTCGGGTCTGTCGGGTCCGGCGTTCTCTGATGCAGGGAGAACCATACGAGGTGCGCCTCGGAAAAGTCGGTGTTTTCCGCCGTCCCGAAGCCCTGACGGATATAGCTCGATTCGAGCGAAGCAACGGCGCTGAACGCCCAGCAGTTTTCAGCGCCCGCCTGATTCTTAACGGACGTCACCTGGCCGTAATCGCACAGGTTGTACTGTCTCGGCAGGTTCGCCGCGGAACGCAGCCGCTTCTGCGGCGGCGTCTCCTGCTTGCGGTTGCCGTCGGCGTCCACCCAGTATTCGGGTACCCATGTACCGTCTTCGTTCGCGTAGCCGCCCTCCATATACCAGATCTGCGGATCTGTATCGGCAGCAAAAGCGATCGGTGCGCTCTGTACCGCGAGCGCGAGGATCAGAACTGCGTAAAGGAGTTTCTTTCGCCAGGATGTTTTCATGGTGTTGCCTCCTCATTATTATTGTGGTCTGTCCCGATCGGATCGGATCGTCGATCCGTCCGCATCAATACCAGATAAAGCCGAGCAGGAAGATCAGGATCATCCACTGGATGAACGTCAGATTCACCTGCATCGTAAACGTCGCGGAAACGCCCTCGCAAGTCACAAGGTACGTCTGCGGGCCGCGGCGCACGCGCGCGTTCGACTCCGGCCGGATGGTCATCTGCGACAGATCGGTCACGGTCTGCTCATGGCCGTCGTTATACTGCACGCTGACGGTCAGTCCGGAAAAATCCGGATTGCTCTTGTAGTTGTACGATCCCCTGGTCGGGGGTGTGAGCACCTTGAGAGAAACGGGCTCGACCGCCTTGACCGTCACACCGAACGTCGCGGTGAGTCCGGAATAGGACACGGTAACGGTCTGTGCGCCGACCTTGGTGAGCGTCTTCGGCGTGCAGACAAAGCCCGCGGTCACGGTTGCCGCCTTGCCGTATTCGTCCGAGTACGTGAGCGACAGTCCGGTCGTGTCGAGCGTCTCGCCGACAAAGTACGCCGTCTTTTTGGGCGCGGTTCTGATCGTCAGCGTCGGCGTGTACATCGTGACCGTTACGTCGAACGTCACGGAAAGACCGTTATAGCTGACCGTCACGGTCTGCGTACCGACCGCGGAGAATGCGGCAGGCTCGCATGTGAAACCGGAAGTCAGGATTTGCGTCGTGCCGAGTGAATCCGTATACGAGAGCGACAGTCCGGCCGTATCGAGCGTTTCGCCGATATGATACGCCGTCTTCGCAGGCAGCGTTTTGAGCGTCAGGACCTCGTCCCGCAGTCCGACCGTCACGTCGAACGTCACGGACAGCCCCTCGTACGTCACGGTCACGGTCTGTACACCCGGTGTGCGGAACATGTCGGGCGCGCAGGCATAGCCTTCGGTCACAATCAGCGCGTCGCCGACTTCGTTCGTATACAGCAGCGTCAGTCCCGTCGTATCCGGCGTTTCTCCGGTCAGATACTCCGTTTTGGCCGGCGCGATCTGCAGCGTGAGCGTGGGTTCGATCGGCTGTACGGTCACGTCGAACGAAACGGAAAGTCCCTCGTACGTCACGGTCACGGTCTGCGTGCCGAGCGCGCGCAGCGATTCCGGCGTGACGGTATAGTCCTCGGTCACGTCAGACGCCGCGCCGTAGATATCCGTGTAGACGAGCGACATGCCCGTCAGATCCGGAGATTCCGTTGCAAGATAAGTCGTCTTTTCCGGCGGCGCCGCAAGCGTGAGCGTCGGCTCGTGCGGCGCGACCGTCACGTCGAATGCCGCGGACAGTCCCTCGTACGTCACGGTCACGGTCTGCGTGCCGAGCGTGTCGAGCGTTTCGGTGTCGCACGCAAACCCTTCAGTCACGGTAAACACTTCGCCGTACTCGTTCTTATACTGCAGCGACAGTCCTGCCGTGTCGAGCGTCTCGCCGTACAGGTATGCTCTCTTTTCCGCGGGCGTCACAAGCGTGAGCGTCGGCACGTGCGGAACGACTGTCACGTCGAATGTCACGGTTCTGCCGCCGTATGTGACGGTCACAGTCTGCGTACCGAACGCCGTCATCGTCGCCGCGTCGCAGGTAAAGCCTTCGGTCACGGCAATCGCGTCGCCGTATTCGTCCGTATACAGCATGGACAGTCCCGTCGTATCAAGCGATTCGCCGTAGAGATAGGTCGTCTTGATGGGCGCGCCGGTGAGCGAAAGCGTCGTTTCGTAGGGATTGACCTGCACGTCGAACGCCGCGGACTTGGCGCCGTAGGTCACGGTCACGGTCTGCGTGCCGATCGTGCGCAGCGTCTGCGGACTGCAGACGAATCCTTCCGTCACGGTGTGCCGCGCATTGTACTCGTCCGTATACACAAGCGCAAGTCCCGCCGTGTCGAGCGTTTCGCGCACCATATATGTCGTCTTTTCCGGCATCTGTTCAATCGTGAGCGTCGGCTCATACGGTTCGACAGACACATCGAACGTCACACAAGCGTCGCTGTATGTCACGGTCACGGTCTGCGTGCCGATCTCATTGAGCAGATGCAGATCGTAAATATATCCATACTCCACAGTGGATTCCCGGTTGTACTCGTCCGTAAACACGAGCGTAAGTCCCGTTGTATCCAGCATATCGCCGACAAAATACGTCGTCTTGTCCGGCGGCGTCACAAGCACCAGCGTCGGCTCGTACGCCGAGATCATCACACCGAACGTCGCGGAAAGGCCGTTGTATGTCACGGTCACGGTCTGCGCGCCGAACATGGTAAATGCCGTCGGCTCGCAGGAATAGCCCTCGGTCACGACAAGCGCATCGCCGTACTCGTCCGTATACACGAGCGAGAGGCCTGTCGTGTCGATCGTATCGTTCACCATATATGTCGTTTTTTTCGGCGCGGTCTGCAGCGTCAGCGTCGGCTCCAGCGGCTCGACCGTGATGTCAAACGTCACGGAAAGGCCGAGATAGGTCACGCTCACGCTCTGCGTGCCGAGCATGGAGAACGTCGTCGGTGTACAGACAAATCCCTCTGTCACGGTCTGCCGGACGCCGAAATCGTCGGTATACTCGAGCGACAGTCCCGCCGTATCGAGCGGCTCGCCGTACGGATACACCGTCTTCTCCGGCCTCGTCATGATCGTCAACGTCGGGTCCATGAGAACGACCTTGACGTCGAACGACACGGAAACGTCGTTGTATGTCACGGTCACGGTCTGACTGCCGAGTGTGTCAAACGTCACCGTCTCGTAGGTAAAGCCGTCCGTGATCTCCGACACGTTACCGTATTCGTCCGAATACACCAGCAGCAATCCCGTCAGATCGAGCGTATCGCCTTCAAAGTATCTCGTCGTGTCCGGCATCGATACAATCGTCAGGGTCGGCTCGCGCAGTTCGACCGTCACGTCGAACGTCACGGAAAGCCCCATGTAACTGACGGTCACGCTCTGGCTTCCCACATTCGAGAAGTAAGTCGGATTGCACGCAAACCCTTCGGTCACGACGAGCGCATCGCCGATCTCATCCGTATACACGAGCGTCAGGCCCGCGGTTTCCAGCACCTCGCCGATCAGGTATGCGGTCTTGTCGGGCGCATTCTGCAGCGTCAGCGTCGGCTCAAGCGGCTCAACCGTCACGTCGAACGTCACGGAAAGTCCCTTGTAGGTGACCGTCACGGTCTGCGTCCCGAGCGCGCGCAGCGTGCCGGGCGTGCAGGTAAACCCTTCTGTCACGGTCGATACTATGCCGAATTCGTCCGTATAGGCGAGCGACAGTCCCGTCGTATCGAGCGATTCCGCAGCCGGATAGGTCGTCTTGTCCGGCGCGGTCAGAAGCGTGAGCGTCGGCTCACGCAGCTCGACCGTCACATCGAATGTCACGGAAAGATCCGCATACGTTACACGCACCGTCTGCACGCCGGCAACGTCAAGCGTCTGTACGTCGCAGGCAAAGCCGTCGGTCACGGTGTGCGTCTGTCCGTACGCGTCCCTGTACAGCAGCGAAATGCCGTCCGTTTCGAGCGTTTCGCCGTAAAGGTATTCTGTTTTGAACGGCGGCGATACGAGCGTGAGCGTCGGCTCGTACGGGATAACCGTCACGTCGAATGCCGCGCAGAGGCCGTTGTACGTCACGGTCACGGTATGCGTGCCGAACGCGGTGAACGTCCCGGCGTCGCACGTGAAGCCTTCCGTTACGGCAACCGCGTCGCCGAATTCATCCGAAAAGACGAGCGACAATCCGGTCGTATCGAGTGTTTCACCGTAATAATAGGTCGTTTTGGACGGCGGCGTCACGAGCCGGAGCGTCGGCTCGTACGGTTCGACTGTCACATCGAACGATGTGCTCGCCGTGCCGTAGGTGACTGTCACGGTCTGCGTGCCGTACATGCCGAACTGCTGCGGATTGCAGACATAGCCCTCGGTCACGGTGTGCCGCTCGTTGTATTCGTCCGTGTAAAGCAGGGTCAGTCCGGCTGTATCGAGCGAATCACCGACCATGTATGTCGTTTTGTCCGGTTTCTGCAGAACCGTCAGCGATGTTTCATACGGCTCCGCCGTCACGTCGAACGTCACGGACTTGCCGGAGTATGTCACCCGGACGGTCTGTCTGCCGATCGCGGTGAGCGCGGACGGCTCGCACGTGAATCCGGCCGTCACGGTATGTTCCTGATTGTAAACGTCTGTATACAGAAGCGACAGTCCCGTCGTATCGAGCGTGTCGCCGACCTTGTACGTCGTTTTGTCCGGCGTCGTCACGAGTGACAGCTTCGTTTCATACGGATCGACTGTCACGTCAAACACTGCGGAAAGACCGTTATAGCTCACCGTCACGCTCTGCTTGCCGATCACGGAGAGCGTCGTCGGCGTACAGGTGAACCCCTTGGTCACGGTCTGGGACTGTCCGATCTCGTCCGTGTATTCCAGCGTAAGTCCCGCCGGATCGAGCGTATCGCCGACGCGGTATGTTGTTCTGGTCGGCGCGTTCTTAACCGTCAGCGTCGGTTCCTGCAGCGTGACGTCGCGCGTCATCGCCTTGACGGGAACGTTGTTGTAGTCGTAGCCGTTTGCGTAATTGTTGGTATCGTACCATCTGCCGTCGCCGAAGCTGATAAAGCTGTCGCCGACGCTGCCGGAGTAGGTTTCGATGCCTTCCGCCGGCGAAGCGATCGTCTCCCCTTCCACGGGGATCTGCACCGTCCCGCCGGGCAGCGAAAACGTCACGACAACGCTGAACGTCTGATCCTTCCGCAGCAGCGTCGGCTTCGCCAGCTCGACCGTCGTATAGCCGAATTCCACATCGTTGAGCGTCGTGGTTGCCGCGTCGATCTTCTGCTTATAGTACGTCGGATGGTTTTCCGGACTCATTTCGCCCTGCGGCATGACGTAGATCTCTACCGTTGCCTTGACGGGCGTCGCGTTCGGTGAGTAAAACGCCACATGCGTCAGCAGCTCGTCCCGCTGCGATTTGAAGACGTTTGCCATTTTGGCGCTGGTCGCATGGGCGAACGTCATCTTGGTAATGGCGCCGTCGTACTGGTAGATGTGGTCATACACATCTTTCGGCGCCGCGACGTAGGACGCCATTTCGCAGATCGACGGATCGTAATAGGATATCCAATAGTATCCGTTGTTGCCGTAGGTCGTATCCCAACTGCCCTTGACCAGCCACGCGCCGTTCTGCGACGGTCTGGTTTTGAAATTGCTGCGCGGGAAATTGTCGTCCCAGCCGACCACTGCGACCGAATGGTTGAACACGTTGGAAACCGTCTTCTGGTAGTAGCTGTACGTACTCGGATTGTATCCGGGGCTCTCGCCTTGCCCGCTGATCGACGGCTGGACGTCATGATAATACGAAAATGTCGCCGCACCGTTCTCCATGATCTTTTTCTTGAACGCCGTGATCGACTTGTCCCGAATGCTCTGCACAGCCCACATGCGCGCATGGCTGACGTACCGACTGCTTTCCTGCTGCTGCATCTTCTGCTTCATGGTGTTCACGTTGTCCGACGCATACCACGGCGCGTTCTTTTCGAGCTGCAGACCCGCCCCGCGCATCAGCGTCGCCGCAACACGGTTCCAGTTGCCGCCGTTGGCGAAGGGATTGCTGAACTGCAGTCCGTCGCCGTAGGTCGGGTCCTTCGTGTTTGTCGTGCGCTGGCTGTGGGTAAACCATACGAGATGCGCCTCGGAAAAGTCGGTGTTTGCCGCCGTGCCGTACCCTTGCAGGATATAGTTCGATTCCAGCGATGCGATGGCCGCAAATGACCAGCAGTTTCTGGCGGCAGCCTGGTATTTCACGGAAGTGATGACTCCCCGCGTCCGCAGATCGTACTTGGACGGCAAGGACTCGGCAGCGTTCACGCGGCAGGTCGTCTCCTCGATGCGGTTGCCGTCGCTGTCCACCCAGTATTCGGGGTTCCATGTGCCGTCTTCATTCCGGTCTCCGCCGGCAAGATAACGGATCTGCGCATCCGGCTGCGCCGCAAATACGACCGGCGCGCACTGCGCGAGCAGAGCCGCGATCAAAAGGATACTCACAATATTATATCGAATTCTACTGTGCCGAAACGTCTTCATAGCGAATCCTCCTTAATTGCACAGAATTGTCACTATAATCAGTATAGCACAAAAACGTGCAAAAAGTAAATATAATTTCAGACACTCAACATAAAAAATGCGCCATATATTTTGTATATTTTTTACAATTTACACTTGCAAGCATGCGTGATTTCTGCTATGCTTGTACCAAAAGAACGTCCGGATACAGCGCGGCAAAAGGCATGCGGCGCTGCCCGAACAAGGAGAGTGATCGACCCGATGCATCTGCCCTATAAACTCACCGCACAGCCGGCACGTTTCTGCACGCAGTACGAACCGCACGACCCGGCTGTACCCGAGGCGTTGTATACCGTGCGCTGTCCCGCCCCCGATCTGAGCGGATTTCCTCTGCCTCTGCCGTCACGCAAGGCGGACTACACCTGCTTTGCCCGCGTGGGCAATGTGCACTGGTACGGCGCGACGACGGGACTGACCCGCTATGAACCCGACGCCCTGCGCAAAGATCAAATCATCCAGTTCTTTGCCGCCGAACGCGATCTGCAGGACAACTGCGTGCTCGCCCTGCTGCCCGACGAGACAGGGCTGTGGGTGCGCACCGAGACCGGCGTGACGCGCATCGAAATGCGGCCTGTCGGCGCCGAGGAAAAGGCGCTGATGCTCCTGCACGAATCGCAAAGGATCGTGGACCGCTGGGGCATGTACAGTCAGAAGCATCTCTCTGTCCCGCGCGATCTCGACTCCAAACTCCCCTACGGTCACTCCGACAACGACGGCGGTTTCACGTCCGGTTTCGCAATGGGCGAACTGTTCCATTACGCCGTGTGCAAGCGGGAAAAAGGCGCGGAGCATCCCGACACGATCGAAGCCAAAAACGCCGCCGTGCGCGCGTGCGAAGCGTCGCTGCTGCTGATGCATATCCACGGACGCGGAAACGGCTTTGTGGCGCGCACGTATATGTGCGCCGAGGAACCGATGCCCGAGGACGGCGTATACTTCCGGCTGCAGGGAGATAAAGCGGTCTGTCTCGACACGCCCGCCACGCGGGAGCGCGGCTCCTTTTTGAAAATGTACGGCACGGACATCAAAGAGGGCGCAAACGCCGGCTGCGATATGCGCTGGGCAGGAATGGAGATCGACGCCTGCGCCCCCATCCCGCCGCGTCTGATGCACCTGATCACCGACCACGGCCACGAACGCGAGGGCATTTTTTACAAGGCGGACACCAGCTCCGACGAAATCACGCACCATTTTCTGATGATGCTCGTCGCGCACGAGACGATCGGCATGGACGATCCCGAACTGGACGCGCTGCTCATCGACGCCGCCAAGGCGACGCTCGGTCATATCATCGACCATGGGTATGAACTGACGGACGCAACGGGCGAAGCGACGACGTGGGCGAAGTGGAGCGAGCGGTATTTCGTGACCGAGCTCGGCTATGTCGACGCGTGTCTGAACGCGGCGGAGGTGCTCGCCTACCACAAGATCCTTATGCACATTTCGGGCGAGCGCGGCAAGTGGCAGGAAAGCTACGACTACCTTATCTCGCGCGGCTACGCCGATCTCGCCACAAAGCATTTTGACCGCATGCAGCAGTCGTCACTCGCCGAGGGTACCCATCCGTTCGAGGACATTATGTACGGCGACCACATGCTTGCGGTGCTGTCGTTCTGGGCGCTGTGCACGCTTGAGACCGATCCTGTTCTGCTGGAGAAATACAAAAACGGCTTCCGCTCCTGGCGCACGTCGCTTGCGCGCGAATACGACCCCGGCTACGATCTGCCCTACGCCGTTGCGACCGGAGACGAGATCGACATGGACCGCGTCGCCGAGTGGCTCTACCGCATGAACGTCTCGCGTCTGGCTGCCGGCGTGTCCACGATGAAACGCCACGACACACCCGTGCATGTGCTTCCCGGCGGTGAAAAGGAAATAACCTGGCTGCTGCCCAACGACGAGCGGTTCATCTCCAAATACGACCGCAATCCCTTTACGTACAAGGATGTGGATTCCGGCGGACTCGTCTGCGTGGAAAGCTGCTATATTTATACCTTCGCCTACTGGATGGGCAGGTATTACGGATTCTTTGAAGAATAAGGAGGGCGCGTCATGACCAATCAGATTCATTTTATCGGCAACGCTCACCTCGATCCGATCTGGCTTTGGCGCTGGCAGGAAGGCTGCGGAGAAGTTCTGCAGACGTTCCGTGCCGCGATCGACCGTCTTAAAGAGTTTGACGATTTTGTCTTCACCTGTTCCTCCGCCGCCTACTATGACTGGGTGGAACAGATCGACCCGGAGCTGTTTTCCGAGATCCGGGAATATATCAAAATGGGACGCTGGGTACCTGTCGGCGGCTGGTGGGTACAGCCCGACTGCAACATGCCCGCGGGCGAGAGCTTTGCGCGGCACGCACTGTACAGCCAGCTTTACTACTACAAAAAGTTCGGCCGCATCTGCAAGACCGGCTATAACGTCGATTCGTTCGGACACTGCGGCAACCTGCCGCAGCTTCTGACGCTGGGCGGGATGCGCACCTATGTCATGATGCGCCCCGGGATGCACGAAAATCCGGACATTCCCGACAAGCTATTCTGGTGGGACGGCGTTGACGGCAGCCGCGTGCTGACCTACCGCATCTCGGACAGCTACGCCCACAGCGGCACGGAAGATCTCGACCGCACGCTCGACACGCTGAAAGAGATGCTGCCCGAGAAGCAGCACGATCTGATGCTGTTCGGCGGCGTGGGCAATCACGGCGGCGGTCCGACGCGCGGCGATTTGGGGCACCTCGTCCGCCGTGCGGAAAGCGAACCGGAAACGCCGCTTGTATTCTCTTCGCCCGACGCGTTTTTTGACAGGATCTGCCGCGGCTATCTGGACGTGCCCGCCTACAAGGGCGATCTGCAGCACCACGCCAGCGGCTGCTACAGCGCGACGTCGCTCGTCAAGCAGCTCAACCGCCGCGCCGAAAACCGGCTTGCGTGCGCCGAGTTGTGGGACACCGTGTCCGCCGCGGTCTGCGGCGCGGACGCTTCGACCGAAGCGATCGCCGAAGGCTGGAAGGACGTCTGCTTCAACCAGTTCCACGACGTACTGTGCGGCTGCTCGATCATGGAAGCGTACGAGGACGTACGCGCTGCCATCGGTCATGCGGTCACGATCGCCGACCGCGTCGAAAACGCGGCACAACTGCGCATCGTCTCGCGCATCCATACATGGCTCGACGGCATCAGCGATCCCGTCACCCTGCTGCGGCACCACTGCCGCAAAGAGGGATTCCCGCGTCCCGTCGTCGTATTCAACCCGCACGCGTTCTCCGTGCGCTGTCCCGTGCGCACCAACCACCCGTCCTCTGCCGTGACGGACGCAGCGGGACATGCGGTCACATTCCAGAACGTGCGCTCGTCCCGGTCGAACGATTCCCACCTCGATACGCTCTTCTTTGCAGACGTACCCGCTATGGGATATGCGCTGTACTGGCTGTCCTGGATGGAGGACTCCGCCGTCACGCCAGACTGCTTCCGCGCCGTCGAAAAGGACTACGGAACGGACGTACGCGCCGGACAGGACTATCTGGAAAACGACGTCATGCGCGTGGAATTCGACCGCGCGAGCGGCACGATCCGCAGTCTCGTGCGCAAGGCGGACGGCTATGACTATGCCGCCGGAAACCGCCTCGCCGTGCCGACCGTGATCGACGATCACGAGACCGACACATGGGCGCACAATGTATTCCGTTTTGATAAGATCAAAGCCGAGATGCAGTGCGAAAGCATGGAACTTGCGGAGTACGGTCCCGCGCGCGCCGTGATGCGGATCAAGCACCGCTTCGGCGAATCGCACCTGACGCAGGATTTCATCCTCGGCAGCATGCAGGAAACGCTGCGTGTGAAGTGCAAGGCGATCTGGCAGGAGCCGTTCACCATGCTCAAGACGGCGTTCCCGCTGACCGGCACCGAGGAGATCAACACATATGAGATTCCCGGCGCGTTCATCAAGCGTCCGGCCAACGGAGAGGAGGAACCGGCGCTCCGGTGGGCAGACCTGACGCTGACCTGCGCGGACGGCGTTCGCCGCGGTCTGGCGCTCATGACGGACTCGAAATACAGCTACGACTGCCAGGGCACGACGCTGCGCGCGTCGCTGCTGCGCAACGTGATCTGCGCCGATCACTATTCGTCCCGCCCCGCCGCCGACTTCAACTACACGGACGAAGGTCTGCAGCGGTTTGAGTACGGCATTCTGCTGCACGCGGGCGAAGCGGAAACATCCGACGTCGTGCGTGAAGCCGCCGTTTTCAACAACCGTCCGAACGCCGTACCGGCAGGCTACCGGAAGGGTACGCTCCCGGCGCAAAAGAGCTTCCTGACCGTGACGGAGCCGAATATCCTCGTCACCGCGTTCAAAAAGTGCGAGGACGGCAGCGGCGACTATGTCCTGCGCGCCTATGAATCGGCAGGCCGCAATACCGGCCGCGTCGGATTCGTCTGCGATTTGGCAGACGCGGGCTTCTGGGCGGATTTCCGCGCGCACGAAGTCAAAACGTTCCGCATCAACCGCGAAGGATATGTGACCGAAACCGATTTCCTGGAAGGAATCGTCGAATAAGGAGGAAAACAAAATGTCAGAACAAAGCGGCGGAAAGAAAACCTTTTGGCAGCTCGTCAAATTTACGATCGTCAGTCTGCTCGCCTGCATCGTGCAGTTCGGCTCCCTTGCTATCCTGTACAACATCCCTGCCATCAAAGCGCTGAGCACACAGGCATTCCATTGGTTCGTGTTCGACTATCCCGTGATCGAGGGCGAACGCTGCGGCCTGGCGCTTTTCATCGCATTCAACACGTCCAACATCCTTGCGCAGATCGTCGCGTTTTTCGTCAACCGCAAAAAGACGTTCAACGCGGACAACAACATTCCCGTAACCTTGACGATCTACCTTGTGTTCACGATTGCGCTGATCTGCTTTTCGGCGTGGCTCAACCCCGTCCTGTTTGAGTTCATCGTATCGAAAGGCGTGTCGAGCGCTTTGGCAACGACGATCGCGACGGCGGTGTGCAGCTGCATCCAGTTCTTCATCTACTTCCCCGTGGACAAGCTGCTGATGCGGCAGAAAAAGGAGAAGAACGACTGATGTTCACACCCGAAACGCTCGACTTCCTGGCAACCAACCGGTTCATGAACAGCCGTGAATGGTTCGCCGAACACAAGCCGGAGTTCAAGCGGTACGTGATGCAGCCGATGGTCGAGCTGGTCGAGGCGCTGACCCCGACGCTCGAACGGATCGACGCGCGGATCGTCACCGAACCGAAGGTCGACAAGACGATCTCCCGCATCTACCGCGATATGCGCCGCGCACACGGCACGTTTTACCGCGAGGTGATGTGGCTGACATTCAAGCGCGACAAGCATATGTTCCCCGGTTACCCCGAATTCTTTTTCGTATTTTCCCCGACAGAGTTCTTCTACGGCTGCGGACATTATGCGCCGTCGGGTGAGACGATGACTTGCCTGCGGCAGATGATTCTGGACGACCATCCGCTGTTCCGCAAGGCGGACAAGGTGTACCGCAGCGAGGAAACCTACACCCTGTACGGCGATCCGTACAAGCGCAGCCGCTTCCCGCAGGAAAGCGCACGCAAACGCGAGTGGCTCGACAGGCGCGCGGTCTGTCTCGTCCGTGAAGAAAGCGGGTTTGACCGGCTGTTTTCCCCGACGCTTGCCGAGGAAATGGCGGCGGATTTCGACCGGATGAGCCCCCTCTATCATCTGCTCATCGCCGCGGAACAGGCGGCAAACGAACTGCGTACGGACTAAAAAAGCATCGACCCTCTTCACGATCGCAATGTGAAGAGGGTCGTTTTTATGGTTCATCACGGAAAAATGAGGGATCGTGCAAACAAGAAGTACTGTCATTGCGAAAAGCAACACCTTAACCGGCATCTTTGGGAGATCGCCGCGTCGTTTCGCTCCTCGCGATGACGCCGGAAAACGGAATCCCCCAACTTTCCGTGATGAGCGTTTTTATTCCTGCAGCAGCTTCCACGGGTCGATCCGCGCGCCGTTTCTGCGGATCTCCAGATGCAGGTGCGGACCGTCCTTGTTCTCGACCGGGATCTCGCCGAGCTTGCCGATCACGACGCCCTGTTCGACCTGTGCGTCGACCTCCGGCGTACTGCCCTTCTCGAGGCCGCAGTACCGCGCTGTGATTCCGTCGCCGTGGTCGACCGTCAGCACGACGCCCCACAGCACGTCCTCGCGCACATCCGTCACCTTGCCGTCGGCGATCGCCAGCACCGACTGTCCGCGGCTGTCGCCGAAATCGACGCCCGTGTGCACGCGCCAGTCCTGCATGGTCTTGGAATAAACAACGGCATCGCCGGAGTAGTCCTTGACGATATAACTGCCCATCGGCAGCAGGAATCGCGCAGGCGCCTGCTCGGTCTCGGTCTCGGTCTCTGTCTCTGTCCGCGTCTCCGGTTCCGTATACGGTACGCCCGTGACCGACGCCTCGGCCTGCGCGTAATCCGTCGGCAGATTCGTTTGAGATGCGTAAGTGCTCTGCGGCGCGAGCTTGTCCGGCTGCGTATCCTTGCGCGCCGCGCCCCACGCGCCGACCGCTGCCGCCAGCAGACAAAGGATCATTACGCCGTATGTCATGGATGTCTGTTTTCTGCGTTTCTCCTGCATGTTGGTTTCCCTTCCTTTTCGGTTTTGTCTCCAGTTTTCCCGCATACGGCACGCTTTATTCAAAACGGCTTGCACGATCCGCCGGATTGTGTTAAACTCTTTTCAAAGGTGGGATCATCATGCTTCGACTGCACGCATTTCTTTTGTGTATCGCATCGCTGTTTTCTTTGCTGTTCGCCGGCAAATCGCACGTCGTCCTGACCGTGGACAGCAGCCCGACCGGAGAGCCGATCTCCAACAAGGTCAGCACGGTCAACGTCTGGGATATGGGCACGCAGTTTTACAACGCGCGGAGAGATCCGGAAAACGACGTGTACGCGTTCGTGGAATATGTGCAGCTCATGCAGTGCTCCGGCGGCACGGCGCAGCGCGATCTCTTCCGCGACCCTGCCGATCCGGACGTACCGGACGACTACGATTTCTCCCGTCTCGTCGAAAACTGCCGCGGCATCCTTGCGCTCGGCGCAAAACCGTTTCTGAAACTCGGCAGTGTTCCGCTGAAGTATTCCGACGATCCCCTGCTCGGCGACTTCGGCATGAACGTCCGCCCGCCGCGCGACTACGACGTCTACTATAACTACATCTACGCGCTCGCAGAAACGCTCGTGCAGACATTCGGGCGAACCGAAGTCGCTTCGTGGCGATTCGGGGTAATGACCGAATACGAGAACAGCGAGTGGTTCTATGCGCTCGACATGGACGCCGCCGCTTCGCTCGAAGCATACTGCAGGCTGTACGATTACACGGTGCAGGCGCTGCTCGACGCGATCGGCCCCGATGTGTTCGTCGGCGCGCACGCGATGGCTGTGACGGAGGGACTTTGGGACGAGACGGAATTCATCCGCCACGTTGCCGTCGGCAAAAACTATGCCACGGGTGAAACCGGCACGCACATTTCGTATCTCAGCGCATCATTCTACGACCTCTCGCCGGGCAAATTCACAACCGGCAAACCGCTGCCGCAGACGATCGGCGATCTGCGCAAGGCCGCAGAACGGTACGGGCTGCACGACCTGCGCTACGGCGTGGATGAGGGACGTATCCTGGTATCCGCCGCCGGCAAAGACAGCGCGAATCTTTGGAGCCGTACCGTCGGACAGACGTGGCAGGCGGCATATGACGCACGGCTGTGGACGCAGACCGTCCGGAACGGAATCGACTGGTTTTCGTCGTGGGGCTATTTGTCCGGCGGCCTGCACGGGTATCCGACGATCAGCTTTCATGTGGCAAACGCCGTGCATAAAATGGCCGGCGAACGGCAGCTCGGCATGACGACCACAACATCCGCGCTGCAAAAGCTCACGGGCATCGAGGTCGACGGCTGCGCGTCGTCCGATCCCGATACCGGCACGACGCATGTGCTTCTGTATAACTTCCGCAACAAGCTGACATACAAAAAGCGCGCAAGCGTCAAGCTCACGCTGTCCCTGCCGCAGTTTGCGGGCAGGACGGTCACGCTGCGCGAATGGCGCATCGACGACGACTGCAACTTCTTCGACGAATGGCAGCAGGACAGAAAAACATACGGCATCACGGACGACTGCTTTTCGTGGTCGCCGGACGATCCGTTTCTGGACAGCACGGCGACGCTCGCCGACCCCGATGCACGCGCGCTGTACACGGAAAAGCTGCGCGACAAGTATGCCGTATGCGCCGCGCTCTCCCCGACCGAACAGCAGATCGAAATCCCCGCCGACGGCATTCTGACACTGCGCCGCACGCTCGCCCCGAGCGGCGTACTGTTTCTGGAAATCGTGTAAGCCGTCAAAGCGGTATTGAAGGTACAAATCCATTGTTTTGCACCAAAAGCCTATGAAGCGTAACAAGTTTCGTAGGCTTTTTTGCCTTATGCCTCTCTCCACGACGACGAAAACCCGACAAGACGACGTGGTGACGACGAAATATTTTCGGAAGAAACGGCCATGAGTTGCAAGCAGATATGAAAAATCCCCGTCCTCGAACGTGAGAACGGGGCTTACTATTGACAAGAAATCAATCCGGAAGAAGACGATCAGTTTTTTCGTTATTGAAGAAGTCTGAAATTTGATAAAATTGATCAGATATTCCAAACTCATCTAAATAATCATTTTTAAAAATGCCATGCTTGGATAATAGTTGGGTCAAATCTTGTCCTGTATCTGTTTCCGAACTATCTGAAGAGAGTTTTTCTTGTACTATCTTAAAGAACAATTCAACATTATGTTTATAGGTTAAAGATTCCCTTTACCCAAATTGCAATCACTGCAGAGTGTTTGAAGATTATCTATAACCGTTTCTCCGCCTTTTGACCATGGGATGATATGATCTATATGGAGTTCCAATCCATGTGTTGTTGCCGGAGAACGGCCGCACATACAGCATTTAAAGTCGTCGCGCTTCATTACTAAAAAACGTGTTCGTAATCCAATATCTCGTTTGGTTTTATGAACAAACTCATCCTTGTTTTCTGACTTCGAAACTACAGAATTCTCATCGGAACTGTCTTCACTATCGGTTGGCTGTTCTACTTCCTGTTCTCCATTCATGTAAGCGACAAAATACTCCAATGCTTTTCGCCATGAACCAAATCGTCTCTCATAAGCATGAAGGGAAAATATACTGATTCCATTTTTTAAATCAGTTGTTGTCGGTTGGCGGCCGAGTTCAATCCAAATTCGTTCGATTTCTTCAAGACACTGATACACGGTTATCTTTCTGTGTTCGCCTTGTCCTTTTGGAAAAGATGGCTCAAGGCCTGCAAATGCAAGTGCATTGCTCCATGATCCGAATCTGCGCTGAAAGAGGCATACTGAATATGATCCATTTTTCTCGTATTCAGAAGTTGTAAAGCTTTTTTTATTGAGTTTGCTTGCAACAATAAGTAAATCCTCAATCATCTTTTCTTTGCTGATTCCAAAAACAGATAATTGATTATGTTCAGGAGAAAGGCCGCTTTTCTGCAAAGCATTAACCCACCCTCCAAATCGGCGAGTTACGGTGGACCAATGATACTTTCCTCCATTATTTCTATATTCTTCTTCTGTTAAGGTGTCTCTTCCCATTTTATTTGCTACACGTACAATATCGGCAAGCATTTCTTCATCTGTTATATTTCGGTGATACTCATTTAGCACAAACTCCATATTATAGCCCCCAATCTCTTTTTTATTATATCAGAATGTGTTTGCTATTTCAAGGATTGATCGTTTAATGTTTGTATCTACGACAACAAAACGTAAAATGAATAATCGGAAAAACTACAAAGAATCGTGTAACCTCATGAAGAGGGATTATTAAGATTGGAATCGTGCAATCCGTTAGTAGTCATGGAATGCTGCGAAAGAGGCGATATTGGTTAAATAGATTGGAAATCTGACCACGTCGTCGGCACGTCGTCGAGACTATCGGGATGCCGGTTCAGGACCGCTCTCCGCTCGGATCGTTCTAAAGTAAAATCTGCCCGCATATCCTGTCACTGAAACGATAGGAGGCGGACAGATTGAAAGGAATCGTAGAGGAACGGGCCGTGGAACTCGGCGCATATATCGTTGAAAACAAGTCCACCGTGCGGGACGCCGCCAAAAAATTCGGCGTCAGCAAATCGACGGTACATACGGACGTTTCCCGGCGTTTGCAAAAACTCAACCCGGCGCTTTATCACGAAGTGCGGAGCGTCCTGGACGTTAACAAGGCGCAGCGGCACATTCGCGGCGGAATCGCCACACGAGAAAAATACCGCGGAAAGGACGACGCATAACCGCCCTTTTCCGCACACAGACTGCCTGCCGGAACGGCGGCAGTTTTTTCATGAATCCCGCTGTTGCAATTTTGAAAAATAATGATATAATAATGAAAAAAGCTCTGGAACGGAGAAGGAATATGCCGACACAAAGAAAGAGAAAGAGAAGAAAAAAGCGCTCAAACAGTTGGCTGCTCGTGCTGGTAACGGTCGTTGCGGTCGTGATCGGGCTGGTCGTCACACACCGCCTGAAACAGGAAGACAAACAGAATACCGACGACCACCTTGTCAAGGAATCCGTTTCCGAGACCGTGCCGCTGGGCAGTTTTGCCGACTTCAACACGTCCACTGCCCCTACACCGGAAGCGACCGAAAGCAAGACAGACCGGAAGGAGCCAAATACTGTGGAAGGTACAAACGCCGCGCAAAGTACAAACGCCGCGCAAAGTACAAATGCCGCGCAAAGCACAAGCACCGATCAAAACGCGGACTACGCGTATGCATACGCGGGGTTCTCGCCGAAACCGGCAAATATGAATGTCGCGTGGAATCTGCTGCTGGTCAACCGCGACTACATCCTGCCGCAGGATTACGCCCCCGAACTGTCCGAGGCTGCCAAGGGCACAGGTGTGCGCATGGACAGCCGCGTGTCGCCGCACTATCAGGAAATGTACGACGCGGCCAAGCGGGACGGCATCACGCTCACCCCCCTTTCCGGACACAGGCGCATCTCGACGCAGACGACCAATTTTGAAAACAAGATCAAAACGTACATGAACCTCGGCTACAGCCGCGCCGAAGCGACGCGCCAGGCAGCGAAGATCATCCTGCCGCCCGGCACAAGCGAGCACAACGCGGGACTGGCGATGGACATCATTTCCCTGGATGTGGACTTCGAGGAGACGAAGGCATTCGCCTGGCTGCAGGAGCACGCACAGGACTACGGGTTCATCCTGCGTTATCCGAAGGATAAAGAGGATATAACCAAAATCACCTACGAGCCGTGGCACTGGCGGTATGTCGGCAAAGAAGACGCCGTCAAGATCAAGCAGCGCGGCGTATGTCTGGAGGAATACCTCGGCGCTGTTCGTTAAATCACAAAGCAGAATCAAAAAAAGAGCTTCTCTTCCGATCGGAAGGGAAGCTCATCGTTTTGTCGGGGGGGCAGGGCGCCGCCGGGGCTTACATGGACGTGTCGGCGAAAAGCTGCTCGTATTTCTGCGCCCACTTGATGACGGCGGGACGCGAGTATGTATCGGGCATACGGGACGTGACCAGCTTCAGTCTGCCGATGCGCACGGCGACCGCGCCGATCTTCCTGATCAGCGCACGGTTGGCGCCAACTTTCTTCAGACGATCCAGAATGACTGCCGGACTGAAGTGTGCAAACATCTCCTTCGCGGACGTCTCGTTCGTGTTGAAAGACACATCCTCGGAAGTCAGGATCTTGTTGCCGAAGAAGAATTCAAGGTCTTCTTTCTTCAAGCTCAGCAGGAACGCTCTCGCCATGTCGATCATCGCGGAGGAATTGCCGATCTTATTAAAGAACGTAACCTGATACTTCCACAGCGTATATGCGGAATACTCCTCGTTGCGGTCGGTGCGGATGACGTCGGCAAGGATCTTGCCGGCGCGGATGCTGTTGGCGATGCCGGAACCGGCAATCGGCACGGTCATGCATGCACTGTCGCCGACGGCGGCATAGCCGTCCGCCACAAGCACCGCGATCGGACGGCGCAGCGGGATCTTGACCACCTGGCCGCCGAGCACGAGCTGGTCGCCCAGATGCGGGTTATCCGCCTTGAAGATTTTGTACATCTCGTCGATCACGTCCTGACCGAACGGCTCAAAGCGCGCAATCAGCAGATCGACGGTTTTTTCGGTCGTGACCGCCCAGGTCGTAACCGTCTTTCCATCGCCTGTGAGGTAAGTCTTGTACTCGTTCTTGACGTCCTCAAAGCCCTCGAGACGATTGAAATATGCACGATAGGCATAAACGCATTCATTCTGTTTCAGCGTATTCTGAATGCCGAGATAGGGCGGCAGATTCGCCCGCAGCGGGGAATCAACGCCCGCCGCGTCGATCACCAGATCACCCGTGAAATCGCCAAGCGACGTCTTGATGCCGACAACGCGGCTGCCGATGAGGATCGGCGCATAGATCGTGCAGCCGTAAACGATCTGCACGCCCGCTTCCTTGACCAGGCCGATCAGGTGCGCATACAGTTCCTTGCGGTTCATGTGCATCTCGACCTCGCCGTTGGAGAAGGTCTGGCGGATCGGGTCATGCTCGGGATTCGGGCCGTAGAAAGAGATCGGCACCTTCGGGATCTTGCCGGTTTCCGACTCCGGCAGTCCGGCCTCATCGAACGTGCGGGCGTCAAAGAAATCTTCCCATTCGTAACCGAGCTCGCTCTCCTGCGCCGCGCGTTCATACACGGTGACGTTGTAGCCGCTGTTGGACAGATGATATGCGGCGGTCAGTCCTCCGTGTCCTGCGCCGGCGATGATGATGTTTTTACCCATAGTATCCAGCCCCTTCTCTGGTTTTTCTGATATTATACACCACTTTATGCGCAGTATAGTTTCAAATTAGAATTATAATGATTTTTTTGTTCGCCGTTCGGATCAAAAAAAGCCTTGTACACAGACGAAGAATATGGTACGATATGGACAGAACGGAGGGAGAGAATATGGCACAGGAAAACGCACGCTATCCAATCGTATTCGTGACCGGCGTGGGACAGACGTGGACGTCGCTCAAGGGCGACCACGTGCACCGCTGGAACCTGTTCGCACGCGACAAGGACATCATTTTCGGCAATCTGTCCGCAGAGGACAAGCTGCGTTTCGGGCGTGTCGCAGCGGGCGCCGCACGCGCGCTGCTGACGGGCAGACCGGTCAGCCAAACCGAACTGCGTCTGGCGCTGACGACAGTCCTGCGCTTCTGCTACGTTGACGACGACGGCAGACTGCCGGACTGCACCGAGGTACACATCTACGGCGCGCGCGATTTTGCCGAGCTGGGCAGAACGGATTTCTTCACGGGCGAAGAGACAAGCGACGCGTCCAAGACTATTCTCGACCGCCTGCTGCGGGATGTGCCGTGCCGCGACTTCATGGAGAAATACGGCGCGGAGAATATGTACTGCTTCAACTACTCGCCCTTTACCGATCTGTACGCCGCCGCGGACGCGCTGCACGAGACGCTGCGCGCGATCGTCGCAAAGCGCACAGAGGAAAAAGTCGTGCTGATCCCGATGAGCATGGGCGCCGCCGTGACGCTCGCCTATCTCGACGCGTACTACACGCCGGACGGTCCGGTACAGGAAAACTTCATCCGCCGCATCGTCTCGGTCGTCGGCGCATGGGACGGCAGCGAAGGTTTTGCCGACCTGCTCACGGGCAGCGTCTGCGCAGACTGGAACGAGCGCATATACAAGGACGTCCTGCCCAAACAGAAACTGCCCGCTCCCCTGCTGCGGCTCCTGACGCGCAAGCCGGAGCGCACGAACGCGCTGTTCCGGCAGCTTCTGGACGCGCTGCTCGACGGCACACTGCTGCGCTCGAGCGCGTTCCTTGCGCTGGCGCCGCATCACCGCTGGGACGAAATGTATCCGTACCTGTTCTCCGAAAAGCGATTCGCGCAGAACTCCCGCCTCGCCGTCGTACAGCAGGAAGCCGACCGCTTCATCCGCGCACAGGAAAATCTGCGGCAGCGCATGCAGGATATCCACGATACGTGCGGCGTGGAATTCTCCTTCGTCGGCGGAACGGGGCTGCATCCCGGCGACGAGAGCAGCGATTTCAAATTCATGCGGTATCTGCGCTGCGCCGACCGCGACGACACCGACGGCGTGCTGCAGATCGATTCCTGCATGCCGTTCGACCGCAACGCGCCGGAAAGCTATGTACACGCATTCACGATCTACGACCGTCAGCCGCACGAGATCGGCGACAACAAAGAAGCCATGCAGCGCATCTTTGACCTTGCGGTCGGAGCGGAATAAACAAAAAAAGCAGACCTTGTTCACTATGAATGCCTGAACAAGGTCTGTATTTTTATGCCGTTTTATTCCTCGACCACAACGCCTCTTGCGGCGCGTTTCTCCGCAAGTTCGCGGGTAATGGTCGCTTTCTTTTCGCCGACCAGATCGTAGAAGAAGATCGGGATGGAGCACAGCAGCAGGCTCACGCCCGGCACGATCGTCACGAGCGAGAACATCGCAAAATTCTGTCCCGCCGTCAGATCGGTCGCCAGGACGACCAATCCGTCGTTCTTGGAATACATCTGATTGATGTCGAGGTTGACCGCCATGTACATCAGGATGATCATGACCGTCGTCAGCGCGTTGCCGAGCTTGTTGACAAACGACTGACACGCCGAGCCGAGCGCGTTGTCGCGGTAGCCCGTCTCCCATTCCATGAAGTCGAGACAGTCGCAGACCATCGCATAGGACACGACGTTGATGACGCCGAGCGGAATGCTCGCAATGATCATCAGCGGGATGCAGAGATACAGGTTCTTTGTCGTCCAGCCGATCAGGCACGTCAGCAGATCCGCGCCGAAACCGCCGAGGCAGGTATACAGCACAAGCTGCTTGTAGTTGAACTTCTTATACAGGAACGGCAGCACGAGCATGGAACCGAACATACCGATCGCCACGCTCGCCTGAATGAGCATTGCGACCTTGGAGATGCTCGCCTGCGCGGCGATCTGCAGCTCCTCCGGCGACAGCCCGGCGGGGTCGGGTCCCATATAAAAGCCATAGCGCGCAACGTGCACGGCGGCTGCCTGCAGCATATAGCGGCCGAAACTCAGAACGCCCATGATGACCACGAGCATGAGCGGCTTGCAGTGGAAAATGCGGTAGAGCGTGGACTTTTCGCCCTTTTGCTTTTTGGTCGTGTTGGGCACCGTGATGCGCTCGCGGACTTTGAACGACGACAGCGAAAACAGCGTCATGCCGATCACGGACGCGATCAGCGCCGTAAAGAGGTATTTTTTCTGTTCGAGCTCGGAATTGTCCATGCCGCCTATATTCGCCAGCACCATACCGATGCCCAGCGGCAGCACGGTCGCAATACCGGTTCCGATACCGCCGAGCGTTCTGCCCAGAGAAATCAGCTTGCCGCGCTCGTCGGGGTTCGGCGTCAGCACGTTCGCACTGCTCCAGAACGGCACATCGCTCGACGTGTAGATCATGCCCCACAGCACGTAAACGCACGCCGCATAGACGTACATGCCCGTCCCCGTGACGCCCGGGTTCCAGAACATCAGTACCGTAAAGATCGCAATCGGGATCGCCGTGAACGCCGCGTACGGGCGCATACGTCCCCATTTCGTCGTGTGGCGGTCGACGATCATGCCCATCAGCGGATCGTTGATCGCGTCCCACACACGTGCGAGCAGCATCAGAAGCAGCACGAAAATCGGGCTCAGCCGCAGCACGCTCATGTAGTAGTCGGTGATGTAGCTGGACATGCAGCTGTATACGAGACTCTGCCCCAGCGCGGCTATGATGAATGTATTGAACTCGGACTTCGGGATGTAATTCTTCATCGTTTCCGCGACGGCGGGCTTTTCTTTTGTTTTGGCCATGCGTTACACTCCTACCGTAGAATACATTCAGTATATACTGTTTCCACAAAAAAGTCAATCCGGATGTGCAAGTTTATGTCCAAGATGTGCAACTTTATGTCCAACGCGCAGACTTCTGCCGCCCGAAGCCGGTCACGGTAATGCCGCCGTCCGTCACATCCACCACGGCATAGGCGTTTTCCTCCCCGATGACCATGGCGGAAAACGTGATGTACGGAATCCCGCCGCACATGCCGAAACAGCCGTCGTGGTAATGCCCGGAGAATACGGCGCGCACCTTGCCGCTTTTCTCGAACAGCTCCATGACCGCGTCGCGGTTGCGGATCAGGTGCGGGTTCTCGGTCTCCCGCGTCTCGAGCATGAACGGCACGTGTGTGAAAATAAGCACATCGCCTGCGGCCTGCTCCAGTTCCTGCCGCAGCCACGCGATCTGGCCGGGATCGATCCAACAGTCGTCCCATTGTATCTCCGTCTGCGGCAGCGGCTCGCGCACGTCGTTGAGGCAGGCGTCCAGCACGAGGCAGCGGTAACCGCCGCAGTCGAAGGCATAGTAACGATCCGGCATGTCGAGATACGGATAGAAGTCCTCTTTCGGCAGGCTCGTGTCGTGGTTGCCGATGATGGCATAGTACGGCAGACCGCTCCCGCGCAGCACGTCGCGCACTTCCGAAAGCAGCTCCGTCTGCGGGCGGTGACCCGCAAACCCGTCCGCCGTATCGCCGAGATTGACGATGCAGTCGCAGCCTGCGGCGCCGTTCTCTACTGCCTGCTTGAGTTTATCGAGAGACAGGTCATGCTGCCGTCCCTCTACGCCGTCGTGCAGATTCGTATAATGTAAATCGGTCACGGCTAAAAAGCGCATACAATCACTCCCTTGCGGAAAGTGTAGCACATTCCCGGACAGATGGCAAGCAATAAAAACGCAGACCCTGTTCCGCTTCCGGCCGAACAAGGTCTGTTTTCTGTTTATGTGCCTGTCAGGACGCTTTCATCCGCAGACGCAGCTTGTCGCTGATCATAGCAATAAACTCGGAGTTGGTCGGCTTGCCGCGTGACGTCTGGATGGTGTAGCCGAAATAGCCGGACAGCACGTCCACATCTCCCCTGTCCCACGCCACCTCGATGGCGTGGCGGATGGCACGTTCGACGCGGGACGGCGTGGTCTTGAACTTGCGCGCGACGGTCGGATACAGCACCTTGGTGACGGAACTCATCATATCGCTGTCATGGATAGTCAGCATGATCGACTCGCGAAGATACTGGTAGCCCTTGATATGCGCCGGTACGCCGAGCTGGTGCATGATGTCGGAAACAAGAATGAGCATGTTCTCGTCGCTGTAATCCTCCGCCTGCGACCGTGCGGCACGGAACCATCCGGTCAACTGCGTGATGCGCTCGGTCAGCACAGAGACGTCCACAGGTTTGAGCAGATAGTAGTCCGCGCCGGCGCGCACCGACTCTTTCTCGAGGTTGGGGTTATTGACGGCGGACAAGATCATCGTCACGGGCTTGCGCAGACCCCGCTTGCGAATCCCCTCCAGGACGCCGAGCGCATCCGTGCGAGACAGAAAGCTGTCCATCACAAGCACATCCGGCTCCAGCTTTTCGACAAGATTGAGCGTTTCCATCCCGTCCTTCGGCGCCACGGTCACTTCAAATCCCGCGGCACGCAATGCGGACGTGCAGCTTCCGGTGAATTCCGTACCGTCGTCGGTCAGAACGATCTTGAACTTTTTGAGCATTTTGGATTCCTCCTGTCTTTGTTTTGCAGCACAATATTACCATAGTTGGTAAATTTTGTCAATTACATTTTGAAAGATTTTTCACAATTTTTTCTATTTTTGTTAATTTGTGGTTATCTTGTGTTTTCGGTATATGGATGACATGCAGAAGAAAAGTCCGCCAACTGCTCAAGCGTGCCGAGAGAAAAGCGATGTTCAAGAAAAGTCCCTCTTCACGGATTTTTGCGGGATAAGAAAACATACTCTTATCTGTCATTGCGAGCACCTTTATGGTGCGCGGCAATCCGTGCCTTTTGCTGTTTCTTTTCCGTTCTGCCGAGAGAACGGATCGCCGCAGTCGGCGTTCGCCTCCCTCGCGATGACAGCGCCTTAACACTTCGCTTGCAATTCTGCATCACGCCGGTGGATTTGATGTACATGGGCACACAGGGCGAAAACGGCGAGGACACGCATTGTACCGCCGTGTACCTCTGCACGTCTTTCTCCGGCACGCCGAAAGCGGACGGCCAGGAGATGCATGGTGCATTGTTCCTGCCTCCTGACACGCCGGACGAGCAGTTCGGCGACAATCTGTTCCCGCCCTTTGCCGATTTCCTGAAAATGCCAAAGTCTGCACAAATCATGCAGACTTTCAGTATGGACATTTCCGATGGGTGTGGTATAATGGGAAAAGGCGGAGACAGAGAAGATAATGGGCCGAATAGTCTTCCTTACGGGTTGTGCGCACGGGAAGGTATTGACACCAAAGGCCTTTCTCCTTCGGAGTGCTGGGAGGCTCTGAAAAAGAAGACCGGAAAGAGCCAAGCAGAGTTTTTGGCAGAACAAGAGCAGGTGGCAGCATCTTCTGAACCGACAGCCAAAACTGCGAAATCTCCGGTTGATATGTTGCATCTGCGCCCATTAAAAGAAGGCGTCCTGTATAACGAATATGATTTCTCTGATGAAATAAAAGAGTATGAGGCAACATACTCCAAAGCTGAAAGAGGGGCTGCCCAAAAAAGGTCTGCTGCAAGAGCCAGATTCAGAGACGAATGGGAAAGCCATGATATGGACGAGGTCATACACAGGCTCCTCAAAAGTCCAATAATTCAATCCCCGACAAAAAGCGGAAAGGTTTCATTCATCAGCGATGAGACGCCGCTATATGTTTGCTATGATCTCCACTCGGATTATTTCACAGTGATACACAAAAAAAAGAGAGGTAAATCCAGATATCATGGTGTCAATGGAGAACCATTGTTGAACTATAGGGATGAAAATGGAAAAACACACGGAATGCCAAAGGGAGAGCGTATGAAGCGAGCTCATTTTAATAGGAGGAAATGACATGGATTACTACAGAGATATCGTGACCGGCAAAAACAAACAAGGTGTTGATAAACTGAACACCGGATTGTATGAACTGCCGGACGAGGACATTTTTTGCGAAGCCGTGTCTGACACCGAATATGATTATATCATGGGCACAATCGCTCCATGGGCATTGGACGAGTTTGGAATCATTATTGACGACTTTGATTTCGATGATATCGATAACGAACAAGTCGATGCATTTTTGGAAAAGATCGGCGACGATAAAGACGAAGTGCCATGCTTGTATGAAGCGTTGACAACCGCAAAGAGAGTCGGCGGCAGCGTAGAAATCTGCTTCTGAATACAAATACCACCACAGCCGAGGCGGGGAACCGCTTCGGCTTTCCTTATGCCCGAAGGAGGGATTGCATGAAAGAAAAAGAGCTGATCCCCGTTTTTGTCCGCGCCGAGAACGGCAAGACGACCTGCATCTGCAAGCAGGGAAACAAGAAATGCGACAGCGTGGATTGCGAGCGCGACATGGTCGAGCGCGATGCATACCGGGACGTGAAGAAGCTGTTTCGGCAGGACAGGTACGGCAAGTGCCGGGAGATCGAAAGCCATGGATGACGAGTACAGGCGCGCGATGATCGAGCGCGTAAAGCCGAGATTTCACGGCAAAGAGACAATCCGGTCCCGCGCCTCGTGGAACCGGCCGGACGCGGCAGAGCGCGATTACAAGCGCCTGATGCGACAGCAGAACACGCAGAAGCCCCATAAAAAAAGCAATGCCCCGCAAAACGACGAACCTTGCCGATTTGCGGGGCGCTTTTTGATCTGTGTCAGATCAAGCGAAGAAACCCGAGAAGAACTCGATAATCGTGGAGAGTGCGCCGTAGAACGTCTCCCACGCGCCGGTGAACGCCGAAACCGTTCCGGCTACGCCGCCCGCCACACCGAGAATACCCAGTATCATGTCCAATGTTGTCATTTCCGTTCTCCTTTCTTTTTGCATTATGGCAGTTAGCGTTTGCTAACTCGTCGCTGAACAAAAAGCCGCGTTTTATGCCGGCTTCAAGTTAGCATCCGCTAACCGTTTCTGAATATAGCATATTTCGTCCGGTATGTCAAGACTTTTTTCTGCACGGCAGTTTTGTTTTCCGGCGGCGTGCTTCTCGCTTGACAAGGCACGCTTTTCCTGCTACACTTCTGTGCGGGAGGGATCACCATGCCGAAGCTGTCCACACGTACAGATACATTTACCGATTCCGTTATCCGCCGCATGACGCGCATCTCCATGCAGTACGGTGCGGTCAATCTGTCACAGGGGTTTCCCGATTTCGATCCGCCGCAGGCGCTGCTCGACCGGCTCGCCGAAGTATCGCGCGAGGACTTCCACCAATACTCCATCACATGGGGCGCGCAGAATTTCCGCGAGGCGCTCGCCGACAAACAGTCCCGGCTGATGGGGCGCGCGATCGACCCGAACCGCGAGATCGTCGTGACGTGCGGCAGTACCGAGGCTATGATGGCGGCGATGATGACCGCCGTCGACCCGGGCGACAAGGTGATCGTGTTCTCTCCGTTTTACGAAAACTACGGCGCGGACGCCATCCTCTCCGGCGCCGAACCGATCTATGTGCCGCTTCGTCCGCCGACGTTCGATTTTGACGCAGACGAGCTGGAAGCGGCGTTCCGGCAAAAGCCCAAGGCGCTGATCCTGTGCAACCCGTCCAATCCGTGCGGCAAAGTGTTCACCGAAGCGGAGCTGCTGACCATCGCGTCGCTCGCCGAACGGTACGACACGTTCGTCATCACCGACGAAGTGTATGAGCACATCGTCTACGCGCCGCACAAGCACACCTATTTCGCCTCCCTGCCCGGCATGTGGGAGCGGACGATCTCCTGCTCCTCCCTGTCCAAAACGTACTCGATCACCGGCTGGCGGCTCGGGTATATCATTGCCGCTCCGGAGATCATCGAGAACGCCAAGAAAGTGCACGACTTTCTGACGGTGGGCGCGGCTGCGCCGCTGCAGGAAGCCGCCGTGACGGGGCTGCGGTTCGGCGACGACTATTACCGCGCGCTTGCCGACACGTACACGGCCAAACGCGATCTGTTCCTGCGCGGCCTTGACGATCTGCGCATTGCGCACACGGTGCCCCAGGGCGCATACTACGTCCTGCTGGATGTGTCGGAATTCGGTTTTGCGGACGATCTGGAGTTCTGCGAGGTGCTGGCGCGGGACGTCGGCGTGGGCGCGGTTCCCGGCTCGAGCTTCTTCCATGAACCGGTCAACCACCTGATCCGCCTGCATTTCGCCAAGCGGGACGAAACGCTGTATGACGCGCTGAACCGGCTGGAAACGCTGCGGGCAAAGATTCCGCCGCGCAAATAGGAGAACAAATATGAGGATCATCACGCTGGTCGAAAACACGTACGGCGACAGCCGCTGCGGTACCGAACACGGGCTGTGTGTCTACATACAAACGCGGCGTCACACGCTGCTCATGGATACCGGCCAGACCGATCTGCTGCTGCGCAACGCCGCGGCGCTGCAGGTCGATCTGTCGGCGGTGGATACCGTGATCCTCAGTCACGGGCACTACGATCACACCGGCGGCGTAATGCCGCTGGTTTCCGTCTGTCCGAACGCCGACGTATACATGCGCCGCGCCGCGTCCGAGCCGCATTTCAACGGCGAGCGGTACATCGGCGTGGACACGCGCATTCTGTCCTTGCCGCGTCTGCACCTTCTGGACGATGATCTGCGGCTGGACGACGAGCTGTTTCTTTTCGGCGGCGTGACGGGGACACATGCTCTGCCTGCCGGCAACCGCACATTGACCGCGGAGCGCGGCGGCGTGCGGGTACCGGACGATTTTTCGCACGAACAAAACCTCGTCCTCACGCAGGACGGCAAACGATGGCTGCTGTCGGGCTGCGCGCACAGCGGCATCCTGAACATCCTGGACCGTTATCTTGCGCTTTTCGGCAGCGCGCCGGATTACGTCGTCAGCGGCTTCCACATGATGAAACGCGACAGCGCCTATTCCGCCGACGAAGAAGCGGAAATCCTGAAAACGGCGGCGGAGCTTTCCCGTCTGCCCACGGTCTTCTTCACCGGTCACTGCACGGGTACTGCGGCATTTGACCTGATGCGGAAAGTCATGGGGACGCAGCTCGTCGCCCTGCACAGCGGAAGCGTGATCGTGTAGCGGCCGCGGGAGCCGATCTTCGCGTCTCCGTTTTGTTCCCGGGAGCAAATTATCAACAAATTATTGTGATCAGTTGTCATAAATATAGTGGATTTTTTCTTTGACATTCCAGAAAATATATGGTAAAATATATTGATTTCTTCGGTTAGTCCGATCAAACACGCGTATATTATTACCTTTAGGAGGTTAATTGTTATGGAAACCAGACCTTATGTTCCGTGGGAAATGGTCAACTCGTTCATGATCGACGTCTTCAAGGCGTACGGCGTGCCCGAGGAAGACGCGGCGATCTGCGCCGATGTGCTGCTTGAATCTGACCGCAGAGGCATCGAAAGCCACGGCTGCAACCGCTTCAAGCCCATCTATCTTGACCGCATCGACAACGGCACGCTGCTGCCCGTCACGAAGATTGACATCGTCAAGGAAACGCCCACCACGGTCGTGATGGACGCCAACAACGGTATGGGCATGGTCGCGAGCTACCGCATGATGGAAAAGCTGATCGAAAAAGCCAAGACGTACGGCATGGCCGGCGGCGCGATCTTCAACTCCACGCACTACGGCATCGCGGGCTACTGGACGACGATGGCGGAGAAGGCCGGCATGATCGGCATCAGCGGAACCAACGCGCGCCCTTCTGTCGCGCCGACGTGGGGCGTCGAGCCGATGATGGGCACCAATCCCCTCACCTTCACCATGCCGACCGACGAGGAATTCCCCTTCAATTTTGACTGCGCGACGAGCATCGTGCAGAACGGCAAGATCGAGTTCTATGAGCGCAGCGGCAAGCCGACGCCCGCAGGTCTCGTCGTCACTAAGGACGGCGGCACCATGACCGACTCCGGCGAGATCCTCAAGCAGATGCGCGCGGGCAACTGCGCACTGCTGTCCATCGGCGGCATCGGCGAAGCGACCGGCGGCTACAAGGGCTACGGCTTCACCACGATCGTCGAGATCCTGTCCGCGGCTCTCACGGGCGGCCCGTTCATGAAGGCGCTCAACGGCAAGGACGCCGATGGCAACAACCAGATGTACCGCCTCGGCCACTTCTTCTTCGTCATCAACCCCGAATTCTTCATGGGTCTGGACACCTTCAAGAAGACGGCCGGCGACATCTGCCGCGGTCTGCGCGACTCCGAAAAGGCGCCCGGCGCCGAGCGTATCTACACCGCCGGCGAAAAAGAATGGCTTGCATGGCAGGATCGCAAGGATAAGGGCGTTCCCGTCGGCGACACCATCCAGAAGGAATTCATCGCACTGCGCGACAAGTTCGGACTTGATTACAAGTTCCCGTTTGAGGAGGCATAAACTATGGATTACGCAAAAGAATCGTTACGTCTGCATGAGGAATGGAAAGGCAAGATCGAAGTGATCGCGACCGTTCCCGTCAACACCAAAGAAGACCTCTCCCTGGCATACACCCCCGGCGTGGCGCAGCCCTGCCTGGAGATCCAGAAAGACATCTCCAAGAGCTATGAGCTGACCAGAAGACACAACCTCTGCGCCGTCATCACGGACGGCACCGCGGTGCTCGGTCTGGGCGACATCGGCCCCGAAGCAGGCATGCCCGTTATGGAAGGCAAATGCGTGCTGTTCAAGGCGTTCGGCGGCGTGGACGCGTTCCCGCTCTGCGTCAAGACCAAGGACGTCGACGAGTTCGTCAACGCGGTCTATCTCATATCCGGCTCCTTCGGCGGCATCAACCTCGAGGATATCGCCGCTCCCCGCTGCTTCGAGATCGAGCGCAAGCTCAAAGAGAAGTGCGACATCCCGATTTTCCACGACGACCAGCACGGCACGGCGATCATCACGCTCGCGGGTCTTACGAACGCGCTGAAGGTCGTCGGCAAAAAGAAGGAAGACGTCAAGGTCGTCACCTCCGGCGCCGGCGCAGCCGCGATCTCCATCACCAAGCTCCTGCTTTCCGCAGGCTTTACCAACATCGTCATGACCGACCGCAAGGGCGCGATCTATAAGGGCCGCGAGGGTCTGAACTGGATCAAGGAAGAGATGGCCGAGGTCACGAACCTGGGGGGCGAGCAGGGCACGCTGGCCGACGTCATCAAGGGCGCCGACGTGTTCATCGGCGTTTCCGCTCCCGGCACGCTGACGATCGACATGGTCAAGACCATGAACAAGGACGCGATCGTCTTCGCCTGCGCGAACCCCACGCCCGAGATCTTCCCCGAGGACGCCAAGAAGGGCGGCGCACGCGTCATTTCGACCGGCCGCAGCGACTATCCCAACCAGATCAACAACGTCCTTGCCTTCCCCGGCGTGTTCCGCGGCACGTTCGACGTCCGCGCGAGCGACATCAATGAGGAAATGAAGATGGCCGCCGCCGAAGCGCTGTCGAGCCTGATCTCCGACGACGAACTGAGCGAGGATTACATCATCCCGAAGGCGTTCGACCCGAGAGTCGGCCCCGCCGTCGCCAAGGCCGTCGCCGAAGCCGCCAGAAAGAGCGGCGTGGCGCGCATCTGATCGTAAGTTAAACAAATCCAACACGCAAAATCCCGCGATCCGAAAATGCTCGGATCGCGGGATTTCCTGTTTTGCTGGGATGTTTATGGGACAGAAAGCATGTTATAATGCAAGCACAATAACAAAAAGGAGATGGCTACTATGACCAACACATCTTATTCAGATCGGATCCACCGGATCCTCCCGGAATTGAATCCCGAACAGTCTCCGGAGTCTCTCGCTCTTCTGCGTGATTATGAAGCTGACGATCTGTCCCCTTTCGAATTGGCGACTGAATTGGCCAAGTGCGACAAAACCTCGGATATGCCGCGGGTTTTGTTCGATTTCCTCGTCGATCTTTATTCAGAAGAATGCCGTAATGGAAATGATTGGGCGATGAATGATCTCGGCGCATTGTACTATGACGGACGCGGCTGCGAACAGGATTTCAAAAAGGCAGTCTTCTATTTTGATATGGCTGCTAAAAACGGAAACCGACAAGCGCAGGAAAACCTCGGGTATTGCTACTATTACGGTCGCAATATGCCGGTGGATTATGAAAAAGCGTTTCATTATTTTGCGCTTGGCGCTTTTGACGGTCATCTGATCTCGCTCTACAAAATCGGCGATATGTATCAAAACGGATACTATGTTGAAAAAAATCCTGCGGAAGCGTTCAACATCTATATGCATTGTATCGATATGATGACCGAGGAAGCTTCCGTGACTGTCGCCGGTCCGGTTTATCTTCGGTTAGGGCACGCACTGTTGAACGGAAACGGCGTAGAAGCAAGCGCTAAATCCGCTTTGATCTGTTTCCAAAAAGCAGAAGCTTTCCTCTATGATATGGTTGCCGACGGCGAAGAAATGTACAAGAAGAGCTTACGCGCGGCAATCGACGGTCAAGCAAAAGCACGCGCCGTTCTCGAGGAAGCTCTACCGAAGCAGGAGTGGACAGTCGACCTTTGATCCGTAACCGTCAGCCTGTATCGTTTTTGTCGGAATCGGTTGTGTTTTTGCTTCCGATATGCTATAATGCTTGAGAACGAGATACAAAAGGGGGATGCTCTATGGCAATCAAGTCATTCTTTTTACGCTTTATCTCCGTCTTTATCGCGGCGCTGGCGCTGCTGGTATACGTCGGTGAATGCGATCACGACGCCTGGGATGTGTACGACCCGGACGCGTGCAAGCTGCACTTTTCCGTTGTCTCCGACGTGCACGTCGAGGGCAACAATGCCATGCGGTACAAGGTGTATGCGCGCTCGCTGCAGGACATTCAAAAGAGCAAAAGCGGCAATGACGCGATCCTTTTCCTCGGCGACAACACAATGAACGGTTTCCACGGAGAAAACATCCTGTTCCACGGCGTGATCCGCACGGTGCTGCGCGGCGAGAACGTGATGACCGTGCTGGGCAACCACGACGTCGGCAACGGACAGGGCGACTACGACGAAAAGCTGAACGACTTTCTCCTCTTCTCGGACGCGTTCTTCGGCAGACAGCTTGAAAAGCCGTGCTACGTCGAGCAGGTCAACGGGTATACGTTCATCGTCCTCGGTCTGGACGTGGATCTGGATTGGCTGCAGGATGCGCTCGACAAAGCGGACAGCGACAAACCCGTGTTCATTTTTGCGCACTATCCCCTGCAGCGCGCGGAAATGCAGGGCGACAGCGATTCGGACACGCTGGCGGCCATGCTTGCGCGGTACGGCGCGGAACACAATGTATTCTGCTTCGTCGGCCATACGCACATGGATTTGAGCCTTTCCCGCTCCTTCCGCAGCTACAACGGCTATACGCAGATCTATCTGCCGCGCCTGACAGAGCTGGTCGGAGACAAGGACAATGAGCCGACCAAAAGAACCGGAGACGGTCTTGAAGTGGAGCTCTATGACGACGAGCTCGTGATCCGCGGCCGCAACTTCTTCCGCGGCGAATGGATCGACACAGGAGACGGCGAAACGCCGTTCGAGGTGCGGTACCCGCTGCAGAAACCCGAAGTTGCGATCGGAGGTTGAACGCATGAACACAGACGCGCCGCATCCGCGCCGCACCAACGAGGAGCTGTACGCACAGCAGGTGAAAATGCTGCGGCAGTTCCTGCAAAACGGCGCGATCAGTCAGGCACAGTATGACAAAAGCTACGGCGACCTGACGGCAAAAATGCGGTTTTCCGAACCGCATCCGGAAGACAGACCGGAATAAAAAACCAAACGGCTTTGGTTCGTTGATTTGTTCGATCCGAAGCCGTTCTCTTTTTGTTTTTCCGAAAGTCTGAACCGGACAGCAAGCGTGTTTCAAAAGCGCATTTGCGGCGCACGCCCGCCAGCGGGCAGATCAATCCGTCTGCGTCCCGGCCGGTTCGATCCGCACAAACCCGCCCTTCGGACGGCGGCCGGTCTGCCACAGATGCGGAAAATCCATCCACGTCTGCTCGCCGTATGAGACCGCTCTCACCCGAAGCGCATCGCCGGACGCATCGTACCCGTTCAGCAGGAACCAATGCCACATAAAATCTTTGAGCTTTCGGTCCCGGTGCATGAGCATCAGGTACGGCACCGGAAAGCCGCGGTCGATCCGGCCGCGGATCTGCTGTTCGGCGCTCTGCACAGTCTCTTCCCCGCTGACGCCCTGCAATCGGATCGGCCGGACGCCGCAGGACGCAAGATACGCATTCAGTCCGTCCACGAAAATACTTGTCCGGTTGATACCCGTGGCGCGCGGCGTCAGAAACGCGCGCATACGCATGCCGAAGGCAAGGTAGTCCTCCATCGTGACCTCGTCCGGATCGAACGGATACAACGCGCGCATACCTTTATGCTTTGCAAGATAAATGCACAGATCGCATGCTGTGACCGCACCGCATCCGCCGATCTTCATCCACGAATCGGTAAACCACTCCTGATCTCCGCCGATGTACGGGCCGATCCGGAAATGATCCAGTTCTGTTTTCAAGGATCCGCTCCTCCCTCTGTCCGCCGTGCCGACCCCGCAGTTTCCGTTCAGATTTCGTAGTCGATCGCCACGGAGGATTCCCGTACGGCGTGCATGTGTTTTTTCACGACAGAGCAGTGGTACGCGTCCTGCTGGTATGCTTCGAGCGCTTCGGCGTCGTCGAGCACGACCTGCAGGATCACGTCGTAGGAGCGCGGCGAATGCAAAAAGTCAACGCCGACCTCGATCCCGCGCAGCAGCGGCACATTGCCGTCCATAGAGCGCAGCACGTCCGCGGCCTTCTCGCATTCCTCTTTGCTGTTGTCCTTGAGTTTGAAGCAAACGATGTGTTTAATCATAATACCCTTCCTTTCTTTTATGAAAACAACTGTCCCGGCAGCTTCAGCTTTTGCTTCGGCGGGAAATCCCGGTCGAACGCCTCCACATCCGCATCGTCGACGTAGTATCCTTTCGGCGTCTGATACACGCCCGTCACGCCGTCGAGATACCCGCGGACAAGCTCGCGGCACAGGAAGAACGACGCGTCCGCACCTTCGGGCAGGTCGTGGTACCGGATGCCGAAACGGCTCGCGTAATCAAAGCCGCTCTTTCCGTAGAACGCAATGTTCCCCTCGAAGAGGACGGCGCCGAACCCCATCTGCGCAGCCTTCTCTAAGGAGTAGTCCAGCAGGATCTTTCCCCAGCCCTTGCGCTTGAGCGCGGGTGTGATGCAGATCGGTCCCATTGTCAGCACGTCGACCGTTCTGCCGTCGTCGGCCTCGATGACCGTTTTCATGAACATGTTCTGCCCGATCAGCTCGCCGTCCTTCTCCATCACAAAGTCGAGTTCTTTGACGAACGCCGGATCGTCCCGCAGCACATGGATCACGTAATGCTCGCTGCATCCGGGGCGGTATACGTTCCAGAACGATTCACGGATGAGGTTCTCGACAGCCCGGCAGTCCGTCTTTGTCTCGGGGCGGATGATATAGTTTGTGTGCATGCTTCTTCAGCTCCTTATTCTCTTGCGGCATCCATTGATGTCTGTATTATTATACTATTGATCCGCCGGAATTGCAAGACAGACCGCGCCGCCGAATATTCCGCTGACCCTGCCGGTAAGCGCTGCTGCGGATTTGTCCGAAAAACACGGGCAAAATGTCGTCCGATCCGCTTTTGGATATTTACATCGCGGCTCATTTGTGATAGATTTATAGACGAGGGAGAAAGGGGGACAAAAACATGCAGGATGACGCAAACAGTTTTGCGCTCGAATTCCGCCTTCATGCGCTTGACCGCGATCTGCACACGAGGTTCACCGACTGTGTCTTTACTCTCCAGAGAGTGTTGTCGAATTATAAGCTTCTGTTCCCCGAATTCACGGATCACTCCGAGCTTCACTCGCTCACGGTAATCGAGTTCTGTAACACCCTGATCGGCGGACAGCTTGACCGCCTCAACAAAGACGAGATCTACGTTTTGCTTTGCGGCTGTTATTTTCATGACACGGGAATGGGCATCTCGAAAAAGGATTTTGAAGCCTTTTCTCGCAAGATCGACTTCGGGGACTATTTTGAAAAACACCCCAACGCGACGGCGTCCGAACAGATACGCGATTTTCATAACGAGTACTCCGGTTTGTTCATACGGAAATACGCCGAGCTGTTCGAGTTCCCGAGCAAAGCCCATCTCGAAGCGGTGATCCAGATTTCGAGAGGACACCGGAAAACAGATCTGCGGGATGAAAGCATCTATCCGCTGGAACTGCAGACGCCCGACGGCGGCACCATATGTTTGCCATACCTTGCCGCACTGATTCGTCTGGCGGACGAAATAGACGTGACCGCAAACCGCAGCTCGAAACTGCTGTACGATCTGGAGGCGATCACCGATGCGCGCCAGCTCTTCGAGCACAAGAGACATCGGGCTGTGCGGGATCTGATCATCAGCAAGGATTCGTTTACCCTGATGATCGACGACAGTGATCCCGTTATCTGTGAAATGATCAAAAGAATGGCAAAAAAAATGCAGCAGACGCTCGATACCTGCCGCAGCGCGGTCAACGGCCGCACGCCTTTTGAAATCACCCAAAGCCGGATCGTTCTTCGTCCGATCTGATACGACACGCCGGATCATCGCAGACGCAAAAACAACAGACAGGTACAGCCCTGCCTGTTGTTTTTTCTGCTTGCGTGGGTTTTGCCGTGTTTGCTGTTTGTTCAAACGTTTTTTTCTACGTTCCGGATTCTCATTTGTCATTCGCCGCCCTGCAGCGATCGCGGCGCCTGCGCAGACGCCTGCACGCGAACACGATACCGACAACGGCAGCCGCGGTCAGCACAAGCGTACCGAAGAGCTGCGCGCCGATTTTATAAACCTGCGGCACCATGAAATCCAACTGAGAATAGCATCCGTTGAAATAATGTCCGAGCAGCGGCTCCACCAGTTCGCGCTGCTTGCGCAGCACATCCGTTTCTGTACGGATCTCCTCGCCGAGGATCAGGGTGCTGCGCGCCTGTGCGGTATAGGGTTCCCATGTGATCTCCGATGTACTCGGATCGCCGGTGCGCGCAAACTGCACCCACATATCCTGCACCTTGTCTGCCAGCGTCCGGTTATACAAGCTGCCGTTATAGATCGTCACTTGCGGATTGTTGAATACATAAGGAAGCTCGACCGCATGACACGCGCCGACGGTTTCATTCTCTCCGGGCATTGTCCAGTAATAGGTATACACCGCATTCCCGTTTGCCGCATGCAGCTGCGCCTGACGCATTGCGGGAACGCGAAACAGCAGCTCCGTGTAAAACGCGGTCAGCCGCCATATTTTTTGCCCGTCCTGCATGGAGAGGAACGTCTGCGCGGCAGCTTTTTCGGATGCGGACATACGCATACAGTTGTTTTCGTACATGACGGGAATGAGGTGTTTATAGATCGTCATACCGAACGCCTCATGCAGATAATAGCCCATTTCCCAAATCCAGTACCGCACCTCGTCCGCATTCGTGCCGATGAGCATTTCGCACTTTGCGGCGCTGCCGTTTTGGTAGGCGGCGTACAGATCCTCCGGCAGAATGACGCCGTCGCGTTCGGGGAAGTTGTTGTAGTCGTTCAGTTCCTCATTCAGTTCGATCAGTTCGTCTTCGGTCAGCGCGGTCAGCTCGTCCATCGTCGTGCAGCCGCTTTTTTCCAGCAGCATCTTTGTCAGATTCCGGCATTCTTCCCTGCTGTATGTCAACGTGACGGAACCGCTCTCGGCGATCACGCGGCGGAACAGGCCGTCGGCTTCCCGCATCAGCGGCAGAAGCGAAACGCTGCCCGCGCCGGACGATTCGCCGAAGATCGTCACGCAGTCCGGATCTCCGCCGAAGGATGCGATATTCTTTTGTATCCACCGCAGCGCACAGACCTGATCGAGCAGACCGAGATTGCCGCTCGCAGCATAGTCTTCTCCGCCGGGAACGGACGAAAAATCGATGAATCCCAGCAGTCCCAGACGAAACTCGACCGTCACAAGGACGACGTCGGGATATTTCCGGATAAGGTTTTGCCCGTCATACATCGGATCGGACGCTGCACCCCAGCCGTAGGAACCGCCGTGAAAGAACACCATGACCGCTTTTTTGTCTGCCGGACCGGAACGGTTTGTCCAGATATTCAGCGTCAGGCAGTCCTCGCTCTGCGGATAGTACGATCCGGGCTCCGACGGCCATTCCGTCTGGATCGGAGATTTGCCGAAATAGTACGCCTGGTAAACGGCGTCGCTGTCCGGCGCGGGGATCGGCTCCTTCCAGCGCAGTTCGCCCACCGGCGGAACCGCATAGGGTATTCCCTTGAACGCAAGCACGCCGTCCGTCTCCCGCCCGACAAACACACCGTTGGAACACCGCGCCGCGTCGTCGGCGTCATACGCACCCGCGATCTGCTTGTTCTCGCCGTACAGCGCAAGCATCTGCGCACGGGCGTCCTCCGGCTTGCCCGCACTGCAGGCGGTAAGCATTGTCAAACCGACAACAAACAGAACCGCAAAAATGGATTTGATCGATTTCATTGGCATGACCCTTCTGTTCCGCGCTTAACGCAGTCAAGCATAATCGTCCCGATCGTTTTTCGGGCAAGCAGCATTATACCACGTTCTCTCTTTTCGTGCAATACCGTTCCGGCTCAGAATCGCTGTCCGGACGCGGCGCGCAACAACTCGTTGTTGCGGGATCGGGGCAGATGTGGTATAATGCGGATAAGCATGAATAAGAGACAGAATTCCCGCTTTGATCTGTCCGTGAATGCGATCCGGATTTGTGATGGTGAAGACAAATGCGATTGATGTATAAAAAGCACACGCTGAACGAAGCTGCCGTGGACGCAGTATCCGCGGATATTCAGGAGTATCTGAACAAACTGCATACGGAAAAGCGAAGCGTCCAGCGCATTCGGCTGACGGTCGAGGAAATACTGCTCAACCTTCTGGAGCATTGCGGGGACGGCATGACGATCAGCGTCGGTATCGGCAAACGGTTCGGACGGCACCTGTTCCGTCTGCGCTATGAGGCAGCTCCGTTCGATCCGACCAAAAGCAGCGAAAATCCGGTGACGGATGACATCATGCGCACGCTCGGCCTGTTTCCCGCATGGAACTGCCGAGGGCAGACAAACACCGTTTCCTTGGTTTTGGTGGAGAGGCCGAAACGCAACGCCCTGTTTTATATCTTTCTGGCGCTCATCGCCGCCGTGCTGCTCGGCGTCATCGGAAATGTGATACCGCAAGACGTGCGTCAAGGCGTCACCGACTGGGTTCTGTCCCCTGCCGCCGACGGATTTCTCGGCCTTTTGAATACGTTCGCGGGGCTGATGATTTTTCTGACCATCTGCAGCGGGGTCACAAGCATGGGTGATTCCGCTTCGTTCGGACGCATAGGCAAGTCCGTGATGCTGCGGATGATCGGGTTTTCTTTTGTGTTCAGTGCGGCATCCGCCTCGCTGTCAACGCTGTTTTTTCATTTGGATTTTTCCGCGTCCGCACAGCAAGTCGGTTCTCCGCTGGGCGAGATCAGCAAGATGTTCTTTGACATTCTGCCGAAAAATCTTGTCGACCCGTTCAAAACCGGCAACACCTTTCACATCATCGTCATCGCCATGTTTATCGGCTGCGGGCTCCTTGCGCTCGGCGAACGCGGAAGCCGTATCTGCAATCTGATCCATGAATCCTCTGCGCTCCTACAGCAAACGGTTTCGTCTGTCTGTGCCCTGATTCCTGTGTTTGTGTTTTGCGTGCTGCTTCGGCAAATCTGGTCGGGACAGATCGGCATACTTGTTTCCGCGTTCAGGCCGATCCTGCTCATTTTCGGCGCCGTTATTCTTCTATCCGTTCTTTTCTGGCTTTTCTCTTCGTTGCGTCTGCGGTGTCCGCCCCTGCTTCTGATAAAAAAGGTCATGCCGACGTTTCTGACCGCGTTTACCACTGCCTCCAGTGTGAGCGCGCTGCCGCTGGGCATGGAAACCTGCGAAAAGAAGTTGGGGATCAGCTCGAGTATGGTCTCGTTTGTCTACCCTCTCGGATCTGTGATCTTCATGCCCTCCAGCGCTACATATTTCACTGTGATCATCTGTTCCTTAGCGGAATTGTATCAGGTCCCCGTCAGTTTATCCTGGATGATCATGGCTGTTTTCATCTGCACTTTGATCGCCATTGCCATGCCTCCGATTCCCGGAGCGGATATTCTATGCTACACGCTCCTATTCTCCGCTCTCGGCATTCCGGCGGACGCTCTGGTGCCGGCGACGGCGATCGGCATCACGATCGATTATCTCAATACAGGCACCAACGTAACGCTCATGATGTTCCAGATCGCGTGCGACGCCAAAAGACTCAACTGTCTGGATCGCGAAACGCTGCTGCGTGAATAAGCTGTCCGACGGCGGGAACAGAACCGTTTCCGTCCCTACCGTCGATCGAATCAGCCGCCGAACACGAAAGACCTCCCGTCCCACGGACCGGAGGGCTTTTTCTTTTAACCGATGTACGGCGAGGGTTTTAAACAAAAAGAAACCCCGGTCAAACCGTGTCGGCTTAACCGAGGTATTGTGTGTAAGAGCGCGTAAAATAACACCAAATCATAGAAAGAGCGCACACAAGTACACCAGAATCAAAAGGATTAAAAGTGCAGATGAAATATCTGCGCTGATCAATTCAGATTTCCGCATTAATTCAAGCCAGTATTCTGTTTCATAACACTCTTTCAACGCAATTTGCAGCTTTGAAATAAAATCGGCTCTGCTGTGTGCGTAGTTTGCTTCCCGAATGTTTGCGCCGATACTTGTGGCGGAGCGTCCGATCTGGTTGGAGATTACCGTTTCGTGTTTTGCTTTGAGTTCTTTTACGAGGTTTATGATCTGAACAGAGAAATCTATGGATAATTCTGCAAGTTTGTTTTCTTTCATGATATCGGTCTCCTACCGGCGATTTGAAACAAGTATAAGACAAGAACGGGCAAATGTCAATGATGCCGCCGCCTCCGGCGGCTGATGATGTTTCTCCGCTGCGCTCCGAAATGATGCAGATCGCTGCGCGATCAATGATGCGATGTTTGCCTTCATGTGCCGCAGGCACACATCATCGAAGCGGCATCATTGCCACAGGCAGCATCATTTGCCCGACAGGGCAAACATCATTCAAAAAAGCGTGATTTGTTTACCAAATCACGCTTTTTTGATGGCCCGCCCGGAGGGATTCGAACCCCCGATCTTCAGAATCGGAATCTGCTGCGTTATCCACCTGCGCCACGAGCGGAGCTGTGGGATATAGTATAGCACAGCTTTTTGTATTTTTCAATCCTTTTTTGTAATTATCTGCGCAGAATAAAGCTCTGCAGAAAGCCGTTCTTCGTCACGTCGACCTTGCCTGCGTCAACCGTCACGTCGAACAGATGCTGTTCGCTGTCGACACCCGTGACCTTGTACTGCGTGAGCTTCCCGTTCTCCACCGAAACCTGCGGCGCATTCAAACCGAGCTTTTCAAATTCCGTCTTGAACGCCGTTTGCAGATCGCCGTACTTTGCGGGCGTCGATGTGATTTTCTTCTCTGTTGTCGTTTCCGTGACCGTGTCGGTGCCCGCTTCCGTGCTCTCCGGCTCGACCGGTTCCGCTGCCTGACCTGCCGCATGGCTGTACAGAAGCGTCACATTGTCGGTGCACATCAGCGTCAGCAGGCTGCTGCTCTGACGCAGGCGGAAGCTCTTTTTGACCGTCAGCTTCTCTTTGGCATATTCCAGCACGACGGTATACGCGTTGTATTCGCCCGCGCTGTCCTGCTGCTCCACAGTCAGACAGAAGTATCTGTCCGCACCGCTCGGATAGATCACGAGACGCGCCTGTTCGTGCACGAGAGACGTGTCGTTCAGCGACAGCGACACGTCGGTCATCGGATCGAGCGAAAAGGTCTCTGTGTCCGCGAAACGCACTTTGCCGCCGCTGTATTCGTACACATCGAGCGTCACGCTTTCTTTGGCAGTGCGCACAACGGACAGCTCCTCGTCGCCGTCGGTATCCATATCATAAATATACACACTCAAAAGCGAATCGGAAAGGGAATCCGCCGCAAACGGCGCATCCTCCTCGGAAAGGAACGCGTAATCCTTGCGCAGATCCGTGTGCACATAGTCGGAGAACGCTTCCACCGCGTCGGCATAGCCCTGTGTCGTCTCCTCGGTCGTCTCCGGCGCGACAGTCTGCGAACCGACGGTCCACGGTTTTTCATCCGAATTGTTCCGCTCTTTTCCGCCGCGCAGGAAGAACACGGCGCACAGCACGCCGATCACCACAAGAAAAACGGCCAGTATAAAGATTTTTTTCATGTATGCTCCTCCTTACGGCTGCACGGTCACAGGTCTGTCCTCGCTCTCATGCTCAAAGGAAATGAAGTTGTTGTACGGCGCGTACGCCCAGCGCATGTCAAATGCGCGGCAGCCGTCCGCCGGAATATACAACTGCGCGCAGTCGCCGCGGAACACAGAAGCGGGAAGATGCAGCTCTCCCCTGTCCGTCTGCGCCGTGTCGCTGCCCTCGGTGAATACGGCGGTGCGTCCGTACAGCTCCATGGAAACTTTGCCGGCTGTCTTTTCCACGCTGCCGCCGGCGAACGTAATGAGCGACGCCATCGGTACGAACCACACGCCGTCCTTCTGACAGCAGGGCGTCGGCGCCGCCAGGATGCCGAGATCCATGCCGCGGTACAGCATACGCGTGCGGTTGAAGCGGGACGGCAGCGCATACGGCAGGATCTCGTCCTTCGCCTTGTCGATCACGCACCGGTCGGCGATGCGGCCGTCGTCCATCTGTGCCGTCAGCGTCATCCGATCACCGTCCACCTCGACGATACACACCATTGCGCCCTGTTCCTCCTGCACGTAGAACGCGCTGTGCCAGATCTTCTGCACCGAACGCGTGCCGGGCGGGTTTTGGTTGGAGTTGCCGAGCATGTAGTGCACCGTGCCTTTCGACGGTTCGGCATGCAGCTCCTCGTTTCGCCGAGGGAACGAACGCGCAAAGTTGTGCTCGTGCCCGGAAAAGACAAGGTCGAGCATCTCAAACCCTTCCGTCATGACCGGATACGCATCGTAATTCTGCAGATTGCTGCCGGAATAACAGATCGGGAAATGGTATGTGCCGATCTTCCACGTCTTGTCCGTTTTGGAAAGATCGTCGATCATCCACGCATTGACGTCTTCGGGGCCGTTGACGCCGAGCACGGAGAAATGGACGTTGCCGTAGTCGAACGTGTAGTTCTCCGTCTTCCAGTTTTCGGGACCGTTATCCGGATAAGATCCCTTGAACTGCTTGCCGAAAAACTCCGCCGGCTCGGAATAGTAGCGGCCGATGCAGTTTTTGTAGTCCTTGAAACCGCGGTTGTCGTGGTTGCCGAGCGTCATCATGAACGGAATATGCTCCGCCACGCCGACAAGTCCGCTGAACGCGCCGTTCCACTGCACCTCGTGCTGGCCGCAGTCGGTGTTGTCGCCGCCGGTCAGGATGAAACGCGTGTCGGGATGCTCGGCGAGCACCCGCTTGAGAAAGCCGTTGAACCAGGAGTAGTCCGGGCAGTCGTGCGGGTCGCCCTTCTGCTGGTCGGACACGCAGATAAACTTGAATTTGTCGAACTTTTCCGGCGCGGTCGTGAACCAGTACGTGTCGCTTCGGAAGGCGTCATTGCCGCAGGTGTAGCGGTATTTCGTGTCCGGTTTCAGGTTTTCCAGGTGCGCCCAAAACATGCTGCTGCGGTCGATGTCGCTGATAAAAACATCTGTTTCCGCTTCGCAGCGCATCACATCGTCGGCGCCGTCTTCCCAATACAGGACATATCCGTTCTTGTTCTCTATATCCGTACGCCACGTCACGGTCATGGTCGTCGCCGCATCGCCGCGGATAGACAGCATAATGTGATCCGGCATATCTCCGGAGCCGCGCACAGGCTTTACGAAATCGCTCATCGCCGCACCTCACTGTTTGAAATTGATTCTATTATAGCGCAAAACCGCTGCATTTGCAAGAGAAAACCGCCGGGTTTTCCCCGACGGTTCATTCTTATTCAAATGACGCGCTCTCATTCGGATCCAGCTCAAGGGAGTAGACCCACACGATCCGGTCGCCCGGCTTTACAATATAGGAACTGCTTCCGTAGTTTGGAAATACGCCGTTGACCCAATACGTCCAGCCGGAAGTCCCGCCGCAGTCCTTCTCGTAGAGCTGATGGATGCCCTCCACGTAGTAGTTGTCAAACTGCGGCGTGTAGGTCGACTCCATCTGGATGCCCTCCGCCTGACAAAAGCGGCAGTTGTCCGTACAGGTCTGCGTCTGACAGACCTTGCGAAGCACGTCAAAAACCGACTCGCCTTCTTTGAACTCCACTTTGACGTCCTTGACGATATAGCCGTTCTTCGGTACGAATGCGATTTTTTCCGGCGTTTTCAGCTTTTCCGGATGTTCCAGCACCTCCCGGCAGTCGATCGTGACGGTACATGTGTTGGCCGCCGACTTTGTCGTGGAGGGAACTGCGGGCTTTGTCGTCGAGGAAGAATGCGTCGGAGTATCCGGCGTCACACTCGGCGTAGATCCGCTTCCCGATCCGCCGGTCGAACCGCCGCTTGACCCGCCGACGGAGTTTCTGCCCTGTTCGACGTTCAGCCGCGTCGTCGTGGTCGTGGTGGTTGTCGGTTTGGTCGTAGTGGTCGCGGTCGTAGACGGACGCGTCGTTGTCGTGGTCGCGCCGGTCGTGCGCACCGGGGTCGTGAACAGCGTGTACGATTCGCGCGTCGTCTGCGCCTTTTGCGTGGTCGACGCCTTTTGTGTGGTCGGCGTTTTCCGCGCGGCTGTCGTTGATACGGGCTTGGCCGTCGTCTCGGTCTGCGTCTCGGTCGCGGGAAGCTCCGTCTGCGTTTCTGTCTGCGTCTCGGGCGGCAGTTCTGTCGATTCCGCCTCGTCCGGCTCGGTTTGTGTCGGCACGGTTTCCGTCACGGTCGTGACCGTTTCGGTCGGCAGCGCAGTCTGCCCCCTGCCGCACGCGGTCAGCACGAGCAGCACACAACACAGGCAGATACACAGTCGTTTCATGGTTTTCCTCCGAAAAGAATACTCAGTGTTTACCGAACAGCGACGTCAGCCACTGCCAAAACGCGCGGAAGCGCGCGATCAGACGCTGGAAGAAATTGAGCTTCTGCGGCTGCTTGTGTCCCACAGCGAATACCGCGCCGGAATCGTTCTTGTACAGCAGCGTACCGTCCGGCATAATGTTGACGGGACTGATGCAGTAGTTCCGCGATCCTTCCTCGGGCGTGTAGAGCACGTCGGACGTACCCGCCGCGGGATCGACCGTATACAGCGCGCCGGGCTGGACGTTGCACGTCAGGATAAGCCGCGGCGACGCACCATCGACGAGCAGCATTTCCGCCTGCGGATAGCCCGCAACGGGCACGGTCTGCAGCGTCTGCAGCGTGTCGGCATCCAGGGTCAGTACCGCTCCGGCGCGTCCCTGCTGCACACCGAGATAGAGTTTTTTACCGCTCCCGACAGGCGCGGAAGTTGCCGCGCCGGGCAACTGCACAGAACCCGCAAGCGTCAGCTTGCTGCCCTGCAGCGTGACTTTGTACAGCATCCCCGCTTTGGTCGTGAAGTAATATGCGCCGCCGAAAGCGACGATCGGACTGCGGTTGTCACCCGAGAAGGTCAGCGAATCGAGCGTGGCTCCCGTCGATTTATCGAGGCAGAGAAGCTGCCCCTCGCCGTCGCCGCCCATGCCGTTGTCGCCGCCGAGCAGCACTTTATCCCCGACGACCTGACAGTCCGCGAAGTAGTATCCGCCGGTGCGGGTCACACGCCAGCGGCATTCGCCGGTCTTCGCATCGAGGCAGACGAAGTTGGCGTCTTCGGTCTCTTCGTTCCAGAAGCCCGTGAACACGTTCGTTCCGTCCGTTACGATCCCGGTCAGCGCCTGACCGCCGAGCGGATCGGTGTAGATCCAGCGGGAAGTCAGCGTGCCGCGGTCGAACGCCTGCACGATCCCGCCGCCGAGCGGGCAATAGACCGTATCGTTCGTGCACAGAACCGGCACGATCGCGTAACTGGGCGCCGCGGCCATGGAGCCGGAACGCTCCACCTTGCCCGTCGCCGCGTTCAGGCAGTCGAGCGTCTTGTGGTGCATCACATAAACCTTGTCCGCAAACCATACCGGAACGCTCGGTGCGTCACGGTAACCCGTACCGGGCACGTATTTCCACACCAGAGCCGCATCCTCCGCGGTCAGCGGCGGTTCGGCATTCGTCACGAGCGCACCGCACGGCGCACACAGCACGCCGGCGAGCAGCAGCACACACAGCAAAACGGAAGTCAGTCGTTTCACGAGCACTTCATCTCCTAATTCTTTCCGTATTTTTTCTCTGTTTTTTATTTAAAAAGCGCGTAAAGAGGCTTCAGAGAAATCGAGAACGTAAACGCCTTGCTCATGTCGGGCGCTATCTTATTGAAGTCATGGAAGAACACGCGGATGCCGAGCGTGATCGCCTGGTTTTTGAAGCAGATCACGGGACGCACAAAGACCGGGATGTACTTTGCGCCGGACGTATCCGGCTCGGGTTCCGGCTCCTCGGTTTCGGGTTCTTTCACTTCGACCGTGCAGAAATTTGCCACGAGCGGCAGATCGCCCATATCCTCGTCATCGAACATGCCGCGCACGACGAGGTAGTATGTGCCCGCATCGGGAAGCGTCACGGAGATCTTGCCGTTCTCATCCAGCGTACCGATCGCGGTGAACGTCTCGAAATCCTGCGTGCATTCCACCGCCGCACCTGCGAGCGCCTTGGTGTTCTGGTCGATCGTTTCCTGCGTGCTGCAGCCGTAGTAAACAACGCTGTAACCGCTGACAGAAAGCGTGAAAGCCTCGTTCGGCGCGGTTTCGACGGCGCTCTTGTCAAACAGCGGCAGAACATCCGACCAATAGGAATCCTGGATCGTATACAGGCACACGCGGTCGCCGTCCTGCACGCGCGCAGTGTCGATCGCATAGCCGGTATAGCCGCCGTAAGCATCCACATATGTCGCATCGTGCGGCGTTGCGTCGTTGATCGTAAATCCCAGATTCGAGGTCGGGATACCGAACGCCTTGGTCATAAAGCCGCTGCTGACCGAAAGGTAGTCATTCGCGGTCTCGGCTGTGAACAAATCGCCGTAGATTTCCTTATGCGCCGCGACGACCACGTCCAGCGCGGAGACGGTCTCGATCGCCTGGCTGTTGTGATCGACCGTCGCTACGGTGTACCCGTAGCTTTCCGCCGTACCGTCGGTGACGGTCAGTTCAAGCGCGGTCTTGATCTCGTCGCCGTTCGCAAACCAGAACATGACGGTTGCCGAGTCCTGCGCCGCAAACGCGAGCGGCGCGCAGCAGACGAGCAGCGCAACACACAGAAGCGCCGAAAGAAGTTGTTTGAGTTTCATGATTTTTCTTCCTTTCTTTTTGAAAAATGCGCCCCTCCCGACAAAGAAGGGCGCAGTTATTCCGTGCGAAAACAGACGGTCTGTCCCCCTCGTACGCCGGGAAACAGTCCGCGTTTCCAAAAAAAGAAAGCCGCAGCACATCCAAATATGCCGCCGACTTTTTTATCCGGAAAAGACCAGCCCACCCTCCAATTGCCCAAAGGTGACTTAGCATATCACGGCGGCGGGCAGGCATTCCGGCTGTAACGGCAATGGCTGTTGTGACGGATTTGCACCGCGCTTTCCCCATCCGACGCCACAATATTCATTTGTATATGCTCATTATAACACGTCCGCGCAGAATGTCAAGCGAATCGGTTCTTTTTTCCGAATTGCGGTTTATGAGATTCGCGCATAAAAGGATTGATTCCGGGTAACAATCGTGATATACTATATTTTGTGTTTCGGAAAGGAGCGTTTGGATTGCATATCCAAGCCCTGCTGCACACGCTGCGCGGCTGTCCCTGCGGCAGATCGCACACGACCGCGCTCCGACGCGTAGAGATCGGCCGCGGAACAAAGGCGCAAACGGCAGAGATTCTGCAGGCCTGCGGCTTTCCGAAAAAGATCCTCGTCGCTGCGGGCGCGCATTCCTTTTCCGCCGCGGACGGCGTCACGGATCTGCTGCAAAACAGCGGGTTCGATCTGCGCGTGCACGTCTTTGACGGTGTACACGCCTCGTGCCAAAGCGACGTGGACGCGATGGCGGCACTGTGTGCCGACGCAGACGGCTTGCTGTTCATCGGCGCAGGCGCTCTGGGCGACGTGTGCCGGCGCGCTTGCTGTGTGACGGATACGGATTTTGCCGTTTTCGCCACCGCGCCCTCAACCGACGGATTCGCCTCCGACACGGCGCCGATCACCGACCACGGGTTCAAGCGCTCTCTCCCCGCCCGCGAGCCGTCCGTGATCATTGCGGACACGGACATCCTTGCCGCCGCGCCCGCCGTGCTGCGCAGCGCGGGTTTCGGCGACATGGCAGGCAAAGCGATCGGTCTTGCCGACTGGCGGATCGGCCGCCTGACAACAGGAGAATACTACTGCGAACGGATCGCCGCTCTGACGCGCGGCGCGCTTCGCCGGGTCTTCGCCGCTGCCGACAGGATACCCCGCAGCGATCCGGAGAGCGCGGGCATCCTGATGGATGCGCTTGTGACCACGGGCATTGCGATGAAACTGTGCGGCTCGTCCCGCGCTGCTGCCGGAGCGGAACACATCGTTTCGCATTTCTGGGAGATCCGTTCGCTTGCCGAGAGACGCCGCCCCGTTTACCACGGGCTGCAGGTAGGCGTTGCCGCGCTGATGATCACACGGATGTATTACGATTTGATCCGTTTAGCCGATCCGGCACAGTTCGGCGAGGACGAGACGGACTGGTGCAGCGTCTACGCCGCATACGGCAGCGCGTTTGCGGACGACATCCGCGCCTGCAATTCTCCGACCGTGACGGACGATACGTCTGCGCAGATCCTGCGGCAAAACTGGGACGCGATCTGTGCGGCCGTGCGCGAGGAGATGCCGGACGCCGCTGCGCTCGGATCTCTGCTTCGCCGCGCCGGAGCCGCAGCCGCACCGCAGGAGATCGGCATTTCGCCGTCTCTCGCGCTTTCCGGATTGGCGTATCACCCGTATATGCGCCGGCGTATGACGCTCTCACGACTCATTCCGATGCTGCGCTGCCCGACGGATTATCCCGCGTGGGCGGGTTTGAAAGAAAGAAGATGTGAAAACCATGCAAATGCCTTTAGGCGCACTGCTCGATAAACTGCAGAACTGTCCCTGCGGCCGCAAACACACCATTGACCTTGAGGGTGTGGAAGTCGGTCGCGGACTTCTGAGCGAAACAGCGGATCTTCTGCGAAAATACCGCTTTTCGCCGCGGCTGCTTGTCGTCGCCGACCGCAATACGCTTGCTGCCGCGGACGGGATTCTGGACGTTCTCGCCCAGGGCGGTTTCGCGGTACATACACTGATCTACGACAATCTGCGCACGGCGCATCGGAAGGATGTGGACCGTGTGCTTTCGCTTTGCGGCGATGCGGACGGCGTGCTGTCCGTCGGCACAGGCTCGCTCAACGACATTTGCCGCCGCGCGGCATTTTTGGCGGACAAGCCGTTCGCCATTTTTGCGACTGCGCCGTCGATGGACGGTTTCGCCTCCGATACGGCGCCCATCACCGAAAACAACTTCAAGGTCTCCCAGCCCGCGCGTCAGCCGCGTGTGGTATTGGCAGATACGGATATCCTGGCCGCAGCGCCTGCCGAGCTCAAAAGCGCAGGGTACGGCGACATGGTTGCAAAATACATCGCCATGGCCGACTGGCGCATCGCCAACCTGACCATCGGCGAATACATCTGTCCGCAGATCGCCGATCTGACACGCGACGCGGTACGGCGCGTGGCCGCGATGACCGACCGCGTCACCGAAAAAGACGCGCAGACCGCCGGCGCCATCCTGGAGGCGCTCGTGATGACGGGCGTCGCCATGAAGCTGTGCGGCTCCTCCCGTGCGGCTTCCGGCGCGGAGCATGTCGTCTCCCATTTCTGGGAATGCAAAAAGCTGGAACAGGGTCTGCTGTCCGACTTCCACGGCAAAAAGGTCGGCGTCGCATCGCTGATGATCACGCGCATGTATCACGACCTCATCCGTACTGCCGATCCGGCAAAGTTCGCATCGGACGAAACGGATTGGGACGCGGTCTACGCCGTATACGGCAGCGCGTTCGAGCAGGACGTGCGGCGGCTCAACACACCGACCGTGACGGACGAAACGTCGCCCGACATTCTGCGCGAAAACTGGGGCGCGATCTGTGCGGCGGTGCGCGAGGAGATGCCGGACCCGGACACGCTTCAGTCGCTGCTTCTGCGCGCAGGCGCCGCCACGACGCTCGACGAGATCGGCGTCTCCCGGGAGCTCGGCCTTGCGGGGCTGCGGTACCACGCCTATATGCGCCACCGGCTGACGCTTGCGCGTCTTGTGCCGATGCTGCGCTGTCCGCTGGATTATCCCGCGTGGGCGGGCGTCCGATAACGGCGGCGCGAAAGCGGAATTTGTCGGGCTGCGCCCGACAGTGAAATCGTGCTTCGCACGGTGAAATATGGTTGCGCCATGTGAAATCTGCTTCGCAGATGAAATCCGCCTTA
>CADARP010000006.1:0-13783 GCA_902790325.1 Oscillospiraceae bacterium | reverse complement strand
TTCATCGCAGATGAAATATTTCACGTTTTGCGCAGCAAAACATTTCATCCTGCGCAGCAGGATTTCACCGCCGTAGGCGATTTCACTTCGGAATTTGTCCCCGACAAATTCCGATTTGGGTTTATCTTGACATTTTGCGATATAATCTGTATAATAAATATCTATTAGCGATTTGGTTCCGATCGGGTGTTTTTTGTATGAAAAAGACGGACATTCTGCGGTACCTGAGCAGCCTGACACAGCTTGGGTTTTCGGTTGCCTTTCCGCCGATCCTCTGCATCTTTTTCGGCCTGTGGCTGCAAAAGAAATGGGGCGTCGGCGACTGGGTGATCGTGGTTTGCCTGCTCGTCGGTCTCGTCAGCGGCGCGTGCAGTTTTGCGTCGTTTGTCCGTACCGCACGCCGCAGAGCCGAAAGAAAGGAGAACGACACGCATGAAACCGGACAAGGCCGTTAAAAAAGAAACCGGCATCCTGCTGGTCGGCACGCTGATCCTGTGCGGCGTGCTATGCGGCATTTTTGCGGCTGTCGGAAAGTTCGACTATACCGTCGTCACCGGCTCGCTGCTGGGCGGACTTGCGAGCGTGGCAAACTTCTTCTTTATGGGACTTACGATCCAGTCCGCCGTGGACAAGGAACCGGACGCCGCCAAGAAAAAGATCCAGCTTTCTTACACGGTGCGCATGTTCGCGCTGCTCGCCGTGCTGGGCGTCGGCGTGTACTTCGGCGCAAATCACAAATATTTCCACTGGCTCGCGGTGGTCGTATCCGCGCTGTTTCCGCGTGTGATCATTCTGTTCCGCGGCCTTGTGCTCAAAAAGCAGGACACTGCAAACGGAGGTGAAAGCGAGTCGTGAACGCCATCGAAAACCTGAACATAACCGGCGCGAAGATTCTCTTCGAGACACCGATCCGCATTTTCGGGCAGCAGCTCGTTATTACGGAATCGCAGGTCAATTCCTGGATCGTGATCCTCGCGGTCGCAATCCTGTGCAAGATCCTTACGCACAACATGAAGGTGCGTCCGGAAAGCCGGCGCCAGATCATCGCCGAGTTTATCGTGGAAAAAGCGACGAACTTCGTCAAGGGCAACATGGGCGAACATTTCGCCGGATTCGCGCCGTTCATCGCCGCGCTGATGGCGCTGTCGGCTTTCTCAAGTCTGTTGAGCATTTTCGGTCTGTTCTCTCCGACGTCCGATCTCAACACCATCGCCGGCTGGGCGGTCGTCGTCTTTGTGATGATCACCTATTACAAGCTCAAGGGCGGCCTTGGCGGCTACCTCAAGAGTTTCACGCAGCCGATCTTCGTCCTGACGCCGTTCAACATCATCAGCGAATTGGCGACGCCCGTGTCCATGATGTTCCGTCACTTCGGTAACATCTGCTCCGGTTCGGTCATCATGACGCTCGTCTATGCCGCGCTTGCGACGTTCTCCGCCGTACTGTTCCGGTGGCTGCCCGGCGCGCTTGGGCAGTTCCCCTTCTTCCAGATCGGCATCCCCGTCGTCTTCTCTCTTTATTTTGACATTTTCGGCAGCTTGCTGCAGGCGTTCATCTTTGCCATGCTGACGATGATGTATATCTCCTCGGCAGCCGAGGACGGCGAAGCCGCCGCTGCCGAACGTAAACTGCGTAAACAAAACAAACATAGAAAACAGGAGGACTAACTATGGAACTGGCATTGGAAAAAGCAATCATTCTGGCAGCTTCCGCCATCGGCGCGGGCACGGCAATGATCGCGGGCATCGGCCCCGGTATCGGCGAAGGTTACGCCGTCGGTAAGGCCTGCGAAGCAATCGGCAGACAGCCCGAGTGCAAGGGCTCCGTCACATCAACGATGCTGCTGGGCTGTGCCGTCGCGGAGACGACCGGTATCTACGGCTTCATCGTCGCGCTGCTGCTTCTGTTCGTCACGCCGAACATGTTCATCAACAAGCTGATCGGCTGATTTGCGAACGAACTATGAATCCTGTACGAAAGGAGGCCGCTTAAATGGGTAATCTCGAACTGATTTCCGTCAACATTCCCCATATCATCATTACCATCATCAATCTGCTGATCTTGTTTCTGCTGATCAAGAAGTTTCTCTTCAAGCCCGTGCAGCGCATTCTCGACGAGCGCAAGGCAGAAGTGGACAAGATCTACGCGGACGCGCACGAGACGCAGGAAGCGGCTGACAAGGACAAACAACTCTACGAAGAAAAGCTGGAGAACGCCGAGGCGCAGGCCGACGCGATCCTGGAATCCGCCGCCAAAAAAGCGGAACAAAACAGCGATCTCGTGCTCGCCGAGGCCACGGAGAAGGCAGGCGCTATGCTCCGCAAAGCCGAGGCCGACATTGCGCAGGAGCGCAAGAAGGCGGTCAACGAGATCAAAAACGAGATCTCCGATCTATCCGTATCCATCGCGGGCAAGGTTATCGGGCGCGAACTGAACGCCGACGACCACCGCGCATTGATCGACGGATTCATCGACGACCTCGACGCGTAACGGAGGCCGGATATGCGCAGCGAAGTACAACGAGAATACGGCGGCGCGCTGTGGGCGATCGCCGTCGAGGACAACTGCACCGAAGCGATGCTCGCGGACGTGCATGCCCTGCAGACGCTGATCCGGGAAACCCCGGAATACCTGCGGCTCATCCGCTGTCCCGACGTCCCGCTTGATACGCGCATCGCCCTTCTGGACGAGGCGTTCCGCGGACGCGTCCCCGATACCCTGCTGCACTTTTTGCAGCTGCTGGCAGAGCGCGGGCATTTTTTGTTCCTGCCGGACTGCCTTGCGGAATTCTGCCGTCGCTACGACGAAGCGAATAACATTGAAAATGTTACCGTCGTTTCCGCTGTGCCGCTGTCGCGCGCACAAAAGGACGCGCTCGGTCAGAAGCTGTCGCAAAAACTGCAGCGCAACGTGCGCATGAGCACAAAGGTCGATCCGACCGTCATGGGCGGTCTGCGCGTCGAAACGGAAGGCGCGTCAATGGACGGCACCGTGCTGCGGAGGATCGAATCCATCCGAGAGAATCTACTGCAAACTGTTTTATAAAGAAAGAGGCGATTCATATGGCGCTTCGCCCCGAGGAGATCAGCGGCATCATTAAGTCGCAGATCCGCAATTACGAAGCCAAAATCGAACAATCCGAGACCGGTACCGTCGTTCTGGTGGGCGACGGCATCGCCAAAGCATACGGTCTGGACAACTGCATGGCCAACGAGCTGCTCACATTCCCGGGCGGCGAGTACGGTATGGCGCTCAACCTGGAGGAGGACGTCGTGTCCATCGTCATGTTGTCCGACGACTCCGACATCAAGGAAGGTGACGTTGTCAAACGCACCGGACGCGTCGTGAGCGTCCCCGTCGGCGAGGGCATGATCGGCCGCGTGGTCAACGCGCTGGGCGAGCCGATCGACGGCAAAGGCCCCACCGGCTGCACCGAAACGCGTCCCATCGAATCCGAGGCGCCCGGCATCATCAAGCGCAAGAGCGTCAGCGTGCCGCTGCAGACGGGCATCAAGGCGATCGACAGCATGATCCCGATCGGACGCGGACAGCGCGAGCTGATCATCGGCGACCGCCAGACCGGCAAAACCACCATCGCGACGGACACCATTCTCAATCAGAAGGGGCAGAACGTCATCTGCGTCTATGTTGCGATCGGGCAGAAGAATTCCACCGTGGCAGAAGTCGCGCAGACGTTTCAGGCCGGCGGCGCGATGGACTATACCGTCATCGTTTCCGCGACGGCGTCCGAGATGGCGCCGCTGCAGTACATAGCTCCCTATGCCGGGTGCGCGATCGCAGAGTATTTCATGGCGCAGGGCAAGGACGTGCTGATCGTTTACGACGATCTGTCCAAACACGCCGTGGCCTACCGTGCGCTGTCCCTGCTGATCCGCCGTCCTCCGGGACGTGAAGCGTACCCCGGCGACGTGTTCTATCTGCACAGCCGTCTTCTGGAACGCGCGGCGCGTGTCGCGCCCGAATTCGGCGGCGGTTCCATCACGGCGCTGCCGATCATCGAAACACAGGCGGGCGACGTTTCCGCCTACATCCCGACCAATGTCATTTCCATCACCGACGGCCAGATCTTCCTGGAGAGCGAGCTGTTCCACTCCGGCATCATGCCCGCGGTCAATCCCGGCATCTCCGTCAGCCGCGTGGGCGGCAGCGCCCAGATCAAGGCAATGAAAAAGGTCGCCGGCACACTGAAGCTGCTGTACTCGCAGTACCGCGAGCTGCAGTCCTTCGCCCAGTTCGGCTCCGATCTGGACGCGGACACCAAGGCGCGCCTTGCGCTGGGCGACCGCATCGTGGCGGTGCTCGGCCAGGACAAGCGTTCTCCCGTTGCCGTCGAACTGCAGGTCGCGATCCTCTATGCCGTCATCAACGGTTATCTCAACGACATCCCGGTCGAGCGCGTGCATGCGTTTGAAAAAGAACTGTATGCACATCTGCGCACAAAGCACGGCGATCTGCTCCGGCGCATTGCCGAGACAGGCAATCTGACCCAAGAGGACGAAACGCTTCTCGGCGATATTCTGACCGCATTCGTTGCGGATTTCCGGGGCGATTCTGAATAAAAGGAGGCGCCTGATATGGGCGGTGCGTCCGCAAGAGACGTCAAAAACCGAATCCGCAGCGTGGAATCCACGATGCACATCACCAAAGCCATGCAGCTGGTCGCCTCCTCCAAGCTGAAAAAAGCTAAGGAGCGCATGGATCACAGCCGCGCATTTTTCACCGCGCTGTACGATACGCTGTCCGATCTGGCAAGCGTCAACGGCGACTTTTCCAGTGTGTTCGTGCGTGAACGCACGGTACATAAAGCGTGCTTCGTTGTCATCGCGGGCGACCGCGGTCTTGCCGGCGGCTACAACAGCAACGTGTTCCGTCTGGTGCACGAAACAGCCGGCGAAACGCCGTACTGCGTCCTGCCGATCGGCAAAAAAGCGCTGGAGTATTACAGCAAGATCGGCGTTGAAGTGCTGACCGACGAATACGCTGTCGTCAGCACGATCAATCTGTCGCAGTGCAGCAAGCTCGGCAAGCTCCTCGCGGACGGTTTCCGCAAGGGTGCATATGACGAAGTGTATGTGGTCTACACCGACTTCGTGTCGATGCTTCTGCAGCAGCCTGCGCAGAAAAAGCTTCTGCCGCTGGTCATGGACGAACGAAAAGAGCGGAGCAAGACGTTTATCCTCTATGAGCCGTCCTGTTCGGGCGTATTCAACCGGATCATCCCGGAGTATCTGTCCGGCATGGCATACGGCGCGATCTGCGAGAGCTACGCCAGCGAGCTGGCAGCCCGCCGCACCGCTATGGACTCCGCGACGAAAAACGCTTCGGACATGATCGACGCGCTTTCGCTGCAGTACAACCGCGCGCGCCAAGGCGCGATCACGCAGGAGATCACGGAGATCGTCGCCGGTTCCGAGGGAACCGCATAACGGTATAAATCAGAAAGGATGCACGAGTATGAGCAATCCAAACACGGGCAAGATCATCAAGGTCATCGGCCCGGTCATCGACATAAAATTTGAGGACGGCAAGCTGCCGAAACTGCTGAACGCGCTGGAGATCCAGAACGGCGACAAGAAACTCACCGTTGAGGCGGCGCAGCACATCGGCGACAACGTCGTGCGCTGCATCGCCATGAGCAGCACCGACGGTCTGGTGCGCGGTATGCCCGCCGTCGACACGGGCAAAAACATCACCGTGCCCGTCGGCCCCGAAACGCTCGGCCGCATCTTCAACGTGCTGGGCGAACCGGTGGACGAAATGCCCGCGCCGCAGACGAAGGAGCGCTGGGAGATCCACCGCCCCGCACCGTCCTATGAGGAACAGGAGTCTGTCTCCGAGATCCTTGAAACGGGCATCAAGGTCGTCGACCTGATCTGCCCCTATGCCAAGGGCGGCAAGATCGGTCTGTTCGGCGGCGCAGGCGTCGGCAAGACAGTCATCATCATGGAGCTGATCAACAACATCGCCAAGCAGCACGGCGGCATCTCCGTCTTTTCGGGCGTGGGTGAGCGTACCCGTGAGGGCAACGACCTGTACAACGAAATGATGGAATCCGGCGTTCTGGGCAAGACGGCGCTCGTCTACGGCCAGATGAACGAACCGCCGGGAGCGAGAATGCGTGTCGCCCTGTCCGGACTGACGATGGCGGAATATTTCCGCGACGTCGAAAACCAGGACGTGCTGCTGTTTATCGACAACATTTTCCGCTTTACACAGGCGGGCTCCGAGGTTTCCGCGCTGCTGGGCAGAATGCCCTCCGCCGTCGGATACCAGCCGACCCTGGCCACGGAGATGGGCGCTCTGCAGGAACGCATCACCTCCACGAAGAAAGGTTCCATCACGTCCGTGCAGGCGGTCTACGTCCCCGCGGACGATCTGACCGACCCCGCTCCGGCAACGACATTCGCGCATCTGGATGCGACAACGGTGCTTTCCAGAAGCATTTCGACGCAGGGCATCTACCCTGCCGTCGATCCGCTGGAATCCACGAGCCGTATTCTGACGCCCGACTTTGTCGGCCAGGAGCATTACGACGTGGCGCGTGAGGTACAGCGCATCCTGCAGCGTTACAAGGAGCTGCAGGACATCATCGCCATCATGGGCGTGGAAGAGCTCAGCGACGAGGACAAGCTTGTCGTCTCCCGCGCTCGCAAGGTGCAGCGCTTCCTGTCCCAGCCGTTCACGGTTGCCGAGCAGTTTACCGGTATGCAGGGCAAATATGTCCCGCTCAAGGATACGATCCGCGGCTTCCGGGACATCATCGAAGGCAAGTGCGACGAGCTGCCCGAGTCGGCATTCCTGTTCGTCGGCACGATAGAGGAAGCGATCGCCAAGGCGCAGGCGTAACGGAGGCGTTATGAGTCAGTTTCATTTGCAGATCATCACGCCCGACGGCGTGCAGTTCGACGGGCAGTCACAGCAGCTTTCCGTGCGCGGCACGGAAGGCGAGCTGGCGATCCTCGCCGGTCATCTGCCCCTTGTCACGGCGCTCGCGGAGGGCGAATGCCGCGTCTATACGGACGACGGCGTCCGCAAGGCGCACTGCACCGGCGGCATGCTCTCGTGCTCAAAGGAGATCACGCGCCTGTTTTCCACAGACTTCGCCTGGAAAGAGAAATAACCGTGATGTGTCTGTGTGCGTGAATTTACTTGAAACGGAGTGAGGCAGTTGAATCGATCCCGTGTATTCCGCGCGGCAGCGTGCATTTCAGCTGCCGCTTTTTTGTTTTGCAGCGCATCCTGCTCCGGCGGTGTGACGGCCGATGATCCGACGCAGAATGCGGTTTCGACGCAGATTGCGCAGCAGACTGCCGCAACAGAATACGACGCGCTTTGGGACGATTTTGCCGGTCCGAACGACAGCAGTACGACCGAACCGGCGTGGTTCACGCAAGCCGCCGCGCCGTTTGCTGCTGCAGAACTTGCGCCGCTGACGCCGTCCGCGCAGCCGGGCGAGCCTGTGCAGACAACTGTGCCTGTTTCGCAGTCCGCGCCTGTACCGACAGTCCCCGCGTCATCCACAACTGTGCCGACAACAACCGAAACGACCACTGCGCCGCACATTCACTCCTACCATACCACCGCGTCCGACGCGACATGTACGGACCGCGGCTTTATCCTCAAGAGCTGTGAGTGCGGCGACCGACAGTTTGAATACACTTCCGATGCGCTCGGCCACGACTTCGGCGAATATACCGTCTCCAAGGAAGCGACGCCCACGGAAACGGGCGAAAAGGTTCGCGTCTGTTTACGCTGCGGACTGCAGGAGAATGAAGTGATTCCGAAGGTACGTCCGTATATCTCCAAGGAATCCGCGCTGGAAATGCTGCAGCTGATCAACCAGGACAGAGCGCAAAGCGGCGCGCAGCCGCTGACCTTCAACGAGACGTACTATGCGGCCGCCGTCGTCCGCGCCCACGAGATCGGGGAGAATTACTCGCACACGCGTCCCAACGGTCAGCCTTGGCATACCGTGTTTGCGGAACAGGGCCCGGAATACATCGGCGTTTACGGCGAGAATATCTACAACCCATACGGCGACAGCGTCTCTCCCGCCGACGGAGAGATCGCGTTCATGAACTCCGCCGGACACCGCAAGAATATCCTGAATCCAAACTACAAAAGCGCTTCCATCTGCGTTCTGTATACGGAGAACCGTACGTATTTCGTACAATTGTTCTTCGGATAAACGCAAGATACAAAGAAAAAAACACAGCCGGTGAAGGGAACAGATCCCCTCCCCGGCTGTATGAATTTTTGTCGGCGTCTTACGCTTTCCAAAGGCTGTGCAAATTGCAGTACGCCAGCACCGCCTCGACCGTATCTCCGTCGCAGATGCTGAAGCACGCCTTGGGTTCCATACCGGGTTTGAGCGCCTTGCGCTGATTGCCGCTCGCGGTCTGCAGCGCGATCCACTCGATGTAGTGCTCCGGCAGCATCGGATGCTCGACCGCGCCAACAGTCACGAACACCTTGCCGTCACGCACTTCGTACACAGGTACATGCTTCTCAACCGCGGCATCCGTCGTGCCGGGCACGATCTCCTGCATGGGTTTGCCGCAGCACATCACCGGCACACCTGTCTTTTTGACAACTGCCACGATCTGGCCGCATACGGGACACTTGTAGAATTTCATTTCCATTTTTTATTCCTCCGTTCATTTTCGGACGGCATGCGTCCTGTATTGCATATATTATAACAGATAAATCTGTATTTGTACAGCAGTTTTTATCCAGAATACTTGACATCTTTTACAGAATTCTTTATCATAATAAAGGAACCACATCAATTGAAAAGGATGTTGACTATGAATAAGAAAGCTATTGTTATCTACAATCCGATCTGCGGCAAGAACTCAACGCGCTACACCAAGCGCATGATCCAGTCCTCTCTGTCTGCGCTCCCGTTGAATCTGCTGTTCTACGAAACTGCATGGATCGGCCACGCGACCGAGATCGTCAAAAACAAGTGCGCAGACGCAGATCTCATTCTCTGCTGCGGCGGCGACGGCACGTACAACGAAGTCGTCAACGGCGTGATCGCAGCAGGCGCGCAAACGCCGATCGTTCTGATCCCGATGGGCTCGACAAACGATCTGGCGCTGACACTCGGCATTCCGACCGAAATGCGCAATCTTGTGCAGTTAATGCATACGGGACGGTTCAACCGATTCGATGTCGGCCGCTTCAACGACCGCTGCTTTGCCTATGTCGCAACGTTCGGCGTCGGCACATCGATCTCTTTTGAGACGTCGCAGAAGATGAAAAACCTGCTGGGATACAACGCCTATATGGTCAATGCGTATTTTCTCAAAACGATCCCGACGCTCAAAGATATCAAACCGCGTCACGCCCGCATCGAGTACGACGGACAGATCATCGAAGACGATTTCTATTTCGGCGCGATCTCGAATACGATCTCTGTCGCCGGCATGTTTCAGTTGGACCCGGAGAAGGTCGATCTCCACGACGGAAAGTTTGAGCTCCTGCTTGTTCGCCGCGTAAAGCGCCCGACCGACGCCTTCGCTATGCTGCAAAAGATCCGCCGCAAGGAATACGACAACGATTCGATCCTTTTGCTGCAGGCCGAGAATATCAAGATGACGTTCGACAAACCGCAGGATTGGTCACTGGACGGCGAGTTCTGCGGCGGTGTGACGGATGTCGATTTCTCCGTTCTGCCGAAAGCGATCCGCGTGCTGTCACCGGAGAATGCCCTGCTGAAAGAAAAAGAAGAGAGCGCAATATCAGGCGAAGCATAAAAACGATTCATACGCAAATTCAATGATTCTTGACCGGACAACCGACCTGGTTGTCCGGTTTTTTGCGCTGAATGTAACCACCCACAGTCGGCACGGCAAAAGCCCCCGGGCACGCGGCTCGGGGGCTTGGATTGTGTTGGGGGTATGCTCAGGTCTGCGTCGTGCCGTCCGAGAGCTTCACCGTCATGTACAGTCTGCCCGTTCTCGTCTGGCCGGGTTTGACGTTGTTGACGTTGATCATGCACTGGCCGTCCTCGTTCAGCGTCTGGCCGACGAGTTTCGCCGTCTTCGCGCCGTTCACCGTGCCGCCGACAACCAGGTTCTCCGCGGTGCATTCATCCGCGCTCCGGTTCGTCAGCACCAGGCCGAATTCCTCGATCTGCGCGCCTTCCGGAACCGTGATCTTGCCGCTGTACGCGAGCGAGTACGCGCCGTTGACGACCGTCACATGCGATGCGCTCTGCGCATCCATCACGATGCTTGCCGTCTGTTCGACTGTCGCGTCGGCGTAGACTGCCTTCAGATCGACGTCGCTCGTCGCAATGAACGTGTAGATCTCGTCATAGCTCACCGGTACGTCGTCCGCGCCGTTCTGCGCCCAGTAGGCGAACACCTTGCCTTCCGGCGCCGCGTCTGCCACAACAGCCACGCGGCTGTACGGGCTTACCTGCATTTCCGGTCTGCCGCTCACTGCGCCGTTCTCGACACGGATGCGCAGCAGCGCCGCCGTCTCGGTAAAGACCGCCTTGATCGTCACGTCGTCGCTGATCTCCGCGTTGTACGCGCCCATGAGGTTCGCCGTCGTGCCGTCCGTGTACTGCATCGTCAGGCCTGTCAGCTCGTAGCCCGCCTTGGGCGAGACGCGGATCTGGATCTGCGAGCCGGCCGGGATCGTGACCTTGCCTGCCTTCGCCGGCGTGTACGTGCCGTTGACATACGCCTTCACGACGCCGCCTGCCGTGCTCTTGAGCGTCAGCTCATAGTCTCTCGCGGAATCCGCGAACAGGTTCACCGTGTAGACGTCGTTGACCGTGAACGTGTACACGTCGGGACGCGCTTCTTCGGCGTCTGCCGCCGCGTCGCCGTTCAGGCTCTCTTCGGGGATCGTATCCAGCGCGATCTCGCTCGGATCGACCTCGCCGATCGCCAGCGTCGTCATCGGGGATGTTTCGATGCTGCCGATGCGCACGCCGTTCGCGGGCTCATCCGTCCCGGTTCCGACCTGCGGCGCGTTCGCGGCGTCTGCGTACTTGCCGCCCATCGTCTCGTCGTTGACGATCACCGTCACGCTGCCGTCCGTGTTCGCCTGGAAGTTGGCCGTCTGTTCGCTGCCCGCGTTATCCGTGATGATCATCGTGTAGCGGTAATCGTTGCTGCCCTGCGGCAGGCCCGTGATCGTGAAGCGGTTGTCCACGACGTTCCACGTCTGGCCGTCCGTCATGCCGCTCACATTCACCTTCTTCTGCGTGTTCAGCTCGTAGATCGTGATATTCTGGATGCCGGAGCCGCCCTGCGTCGACCACTTCGTGCTCGTCTGGTACGGCCAGTACAGGTACGTGCCGTTCGTTACCTTCGCGGCCTGCTGCTCGCTGTTGATGCTGCTGCGGAACGCCGGGTCTTTCATCTGCGAAGCGACCTGCTTCTGCATCGCGCTCAGCGCCGCGTTCGCGCCGGCCACTCTCGCGTTGTGGTACACGTCGTTGTCGTTCGGGTTATCGAGGATGTACTGATCGTATGCCGCCCAATACAGTCCCGTCGCCTCGTCGTCGCGCTTCATCAGGTTCTGTCCGTAGATCGGATCGTTGCCCAGATACTTCGTGTACGCGCCGTTTTCTTTGAAGACCGGCGTCACAAAGTCGTCGTTTGCCGCGCCTGCCGCGTTGCGGTACAGGTAATCCACGTTGACCCAGGCGTTGTTCCGGTAACCGTTCTCGCGGAAGGTGTTGTACACCTCCAGCGCGCCGCCGTTGGCTGTGCCGACGCCGGTGCTCTTGTTCGCAACCTGGCCGCCCGCGTCGCCGTCATGGCCGTTCATCGTGTTGTAGTACTCCACGAAGACCGTGATCGTGTGCGTCGGCGTGACGTCTTCGTTCGCCGTCGTCGTCAGATCCGTGACAGCGAAGCCGGTATCTTCCGCGCCGCCCAGTGTGGACGTTGCCGCCGCCAGATCCTCGATCGAGTCGTCCTTGACCTCAAACGTGTACAGCGCGTACTGCTTGCCCGCGTAGCTGTCGTCGAACGTCGGCTTGAGCAGGATGTACTGCTCGTACATGTAGTGGTCGTAGCCCGTGCCGTCATAGTTCATACCGAAGTACGTCAGATCGTTCTTGTACGGATTCTCAAGGTAGTTCGTACCGATCTTGTAGTCCGCGGTTCTGTTGGGGTTGTAATCCTCCGACGCGGGGTCGGTGGCGTCCTGGCTGTAATTCATCCAGCCGCTGCCGACGATACCGCTTCTGGTGCGGATCTGGTTCTTGCTGTTCGTGCCGTCCTTATCCATCGAGAACGTCACCGGGTACGAAACACGTCCGCTCTCGCCCAGCACTTCGCTCGCGCTCAGCATGATCGCCGGCTGCGTGCTGTTCGTGTAGCAGTAGTACGTGTAGTACGCCTTGCCCGGATAGACATAGTTCGTCTCGCCCGTCTCGTCGGACAGCATGTACGCAATGTCTTCCGCATCGCCGCGGAACGTGCCGTCCTTGATCGCCTGCTGCAGCGCAGCCTTATTCTCGTACATGTTCACGGTGGGAGGCGTGACGTCGCCGCCGTCCTCGTTGTCGGCCTTGACCGTCTCCAGCATATCCATTCTGCGCTGCAGTTCGTCAAGTTCTTCCTGCGTGACCTCGTGGCCGTCCGCAAGCAGCACCTGCAGCAGCTCGTCGACGTACTGCATGGATTCCATCGTGTAGTCGTTGGCGTTCTTGTATTCCAGCGGGATCTCCAGCTTGGTCTTCTCCGCCTGCGCACGCTCGTAATTGAAGTGCGGATACAGCGTCTGCGCCTCGGTCACACCCACGATGGTGCTCGGCTCGATCTTTGTGCCCTCGCCGATGTCGGGCGATGTGTACCAGCCGAGGAACGTCGTTGTGATCTTGACGTCCGCGGAGACCTGGATCTTGCTCACCGGTGCGTTCGGCCATGTCTTGCCGTCCGCATCCGCCGCGCCGTACGTATCGGCAAACGTGACCGACTTCGTCCGCGCATCGGCATTGTCCACCGTGTTCGGCCATGCCGTCCAGGTGATCGTCTCGAACACTTCGTCCGCAACGAACCAGTCGGGCGTCTCATGCTCGTCGGAGAACGTCAGCGTAAACGCATCCGCCGTCCAGTTCGCGGTGAATTCCTTGTTGCCCGTGCTGCCCTTCGCGATCGTGACCGTCTTGTTTTCGTCGCCGGTCAGATCTGTGCCGCTCCAGCCCTTGAACGTGTAGCCCGTTCTGGTCGGGTTGTTGAGCGTGAAGGCGTCAGTTTCAACCGTGTACTCGGTCGGGTTGGTCGCTGTGCCGCCGTTCAGTTCATAGCTGATCGTGTAGGTATTGAGCGTCCAGTTCGCGGTGAATTCCTTGTTGCCCGTGCTGCCCTTCGTGATCGTGACCGTCTTGTTTTCCTCGCCGGTCAGTCCCGTGCCGCTCCAGCCCTTGAACGTGTAGCCCGTTCTGGTCGGGTTATTAAGCGTGAAGGTTGCCGTTTCAACCGTGTACTCGGTCGGGTTGGTCGCCGTGCCGCCGTTCAGTTCATAGCTGATCGTGTAGGTATTGAGCGTCCAGTTCGCGGTGAATTCCTTGTTGCCGGTCGAGCCCTTCGTGATCGTGACCGTCTTGTTTTCCTCGCCGGTCAGTCCCGTGCCGCTCCAGCCCTTGAACGTGTAGCCCGTTCTCGTCGGGTTCGCAAGTGTGAAGGTATCGGTCTCAACCGTGTACTCGGTCGGGTTGGTCGCTGTGCCGCCGTTCAGTTCGTAGCTGATCGTGTAGGTATTGAGCGTCCAGTTCGCGGTGAATTCC
>CADARP010000005.1 GCA_902790325.1 Oscillospiraceae bacterium | reverse complement strand
GTACGTGACGGTCTTGCCCTGGCTCGTCGTGCCCGCGGTGAAGCCACCCGCCGCGGAGAAGGAACCGCCGTTCGGGTTGAAGGTCAGCGTGAACGTCTTCGCCGTCCATGCCGCCGTGATGGTGGTATTCGCCGTGATGTTGACCGTTCCGCTGCTCGTGTAGGTCGTCGAGCCGTTCTTCCAGCCGCCGAACGTGTAGCCCGTCTTGGTCGGATCGGTCGGCCACGTCTTGCTGTTCGCATCCGCCGCGCCGTAAGTGCTCGCGTACGTGACAGTCTTCGACTGGTTGGATGTGCCCGCGGAGAATCCGCCCGCAGCAACGAATGTACCGCCGTTCGGGTTAAAGGTCAGGGTGTAGGTATTCGCCGACCACTTCGCCGTAAACTTGATATTGCCCGCTGCCTGCCGGAATCGCAACCGTCGAGCTTGTGTAGTTTTTGCCGGATGTGACGACTGTGTTGGCCTTTTGCGCATCCGTGGCGCTTTCAATGTACATGATCTTGACGAATTCATTTGCAGAGGGCGTGAATGTAGCACCGCTCGCGCCGTTGCCCTGATAAACGCCCGACGTATTGAAACGTCTCCAGCGCAGGGAACCACTCGTAAGGCCGCCGCTGATCGTATACTGCACGCCGCTCTCCAGATAGAGCGGATTCGTGAAGATCGTGTTCGGATAGCTGCTGTTCGTTTCCATGACGCCGGTGTTCAGGTTAATAAAGCCGCTCGTCCACGTCGGGCTGACATACTGCTTCGTCCAGCCCGTGAACGTATAGCCCGTTCTCGTCGGGTTCGCAAGCGTGATCGCGCTCGAGCTCGACGTGTAGGACGAAGGATTGCCGGACGCGTTCGTGCCGCCCGCAAGATCATACGAAATCGAGTAGGTGTCCTGCGTCCACTTCGCGTACAGATTGAACGTGCCGCCGTTCGTCGCCGTAAGGTTGCTTACGCTCTGCTTGTCGGTGTAAACGACCGCGCCGGAAGCGCTTGTCGCCCAGCCTGGAACGAATTCTGGGACAGAGCCTTCGCCGTTCCGTAGGTGAAGCTCTGGTTGGCCATTGTTCCGCCGCCGCCGTTCGCGTTGAATACGACGGAATACGAATTCGCCGTCCATGCCGCCGTGATGGTGGTATTTGCCGTGATCGAAACCGTGCCGGAGCTGGTATAGGTCGTCGAGCCGTTCTTCCAGCCGCCGAACGTGTAGCCCGTCTTCGTCGGGTCGGTCGGCCAGGTCTTGCTGCCGTCCGATGCGCCGTAGGTGCTCGCGTAGGTAACGGTCTTCGACTGGTTGGATGTGCCCGCGGAGAAGCCGCCCGCCGCGACGAATGTACCGCCGTTCGGGTTGAAGGTCAGGGTATAGGTGTTCGCCGTCCATGCCGCCGTGATGGTGGTATCCGCTGTGATTGAAACCGTTCCGCCGCTGGTGAAGGTCGTCGAGCCGTTCTTCCAGCCGCCGAACGTGTAGCCTGTCTTCGTCGGATCGGTCGGCCATGTCTTGCTGTTCGCATCCGCCGCGCCGTAGGTGCTGGCGTACGTGACGGTCTTCGACTGGTTCGAGGTACCCGCCGTGAAGCCGCCCGCAGCGACGAATGTACCGCCGTTCGGGTTGAAGGTCAGCGTAAATGTCTTGGCCGTCCATGCTGCCGTGATGGTTGTATTGGCCGTGATCGAAACTGTGCCGCCGCTGGTGTAGGTCGTCGAACCGTTCTTCCAGCCGCCGAACGTGTAACCCGTCTTGGTCGGGTCGGTCGGCCACGTCTTGCTGCCGTCCGATGCGCCGTAGGTGCTCGCGTACGTGACGGTCTTCGACTGGTTCGAGGTGCCCGCCGTGAAGCCGCCCGCAGCGACGAACGTACCGCCGTTCGGGTTGAAGGTCAGCGTGAACGTCTTGGCCGTCCATGCCGCCGTGATGGTGGTATTCGCCGTGATATTGACCGTTCCGCTGCTGGTGAAGGTCGTCGAGCCGTTCTTCCAACCGCCGAACGTGTAGCCCGTTCTGGTCGGATCGGTCGGCCACGTCTTGCTGCCGTCCGATGCGCCGTAGGTGCTGGCGTATGTGACAGTCTTCGACTGGTTCGAGGTACCCGCGGAGAAGCCGCCCGCCGCGACGAACGTACCGCCGTTCGGGTTGAAGGTCAGGGTATACGTGTTCGCCGTCCAGCCCGCGGTCAGCGTGCCTGCCCCCGCGCCGTAGGTGAACGTGCCGCCCGTCTTCGGGTCGCTGTTCGCGGCATAGGAGCCGGTGCCGGACTTTGTCCAGCCTGTGAACGTGTAGCCCGTTCTGGTCGCCGCACCGACAGTCTTGGTCGTGCCGTAATTCTGTGTGAAGGTAGAATTGCTCGTGGTGCTGTTGAACGTACCGCCGTTCGGATTGACCGTCAGCGTGTAGCTGTTGATCGTCCACTTCGCGTAGAGCGTCGTGTTCTGGATGGGCGTGAAGGCCGCGCCAGCCGCGCCTGCGCTGGTCGTCAGGCTCGTCTCATAGAACCAGCCGCCGAAGGTATAGCCTTCGCGGGTCGGCGTGGGCAGCGTGACAGAACCGGTCGTCCAGTTGGCGTACATCTGCACCGTGCCGCCGTTGGTCGAGGTCAGGTTGGTGACGGACTGGCTGTTGGTGTAGATATTGGTGCCGCTCACTTTCGTGACCTTGATGTTCTTGACGTAGCAAACGCTGCCGGGCCACGCACGGAAGAGCAGTGTCTTGTTACACGTATTGCCCGCAGTGTTAAATGTATACGTCGTGCGGTAATGGACGTATGTACCGCCGTTTTCGGACGGAGAAATCGTGTTGTTGCCGTCGTTCGTCCCGGAGCGCGCCTGGGAGAGGTTGCTCTTGCCGTTGGAAGACAGCCGCTCAACATAGCTGCACTGGACGTTTGTTGACGTGTTGTTGTAGAAATAGTTTGTTAAACCCGTTCCGGTACCCGTGACCTTGGCGTCGTATTCGACGACGAACACATCGCCTGTTTTCACAGAGAAGGAAATGGACTTAAAATCGTTCGAGCTGCTTGCCGAAGTCAAATCCTTGCTGTATTCGGCGGTCTCGTTGGCGCCCTGCGTCGACCAGTTGGAAAACGCATAGGTCGCGGTGCCGTTGGAGACGCCGGACACGGCTGTGCCGTCCGGATTCTTGTATGTAACGGTATGTGCGCGCGTAAAGCCGTTGGCGGTCAGGTTCTTGGCGGTGCCGTATGTATGCGACGAGCTCGACGTGCTGCCGCCGGTGTTGTTGTTGCCGTTGTAGGCGACGGTGTAGGTATGGGCAGTCCATCCGGCATAGAGCACATGGTCGCTCGAAGTCGCCACGTTGGTGGTGCCGGTCACGGTCGTGCCGGTCGCGCTGTTTACATGCCAGCCGTTGAATGTGTAGCCGGTGCGGGACACGGTCGGGAGCGTGCCGTAGGCGCTGCCGAAGGTAACGGTGCGGCCGGACGGCGGATACTCCGATGCGGCGCTGCTTGCCTTGTACATGGCGAGCTTGAGCTGCACGTTGTTCAGCACGATGCTGCCGCCGTTGGATACGTCCATCCACATCCAGAACTGCAGCTGGTTCGCTTCGTTCGCGTTGGTAAACGTGATCTTCTTGGACGCGCTGGCGCCGCTGGCGGTCAGTTTGAAGTCCATGTTCTTTCTGCCGGACGCCGGACTGGAGCCGCTGTTTTTCGGCTCGAGCACCAGGCAGGCGTAGGACGACGAGAACGTCGCAGTGCCGCCGACCATCTGTGCGGTCATCGTATAGTCGCCTGCTTCCGTCGCGATCGAGTTCAAGCTGAACGTGGAGCCGGTCGCGGACGCCGTACCGTTCAGCGTGATGATGCCGGTCGCCGGATCATAGGAATACGTGATGCCGTTGGACGAGCCGCCGTTGACCGACGTCTTGCCGCTGTTCGCATTGAACGCAAACATGTTGACCGGTATGGAATCGTGGTTGACGTTGAACGTGACCTTGTAGGTGTTTGCCGTCCAGTTTGCGGTCAGGGTGCCGTCGCCCGCGCCGAACGTCCACGTCGGCGACGACCACGTGCCTGTGCCGCCCTTCGTCCAGCTCGAGAACGTGTAGCCCGTTCTGGTCGGCGTACCGGAAACGGTATAGGTCGTGTTGTAGTTCTGCGTGATGACCGTATCGCTCGTCGTATTGTTCCACGAGCCGCCGTTCGGCTTGATCGTCAGCTTGTAGCTGTTGATCGACCACTGCGCCTGCAGCGTGACGTTGCCGTACTTGCCGGTCAGGGACTCGCTCGCGCTGTAGGTATTGCCGACCGCAGCCCAGTTGCCCGCCGTCGCCGTTACCTTCCAGTTGGTAAAGGAATAACCCGTTCTGCTGGGCGTGCCGAGTGTTGCGGTGGACTCGATGTTGTACGTCTTGTTCGAGTAGCTGCTGCCGCCGTTCACGTCGAACGTGACGGTGTAATTGATGGGTTCATAATAGAATTTATACGTCTTGTTGGAACGGTCGTGTTCCTTTACGACGTTGACGTATCTGTATTTGCCGGTACCCTTGGTCGGATAGGCGGAGAACGAGAGGATCGCGTACGCCGCGTTGGAAGGCACCTCGAACGACTGGACGTACGTTCTCCACTTGTTGTTCGTCGCGGAACGCGACCGGTAGCCGTCATGGTACCACGAGTAACTCAGGTAAGAGCCGTCCGACTTGTAGTAGGCGACCAGAAACTCCGGATCGGCAGTGCCGGAATAGCTGTAACAGATCGAGTATTTGGCGCCCGCCGTGACGGAGAAGTAGTGCCAGTTGGTGCCGCTGGCTTTACAGTTGCCGGTGGTGTACTCGGTCTTGTTGTCCGCGGCGGTGGTGGTCAGCGTCAGGATGTCCGAGCTGAAAGCAACCGAGCCGTTGCCCGAACCGCCGACGACCGCGAAACACGAGCTGTCCTTCCAGTCACGGAAGATAAAGGGTTTATATGCCGTGGAATCGCCGGCGTAGGTCACTGTGGTCTTCGTGGGATCGTAGGAGTAGCCGTTGTAAGAATTGGAGTAGACGGTGTAGTTGCCGCCCGTCGTGATCTGACGGGTGGTGTCGGTGCCGAGCGTCTTGCCCGTGGTGGAGTAGTGCGTCGCGGCGACTGTAAACTGGTTCGCCGGCGTGATCGTGATGCTGTTGGCGCCCGCCAGGTTGGACGCGGCGGTCGCGTCGTTGCCGCCGTCGACCTTACACAGCGCCTTGGCGACGGAGCGGAAGTAGCCCATCATGGTGGTGTAGGCGCTCGTGTCCTTCGACAGATAGAGGCTGGGGAACTTTTTGATCGTTTCCCAGTACGCGCTGCGCAGCGCGGACTTGTCGTGGGCGTACGTATAGACCTGGATCTCGCCCAGATTGTAGATCTGGTCGTTGCCGCCGTCTTTGTTCCAGTAGCCGGTCTCGATGTAGGTGCGGCCGTTGCCGGCAGAGGTCGGCGTCGCCTTGGGCCACTTGCCATTGTAGACGGTGTAGTCGCCGCCCATGCCGCCGGAGCGCTGGTCGCCCTTGTAAAACCAGAGGTCGCCCGTGTTGCGGGCGGAGTTCCACTTGTCAGGCATGTGACCGCCGGACTGGCCGATTTTCCAGTAGTCCGAATGCTCATCGCCGTTGATGATCGCAGTGTTGGAGTTTGAAATGAAACACGCGCCGGAGTTGCCGCTGGCAGAATCCGCGTCGTCGGTCACCTGCAGACCGACCGTCAGGTTGGGGATCTGGTTGTAGTTCGTGTAACGGCTGATGTCGACGTAGATGTTCGCGTCGTTAATGAACGTCCAGTTTTCAATATAGTCCGTACCGCTGTTGTGCGAGCTCTCGGTACCGCCCAAAAGGTTGAACGTCTTGCCGAGCGAGTTGCCCTGGCTCTCGGTCTCGGTCAGCCAGTCCCAGGAGTTATTGTTGTTGGACGAATCGTTCCAGCGATCCGGAATCTGCTTATAGAGACCGCCTGTCTCGCCGGCTGCCGTACCGCTGCTGTCGGAGGAGGAGAACGGAACGAGGTATTTGCCCGTCGTCGCCTTCGCATACCGGTCGCCGCCGTTGTCGTGCGTATGGAAGCCGCTGATCCATGCAAGGTTCGAGCCGAAGTGGTCATCGCCTCTGGTGTTCTTACAGCGGATGGCGATACCGGCCGCCGCGGGATACGGCTTGTAGACGTACGTGTACGCGTACGCCTGCTTGGTCTGGTTATCCTGGCGATCCGTGTAGGTCGCGATCCAGCAGATGTAGCGACCCGTGACGCCCGCCGCGTACGGGATCGCCGTACCGGCGGTGATGTTCGCCTGATAAGAACCGCGGCGGTGCACGCCGGACTCCACCTGCGCCATGTCGAAGTTGGTGCTCTGCGCACGCGCGGTGCCGCCCAGTGTGATCTTGTTGGACGTGGAGCCGTAGTCCGAACCCGGCTCCGTCTGCCACTTATACTGCAGCTTGACGTCCGTCGCATTGGCGTAGTAGAACTGCACGATACCGGTCGATTCCTCGCCGGTGTTCGGCGTGAGCTCGCCGGTTTTGACGTTCACGGTATTGTTGACGTACCATTGGAACGTACCCGTCGTCTCCGCCTTGTACGAGTTCCAGATCGGCTTGAGGTAGATTGCCTCCGGCACGTTGAAATACAGGGGCGAATACGGCTCCTCGTTTTTCGCGCTCGTGGCAGCCTCCGCCGTCGGGAACAACGCCGTCGGGTCGAAGATGACAAAGGTCGTGAATACCAGTGTCAGCACCAGCAGCACGCTCAATGTCCTTTTCATCACGTTTCTTATCATGTTACACCCTCCCAGTGTGAATCTACATATTTTAAACTGCCGTCCGGCAGTGAACCGCACATTGGCAAGAAGACTCCTTATACTAATACATATCAAATATACCATATATTGTGTGGATTGTCAATTATAATTCTAAAAAACTAATAATTAAAAATAAAAATAGCGCCCCGTTTTTCACAGGACGCTGTTTTCTGCAGATTTTGCTTTACGGCTCGCAGCCGCAGCCGCAGTTGTCGTCGAAACTCGGATTGCAGACGTAGAAATTCTTGCTGTTCAGGCGCTCCGTTGCCAGACGCAGCCCTTCGCCGAAGCGTTGGAAATGCACGATCTCGCGCTCGCGCAGGAACTTGATCGGCTCGCGTACATCCGGATCGTCCACCAGGCGCAGGATGTTGTCGTACGTCACGCGCGCCTTCTGCTCCGCGGCAAGGTCTTCGGTCAGATCGGCGATCAGGTCGCCCTTCGACTGCATGCTTGCCGCCGTGTACGGGAATCCGCTCGCGGCCGTCGGGTACACGCCCGTGGTATGATCGACGAAGTACGTATCGAAGCCGTTGCGCTTGATCTCGTCATAGGAAAGATTGCGCGTGAGCTGATACAGGATCGTCCCGATCATTTCGAGGTGCCCGAGTTCCTCCGTGCCGACGTCCGTCAGCAGTCCCTTCAGCTCCGGATACGGCATCGAGAACCGCTGGCTGAGATACCGCAGCGATGCGCCCAATTCTCCGTCCGGACCGCCATACTGACTGGCGATGATCTGCGCGTATTTCGGGTTCGGATTCTTGATCCGAACCGGATATTGCAGCATCTTTTCATAACTGAACATAGCTTAATCACACACCTCCGCATCCCACGGCCACGGGCTTTTGAACCAGGCGACGCCCGGAGCCGAGAGCCAATCCACCGCACCGTACTGTTCCGTAAACTCACCGAGCAGCACGCCGTATTTCGCCTCAAGCCGTTTGTACGCGGCGATCGCCTCGAGATCTTCCGGGTGCGTGTCGAGATACAGGTGCCATTCCAGCAGCGCGAACTTTGCGCTTTGCAGTTTTCGCATGGCGGTTTCCCGTTTGTTCATCTGCGATCACCCGCGCCTGCGAAAGGCTTGTTGAGAACCGGGAACAGCGTGCCGGCCTGCAGCGCTTTGTCCGCGTCGTAGACCGTCGCGTCCGTCTGCATGGGCACATATGCCATTGTGACAGCCGCGTCCGACGGCAGTGCGGACAGCCCCGGCTGCGCCGCGCCAGCAAATTGCTGCACCGCAGCATTCCGGTTCGTCCCGCGCTGTCCGTAGTAGTTTCTTGTCATGTCGTTCAACCTTGATGCTCCTTTCCGTGATTTGGGGTCACTCCCCTCTTTCAGTATATGACACTGTCCGGAAAGGTGCGGCAAAATCGTGTGCGCAAAATGTTTTTTTCTTTGCCCCTTGCAACACGTGTGCATTTCTGTTATCATGAGAAAAAAACAACGGAGGGACAAATCATGTATCCTTTTTCGATCGGCGTAATCATTGACAGTTTCCGTACGGACATCCCGACCGCGGTCAAAAAAGCTGCCGCAGTCGGCGCGCAGGGCATCCAGGTCTATGCCACGCGCGGCGAGATGGCGCCCGAAAACCTGACCGGCGCGAAACGCGCGGAATTCCTCGACCTTGTGAAATCAAACGGACTGACGATCTCCGCGCTGTGCGGCGATCTCGGCGGCGGCGGATTCATGTGGGCCGAGAAGAATCCCGAAAAAATCGAGCGTTCCAAGCGCATCATCGATCTGGCGAAAGAGCTGGATACCAGCGTCGTGACGACCCACATCGGCGTCGTGCCCGAGGACAGCAGCATCGACCGCTTCAAGGTCATGCAGGAAGCGTGCTATGAGCTGGCGCATTACGCGGACAGCGTCGGCGCACACTTCGCGGTCGAGACAGGCCCCGAAACGTCGGCCGTGCTCAAGAACTTCCTTGACTCGCTCGGCTCCACGGGCGTGGGTGTCAATCTCGATCCCGCCAATCTCGTGATGGTCACGGGTGACGATCCCGCGCAGGCCGTCTATAATCTGCGCGATTACATCGTCCATACGCACGCCAAGGACGGCAGACAGCTTTTCTACGAAGGACCGGAAAGCGTGTACGGTTTGGCCAAGAATGCGCTCGTCACCGGCGCGTCCTTCATCGAACTGCCGCTCGGCGACGGCGATGTGCCGTGGGACGCCTATCTCGCCGCTCTCAATGACATCGGGTATAAAGGTTTTCTGACCATCGAGCGCGAGGTCGGCGACGATCCCGAAGCCGACATCCGCAAGGCAGTGACCTTCCTTGAAGGCAAGATCCGCTGAGGTGAGCCGAATGAAGACGTGTGTCAGCAGCTACAGTTTTTCACAGTATATGCGGCAAAGCGGCGCGAACCAGCTCGATCTGATCGTGCTGGCCAAAGAGATGGGCTTCGACGCGATCGAAATGACCGACCTCGATGCGCCCGACGGCATGACGAAGGCGGAATTTGCCGCGCTCCTGCGTGAGGAATCCGAGCGTCTTGCCCTGCCGATCGTCAACTACACGATCGGCGCGGACCTTCTGAACGCGCCCGACCTCGACGCGGAGGTCGAACGGCTGTGCGGGCAGGTCGATATTGCCCAAACGCTCGGCGCGTTCGGGATGCGTCACGACGCGACCGGCGGCTTCCGCAACAACTTCCGCACCTACAAAACCTTTGACGCCGCGCTGCCGACGCTCGCCGACGGCTGCCGCCGCGTCACGGAATACGCCGCCGAACGCGGCATCACCACAATGGTCGAAAATCACGGGTATTTCTGCCAGGACAGCACGCGCGTCGAAAAGCTCGTCGGCGCGGTCGACCACTCCAACTTCGGACTCCTGGTGGACATCGGCAACTTCCTGTGCGCGGACGACCCGTCCGTGACGGCGGTGTCCCGCGTCGCTGCCTTTGCGCGGCACGTGCACGTCAAGGATTTCCATGTAAAATCCGGAAGCGAGCCAAATCCGGGACGCGGTTTCTTCGGCACGCGCGGCGGCAACTATCTGCGCGGCGCGATCCTCGGCCACGGCAACGTGCCGGTATATCAATGCCTGCGCGTCCTGCACGAGCAGGGCTACGACGGGTATGTGAGCATTGAGTTCGAGGGCATGGAGGACAACCTCCCCGCGCTCGAAATCGGGCTTGAAAATCTGAAACGCTATATCGCATTGGTGTGAGGTCAGGCTATGTTTACGATCGGTTGTCATTTATCCGCATCCAAAGGGTATCTCGCCATGGCGAAGCAGGCCGTGGAACTGGGCGGAAACACTTTCCAGTTTTTTACGCGCAATCCGCGCGGCGGCACTGCCAAACCCATTGACGAGCAGGACGTCGCCGCGTTCCGCGCCTATGCCGCCGAGCACGGCATCCGCACGATCCTGGCGCATGCGCCCTATACGCTCAACGCCTGCGCCGCCGATGCGCGCGTGATGGACTTTTGCCTCATGACCATGAAAGACGACCTGGAGCGCATGGAAGCAACGCCCGGCCAGCTCTATAACTTCCATCCCGGCAGCCACGTGCAGCAGGGCATCCCGACAGGCATCGAAAAGATCGCCGGCACGCTCAATCAGATCCTATGGCCGGAAATGACCACGACGGTGCTGCTGGAAACGATGGCGGGCAAGGGTTCGGAGGTCGGGTCGCGTTTTGAGGAGCTGCGCGAGATCATCGACCGCACGGAGCTGTCCGACAAGCTCGGCGTGTGTCTCGACACCTGCCACGTCCACGACGGCGGCTACGACATTGTGAACGACCTCGACGGCGTACTGACGCGGTTCGACAACGTGATCGGCCTTTCGCGTCTGCGCGCCGTCCATATCAACGACAGCAAAACCCCCTTCAACTCGCACAAGGACCGCCACGAAAAGATCGGTCTGGGCTCGATCGGCACACAGGCGTTCGCGCGCATCATCAACCACCCCGCGCTGCGCGACCTGCCGTTCTATCTCGAAACGCCGAACGAACTCGACGGCTACGCCGCGGAGATCGCGCTGCTGAAGGAACTGCGCACATAAAACTTTACGCAAAAGGGCTGCCGCTTCTGACGTCTGTCAGTGTGCGGCAGCCCTGTTTTTTTGTCTGATTGTCAATCCCGCAGGATCTCAACCGATTCTGTTTCGATATTCCGCGGGTCGTCCTCATGCAGGATGATGCTGCGGCATCCCCGCTCTATGCCGTAGGTAAACTGCCCCGCGCACAGCGTCTGCACAAGCAGGATGCCGTCCTTCTCGGCAACGAAATCATTGACGTGATCGTGCCCGAAAAAGGCGGCAAGGACGTCGCCCGTGCGCAGCCAGCTCTCGAACTGCTCGCGGTGATCCCCGGCAGGCGGACACGGCGGCTCGCGCAGGCGGCCGGAAACCGCATCCGGGATATACCAATAGACGCCGTCCCGTGTAAAACCGTTCGTGCCGGGAACCGGCGCGTCGGCTTTGCGGATCAGGTCGTATTCCTGCTGCACCGGTATGTGCTGAAACAGGATCGACGGCAGCGGGACGCCGCCGTTTTCGGCTTTCAGCGCGGCCGCGGTCTTTTCGTACCAGGCGATCTGGCTTTCGTGCACATAGTCATAGCCCTCCAGGATGTTCGCGTCCGCATCGCGCAAATAGTCGCCCGAATCGATCAGCCACAGTCCGAACGCCTTGCGGGCGCTGCCGTCGCGCGAAAGGATCGGCAGGAAGCAGTTGCCGCAGCCGTGCATCTCCTCGGCATTGAACGTGCCGTAGAATCCGTCGTACTCCATATACATCGCCGTCTGGATCTCGCGGTGAAAATTCAGCTCGCTGTCGTGGTTGCCGAACGTGACCGCCATCGGGACGTTCCGACGCGCAAAGACGTCCGTGACTTTGCGGATGATCCTGTAAAGATAATTGTAATTCAGATCACGCAGGTAGCCGTTGACGACGTCGCCGGTCAGAACGGCAAGGTCGGGCTGCACCAGATCCACGCTTTTTTCGAGCACCTCGAATGTGCGCGCTTCACAGCGCTGCGGGTCGGTACGCGCCGGATCATCATCCTTCATCTCGAGATCCATCAAGTGAACGTCCGTCAGATGCAGGATACGGAATGTACCGTCTGCACGAAAACGCAGCGGTGCTTTGCGAAGCTGTTTCTGCTCCAGATTCAGAAGGTACGGGTATCCGCTTGCCACGGAATCATCTCCTTTTTTAACAAAAAAATCGGTGCTTCTGCTTTTATGCGCACATCAGATCCGAATCTCCGTCGGCTTGCCGTGTACGACCTTGTACGCGGTACGGCCGAGTTTGAGTATATGCACGTCGTGCCGGATCGAATCAGAGTAGACATTTTCATATGTAACATCCGGAAGCTGTTCGTTCAGACGGCGTACTTTTTCCGCTCTCTTACAGATTTTACCGAGCACGACGCCCGTCGTCGGATCGACCTGTGTCCCGATGAGGTATTCCGCGCCCAGCGCGTCACAGATCGGGCGCAGCAGGAATTCCGGCGACGCGGAACAAACGACGGTCGGACGCGTGCGGTCGCGCTCTAGGAAATAGGGGTATGTTTTGCGCACGCGCTTTTCGGCAAAACGCCGTGCGAGCTTCTCGCCGTTCACGGCGCGCAAAAAACAGTAGATGTTCACATAGCGGGTGAATCTGTTGTCTATACACAGGAAATAACAGATCAGACCGACGAGCTGCACCGGCGCGAACACGAGGATATACGGCCGCCGCGGCAGGCAGTACAGCCAGAAAGCCGTCTCGGTTTCGCCGGGACAGATGGTGCCGTCGTAGTCATAAAGGTCCGCAAGCATGCAATCCCCTCCCGCATCCAGTATACCAACACGGACGCGGTTCGTCAAGCAAAATGATCGGCGCAGGGAAGCGCGGATCGTACGTTTTTCGATCGAATGTCCGCGCGGAAATACCGGCAGGATCATCCGTGTCCGAATGTGATGGTTCGGTGCCGAACAAACGCAAAATGCCGTCAAAAACCAAATTCATAAGGTACCAAATTTAAAGCGCGTCCGCGGCATTTATTCGGACGAACGGACGCGGTTTGCCGCAGTTTCAGGCGTCTGCCCGCCGCGCATGTGAACCTATTGCACATGCAGCGGCTTTTCTTTGTTCAGAATGATTGCAATCGGAAAACAAAGCGTGCTAAAACTGTTCAATGTTACGAATATTCTATTTAAGGATATAATTTTGGAAAAAGACTTGAAAAAGTGGTATATGGAGTATATAATATATAGCTGATAAAATAGTAAGTCTGTAAATATAAGTATTATTATATTTATCCTTAATTTGAATGTCGTCATTATCATTTCCAATTATAATTATCTCGTTCGCTGAAAGCAGCGATTGACGACCACGGAAAGGAGGGAGAAACCATGCGTTCATTCGTGTTTGCCGCGCGGCGCGCACTGTGCCTGCTGCTTTGTTTCGTCATGCTTCTCTCCTCCGTCCCGGTTGTCGTTTCTTCGATCGGCGAAGAGTCCGCTCTGCACGAGATCAGCACAAAGCTGCGCACGCAGGACGGCAACACATACAAAGTCAGCGTGCAGTTCGGGGACACGACCGGCATTCCTGCCGATGCGCGTCTGGCGGTCGAGGAGATACCGGAAACAGATGAACGGTATCCCGACTATGTGCGCAAGACGCAGGAAGCGCTGCATACCGACGACAATTCGCTTTCCTATACGCGGCTGCTGGATATTTCCATTGTCGACAAGTCCGATCCCAACCTGTCGCTGCAGCCGGCAGCCGGCTCATCGGTGGATGTGCGCATCCGCATGACGGACGCGGACGAGCTGCTCGAACAGGATGCGGACGTCAACGTAATCCACTTTGCCGGCAGTTACGAGACGCCCGAGGTGCTGCAAAGCGTCGAGGTAACAGACAGCGACGTCAGCTTCGAGACGAGCGGCTTCTCGGCGTATGCAATCGTCAGCGGTCCCTCCGGCTCGGCCGATAATATCGGCTGGCAGCGATTCTCTTCGATCGATGAAATCCGCGAACATGCCGAAAGCGGTTTTTACATGGGTCACGTTCTCGGCTACTACTTCACAAATGAGCAGTTCCGGATCAACAACACGCGTACCGGCATTCTGAAAACGTATCCGCCGACGGATGTGCCGTCCGCGGACGCCGCGCTGTACTACTTCGAGTTTACAAGCGAAACGTCCAACCAATTCAAGGCATACTGCTACGACGATAACCACCAGAAGCAGTACATCCGGCAAAGCGGAAACAGTCTGTCTTTTGACACCGAAAGCCAAGCGACGGTCTTTACGATCGAGCCTTTCAACAATCAGGCGGACACATTCCAGATCAAAGGCTCCGGCAATTTCTGCTGGAACATGCAGGGCGGTACGTCATACAGCACAAGCAGCACCGGCGGTAAGTCTTTCGCTGCCTATAATTCAAACTTTGATACGAACGCCCGGATCGGCTTCTGGAACTATGTCGTTGTGGGCGATGACGTCTACGGTCTCGACGGAAGAACAGTCGCTCTGATGCATTATTCCGGTCATCTGACGGGCAAAGCGCTGATGGCAAGCGAAGTGGACGGCGGCGGTGCGCTCGAAGCCATGAACCTCGTCGTTCTGGAGCAGGAAAACGACCGCGACGACAAGGTTTTCGTATCCAACGACGCCGACATTACGGAGTGGACATTTGAGTGGGTGTCCGGCGATGAGTACTATCTCAAAGCGAATGCAGGCGGCAGTCTGAAATACCTGCAGCTCACAGAAAACGGTCCGGCTCTGGTCAGCGTGCCGGACGACAGCTGCAAACTGCGCGTGGTGCCGGGTACCGGCAACCACGCCGGAGAGATCTGTCTGAAATCGGGCGCCAACACCTTAACCTATTCCGGCAGCCAGGCCACAGGCTTCTCGGTCGGCGGCACCGCCGGCAGCGAGTGGCTCAATTTCGTAGAGATGACCGAGCTGACGCCGGACTACATGATGACGTACTCGGCACGTAAGGTCAGCGTATCCGATCCGAGCGTGACAAACGGCTCGCACATCATCCTCTACACCCGTATCTGGAACCCCAGCACCAAGCGTTACGAGGTCTATGCCGTCGATCACGACGGCACGCTGGTGCCCTGCTATGATACAGGCGATTCCATCAAGTGGGTCGGCAACCGCATCAATACACTGCTGTGGAACTTTGTGGAGTACTACTGGGAAGGCACGAACGACCCCAACTACTACTACGAGCTTTATAATCCGTATTCGGAGAAGTTCATCGCACCGCAGATCTCGGACGGCCAGATCCTGTCCGACGACCCCATCGGCATCAACCTCAACGGCCGCCGTAACGGCTACTACTACACGCCGATCGTGGCTTGGGACGACGCCAACTACTCCTACGCCGGACTGAAGGTTGACGACGATCAGATCCAGTCCTGTTTGCTGAACCAGACCGCGGATTTCTACTTTGCCATCATTCAGGATGAATCCGCGGACGATTCGCTGACGCTGGTCGATACGGTCGACAATAACCAGCACGGCATCACCATGAAGATGATCGACTTCACCGCAAAGGCCAACAACAGCAACTCGAACCCGAACGAACAGGACCGCTTCCTCAACAGCAGCGTCGGCGGCGCAGTCACGTACACGGTGCCGGGACTGCTGTCCACGAATCTCGGCGAGGACGGCTACCCGTTTGCAACATGGGGCGAGCACGCGTCCTTCTCGGAGTTGTTTGAGGAAAGCCAGTTGGAAGACGTCAACCATCTGTTTATCCAGAGCATCTACAACGCCAGCGGCTATTTTGAGTTCGACAGTACCCAGAACTTCGCGAGCATCGACCACACCACCGGCGACTTCAAGGTATATGAGGAGCTCGGCACGATGGACACCGGCGACAGACCGACCTTGAAGCACGGACAGTTCATGCCGTTCAACGATTTGGAGGCGGGCTACTTCTCCTCCCTCAACCCCAAAAACCTTTACAACGCCCTGGCGCAGCCGCTGCCGAGCAATGATCCGCGTATGAGCGAGCATATGTACCTTGTGCGCAATCCGGACTATTATTTCGGCATGGAGCTGGAGGCCAGCTTCGTCCAGACGCCCAACGGCCACGACGCGTGGGGGCACGACATCATCTATGAATTCACCGGCGACGATGACTTCTGGCTGTACGTGGACGGCGAACTGGTCATCGACCTCGGCGGTATCCACAGTGCACTGGCCGGAAACGTCAACTTCTGCACGGGCGATGTTTACGTCAACGGCAGGACTACGACGCTGTACGAACTGTTCTATAACAACTACCTCGGACGCATCGACGAGACCACCGGACTCCAGCACACCGCCGCGGAGGCGCAGGCCTATGTTGACGATCTGTTCGAGCTGAACGAGCATGGAAACTATGTGTTCAAGCCCTATTCGACACATACCATGCGCATCTTCTACATGGAGCGCGGCGCGGGCGCATCCAACCTGCACATGCGTTTCAACCTGGCCTCGGTCAAGCCCGGCACCGTGCTTCTGAGCAAGGAGCTCGGCAACGTGGACGAGCCGGAAACCATCCACGCGGAGTATCCGTATCAGATCTGGTACAAGAAATCGGAAGACAACACGGATTATCTGCTTACCGAGGACAATCTGAACATCCACGTGTATTACAAAGACACCATTACACCGGTGAAATACAAGCCGACACTGACAATCGACGGTCTGACATATCAAAGTGTATTCATACTCAAGCCGACCGAGATCGCCGAGATCCAACTGCCCGACGACGCAATCTCCTACAAGATCGTGGAGTGCGGCATCAATACGGACGTTTACAGCAGCGTCTCGGCAAACGGTCAAACGCTCGAGGGTACGGAGATCACCGGCAACGACCATCGTATGGACTACGCCGTCGATTACGAAACAGCCAAAGTGCGTTCGCGTGTCAACTACCGCAACAACGTCAACCCGGAGGCGCTGCGCGATCTGACGTTCCGCAAGGTGCTGTACGACGAGACCGGCACACGCGAGCTGCACGATGATCCCACGCTGTTCGGTATGCGTCTGTATCTCGGCGCGGAGTACGAGGACGGCCTTTCGCTCACCAACATGGCATCCTACCACGTCAAGGACGAAAACGGCGTGTACTGCACGTGGGACGTCACGAATCAGTGCTTTGCCCCGCTCGGCGCAGGCAAGACGGATTATACGCAGTTTACCGCAGCCGAGAGAGCCGCAACGACCTTCACAACCTCGATGAACGGCTCTATCTCCAAGGTTCCCGCTTTCTATACGGTCGAGGTGCGCGAACTGCTGGCAGGCACGCAGTACAGGGTCGAGGAACGCGACTACGAGATCCCCGACGGCTATTCGCTGCAGAAATACATGCTCTATCCGGAGGGTCTCAACGGAACCGGAACGGAAGAAGACCCCGCGCAGGGTACGATCGAAGCGAGCAAGGACCCGCATGTGGACGTCTGCAACCTGAAGGGCTGGGGACTTCGTGTCAACAAACTCTGGTCCGATGCGGATTATATGTCACAGCGCGGTCCGACGTACTTTGCGATCTACACCGGCACCACCGAAGAGAATCTTACGCTTGTTCCCGGCACGGTACGGCAGCTTACACAGAACCAGTCAACGCTGTACTGGTATTTCCAGACACTTCCCGTCGCCGTACCGTTCGAGCAGTACAAGATCCGCGAAGTCGAGCTGACCAATCCGACGGTCGATTCAGACGGCGTCGTCACGGCATACGGTACGATCGAACCGATCGCGAATAACGGCGATGTCACGGTCAGCGGCACGCAGATCGGCGAAACGACGGAGTCCGATTTTGAGTACACAGTCCTATACGACGAGGGCTCGATCGATTCAGACTCCAACGTCCGCGTGGATACGACGACAAACAACCGTCCCGGTATCGTACTGCGGAAGGCGCAGTGGAACGGCACGACGCCGCTTGCGAACGCGCAGTTCGAGCTCAGAGACAACAGCGATACGCTCATCGGAACATTCACGTCCGACGCGGACGGTTTGATCACCATCGCGTTCCTGAGAGACGACGTCGACTATACCCTCACGGAAATCTCAACGCCGCAGAACTATGTCGGCCCCGGAACGGACATCACGCTCCGACTGAGCAACGGCACGGTCACCGTCAGCGGCGTCAATGCGGAGTACTATACTCTGACACAGGGAGCGGGTATCACGCCGACTCTGGTTGTCAAAAACCGTCCGCGCAGCTTCAGCGTGGTCAAGACGGATATGGATACCCATGCGCCTTTGGCGGGCGTGCATTTCGCACTGCACCGTCAGGTCAAGATCGGCGACGTGACGACCATCGACTTCAACCCCATGCCCGGCTACGCAGATCTCGTCACGGACGCCAACGGCGTCATCCCGCGTCTAGACAATACGCTGCCGCCCGGCACGTATGAATTGCGCGAATCCAGCACACTGCAGGGCTATCAGTCGCTGCCCGCATACATCCGCTTCACCGTCAGCGACACGGGCGAGATCACGATGGGCTCCCACCCGGACATCGTCACGCTGACCACGTCGCAACCCGCGCAGGACGGCACGGTCAATTACGTCATGACCATACCGAACTCCCAGCGGATCAAGGTATCCATCTGGAAGACCGATCTGAATCATACGACGATCACGACCGGCGCGACGTTCGCGCTGTACCGCGCATCGGATTTCAACGACCTGACAGCGAGTCCCATGGGCAACGCGACGCCCGTCATGACAGGCGAAACCGACGAAAACGGTATCCTGTTCCTGGGCAGTCTGCCGCTCGGCGAATACCGCCTGATGGAGACGGTGGCGCCCGAAGGATTCGCTCTGCCCATTGCTGCCGTCCGCATCACGGTCGCCTCCGGTTCCGTCACCGCGACCCAGTCCGGCCGCGCGGCGGAAGTCGTGCAGAAGAACGACGCAAACGGCTACTGGGTCGCCGGACAGGACGATGACACATGGCAGATCCGCGTTTGGAACCTGACAGACGTCCCGCTGCCGTTCATCGGCGGACCCGGCACATACACGTTCTACTGCGGCGGCGGCGCGCTCATCCTGCTGGCAGGGTTCCTGATCCTGCGGCGGCGCAGACGTCATCCGGCGTATGCGTAACCACAGTCCGCAAAAAACAGCATAAAAAACAAGGGGTTGCCGAGCGGCAGCCCCTTTTGATTTGCCCAATATGTAGTTCAGTCCTTCTGCGGCCAAAGGCTGCACAGAAAGTCGAAACAGCGCATGAACCATGTCTGTACGGTCGCTCTTTCGTTCAACGCGAGCGTGAATCCCAGATCGCGCACGGGCAAAAACTGCGCCCGCTGCGGCGCGTCGGCGTTCGGCGCGTGGATGCACATCGTGAGCTGTCCGTTCAGATCCGTGAACAGCATCCCGTGTCCGCCGTCATCGGCATGATGCTTGTCCTTTGTATACAGCCGCGCGCGCTGCTGCCGCCACGTTCCCATCACAGATTTTGCCGACGCAAGCGCGACGCAGTAACCCTGCGGCGAAAAATCCGACCAGAGCATCAGCAGCTTTCCCGTGCGGCTCCTGTACAAAAACGGACCGTCCGTGACCTTGTCCGGGTTCCACGACGGATCATCCGCACGAAACAGTTCCTTCGGTTCCGAAGTGAAGCGTGTCAGATCGCTGCTCAAAGGCGCGGCTGCCATGCGGCCGATGCCGTCGTCCGTGCCCGTCCATTCCACAACGTAGACCATGTACGGCTGTCCGGCGTCATCCACATACAGCGTGCCGTCGATGCAGTCACGGTCATGCGGCGTGATGTGACCGTCCGTGATCTCCTCGAACGGGCCGAGAGGGTCGTCGGCACGGAAGATCGAAACGCCGCGCCGGCCGGTCGTTTGGGAATAATAGGAAGCAAACAGGTAAAACTGCCCCGCGTACGCATGACATTCCGGCGCCCAGAAATCCCGTACGCCGTCGAAACCGTCCGGCGCCGTAAAGACGTCGAACGGGCCTGCCCAATGCTCGAGATCGGGACTCACGTAACAGCCGTATCCCCTTGCGCTTGCCGCACCCGTGCCATACATATAATATAGACCGTCGTGCACGAGAACGAACGGATCACGCAGTTGGAAATCCGTTGTTGTCAGATCGTACTCCGCTGCGCGCTGCGCGTTTGCCGTCGGCAGCGCCGTCATCAGGACGAGCAGCGCCGTCATCAGGACGAGCAGCGCAGTAAGCGCGGCGAGGGCAGCGCGTCTCATGCATCCACAACCTCGGCGTGTGCGATCACGATCGGCGTGACGGGCGTCGAATTCGTCCCGTCAGACGGGCTGAACGAGCGCTCGACCTTCAGGAAATCATCCACGGTTTCCATGCCTTCGACCACCTTGCCGAACGCCGCATAGTTGCCGTCGAGATGGTTCGCATCCGCATAGCAGATAAAGAACTGCGAAGATGCGGAATCCGGCACCTGCGTGCGCGCCATGGAGACAACGCCCCGTCCGTGGTGCAGCGTATTCTGCGCAAACCCGTTGGACGAGAATTCACCGTAGATCGTCTCGGCTTCCTTCTTGCCGGAGAGCGTCGGATCGCCGCCCTGCGCCATGAATCCTTCGATCACGCGGTGGAATGTCAGTCCGTCGTAGAAACCCTCATTGACGAGCTTCAGGAAATTGTCGACTGTCTTCGGCGCGTACTCGGGGTACAGTTCGATCTTGAACGTGCCGCCGTTTTCCATTGTGAACAGCACAAAGCTGTGCTCCGCGTTTGTCGAGACGTCCGGTGATTCTTCCGCTGTTTCAGCCTTTCCGCAGCCGGCAAGAAGCGTCAGCGTCATCACAGCCGCCAGAAACAAACAGATCCATTTTTTCATTTTAGTGTTCCTCCTCATGTATCTTTTTCCGACGGCGGGGAGCCGCCGGATGATAAACACAAATCAGTGTCGCGGCAAAAACGAGCGCAAAAAACAAGCTGATCGCGAGCGTCGCCTTGCCTTCGTTGTCAAACAGCGCCTGCCGCCGCAGCCGCCAATAGCCCGCGCAAACGCGGAAGATGACCGAACGGTCTGTCCCCCATTCGTCCTGTTTGTCGCCCGACAGGACCGAATAAGACGCGAGCGTCATATCCTGCGGAACGGAGAATCCCGCCGCTGTGCCGCGAAGCTGCGCGTCTGCCTGATCGTGGAAAGTCCGGAACGTCAGCATCAGGTTCCCGCTCATGGTGTTGAACAGCGCATTGCCCGTCGTCAATTCGGCGATCACATCGTCCGCATACCTTGCGATCGTCCCGTCGCGGCGGAAATACGGTTCGAGCGCCCGGATATACGTGTCAAGCCACGGCAGAAACGCGTCGGGATCCAGAAACGCATCGACCAGCATTTGCAGATATTGACGGTAACGCGCCGCGTAGGACGCATTCTGCATCATCTCCTGAAACAGCGGGTTGCTGCGATCTTCAAATTCGCGGAAACTGTTGCGTTCCTCAAATGCGGAAAACACATTGTCTTTGTCCCACGGCAGCAGCTTGAGCTTGCCGTGATCGTCCGCAAGATAGAAGTTTCGTCTGCTGTCCATGAATCCGTCGTCATCCATAATGAATGTTTCGCACGCCATATAGCGCAGGAACTCATCCACATCCAGATACATGTCGGCGTTCTGACTGCTGCACTTTGCTTCGGTATACTGCGAGAGCGCGCTGCCGCCGCCGTCAACTTTGAGAACCATTCTGATCGTATCAAAAGACACGACCGTCCGTTTATCCGCATCGTCCTTTGCGGAGAGCGGCCGATACAAAGTCGCGCTGCCGAATCGGTCCCGCGCAAACGCTTCGTTCAGATCCTCCACCGCCAGATACAGTCCGAAATCCGTGTCGTTGATCCGGATAAAGGCAGGCGTGACCCGCGGCGTGGGGATCCCCATATATTCAAATGTCTGCATGGCAATGATCTGCGTCAGCAGCCGTGCCGGCGTCAGACAGTTGATGAGCTTCAAAGACGGATTGCCGCGAAACGCGCCGTCCGATCCGGCATAGTCAAAACAAAGCTCCAGCGGAACGCGCTTGCAGTACATTTCCATCCCTTCGCGCAGGGAGCGGTCGCCGCGCACCTGTACCCCGACAGGCTGCGGATCGCCGTCGTCTATGCACACCACAGCGGGATATTTCTGCTTTTCCGCGGAATGGATCATGCGCAGATACCTGGACGGCTGCATGATCAGGTCGATCTGCAGCACTTCCGGCTCGGGGTAGCTGTACGCCTGCGCGTCCGTACCGGCAGCGGCAAAGAGAAAAAAGGACGGCAGGCACAGCAGACAGCAAAAGAAACAAAGCGTTCTGCGCATGCCGCCACATCCTCTCCGAAGCGTCAGATTATTCTATATGTATTACTTTACGGCATTTTCAAGGATTTGTCAATCCCTATGAAACGGCAAGGATTTTTCGCCCGTTTTCGGTTGACAGAAAAAAGAGGATATGGTAAAATAATAAGGATAAAATGAAGGGAGTTTTGAATATGCGCGCATCGAATCTTTTGAAAATCGCCGCGCTGCTGCTTGCGGCACTGACTGTTTTTTTGACGGCTTCCTGCTCTTTGACCGGGGAAGACGCCGAAGAAACGACGACGGAGCCCGAAGTCGTGACGATGGTCGAGCGTCCCGAGGACGTCTCCGGGATCGTGAACTTCTACAACACCGCCGTCAATGCGATCAAGGCTGAGAAACCCGGCGTAAAGAGAAACGTCTGGGCAGATGTGCGCGATGTGGACACGGCGGACAACGCCGAGGCAAAAGCGATGATCGCCTTTGCCGAGCACTTTGCAGATTCGATCAAGGAGCAGAGTGAAACGAAAGAATACGGCAGCGATCTGAACGACTTTCTTCCCATCAAGGGCAGCGCCGTCGTCAGCAGACTGAACCCGGAGGACGTCGTCGAAGCGACGCTCAACGACGTAGAGGACGACCGCTATCTGTACGAAGTGCACATGGTGCTGCAGGACAGCGACGAAAACGGTCCCGCTGCCGATGCGTTCGATTTCGAGGCAAGCAAGAGCGAGATCCTCAAAACCTTCACAGATTACCATGACACGATCGAAGTCAGCGACTACGACGTCTCCTACAACGGCTGCGAGATCTTTGCCCGCATCAACAAAGAAACCGATCAGGTCGTGTGGCTCAAGCTCGTCAAGAATTCCGTCGTGACCGCCGAAGTCAACTTTACCGGCACGCTTGTGTCGCTGGGCGAAACGCGCGTCTCCTTTAATCTCCAGCAGACGCAGGAATACCAGGACTTCGTTTGGGAAGCGCCCACGGAAGAAGCTGTAACGGAATAAAAAACGGAGGGTTCAGGAATGAAAAGTATTTTTTCTTCTTTGACCGCATTTCTGATGGTCGCAGTCGATTTGGTGATCTTCTGGATCCTGCCCATGCCGTCCGTAACGGGAAAAGGCGTTGCGACCGCGGATGACCCGATCTATCTGACCGCACATCGCGGCGTCAACGCGCAGGCGCCCGAAAACACACTGCCGGCATTCCGTCTGGCGATCGAAAAGGGGTTCTATTCGGCGGAAACGGACGTGCATCTGACCAAAGACGGCGTTTGGGTCGTCAGCCACAACAGCAACATCAAAAAATGGTACAACGGAAACGTCGAGATCGAAGACGCAACATACGAGGAACTCCTGAAGTACCACGTCAAGGGCGGACACGGTCTTCTGAAATACGGCAAACTGCAGATCCCGACGCTCGAGGAATACCTCGATCTGTTCGTGGGCACCGAATGCCGTCCGCAGATCGAGATCAAATCGCGCGGCAGCGATTACAAGGGTATCGACGCGCTGATTCAGTCGGTACACGACAAGGGACTTGGGAAGCAGGCGCTGGTCATCAGCTTCGACCTCGGCCAGCTTCAGTACATCCGCTCGATCGATCCCGACATGGAACTGTGGTACCTGTGCGACAAGATCACGCAGAAGGAAATCGACGAGGCGAAGTCGATCGGCGGCAACGTCTGGCTGTCCTGCGACTGGGAAGCCAACACGGTTGAAACCATGCAGACCGCTGTCGATGCAGGCATACCCGTGTCGATGTGGACGGTGGACAGCATCAAGGACGCCAAAATGCTGTACGAAGCCGGTTTCCGCTATATGGAGACCGACCGCCTTGCACCGTAAGCGGTCGAAAAGCCGTTCCGAATCAAAAAAACAGGGACTGTCATGACGGCAGTCCCTTTCTTTTATTCCGTTGGCGAGATCGTTTCCTTCGCTTTATCCGGCAGGTTCAGCAGCACGATCGCAGTCAGGATCAGCGCGATCCCGATGAGTTTGACAGCGCTGCGGCTCTCGTGAAAAACGAGCATTCCGACGACCGCGCCGACCAGCGGCTCCACCGCAACGAGGATCGCCGCCTTGCCGGACTCCATGCGCTCGAGTCCCCAAGTGTACAGATAATACGGCAATACCGTGCTGCACAAGCCGATTCCCGCGCACAAAAGCAGCTGACGCGGTTCCGCTGCGATCGTTCGTACCAGCGCAGCCGGTCTTCCGAACGGCAGAGAACCAGCCAGCGCAAACAAAAAAGAATACGCGGTCACCGTCACGGCGTCGTATTTTGCGAGCGCGTATCGGCCGAAGATCGTGTACAGGCCGTAGAACAATCCGGAACCGATCCCGGTCAGAAACACGACCGCGGACAGCCGCACGCCGCCGGTCAGACCTGCCACGCAGACACATCCGGCAAATGTCAGCAAAAGCGCGAACACCTTGCGGCGCGTGATGCGCTCGCGGAACAGGATCGCAGACAGCAGCAGAATAAAAACCGGAGACGTATACAGCAGTACGACAGCCACAGACGCTTCGCTGTGAATGATCGTGTAAAAGTAGCAGAAATTGAACAGCGAAACGCTGACGATCCCTGTGCCGGCAAACATCCACAGATCACGCACGCGCACGCGCAGCTTGCCGGGAGAACGCACGGCGATCACACACAGAAACAGTACGGACGCCGTGACCATGCGCACCGACGCGATCTGCATCGGATCGAGTCCGGCTGCGGACAACGGGCGGATAAACAAACTGATCACACCCCACAGAATACCGGCGCCGATCACCGCAAAAACGGCTTTTCGGGATTCCACACAAATCCCCCTTTCCTTCCATGCGAAAGCCCCCTATGGCAAGTCCATAGGGGGCTGTTTGTAATCCGTCCGTCAGGAATTGTTCTTCGTCTTGATGATATCCTTGAGATACATATAGAAGTCATCGTCGTCGATGTCGCTGCTCTGCGCTGCCGCAGGCTGCGGGGCGGCGGGAGTCGGCTTGCGCGTCGGAGGCGCGGAGACGACAGGCGGCTGCTCGACCGGCTCGTTTCTTCTGCGCACGGGGGGCGCTTCGTAAACCGTGTTGGACGGAGCCGCGCTGACAACCGGCTTTGCCGGTGCAGCCGCAGGCGCTGCGCTCACGGCGGGAGCGGGCGTACCGGTCTCTTTGCTCGCCTGCTGGATCTGGTTCATGAAACTCTCGACAGCCGCGGAAGCGCCGGCTCTGTCGGATGCGAAACCAGTCGCCACGACCGTGATGATCATCTCGTCGTCCAGGTTCGGATCGAACGCGACGCCCCAAATGATGTTGGCGTCCGGATGCGCCTGCGCCGTGATGGTGCTGGCGGCGTCCTCGACGTCCTCGAGGTCGATGTCTTCGGAAGATGTGATGCTGATGATGACGCCCTTCGCACCGGCGATCGACGTCTCCAGCAGCGGGCTGGACGCTGCGGCAAGCGCGGCCTGCTCGGCCTTGTCCTTACCGGTAGCGCTGCCCACGCCCATATGCGCAAAGCCTGCGTCCTTCATTACGCTCGTCACGTCGGCGAAGTCAAGGTTGATGAAGCCGGGCACCTTGATCAGCTCGGAAATGCTCTTGACGCCGTGCAGCAGCACTTCGTCCGCCATAGCGAACGCCTGCGCAAGGCTCATGCGCTGCTCGGTGATGTAGCGAAGGCGGTCGTTCGGGATCACGATCAGGCTGTCCACATGCTCCGACAGCTTCGCGATACCCTGCTGCGCCTGATTCATGCGCATCTTGCCCTCGAACTTGAACGGTTTGGTCACGACGCCGATGGTCAGAATGCCCATCTCTTTGGCGGTCTGCGCAATGATCGGCGCTGCACCCGTTCCGGTGCCGCCGCCCATGCCCGCGGTGATGAAAACCATGTCGGTGCCCTTGAGCACGTCGGCGATCAGTTCCTTGCTCTCCTCGGCCGCTTTTGCGCCGACCTCGGGCTTGCCGCCCGCGCCCTGTCCGCGCGTCGCCTTTTCACCGATCTGGATCTTATGCGTTGCACGGGAGTGGGTCAGGATCTGTTTATCCGTGTTGACAGCGATGAATTCCGCACCAAGGACGCCGGAATCCACCATACGGTTGACGGCGTTTCCGCCGCCGCCGCCGACGCCGATCACTTTTATCTGAACTGCGCTTTCAAATTCATTTTCCATTTCAAATGCCATGTCTGATCCTCCTAATAATATTTGCACACCTTGTCCATATTAAAAAACACATTAACAGCATACCATACTTTTTTTGAAAATACAAGAACTAATTTGTATTTTTTTTTGCGTATTTTCCGCCGTGTTTTTGTGCAGTTATTCCGCCTTTTCCGTCTCGCTCTCCGGTTCGGTCACTTCGGTCGACGCTTCCTCGCCGATCGTTTCATACGTATCGCGCGAATAAACATAGGGGATACTCGTCAGGTCGATCGCACCCGTGCGCGTCCTCGACGCGTCGCTCTCCACGGCGATCGTCTTTGCCGCAGTCTTGAGCTTCTGCTCCAGGCTGTCCTGCGTACCCAGATGCAGTGTCAGGCGGTTCTGGTACATGAGCGTGATCGCGCGCACGTCGCGGATGTCGATCAGCGTGATGTCCTGGATCTGCGCCTGTTCCGCCGCCGCATAGATTTTCTTATACAGCGTGATCATCTGCGTTGCGGCTTTTGTCTGATCGTCTGCTTTCCTGCCGTTCGGCGACACGCCGATGTACTGTCCGAGATTGAGCTCGAACTCCGTCTTGCACCGCAGCACCGGGATCTCCTCCGGCGCGGTATCGACCTTTTCGAGCATCTTGCCCTGCGGGTCGATGAGCAGATAGCCTGTCCCGAACGCGATCGCGGCGGATGCGTGTGTCGGCGTGACGGTCACGCGCAGCGACTTCGGGAAATCGCGTTCCACCTGCGCCTTGCCGATATACGGCAGGCGCTGCTCGATATTCTTGGCCACCTTGTCAAGATCGCAGCTGAACAGGTTCTGTGTGCCGTATACGATGCCGCTTTCCGAGACGATCTGCGACGCGGTATAATCGGCGTCCCCGGGATTGGTGATTTCGATATTCTGGATCTTGAACAGCACCGTGCGCGACAAAATCAGGATCACGATCAGCAGCAGTATGACCGCCGCGCAGATCCGGATGATGCGCTTGCGCAAACGCATACGGCGCAGATAGACAGCTCTCCGGCGTTTCTGCTCGGCCGTCATCGGAGGACGGCGTCCCGGCGCGTTCTGCTGTGCGGTTCTCGGCTGTGCGTTTCGCCGTGCGGATCTGTCCGACGTCGCCGGCCTGCGCTGACCGGCTTTTCGCTGCGCCGCCGCCTGCTCATGCCGTGCGGCTTTTTGCTGCTGTTTGTTCTGTTTTTTGCGCTCGTTCTCCTCCAACGTCCGAACCAACGAAATCACGGCGCGCTTATACAGCGGCAGCTTTCGCTTTTTCGGCGCACTTCCTTTCCCTTTCATCTTCCATTCCCCTATTCCGTATCCGTTTCTATTCTTTTGATTCTTGCGCCCAGAAGCGCAAGATTCTGTTCAAATCGTTCGCATCCGCGGTCGATATGTCCGACGCAGGAAACATGTGTCTCCCCCTGCGCGGCAAGTCCCGCCGTTACCAGCGCGGCGCCGCCGCGCAGATCTGTCGCCTGAACCGCCGCGCCGCAAAGCTGCGGTACGCCCTCGACGACAGCGACATTGTTGTGCACCGTGATGTGCGCGCCCATTCGCCGAAGCTGCGGCACATGCCTGAAACGGTTTTCAAAGATGGTCTCCACAAAAACGCTCGTCCCCTGCGAGAGCGCCGCCATCACCATCGCCGACGCCTGAAAGTCCGTCGGGAATCCGGGATACGGCATCGTGCGCACAAGGCCGGTGCTTTGCAGCCGGCGCGGGGCATGCAGCAGGACGTCGTCGCCCTGCGTCTGCACCACGCATCCCGCCTGCTCAAAATACGGCAGGACGGGCACAAGGTACTGCGGCGCGGCGCGATGCACGCAAACGCTGCCGCCTGTCACCGCCGCGGCAGCGAGAAAGGTCGCCGCCATGATCCGGTCGGGCATGATCGTAAACTCCGTCGCGCGGAAACGCGCCGCCGGTTCCACCGTTATCGTGTCGGTGCCCGCGCCGCTGATGCGCGCGCCGCACCCGTTGAAAAACGCCGCTAAATCACAGATCTCCGGCTCGCGTGCGGCGTTGCGGATCACCGTTTCTCCCTTCGCCGTGACGGCACAGAGTATCGAATTCTCCGTCGCGCCCACGGACGGAAACGGCAGTGTGATCGCTGCGCCGTGCAGTCCCTTCGGTGCGCTGCAGCAGAGTCTGCCGCACTGCTCTTCGATCCGCACGCCCAGCGCGGACAGCGCGGACAGGTGCAGATCAATCGGACGCAGGCCGATGTCGCATCCGCCCGGAGCGGACAGCTCCGCTCTGCCGAACCGGGACAAAAGCGCGCCGAGAAAAATGATCGACGAACGCATCTCGCGCATGAGCGCATCCGGGATCTCCCACCGTTTCGGCGCGTCGGAACGGACGATCACCGTATCTCCTGCGCGTTCGGCCGTGCAGCCGATGTGACGCAGGATCCGCATCGCGGCGTCCGTGTCCCGCAAATACGGGCAATGCTTCAAAATCGAAGTTTCTCCCGTGACGGCGGCTGCCGCCAGGATCGGCAAAGCGCTGTTTTTGGAGCCCTGCAGTTCCAGCTCCCCTTCCAGCCGTTTGCCGCCTTCGATAACCAATAATTCCATCCTCATGTGCACCCTTTCGCAAAGCATCACCGAATCGTTTCTCGGTTTATCCTATGCGAAAGACTGCGGACGGGTGTCATCAATCGCCGGCCAGATCGGAAAGAATTCCCGCGATGCGCTCCACCGTGTCGGGGATGGCCATCTTTTTGGCGTTCTCGCCGAGTCTGCGGAGTTTCTCACGGTCCGACAGCAGCGCGTTGACTTCCTCGATCAGACGGGCGCCGGTCAGATCCTTTTCTTCGATCAGCACCGCCGCGTCATTGTTGACGAGCGCCATGGCGTTGTGGTACTGATGGTTTTCCGCCACGTTGGGCGACGGGATCAGGATGGACGCGCGTCCGACCGCCTCAAACTCGGACAGGCTCGATGCGCCTGCGCGGCAGATCACCAGATCGGCTGCGGCAAGACATCTGTCCATGTCGCTGATATATTCGCAAACTGTCACATTTTCGGTCGTATCCGGATCGACGCCTGCCTCGCGCAGCTTGTCCGGCACCCATTTGCCATACTGACCGTACGCATGGCGGAACCAGCAGTCGCCCTTCGGCGCATTTGCGGCGATCAGCTCGACCACGGCTTCGTTGATCGCGCGTGCGCCGAGACTGCCGCCCATCGAAAGCACAAGCGGTCTCTCGTCCAGTCCAAGCTCCGCACGGGCAAAAACACGGTCTGCCTCTACGATCTCACCGCGCACGGGCAGTCCCGTCAGGATGCACGGATTCTTCGGCGACAGATATTTCTCCGCCGCCTGCACGGTCAGCATGACCGCGTCCACTCGCTTTGCAAGCGTTTTGTTCGTCACGCCGGGATAGGCGTTCTGCTCATGGATCGCGGTGGGGATGCCCATTTTCGCCGCCATGCGAAGCACAGGGCCGCTGACATAGCCGCCGAACCCCACTACGACGTCCGGTTTAAACTCTTTCAGGATCTTCTTTGCCTGCGACGACGCGCGCAGCAGCTTCGAGAGCGTGCCGATATTCCGCTTGATGTTCGTCCAGCTCAGCGAACGCTGAAACCCGGAAATGTCGATGGTCCGAAAATCAAAACCGGCCGCAGGCACCAGCTTTGCCTCCATCTTCTCCGCCGTTCCGACGAATAGGATCTGCGCATCCTGCTCCTGTCTGCGGATGTACCCCGCCACGGCAAGCGCGGGATTGATGTGCCCGCCCGTACCGCCGGTCGCAAACAAGATCCGTTTTCCACGAAGCATATCGTTTCCTCTTTCCTATCTTTTTCGTATTCGTGACGCGCGTGACACAGACAGCACCAGTCCCATTTCCGCAAGCAGAATAACGAGCGACGAACCGCCGTAACTGAAGAACGGCAGACCGATGCCCGTATTCGGGACCGTGTCGGTCACGACGAGAATATTCAGAATAACCTGCAGCGCGACGTGGGACATCACGCCCATGACCACAAGCGCCGAATAGCGGTCCTTGTTGCGCATGGCAATGTCAAATCCGCGCCAGATCAGTACCGCGAACGCGGCCAGAATGACCACCGCGCCCACAAAGCCGAGCTCCTCGCAGACAATCGCAAAAACGAAGTCGTTCTGCGGCTCGGGCATGTACAAAAACTTCTGTTTGGATTGGCCGAGTCCCAGTCCGAACAATCCGCCGGACCCGATCGCGTACAGCGACTGGTTCGTCTGCCAGCGGTCGCCCGTCGGGTCATAATCTTTATCCATCCACGCGATGATACGCGCCTTCTGATACCCCTTGATCGGCAGCAGGTCGATCAGCTTCTCCTTGAGCATCAGGAACAGCAGCAAGCCGCATATCGCCGCGCCGAGCACAAATACGATCCATTTCTTTTTGACGCCGCCCAGCACAAGCATGACCGCGCCGATTCCCAACATCAGAATCGTACCGGACAAATGCCGTTCCAGAATGACCAATCCGCAAAACAGTCCGATCACAATCAGACAGGTGCGCACGGAATGATCCTGCTCGCCCGGCTTGCGCTGCGCCTTTAGGCGATTGCTGAAAACGCTCGCGCAGTACATGATCAAACCCAGCTTCGCCACTTCCGACGGCTGAAACTGGAGCACGCCGGGGATCCCCAGCCAGCGGCGGAAATCCTCCTTGTCGCTGATCTTGAGCGGCGCGATCAGCACCAGGATCAGCAGTGCGATACAGCCCAGAAGTATGATTTTCGACAGTTTGTCGAACAGTTCCAGCCGGATACGCGAAATCACAAACATCGCAACGATGCCCAGAGCCGCAAATCGGAGCTGTCGGACAAAATAGTAATACGGACTGCTCGTTTTGTAGCTGGCGGAAACATAACTGGCGGAAAACATCATGACGATGCCGACCGTCAGCAAAGCAAAGACGATCAGCAAAAAAACCGTATCAAGTGAACCGGGCTGGATCCACTGTTTCAGCTTTTGGCGCATAAGTCCCTCCGATCTGTTTGTTTCGGTCGGCTCAATCAAACCGCATCAGCAGTATACCGGCCGCGCAGCCGACAAGATTGACCAGCGTGAAGACCGCTACGATCTTCTTTTCACTCCATCCGGACATCTCAAAATGATGATGGATCGGCGCCATTTTGAAAATACGCTTGCCGTGCGTGAGCTTGAAATAGCTGATCTGAATCACATCGGAAGCGCCCTCGATCACATAGATGATGCCGACCGGCAGCAGAATCAGCGGACAGCCGACCGCATAGGCCAGCGCGACGACCATACCGCCCAGGAACATGGAACCGGTGTCGCCCATAAACACCTTCGCGGGATAGTGGTTCCACACGAGGAAGCCCGCGCAGCCGCCGAGCAGCGCCGCCGCGATCATGCTCACGCCGAACAGATTGCGCATCGCCGCAATCACGATGAATGCCGCGGCAGCCGTCAGCGTCACGCTGCCGCAAAGTCCGTCGATGCCGTCGGTGAAATTGACCGCGTTGATCGCCGCATAGATCACACAAGCGCCGAATATCCAGAAAAAGACGCCCATCTCGACGTTTCCGACGAACGGGATAAACATGTAGGGCTTGCGGTTCATGCTCATGTAAAGGCTCACGAGATAGGCCGTCATAACGAGGATCTGCGCCACGGTCTTCTGCGGGATCGTAAGACCCAGATTGCGCTTTTTGACGATCTTGACATAGTCGTCCGCAAAGCCGATCAAGCCGAACGCAAACGCCATCAGAATGCCCGAGATACATTTGGAGCGGATCTCAAGCGGTACCGGATAATCGCCGGCGAGGAGATCGCCGCCCGCGAGCTTATCTGTCACGAGCACCACGATGACAGACAGGATCGTACCGGCAATGAACAGGATGCCGCCCATCGTCGGCGTGCCTTCCTTTTTCTTGTGCCACGCGGGACCGATGTCCAGGATCTTCTGTCCGAATTTCAGCTTATGCAGCCACGGGATCACGACAAAACCAAGCGACGCCGTGACGCCGAAGGACAACACTGCCGCCAGTACATCAGCAAGTATGCGGTTCATGAATCCATCTCCTCGTATATCTTTTGCAGTATTTCTTCCATTCTCATGCCGCGGCTGCCCTTGACAAGCACCGCATCGCCTTCGTGCAGCATCTGCGACAGATCCTGCGCCAGCGCCTGCTTGTCTTCGTAATGCCGCACCTGCGTCATGCCGCTTTCGCGTGCGGCCGCAGCCGTTTTCGCCGACTTCTCGCCGTAGGTCAGCAGTATGTCCGTACCGGCCTCGGCCGCGCGGACGCCGCTCTGCCGATGCGCTTCGTCCGCCGCCTCGCCCAGCTCCAGCATATCGCCCAAAACGGCGATCCTGCGCTGTGCGCGCACCTCGTGCAGCGTTGCAAACGCCGCGCGCACGGAATCGGGGCTGGCGTTGTAGCAGTCCTCGATGAACTGTACGCCGCCGACACGGCGCATGCGCTGCCGCATTCCCGTCGGCTCGTACTTTGCGAGAGCGGCGGCTGCGTCTTCCGGCGGGACTCCGATCAGAAATCCTGCCGCAAACGCCGCAAGCGCGTTGTATACATTATGTTTCCCGAGCGTCGGAAGCGCTATGCGCTGTTCTGCGCAGCCGAAGTCCACGGTGAACTGCGTGCCGTCCGCATCCGACTCGATCTCATACGCCTTGAACCGGCAGTATTGGTTGTCGATCCCGTAATAGTAGACCGGACGGTTTCCGACTTTCGCGCCGTACAGCAGACGGTCGTCGCCGTTGAGGATCAGCGGCGCATCTTCCGCCATCCCGTCCGTGATCTCCAGCTTTGCCTTCAGAATGTTTTCCTGTGAACCGAGGTTTTCGATGTGCGAAATGCCGATATTGCCGATGATGCCCATCGTGGGCATTGCCGTGCGCGACAGACGGGATATCTCGCCGAAATGATTCATGCCCATCTCGATCACGGCCGCTTCCGTATCCGCCTGCAGACGGAACAGCGTGCGCGGCAGACCGATCTCGTTGTTCAGATTTCCCTCGGTCTTGAGCGTGCGGTATTTGGCGCCGAACACGGCAGCGGTCATTTCCTTGACGGTCGTTTTGCCCACGCTGCCGGTCACCGCGGCGAGCGGGATATCGAACAGGCTTCTGTAATAGCGTCCGAGGCTCAGCAGCGCTTTGCGCGTATCCTCCGCGATGATCTGCCGCGGCAATCCCAGATCGCGCGCGCACAGCACCGCCGACGCGCCGTTCCGCAGCGCGCTCTCGGCAAAGGTATGGCCGTCGAACCGTTCGCCCTCGATACAGACGAACAAGCAGCCCGGCGTCAGCGCACGATTGTCGATGCACACGTCGCGCACCGTTCCGTCGAACGACGCCGTCCCCTGCACCGCCCGTGCGATCTCCTGTATGGTCAATTCTTTCAAAGGCTGTCCTCCGTTACGGTTTAGCGTTGTTCAGGATCTCCGCCACGACTTCACGCTCATCCAGGTGATGTTTCTCGTGTCCGATGATCTGGTAGGTTTCCTGACCCTTACCCGCGAGCAGAATCACATCGCCCGCTTTCGCTTTCTTCATTGCCTTGGCGATCGCTTCCCTGCGGTCGCAGATCCGGTACACCGTGCACTTGGGCTTTCCGACGCCCTCCATGATGTCGTCGAGGATCGCTTCCGGATCCTCTGTGCGCGGGTTGTCGGACGTGACGATCACCACATCCGCATTTGCCGCGGCGATACTGCCCATGATCGGGCGTTTCGTTTTATCCCGATCTCCGCCGCATCCGAACACGGCGAACACCTTGCCCTGCGTGATCTGCCGCAGCGTTTTGAGCACGTTTTCGAGCGCGTCCGGCGTGTGGGCATAGTCGATCACGATCGTATACGGCGTATCCGCGGGCACGATCTCCATGCGTCCGGGAACCGTATCAAACTGCGCAACGGCGCGCAGGATCTCCGCAAACGGGTAACCCATCTCCGTCAGACAGACGATCACGCCCATGGAGTTGTAGACGGAGAATCCGCCCGGAACGCGGAAACGCACGCGGCCGATGCGCTCGGCGCTGACCAGTTCGTACTCCACGCCCGCGGTCGTGATGCGCGTATTTTTCGCGGTGTAATCCGCCTCGTCGCGTTTTGCCGAGAACGTCACGACGGAGCAGGGCGTGTCGCGCACGATCTGCTGCGCCGCGGCGTCGTCCGCGTTGACGATCGCGCGCTTTGCCTGCAAAAACAGCTTGCGTTTGGCCGCAAGATAATTCTCGAATGTACCGTGGTAATCCAGGTGATCCTGTGTCAGATTCGTAAATATTGCCGCCTCGAAATGCACGCCCTCCAGCCGGTACTGTGCGAGCGCCTGCGAGGACGCTTCCATCACGCAGTGCGTGCAGCCCGCGTCGACCATGCGGCGGAACAGCCCGTGCAGCTCGAACGGATCGGGCGTCGTCAGTGTCGCGGGCACTTCCTCGCCCGCGATGCAGTTCTTGACCGTGCCGATCAGGCCGCATCGGACGCCGAACCGCGTGAGAACGTCATACAGCAGAAAACAGCTCGTCGTCTTGCCGTTTGTTCCCGTCACGCCGACAAGCTGCAGCGACTCCGCGGGATTGCCGAACCAGCCCGCGCACAGCAGCGCATATGCGGCACGCGTGTTCGGCACCTGTATCTCGGCGGAAAGGCCGAGCGGCCGCTGCGTGACGACTGCAGCGGCTCCGGCGCGCAGCGCGTCTTCCGCCGCGCTGTGACCGTCAAAGTTTTTGCCCTCTATACACACGAACAGACTGCCCGCCGTGATTTTTCGATTGTCATCCGTCACCGCTGTGATTTCCGTGCCCTGCGGCACGTTGGATGCGATGACCTCCACATTTTGGATCAGCGTTCTCAGCAGCATACCGTCTGCCCTCCTCGCTTTGTTTACTCGTTTCCGTCCGTTATGCCCATGTTGGACTTGAAATGGACCGTTACCGTTGTGCCGTACGGGATCGGCGTCCCGACCGCCACGCTCTGTTCATATGCGCGCAGTTCGCTGGTCATGAGCGAGTTGCCCGCGATCTTGATGTTGATGCCGACCGCCAGCGCGCGGCTTGTCGCTTCGTTGACCGTAAGTCCGAGCAGATCGGGCATTTCGACCGTTTCCGCCTTGGATTCCTCGGACGTGAACAAGATGATCGCGCCCTTCTGCGGCACGCTCTGTCCGCCGGACGGAATCTGCGACAGGACCGTATCGCCGTCGCCTTTGACCTTGACGGTGAATCCGTCCGCGAGGAGCTTTTCGCGTGCCTCGCCGACGTCCTGTCCGACCACGTTCTTTGCCACGACTTCCAGCTTCTCCAGCTCCTGCTGCGTGTACTGCGGTTCCACGTTCAGATACTGCAGCACATTCTCCAGAATGCCCGCCGCAATCGGCGCGGCGACCGCGCCGCCGCCGTGCGCGCCCTGCGGGTTGTCGATCACAAGGATCATGGCGACCTGCGGATCGTTTGCGGGCGCAAAGCACGCAAAGGAAGCCCAGTATTTATTTGTACCGAGGTTTTCCGACGTACCGGTCTTGCCCGCCACGCGGTAACCCGCGACATAAGCGTTTTTACCTGTGCCCTCGCGCACAACACTTTCCATCATGCTGCGCAGCTTCGCGGACGTTTCTTCCGAAATGACCTGACGCTTGACGGTGGGCTTGGTCTGCGCGATCGTGTTGCCGTTTGCATCGAGCTGTTTGGCGACGACATACGGCTGCAGCAGCTTTCCGCCGTTCGCCACGCACGAGATCGCTGTCAGCATCTGGATCGGCGTGACCTGGAAGGACTGTCCGAACGCCGCACTGGCGACGTTGGACTGCGTCATCTTGTCAATGGAGAAGTAAACGGACGAACCCTCGCCGGGCAGGTCGATGCCCGTGCGCTCCAAAAAGCCGAATGCTTCGGCATACTTGTTGAAACCGTCCACGCCCAGACGCAGACCGCGCGTGATGAAGAACGGGTTGCAGGAATTCATCAGCGCCTTGGTGATGTTCTGCGTACCGTGACCGGAATGCCGGTGGCAGTTGTACAGAGAACCGGCGATCTGGACGCTGCCCACGCAGGTATACGTCTCGTCCATCGTGACGAGACCTTCCTCCAACAGCGAAGACGCCGTAAAGACTTTGAAGACCGAACCGGGTTCGTACGAGTCCGCCACGCAGATGTTGCGCCACTGTCTGTCGCGCGCGGCGGCGTATGCCGTTTTGTATTCCGCTTCATCTTCGATCTCGTCGAGTCCCTGCGCAACCGTTTCGTCCGCGATCTTATACGGATTGGACAGATCAAAATAACCGGCGCCGCGGCTGCCCATACCGAGCACCGCGCCGGTGTTTACGTCCATAATGATGGACAGCACAGATTCGCACTGCGTGTCGACATATGCGCTCTGCAGCGCGTTTTCAAGATAGCTCTGGATGTATTCGTCGATCGTCAGCACGATGCTGTTGCCCGGCTTCGGATCGTACACATTCTTGTATTCGATCGGCATCTCTTCCTTGTCGGTGCCGGTCTTTGCCGTGATGATGCGTCCCGGCACGCCCGAGAGCACCGCATCGTATTTCAGCTCAAGACCTTCCTTGCCCTCGCCGTCGTCTCCGGTGCGTCCCAGCAGCGCGGATGCGAGCGTCGGCTTGGAGTAGTACCGCTTGACGTCCGGGTCCACGCCGATGAACTTGCTGTAATAGACCTCGTATTCCTTGCCGTCCGAACCGGTGCGCGTGTAGCAGGAGCTTGTAAACGCAAGAAGCTCCTTGATCTTGGCCGATTCCACACGGCGCTTGACGACATAGTATCTGCTGTTCGTGTCCGAGCAGCGCTTCATCATTTCTTCGCTGTCAAGCTCGAACAGTTCGGCGAGTTTATCCGCGACCGTCTGCCGCGCCTCCTCGTATCCGACGAACGCGGACGCGTTGAGATACACCTTCTTGACGCTGCTGCTCTCGGCAAGCGGATTCATGTTGGCGTCATAGATCTTGCCGCGTTCCGCCGGCACGATCGTATCGTGCAGCTGGTTCTGCGCCGCCTTTTCCCGGTACTCGCTGCCCTTGACAAGCTGCACGTAGATCAGCGCGCACAGACAAACCGCAACGCCCACGACGCACAGCAGAAAGCGCACGAATCTTGCACGCTGCAGCAGCAGTTTACGGGAGGATTTCATCGACGCCATACCGTTCTCCTTAAATCATTCATGTTGCCATTTTACGAAAAGAAGCCCCTGGCTTATCGGTTTTCAGCCACGAGGCGTTTTCCTTCCGGGAAAGTATATGTCCGACGCTTGCCGTTCATGCAGCCGGTGTTCACTGTCCGAGTACACCGTCCAGCAGAAGGATCTCATCGGTATTATCATTGACAAAAAAGGACACCTGATTGCGCGTGCGCTTGACCATGCCGAGATGGTTCGCGGCGTAATCCTCCACACTCTCGACAGACGCCATGCTGTTGAACAGAGATCCCAGGCGCACCGTCTCGCTTTTGGCTTCGTCGAGCTGCTGCTGCGCCTTGACGATATTCATGTCCAGCGTAGCGATCTGCACACGCTGCACGATCAGCAGCGCCAGCATCGTGAATGTGACCGCCGAAACCAGCACGATACGCAGGGCGCGTCTCGAGACCGCGGCGGCATGTGCCGCACGATCGGCATGGCTGCGCTTCTTCTCGGGAACCGGGCGGAGCCGGACAGGACGCTGCGGGCGGTACGGAATCTCTCTCTGCGGCGCGGCAATGCGCGCAGCCGCGGAACTTCTTTGCGCTGCCATGTTTTACTCCCCTTTTTTCTCGTTGCTGTTTTTTTCGATCACGCGCAGCTTTGCACTTCGGCTGCGGTTGTTTTCCTGCAATTCTTCTTCCGACGGTCCGACCGCCTTCATCGGCAGTTTTCCCGCGGCCGTCTTGCCGCATACGCACACCGGGAAATCCGGCGGGCATGTACAGCCCGTGCACAGGGCGGCGAAACGTTTTTTGACGATCCGGTCTTCCAGCGAATGGAACGTGATGACGCACAGGCGTCCTCCGGGACGCAGAACGCGGAACATCCCCTGTACCGCTTCATCCAGCTTCTCCAGCTCGCCGTTGACCTCGATGCGCAGCGCCTGAAACGTCCGCCGTGCGGGATGGCCGTCTCTGCGCGCCGCGGCGGGAACGGAGGATGCAATGATCTGTGCGAGCTGCAGGGTCGTTTCGATCGGCGCGTTCTCCCGCGCGCGCACGATCGCCGACGCGATGGCGGGCGCAAACTTTTCCTCGCCGTAAGCATACAGGATCTTTTGCAGCTGCGCCTTCGGGTATGTGTTCACCACGTCCGCGGCGCTGATCCCCTGCATGCTCATGCGCATATCGAGCGGCGCGTCCGCGTGGAACGAAAAACCGCGCTGCGCCGTATCGAGCTGGTGTGAACTGACGCCGAGATCGGCCAGCACGCCGTCCGCGCCGTCGATCCCCTGCTGTGTGAGCAGAGCTTCCAGATCAAAAAAGTTGCCGTGCAGGATACGCACGTTGTCTCGTCCGGCAAACCGTGCGTGCAGCGCCTCGATCGCCTGCGGGTCACGATCAATCTCCACCAGTGTGCCCGTCGTCAGCTTTTCCAGGATCGCCGCCGAATGACCGCCTCCGCCGGCGGTACAGTCAATATACGTGCCGTCCGGCCGGATGTTCAGCGCTTCGATCGTCTCGCGCAGCAGGACAGGCACGTGCGAAAAAGACATGTTGATTCTCCTGTATTATTTGTAGAAATAGGTTTTCTGATTCTCTGTGAAATCCTTGTAGCGCGAAAGCATCTCGTCGAACTTATCCGGCGCCCACAGCTCCAGGTGATAGCCGTTGCCGAGCATATAGACCTCTTCCCGGAAGCCCGCTTTTTCCATAAACCGCGTCGGGATGGTGATGCGTCCTTTCGCGTCGATGTCGGCTCTGACGGTGTTGATGGAGATCATGCGCTGGCGGATCATCGTGAACTCGGAGGGTTCCTCGTCGATGAGCTTCTGCATGACGTCGTCCCAATCCTCGAACGAATAGGCAAGCAGGCAATCTTCACCGCTGGGAGAAACTGTCAGCACGAAGCTGTCGCCGAGTTCCGCGCGTACCTTCGTGGGTATGGCCAATCTGTTTTGCTGATCCAGATTGTGGGTATATGTCCCCATCAGTCTCGCCACAACGATCACCTGCCTTTCCGTGGATGTCTGCCTTCGAGCGGTACGATGTCACTATTTGTCCCTATTCATACCTAAGCGTCCCTATTCTAACATACTCATCCGGCAGAATCAAGCCTTTTCACCAGTTTTTTTGAGAGTTTTTTCAGTTTTTTGAGGCGAATTGATTCGCCTGCCGCGGCGACCACCATATATAGAAAACGTCCTCTTTTTCCGCCGATGCAACAATGGTGATTGACACCGCGAAAAAAGAGGACTATAATAGAAAATGGTTTAGATTACATTTGACAGATTAGGAGTGTACCTATGCAGTTTTCTGAAACGTCCGTTCGGGATATCGTGTCCCATTTTGCGCTGCCCGGAACGTTCAAGTCCTTTGCCCCGATCGGCTGCGGTCACATCAACGATACGCTTTGCCTCACGTTTTCCGACGACGACGGCGGCGAGAAACGATACATCCTGCAGCGTATCAATACACATGTGTTCACAAAGCCCGACCAACTGATGAAAAACGTGGTCGGCGTCACGGGATTCCTGTCGCGCATCCTGCGCAAAAACGGCAGCGATCCCGACCGCGGCACGCTGACTGTCTTTCCCACAAAGGACGGCGCGCTCTACCACCGCACGGACGCGGGAGACTGCTGGCGTGTCTACAACTTCGTCGAGGACACCTACACGCTCGAATCCATCCGCGATCCGCAGGATTTCCGGGCGTCCGGAGAGGCCTTCGGACAGTTTCAGAAGCTGCTGGCCGACTATCCGAGCGACACGCTCTTTGAAACCATACCGCATTTCCACGACACCGCGTCGCGGTTCAACGACTTCAGGCGCGCAGTCGAGGCCGACACACAGGGACGCGCGCAGGCCGTGCAGTCCGAGATCGGCTTCGTGATGCGGCGGGAAGCCGATACGCATGTGCTGGTCGATCTGCTGCGCGCGGGCGAGCTCCCGCTGCGCGTGACGCACAACGATACAAAACTCAACAACATCCTCTTTGACAACAAGACCAAAAGAGGGATCTGCGTGGTCGATCTCGACACGGTGATGCCCGGTCTCGCGCTGTACGATTTCGGCGACAGCATTCGCTTCGGCGCAAGTACCGCCGCGGAGGACGAGCCGGATCTCGACAAAGTGCATTTCTCGTTAGAGCTGTACGAAGCCTACACGCGCGGATATTTGTCCGCTGCCGGCGACAGTCTGACGGAAAAAGAGATCGAGTATCTCCCCTTCTCCGCCAAGCTCATGACGCTTGAATGCGGTATGCGCTTTCTGACAGACTATCTGCAGGGCGACGTCTACTTCCGCACCGCGTATCCCGACCACAACCTCGTGCGCTGCCGCACACAGTTTGCGCTCGTTGCGCAGATGGAAAAGCAAATGCCGCAGATGCAGGCTGTCACGGCTGCGATCGCGGCAAGGATCGGAAAGGATGTTTGATATGTTTCTCAAGCGGATCTTCGTCGTGCTGCTGTGCGGTGTGATCGCAGGCAGCGGCGTGATTTATACGTTGACGTTCCGTTTTTTTGACCGCCCGCTGTCCGAGGCCAAGCAGGAAAAATTCCAGGAGCAGATCGTACTGCCGGACAACTTCACGCTGGCCGCTTCCGTCAACAGCTTCGACACGGTCAAAAACACGCTGCAGTCTGCGCGCAAAAACGTCAGCCAAGGCTCCTACGCATTGGAGCTGAACGTCGCGTTCAACGCGAAGGGTACCCCGTACCTCGCAGACGGCTCGGAGTATATCACGCCGGCCTCCGTCAAGCTGGAAGACATTTTCAAGGAGTTTCAGGACACAGACTTTCTGCGGTATATCATCCGCCTGATGAACGATACAAGTACGTCTTCGCTGACCGATCTTGCCGTGAAATACGGTCTGATCGGGCGGATCATGCTGATCGGCTTTTCGGCGGACGAGCTGGCGGAATCCTCCCTGCAGTACGGCAACTTCAAAATCTGCATCTCGCTGGATTCGATGGACGTCAAAATGTCCGATCACGACGCCTGTCTCGAAGCGCTGCAGGCGTATGTGGACGAAGGCGTCTGCGCCGTGTCGTGCAAGCTCAGCGACGTCAGCAGCGCATTCTGCGAGGCGATCAGCGAGGTTCGTCAGCTTCGTTTCGTGTTGGAGGACGTCAACTCGACTTATGACATGTATCACGCGCTGTCGCTCAATCCCAACATCGTCATCACGGACCGTCCCGAGATCCTGTACGATATGATGCTCTCGCAGGACTACCTCGATCTCAATCGGGCAAACGCGTTCTGATCCAACGCGCCGACCGGCACACACACGCAAAAGCGCCGGGAGTTCATCCGAAAGGTGAATTCCCGGCGTTTTCTGTTTTTTTACGGTTTATTTGCCATAGCGTTCCATGTGCTTCTTGATGGCGCAGAACGTTTCGTCGCTCAGATCGTGCTCGATTTTGCACGCATCCTCCGCAGCCGTCTGCTGCGACACGCCGAGCATCACCAGCATATCCGTCAGCACCGTGTGCCGCTCATAGATTTTTTCCGCGAGATCCCGGCCGAGCTCGGTCAAAATCAGGCCGCCGTCCGGCTGCATGATCAAAAAGCCGCCCTGACGCAGCAGTCCGACCGCCCGGCTGACAGACGGTTTGGAAAAGCCCATATACTCGCCGACGTCCACAGAACGGACGTACGGCTTCTTTTTCGACAAGATCAGAATGGTTTCCAGATACATTTCGCCTGATTCCTGAAGCTGCATATTCCTGCCTCCTTTTATTGGAACTGCGGTGAACGGAACGCTGCCTTCACCGCATCAAACGCCGGTTTCGGCTTGCCTGTCGGGTCCAGAATACCCCACCGCGTCTCGGACGGACAACCCTCGAAGCCGCAGAACCAGCAGAAGCTGCTATCCTGGCAGCAGTAAAGGATCACGCCCGCAAGACACTTGAGTTTCTTCAGCCGCGGTAGAATATCCGCATAGAACTGCGCCTGTCCCTGAGGCGTGTGCGGATACCCGCGGTATGTGGCAGTTGAGGCGATTTGCCGATAGAAATGATCGCCCATGTTGTCGAAGATCGCGTCGCCCCACTGCGACGGTTCGTACGACTCTTTGAGACGCGCCTGCAGCGCCGCAGGGAGCTTTTTGACAAAGTTGTCGATATCCGCTTTCGCCTGCGCTTCGGAGGCGTAGCCGTACTGCGCGAGGATCTGCGCCTTTTCGGCGTCGGTTTTCCGCGTGCCTTCGCTCAAAAAGCCGAATTCCTCCAGAATGACCGGCAGTCCGGTCAGACGGTGCAGACGGGAAATGGTCCTGGTGTAGTCCCTTGCCGTCACGTTCGACGTATTCCCCGTGTAGAGATCGATCCCGACGTAGTCGCAGTACCGGTGGTACGGCCGCATCCCTTTGTGAAGCCATTCAACAAAGCCTGCGCTGTTGTAGCCGATCGGGAAATCGCCCTTGACCGGATCGAGCGCCTCGAGCTGCACGCCGATGAATTCGATTGCCTGCTCGTGCGTGAGCGGAAGGGTAAACACGTCGATGCCCATCTCGTTGGTGATCTGGAACGCGCCGCAGACGTCGCGCAGATCCTCCAGAAGAAAGACGGCGATCTGCTGCGTCTTTTCGATATTTTCCGGCTCGACCGGATTGAAACCGCCGATGTTGATATAGTCCTTCGGATACGGCGTGATCGCCATAACGCGGAAGCCGTGCTCCGCATAACCGCGGCAGCGTTCCTTGAACGCAAGGTAGCTGCCGCTGAGTGAACCGTCGGCGTTGTACGGATACGGGATGTCGAACCGCACCCAGTTGAAGCCGCCGTCGGCGAGCAGATCGTAGTTCTCATTCGGGTGGCAGACGCCGCGGACATAACCGCCGTTACGCGCGATGAAGTCCTCCACGCGTGCGTTCGGCAGGTTCAGAAAGCTGCAAAACCAGCAGGAAAGCAGCGTCAGGAAGGTCTGCAGAAGAGAGACGAAACGAATCCACATACGAAAACCTCTGCTTTATTCTTCGTCCCGCTCTTTGCGCGAGCGTGCCCACATGGCAAACACCATCGCGCAGAACATCACGGTCACGGTTGCGACGGGCTTGCTGCCGCCGAGTTTCGGGATCGTCTGTCCCGTGCCGAAGGTACGGGTACCGAAAGCGCCCGAGCCGGAGGAAGCGGAGCCGTTCGACGCGGAACCGGAGCCGGAAGCGCCCGAACCATCCGAACCGGAACCGGAAGCGCCCGATGCGCCGGAACCGGAAGCGGAGCCGCCGGAAGCGCTGAACAGTCCGAATCTGGTAGAGCCGGAACCGCCCGAGCTGTCGGAGCCGGAATCACCCGAACCGTCGGCGCCGGGAGCGGATGCGCCGGAGCCGGAACCGGAACCCGAACCGAAGGGATCGGCCGAACCGGACGGAGATGCATTGGAGGAAGCGGGACGGTTATTGGAAGATCCGCCGGAAAAGACGTAGCCGGAAGAACCGGAACCGGATGCGCCCGGATCGACAGAATCGGGCGGCGCCGCGTCCTCGGAAGCGCCGGAGGAACCGGAAGGCGTGTTGCTGCCGGACGAACCGGAATCGGAAGCGCCGGAATCGGAAGAGCCGGATTGACCGGCGTCCGAAGGCGAGCCGCTTTCGGAACCCGAAGAGTCAGATCCCGCGACCTGGCGCATAGACGCAGTGCTCGACTCCAGCTCATTCCCATTTACGGGAATTCCATCCACCGCAGCATAGACCAGCATGGCGTCCTCGAGCATATCCGGCGTTGCGATCATTGCGTCTTCACTCTCGTACGACACGGCCGGAACGACTTTCTTTTCGCCGCTCTTTTCGACGGCAAAGCTGTCGATCCGCTCCGCGCTGCCGTCCGCCTGCACGGCGAACGCGTCGAAGTACAGTGTGTTGCCGCGGATCTGCACGGCAGAGAACATCGGCAGCTGCAGACTGCTCGTACCTTCCGCGGGCGGGAACAGCAAACCGGTTTCCGCCGCGCTCTTCGGCATATAATTCTTCACGCCGGCAGTGCCGCTGATGACGTAGAACGTCCCGTACGGATCGACCTTCATGGTATAGTCGCGGCCGCCGTAGGAAGCGTCTTTCGTCGCGGACTGCGTGCGCAGGTTCGAGTACATCGCGCCGGTGCGCAGATACACGTGGTCGTGTCCCTCGAGCACCATGTCGATGCCCAGCTGCGGGAACAGGCGTTTGAACTGCTTGCGCATGGCGACGACTTCCTTGTCGTCATAGTGCGAGCCGTTGGAATAAACGGCCTTGTGCAGCACCACGATCTTCCACTGCGCGTCGCTCGATTTCGCGCTGTCCTGCAGCCAGTTGAGCTGCGTCTCGGACAGGCCGTCCTTGGACGTCGCGTCGTTCGTATTGAGCACCATGAAGTGGACGTTGTTGTAATCGTAATCGTAATAGACGCCGCCGTCCCTGTCCTGCTGCGGGACATTGGGCAGCACAAAGTATTGGTCGAGCGCGCCGTCCGACTTTTCGTGGTTGCCGGTCGTCGGCATAAAGACCGTTGACATCAACACGTCGGACGACACGTCCGCGAGCGCCTGCCACTGGTTGACGTTGGCGCCGTTATCCACCTGGTCGCCGGAACTGACCACAAGATCCGTATCGGGATACAGAGAGAATGCCGTCTTCAGAACCGAGTGGAACCGCTCATACTGCGCGGCGTTCTGCGACTGCGGGTCGGTCACATGCAGGAACGTGACGTTCTGCGAACCGTCCGCCATGTCCAGCACGCCCGGCTCGCTCCACCAGCCCTTTTCCGCGTCGCCGACGCGGTAGCTGTATTTGGCGCCGCTGTTCAGACCGGTCACTTCCACCGTGTGGCGCACCAGCGGAACCTTTGTATCCATAAATCCGAGCACGCCCAGGTCAGCGCCGGGATAGAAGCGGTCGTGCCGCTCGCTCGTCGCGTTCACGCCGCCTCTGGTCGGCGATCCGCTGAAGGACGGGTTCGCGCTGTACGGTACGATCTCGATGTCGGAACCGGTCACGCTGAACTTCGTGTACCAACTGATGCTGCGCGTCGTCTCGGCGTCCGTGCCGGTCGTAACGGTCACGATCGACGGAAGGCGCCAGTTTGCGCGCGTCGCTTCCACCGGATGCGGGTCATCCGTCAGCAGACGCGTCAGATCCTCGCCGTCGCCGTGATCGGTCATCATATCCTCGAGCATCGAGGCAAGCGTCTCGCCCATGCCGTCAAACTGACTCTGCGTCATGTATTCCTCGATCAGATGATCGGCGATGCCGTTGATGCTCATCATGCCCGGAACAAGTCCCAGCCCGAGCACACTGTTGATTACATTGGTATAGCTCTTATCGCCGTGGAACACAAGCGACAGGCACTCGTCGAGCACCGTCATGGAAATGTGGCCAAGCGTTCCGGTCGGGAAGAGCGTGTCGATATTGAACTGAAGCTGTCCGAGAAGACGATCCTGGAGAATATCGTTCAGCAGCACGTCGTACAGCACATTGAACAGATCCTCCATCGCGTTGCGGTTGCGGAAGTTGTCCAGCACATCCCGCATGAACGCGTCGTCCTCGAGCGTCTGATTGCCGGCAAAGAGCGTTGCGATCAGCGTATATGCCACGTCCTGCAGCGTGCCGGGTCTGCCCGGATCACCGAAGCCGAGCGTGTCGATATACTTCGTGCAGGGCAGGTCGGAAACCCGGAAGTCCATCAGACTGTTCACAAGCTCACGCACAAGCGCCTCAACATCCTCGCGGCTGCTGAACACCTTGTCGCAGATCTGGCTGTCCAGATCGTTCAAAAAGCTCATCACATTCCGCATCGTAAAAATATCGATCGGGCCGAGCCGCACGTCCACGTAGTGCGAAAGGATCTCTTCCACATCCACATGATAGAGCTTCTTAATCGCGCCGAACAGACCGCCTTCCGTCTCGATCGCGTTGAACAGATCCGTGAGAATATCATCCAGGAAACTGATCGCCAGATCGTCGATGCCGGTCTTGAACATATGAACGAACGAGAACGTGTCGCGGAACGGGCGCGCATACTCTGTGCCGCGCACCGTGACGGGCGTCACGCAATCCACGTCGTACGTCTGAATATCCGCGGTCAGTCCGTCCGCGTTGTCAAACTTGATCTCACGGAACAGGTTGGGATAGCCGGTGAGCGACGAAGTGCTGATGTCGTAAACCACGTTGCCGCTGTCGCTGACCCAATCCGTGATGCTCGTGTCGTGCATATGGCCGGTCACCATGTAGTGCAGTCCCGCGTCGGCAAACGCCTCGGCGCGCTCCTGCCAGTCGTCGACGACGAAAAGCTGGAAGATGGAGGAATGATTTTTGAAATGCTCCACGAGACTGTGGTGCTCCATACCGATGACCGCTTCGCCGCATGCTTTCGCGTCTTCGATCTCCGCGAGCGCCCATTCCATCAGACCGTCCGTGATACCGCCGCCGGTCTCTTTGGAATCCGTGCCGTTCCCGGTCACGTCCGCGGTGTATTTGTTCACGTCCAGAACGATCAGACGGTAACCGCCGTCCAGGCGCACGGAATAGGACAGCATCCCCGCACGCCCGTTTTGGGGCGTATAAGTATGGTATGCCAGATCGAAGCCGAGGTTTTGATAGATCTCACGGAATTCGTCCGGCGTTGTGATGCGTGCCGCTTCCTTCTTTCCACTTTCAAACGTGATGCCGTTGAAGTTGTTGATGTCGTGGTTGCCGTTGGTCACGATCACGGAAAGACCCGTTTCCTCCTCGAACCGCTCCAGACGGGCAGCCAGTTCCACGTGCGCGTCGTATTCGCCGTTCGCCGTCAGATCGCCCGGGATGAACACGTATTTCATCCCGTTCTCCTCGGCGTGCGCCGTCAACGCAGACAGCGCGGATTCCAATATCGCGGGCGTTTCATAACGCTCCGAGAGCGCGTTCTCCGCATAGTGCATGAACGCGTCGCACCAGTTTCCGGTCATCTTTTCGGCATAATAATGGATGTCGGACAGAATGCCCACCTGAAGCGGCGCACGGTCCGTGCCGTCGAACGCTGTCGAAACGGTCGAGAACAGCAGCGCCGCGCATACGAACACCGAAAGTGCAGCCGTTAATACCTTACGCATAGCCAATGTATACCTCCGATCAAATGGTCTTCAAGAAATCGCCGAGATTGCGCACGACATGCGGAACGCCTTTGGCGATCTTTCCCACGCCCTCGAGCGGTTTGTCGTCATTCAGGATCTGCAATAAGCCGTCGGCCATGTCTTCGTTGAACAAACCGCCGCTCATCGATATGAAGTTGCGCACGGGCGTCTGCGTCGCCACAGCCTGCGCCATGCCGGAATTGCCCTTGTCCACGGCGCGGGTAATCATCTGCACCGCCTTGTGCACGCGCCCGCCCCACTTCGTATTCTGCGCATCCTCGATATTGCCGGTCAGTTCCACCTTGCCCGCCTTCTGCGGATTGGGAAGCTTTGCGCCGAATACAGCTTCAAATTCCTCCGCCGGGATGTGCTGCACGTTGCCGGTGTAATAATCCGGCGCCGTTTCACGGAAATCGGGGATCGGCACATCCGGCCGTGTGGAACGCACCGTGACCGTGTCGCGCAGGCGGATATCCGCGCTCGACGCGCCGACCAGAATGTCGAACGCGCCGCTCTCGACATGCCAGTCGTGGATCAGCGTATTGTAGTAAGCGAACGCGCGCTTGCCGAGCGTGACGGTGATGCGCTTTTCTTCGCCCGCTTTGAGGAAAACCTTCTTGAACGCCTTGAGCTCCTTGACGGGGCGGAACACCGTGCTTTCGCAGTCGGCGACGTAGATCTGCGCCGTTTCCGCGCCGTCCCGGTCGCCTGTGTTCTTGACGCGGAAGGACAGCGTCAAACGCTCGTTGTCCGCCATTTCACGGTTGTCGAGCCGCAGATCGGAATAGCGGAACTGCGTATAGGACAGTCCGTAACCGAACGGGAACCGCACCTTCTTGTCTGCTTTTTCATAATAACGATAGCCGATGTAGATGCTCTCGCGGTATTCCACCGTGGCGGGATTGCCGGGGAAGTTGTCCGCACAGGGTGCGCTGCGCTCACAGATCGGATAGGTCTCGGCCAGCTTGCCGGAGGGATTGACGCGTCCGGTGAGCAGATCCGCCACAGCCGCGCCGCCCGCCTGACCGCCGAGATAGCTGTTGAGCAGTCCCTTGACCTTGTCGAGCCACGGGATCGAGACCGGAGAACCGCCCGCCAGCACGACGACCGTGTCGGGATTGGCCTCGGCCACGGCGCGCACCAGCATGTTGTGCGGACGCGGCATGGACATGTGCGTGCGGTCGAAGCCCTCCGATTCAAAATCGTCCGTCAGACCGACGAAAACGATTGCGACGTCCGCGCGTGCCGCCGCTGCGACTGCCTCATCCAGCAGCGCCGTGTCGGCCTCCTGGCTGCCGCCGCGATAGCCGCGCGCATAAATGACGTCGTATCCCTCGCGGCGCAGGCTTTCGAGCGCGTTGTCGATCCTGGTCGGCTGGATCAGCGAACTGCCCGCGCCCTGATAGCGCGGCTTGTGCGCCATCTCGCCGATCACGGCGAGCTTCTGTCCCTTGCGCAGAGGCAGTACGCCGTCTTCGTTTTTCAAAAGCACCATAGACTCGCCGGCGATCCGCCGTGCCAGCGCGTGCTGCGCCTTTTCGTCCACCGTGACTTGTTTTCTGTTTTGCATCGCGCGCAGGATCAGGTCGACGATGTTGTCGACGCGCGCATCCAGAACCGCCTCATCCAGCGTTCCCGCGCGCACCGCGTCAACGATTTTCCGCGTGCCGACGCCGGCGGAGGAAGGCATTTCGAGATCGTTGCCCGCCTTGAGTCCGGCGACACGGTCATTGACCGCGCCCCAGTCGGAAACCACGACGCCGTCAAAGCCCCATTCCTTGCGCAGCACCTGCGTCTGCAGGTACGCGTTTTCGGAGCAGTACGTTCCGTTCAGTTGATTGTACGCATTCATGACCGTCCAGGGACGCGCGTGCTTGACCGCCTTCTCGAACGCGGTCAGGTAGATCTCGCGCAGCGCGCGCTCGTCCACAACGGACGAAACCGTCATGCGGCGCGTTTCCTGATTGTTGGCGGCAAAATGCTTGAGAGAGGCGCCGACGCCCATCTCCTGCACGCCCTCGATCCAGCCGCTCGCCAGCTCGCCGGCCAGCACGGGATCCTCGGAAAAATACTCAAAGTTGCGTCCGCACAGCGGGGAACGCTTCATGTTCGTCCCGGGGCCGAGCAGCACGGAGACGCCCTCCGCCAGGCACCGCTCGCCGAGCGCTCTGCCCATTTCCCGCACAAGACCCGGGTCCCAGGAGCACGCCGTGGTGCAGGCGGTCGGGAAGCAGGTCGCGGGAACGGCGTTGCCCAAGCCGATGGAGCCGTTCTTATGTTCCGCATCCTGCTTGCGCAGGCCGTGCGGCCCGTCGCACACCATGATCGGATCAAGTCCCAGGCGTTCGATCGCCTTCAGGTGCCAGAAATCCGCACCGTCGCACAAGGACGCTTTTTCTTCCAAAGTCATTTGTTCCAGGATATATTTGTGTTTGAGCATCCGTTTCACCATCTCCATCTATCAAAAGTCAGTTGTGAGGATTGTTTCCGTGTTCAGCCGAGAAGCGCGTCGGCCTGTTCGTCGCCGATCGTTTCCACGCTTCTGAGTTTTCCGGCGATGATCCGGTTGCGGTCCTGCGCCTCGTCCAGAGAACGCCCCGCCTCGTCGATCTTCTTGCGCGCCTTCTGCAGCACGTCGCCGAATTTGTCATACTGCTGCCGCGCAGCCGCGAGCAGCAGCCGCACCTCGTTTGCCTTTTCATTCACCGCCACGGCGCGGAAACCCAGCGCCAGGGAATTGAGCAGTGCGGTGATCGTCGAAGGTCCCGCCAGCAGCACGCCGCACTCGCGCTGGATGCGCTCCGCAAGTCCGGATCGGGACGACAGGATCTCGGCGTACAGCCCCTCCGTCGCCAGATACAGGATCGCGAACGGCGTCGTCTGCGGTACCTGGATGTATTTTGCGACCGTCCGCGCCTCATGCAGAACGACCGTTTCAAGCGCCTTGCGCGCGGCCGCGGCCGCCTGCGCGTCGCCGGACTCGGCATAGTGACAGTAGCGCACATAGTCCTCCATCGGGAACTTGGAGTCGATCGGCAGCATCGCCTCGCTCCCCTGCGTCGACGGGATGCGCACCGCGAACTCCACGCGATCCTTTGCGAGCGGGTCGGGCGCGTAATTCTCGACGTACATGCCGGGGATCGTCTGATCGAGCACCGCCCGCAGCTGTACCTCCGCCCATGTGCCTCTGGCCTTGACGTTGGTCAGCACACGGTTGAGCGCAGTCACGTTGTCCGTCACGCCCGTGGACAGCTCCTTCATTTCGCCCAGCGATTTGTACACGCTCTCGAGCTGACGCGAAACCGTCCTGAACGAAGCGTCCAGGCGCGTGCCGAGCGTCTCGGTCAGTTTCTCGTCCACGGTCCTGCGCATTTCGTCGAGCTTTTTTTCGTTGCTCTCCTGCATGCGGTGCATCTGCTCGTAGTTGTCGGCGCGCAGTCTCTCGATCTGCTTGGCCATGGCGTCGAGCTCCTCGCCGGTCTGCCGGCGAAGCTGCTCCTGAAAGAGCGCCTGCTCGCGGCGGCTGCGCTCGAACTCCGCCGAAACGGATGCGCCCGTCTGCGACAGCCGGTCGGCCAGAACCGCCAGTTTTTCCGACGGATCGGCGTGCGTGCGCCGCAGTTGTGCGACCTGCAAGAGCAGCACAAGCAGCAGAACGGCGCAGATTCCCGCCAGCGCGGCGGCGACCCAAAGCAGCAAATCCATATGTATACTACTCCACAGTTGAATATTGGAGATAGTATACCATATATTGCGGCGTTCGTCAAATCTTTTCTGCAGCATTTTTTACCCAAATCCGGTCTTTTTTGTTTAAGGCTTGAAAAATCTTCCCCGTTTTGCTATGCTTGTCTTGCAAGCGTATATGTGAATTCTATGGTTTGGAGGCGTTTTCCATGAAAAAAGTCCTGTGCATCTGCCTGTGCGCGGCGCTGCTTTTGGGCGCGACGCCGGTGTTCGCCGCGGAAAAGCCCGAAGCGGCCGGCTGTCCCGTCATCCTGATCCCGGGCGTTCTGGAAAGCGAGCTGTATCTCGACAAGGGAGAAAAGACCGAGAAGCTCGTCTGGCCGCCGATCGGCAGCACCGTCCTCTCCGGTCTGCGGCACATCGCGGAGATCGTCCTCTCCTTCGCGCGCAGCGACGCCGAGGGCATCCGCGGCGTCTCGGCAAAACTGCTGTACGACGTCGGCGAGCCGCTTCGCATGCATCCGGACGGCACCTCCGTCCACAACATCTCGCCCCTTGTTTCCACCGCCGCGGAAAGCTCGTACGACGCGCTCAAAAAAGCGCACAAGCTCATCCATGCCACATACGGCACGACCATGCTGCGGGACGCGGCAAAGATCGTCGGCGGCGACCGTGCGTTCGTGTTCCACTACGACTGGCGCAGAAGCTCGATCGACGTGGCGGACGACCTGCACGCGTTCATCCGGGACGTCAAAAAGATGACCGGCAGCGACAAGGTCAACGTCTCCGGAACAAGCTTCGGCAGCAGCGTGATCCTCTGTTATCTGGACAAATACGGCCGGGACGGCGAGCTGCATCACGCGCTGATGAACTCCCCTGCCTACGGCGGTTCCGAGATCTTTTACGAAATGCTCTGCGCATCCGAAACGCCTTCGCGCATCAACAACGTCAACATCCTTGACATGCTGATGTGCAACTACGGCATGGAAGCGGACGTCGGATATCTGCTCAACCTCCTGCCGGACGGCTCGGTCGGTCTTGTGTTCCAGGCGCTGACCGAGGATTACATAAAGCCGTATTTCATCTCCAGCGTCGGCTTCTGGGGCTGCTGCGCGACAAAAGATTACGCGGCGGCAAAAGCGCAGTTCCTCGATCCCGAAAAGAATGCGCCCATGATCGAAAAAGCCGACGCGGAACAAGCGGTCATGGCAAGGACCGCCGAGATCCTGCAAACGGCGCAAAGCCGCGGCACGCAGGTCTATGCCATCGTGAACGAGGGCAGCGAGCTGGTCACCTGCCACGGCAGCGGCGACGTGCTGGTGGACGCCGCAAGCGCGTCCGGCGGCGTGTGCCTGCCGGTCGGCGCGCACTTCGACGACGCGTATGCGCCCGCGCGGATCGTCTGTCGGGATCCGGCGCACAACCACGTTTCCTACTCCGGCAGCATCGATCTGACCAACGCGTTCCTGCCCGAAAACACCTGGGTCTTTTACGGGCAGATGCACGGTCAGAACTACTGGGACAAACGTGCGCGCGAGCTGTCGCTGAAGATCCTGACCACCGAGGAGATCCGGGACGTTTATTCCGATCCCGCATACCCGCAGTTTTCCGAAACAGGCTCGATCGTGTCCGACGTGTCGCTGACGCTGCAGGATTCGCCCGCGTCGATCCTGCACCCGGCGGACGGCGCGGTGCGCGCGGTGTTGCAAAACCACTCGCGTTTCCATGCCGTGTACGTCAAGTCGATTGATTTCAACGATCTTCCGTACGGGACGGAACAGAAAAACATCCTGCTTCTGCCCGGCCAATCAAAGACGATCACACTGTCGCCGACCGGACAGACGGCGCAAAACCGCTACGGCAGCATCACGCTGCGGTACGACGAATTCCCGAACCTGAAGCTGCACAAATCACGCACGCAGATCTTCTGTCTCGCGGCTTCTTGACAAATCCCGACAAAAACGCTATGATAGGATCATCGAAATCGAAAGAAGGGTTCCGAATGAAGAAACGGTATTTGATCATCAACGCAGATGATTTCGGCATGTGCCGCTCCGCAAACGAAGCGATTTTCGAGCTGTTCGAGACGGGCAGCATCGTGTCGTCCACCATCATGATGCCCTGCCCCGAGGCGAAGGCGGCGGTGCAGTTTGCCGTCGAACACCCGCAGTACGCAATCGGCGTGCATCTGACGATGACGAACGAATGGGGCGAGCGCTGGCCGTGGGGTCCGCTGACGGACGGCAAGTCCCTGCGCACGCCGGAGGGTCGGATGTGGCCGGAAAACGAAGACTTTGAGGCGCACTGCGACTACGACGAGGCGATCGCCGAGGTCCGCGCGCAGATCGAGCTTGCCGAAAAGATGGGCATGCATCCCACGCAGATCGACAACCACATGGGCTCCCTTTACGGCATGAACGGCAGATACCTGATGCTGCCGAAGGTCTTTGCGGTCTGCCGCGACATGAAGTACCCCTTCCGCATGTGCACCACGCCGAAGGACGAATTCTGTCCGGAGGGCGTTTCGCTGAACCTCTATCGCTTCTTCTGCCGGTTCTGCGGCGCATTGAGCAAGCTCTACAACGTGCCCACGCCCGACTATCTGATCCTGACCGACCAGGTCAAGAGCCTGAAAGGTCTCGACACATACGAGCAGTTCCGCGACGCGTTCCTCGCGTTCCACGGCAAGATTCCCGCCGGCATCACCGAGACGTTCATTCATCCCGCACTGCCGACCGAAGAGCTGCAGAACATTACCGGCACATGGCAGCGCAGAGGCTGGGAATATGAACTGATGAAAGATCCCGTCACGCACCAATACTTTGAAGATCAGGGCATCGAACTGATCAGCTACCGCGAACTTGTTCAAATGAAAGGCAGATGATCCGCGTTCGCGTCTGCCGCTCTGTCAACCCCCGATATATCCAAACGACCTGCCCCGTTTTTTCAAGCGGAAGCAGGTCGTTTTTTCTGTTCGTTTCCGGGACTGCCGATCATGCCCTGACCGCCGAGCCACGTATGCGCAAGGACATAGGCTTTTTTCCCGTTCTGCGACATATAGGAGCTGTGCGTCTCGCCGCGCAGGACGGCCATGTCGCTGTGCGGGATATGCTCTGCGATGTATACGGTGTCCGACACCCACAGGATGTCGTGCTGTCCGCTGACGATGTACGCGGGACAGGTGATCTGCGCGAGGTATTCCGGCGTAAAGTCCGGCAGCATGAGCATCAGATCGTTGAGCTTGTCCTTTTTGAAAAGGTTGCGCACCGCGACGCCGATCGGAAAGTACGGTTTGAACGTCTTCGGGTGCGAATTCGCGCCGCAGGCTATGATCGCGCGCGGGACGTCCGGATACTCCGCCGCCAGCGTGATCGCATTGATCGCGCCGTCGGAGTGCCCCATAACGACGGGCTTTTCGAGCCCGAGCGTCTCAATGAATTCTTTGAGGTCTTTGGCCATAAGGGAATACGTGATCTCGCCCGGATCGCTGCTCTCGCCGTGGCATCGGCTCTCGGGCACATAGACGGTAAAGTCGTTCGCCAGATACGCCGCAGCCTCCTGCAGGCTGTTGACGCTGCCGCCGTTTCCGTGCACGAGGATCAGCGGCGCTTTGCCCGATCCGTAAACCCGATAATGCATATTGACCTCGGACAGGCGGACGAATGTGTCCGCCTGCGGCTGCGTCACGGGCGCGGGCAGGTCTGTCGCTTCGAGCGTCACGGCGTTGTATTTCTCCGGATGAAACACGAAATCCGCCTGCGAAAGTACGCCGCCGAACAGCAGCGAAAGGGAAAGAAGAATGTTGATAAAAGCCGTCATACCGATCTCCTGTCTGCCGAAAAGCTGTCCAAAAAAATGATTTCCCGTCTTGCAAAAACGTGCCGCTTCAGGTATAATGGTACCCGCACGGAAGCGTATACGCAGAGTATACCGCAAAAAGCGGCGCAATGCAACACATACCGCCGAAACCGCTTTCCGAAAGGGCATCGTGACGCTTGCAAAAGACCAGTCAAGGGGGATAACAGTATGAGTTTTGCGGAATTAATGCAATGGGTTGTCGGCAGTCTGTACGGCCTGTCCATGGTGCTCGGCATGATCCTTCCGTTCGGCGGCGTGCAGCGGCTGGGCGGCAGCATCACCGATTCCATGCCGCAGACGCCGTCGGATTTTGAACCGGCCGTGCGTCTCGTCGCGTTCACGGACTCGCACAACTGCAACGACCACGTCGCGGACGCGGTCGACACCGCGTACGCGATGTTCGACAAAGATCCCGTCTACGCAGGTGTGGACGGCTTCTTCGGCCTCGGCGACTTTTCGAGCGTCGGCGGCGAGGGCGACTATGCCCGCTATGCCGAAACGCTGCACGAACACGTTCGTCCCGAAACCGTCCTGGTCAACATCCACGGCAACCATGAATTCAAAGACGACAACTACCGCGCGTATTTTCTCAAATACTTCGGCCATGATCCCGACACCGTGACCGAGATCAACGGCTTTTCCTGCATCGCGTTCTCCGGCGAGCGCGGTTTGACCGAATGGACGTTCACGCCCAAGAGCCTGCGCTGGCTCTCCGCGTCGATCAAGGACGCGGAGAAAAAAGCGGACGGCAAGGCGGTCTTCGTCTTCCAGCATCCGCATCCGTGGGGCACGGTTTACGGCTCGACCTATTGGAGCGATCCGGAGATCAACCTCGTGCTGAACGGGCACACAAGCGTCGTGGACTTCTCCGGTCACTCGCATTTCCCGATGAACGATCCCAGAAGCATCATTCAGACGACCTACACATCTGTCGGCTGCGGCGCAATGGCGACCTTCGAGACGGACAAGGATTATATTCCCGGGCAGCATCCGGACGGCTATGATCCGGCGGCACAGATGTGCGTGATCGAGGCGGATAACGACGGCAGCGTGCGCATCCGCGGCTACGATCTGCTGTCCGACCGGTATATCTGCGAGTACTACATCGACAACGTGAACGACCGCCGTTCCTTTGCCTACACATACCGCAACGCGAAAGCGCACGACGCGTCGCCCGTCTTCCCCGAGGACGCCTCTGCCGCCGCGTACAAAAACGACAGCGGCGAATGGGTGATCTCCTTTGACGAAGCGACCGTACCGCAGGGCTACATCGTGCACGAGTACAAGGTAACGATCAAAAACGACAAAGGCAAGACCGTGTTCCGCGACAACTTCGTCAACGACTATTTCGTATTCGACGACGACAACACCGCCGATTTCCGCATCGGGACCGACACGCTCGAATCCGGCAAATCCTACACGCTGCTCGTGCGTGCGGAAAGCGCGTACCAGAAGTATTCCGTCACGCGCAGCATCCCCTTCACTGCCGAATAAAACAGCATAACAAATACAGAAACGGGGCCGTAAAAAGCCCCGTTTTCTTTGTCTGAATTGTTCATGCTGTCTTTTCGGACTTCCCGTTTTACGCGTCCGACGTTTCAATCGTACAGCGGATCTCCTGCGGCACCACAACGGAAGGCGCCGCTGCGTTCACGGCTTCGATCCGGATCATGCCGTAAGGCGTGGGGATCTGCGTGCGGACGAAGTCCAGTCCCAGCGAAGAGGGGTTCAGCGAGATGCGCCTGAAACCCGGTTCAAGCATTTTCAGTCCCGATACCGCCAGCGGCAGCGCATACGCGGGCGTTCCCGCCCATGCGTGGCTGCGGTCGAATCTGTACGTCGGCGTAGGCTTGTAGAAGCCCTCCGGCAGTCCCTTGGGGCACTCTGCCGCAGGCGCCTTCCACTGCGAAAGCAGCTTTAAAGTGTATTCCTCCCGCAGTCCGTTCCGATACACCGCATCCAGCAGAAAATGCTGGAAATACGGCTGCACCTCGCCGAGCGAATCGTTTTCGAGGATGCGGCGCAGCAGCGCACCGCACGCCTCCTTATCAAAGAATCCGAAGTATGCCGCAAGGATGTTGGCGTGTTTGCGGAAGTACCGTTTCCCGACGTTCTGCGGCATATAGTGGTACAGCATCGAAGGCGGCGTTGGTGTGTTCAGCCCCTCGAAAAAGAGCTGACGCTCCCCGTCCCACAGCTCCCGCAGGACAGCCGCGCGGAGCGCCGCGCACCGGACGCGGGCGTCTTCCGCCTTTGCCGTTTCGCCCAGCACGCCGTAGATTTTTTCGGCAGTCTGCAGCGCGCCGAAATAAAACATGCACAGACACGTCTGCCCCAGCGCCTTCGGCGGGTGGTGCAGGTCGATCCCGTCGACCACGACCCAGTCGATAAACATATAGTTCGGCGGCGTTTCGACAAGGCCGTTCTCCCCCGTGTATCCCGCAAACCGGCGCAGGAGAAGATCCAGCGCGTCCGCGTTGTCCGAGAGCAGGGTCGTCTCGCCCGTCAAACGGTATACGTCCCACAGCATCTGAACCCAGATGAGAGAGTATGTGGTGTGGAACATCTCGCCGTCATGCTGCCGCAGCAGGTTCGCGGTGCGGCGCACGTCGAACGCCGCGAGCCGCAGATCGCCGTAGGTAAACGCCGTCATCAGCGTTTCAATATAATAATCGCCTGTACACGCCAGCGGCTCGCAGTGCTTTGGGCTGTCCAGATGCAGGGTCTGCCGGCAGTATTTCAGGGAATGCGCGCAGACGTCCAGCACGAGATCCAGCGCCGGATCGGACGTTTCGGTTTTCGCGCAAACGGGCGCCGGATAGTGGCTGGCGCGCAGGATCAGGCGAACCTCGGTTCTGCCCGGCGTTTCTTTTTTGATCTTCACACGCACGCCGCCCGCGCTCTGCAGCTCCATGCCGTAGAAGGTGTCGCTGCCCGCGAAACGAAGATCGTACTCCCAGTCGTGCCCGTCCGCAAGCTCGTACCCGACGAGCTGCACCTCGGCGCCGCAGCCGGAAAGCGCCGCGTTCACGTAACACGCATAGATGCGGTCCAGCGTGAACGTGGTTTCGTATTCTCCCGGGCCGTCCAGCCGCACGATGCCGCCGTTCTCCAGCGGCAGGATGTGTTCCGCACAGGGCGGAACAGGCGCGGTCAGCGTCGGCACGGGACTGCTTACGCGCTGCGCCGGGAGAAACGGCTCCGGCGGGATCGCGCCGTCATATCGGTACGGCGCGGTATATGCCCCGAGCAGGCGGATGCGCCAGCGCGCGTCGGCAAAGAGCTCTTCGCTGCCGCCGTCCGCAAACTCCGCCGTTCCGCTCAAAAGAAAGCCGCCCGTTCCGCGCGAATACTCGCAGATGCGCACCGATCCCATCCGTACCAGCGCCCGCAGAGAAACCGTCTGCGCAGGTTCGTCCGGCACATATTCGCAGTCAAACGCGTAATACTCCGGACGCAGGACGTCGTTGTACAGAAAATCGCCGCCCACAGCCGCCGGACCGCGCAGCAAGAACGCGCCGTCCGCAAACAGCACGAACGCGGTGTCGCCGCTCACGCGCAGCTTTACGCGCGTGACGGTACGGCCGGGGAACGCATATTCCCGGACAAGCTCCGCCACGGTATAGTTCGTTTCGCCCCCGTCCGCCATGCAGGAGAGTTTCGTATGCTGCCGGTCGGGGTATTCTTTTTCCGGCAGCCAGACCCAGTGCTGCGTCTCTCTGCCGATCTCTGACGCCTTATCCATTTTACCAACACCACCATACAAAAACAGGTTGCCGGTGCGCCGCCGATCATGATCCTGACTGTGTCACGCACGCATTCCGGTTCGCCGTCGAAATGCGCCTCATGCCGCGGGATCTTCTCCATGATGCGCGGCGGACGCCCGATTTGCAGATCGCTGCTGTCCCGAAAGCGTTTGCGCATCCGCAAGCGGTTCGGGGATTCGCGGTCTCTCTGTATTCTTTTGTGCGCTTTCTGCCGAGCGCTCTTTCTTTTTTCGGTTCCGACGCTCCTTTATTTCTCGGCCGCCTGCGCAATCGCGCCTGCGAGATTCACGTCGCCGTAGACCCAGTTCAGCCTTCCGTACGGCGCGCTGTCGCCGCGCGTGTAGAAGGACAGGATATTGCCGTCCGTATAGTTATCCGCCCATTTGAAGGTGAAGGCGGCCTTTTGGTTTTCCGCAAAGCCGACCGCGGACTTCGGCACTTTGAGCATCAGGCGGTTTTCTTCAAACCGGATCTGCGCTTCGCCCCTGTCGGCGTACCCCGTTTCGGTGACGGCTTCCACCGCCGTTTTGCCGTTTTCGGGCGAGCGGCGGTTGACGCAGAAATCGTACCCGGCCTTGCCGCCGACATTGAGGAACAGCGTCATCCACGCGTCGTCCGTCGCGGGCGAAAGCGCGTCGGCTGTCCGGACATAGAAATACAGATATTCCGCGTCCTCGCAGACTTTTGCCGATACGATGTCATTTCTGCCCGAATCGTCCGTATAATACAGATCGCCGTAGCCGCGGCAGTTCCTTTTGACCGTGTCGCCGCAGTAATCGCGATAGACTGCCGTGATCCGATCGTCGTCCCACTGCGAAAAGTCGGCGGATATGTCGAGCGTCACATTCTCCCCTTTCGGGAGGACGGACGTACTGCGTTTGAACCGTGCGATATACCGCACGAGCTGCATATAGTAATTGTCCCCGAGCACGCCCGCCGACGGTTCGACGTCGCGCGAATACTCCGTATCGCAGGCGTCCACGAACATCACGGGCTCTCCGTCCTGATTCAGACGCATGGCGACCCACTCGTTGAAACCGGTCACGAAGACAATATCCGGATCCAGTCTGATCGCGTACTCCCACTGCTCGGCAAAATTGAACCCGTGCTGCACGGCGTTTTCGGACGTGTCCTTTTTTCCGCGGTGCCAGCTTCTGCCGTGATCCTTCCCGCCGTACCAGGCGGAAGCGCTGAAGTGCACCGTATCGAGATGCTGCGCGACGGACACGTTCATGATGCTCTTGTCCCGCGGGGAATTCTTGTAGTAGGCGCGCGGAGTCAGGTTGTTGCCGAATTCCATCCACGGGAAGCCGTCTTTCTTTTTGCGCTCGACCGGCCACTGGATATCCTTGATGCGGAAATAGTCCTTTACATCCCGGCGCAGTTCGGGATCGGTCGGATTGCCCACGATCATCGGCTTGCCGTCGAGACGGAACCACAGCTCGTCCAGACGCGGATACTGCGCTGCCAATTCCGCGTTGCCGTACAAACCGTCGTAGATCGTGTTCATCGTTATGCCCGATGAAGAGTTCGTGTAGAACGCCAGCTTCGGGACGTTCCAGCCGTCCTCGAGACAGCCGTACCAGACGTCGATCAGATCCCGGACGCGTTCGAGATACGGCCGCGCATTGGTCGTGTCGAACACAAGGAAATCGACGCCCGCATCCGTCAGCATCTGACAATGACGCAAAAGCACCCATTTGTCCGACTGGAAATAATAGCCGAACAGCGGCTCGCCCCAGTGATGGAACACCGCGTATCCGCCGCCTCCGGCCGCCTCCCAGCGTTCGACGGAGCGAAACGCCTCGGGGTCCTTTTCCATGATCTTGGTGATGTCGTACGGTCCGCTTTTGGATTCCTCGCCGTTCCACAGGAAGTAGAATATGCCGACCTGTTTTTCGCTCCGGCCGGCGCTGACGACCTGTCTGCCGAGCGCGTCCGCAGCGGCCAGCGATCCGTTTTCCCGCACCGTATCCGTCCGGACAGGCCGGAATGCGCCGAAGCACGCGTTCCAGAGCATAACAAAAATGAGGCCGATCTGTACAAGAATCTGATACATGGATGTGCCTCCCCTGCCGTTTTACGCGTTCTCGCCGTCAAATGCCGCCGCGCATTCCTTGAGGTGCCGGATGATCGGCAGATGCTGCGGACAGACGTTTTCGCACTGACCGCATCCGATGCAGTCCGACGCCTTGCCGCGGGATTCCGTCGCGGCGCGGTAATCTGCCGCCGCCTGCGCGAGCCGGCCGCCGCCGAGCTGCGTGTTTCTCGCGGCGAAGATCTCCGGGATCGGGATGCTCTGCGGGCAGCCCTGCGTGCAGTAGCTGCATGCCGTACAGGGAACGGTCTCGGACATACCCATCAGCCGCTGCGCCTCGAAAATGACCTTTTGCTCCTCGGCGTTCAGCGGACGGAAATCACGCATGTAGGACAGGTTGTCCTCCATCTGCGCCAGGTTCGACATACCGGACAGCACGGTCAGGATGCCGTCAAGCGACGCCGCGAAGCGTACCGCCCAGGATGCCGGCGACGCGTCCGGCGCATAGCTTTGCAGCAGCTCCTTCACGTCGCGCGGCGGTTTGGCGAGATTGCCGCCCTTGACCGGTTCCATAACGACGATCGGTTTGTCGTACCGGCGCGCGACTTCGTAAACGCCGCGGGACTGCACGCGCGGGTTCTCCCAATCCGCATAGTTGAGCTGAAGCTGGACGAACTCGGCGTCGGAATGCTCCGTCAAAAGTCTGTCGAGCAGCTCCGGCCCGCCGTGGAACGAAAAGCCGTAATGCCGGATCAGTCCTTTTTCCTTCAGCTCGCGCACATACTCCCACAGCCGCATCCGGTCGTACTTTTTGACGTTGCTGTCCATCAGAGAATGCAGCAGATAAAAATCGAAATACTCCGCGCCGGTGCGTTTGAGGCTCGTGTAAAACTGTTCGCGCGCCATTTTTTCCGTAGGCGCCAGCGACGCGTTCAGTTTGGTCGCCAGCGTAAAGCTTTCGCGCGGATACCTGCTGACCAGCGCTTTCCTTGCCGCTTCTTCCGAGCCGATGTATACGTAGGCCGTATCGAAATACGTACCGCCCGCCTCGAGGAAGCGGTCCACCATCTGTTTTGTCTGCTCCACGTCGATGCGCGGCCCCTTGTGCGGCAGACGCATCAGACCGAATCCGAGTTTCATGGTATTTTCGCCGAGATAGCTTTCCGGCATTTCTGTTCCCTCCCGTATTATTCTGTAATTCAGCATACCATATTTGCGAAAAAATTGTCAATGTATTCTGCAAAACAGTAATGACTTTTCGCGGCGAATGTGATATAATAGACAAAATATCGCCTTTTTCTTCGGGAGGTACATGTATGAACGCGTGCAAACGATTCTTGATTTGCCTTGCAGCGCTTGTTTTGACCGCAAACGCATTCACGTTTTCCGGCTTTGCCGCGGACGGCGATGCGGAAAGCGCAGCCTTCAAGCCTGTCCTGCGCTTTATCGCTTCGAGCGACACGCACGTGCGGGACGACAACGACTTGACGGCCGGTCGGATCGGGAAAATGCTCGATCTCGGCTATGCCGCCGCGCAGCAGGACGCTTTCTACAACAAGCTGGACGCGCTGGTGATCGCCGGCGATCTGACGCACGACGGCACAAAAACGGAGTTTGAGAAGTTCCGCGACGCCGTCTTCGGCTCTCTGCGGGACGAGACGCGTTTTCTCGGCGTTGTGGCCAAAAATCACGACGGCTACAAAATGCGCCGCGCCGAGATGCGCAGCACCTACGAAACGCTGACCGGCAATGACGCGGACTTCCACGTCGTCATCGGCGGCTGCCACTTCATCGGCCTGTCCGCGTCCTCCAATGATCTGATGCACTACGATCCCGGCCAGCTCTTCTGGCTGCGCAAGCAGCTCGACGACGCGATCGCCAACGACCCGAACAAGCCGATCTTTGTGTTCCACCACGAACACGTGCTCGGCACGGTGTACGGCAGCACGCTTTACGACACATGGGGCGTGCCGTACTTTACGTCCATCCTCAAGGACTATCCGCAGGTCGTGGATTTCTCCGGCCACTCGCACTATGCGCTCAATGACCCGCGCTCCGTGTGGCAGGGCGACTTCACGGCGATCGGCACCGGCGCGATCTACTACACGGAGTTCACCGTGGACATGACCCGCTCGTACAACCCCGAGGACGCGTACAGCGTCGCCACCTGCTGGATCGTGGAAGTCGACGGCGCGAACCGCATCCGCCTGCGCGGCATGGATGTGGAAGCGGGAAAAATGCTGTGCGAATACATTCTGGATAACCCCGCCGATCCCGCCAACCGGCCGTATACGCCCGAAAAGCGAAAGGCGGCGTCCAAAGCGCCTGTGTTCGCACCGGACGCGTCGCTTTCCGTGCGCGAAGACGACGGCAGGCTCACGCTGGAGATCCCGCCCGCGCAGCCGACCGACGGGATGCCGGTGGTCCTGTACCGCGTATACGTGCAGAACAAGCTCGGCATGACGGTCGGCAAGGACTGGACGATGCCGAAGTATTACTGCGTCAACGATCAGCAGACGGTCGAACATACGCTGCGCGGCGTCCCCGCGGGCAAATACACCGTCCGTGTCGTCGCGGAAACGGCATACGGCGTGCAGTCCGATGCGCTCGAAACGCAAGTCGAGGTCGGCGCGTATCTCTGTCCGCGCTGCGGCAAGACGCACCAAGGCTTTACAGGGTTTTTCGCCGCCGTGTTCCATCGCGTCGTCTGGTTCTTCTCCCATATAGCAGGCAAAAGATAACGGGCGGGCAGCGCATTCCGCATACATAAAAAAAGCAAGGAGAAACAGCATGAAACAATATGATATCGCCGCCTATGTGTGGCCGTCCTATACCGGCGCCGAAAAACGCAGCCGCATGTTCTGGGAAAAGGGCATCGGCGAATGGCAGTCGGTGCTTTCCGCCGAATCGAGAGTCGAAGGGCAGATTCTGCCGCGCAAACCGCTGTGGGGCGCCGTGGACGAGGCCGATCCGAAGGTAATGGAATTCCAGATCGGCGAGGCCGTCCGGCACGGCGTGAACGTTTTTATTTACGACTGGTACTGGTACGACCGCCGTCCGTTCCTGGAGCAGTGTCTGGACAACGGTTTTCTCGGCGCGCCGAACAACCGGGAAATGCGGTTCTACCTGATGTGGGCCAACCACGACGCAGGGTACCTTTGGGACAAGCGGCAGCCGGATATCGACGAGATCATCTGGTACGGCTCGCAGCCGCGCGCGGAATTTGACCGCGTCTGCGAACGCGTAATCCGCCGCTACTTCTCGCAGCCGAATTACTACAAGATCGACGGCTGTCCGGTGTTCAGCATCTACGAGATGTCCAACCTCGTGCGCGGTCTGGGCGGGATCGACCAAACCGTGCAGGCGCTCGCGCATTTCCGCGAGCTGACGAAACAGGCCGGTTTCCCGGGTCTGCACCTGCAGGCCGTCATCTACTCCGAACACGCGGTCGACGTCAGCGGCGTGGACTCCGGACGCACCGGCTCGAGCAAAGATATTGTCAAAATGCTCGGCTTCGACTCCGTGACGCATTACCAATACTGTCACTTTGTCGACTGCAACCGGGAGTATGCCGACGTCATGCCCGACGTCCTCCGGGAATGGGATCGCGTGCATCGGGAATACGACGTTCCGTACTATCCGCACATTTCCGTCGGCTGGGACAACAACCCGCGTTTCAACGACCTGCGCTATCCCATCCTGCGCGGCAACACGCCGGACGAGATCCGCAAGGCGCTCGAGGCGGCGAAGGCCTTCTCCGACCGCTATAACGACGTGCCGCTCGTCACGATCAATTCGTGGAACGAATGGACGGAAATGAGTTATCTCGAGCCGGATGACGTATACGGATACGGCTATCTCGAAGCCGTCCGCAGCGTTTTCGGCGGCAAGGAGGAATAAACCGTGGAGCTTTTGAAGAACACACTGCGCATCGGGCTCGAAAAGCCCGTCAAGCTCCTGCACGTGACGGACACGCATATCGCGCTCGCCGACGAACGCGACGACGAGCGCAAGCACGCGCTCGCCAAACGGCTGCGCAATCCGAACAAAGAGAAGTATCTCGCGGAACATATCGCCTATGCCGAAGAGAACTGCGGCCTTCTGGTACACACAGGCGATCTGATGGATTTCGTATCCCACGCCAACGTCGACAAGGCGCGGGAGATCTTAAAGAACGAACACATCTTCTTCATTGCGGGCAACCACGACTACTCGCAGTATGTCGGCGAGGCGTGGGAGGACAGCGCCTACCGCATGAACAGCTACATGCAGATGGGGTACGGTCTGGGCGTGCCGATGTTTTTCAACGCGCGCACGGTCGGCGGCGTCAACGTCGTCGGCATCGACAACAGCTACTATCACTTTGCCGACTGGCAGATCTGGCGGCTGCAAAGAGAGGTCGAGAAGGGACTACCCGTGATCCTCGCGTTCCATGACCCGCTGTTCGAGCAGTCGCTGTACGACTATCATTTTGAACACGTGCCGGAGGACTGCACGTATCTCGTCGGCTGCGATGAGGAACATCTGCTGCGCTACAGCGAATTCCGCGCCGTGCAGCAGCGCCCGGACGCGCCGACGCTGCGCATGATCGACTACATCAAAAGCGAGCCGGCCATCAAGGCGATCCTGACGGGACACCTGCACTTCAGCTATGAAAGCATGCTCACGCCGACGCTTCCGCAGTTCGTCACCGGCGGCGCCTATGACGGCATTGCGCGGGAGCTGACGATCCTGTAAGGAGGCCGGACGTGGATAAATTCATTAAAGACGAAGGCAATCCCATTCTGGGAGACGAAACCACGGGCACACTGTTCGACGTTTATGTGACAAGATCCGCGGACGGCGTCTACCGCATGGATCTCTCCGCGCGCGCGGACGACAGTCTGGCCGTCGCATTCTCCGCGGACGGTCTTCATTGGGGTACGCTCAAAACGACGCTGCGCGCAAACCCCGAAAGCGGCTGGGAAGATCTGGTCAACCGACACTGCGTGCTGCGGATCGGCGATTCGTACAAAATGTGGTACACCGGCCAGGCGCACGGCAACAGTTATATCGGCTATGCCGAAAGCGCGGACGGCATCACGTTCGAGCGCATTCGCACCGACCCCGTTCTTGTTCCCGAGCATCCGTGGGAGGGCGAATCCGTCATGAATCCGTGCGTGCTCTTTGAAAACGGCCTTTACCGGATGTGGTACAGCGCCGGCGAAACGTTCGAACCGAATGTGCTCTGCTATGCCGAGAGCGACGACGGCGTGCGCTGGCGCAAATCGCCGCTGAACCCGATTCTCGAAAAGAACCCCGCCAAAGAATACGAGCAGGACCGCATCGGCGGCTGCCAGATCCTGCCGCACAAGGAACTCGGTTATCTGCTGTTCTACATCGGCTACCGCGACGTCAACACCGCCTGCATCTGCTGCGCGTGCTCCGCGGACGGCGTGACGGGTTTTCGCCGCTTCGGACAAAACCCGCTCGTTTCGCCCGAAGACGGCGCGTGGGACAGAGACTCGTGCTACAAACCCTCGGCGCTGTATATCGCCGAAGAGGATTGCTGGCGCATCTGGTACAACGGGCGCTGCGGCGGCGCGGAGTTCGTCGGAACGGCGTATGCCGACGGCGATTTCAAAAATGACGACTTTGAATCATAATCATAAAGGAGACGATACATATGAAAATCATGAGTTTTAATCTGCTCTGCGGCGGCGACGGCAAGCGCGACTGGCACGGCCGCACGGAAATGGTGCTCGACACGATCCGCCGCGCCGATCCCGATTCGCTGGGCGTGCAGGAAGCGCATCACGAATGGATCGAGACGCTGTGCGCCGGTCTGCCGGATTATGCCTTTGTCGGCGTGGGACGCGACGACGGCAAGACGAAGGGCGAATACTCCGCCGTATTCTACAAGAAGGAAAAGTTCACGCTGCTGGACAGCGGCTCCTTCTGGCTGAGCGAAACGCCGGACGTCCCCGGCGTCAAGGGCTGGGACGCGGCCTGTGTGCGCATCTGCTCCTGGGCAAAGCTGAAAGATAAGGCGTCCGGCAAGCAGTTCGTGCATTTCAACACGCACCTCGATCACATCGGACTCGTCGCCATGCAGAAGGGCGCGGAGCTCGTGACCGCAAAAGCCGCCGAAATCTGTCCCGATCTGCCGGCGTTTTTCACGGGCGATTTCAACGTGACGCCCGATTCCGCACCGTACCGCACCGTGATCGAAGCCGGGTTTGCCGACGCGCGTCACATCGCCTCTGTCAGCGACGACAGCGTGACGTTCCATGTGGATACGTTCGTTTCCGACCGTCTGAAGGATGAGTATTCCGTGATCGACTACTGCTTCGTCAAGGGCAGCGTCACGATCGACTCCTTCCGCGTCCTGCGTAACCTGTATCCCGGCGATCTCTACCCGTCCGACCACTTCCCGGTACTCGCCGTTGCCCAGTTCTGACGATATGAAAAGAAAGAGCGCACTTTGTTTTCTTTTGATCCTTTCGTTTGTGTGGATGCTTTGTATCCCCGCGTTCTCCGCGGCCGCAGCGCAGACCGAACCGCAGAGCGCCGTCTCCGCGGCCGTCTCCGAGCGAAAAGCCGTTAAGAGTCTTCGGACGCTGTGGGACTGGATCAAATCCATATGGAACCGCATCAAGACACATTTTGAGGTAAAGAAAGAAATGGTCAGGAACACAATGAACCAAAACGCGATCCACATGCTCAAATCGGTCACGGACACGATCGGCGACAGCTTCATCATCACAACAGAGGACGGCAAGGTCATCGTGATCGACGGCGGACAGAGAACCGAAACGGATTACTTCGTCGAGTATCTCAAAGCCGCCACCGGTCAGCGCACGCCGCACATCGACGCGTGGTTCCTGTCGCACGCGCATGACGACCACTGCGAGGTCTTTCTCGAGGTCGCCGGACGCCGCACACGCGAGGTCAGCTTCGACAGGGTCTACGCCGATTTCCCCGAAGCGTCGTTCTACGACGGGTATGACGAATGGTGCGTCGCCGTGATCGAAGAACTCGACCGGCTGGACAGCGCCGTCACGGACAAGATCGTCCGTCCGCAGGAGGGCGATATTCTCCGCATCGGCGCAGCGAAGTTCACCGTTTTCTACACGTTCAACCCCGAATGGAAGGGCGGCAACGACGGCTCGACGATCATGCGCATGGATCTGGGCGGAACGAGCGTGATGTTCACCGGCGACGCGAGCGTCAAGTGCGGCAATTACGTCGTGGAGAAGTACGGCAGCACCGGACTGCTGCACTGCGATTACTGCAAGATGGCGCACCACGGACAGGACGGCGTGGACAAAAACTTCTACGAAGCGGTCTCGCCCGAGGTGTGCATCTGGCCGACGCCGACGTGGGTGTACGAAAACACAAACGGCAATCTGCATACATTTGAGACGCGCGCATGGGTCAAGAAACTCGGCGTGCAGAAAGAATACAAGTCCTTTGAGGGCTCGGTCATCATCGGCATGAAGCCGCGCATCGTGACAACGACGGATGTGTTTGAGGACGGATATGACGCGATGCAGGCAGCCGACCGGCTTGCCGCGCTCGGCTACGAAGGACTCGACATGGGCTTCGACTACTGGACGTTCGACGGCTCTCCCTTCGCGGGAGACGGGTATCTCGACTGGGCCAAAAGCCTCCGGGCGCACGCGGACGAGGCAGGCATCGCCTACACGCACGCGCACGCGCCGGGCGAGGCGGACGCGGACGAATGGATCGGCCGATCCATCGAAGCGGCTTCCGTTCTGGGTGCGCGGTATCTGGTCGTGCATCCGATCTGGCACGAGCAGAACGGCAATACCATCCGCACGAAACTGCGTTTTATCGACGTCAACGCCAAAGCGATCAAAAAGTGGCTGCCGAAAGCGCAGGAATGCGGCGTGGTGCTGCTGTGCGAAAACATCCTCTGGGGCGCTTCCGCCAACCCGCGCAACATCGCGGATCTCGTGAAAGCGGTCGATTCCGACTGGTTCGGCTGGTGCTTCGACGTGGGACACGCGCACTGCTGCGGCTATGAGCCGGACGTCCTGAAATCCTGTTCCGTCGCGCCCATGTCCCTGCACATCCAGGACAACGACGGCAGCGGCGACGGCCATCTGATCCCCGGCGACGGCACGATCGACTGGAAGCTGTTCCTTGCGGCGCTGCACGACATCGGCTACCTCGGCGACTGCGTGCTCGAGGCGCACCACCAGAGTCTGGATGCGCCCGACGCGGAACGCGACGCGATCCTTGCGCGGCTGCTCGACGCCGCAGAGGATCTGCGCGCCGAAATGCGATAAACGAAACAGAACCTTTAGAACACACAGAAACCCGCCATCCGGAACGGTGACGGGTTTTCAAGGACTGAAATATGGACAGTAAGAAGAAAACATGGATCCTGCGCATTCTGATCGTTGTCGTGATGCTGGCGACTTTCGGCGTTTGCGTGTATCTGTATCTGCACTTCGGCAAATCTCTGGTCGTGCTGCTCAAAGACACAAGCCGCTTCAAGGCGTGGATCGACGGATTCGGCGCCTGGGGCGTGGTCGTCTTTACGGCGCTGCGCGTGCTGCAGACGGTCGTCAAATTCATCCCGACGGAACCGGTGGAGATCGCCGCCGGACTGGTATGGGGCTGGTTCGGAGGTCTTGCGATCTGTCTGCTGGGCAACATCCTCGGCTCGGTCATCATCCTGTATCTGATGCGCCGGCTGGGCGTGCGTGTCCTGCGGCTGTTTCGTCTGGAGAAAAAGATGCAGTCCATGCGCTTTCTGCAGGATCGGGAGAAGCGCAACCGCCTGCTGTTCATCTTCTATCTCGTTCCCGGCACGCCAAAGGACAGCATGACCTATTTTGCCGGCCTTACGGATATGAGCTGGATCGAATTTCTGATCATTTCGTCCATCGCGCGCATCCCGGCGATCGTGTCCTCCACAATCTGCGGCGCGTATCTGGGCGTAAACAATTACAAGGTCGCCGCGATCGTGTTCGGCGTGACGGCGCTGTTGAGCATCCCCGGCGCGATCGTGTATAAAAAGATTTCCGCCCGGTACATCCGGAACCACCCGCTGCCGGAGCCGGAACCGGAACCGGAACCTGAAACGGAACCGGAACAAATCAAGGACTGAAGCATTTGAGGCGTCTGCCGATCACCGGCGGCGCCTCGTTTCTATTTAAACCTTCAGAAAGAAAAAGCGCCGCGGGACGAACCCACAGCGCCGAATACTTTTCATGAAATGCCGGACGAACACCGACAGGAGGATGCGCATACGGCGTGATCCGGGTGCGCCGCGCAGCGATGCTTCACTTTTTCAACGCGCCTGCGCATCGCCCTTCGCCGTGTCCTTCTGCCGTTTCCGCAGCCGCGGCTCCTCTCTTTGCAGAACCTGCAGATCCAGCATATGCAGCCGATCCGCTTCCAGCGTCAGCTCCATCTGCAGCTGCGTCTGGTTGACGGCGGAAACAAGGAATCCGAACAGGATATCCGCAACCATCGCGGCGATCATCGCGCCCTGCGGGATCTGCAGCTGCGTAAACAGCGCGGCATACATCAGCAGTCCCACGCCTGCGACCGGCGGCGACGCCACGACAAGCACCGTCGTCAGCAGCACCGCGGTGACAAGCCACGTCAGCGTGACGGGAACGTGATAGACCTGCGCCGCGGACAGCACAAAGAGCATCGCCGAAAGCGCCGCTGCAGGCATGTACGTCAGAAGTCCCAAAGGAAGGCCGTATTCCGTCAGGGACGAATGGATTCCCAATTTGGAGGAACAGCACTGCAGGTTCGCGTCGAACGACGCGTTCACCGAGGCCGTGCGGAACGCCTTCCGGAATGACGGCAGGATCTTGAGCATCAGATCGCGCACGCGGACTTTTTTGGAGACGCTGACGCGCAGTATACCGGCGAAACAGAACAGGAGCGCAAGCGGAACGAACAGCAGGATCGGCTTCCATATTTCCAGAAGCATCCGGACGGAACCGTTCCAGATGCTCAACACCAAAAGCGTCGCGATAAAGAACGGAATGACTCTGCCGATCCAGTCCGCGACTTTCAGAAGCGCGGCGTCCGCCTGACGCATAAGTTCCTTTAACCCGTCCACGCGGGGTCCGAGCACCAGCAGCACGTTGGCAACCAGCATCGCCATCACGATGATCTGCGGAGAATTACACTCGATCAGCGGGGAAACCGGATCGTTCGGTACGACCTGCAGGAGCATCTCAAAGCCGCCCGCGACGTTCTCCCTGTCCGGCAAGTCGAATTGCGGATTCAGATGCAGCGCCGAGATGCCGATCACCGTACCGCACGACACGATCAGCAGCGTGATCAGCAAAAAGCGCCGGATCAGCCGCCGGCCGCTGCTGTTGAGGATCGACAGACTGCCGACGCCGCAAAACGCCGTGATCACCGAAAAGAAGATGACCAGACCGGCAACCAGGTTCAGGATACGGTGGAACATATCCTGTATCGGACCCAATACGGTTTGCAGTACGTCGGCACGCACCGCGTCCGGCAGCAGCGCTCTGCCCAGAAGGCCGAACAGTGTACCGAGCGCAAGCGAGAGCAGAAGTGAGAGCGCCGGATTCTGATTCGGGCGCGACAGCTTGAGCTGCACGACGTTGAACCCCTGCCGGTACACATAGACGGGCGCGCGTCCCATATCGGTCAGCAGCATCTGCATCCAATCGCCCGCGTCCTCCTCGGTGCTGACAAGCGGATTGCACCGCTTTCCCTTCAGCAGGAAGGTGATCTGGGGGGTGCCGAAACGGCTGCCGACCTCCACCGTGACGGTCGTCTCCCGATCGAAGTTGTCCCTCCAGCGAAGCAGCGCTTCTTCCAGCGACAGGCGGATGCGCATGCGCTCGATCTGCTCCATATGCAGATAGATAAGATAGCTGTCGATCTGCGAAGAGATCGCATCGATGTTGACCTCTGTGAGCAGATAATCCGTCTTTTGTTTTGCCTTTTTCATCTTCCGTTTTCCCTCGTATGCGCGTGCCGATTATGGTGAGGCTCCAAAGCGGCCGGCCGGATCGGGATCGCGCGCGGCCGTCATGGAGCGCTTGTTTTTTACGGTGAAGCCGGCGAAGCACAGAGGCGCCGAGCCCCGACTTCGCTTCGGTTTGCGGGATCGCAGTCACCCGGACGGATCATTCAATGCAGAAACTGCCGTCCTTTACGGACAGCTCGAACGCCGCACGGACGTCCTCGGACGACGTGCCGAGCAAAAGTGTGTGTGCGCCGTCATGCAAACCGAACCGCATATCTTTGTCATAATAGCAGAACGCGTCTTCTTCCATGCGAAGCAGGACGCGTTTTGTTTCGCCCGGCTGCAATGTGACCCTGTCGTAGGCTTTCAGCTCTTTCACGGGACGCACAACGCAGCAGTCGTGCGAACAGAGATAGAGCTGCACGACCTCGGCTCCCGCGCGTTCGCCCGTGTTGGTCACGCGGCAGGATACCGTAACAGCATCCCGATCGGCATGCATCTCGGCGTCCGTCAGGGAGAACGTCGTGTAAGAAAGGCCGTAGCCGAACGGGTACAGGGGCTTGCCGTCGTCGTCGCAGTACGCGTAGCCGCGGCCGGACGGCTTATAGGCATAGTAAAGCGGGAGCTGTCCCGCGTGTTTCGGGATGCTGATCGGCAGCTTCGCCGACGGGTTCGTCTCGCCGAACAGAATCTCCGCCAGTGCCTTCGCGCCCTGCTCACCCGCATACCACGCTTCGATCACCGCGCGTGCGGACCCGATCCACGCCGTCATGTCGATCGGCGCGCCGTTCTGCAGCACGACCACCGTGTGCGGATCGACGCTGCACAAACGGCGGATCGCCTCTTCCTGATCCTCCCGGATCTCCTGCGCCGCCTCGTCCACGATCAGGCCGCCGTCTCCGGCGCGGTTTTCGTGCACCGTCACCGCCGGCAGGCGCAGGTCGCTGCGGTCGCTCCCCTCGCCCTCCACGATCGCGGCAAAATAGAGATTCACGTCGCACGTCGGCGCGAGCGTTTCCACGTCCTCGCTCTCGCCGCGAATCACCTCGACTGTTCCGCCGAGGTACGCGCGCAGCGCTTCAAGCGGCGTCGGCGCGTCGTCGCCCTGCCACGGCGTTCCGTACGGGCCGGAATAGTTGGAGCCGATGGGGATGCGGTCGGCGCTCTGGCCGAACACGCCGATGCGTTTGATCCCGGTTTTGTCGAGCGGCAGCACGCCGTCGTTCTTGAGCAGGATGATCGTCTCGCGCGCCGCCTCCAGTGCCAAAGCTCTGTGCGCGTCGCAGCGCACGAGCGCGTCCGCCGCCGCGGGATCGCGGTACGGATCGTCGAACAGGCCGAGACGGAACTTGGCCGTCAGGATGCGCAGGACGTTTTTGTCGAGGTCCTCCTCGGTCATATATCCCTTTTCGAGCGCCTCTTTGACCGTCTCGAACCGGTCAAACGGCAGGATCACGTCAAGCCCCGCCTTGAGCGCCATCGCCGCCGCCTGCGCGTCGGACGACGCCATGCGGTGCGCGGAATGCACGCCTTCGACGCCGCAGTAGTCGGACACGACGAAGCCGTCGAATCCCCACTCGCCGCGCAGGATCTCCGTCAGCAGCCGCTCGTTCGCCGAGCAGGGCACGCCCTCCCACGCGTTATACGCCGCCATCACGGACTGCGCACCGGCGTCGAAGCACGCCTTGAACGGCGGCAGGAACACCTCGCGCATCGTGCGTTCGCTCGTGTCGGAATAGTTGGAGTCGCGGCCGCCCGCGGCATAATTGTCGGCAAAATGCTTCGGCGTAGCGATCACGCCGTTCTGCTGAAGGCCGCGGCACATGGCCTCGCCCATGTCCGAACACAGCCGCACATCCTCGCCGTACGTCTCCACGGTACGTCCCCAGCGGCAGTCGCGCACCAGATTGATCACGGGCGAGAACACCTGCCGCACGCCGACAACGGCGCATTCCCTGCCGATCGCGTCGCCGACGCGTGCGACCATCGCGGGATGAAAGGACGACGCAAGCGCAATGGGCTGCGGGAAATTCGTGCCCATCCCCCACTGTGCGCCGTGCAGCGCCTCGCCGTTCTCGATCGGCGGGATCCCGTTCGGCTGCGCCTCGATGCTGCGGCGCACGTCGGCGTTGATCCGCTCCGTCACCTCGGCGGGCGAGGCGGGCGTCTGACGCCGATAATGCATAAAGTGACCCGGATTCCGGTAGCTGCCGAAAAGCGGGTTTCTGTTTTTATCGTAGGATTCGTCCACGTCAAAGATCATGTCGGACGTGACCTGATAAATCTTTTCTTCGATCGTCAGCTTTGCGAGCAGTTCTCTCGCGCGCTGTTCGGGCGTCGATGTCATTTGTCGAACCTCCACCAAATTCAATTCTGTATCGCCTCACGCAGCGGGAACCCGTCAGGCGGTTCTTTGGAGAACGTCAAACGTCTGCCGTCGAGCGGATGGTCAAACGAGATCTGCGCCGACCAGAGCGCGATCCCGTCCGACGCGATACGGCTGCCGTAGCGCCGGTCGCCGACGATCGGCATGCCGCGTGACGCGAACTGCGTGCGGATCTGGTGCGTGCGTCCCGTCTCGAGCGTTACGCGCACGAGAGAAAGCGTGTGCGCCGCGCTTTGCCGCGTCGCGAGCTTTTGATACCGCAGACGCGCTTCCCGCACGCCGGCGCGCATCCTTTTGACGACAAAAGTTTTGTTCGTGCGCGGATCATGGTACAAAAGATCCTCGTACACGCCGCCGTCGCCCGGATCGCCGGAAACGACCGCCAGATACGTTTTCTCGCCCGTTTGCGCGAAGGACTGCGTCAGCTTGCCGGTCACGGCCGGATCGCGCGAAAAAACCATCACGCCGCCGACCGGCCGGTCGAGCCGGTGCACAACGCCGATATAGCCGCCGATCTCGGCGCGCAGCAGCGCAGGCGCGCTGTCTTCGCCGCGATCCTCGGACAGGACGCCCGCGCGCTTGACGCACACAAGCAGCCGGTCGTCCATGTACAGCAGCTCCATCAATACGCCTCCAGGCCGCACAGCGCCGCAAAACCGCGCGTTTTCTCGAACACGACGCGCATATGCTGCACGCGCAGCTCCTCGAACCGGCAGATCGACCGCGCGCCGATCACGCCGCCGTCCGCGAGCTTTTTCCATTTGCCGTCGACCTTACCGTAGACGGCATAACGCTCGATCCGCTGGCCGAGCGCAACCGCCTCGCGCAGCACGAGCTTGTTGATGTCGTAATCGTCCAGAAGGTCGATCTCGATCCACGGATCCTCGTCCGTGTCGGACTGCCAGTAACTGTCGTCCGCGCGCAGGACATTCTGCGCGTCGCTGTCCCCTGCCGCGCCGGAGCTCGTCATCTTCGACTCCTGCGCCAGATCCTCGGCAAAGTCGATCGAAAGCTGCGCGCCGATGGAAAGAAGCGTCTGCATGTCCTGCTCGCAGATGCGCCCCTGCTTGTCGGGGCTTATGCCGAGCATGAAGTCGGCGTTGCCGCCCACGGCGGCGTACCATGTATCGATTAACTTCGAGAGCGCCTTGCATTCGTATTTTTCCGATTCATGATAGAACCAGCCCTTGCGCATCGGCAGCATGACCTCCGCCGGATACCAAAGCGCGCGATACCCTTTTTTGAACTTTTTCTCCGTGCCGAGCTCGAGCTCCATCAGATCGTACTTGCGCGGCGGCGGCACATCGTCCGCCCTGCGCGCGAACGGCACGTAATAGTACGGCACCGCGCTCCACTCCGCCTTGCGGCAGAATCCGACGTAGTTGCCGCTGAAACGCACGTCCGGCCCGCAGCCGCCGATCACGGCATTGGGCTGCAGGGAACGGATGAGCGCGTAGATGTCCTCCATCGGGTACGTCTGCCGGCGGCCGTGCTTGCCCTCGCCGCACGTATCATCCAGCCATACGCCGAACAGCTCGCCGTAGTCCGTCAGCAGTTCGCGAAGCTGCGCAAGCAGAAACGCGTTGTATTTCTCGCCCGTGCCGTACCGCAGATCGTGCCGATCCCACAGCGCGATACGGATACCGAACCGCAGCCCTTCTTCGGCGCAGTATTTCGCCATGTCGCCCACGACGTCCGTCGGGCACGGGCTGTTTGCAACGGTATGGTCCGTTTCCCGCGACGGCCACAGACAGAAGCCGTCGTAATGCTTGACGGTCAGCACCAGAGCGCGCATACCGGCATTCTTCGCCACGCGCACCCACTGGTGCACGTTCAGCTTTTCCGGGCAGTACAGCTCCGGACTCTCGCCCCCGCTGCCCCACTCGGAATCGGTGAATGTGTTCATGCCGAAATGCACAAGGCCGTAAAACTCCGTCTGCTGCCACTGCGTCTGGCGCGGCGACGGCGACGCTTTTACGGCGTTTTCCCACAAGATCCTACGCACGGTGATCCCCTTCCGTCAGATACTGTTGATACTCTTCTTCGGTCAGAAGCGCGCGTGTGCGCTTCGGATGCCGCAGGGAAAAAAGCCACGTCAGCGGCTCTTTTTCCAATGTCTGCGGCGACAGCAGCAGCGCGTCGTTGACCGCTTCGACCACGCCGTCCACAGGCGCGTGGATGTCCACAACGCCCTTCAGAAACTCGATATCGCCCGCGTTATCGCCGGCGCGCAGCACGTCGCCCTCGTCGCACAGATTGATGCACGCGGGTTTCTTCTGCTTCACTGTAAGCTGCGCGCTGACGCCGACAAGCGCGGTTCCGTCCGGCTCAAAACAAACCCATTCATGGGTCTTGGTGTAGAATCGTTCCGTCATTTGAGGCCGAAATACGTTTTGGCATTGTCAAACGAAATGCCGCGCACGATTTCGCAAAGCGTGTCCGTGTCGTCCGGATACAGACCCTGCTCGACGAAATCGCCCAGCAGGCCGCAGAGGATGCGGCGGAAATACTCGTGCCGCGGATAGGACAGGAACGAGCGCGAATCCGTCACCATGCCGACAAACGTGCCCAGACACCCGAGATTCGCAAGCGTGCGCATCTGCTCGCGCATACCGTCGATGTGGTCGTTGAACCACCAGCCGGAACCGAACTGGATCTTGCCGAACGCTTCGTCCGTCTGGAAATTGCCGAGCATGGAACCGATCACATAATTGTCGCGCGGATTGAGCGTGAACAGCACCGTCTTGGGCAGCAGATCGCGCACCGCCATGCTGTCGAGGAACCGCGACAGACGCAGTGCGATCGCGTCGTCGCCGATGGAATCAAAGCCGGCGTCGGGGCCGATCGCGCGGAACATCTTCGTGTTGTTGTTGCGCATGGGTCCGATGTGCAGCTCCATGACCCAGCCGCGTTTTGCGTATTCCTCGGCAAGGAACTGCATCAGTACCGTGCGGTATCTGTCCGCGTCGTCCGCGCCGATCGTCTGACCGCAGCGCGCGTTTCCGAAGATCTCGTCCACGGTCTTTTCGTCCGCGGGCGCAAACGGCACATACGCGAACGCCTGGTCGCTGGCGCGGCATCCCATGGCGTCAAACAGATCCATGCGGCTCTTGAGCGCGTCACAGAGCGCGGCAAAGCTCTCGATCGGCGCGCCGACGGCGTCCTCCAGCGCATGCAGCCACGGCAGGAACGCGGGCAGCTCGATGTTCAGCGCCTTGTCGGGGCGGAACGCGGGCAGCACCTTGCAGGAGAAGTCCTCCTTCTGCATCAGCGCGTGGTACTCGAGGGAATCCGCCGGATCGTCCGTCGTGCAGACGCAGACGACGTTCGAGCGCTCGATCAGCTCACGCGGCGCAAAACCGCCTGCCGCGATACGCGCGTTGGCCTTGTCCCAGATCTCCTGCGCCGTCTTTTCAGAAAGCGGCGTATCGATGCCGAAATACCGCTGCAGCTCCAGGTGCGACCAGTGGTACATCGGGTTGCCGATCAGATACGGCATGACCTTTGCGAACGCAAAGAACTTCTCCTTGTCCGCCGCGTCGCCCGTGATGTACTTTTCCGCGATACCGAACGACCGCATGGCGCGCCACTTGTAGTGGTCGCCGTACAGCCAGAGCTGCGTGATGTTGTCCGGCTGCCGGTTCTCATAGATCTCCTTGGGCGAAAGATGGCAGTGCCAGTCGAAGATCGGCATGGCGTCGGCCGCCGCAAACAGCGTTTTCGCCGTAGGTGTGTTCAGTAAAAAGTCCGCGTTCATGAATGGTTTCATACTGATTCTCCTTTTCGTTCCTCTATGGTTTGCAAGATACCTTGTGTGAATGTGATTTCGGGCACAAAGCCCGTATCGGCGGTGAGAGCAGAAATGTCCGCGCAGAGATACCGCACCGCATCCTGCGCGAGACTGCGCGCGCCGAACCGCGGTTCTGCGGCGCATCCGGTCAGTTTTCGGATCTCCAGCACGTACTCCCGAAGCGCCCGCGCCTGCCCGCTGCCGACGGGATAGACCGCGCCGTCGCGCCCTTTTTCGAGCAGCAGATACAGCGCCCGCGCCGCGTCGCGCACATGCAGAAAATCCCACGTCTGCGTGCATTCGGTCAGAGCGGGCGCCTCGCCGCGCAGCATCGAATCGACGCATGTGCTGACGATCGTTTCCGCGCGGTCCGCGCCGCCGTAGACGCTCAATATCCGCGCATGGCAGTGGCGCATGCCGTTCTGCGCGCACAAAAGCCGCGCGAGCTGTCCCGCCGCGAGCTTGGCGATGCCGTATCCCGTGCGCGGAAAAGCGGGCGTGTCCGGCCGCAGCGGTTCGCTGCACAGACCGTATTCCGCCTGACTTCCCGCCGTCACAAGCGCGCGGCAGCCGAGCCGCTTTGCAAGGCGCACGGCGGAAAGCGTGTATTCGATGTTCCGAAGCTGCGTCCGGACGTCGTTGCGCGCGTCGCCGTAGGTCGACGCCCACGCGAGATGCACAAAGCCGTCGCACGCAAGGTCGGACGCAAACGTCTCCAGATCCGCGAGATCACATTCGGCGACGGTCAGCATCGGGTGCGCAATGCGCATCGGCCTGCCGCCCGGACGCGTCAGCGCGAGCACCGCCGTGTTCTGCGACAGCGCGTATTCCGTCAGCGCCGTGCCGATCATGCCGCCGGCGCCCGTAATGCAGATACGTTTCATGCGATTATTCCTTCGGATTTCCGTTTTCGTCAAAATGTTTTTTCAGCGCGCGCTCGACCGGCACGATCGACAGCAGCAGCACGACGACCTGCGCCATCGTAAAGGACGTCGCAAACTTTGTCAGCGCGTCGCCGCCTTTTGTCCAGAACAGGATCGACAAGCCGACGGAGACGATCAGCAGAACAAGCCCCGTCCACGTCCAGATTTTGCCGCATTTCTCGTGTGCAAAGCGCCATGTCGCGTCGTTTTTCATCGACATGCGCGTGCGGTAGCCGAACGCGCCGTTGATTTTTTCCGGCGGACGGCGGCGCATCCACACGCCGAATCCCAGCATCGTCAGCGGAATAATCAGACAGCACACAAGCAGGGTAATTACAGAGCCTGCGGACACAGAAACCCTCTCCTTTCTACCGCACCGCGTCGTGCAGGACGTCGGACATCGTGCGCAGTTTTTCTTCGGTCATGCCGGGATAGACGCCGATCCAGAACGTGTCGCGCAGGATCCGGTCGGTATTCGCAAGATCTCCGACGACGCGGTACGCCGACGCGTTTTCGCGAATGGCGTCGAAGCACGGGTGGCGCAGGAGATTGCCCGCGAAGAGCATGCGCGTCTGCACGCCCGCTTTTTCCAGATATTGCACGACGTCGTTTCTTGACACGCCGTCGCGGCACGTCAGCGGGAAACCGAACCAGCTCGGCGCGCTGTGTGCCGCCGCTTCGGGCAGAATGAAACGGTCGTTCAGATCCTTCACCAAATCATAGAGGAACGCGAAGTTTTTGCGCCGCTGCCGAACGAAACCCGGGAGCTTCAGAAGCTGCGCGCAGCCGATCGCCGCCTGCATCTCCGTGGCCTTTAAATTGAACCCGAAATGGGAGTAAACGTATTTGTGGTCGTAGCCTGCGGGCAGCTCGCCGTACTTCCGGTCAAACCGGTGACCGCAGAAGTTGTCGCAGCCGGACGGACACACGCAGTCGCGTCCCCAGTCGCGCATGGAGCGGATGATCCTGTGAAGCAGCGGATCGGACGTATAGACCGCGCCGCCCTCGCCCATCGTCATGTGATGCGGCGGGTAAAAACTCGACGTGCCGATATCGCCGATCGTGCCGGTCTTTCGCGTCACGCCGCCGAGCGCATATTCACTGCCGAGCGCGTCGCAGTTGTCCTCGATCAGCCACAGCCCGTATTTGTCGCAGAACGCTTTGACCGACGCAAGATCAAACGGATTGCCGAGCGTGTGCGCGAGCATGACCGCCTTGGTCTTTTCCGACCTCGCCTCTTCGAGCAGCGACACATCGACATTGTACTGCGGGATCGTCACATCGACGAACACCGGCACCGCGCCGTACTGCACGATCGGCGCGACGGTCGTCGGGAAGCCTGCCGCGACGGTGATGATCTCGTCGCCGCGCTTTACGGCGCGCGCGCCCAGCAGCGGCGACGTCAGCGCCGCGAATGCCAGAAGATTGGCCGACGAGCCGGAATTCACCAGCGCGCAGAACGGCACGCCGAGATACGCCGCCAGCGCCTTTTCAAACCGGTCGGCATACCTGCCCGCCGTCAGCCAGAAATCCAGCATACTGTCGGCAAGATTGACCATCTCGTCCTTGTCGTACACGCGGCCGGCATACGGAATGCGGTCGCCGCTCTCATACGGCTTCGGCGCGTGATACGTATCACAGTAAGCCGCAACGCACGCCAGGATCTCTGCGCGCGCTTCGGCCTCCGTTTTGTTCTCAAACATGAAAATACTCCTTGATCTGCCGCTCCTGCGTGTCGCGGACGTCCGCGCCGTTCAGGCGGCATTTGGTATACTCTACGGTCTTTTCGACGGCCGTCGGCGCATCCCACACCGGCTGCCAGCCGAGACGCGCGCGGATGTGCGAGGAGTCGAGCCGCAGGAAACCCGCTTCGTGCACGGCGTTCTCCTCGGCCTCGCACCGCCATGTCATCCCGCCGCCCCACGCCCGGCAGAACAGATCCGCCATCTGTCCGACGGTCAGGCAGTCCGCCTCGGCCGGTCCGACGTTGTAGCTGTCGGCAAGCGACGCGTCCGCGAACTGCGCTTCGGCAATGCGCAGATACGCCGCCAGCGGTTCAAGCACATGCTGGAACGGCCGCACGGACAAGGGATTGCGCACGAGGATCGTCTCGCCGCGCTCCGCCGCGCGCACGCAGTCCGGCAGGAGCCTGTCCGCCGCATAGTCGCCGCCGCCGATCACGTTGCCCGCGCGGGCGGTGGAAACGGCGGTCGTGCCGTCGCGGAAGTATGCGTTCTTATAGCTGCTCGTCACAAGTTCCGAGCAGGATTTGCTGTTGGAATAGGGATCGAAGCCGCAGAGCCTGTCCGTCTCGCGGAAGCCGCGGCCCTGCTCTTTGTTTTCATAGACCTTGTCGGTCGTCACGTTGACGACGGAGCGCGCGCACCCGGTCTGCCGCACGCATTCGAGCATGTTGACCGTGCCCATCACGTTCGTCTCGAAGGTATAGCGCGGCGCGCGGTAGCTCTCGCGCACGATCGGCTGCGCCGCCAGATGAAACACGATCTGCGGCCGGTGCGTGCGGAACGTGTCCAGGAGCTTGTCAAAATCGCGCACGTCGCCGATCACGGAACACATGTCGCGCGAGATGCGGGATTCGTCGAACAGACTCGGCACGGTCGGCGGTTCGAGCGCATAGCCGACGACCCGCGCGCCGGCCATCGCCAGAATGCGGCAGAGCCATGCGCCCTTGAAGCCCGTGTGTCCCGTCACCAGGACACATTTGTCTTTATAGAAATCAAAGTTCATACTTACCAAACCTTCCACGGCGCATTGCCGGTGCTCCACAGCGTTTCGAGAAGCTGCCTGTCGCGCTGGGTGTCCATGCACTGCCAGAAGCCGTCGTGCGTGTACGCCATCAGCTCCCCGTCCTGTGCGAGCGCCTGCATCGGCGCCTTCTCGAACGGCGTCGCGTCGCCCTCGATGTAGTCGAACACCTCCGGCTCCAGCACCATGAAACCGCCGTTGATGAGCTGGCCGTCCGTGTCCTGCTTTTCGCGGAAAGAAAGGATCTGTCCGTCCGGCGCCGCGTCCAGAACGCCGAACCGCTGCCCGACGCTGACGGCCGTGATGGTCGCCTTCTTGCCGTGGGTGCGGTGGAACGCGAGGAGTTTCGGCAGATCGACGTCCGACACGCCGTCGCCGTACGTCAGCATAAACGTTTCGTCGCCGATATACTTGCGCACGCGCTTGACGCGCCCGCCGGTCATCGTCTCGAGGCCGGTGTCGACCAGCGTCACACGCCACGGCTCCGCGATGTTGTTGTGGACGGTCATTTCGCCCTCGCGTGTGAAATCGAACGTCACGTCGCTGTGATAGAGATAGTAGTCCGCAAAATACTCCTTGATCATGTGCTGCTTGTAGCCGCAGCAGATGATGAAATCGTTGAATCCGTAATGCGAGTACAGCTTCATCACATGCCACAGGATCGGCATGCCGCCGATCTCGATCATGGGCTTCGGGCGCAGATGGCTCTCCTCGCTGATGCGCGTCCCGAATCCGCCCGCCAATATCACAACTTTCATCTTCCGCCGTCCTTTCCGACACTTACACATGTATGTATTATAGAAATCCATGATATAGTATATCAGCCCGCACAAAGCGTGTCAAGCGCATTTGCGCATCGGGATTCGATGAATTGTAACAAAAAAAGTGCGTCTTGCTTCATGGATTTCTGGCATAAATCACCTTGCGCGGAACCGCGTTCTTTGGTATAATAAATGGCTGAAAACCCATGATGAAAAGCGGTGGTCCCAATGCAGTACCGAAAAATTCTGGATATGCACACCCACACGGACAACTCCTACGACGGCAATCACTCCACGATGTATATGTGCGAGTGCGCCGCCCGGGCGGGTCTGCGCGGGATCGCATTCACCGATCATGTCGAGATCGACATTTTTGAAAAGGGCGAATTCAACCGCTGGGCGCGGCAGTCGTACTTCGAGATCATGAAGGCGCGCGCCGCTTTCATGGGAAAGCTCCTGATCTTCGCGGGTGTGGAACTGGGCGAGGCAACGTATGACATCCCCGTCGCGGAGAAACTGCTGAACACGCTGCGCTACGATTTCGTCATCGGCTCCATCCACAACCTGCCGGGCGAGGAAGACTTCTGCTTTTTGGACGTGGACAACACGTCCGACGAGGAACTGCACGAGATCATGCGCGAATACTTCGAGGAAGAGCGCAAGCTCGCCGAATGGGGCAAAGTGGATACCATCGGTCATCTCACCTATCCGCTGCGGTATATCTGCGGCGAACACAAGCGCAAGATCGATCTGCGCGACTTCAGCAGCGAGATCGAAGCCGTGCTCAAGGCGATCATCCACAGCGGGATCGCGCTGGAGATCAACACGTCCGGTCTGTTCCAGAAGCTGCAGAGCACGATGCCGACCGAAGACGTGATCTCCCTGTACCGGCACATGGGCGGCGAACTGATCACGATCGGCTCCGACTCGCACTACGGCGAGCATCTCGGGCGCGGCATCCGCGCGGGCATGGAGCTTGCGGAGCGGTGCGGATTCCACGAGCTGACCATTTTTGAAAACAGAGAACCCATCCTGATCCCCATGGAGTAACGATATGATGCACGAAGTTTCTCTGCGCGCCTATGCAAAGATCAACCTGCTTCTGGACATCACGGAAAAGCTGCCGAACGGGTACCATGCGCTGCACATGATCATGCAGTCGGTCGGACTGTTCGACGAGGTCACGCTCGCACGCGGCGAACGCAGCATCGAGTGCGACGATCCGTCCGTGCCCACGGACAGCCGGAACATCGCGTGGAAGGCTGCGGACGCGTTCGCGGAAGCGACCGGCGCGGACTGCGCCGGCACGCGCATCCTCCTGAAAAAACACATTCCGTCTGCCGCGGGACTTGCCGGCGGCAGCGCGGACGGCGCCGCCGTCCTGACGGGGCTGAACCTTCTGTACGAAACACATCTGACTGCCGAAGCGCTCTGCCGCATCGGCGCCAAAGTCGGCGCGGACATTCCGTTCTGTCTGACGGGCGGCACAAGACTCGCGCTGAACATCGGCGACGTGCTCGCGCCCCTTCCGCCGCTCGAAAACGTCACGATCGTGCTGGCAAAGCCTGCGCGCGGCGTTTCGACCAAAGAGGCGTATGCGGCGTTCGACGACGCGCGGGACGTCTCCCACGTCCGTCTGCCTTCCCTGCTGTTCGACGCGGCAAAGGGCGACTGGAGCCGCGTGTTCAGCCGTACTTGCAACACGTTCGAGCAGTTCGTCGAGGTGCCCGAACGCGTCCCGATCAAGACCGTCATGCGCAGAAACGGCTGCACGTTCTCCATGATGAGCGGCAGCGGCCCGACCGTTTTCGGCGTCTTTCCGACGCGCGGCGCTGCGGAAGCGTGCGCACAGCAGCTGCGTGCGATCGTGCCGGACGTGTTTGTCTGCGACCCTGTGCCCTGCGGCGTACAGGTCATGCAATAAAAAACAGCATCCGGCGCTGCGCCGAATGCCGACATACAAAGGAGAAAGAGCATGAACGTATATGATTTTGACAAGACCATCTTCGTGGGCGACACGGAGGATCGTTTTTTTGATTTCATGTTCAAAAAAAATGGCTTCCGCCACTACAAGCCGATCTGGCATTTCTGGAACACGCTCAATAAGCTGGGGCTCATGCGCAAGACGCGCAGCCGCGAGCTGCAGTACGCGTTTCTGAAAAAGATCGACCGGCAGGGCAAACTCGACGAATACGTCAAGGGATACTGGGACGAGGTCGAGAAGTACATGATGCCGTGGTATTACACGGTCAAGCAGCCGGACGACGTGATCGCCAGCGGAACGCCGCGGTTCGTGCTCGAACCGATCTGCAAAAAGCTCGGCGTCGGTCTGGTTGCGACCGAGATGGACACGAAGACCGGCAAGATCGACGGCGATTTCGCCATCGGTGAGTTCAAGGTCGTCAATTTCAAGAATCAGTACGGTCTCGACTGCATCGACAAGTTCTACTCCGACGCGTGGTCCGACCACTATCTCGCGGAGTACGCCAAGGAAGCGTACATCGTTCACGAGGACGGGAGCTGCGACGAGTGGAACGCGTGGTTCGAGGCACATCCCGAGGAAAAGGGCAAAAAGCAGTTCAGATAAAGCAGCGGAGCGAGGCGTATGCCCCGCTCCGGTTTTTTAAAGGCTTCCCTTGGGGGAAGCTGTCACGGCGCCGGCCGTGACTGATGAGGGAAAGCGCAGTTTGCAGATGCCGCCGACGGTTGGCATATCGCAGAGGCGTCTTCCCTCATCCGACCTCGCTTCGCTCGGCCGCCTTCCCCCGAGGGAAGGCAACATCCGAGGCAGACATCTTTTAATCATTCAAGCCCATTTTTGCCGAATCAATATAAAAATCCGCAATAAACGGGCCGATCACTTTTTGCCGGTTTACTGTGCAGGGCAGACTTTTCAGAAAGTCATACCGGATATGGCGTTCTTCTTTTGTCATTTCTTTTCGCAGTTCCTGCGAATGGTGTTTCAGGATAGACCGGGTTTTCATGTATCGTCTCCTGTTCGGCGATCCCTTGCCGATCGTTTTCCGTAATTACGCCTTTCTCTCCCGCCGCAGCACGTCCTGCAGTATCTCTTTGTTCACGTTCCCCTGCGCGACGGCATTGTCGAACCACAGCCGCAGCGAATCGACGACCGAACGCATACGCTCAAGCTGCGCGCGGATGTGCACAAAGTCCTCGATCTGGTCGTCGTGGATCACGCCGTCGGACGTGATCTCGATCAGACGGTTCCGATCCTTTTCCAGATTGTTGAGCGTGTCGAGCATCTCCAGCACGATCGCCTCGATCGGCTTCTCGCGGATCGGCGGCACCCATTCGCGGCCGATCGCGCACTCGTGCGTGCAGTAATAGTTGCAAAGCTCCGGCTTCGCGTACGCCTTTGCCATCGCCATCACCTCTTCCGGTGCGGCGGTGGTTTTTTCGTTTTCGATCTTTTCGATGCGGCTGTCCGTGACAAACTGCATCGCCTCGCTCGCCTCGGCGCGCGTCATGCCGCACGCCTCGCGGTACTGCTGATAAACCGTTTTGTTCTCCTTGACCGACGCTCTGCCCATAAAGCCGACCCTCCATACAGTTCTGTTCCTATTATACCGCAAATCGCCGCGTTTGCAACGGTTTTTTTCGCCGCAAAATAGACGGTCTATTCCGCCGCGGCCGCAGAAATACCCGCGCGTATTCCCGTCCGGCCGTCCTTTATTCTCCTGCCGGTTTTTGCTATAGTTTTCTCAAGCAAGGCAGGCAGAGTGCCAAACGAAAAAAGCAGGAAAGCCTTGCGCCGGAAGGAGGGAGAAGTATGTACATTTACAGTCATCGCGGCTGGGGTCCTCCCCCGCCCCATCGCGGCGGCTGCGGATGCGGCTGCGGATCGATGCTGCTGGTCCTGTTCGGTCTGCTCTTCCTCGCAGCGCTGCGGTACGTATTCTGGTATTGAGGAGGGATCGTCATGAAAACGTATAAGATCCTGGAAACGCGCAAATCACACGCGGAAGAAGTGATGAACAAAATGGCAGCGCAGGGCTGGAAAGTCGTCAGCGTGACCTACTGGAGCTGCTGGACGATCCGCCTGCTCATCACCTTCGTTCGGGAAACGTAAACCGGCTTTTGAGCCGCAGAGAAAGGAGAGAACGGTATGCCCCCCATCTTCATCATCGCAGGAATCGTTATCGTCGCGGCGATCCTCATCGCCGTCTGCGCCTCCGGCTACGTCAAAGCGTCGCCCGATACCGCCTACATCATCTCCGGCTTCCGCAAGGAACCGCGCGAGCTGATCGGCACGGCGGGCATCAAGATCCCGTTTCTGGAAAAGAAAGACGAGCTGACGCTCAAGCTCATCCCCATCGACGTCAAAACGGCGACGACCGTCCCCACGGCGGACTACATCAACGTCTCCATCGACGCGGTCGTCAACGTCAAGATCGGCACCTCCAAAGAGCTGCTCAAGGCCGCGGAACAGAATTTCCTCAATAAAAAAGAGGAAGACATCGCGTCCATCGCGCGTGAAGTGCTCGAGGGCAATACGCGTGAGATCGTCGGCCAGATGAATTTAGAGGATATGGTCGGCGACCGCCAGAAGTTTGCCGACAAGGTCAAGGACAACGCAGCGCCCGATCTGGAGCGCATGGGACTGGAGATCGTATCGTTCAACGTCCAGAACTTCGTCGACGGCAACGGCGTGATCGAAAACCTCGGCGTGGATAACGTGGCGCGCATCCAGAAACGCGCGGCCATTTCCCGCGCGGAAGCGGAACGCGACATCGCCATCGCCAAGGCGCAGGCCAAGAAGGACGCCAACGACGCGCAGGTGCTCGCCGACACGGAGATCGCACAGCGCCAGAACGCCCTCGCCATCCGGCAGGCGGAGCTGAAAGCGGAGGCCGACGTCAAGCGCGCCGAAGCCGACGCCGCCTACAAGATCCAGGAGCAGGAGCAGCGCAAAGCCATCGAGATCACGACCGCGAACGCGAACATCGCCCAGAAGGAAAAGGCGATCGAGATCAACGCCCGCGAAGTCGAGATCAAGGAAAAGGCGCTCGACGCGGAGATCAAGAAGAAAGCCGAAGCCGACAAATTCGCCGCGCAGCAGGCGGCAGACGCCGCGCTGTACAAGGTGCAGCGCGAATCGGACGCGGAACTGTTCGAGCGGCAGAAGCAGGCGGAGGCGCAGAAATTCGAGGCAGAGAAAGAGGCCGAGGCGCAGAAAGCGCGCGCCGAGGCGGAAAAGTACGCCGCGCTGCAGAACGCGGAGGCCGTCAAAGCGGCGGGACTTGCGGAAGCGGCGGCGATCAAAGCCAAGGGTGAAGCCGAGGCCGAGGCGATCAAGCTCAAGGCGCTCGCGGAAGCGGAAGGCATCGAGAAGAAAGCCGAAGCCATGCAGAAATACGGCGAGGCAGCCATGCTCGAAATGTACTTCACGGCGCTGCCGGAGGTGGCGAAGTACGTCGCGGAGCCGCTGACGAAGACCGACAAGATCGTCATGTACGGCGACGGCAACGGCGCACGGCTGGTCGGCGACATCATGACCGCCATCGACAAGGTCAACGAGGGGCTGTCCGGCTCCACGGGACTGGGCGTGACGGATATGCTGCGCGCGTTCCGCAAACGGAACCTGCCCGCGGCGGAAGAAACAGAATAACAACCGGACAAAAAGAAAACGCGCGGACATTTCGGCAAAGCGCCGGAACATCCGCGCGGTATTCTGTTTCGGGTTATGCGCCCGCCTCACATTCGCACAGGCGCACGTCCGCATAGATCGGGAAATGGTCGGACACGAACCGTCCGTTCACGCCCTCGGTCACGGTACGGTAGGACACTGCGGTCACGCCCTCGCCGTAGAGGATATAGTCGAGTATAAGCAGCTCGTCCCCATCCGGCTTTCCGTCGTGGTACGTGTACAGACTGCGGCATTCATCGGTGCAGTCCGGCGCGGTCAGACGCGCGTCCGACAGCGTTTCGGTCATGATGCGGTATCCCGTCGAACCCGGCTGCGCGTTCAGATCGGCCGTGAGCACCACGGGAATACCGGAAAACTTTTCCCGGATAAACGCCATAATCATGTTGGCGCTCTCGCGCACGGCAGTCTGCCCGACATGGTCAAAGTGCGTGTTGACGTGCGCATAGCGCGTGCCGTCCTGTTTGTTTTCGAGCAGCGCCCATGTGCAGGTGCGCCGACATGCGGCGTCCCATCCGAAGGAAACCTTATCCGGCGTCTCCGACAGCCAGAACGTGTCGTGGTCGATCAGCTTGTACTTCTCGCGGTTATACAGCACCGGGCACGCTTCGCCTCTCCATTTGCCGTCGCGGCACTCGCCGACGATCCCGTACTGCGGCAGCATCCGCAGCCAGAACATCCAGCCGGGAGTCGCCTCCTGCACGCCGAGGGAATCGGGCGATGTGCGCAGGATCTCCTCGAGCGCCGGCATCCGGCGGCGCGATGCGGAAACGCCGTTGACGTCCGCGCCGCGGATATTGAACGACATGATGCGCACCGTGTCCTCCGCCTTTTCGTCGATCCCGATGATCGGGAAATCCCCTTCTTTGTACGCGTCGCCGTACGGGATCAGCGTACCGAACGCGGCGGAGATCGCCAGAAACAGGCTGATGATCTTTCTGAACAGCATGGGAATCACGCTCCTTTTTTGATTATTATACCGCACTTTCCGCATTTTTCAAGTGCGGATCGAAAACTTCCGGACCCGTTCTTTGCGCAACACTTGAAATACGTTTTCTCAACTGATATAATCTAAAAGATAGATTCGGAAAAGGACGGATGCGCGTGAAGTTCGACGTAAAAGCCCTTTTGACAAAAGTGAAAACATACTGGCGCGCCCCTGCCGAGGGACGGTATATGCCGATCCGCGAGATCGCTGCCGTCTCGCTCGGCGGTCTGGGCGTTCGCTTTATCACGAACACGGTTGTGACCATGATCGTCTCCACGGGCAACGTGCTGATCGGCAACACGATCGGCATCCCGCCCATGCCGCTGTATTTCCTGTATCTGTTCAGCGTGGTCGCCAACATCCCGCTGACGACGCTGCGCGCAAAGATCGTCGATTACAGCCACCTGAAGACGGGCAAGTACCGGCCGTTCGTCTTTTTCACGGCGATCCCGACGGCGCTGCTGGGCGTCGGTTTCGTGCTCGCGCCGTACGACCGCATGACGCTTTTGGGCAAATGCGCGGTCGTGCTCGCGTTCAACGTCGGTTTCCAGTTCTTTTACTATTTCCTCTACGACTCCAACGAAAACCTCGTCAACGTCCTGTCGCCGAACACGTATGAGCGCTCGGACGTTTACTCGGTCAAGAGCATCGTCGACTCGCTCGCGCCCTCGATCACGAACATCATCGTACCGCTGATCGCAAAGGCGGTGACCGGCGAAGAAACGATCTACGATATGCGCGTCTACCGCGCCGTCTATCCGCCGATCCTCGTGATCGGCGTACTGCTGTCGGTCTTCATTTACGCGGGCACGCGCGAAAAGATCGTCCAGCCGAAGAACCACCGCATCCGCACGCCGTTTTTCGACACGCTGAAAACGGTCGCGCGCAACAAGTATTTCTGGATCATCTCGCTCGCGTCGTGTCTCGGCTTCCTCGAAGCGTCCTTTTTCAACGTGCTTGGCTGGATGTACAACTACCAGAAGGTCTGCTCCGCCGGACAGTTCGCGCTGATCACAACGATCTACGGCAACGCGTCGTTCTGGGCGATGCTCTTTACGCCCGCGCTCGTGCGCCGGTTCGGCAAGCGCAATCTGCTCGTCTTTTCCAATGTGCTGAACATCCTGTTCATCGCGTTCATGTATCCGGTCGTCCACGATTCTCCGACGAACGTCATGATCTGGATGTTCCTCGCCTGTCTGTTCCTCAACGCCGTCGTCTCGCAGATCACGGTCACCATCACGCCGAGCATCAACGGCGACATCCGCGACTACCAGCAGTTCATCAGCGGCGAACGCATCGACGGCATCTTCGCCGTCGCGGGACTGATCGGCAGCGTCTGGAATCTGGCGACCGCCTCCATCCTGCCGGCGATCTACGACAGAGCGGGGCTCAACGCCGAAACCGCCGAGGCGCTCGGTTACAGCAGCGCCAACATTTATGAGGTCCTGTATAACGAACAGTATTTCCGCAGCATCTGCGGCGTGCTGATCCTCGCGTCCGTCCTGGGCGCGTCGCTGAACGTGCTGCCGTATTTCTTCTACGACCTGACGGAAAACAAGCAGGAAGGCATGATCGCGGTGCTGAAGATCCGCGCCATGCTCGAGGACGACGCAGCCGGCGTGCTGGAGGCGCAGACGCTGCGCGAGGGCGTCGGGCACATCGACCGCGCCGAGGCGATGGAACGGGAAAGCCGGATCGACCTGCGGCAGGCCAAACGCACGGGCGGCCGCAAAGCGCTGAAACAGGCGCGGCGGCATAATACCGACCTGGACGTGTCCCGCATGGTGCTCTCAGAGATCCGCTTTTTCGACACGCCGCAGGCCGCGCCGCTCGTTGCGCGCGCGGAGAAACTGACGCAGGCCGGCGCGGAGCATTTTTTCGCGCTGCTGGATACAGACCTCCGGACGGCGAAGGCGCTGCCGAAGCGCACGCCGGAGGAAAAAGAAACACGCCGCACTTGGATCACCGTCGCGCGCGATGAAAAGACGGCCGCGCACCTTCTCCAAAAGCACGGCTCTGCCTGTCTCGCGCCGTTCGACGAGGATGCGTTCGAGCGGCTGTTCTGCGCCGAGGACGCGGCTGAGGAAGCACTGCAGACGGCTTACGCGCAGAAGGACAAGGACGCCGTCCGCCGTCTGCGCACGGAAAAAGCACGGCTCGCCAAAGAGATCAAGGCGGCGACCAAGGCATTCACGCGCTACAACCGCATCATCAAACCGTACCGGGACGCGCAGAAGCTGCTGGAAAAACGCGCGCGCATGCAGCGTCTTCCCGCGCTGCGCGCCGCGGCACACGCGCAAAACGCTTCGGAGTAAAGGGGAATGCATATGAACGCGATCCGTACACAGGGCACGCGATTCGTTGACGACGCGGGCAGAGAACGCATTTTCTGCGGCGTCAACGTCGTGGACAAATCGGACTATGACGCACACGGCACACAGACATTTCCGCTCACCGAAAAGGATCTGCGCCGGTTCCGCGAACACGGGATCAACCTCATCCGGCTGGGCTTTACGTGGGCGAAACTCGAACCGGCGATCGGGCAGTATAACGAAGCGTATCTCGACAGCGTTTCCGACGTGCTCGATTTGTGCGCACAGTACGAAATATACGTTTTTCTCGACATGCACCAGGATCTGTTTTCGCCGGTGACCAACGGCGACGGCGCGCCGCGGTGGGCAGCGCTGACAAACGGACACAAGGTGCATCCGACGCGTTTTGTCTGGGCGGAGGATTACTTCTGGGGCAAGGCGTGCCACAGCGCGTTCGACCACTTCTGGGCAAACACGCCGGTCGGCGGCGTCGGGCTGCAAGACCGTTTCGCCGCCCTTTGGGCGCACGTCGCGGCGCGTCTGGGCGGCAAGGACGCCGTCATCGGGTTCGATCTGTTCAACGAGCCGTTTCCCGGCACGCCGGGCGGCGCGTGTTTCCGCAGCATCGTCGGCGGCGCGGCAAAAGCCGTACTGTTCGGCCGGAACGTGCATCGCGTGCAGCTCCTGCGCGACCTGCGCGCCCCCGACCGCAAAGCGAAGGGCTACGGCCATATCACATACCCCGTTCTGCGCGAGGCGACGCGCGCGCTGGATGCGGTGATCGCACGGTTTGACCGCACGAAGTATACGCCGTTCCTGCGCCGTGTCGGCAAAGCGATCCGTGATACGGGCACGGACAAACTGCTCTTCATAGAGAACAACTACTATTCCAATCTCGGCGTACCCTGCCGGGCGGAACCGATCGCATTCGGCGGCAGGCGGGACGCGCAGCAGGCGTTCGCGCCGCACGCATATGATTTCATGGTGGACACGCCCGACTACCGATACGCGAGCAACGAACGTGTCGGCGGGATCTTCGGCGAACATGCCAAAACGCAGAAGCGGCTGCAGATGCCCGTGGTCGTCGGCGAGTGGGGCGGCTTCGGCAGCCCGGACGACGACCAATGGCTCGGGCACATCTCGTTTCTGCTCGCGCTGTTCGACCGCAGCAAATGGAGCCACGCCTACTGGCAGTACGGCGACGCTTTCTTCGACTCGCCGCTGATGCGCGTGTTTGTGCGGCCGTACCCGCAGGCGGTCTGCGGCACGATCGAACAATACGCGTTCGACCCGCAAACGCGCGTCTTCCGCATGACATTCTCGCAGGACGCGCCCGGCGAGAGCACCGTCTGTACACCGTTCCCTGTGCGGGAATTGACCGTAGACGGCGAAACAGGCGACTGTACCTGCGGCGGCGTTACATCCGTGCGCACGCCGGCAGGCAGACATACAATAGAGATTCAATTCTGAAACCGGAGGAATACGATATGGCAACCATCATCGGCAACCCCATCCCGAACCTGCCGTGGCAGGAAAAGCCGCAGGGCTTCCCCTACCCGGTCTGGCGTTTCGGCGGCAACCCCATCATCACGCGCGACAATCTGTTCTTTGCCAACAGCATCTTCAACTCGGCGGTCGTGCCGTTCCGCGGCAGGTTCGCGGGCGTGTTCCGCGTCGATCTGCGCACGCGCGACCAGGTCCTCGTCACCGGGTTCAGCGACGACGGCGTACACTGGCAGTTGAGCGAACGCCGGATTTTCGAGGGCTACGACCCGCGGCTGTGCGAAATCGACGGCGTGTACTACCTGACCTGGGTCAAGCTCACGCCGCACGGCACCGTGATCGGCGTCGCGTATACCGAAAACTTCGCGCAGTGGACCGAGCTCGAGGAAGCGAGCTATCCCGTCGCGCGCAACGGCGTGCTCTTCCCGCGCAAAATCGGCGGCGAATACGTCCTGCTGATCCGTCCGTGCGACCGCGGCCACACGCCCTACGGCGACATTTTCCTCATGCACAGCCCCGATCTGACCTATTGGGGCAAGCACCGCTTCGTCATGTCGCCCGTCAAGAACTGGGAGATGACCAAGGTCGGCGCCGGCCCCACGCCGATCGAAACGGACAAATACTGGCTGATGTTCTATCACGGCGTGCTGACAAGCTGCAACGGCTTTTCTTACAGCATGGGCGCGGCGCTGCTCGACAAGAACGAGCCGTGGAAAGTGCTGCACCGCGCCGACAGCTTCCTGCTCGGCCCGCACGAAACATATGAATGCGTGGGCGACGTGCCGAACGTCGTCTTCCCGTGCGCCGCGCTTGCGGACAGCGCAACCGGCCGGATCGCCGTTTACTACGGCGCCGCGGACACATCGGTCGCGCTCGCGTTCACGACCGCGGACGATGTGATCGACTATGTGCTCGCGCACGACTGCGCGCAGTAACGCACGTGTCCGGAAAGGAACGGAGGGAGAGATCGTTTTGTCTGCAACCGCAACGCACGGCATCAAAATGAAAGACAAAGTCGGCTACGCGCTCGGCGACGCGGCGGGTCTGCTGACGTTTTCGCTGATCGGCGCGTTCCAGAATAAATTCTATACCGACGCGCTCGGCATCAGTCCCGGCAAGGTCGTCGTGCTGATCCTGGTCGCGCGCATCTGGGACGCGATCAACGACCCGCTCTGGGGCGCGTTCATCCAGTCGCGCAAGCCCAACCCGAGAGGACAGTTCCGCCCGTGGATTCTGGGGTTCTCCGTCCCGCTCGCGGTCGCGGCCGCGCTCATGTTTCTGAAAATCCCCGGTCTGTCCGAAACGAAATACCTGATCTACGCCTATGTGACCTACATCTTTTACGGCATGATGTACACCGCCGTCAACATCCCGTACGGTTCGCTGGCGTCGGTCGTGACGGACGACGAGCTGGAGCGTTCGTCGCTGTCGATGTGGCGTTCCATCGGCGCGGGCGTCGGCGGACTGCCCGGCACGATCCTGCTGCCGATGATCGTATATACCGTGACCGGCAAATATGCCAACGGCACCGACATCAAGGCGCTGGACGAGACGAAACTGTTCTGGTGCGTGCTGGTATTGTCCGCGCTCTCCGTTGCGGTGTATTTCCTGCACTACAAGATGACCAAAGAGCGCATCGCGCCGCAGAAGCGCCCGAAGGACAGGGAACACACCGCGGTCGCGACGATCAAAGAGCTGCTGTGCAACCGCGCGTTCATCACGCTGTCGCTCGCGTCCATGCTGCTGGCCTCGTTCCAGTTTTACTATTTGTCGACCTACGCGTATCTGTTCACGGACTATTACCACAAGCCCGGCCTGTACGCGTTCGTGACGGTCTTCACGTACCTGCCGATGGCGATGCTCATCCCCTTCATGAACCGGCTCATCAAAAAGTACGGCAAAAAGGAGCTGTGTGCCGTCGGCATGGCGTTTGCGGCGGCGGCGAACCTAATCCTGTTCGCGCTGCGCGGGACGGCGCTCGCGCACAATCCGTCCGTTTTCCTTGTGCTGATCTTCTTTTCCGGTCTCGGCCAGGCGTCTCTCGTGCTGGAGATCTGGGCGCTGGCGATGGATGCGATCGACTGGCACGAAAGCCGTACCGGCAAGCGCGAGGAGGGCATGTCCTACGCCGTGTTCTCCTTCATGCGCAAGCTCGGTCATACGCTCGCGGGCGTCGGTCTCAACGCGCTGCTGGCGTTTATCGCCTACGACGGCGAGCTGTCGAAGCAAGGCATCGGTCTGAGCGACACGGTGCTCTCGAAACTCTACGACATCTCCACGCTCGTGCCCGCGATCATGCTCGCGCTGATGGCGCTCCTGCTGTTTTTCGGGTACGACCTGTCCAAGAAGAAACTGCAAACCGTCCGCGCCGACCTCGCGAAACAGCGTGCGGCGGAGCAGACGGAATAAGGCGGAAGATATGGTTTACGGGGCTGCAAAAACGCAGCCCCGTGTTCATTTTGGGATCGGTTCCGGAGATTTTTTATGTATCCAAGCGTCTCTGCGCCTTCTTATACAGCGTGTGCAGGTTTCCCTTCCACACCAGCAGCATCCCGCCGACCGCGCCGACGGTGCCCTGCAGCACTTCGTACGGGAGCTTGACGAGCGCGGCTTCGGGCGTCGCGTAGACGAACGCTCGGCCCAGCGAATAGCCGACGACCAGGATGACCGTGCCGACCGTCACGCCGACGCCGGACGCCAGAACGGGATGTTTTTTGAGCGCGTAATGCGCAATGAGCGAGATCGCAAGCGCCTGCAGACCGTGCGTCGCCAAGGACACGAACATCGGCAGCGGATAGAAGATCAGATCGCCCAGAAAGGAGCCGACGCCGCCGACGAGAAATGCCGCGAGCGGGTCCAGCAGGATCGCCGCCGTGCAGATCACCGCGTCGCAGAGATACAGATGTCCGCCGGGCACGGGGATGCTGAACGAACACATCACGACGTTCATCGCCATAAACAGCGCGGTCGTGGTCAGCCATACGAGCGAATCCTGTGTTTTTTGTTTCATTGCATATTCCCCCTTGCTTTTTGATTTGCTTTAGTATATACTGATTCTGGTTTTAGAGAAATAGTCAGAAAAGGAGTTTTTTATAAGACCAGATGCAATATTCCATCACAAAAAAACCGGGCGACCCCGCCTATCTGCAGTTGTACCGGATGCTGCGCGACGACATCATCGGCGGCGTCTTCCCCTTTGCGAGCCGTCTGCCGTCCAAACGGCTGATCGCCGAGGAAACGGGACTGAGCCTCGTCACGGTCGAGCACGCGTATGCGCTGCTGTGCGACGAGGGCTATGTCCGCCCGCGCGAGCGCAGCGGCTATTTCGTCCTGTTCCGTACCGGCGATCCGTTTGCCGCCTCCCCCGTGCACCGCAGCACGGCAGTCGAACCCCCGCACAGACCGTCCGCGACGCCGGAATTCCCCGTGTCCGTCCTGACGCGGACGATGCGCCGCGTCATGAGCGATCTGGGCAACGCGATCTTGGACCCTTCCCCCTCTGCCGGCATCCCGGCGCTGCGCGACGCGATCGGGCAGTATCTCGCGCGCAGCCGCGGCATCCATGTCGCCGCCGACCAGATCGTGATCGGCTCCGGGTCGGAGTACCTGTACGGACAGATCGTGGATCTGCTCGGACGCGAGCTGACATACGCGATCGAATCGCCGTCGTACAAAAAGATCCGCCAGGTCTATGAATCGTGCGACGTGCGCGTGCAGATGCTGCCGCTCGGCGCGGACGGCATCGACTCCTTTGCGCTGTCCGGCTGCAGCGCCGACGTGCTGCACATCACGCCCTACCGCAGCTTCCCCAGCGGCGTGACGGCGTCCGCATCCAAGCGGCACGAGTATCTGCGATGGGCGGCGGACGGGCGGTATCTCATCGAGGACGACTTCGAGTCCGAATTCTCCGTCTCGCGCAAGCCGGAGGAAACGCTTTTCGCGCACACCGACCGCGACAACGTGCTGTACCTGAATACATTTTCCAAAACGATCTCCCCGTCCATCCGCGCGGGGTACCTCGTGCTGCCGCGGCATCTGACGAGCGTATTCCGGCAGAAACTCGGCTTCTATTCGTGCACCGTGCCGACGTTCATGCAGTATGTGCTCGCGCAGCTGCTCACGGACGGCGACTTCGAGCGTCACATCAACCGCGTCCGCCGCAAAAAGCGGCGCGAAATGCTCGGGGACGATTAAAAAGGTTCATCACGGAAATTTGGGAATCGTGCAAACAAGAAGTACTGTCATTGCGAAAAAGCAACGCCTTAACCGGCATCTTTGGGAGATCGCCGCGTCGCTTCGCTCCTCGCGATGACACCGGAAAACGGAATCCCCCAACTTTCCGAAAAGCGATTAAAAAAGCAGAGATGCGAACCGAATGCGTTCACATCTCTGTTTCTCTTTATTGTTTCAGTGGGACACGTCGTCGCCGGACTCCGCAAGCAGCGCGTTTTCCCTGAACAGCAGGGACAGGCACCACACGCCGGCCAGCGCGACCAATGTGTAAATGATCCGGCTGATGACCGCACCCTGACCGCCGAAGATCCACGCCACGACGTCGAACTGAAACAGACCGATGCTGCCCCAGTTCAGCGCGCCGATCACGACCAGGATCAGCGAGATTTTGTCAAGCATTTCTTTCAACTCCTTCTCTGCTTTTCGCCCTTATTGTAAACAGAACCGGGCGAAATATGCAGGAAGAAACCGGAAATCAAAAGAATGCGTTCATCGGTATGCAAGCGGCGATCTCATAAAACCGACCTCGAACGTGCAGTCGTGCTCCACACGCTTGATCGTGTAAACGGCTTCCTTGCCGATGTAAAATTTGACAATATTGAGCAGCGCCTGAAACACGGCCTTGATCTTACCGCCCTTGACGGCGGCGCCGAGCTGTTCGAGCGCATTGGGCAGGAAGGCGACCTTCTCACCGTCGACCTTGATGTAATACGCCGAGCCGCCCTTGCCGGGCGCAAAGTGGATCTCGGCGCTCGCGCCGTGCAGGAGACTGACGCAGCCGTAACCCGAAAAGACCTGATGATCGGACGAGACGGAAACGCTGCCCTCGCCGACGATCTTGTACGTCAGCAGATGGCGGCTCGCGTTCTCGACGTACGTCGCAAACGCCGCTCTCGACCGGTCAACCGTGATCTCGAGCGTCGGCTCTTTGCCGATCACCGTGCCGTATTCATCGAGCCAGCAAAGGAACGTAAAGAACTCCTTCTGCTCCTGGCGGATCTCGGTCGTCAGTGTAAACTGTTCGCCTTCCGCAATGTCGTAGATATGGTTGGCGGAACCGGTCGAGCCGTCCTTGTGGCGGTAATACGTCACGCTCGCTATACCGGACGCGTCCACAACCGTATTGTTGCCCGCGTATTTGTGCACACCCATCGTGAGCGCGTAGTATTTGTCCGCGCCCCGTGCCGCAAAAGAAACGGTCGTGAACGCAAGACACAGCGTCATGACCAGTGCCAGTACCCTTTTCATTGTCGTTCTCCTTTGGTCGTTGTCACATTTGATCGAAAAAATCAGGACATGGATCTCTCGCGTTCGATCAGCGCCCACGTCGCGTCTGTCAGACGGCGAAACTCCGGCAGCCGGAGCTGCTCGCAGACAAAGCTCTGCCGCGGGGAGTTGACGTCCTCGCCGGAGATCTGCAGAAAACCGCCCGCGTCGCACAGCGCCTGCACACGCCGAAGCTGCGCGAGCGTGTTGCGCGAGGGCATGTACGTCACCGCGTCGACTTCGAGCGCGCGCAGCGTCTCGAACAACTCATCGAGATAGCCGTCCTCAAATTTACCGGAACGTTTGTCGCCGGTCACGCTGTCCGTCACGTCGCCGAGATAGGCATAGCACAGCAGCGCGCCCGTCTCTTTCGCCAGCGCGGCAAGCTCGCGCGCGTGCATGCACTCGTCCGTCGCCGGAACATAGATGCGCGAAACGAACGCCGATTTCAGCACGCCGAGCAGATCGTAGTCGAAATAGGGGTTGTCCGCGTCGCCGAGCTGCGCGCGCTGCTTGTCGGACAGCGGCAGCGAAAGCGTGTCTTCGAGGAACCGCACCGTTCCCGCGCGGCCGCACATATCCACGATCGCACGGCACAGCGCACAGATCAGGTGACGCTCCGTCACGGAGCCGCCGTCCGCGTACTGCGACAGCGGCAGCACGTCCCGCTCAAAGTCGAGCCGGATGCCCGCGTCCTCCAGCAGCGCGTTGATATTCCGCACCATCCTGCGGTTGCGGTCGTTGCGGTGCGCACGATACGGCGCGAAGTGCGCCTGCACGCGCTCGATCTCGCCGTGCGGCACGCCGTGCAGCACCATGTACGCGATGCCCTTCTGGTCGGTATTGTTGATATAGCGGTCCTCCAGCGGCGTTCCGCGCATACTGACGCGGCACTCGATCCCGACGGTCGTCGCCACGCCCGCGATCTCTCCGGCGCGGATAAACTCCCGCGCGCCGGCGATCGAATCGTGGTCGATGATCCCCGCCGCGGGCAGCGTCGCCATGCGGGCGAACCAGACCGCCGCCGTCGGCGAATAGGGCGAGAAGGAATACGTCGTGTGGATATGGTTGTTGACGAACACGTCGGAGACAGGCGGTTTTTCGGTTTCGGCGTCGATCAGCGTTTGCAGATTCGACAGTCGTTCTCCGGCAGTCGTGGCGTTCAGAAAACGTAAAACGTCCATGTCAAGCTCTCCTTTATTCGGCTTTCCTGGCGCGGTAGGCTTCCACTTCCCAGTTTACGATAAAGTCGGTCAGCGCGTCGCTCTGCGGCAGCGCGCCGCCGAATGCGCGGCTGTAAACGGCGATCTTGACCGCGTCGAGCGCCAGCAGCGCGGTCGTCGCGGCCTGCTTGTCCGTCTCGCCCAGCGCGTAGAACCCGCCGTGCTGCACATAGCACAGTTTCGGCGCGAAACCGTACGCCGCGCGATACGCCGCGAACGCCTTCTCCGCATCATCGCCGGCACGCAGATACAGCGGGAACGCCTTGCAGTACACGATGTGGTCGGGCGTAAACGGCTTCATAAGCGGCGCCATCGACGAAGGACTGTCGGAAAAGCGCACCGCCTCGGCAGACCCGTTGAAGCGGTACACGCCGCCGTACAGCGCGGCAAGACGTGCGCCGAGCTGCGCGTCTTCCGCGGCAGCGGACGTGAAATCCGGTCTTTCCCGATACTGTGTGCGCAGCGTATCGAGCATATCCGCAAGCAGATCGTCGAGCGTCTGCGGATCGTCCGCGGCAAAAAATACGCCGTGGTTCTGCAGCAGCAGCACCTGCGCGTCGTGTCCCGTTTCCGCCTTGTACGCTTCCATACACGCACGGCAGCGCTTTGCGAGCACATAGCCGGGTTTGCACGCGTCGATCCACACCGTATGCGCAAACAGTCTGTGCGCCCACGCCTTGCCGTCGACCGCGCAGGTCAAGCCGTTGACCGCCGCCGGATGCAGATGCAGCACATAGCGCTGCGGAAACAGCGCGTGCAGCAGCGTCTCCACGCTCGGACGCTTGTTCTCCTCTCCGGGGCGCTTGGCCGCCATCAGGTCTGCGAGCGCCGCCGCTTCGCGCGCGTCGTCCGCCTCGGGGTACGTTTTGTCCCACATCCCGTCGAGCCTGCGTCTGTCCATTGCGACAAACCCGTCCGCCGTGATCGTGGCGAGCGCGGTGCCCGAACCTTTGATATACAGAACATTGCCGTCCTTTGCGGACGTGTTGCCGCCGCCGGCGAGCACCAGATCCGGATCGGCGCCGTAGCGGTTGGAAAAATCTGTCAGCGTTTGTAAGATCGTCATGCTATTCTCTCCAGCGTTTTTCTTTATTATACACCTTTCCCGCGCGGCGTGCAAGCAAAATTCGGTCGAACCGTTCCCGACCGGTTTTGCGCCTTCCGGCCGGTCAAGGCCGTTTTTGCGAAAAAGTCAGTTTGCGGCTGCTTTTTCTGCGGCGGAAAAACAAGAAAGTGATTGCAAATTGTGTTTTAATATGTTATAGTAAAGTGGTGGTTTTCTATACGTTAAAATGGGAGGACTCAAAATGAAAAAGATTTGGAAACGCGTGTTAGCCGTACTGATGGCCATGATGTTTGCCGGCCTCTTCCCCGTTACCGGAAACTGCGCGGCAGAACCGGACGCGGTCGATGCGGTCGACGCGGTCAACGGCTACACCCTCGTGGAGTCGATCAAATGGAACTGGGACGTGACGGCGCTGTATGCCGGCACCAAGGTCTACTCCTTCGATTATGCCAGCAAGCTGTATACGGTCTCCCCGTACTACGCGGACATCAAGTCCGCGACGCTGGTCTGTTCGCCGGCCGGCGCGCTGCAGATCGACAACAACGCCAAAACTTTTATCGTGAATCCGCTTGAAAAAGGCGTCCGTTCGCTGACCGTTACCCTCACGCTGTACTCCAACGGCGCCGCCGAGGACTGCACGCCCGCGACCAAGACGGTCACGATCTATGACGAAGTCCCCGGCGCAACCGACATCCCGATAACAGACGTCAAATGGAACTTTGCGGACGGCGGCAGCTCGCCTGTTTTCAACTACCTGGAAAACGGCGAGCCGCGCGTGATCTATTACATGCCCACCTCGCAGGGCGATCCCTACGCGGCATGTCAGTTTGACGTCTATCCGCAATCCATCAGCATGCAGCAGATCCTTGCGACCTGCAACGTGTCGGTTTCCAGCGCAAACAGAAGAGTCATCGTCTTTGACGAGACGACCGGCCGTCTCATTCCGGTCGGCAACGGTTCATCCGAGATCACCGTCAGCATCACGACGCCGAAGGGCAACGTGTACACGGATACCGTGACGGCCAATGTATTCAACTCTCCCTACACGCCCATCACGTCGGCCGACATCGGCTACGATAAGAAAGAAACAAGCGCCGTCGTGTCCTTTGACCCCATGCTCAGCAACACGATGAAGCTGATGAACACGCACACGATCCTGCTGACGGCGCAGCTGAACAGCAACGCGGATCTCGAGCACGACGAGATCATTGTCCCGCTCGACAACGGTCTGAAGCTCAAGACGGCCAAAAAGTGCGAATACAACTGGACGAGCAGCAACGAGGCAGTTGCCGTCGTGATGAAGGGCGGCAAGCTGAACATCCTGAGCGAAAAGGGCGAGACGACCATCACGCTGACGATCAACGACAACGGCGTAGAGTTTGTCCGCACACTGCGCATCCAAGTCTCGAACTGCATCCCCTATAACCAGGAGATCATCCAGCTGCACGCCAAAGAAAAAGCCCAGCTTAACCCGATCATTCTGGCGGGCGACACCGACTATACGATCGACTACATCTCGAACAAGCCGAATATTGCGTACGTCAACTACGAAGGCATTGTGACCGGACGCAGACTCGGCACCGCCCTGATCACCGTCGTTGCAAAAGACACGCAGGGCCATATCGTCGGCGTCGACGCGTACAGCGTCAAGGTCAAGTATACGTTCGGACAGTGGATGCTCATGATCTTCCTGTTCGGCTGGATCTGGTATTAAACCGATACAAACCGCAGATACGTCCCGCACCCCTTCGGCCAACGCCGCGGGGGTGTTTTTTGGTTCAGCACGTTTTTCCGTGCAAAATCCCCTGGGGGAAGCTGTCACGCGTCAGCGTGACTGATGAGGGAAAAGGACTGTTTGCAGATGTCACCAACAACAGAGATCTTACGGTAAGTTTTCCCTCATCCGCCTCACATTCGTTCGGCACCTTCCCCCAAGGGAAGGCAAAAAACGGTGTTATGAACTTGAGTTCTTCATCTTATTCGTTCTGCACGGAATTCCGTGATGAGCCTGTTTTTTTGCGTTCCCTACGCACCCGCCGAAAGCGGCATGGATAACTGCGCGCTGTCCGCCCGTATGTACGGCGGGACGATGCGGGCATCGTCCCCTGCGAAATCGGAATGTGTCGATGTTTCATGGATGGCACGGAGATCCGTGAAGAGAGCGACAAAAGACCCGCCCCCGAAGTGAGGGCGGGTCGTGAACAGTGGGTTATCCCTGTTTACTTTTTCTTTTTGCCGAATCTGCCGCCGAACCTGCCGTCGGACTCGCCGCTGACGGGCGTGCCGAGCTCCTCGGAAAGTTGACGGATCAGCTCTCTCTGTCTGTCATTCAGCTTTTTCGGCACATCCACGACGACGCGCAGAAGCTGGTTGCCCTTGTCGCGGCTGTTGAGCTTCTGGATGCCCTTGCCGCGCAGCATGAACACCTCATCCGGCTGCGTACCGGCGGGCAGTTCCCACTTGACCTTGCCGTCCAGCGTGGGGATCTGCAGCGTGTCGCCGAGCGCCGCCTGCGCAAAGTTGACGGTCACATTGTACCACACGTCGTAACCGTCGCGCTCAAAAAACGGGTGCGGCCGCACGAAGATCACCACATGCAGATCGCCTGCGGGGCCGCCGTTGACGCCGCGGTGTCCCTCGCCGCGCACGTTCAGCACCTGCCGATCGTCGATACCGGCGGGGATGTTCACCTCGACGCTCGCGCGCCGGCGCACACGTCCGCCGCCGCGGCACTTCTGACACGGCGTTTCCACGATCTTGCCGCGTCCGCCGCACTTCTGGCAGGGCTTCGACGTCGAGATCATGCCGAACGGCGTGCGCTGCTGCGACTGCACCTGTCCCCTGCCGCCGCATTCGGGACAGGTCTTGGGCGACGTACCTTTCGCCGCGCCGGTGCCGCCGCACTCGGAGCACGCCTCGATGCGCGTGACCTCCACGGTGCGTTTGCAGCCCTTCGCCGCTTCCTCAAACGAAATGGTGACGCGATCCTCCAGATCCTCGCCGCGCCGCGGTGCGTTGGGATTCTGCTGCCGCGCGCCGAAGCCGCCGCCGAAAAAGCTGCCGAACAGGTCGCCCAGATCGAAGTCCATGCCGCCGAAACCGCCGCCTGCGCCGCCGCCCGCGCCGAAATTGGGATCGACGCCCGCGTGACCGAACTGGTCGTAGCGCGCCTTCTTCTGCGCGTCGGACAGCACCTCGTACGCCTCGTTGGCTTCCTTGAACTTGGCCTCCGCCTCCGGATTATCCGGGTTCAGGTCGGGATGGTACTCTTTCGCTTTTTTGCGGTATGCTTTTTTGATCTCGTCCTCGCTCGCGTTCTTATCCACGCCGAGCACTTCGTAATAATCGCGTTTCTCCGCCATATCCGTTCCTCATTCCGTGATGACAATACCGCACGGTGGGAGACGCCTCCCGCTGTGCGTATCGTGCATATCTTAATTATCTTCGGGGATGTCCGTGAAGTCCGCTTCCTGGTATCCGCCGCCGGCAGCCGCGTTCGGGTCAAAGCCCTGCGCGCCCGGCTGTGCGCCGCCCTGCGCCGCCTGTGCCGCTTTGTAGATCTTTTCGCTGACTTCGTAGAACTTCTGCGTCAGTTCCTCCTGACGGTTCTTGATGAGATTGATGTCCTCGCCCTTGAGCGCCTCTTTGAGCGCGTCGACCTTTTCGGTCAGGACGGTCTTGTCCTCTGCCGGGAACTTGTCGCCGTCTTCGTTCATCATCTTTTCGCACTGATAGACCATCTGGTCGGCGTTGTTGCGGATGTCGACGGCCTCTCTGCGCTCCTTATCCTCCTGCGCGAACCGCTCCGCATCCTGCACGGCCTTCTCGATGTCCTCTTTGGACATGTTGGTCGAGGACGTGATGGAGATGGACTGCTCCTTGCCGGTGCCGAGATCCTTGGCCGAAACGTGCACGATGCCGTTTGCATCGATGTCGAACGTCACTTCGATCTGCGGCACGCCTCTGCGCGCGGGCATGATGCCGTCCAGATGGAACACGCCGAGCGTCTTGTTGTCGCGGGCGAATTCACGCTCGCCCTGCAGGACGTGCACTTCCACGGAAGGCTGGTTGTCCGCAGCCGTGGAGAAGATCTGGCTCTTCTTGACCGGGATGGTCGTGTTGCGGTCGATGATCTTGGTGTTGATGCCGCCCATGGTCTCGATGCCCAGCGACAGCGGCGTCACATCCAGCAGCAGCAGACCCTGCACTTCGCCGCCCAGAACGCCCGCCTGCAGCGCGGCGCCCATTGCGACGCATTCGTCGGGATTGATGCCCTTGAACGGCTCCTTGCCCAGATACTTCTGGACCGCTTCCTGCACGGCGGGGATACGGGAGGAACCGCCGACCATCAGGACCTTGTCGATCTCCGAAGTCTTCAGACCGCTGTCGGAGATCGCCTGACGTACCGGTCCCATCGTCGCTTCGACGAGCGACGCCGTCATTTCGTTGAACTTCGCGCGGGTCAGCGTCGTCTCGAGATGCTTCGGGCCGGTCGCGTCCGCGGTGATGAAAGGCAGGCTGATCGTGGACGACGTCACGCCGGACAGCTCGATCTTGGCCTTTTCCGCCGCTTCCTTCAGACGCTGCATGGCCATCTTGTCGCCGCGCAGGTCGATGCCGTTCTCCTGCTTGAATCCGTCGGCGAGCCAGTCGATGATCTTCTGGTCGAAGTCGTCGCCGCCCAGACGGTTGTTGCCGGCGGTGGCGAGCACTTCCTGCACGCCGTCGCCCATCTCGATGATGGACACGTCGAAGGTGCCGCCGCCCAGGTCAAAGACCATGACCTTCTGGTCGGTCTCCTTGTCGATGCCGTAGGCCAGCGCGGCAGCCGTCGGCTCGTTGATGATACGCTTGACATCGAGACCGGCGATCTTGCCGGCGTCCTTGGTCGCCTGACGCTGCGAGTCGGTGAAGTATGCGGGCACGGTGATGACCGCTTCGGTGACCTTTTCGCCCAGATAGCTCTCGGCGTCGGTCTTCAGCTTTTGCAGGATCATTGCGCTGATCTCCTGCGGGGTGTACTTTTTGCCGTCGATGGACACATGATAGTCCGAACCCATCTGACGCTTGATGGACGAAACGGTGCGGTCGGGATTGGTGATGGCCTGACGCTTCGCGACCTGACCGACCATTCTTTCGCCGTTCTTGCCGAACGCCACGACGGACGGCGTGGTTCTTGCGCCTTCCGCGTTGGCGATGACGACTGCTTCGCCGCCTTCAATGACGGATACGCAGGAGTTTGTGGTTCCCAAATCGATTCCGATAACTTTTGACATAATGCATTCCTCCATGTATTGAAATGATTTTTTCCTTAATTTGCAACCTGCACTGCGGCAGGACGGATCACTTTGTCACCCAGACGGTACCCCTTGGCGAACACGGCCGCGACCGCGTTCTCGCCGAGGTTCTCGTCCTCGATGTGCATAACGGCGTTGTGCAGATTCGGGTCGAACGCATCGCCCGCTTCGCCGAAACTCTCGACGCCGAGTTTTTCCAGCACGGCGCCGAACTGGCTGCCGATCATTTCCACACCTTTTTTATATTCGTCCGCATTGTCGGTATTATGCGCCAGCGCTCTGTCGAGATTGTCGATCACAGGCAGCAGCTCGGCGATCACGGCGCACTTGCACGCGTTGTTCAGCTCCGCCTTTTCCTTCGCGGTGCGCTTGCGGTAGTTGTCGTACTCCGCGGCCAGACGCAGGAACTTGTCGTTCGCGTCGTTCAGCGCCGCCTGCAGCTTTTCCGTTTCGGACGGCTGCGCCGTTTCCTCCGCCTTGACTTCCTCGGTCTCGGCTGCCTCGGCCGGCTGCTCGGCCTCGGGCTTCACTTTTTCTTTCTTTGCCACGGTCCTCTTCCTTTTCGATTTATTCTTCGTCGCGCACGGAGCGCGTCAGGAGCCTGCCCACCAGGTCGGTCAGATACCGCACGCTGGGGATCAGCTTTGCGTAATCCAGCCGCGTCGGTCCGATCACGCCGAGCGTGCCGCTTTCCTCGCCGCCGACGCTGTACCTTGCCAGGATCAGACTGCTGCGCTCGAGCTGACGGTATTTGTTTTCCTTGCCGATGAGCACCTGTACATCGTCCCGGTTGTTGGAGATCAGCGCATTCAGCGGCTCGCCGTTTCGCAAAAATTCCATCAGCTCGTAGGCGTTTTCCTCAAGCTCGCGGTAACCCAGCAGATTCGACTGGCCGTCCAGCCGGATGTCGGTCTGCGCGGCGTCGCGCGCCAGCTCCGCGACCCCAGCAAGGAACGGCAGAAGCGAAAACGCGTCCGCGCCCAGGGACGCGGCAAGGGTCTGCATAGCGGTCGTGTGCACGTCCGCGAGGGGCTTGCCGACAAGCTGCGTGGACGTCACATTGTAGAACCGCTCCAGCAGCGGGACGTTGATGACCGTGTCCGAGCGGCAGATGCGGCTCTTGAGCAGGCCGCCCGAAGTCAGCAGCACGAGCATCGCCGTGCGCGTCCCCACCGGCACCATCTCGATGCGGCGGATTCTGGCGCTCTCGCCCGTCGGCGTCGTGGACACCGCGGCGCAGTTCGTCAGATCGGCCAGCGCTTCGCCCGCTTTTGACAGCAGCTCCTCCGGGTCGCCGCCGTCGCCGATGGCCGCTTCGATCTTGCGGCGGGAATCGGCGTCCAGCTCCCGTGCGCCCATCAGATGGTCGATGTAGTAGCGGTAGCCCGCGTGGGACGGCACACGTCCGGCGGAGGTGTGCGGCTGTTCCAGCAGTCCCAGCGACACCAGTTCCGCCATGTCGTTGCGGATCGTGGCGGACGAGACCTTCATCGGCAAAACGTCCATCAGGCTTTTGGAGCCGACCGGTTCGCCCGTGCGGATATACGTCTCGACGATCGCGGCAAGGATCTTCTGCTTGCGTTCGCTCAATTCCATCCGGTCCACCTCCCCGATTTGAGCCTTTAGCAGATTTGAGCCTAAAGTATTTTAGCAGAGTTAGCACTCTTTCCGCCCGAGTGCTAACTCTGCTAATATAATACATCCTGCCGTTTCGTTTGTCAATATGCAAATGTGAATTCTTTGTGAATGTTTGGAAAACTATACGTCCGCCAGCAGTTCCGCGAGGATCGCGTTGGACACGAGGAACCCCTCGCGCGTCAGGCGCAGGCCGCTTTCGTCCGCCGTCAGGTACTGCGGCGGGATGCGCCGCGCACGGCGGTACACAGACTGCGGGATCGGGAAGCCGAACCGTTCGCGCGTCCCCCGCTCGGTCAGCCCCTCGCAGAGCCGCAGACGCAGCATGGCGTACTCCGCAAAGCCGCCGCCCTCCCCGTCCGGCACGGGCGGATCGCCGCGCAGAAAGCCTTCGGTGTCGCGCGGGTAGAAGAAACGCCTGCCGCCGACGAACGCGTGCGCCGCGGGTCCTATACCGGCATACGGCTCGTCGTTCCAGTATTTGAGGTTGTGCCGGCTCTCGAAGCCCGGTTTTGCGAAATTGGAGATCTCGTACTGCGAAAACCCGCTTGCTTCCAGCGCGCCGCACGCCTGCAGATACAGCTCGCACACCGTGTCCTCGTCCGGCAGTTCCAGCCTGTCGCGCATTTTACCGAACGGCGTATCCTCCTCGATCTTCAGAATGTACGCGCTCACATGCGTCACGCCCGCGTCGCGGCAGAAATCCAGCGACGTTTGCAGGCTCTCCGGCGTCTGGCCGGGTATGCCGAGCATCAGATCGAGCGAGATATTCCGGATGCCCGCTGCCTGCGCCTGCCGCACACGCCGCAGAACGAGCGCGCTGTCCGCCGTGCGTCCGAGCGCGCGCCTTTCCGCATCCACAGCCGACTGCAGCCCCATCGAGACGCGGTTGACGCCCGCCTTTCGCAGCGCGTCGAACAGTCCGTCCTCCACGCGCGACGGATTGCACTCCACGGTAAACTCGCGGATCGGTTCGTTCCGTAACGCTTCTGCGATCCGCACGAGCCGCCGCCCCAACAGAGAGGGCGTGCCCCCGCCGAAATAGACCGTGTCGTACCGCTCGCCCTGCGACAGACGCGCGCGGATGCTGCGGATCACGGCGTCTGTGTAGGCGTCCATCCGGCTGCTGTCCGCCGGCGCGGAATAGAAATCGCAGTACGGACACTTTCCGGCACAGAACGGAATATGCACATACAGTCCGATCGGCTCCATCGACACGTCTCCTTTGCGTTTTTTCTTATCATACAGAATTTGATACCGATTTGTCAACTTACACGAAAAAGAATTGACAGCTTTTCCCGGGATATGGTATTGTGTTTCCAATTAAAACGGCCGGGGGTGTGCGTATGCAGGTCTTTATTCCGCTGTGGATCACAGAAGCGGTATTCGCCGGATTGTTCATTCCGGCCGGGTACCCGACCACCACAAAAAAGAGTTTCGTTTTGAAAATGGGCGCCTGCGCGCTGTTCCTGGCGAACGGACTGTATGCCTTCTCGCTGTCCGCGCACACACCGTACGGCGTGTCGATCCTGCTCGGTCTCGGCAGCGGATGGATCGGCGACGTCTTTCTTGCGCTCGATCCGTTTGTCCGCCGCAAGCAGAACCGCAAGCTGACTGTCGCGCTCTATGCGATCGGCGGATTCTTCTTTCTGCTGGGACATCTGGCGTACATGGCCGCATTCACGCGTCTGCTGCTCGAATCGCACGCATTCCGCGTTCTGCCGTTCCTGCTGACATGCGGCTGTTTGCTGCTGTGCTTCGTGCTGACGTTCGTACTCGCCGGTGTCAAAGCCGGAAAATATCTTGCGCCGGTCGCGCTGTACGCATTCGGTCTTTCCGGCATGTGCGCGCTGGCGATCTGCTGTGCGCTGTTCGTCTTTCCCGGCGCCCCCGTGCCGCAGGCCGTCCTGATCGCCGCACCGCTGCTGTTCGCGTTCTCCGACGTCACGCTCGCGCTGCGCACCGTCGACAAAGAACGCTTTGAGTCGCTGCCGATGCGCGCGGTCTGCCTTGCCGCGTACTTCCTCGCGCAGATGCTGCTGGGACTCTCGATCCGGCTGGTGTGACGATCAAGAAACCGCAGGGGTTATCCTTCCGCTTGCTTTGGAAGAATAACCCCTGTTTTTTGCATTCTTTTGTGTTCAGTCGGAGGAGGAGAACGAAACGGAGGAAGCGGACTGCTGTGAATCCATCACGGCGTCGATCGCCAGCACGACGGCCAGCGCCAGCACCTCGTTTGTGCCCGATGCGATGTCCAGCTCGAACGAATCGCCCCACGACATCCACTTTTTGTGGATCGTGATGATCGGGCGTTCGCCCTCGTTCACCGTATAGTTGTGTCCCATGAAGTCGCCCTGCACCGTCCAGCCGAGTCCGTCGATTTCGTACTTCGGTTTGAGGAACGTGAACTTCTTGGCGATCGTTGCGACTTCCTGCCCGCCGATCTCCACGATGAACTTCGGCATCAGCGTCAGCACCTTCTGGCGCACAAACGCAAGCTGCTCGCCCTGCGGCGTCATGATCCACAGTTTCTTGCCGATGGAGAGCGCCTTGCCCTCGATGAAATAGCGGTCCGCGCCCGTCTCGTCCTTGACCCACGCGCGATCCTTCCAGGAAAAGAATTTTTGTTTGAGATACAGTTTCACGCTTTAGACACCTTTCTTTATTATACGCTCAAAAGCCCCGCGTCCACAAGATACTGGCCGCCGGTGCAGTAACGCGCCTTGTCGCTGGCAAGGAACAGCACCAGATTGGCCGCGTCCTCCGGCTCGATCCACGGCACGGGCTGGAGGTTGCCCGCCGACCGCTCCGCGATCTCGATAGGCGTCATGCCCTCCATCGCAGCAAGGCCGTCGTTCATCGGCGTATTGACGCCGGTCGGATGGATGCTCACCACGCGGATGTTGTACGGCGCGAGCTCGATCGCCCACGCTTTGGTAAGGCCGGTCAGTCCCCACTTGCTCGCCGTGTAGTGCGACAGGCGGTTGCCGCCGCGCAGACCCATGACGGACGAATTGTTGATGATGACGCCGCTCTTCGCCTGTTTCATATGCGGCACGACGCGGCGCGCGACGTTGAACGGCCCTTTCAGGTTGATGTCGATCATGGCGTTCCACTCGTCGTCGGTCATGGTGTCGACCTCGGCGTAGGCGCAGATGCCGGCATTGTTGAAGAGAATGTCGATCTTGCCGAACGCCGCGATCGCTTCATCCACGGCTTTGGTGACCGCTTCGTCCGAGCGCACGTCGCCCGCGGCGATGACCGCGCGTCTGCCGAGCGCTTCGATCTCCGCCTTCAGGCTCTTCAGTTCGTCGCTCGTGCCGAATTCGTACGCGGGATACTCGATCTTTTTCGCCACGTCGAACGCGACGATGTCCGCGCCCTCCTTTGCGAACGCGAGCGCCGCCGCTCTGCCCTGTCCGTGTGCCGCGCCCGTGATGAACGCAACCTTATTGTCAAACTCACCCATTGTCTTTATCCTCCTTGCGATAGCTGTATAATACCTCGTCCAGCGGCACCTTGGCCACCGTGTTGAACAAATTGGTCGCGTACATGATGCCCGCAAATGCGATCAACTGCACGAGCACCGTGTCCGAATACTTTTCGCGCAGCTTGTCGTAGATCGCGCTGTCGATGCTGTGCGGATGCTTGGTGATCTGCACGCCGAAATCGAGCAGAAGCTGCTCCGTTTCGTCGAGCTGCAGATTCTCCGGGTCCTCGCCGGCGTCCACCAGGATCTTGCGGAAGAAAAGGCCGCAGATCAGACAGTCGTTGCCCGTCGAGATCGCGTAGGAAAAAATCTGCAGCGCGCGGTCGCCGAACGTCGGACGCAGCTCGTCATACAGCGTGTACCAGTCCATGTACGTCTTGAAGGACTGCACGTCGTGCAGGAGCGTGCGCTTCATGTTGGTGATGCGGCCGTGCTTGGCGATCTGATCGTCGTATTCGCGCCGGACGGCTTCATCGGCGCTCTCGTACTCGGTCATGGGAATAAAGCTCATAATCATTCTCCTTTATTGAGATTCTCCAATAGTTTGCGGTAAAAACGCACGCCGTCGAGGTAGCTGCCGACCGACAGACGCTCGTCGTTGCCGTGCATACCGGCACGTTCCTCGGCGGTGAACCGGAAACCCGCAAAGCGGTACACATTGGGCCAGACGGCGGCAAAATGCTTGGAATCCGTGCCGCCGTTCATCACATAAGGCACGGCGGGCACGCCGGGATACACGGCGTCGACCGTTTCCGCCAACAGCCGGAACGCATCGCAGTCCGTCGGGGAAAACGGCGACGGCTCGAACTTGTAGTCATACGTCACGTCCGCGTGCTCGCCCGCCGCCTCGCGCAGACGGGAAAGCGCGCTTTCGGTGCTGTCCCACGGGGCGACGCGCACGCTCATGCCGACCTCGGCGACGTTGGGGATGGAGTTGATCTCCGAAGACCCGCGGAGCTTGGTCAGCGCGGCGGTCGTGCGCAGCATGGCTGCCGTCTCGCCGTTGCGGCTCATGATCTTTTTGACAAGCGGGCCGAACAGCCAGAGGTTTGCGAAGATCAGACGGTAGCCGAACGGCGCGTATGCCGCGATGCCCGACAGCATCTGCCGCGTGACGGGCGAGAGCTGCGACGGGAACGGCGCTTTCCGGATGCGCGCAAGCACATCCACGAGCCGGTAGGTGGAGTCGCTCGCGCGCGGCGTCGACGAATGGCCGGGCACGCCGCTGATTTTCAGGATCGCGTCCACAACGCCCTTTTCGCTCACGCCGATCATGGCGAATTCCTGCCGGACGCCCAGCGCGGGCGATTTGACCACCGCGCCGCCCTCGTCGAGCACGAACCACGGCGTGATGTTCCGATCGCGCAGATACGAGACGATCGCGGGCGTCGTGCCGCCGCCGGTCTCCTCGTTGTTGGAAAAAGAAAAGTATATGTCGTGCCGCGGCGTGAAGCCCTCGCCCAGAAGCGTTTCGCCCGCTTCCAAGAGCGCCGCAAGGATGCACTTGGTATCGACCGTGCCGCGTCCCCAGATTTCTCCGTCGTGCACCTCGCCGCAGAAGGGCGGATGCGTCCACTTGTCCGCGTCCGCCGACACCACGTCGTAGTGGCTCATGAGCACCACGGGACGTTCGCTGTCCGCGCCTTTCCACCGAAGCAGCAGACCGTATTCGTTCACGATCTGCACATCCAGCGCCGCGAACATGCGCGGGTAGAGCTCCCGCAGCAGCGGCAGGAACGCGTCGAACGGCGCGCGGTCCACTTCGCCGTAGCGCGGCCAGACCGTTCCGAGACGGATCGTCCGGCAGAATCGCTCCACAGCGCCCTTCTCGTCGAGAGCGGGCGCATACGGCTCGTGTGCCGCCGTCTTCGCGGGCTTCAGCCGCACCGCGCGCACGACAGCCGCGGCAATCAGCGCGATCACCGCCGCCAAAAGCGCAAACAGGATATACCGAATCATACCGCTCCCCCTTTCGATCCGGAAACAGTATACCATGAAAACCGTCGGAAGTCTATGCTTTATCGCAAAAATCGGGTTCTTCACAGAATATTGTGGGATGCACATCCGGACTGATTTATCCACGAGTGCAGACCCTGCATGCAAACAGAATGAAACGCAAGTATCCCGCAAAATCCGTGAACAAAAAAACGCAGCATACCGTTTCCGCTCTGAAAACGAAAACACTCCGGCACGCTTTTCGCACCGGAGTGTGGCGTACTGCTCTGTTTATTCCACCGCAGCGAAGCCTCTTTCAAGGTCGGCGATGATGTCGTCGATGTGCTCCGTGCCGATAGACAGGCGAATGGTGTTCGGGCGGATGCCGCTCGAAAGCAGCTCCTCTTCCGTCAACTGCGAATGCGTCGTCGTCGCGGGATGGATCACAAGCGACTTGACGTCCGCGACGTTTGCCAGCAGCGAGAAGATCTCCAGATTGTCGATAAACGCATGCGCTTCTTTCTGTCCGCCGCGGATGTCGAACGTGAAGATCGAGCCGCCGCCGTTCGGGAAATACCGCGTGTACAGATCGTGCTGCGGATGGTCGGGCAGCGACGGGTGATTGACGCGCTCGACAAGCGGATGCTGCGACAGGAATTCCACGACCTTTTTCGTGTTTTCCGCGTGGCGCTCAAGCCGCAGCGACAGCGTCTCCACGCCCTGCAGCAGCAGGAAGGCGTTGAACGGCGAGATCGCGGCGCCCGTGTCGCGCAGCAGGATCGCGCGGATGTAGGTCACGAATGCCGCCGGTCCGACCGCGTCGGCAAACGATACGCCGTGGTAGCTCGGATTCGGAGCGGCAATCGGCGCGTACTTACCGCTCGCTTTCCAGTCGAACTTGCCGGAATCCACGATAATGCCGCCGAGCGTCGTGCCGTGACCGCCGAGGAACTTCGTGGCGGAGTGAACCACGATGTCCGCGCCGTGCTCGATCGGACGGATCAGATACGGCGTGCCGAACGTGTTGTCGATCACAACCGGAATGCCGTGCCGGTGTGCGATGCCGGCGATCGCCTCGATGTCGGGGATGTCGCTGTTCGGGTTGCCGAGCGTCTCGATGAAGATCGCCTTCGTATTGTCGCGGATCGCGCCCTCCACCTCGGCGAGATCGTGCACGTCGACGAACGTCGTGTCGATGCCGTACTGCGGCAGCGTGTGGGACAGCAGGTTGAAGGAACCGCCGTAGATCGTCTTCTGCGCCACGATGTGCTCGCCCGCCTGCGCCAGCGCTTCGATCGCGTATGTGATCGCCGCCGCGCCGGAAGCCAGCGCCAGAGCCGCAACGCCGCCTTCGAGCGCCGCCACGCGTTCCTCCAGAACGCCCTGCGTGGAGTTGGTCAGGCGGCCGTAGATGTTGCCCGCGTCCGCGAGACCGAACCGCGCCGCGGCGTGCGCGCTGTTTTTGAATACATAGGAAGTCGTTTGATAGATCGGGACCGCTCTCGAATCGGTCGCGGGATCGGGCTGCTCCTGTCCGACATGAAGCTGCAGTGTTTCAAATTTATAGTTGCTCATAAGGATACCTCTTTCTTTTTTATATTTTTGAGATGGAATAAGAACACCGGGGTCTTTGCGCGTTACCGTGCGCACATTCGTCCGCGCCGGCAGTTCCTGCGCAGCAGCGTTTGCCATCGTCTGAGCATAACCGTCAATCCTTCCAAAAGAATACGGACACCGATCCGGCGCCCGTGCGTCTTGAATCGTTGTCCGTATTATACTGCCGTTTTTCCGGTTTGTCCAATATCCTATATAAATGGTCAGTAATAGACTGAATCTATATCCCGCGTCATTATTTCTTTTGCGCCGTCAAGTACCGCTGCAGTTCCCGCACATACTGCTGCGCAAGCTCCGACAGCGGCAGATTCCGCCGCGTGATGTAACCGATCTCCATGCGCGCGCCGACGTCCGTCTCCTGCGTCTCGAACGGCACCGCCACATAATCCGAGCCGTTCAGCTCCTCGCAGATAATGCCCGAGCACAGCGTATACCCGCCTGCGCCGACCATGAGATTGAGCATGGTGGCGCGGTCGTTGACGCGGATGGTGCGCGGATAATCGAACGTCGAGAGGATCTCCTCGGCAAAGTAGAACGAGCCCGTTCCTCCCTGCTCGAAAGACATGCACGGATAGTCCGCCAACTGCTCAAAGCGGATCGACGCACACTTTGCGAGCGGATGTCCCTTCCACATGTAGACAAACGCATCGCATTCCACGAGCTTTTGAAAGGACAGTTTTTGCGTGCGGAACAGTTTTTCGAGCGCCTTGCGGTTGAAGTCGCTCAGAAACAGTACGCCCAGCTCGCTCTTGCCCGTATGCACGTCGTCGATCACTTCGAGCGTCTTGGTCTCGCGGATGGCGAATTCGTACTCCGCCGTGCTGTACTGCTTCATCAGCTCCGCAAAGCACTTGACCGCAAAGGAATAGTGCTGGGCGGAGACGCCGAACTTCTTTTTGCGCGTGCCGCCCTTGCCGTATCTTTCCGTGAGCTGGGCGTACTGCTGGTAGAGCGGTCTCGCGTAGCTCAGGAAGTCCTCGCCCTCGTTTGTCAGCGTCACGCCGCGTCCGCTGCGGTAGAAGATCGTGATGCCCAGCTCGCGCTCAAGCTCCTGCACGGCGCTGGTCAGCGACGGCTGCGCCACATACAGCACCTCGGACGCTTTGTTGAGCGAACCGATGTCCGCGATCGTGATGACATAATAAATCTGCTGAATCGTCATAATATCTCCTTGAAAACCTATTAAAACTATGGTATAATCGGAATATCAATCATCGAGGTGACAATCATGCGCATTTCCACCAAAGGACGATACGCGCTGCGGATGCTGCTGGATCTGGCGGAGCACCGCGAGAGCGGATTCATCGCGCTCAAGGATATTGCAGCGCGGCAGGACATTTCCAAGAAGTATCTGGAACAGATCATTCCCCTGCTCACCAAGGGCAGCATCCTGCGCGCGAGCCGCGGCACGACGGGCGGCTATATGCTCGCCCATGCGCCGGACAAGATCACGGTCGGCGAGATCCTGCGCCTGACCGAAGGGTCGCTGTCGCCCGTGGCCTGCGCGGACGAAGATCCGATCGAATGCACGCGCTGCGCCGACTGTCCGACGCTGCCGGTGTGGCAGGGACTCGCGCGGGTCATCTGCACGTATCTCGACGGCATCACGCTGCAGGACATCCTCGACCAGCAGCACGCAAAAGTCAGCAGCAACTATGTGATCTGAATCCAACTGCGAAAGACTGCCTGTACGGCGGTCTTTTTTTATTCTGCGTCAAACGCCCAGGTGTTGATCTGCAGATCCTCGCGGCGCGTCCTGTCGACCGCGGCAGGGAGCGTGTGCAGAAAGATCTCCGCCGTCAGCGAGATCACGCACCGCAGCAGATGCCCGCCGACGACGCGTCCGTCCGCGCCGGCGAGCGTGATGTGCAGATGCGCATACGGCGCGCCCTGCATCGTGTTGACGTTTCCGGTCAGCGCGGTGATCTCATGCGTGCCGGAACAGGCAAACCGGTTGTAGCCCTTTTTCCGCATATCGAACACGCCGTATTCCGCCTCGTCCGTGCCGCCGATGCCCGTCACGCTCGCAAACGTAACGTTTTCTTTTTCTGCGACGGCGAGGATCTGTCCGACGATCTTGTCGCCCGGATCGAGCCGCAGCGCGATCGTATCGCCCATTCGTCTGTACTCCATTTTTTCCGTTCCCTTCTTCGTTTTATTTTTGCAGCATACGCGCAAGGCAGGGTTCGATCGCCTTTGCCATGAGATAGAATCCCAGATCCGTGGGGTGCACGCGGTCTACCGTCGGGTCGTTGAGACCGACCGCATCCGCAAAGAACGTCGAACCGTCTATGAGATAAACGTTCTTGTCGCCGCTTTCCCGGGCGTTTTCGTACGTCTGCCGGATGATCGCAAAGCGTGCGCGGCTGTCCGCGTCCGCAGCGGAACACGGTCTCGACAAAAACAGCACCGGCAGGTCCGGATGCGCCCGGCGGATCACGCGGAAGAACGGCTCGTGCGTCTGCCGCAGATGCTCCGGCGTCGGCGCGTTGTGGTCATAGTCCATGACAAACGCCTGCATCGGCAGCGTGCAGATATAGTCCGCCATGGCACGTTCGCCCTTGGCGTTTCCGGAAAAGCCCAGATTGATGTAATCGAAGTTGAGCCTTCTGGACAGGATCGCGGCGTAGTCGGAGCCGGCGCGGGATGCGCAGCCGCCCTGCGTGATGGACGAGCCGTAGAACACGACCGGCTTATCACAGCCGTAGCCGCTGTCCGGCAGGACCGCGGCCGAGGCGTCGAACCCGATCCGCACCGTTTCGACGTTGTTGTACAGCGGCATATAGACCGTGACCGTTTTCATACCGTCGGTCAGCAGATCCACGCTGCCCTCCAGCTCCGTCTGCCGGTCTGCGGCCAGAATCCCGCAAAACGTGTCCTGTCCGTCTTTTTCCGCATATACGCTGAAGCCCGTGACGCCGCTCTGCGCAAAGTGCTCCATGGAAACCGTCCCGGGAAAGACCGCTTTCAGGTACAGCCGCCGCGCGTCCGTGCGCAGGCGGATCCTGCCGCCGGACGTGTTGCGGCACAGCCACTCGACACCCTCGCTGACGGCCCGGGCGGCCGCGGCGGGCATGCGGCGGTACAGCGGCTCCGCTTCGTCCGGCACAAATACGCCGTATACGGAAAACGGCTTCTGTGTCGGGTCGTAGTAGCGGATCTGTTCGTTCGTTTGCATCTGCTCTCCTCCTATTGACGGAATGCGTTGTATGCCGCCTTGTCCGCGGCAAGATCGTAGCCGGAATAGATCTTTGCGATCGAAGAATCATACGGCTGACAGAAAAACGTGTATTTGATCCCGTTCGCGCTCTGCTTGTCCTCCACCTGCGGGTCGAAGATATAGTCCACGCCGCCCACCGTGATCGTGTCCCAGACGTGTCCCTTGGTCTCGCCCTTGGTGTTGGTCGTGCAGCCGTGCGTGTAGTAGCAGTCCAGGCCGATCGCGCGGGTCATCACCAGAAACAGCGCGGAATAATCGTCGCAAACGCCTTTGCCGTTCTCCAGCAGCCGCTTCGAGAACAGCACGATCCACATATCCTGCTCCTGCTGATACGCGGTCAGATCGTCCTGCGTGACGGTCATATACGACCCGCCGTATTCGGTATTGTTGATGATGTAGTTGTAGCACGCGACCACCTTGTCGTATGTGGTCATGCCGGGCGTGAAGATCCGCTCGAACACGCGCTGCACCGCGTCGTCCAGTTCCGCGTCGTTCGTCTTCTGCGGGTTCAGCGGCGCGCTGTTGAGGATCGTCTGCGCAGTCGCCGGCGCAGGCTTGGCGGTCGTCGTCGCGGCGGTCGTCGGTGCGGCAGTTGTCGGCGCAGCAGTTGTCGGCGCAGCAGTTGTCGGCGCAGTCGTTTTCGGCGCGGCGGTCGTCGGCGCGGCAGTCGTCGGCGCGGCAGTCGTCGGCGCGGCAGTTGTCGGCGTAGTCGTTTTCGGCGCGGCGGTTGTCGGCGCATCGGTCGTCGGCGCGTCGGTCGTCAGCGCGGCAAACGCGGCCGCGGCGTCCGGCATCTGCTCTGTCTGCGGCTGTGTCTGTGTGCGTTCCTGCGGCAGCGCCGGATCGTATGCGTCCGGATCGTCCGTTTCCGCGGGGAACGTCCATGTCTGCGATTGTGACGCTTCTTCCGCCGCCTGCGTGCGTGCATCGGGCGCATCTGTCTGCGCCGGACGCGCCGCACAACCCGTCAGCAGCACGAGCGCCGCCGCAAGCAGCGCGGCTGCCGTTCGTTTTCTTCCGTCCATTCTTTTCACCCTGTTCCGTCTGTTGTTATTTCCAGTTGATGAACGCCAGTCCGACCAGGCAGATCAGCACGCCGACGATCTTGTTCCAGCGCAGCGGCTCGCGGTACGCAAAGAAACCGATGAACAGCAGCGCGACAGCCAGCACGGCGCTCTGCACGATCTGTGCGGTGCTGACAGGCCAGCCCGCTTTGTACGCGTAGATGAATCCAATCTCCAGCCCGACCAGCACCACGCCGAACACGATCGGCGCCCAGTTGATCTTGGCGTATTCTTTAAATAAACTGCCGCCGCGGTTGAGCACAAAAAACAGAACAAGGCACACCGCCGCGCTGACCGCGTAGGTGATCGTCAGCGACGCAAGCGGGTTCATCTCGTTCGGCATGGACTTGGCGCAGATCTGGTACAGCACATTGGACAGCACCACCAGCGCGAGCGGCCAGATATAGGAAAACATACAAACTGCCTCCGTATGCACAACTTGTTTGGATCGTTTCGCGTGCGCTCACGCGAACTGCATCCCGTCGACGAACAGGTCGGAAAAGACCGGGTCGGCGGTCAGATCGACGTATTCCATCCGGTCGGGCGGGACGGAAAGTCTGTCGGGCGCGCAGGCATACTGCACCGTCCCCAGCAGACTCGTGTTGCCCGGCGCAATACATTTTTTGCGAAGCTGCGCGGGCAGCAGGCCGGTCTTCACGGCGTTTTCGACGTTGATCGCGGTCGAAAAGCCGCCCGAAATGTACAGCGCGTCGATCGCGTCATACCCCACGCCCTGCCTTTGCAGCAGCGTCTGTACGGCGGCCGATACCGCCGCCTTGGCAAGCTGGTATTCGCGCACGTCCTTCTGCGTCAGCGTCACGTGCGGCGCGACTTCGTACGCCGCGCATTCCATGTAGCCGGTCTCGTCGATCGTTTCCGCGTCCAGCAGAAACGCGATCACGTCCACAAGTCCCGTGCCGCAGAGCCCCGCCGCCGGCGCGCTGCCGATCGTGCGGTACCCCTGCGCGCCGTACGCGCAGATCGCGCCGGGAGACGCGCTCATGCCGCAGGAAATGTTGGCGCCCTCGAAGCAGGGGCCTGCCGCGGCCGCGGTGCAAACTGCCGAATCCCGTGAAAACAGAACCACCTCCGCGTTGGTGCCGAGGTCGAGCAGCAGCCGGTATCTGCCCGCTTCGGGCAGTCCGATATAGGTAAGACCCGCCGTCAGATCCGCGCCGACGAACGCCGCGGCGGACGGCAGAGAGATCACCTTTTGTATCTGCGGCAGGCCGAGGCTCTCCCCGCTCGCCGATCTCGACGCCAGGAAAACGGGCGTGTAGGGCGAGCTGCCCATGCCGGACGGATCAACGCCGAAAAGCAGGTGCAGCATCGTGGTATTGCCCGCCGCGTACAGGACCGCACCGTCGGGCGCGTCCAGCTCCCGCAGCATTTCCCGCACCGCGCCGCACACCGCCTGCTGCAGCGCCGATACGCCGTGCCGCATGCAGAAACCGATGCGGCTCATCACGTCCGCGCCGTATGCGCGCTGCGGGTTGGCGCGGGTCACGACCCGCACGATCCTTCCGTCGTCCCGCGACACGAGCGCGAGCGCAAGCGTCGTGGTGCCGACGTCGAGCGCCAGAACGGCGCTGCCCGTGAGAGATCCGCTCTCGTGCGCGCATGTCTCGCTGACGATGATCTCCCGCTCGGGGAGGCGCACGTCGATCGCCGACCCGATGCGGTACCGGCAGGCGGAAACCTGTCGGCCGTCGACCGTGACCAGACACTTTCCGCACGTTCCTCTGCCGCCGCAGGGCATGGGGATCGTCTCGCCCGTGCGGATCAGCAGATCCGACAAGCGTTCCCCTTCGTTCGCTTCATATGTTTTTCCGTCTATCGTGACAGGGATCCTGTTTTCTGTTCTCATTGCATTCGCATCTCAATCCGCTCCATGGAAGCGTGTTTCCTTCGATCGCATCGAAACCGCGGTTTCCGCGAGGAAGCGCCGGATCATTGAATCAGCAGAACGCTGTAAGGCTTGAGCGAAAGCGTGAGCCTGCCGTTCCGGACAACGCTGTCCGTCGCCTCGAAGTCATGCGTTTCATCCAGAAGATACACACGCTTCCCGTCCGGCAGCCCCGTGACGGTCAGTGTTTTCTCTTCGTCCGCCTCTTGAAAATACGCCGCCATCACCGCCGTATCCGCGCCGTGTTTTGCCGCGACGGCATAGATCGACGGATCGTCGCAGTCCAGGGCGATCTGCGTACCCAGCCGGTACAGCTCCGAAAACATGACGAACGGATAATAGCCCTTGAGCGCGCGCAGGGTGTAATAGTCGAACATGCCGTTGAGCACACAGGGACGCGCGTCATAATACATCAGCATGTCGATCGGCAGATCCTGCGCCGCGAGTATCGTCGCCGCGGTGAACGCCGCGCCCTTGAGGGAAAGGATCGTCTCGATGCTCTCGATGAAACGCGTATCCCAGTTCAGGATATAATTCCACTCGTTGCAGATGCTCTCCGTCTGATCGTAGCCGAGGGAATCGAGCTTTTTCCGCACCTCGTCGGCGCCGTGCAGGATGCCTTCCGGCGTAGGGCAGTAGGCGTGCCAGGAGAAGAAATCCAGCGGGACGTCATGCGAGGCGCAGTACCGGAGAAACGCGTCTGCCCACGGCCTGTCGTTGCCGCAGACCGCCGGGCCGCCGATCTTGAGCGTCGGGAAGCACGCTTTCAGATGCGTCGCCGCAATGCGGAACAGCTCGAAAAACTGCGCCTGTGTGCCGCCCCAGCACTTTTTCCAGTAGGGATCCGCGTCGTCCTCCGCACCGTCCGGCTCATTCCAGATTTCCCAATAGTCGATGTCCCAGTGATGCCCGTCGTTCCAGCCCTCGTTGTAATGCCGGATGATATGCTCGCAGATCCGCGCCCACTTATGAAAATCCGGGGGCGGAAGTGTGCCGTATTTTTTGGTTTCGTGCTCGATCTTTGAGCCGAGCCGGTAAAAAATCTTCGTGCCCGTCGAGAGCGTATTCGCAAGATACTCGTCCGTCAGATGAAAATCGTAGGACGCCGGATCGTTCTCATCGCGGGAAAAATCCGAAAAGATCAGGTGCACGTCCACGGTATGCTCCCCGCCGTATCCGGGATAGAAGGACGCGTCATGGTTGCGCATATAAGGGATCTTTGCCGCCGTATACAGCTCCATATTCCCACGCACCTGATCGGTCCGCGCTTTTACCGGTCCGTTGTTGACGCAGTGCATCGGCTTGATCCGGCCGATCTCGGTTTTGGAATCAACAGTGATTGTCGCCATATCTTTCTACTCCTTTTTCTGTTTCCGTCCGCATTGCGATCCGTATCTCATTCCGCCGCACGGAGATGAGACGCGTGTCGATTTATTATACCACAGGCGCCTGCGCGCTTCAACACAAATCAAAGACGCGCCCCTTCCGCCTGCGGCTGTCGGTCAAAAGTGATGTCGCAAAAGGAATACGGCGGCAGCACAAGCGGCGCCGCAAGCTCCGGAAGCGGCAGTTCCGAAAGGTCGTGCCGTCCGTCGCACAGACGAAAGCGCACCGGCAGCCCGCCGCCGGAAACACGAAGCTGGACCTTCTGTTCCGCCGCGGACGTGTTTGCGAGCGCAAGGATGTTCTCTGTTCCGCCGACGGCAAGGGCATACACGTCGCCGTCCTGCGTCGAGAAGCACTCCCCGCCCGCCTCGAACAGCCGCAGAAACTGCTCGAACGCACGGTACGTTTTGGTCTTTGTGAGTTCGGGCACATGGAAAAGCGGCCCGTATTCCTTCCAAAGCTGCGCATCGTAGAACAGCGCGAGATCGACGCCGCAGCGCTGCATCTCGTAAAGCGCCGCCGCAATGTGCGACGCGCCTTTTTCGTTGCGCATGTTGATATAGAACTGGTCGCGGAAGTTCGGCGTATCGACGTCGCAGACGCAGCAGTTCCACTCCGCGTCCACGCGCAGCGTATCGAAAAAGCCGTAATCGTTCAGCGTCCGGTCGACGAATCCGAATTCCCGGTCGATCTTTTTCGTGCCCTGATTGCCGAGATACCCGTGCCAGGTAAAGAAATCCAGCGGCGCGCCGGTCTCTTTGACGAACGAAAGGAAATCCGTGAAAAACCGCGTGTCGCCCTGCGTCCATTTGCCGCCCTCGTTCCTGCCGAGGATGTAGCAGCTCGAATAGCCGCCGACAAGGATTTCGGGATGTCTCTGTTTCAGATATTTCGCGGTGTGCGCGTACAGGCGGTAATACGCCTGCGCCGTGCCGATCCAGTTCGGCGGGCCGTACGGTTCGATCTGCGGATCGAGGCCGTCCGGCTCGTTCCAGATCTCCCAGTATTTCATGTTGGAAAAACTGAATCCGTCCGCCCAGCCCGCGCGGTAGTGCCGCACGATATGCTCGCACACGGCCGCCCATTTTTCCGGGTCTGCCGGCGCGAAGATATGGTACTTCTTCGGCGCGTGCTCGATCGTCGTGCCGAGGCGGTACATCACGTCGATCCCATTTTCGCACAGGGGCTTTACATACAGATCCGTAAGCGCGAAATCATACGCCGCCGGGTCGTCCGGATCGGCGGAGAAGTCGGGAAATATGTTGTGCACGTCGACGTAATGCCCCGCGCCGTAAGGGTACGCCGTGTCGTGCAGACGCACAACGGGCGGACGCAGACGCAGGAAATCCGGCAGGATCTCGCCGTAATCGACCTGCCGGGCGCAGTTGTTGAAGCCGTGCAGGGGCTTCATTGCTTTGATCTTCTGCCGAAAATCGACACGTATTTCAGTCAAGGGGCGCCTCCGTTTCAAACCGTTTGAGATAGAGAAGCTCGCCGGACGGGTGCGTGCCGATGCACACAAATCCCGTCTTTTCGTACAGGCGCTGCGCGGCTGTGTTCGTTTTTGCCGTGCGCAGGAGCAGCCCGCCGTACCGGCGCGCGCGCAGAAGCGCAAAAAGCGCATTCAACAGGAACGTGCCGACGCCGACGCCCTGATAGTCGTCGCGCACGGCGACGCCGAGCCACGGCACGGCACAGTCGATATCCCAAATAAACACAAGCCCCGCGATGCGTTCGCCGTCCGCCGCGACAAAAAAGCGGTGATCGGGCTTGCCGTTTTCAAAAAACGCCATCGTCCGGCGCTCGTTGCCGTGATCCACATTGAAAAACGACGCGCTTTTCTCGCCCATGTCGGCGTAGAATGCCTGTATTTCGTCCCGGTCGGCGGGGCAAAGCGGGCGGAAGGTAAGTTGATGCTGCATATGGCTGTCCTTTCTGTGTCGGGTGAATCGTCCGCGGTCGGCAGTGCGGGCGGCGTTCATGCCGCTTTCCCGCGTATTGCCCGAAAGCGCAGTATGACCGCGTACCACAGATCGCGCACTTTCCACAGGAACCGCTGCAGGATGTTCCCCGAAGGTTTCGCCGGCGTCAGCGCGTTCGTGGTGAAATCCCGCACGCCCATTTTGTAGTATGTCTCCGCGGTCGCGAGGTCGTCCACCGTCCAGACCATCGTTTCGAGTCCCGCGTCCTGCACCGATCGTACATGCGCTTCGTCCCAGTTGCAGCAAAAATCGAGCCCGTCCAGTCCGTTGTCCGCACAGAACCGCACCGCGTCGTCGAAATCCTCGTTCAGATCGCCGCCCATGAGCAGATACACCGGCAGATCGGGCGTCAGCGTTTTCATCCGCGCGGCATGCGCCCTGCCGAATGTGATGAGGACGAACCGGTCTTTTTCTTCGCGGGCGCCAAGCAGCGCCGCCAGGCTGTCCAGACTCTCCACAGGGGTATTGGGTTTGATCTCGATCACGGGATGCAGGCCGTATTCCTTGCAGACGTCGAGGTACTCCGTCAGCGTCGGCACCTTCGTGCCCGGGTATGCGTCCGCATTGCTGCCGGCGTCGACCGTCAGTGCGCGGATCTCGTCAAAGGTCAGCTCGACGACCCTGCCCTCGCCGTCCGTCATGCGGTCGACGGTGTCGTCGTGCATGATGATCCATACGCCGTCCGCTGTGGGCGCCGTGTCGCACTCCGCGCCCCAGAAGCCGTATTCTCCCGCCAGCCGGAACGCGGGCAGCGTGTTTTCCGGCGCGACGGCGGAGTAGCCCCTGTGCGCCGTCATGCGCACAGAGCCGGTCGGAATCCGGTAAGACGCGTAAATACTCAAAGTCCCGTCCTGTGCGAACGCGGCCGCCGAAAAACTGCCGAGCAGCAGCGCGACCGCCAGCAGGATACATACAAGTCTTTTTCCTCTTACGTTTTTCGTCATGCTTTATCCTTTCTCGATCCGATCCGAAACCGTCCGTATCGTCTGTACGTAGTCGTCCTCGATCCGCACGACCCGCTCTCCCGCGCGCCGGAAGTCCTCCGTGACTTTCCGGTTGTCCGCCTTCAGCGTGTCGGGTGTGCAGGCGGAATCGTCTTGCCTCATCTCGATATCGCACGCGTGCGCGCGAATCGCGTCAAAGTGCACGTCAATATACTGTTCCGTCATGGCGAGGCAGACAAACCGGATGAACGGCAAATACCGCTCGTCAAAATCCCGTCTCCAGTCAGGCGGGATATAGCACCCTTCCACGATCAGGTTCTGCCTGTTTTCGACCGCCGTCTTGATGATCTCGCGGACGATCGGCCAGAGATACGCGGTGAGCGCGTCGTCGTCCTCAGGCGTCAGGCGCGTATTTCCGCTGCGGATCAGTCCCATTTTCAGATGATCGACGGACAGGTACGGAAAATGAAACCGTTCCAGCAGCCGCTGCGCCAGAAGTGTTTTTCCGGCGTGGGACGCGCCGGTTATCAGAATAATCACAGCCGCGCCGTCAGCTCCTCCCGGACTTTTTCGAGGTCGCCGCACGTCAGGATCGGGATGAGACTGTTGATCTCCGCAGCGCTTCTGTCCCACCATCTGAAACGAAGCAGCAGTTCGATCAGTTCGTCGTCGAACCGCTTGCGCACCGGACGCGCCGGATTGCCGGCGACAATGGTATACGGCTCGACGTCGCCGCCGACGACGCTGTTTGCGCCGATGATCGCGCCGTCGCCGACACGCACGCCCGGCAGGATGACGGCGTTCTGTCCGATCCACACGTCGCTGCCGATGACCGTGTCGCCCTTGAGCGGAAGGTCGGATTTCTTCGGCGGCTGCATATCCCAGCCTTCGAGCGTATAAAAGGGATATGTCGATACCGCGTTCATCTGGTGGTTCGCGCCGTTCATCACGAACTCGACGCCCGCGGCGATCTGGCAGAACTTGCCTATGATGAGCTTGTCGCCGAGCCACGGATAGTGGTGCGTGACGTGACTGTCAAACTCCGCGTCCGCGATATAGGTGAATTCCCCGACGCTGATGTTTGGATCGGTGATCGCCGGCTTTATATAGATCTCTTTATCGTACCCGGCGACCGGATGGATCACATTCGGGTCGGGTGTTTTCTTCGCTTGCATATGTCCGCCTCCGTCATGCGGGATTTGTCGGGCTGCGCCCGAAAGGATGTTTTGCCATGCAAAATGATGCGTGCTGTCGCACATGATGTGTTTTCGCCGCGCGAAAACATGATGTATTCCGNNAACGTTTTGCGGAGCAAAACACATCATTTTCTGCGAAGCGGAAAACATCATATTCCGAAGGAATACATCATGCGCCGCAGGCGCGCATCACGCGCAGTTAGTCTCCTTCTTCACATACGTGATCTGGATATCATAGCCCAGCTTTTCAAGCATCTCCACGAACACCTTGTTCACGATGCCGTCCTTCTTGTTTATCAGCCTGCTGATGTACGGCGCGGAAGTCCCTACCATCTCGGCAAGCTGCGCCTGGGTGACGCGTTCTTCCGGGCATTTGACACTTATTCGGTTCTCGTCATCAATATTACTGTCTCGACGTGCCTTGGGACAATAGCGTGAATAAAACGGTGTCTATTTACGCTGATTGCTCGTCCGCCCTCGTAGAGCAGTTCCCGCTCTCTGAAACGGTCGAGTGGGCAGATTTGATAGCAGATTGAGACGAAACCATCTCGTAAAACCGGAAGTTAATAGCCTACAAGCCTTCCATAGTCATTCCACTCCCCGAACATCTGACCCTTTTCGGTTTCCGCAATCAAGCGTGCAAGCATTTGCTCATACATTTCAGGATTTCGTTTTTTATAAAATGCTATATTTCCGGCTCGTACCCGTTGGTAAAGCAGTGGAAATGATTTGAACTTTGACCATACCCGTGCCTGCTTCATGGCATCTTCAATATCAGGGTCGATCCTGAAACTCCGTGCACCCATTGCAGGGAGGACTGCTCTGCCCGCGTCCGTCATCAAACCAAGTTTTTCCAGACGACGGACGCGTTCTTTATTCAACTCTGTCCAATTACTGTTTCTTCGTCTCGGCGTGAATCTCTGCATTCTTACGCCATCAATGACCGCATGGGTACTGTCGATCCAGCCAAAACACAGGGCTTCTTCAACAGCATCCAGATAATAGAAAACAGCAGGATTGATCGGTTTCCCTCGCTTCACTGTGATCCAGCATTCCGTTTCTTTCGATGAATGAATGGTGAGCCATTGTCTGAACTCAATTCGATTATCAATTTGAAGTATATTGCTTTCCATATGCCTTCCCAGTTATCTTGAATATCTTCGCTCCCCGCCGCCGCTGATGGCAGTGTGGGAGCCTTCGTGTGTCAGTTAGTTACCTGTTCCATCATAGGCATTACGTTCAACATAAGCCATCATGGTATTGTTTCTCCATGCGTGTGCAACGGCAATCAGCAGAGG
>CADARP010000004.1 GCA_902790325.1 Oscillospiraceae bacterium | reverse complement strand
CCGGCACGCACGAGAGAAGACACGCTGGTATACGTCCACATCTACGACAGATGGGGCAACCACTACACCAACATCCTGCAGCGTGACCTGCAGGATACGAAGGAAGGCGTTGCAGCCGCCATGGGCAGAGGCCAGGTCACCATCAACGAGATTGGCGGCTCCGGCGTCCAGGGCGTCTCGATCACCGAGCTGAACACGGACACTCCGGTTGCGATCTCGGGCATGACAGACGGCCAGACGTGGAACGTGGTCGATAACCAGTTCACGATCACCGGCCTGCCGCAGGGCAGCAACGACTACCAGTACACGATGACAGTCACTGACAACGCCGGAAACGTGCACACGGAGAACTTCCAGGCAAACACGGACGGCAGCGTCGTGGTCACGGTAAACGACGAGACGATGGGCGGCAAGTACGCGGACGCGGCGAATGCGCAGATCGGTGCCCAGACGAATGAGCCCGCAAACGGCGTGCACATCGGCAGCGTCGAAGAATCCCCGATGACGACGCTGGCGATCGGCGAGGTCGATCCGAGCGAGATTACGCTGGACACGATCCCCGAAGAGAGCCTGAACGGCGATGCGGCTCCCGAAGCGCGCCCCGACATGTACACGTTCACAGTCAACAACATCTACACGGTGAACCTCTTCGCAGATTCCGCGAGAGACTACGAGGTTACGCTCAAGAGCACGACGGGCGGCATCGTGAAGGCATATGTCAACGGCACGTACACGCCGGCGAAGGCAGGCAAGGTCACGATCCCGGCCGGCTCGCAGGTCCAGATCCGCGTGTCGCCGAAGGCAGGCTACGAGCTGCAGAGTCTGACGATGGAGCATCCGGACGGTGCGGCAACGAACCTCATGGGCGCGTACAACGCGGAGATCAGCGACGACGTGACGATCAAGGCAGTCTTCGCCGAGACGGCGGCTCTGCTGCGCATCCGCGTCGAGAACGGCGCAGTGAGCGGCAAACAGGAAATGCAGGTAAGCCCGTACAGCCGCGTGGCTGTTGTGGCAGACGCAGCGCCGGAAGGCAAGGTATTCGCCTACTGGACGCAGAACGGCGCGGACGACGTACCGGTGAGCTATGACGCAATCTACACGTTCATTGCGACGAGCGATGTCGATCTGAAGGCAGTCTACGCCGACGCGGCAGTCGAACAGACAGCAAGCATCGTGATGGATGCGGCGAGCGCATCGCACGTGACGGTCGTCAACGGCGCGTACACCCTCTCCTACAGCGGCAAGATCACAGTTCCGGAAGGCGCGCAGATCGAGGAATTCGGCTTGGTGCTGACGAACCAGAGCGCCGATGACTGCACCGCGGAGAACTTCGTGATCGGCGGCACGGTGAACGGCGTGAAAACGGCGAAACTCGTCGGCCAGACGCTGAACGAGGACGGCCAGTGCATGATCAATGTCAACAACGTCAAACCCGGTCAGACGAGAACGGGCAGACTGTATATGACGGTGAAGCTCTCGGACGGCACGACGCAGACGATCTACTCGAGCACCTGGTCCGAATTGACCACTGATTAATCACAAAGGCCTGCTGCCCTCTGTCCCCTCTGCGGGGGCAAGGCAGCAGGTCTTCTGCTTTGCTGTAACACTTTATCAGAACTCGCCTGTCGGGATTGCGTCGTCCCGGCAGGCGATTGCATAATATACCGGCAGACCGGTTCTTGATTATTCTGTCGATATTTAGTATAATAGTTTTCAGTAACGATAACGAGGAGGAGCGAAAATGAAAAAACATCTCGTATCTCTTCTTTTGGCCGCGGTATTTGTGCTGCTGCTGATCCCGTCTGCCGCCGCGCAGACCGGCGGTACGGCGCCGGAGGAATGGACGTACACGCTCGATGCGGACGCGGGTACGATCACGCTCACGAAATACGTCGGTGACGCAGCCGCCGTAACCGTTCCCGCGAGCTTCACGGTAGACGGACAGGTTTACGACACGGTACTTGCGAGCACAACGGTATTCCGCGCGAATTCAGCGCTGCAATCCGCTGTGATACAGAGCGGCGTCCGATTCGCAAACGACTCCATGCGCCTGCTCTTCGGCGACTGTACGGCGCTGACGGATGTGGATCTGTCTGCCGTCGACACGGCGGGCGTTGTGAACATGAGCTATATGTTCTACAACTGCACCGCGCTGAAATCCGCTGCGCTTTCTTCATTGGATACGGAATCGGTCACAACACTGCGCGGCTTTTACAGCGGCTGCACGTCGCTGAACGCGGTTGACTTTTCGTCCTTTGAAACATCGAACGTCACGGATTTGAGCTACTTTTTTTATAATTGCAGTTCGCTCAAGGCAGCGGACTTATCCGCGTTTGACACGCGTTCGGTCACCGAGATCCGCGCTATGTTCAGCGGCTGCACCCGCCTGTCGGGTCTGACCGGTTTTGAAAACTGGGATACGTCTTCCCTCGAGAACATGTCCTTTGCCTTCAATCAATTCGTAAATGCCGTCAGCGCAAGCGTGCATGTGACGATCGACCTGCGGAATTGGGATCTGAGCAGCCTCAACAATTCGGCCTGGTGCTTCCAGAACTGCCGCGCGCAGCAGATCCTTCTGCCCGACAACCTTGCGATGATGAGCGCGGGCTTCCTGAACCACGCCACACGGTATGAGGGAACCAGCTTCACCGTTCCCGCGGGCGTCCAAAAAATCGGATACGCGCATACGCTTTACGATTTCGCAACGAACGATCTGACCGAGATCCGCGTGGCGGAAGGCAACACGAACTACATGGCGGTCGACGGCATTCTTTACTCCGCGGACGGCAAAGAGATGCTTGCCGTGCCGCGCAACAAGCCGTTTGAAAACGGCGTGTTCGAGATACCGGAAGGCGTCGATTTCCTCGGCGAATTGAGCTTTTCGAGAAACTACAATATCCACACGGTGATCCTCCCCGATTCTTATGAGATCGAGTACGTTCCCCTTTATGCAGACAGATATATCGTGTATGAGGACACGGGCAATCTCAACGCGGGCACCAACCTTTCCATTGCGATCTACTGCTACACAGGCATAACCGACTACGCCGTAAAGGACACGAATCCCCGCTACGCGTGCGCGGACGGCATCATTTACTCCAAAGACATGACGCACGTCGTGGCTGTCCCCGCCCGCTATAACAAAGCGATGGCGATCCCGGAGGGCGTGACGGATTGGGACAAAGAGGCCATGTGGGCAGACGGTTCCTCGACCGTGGATAATCTGCTGGCGAACTGTTCCGGCGTTACGATCCCGTCCACGATGAAGAAGATCACAGACGACCAGCTCGCAATGCTCAACCGTCTGTACACCAGCCGAAAGAATACGGCGAATCCCTTTACCATCGCCGTTGCCGACGGCAATACGGCATTCAGTCTGGATGAAAACGGCCTCCTCCGCTCCTCCCCTTCCGTCACGTTCAAAAATGCGGACGGAACGGTGCTGCAACGCGGCAGCGTCGTCTACGGCGGCACGCCCGTCTATGAAGGCGAAACGCCGACCAAAGCCGAGGACAACGCTTTCACATACACATTCTCCGGCTGGACGCCGGAGGTGACGGCGGTCACGGGCGACACGGTCTATACCGCGACGTTCACCGCGCACGCAAAGCCGCAGGATTGGCAGTCGGTCACGATCCTTGACCAGATCTACATCAATTTCCTGCTCGACCTCGACGCGCGCGAAGGCGTCCGGGAAGTTTCGATCGCGTATTGCTGCCAGGATAAGGAATACAAAACGTTTGCTTACGGCGCCGACGATGTAGACGGCCTCGACAGGGAGAACGGCAAATACAAGATCCCCGCCGTGATCGCTCCGGCGCAGATCGGCGACACGATCACAGTGCGTATCGAATCGGCGGACACCACGGAAGTCCTCGAATCGTCTGTTGCGAAATACTGCGGCTACCTGCTCGACGGCGATTTCTCCGATGAAGTCAAAGCGCTTGCCGCGGCCACATTGGAGTACGGCCAGGCAGCGAACGATTACTTCGCCCAAACGGATTACTATCCCGCGGCAGAGATCGCGGCGATCACAAACGCGGTGAAAGAAGAGAACGTGCAGAGGACGCAGAACCTCGAAAACCATATGTCCGCACAGACGGGCGGCAAGATTCAGAGCATCTCCTTCATGGCGCTCACAAAGCCGGAGTTCCGCTTCTATGTCAATCCCGACAGCGGTTTGAGCGAAGCGGATTACGCCGCGCTGAACGAAAAGATCACCGTGACCGGCAGCGCTTCGGCGCGGTTCGCAAAGAACGGCGACGCGATCCTGCTGGAAGTCACCGGCATCGATGCGGCCGGCATGGACGAGGTCATCACCGTCGACATTGACGGCTTCGGCACGATCACATTCTGCGGCAACGATTTCGCGCGAATGCTCGCCAAAAACGATTCGACCGCAACGCTCGGCACAGCGCTGTATCTTTACGGCGCAGCGGCGAAAGCATACTTCCCGGCATAAGGAGGACTCGAAAATGAAAAAGACATATGAAAGACCCCTTCTCCGTGCGGAACCGTTCGACGCGCAAGACGCCATCACCGCCTCGGCGCCGGCGCCTGCCCCGACTCTGGACAGCACGCACAACAACTTTCCGGTTGACGGGATTCCGCTGGATATTGAAATCAACTGACGCAAAACAAAACGGGCACGCTCCCCTGCCGCTTCTGCCGGCGGGCTGTTCCCGATACCATCGCAGCAGATACCTCGGCGCAGTCCGGGGTATCTTTGTTTTTCGCTTCACGGAAAGTTATGAAATTCCATTTTCCAGTGTCATCGCGAGGAGCGAAGCGACGCGGCGATCTCCCAAAGATGCCGGTTAAACGAGGTCGAAAAGACAGCAGAGGAAATCCGCGCATCAAAGCAGCGATCCTATGCAACGGTCAGCGTCATGCAGACCGCCATGGAAAACGGTTTGCGGCAGCTTATTGACGTGATGGACGCGCTCTGCACTCTATATGGTATCGTGCCGATCGGACAGATTGAAACAACCATAATATGGGGCGACGGCGTACTCGAAGATACCGACAAGGAATATCAGCGCCGGTGGAGTATGGTACTTGCCGGAAAACTCAAACTGGAAAAGTCCTTTGCGTGGTATTTCGGCTGCACGGAAGAAGCCGCGCGTGAACTGATCCCGCAGCAGACACAGTACCCTGCGGAAGAATAGGAGCGGATGCGCTATGCTTACGCCCGAATATCTCGCCGGGTGTACGTCGTATCTGCTCGGTATGATGGACGAGTTAGACAGGGCGATTATTGCTGATATTGCCCGTCGTATCGTCAAAACGGGCAGCGTGACGCCAACTGCAAAAGACCAGGCTGAAAAATTGCAGCAAAGCGGTATGCTGATGACGGACGTTATACAACAGGTCGCGGTTACAGCAAACAAAACGGACGAAGAAATCGCCCAACTGTTTAAAGATGCCAGCGTACAGGGTTTGCAAAATGATGTACGTCCGCTTGTTCTTGCCGGTCAGAAAGTCGATGTACGCCTTTCCCCGGCTATGCAGCAGATATTACAGGCGTCGATTGATAAGACAAACGGGGATGTGCGAAATCTGTCAATGACGCTCGGATCGACGGCTGCGAACAAATACATCGAAGCGGTCAACGCCGCAACGATGAAAGTGCAGTCCGGCGCGTTCTCCTACGCACAGGCGATTCGAGACGCCGTAAAGGAAGCGGCAGATGACGGGAATTGGGTAACGTACAATTCCGGACACCGTGATCGTCTCGACGTCGCTATACGACGCTCTGTACTTACAGGCGTCAACCAAACAACAGCGAAATTGACCGAAATGAACGCCGAAGCACTCGGCGCCGAGTATTACGAAACGACCGCCCATGCAGGCGCGCGTCCGTCCCATTCCGTGTGGCAAGGGCGCGTTTTCAAGATACACGGCGAAACAGCGGAATACCCGAATTTCGAGGATAAAACCGGATACGGTACGGGTGCGGGACTGTGCGGCTGGAACTGCCGTCACAGCTTCTATCCGTTCTGGCCGGGTATATCTGTTCCGGCGTATACACAGGAAATGCTCGACAGCTACAAAGAGGCGAAGTTCTCATACAATGGCAAGAAAATGACGGAGTATGAGGTGTCACAGGAAATGCGCGGCATGGAACGTGATATACGCGAGACAAAACGCGAGATCGCCGGCTTGCAGGCGGCATACGACGCTGCAGAAGATCCGAAACTCAAAGCCGACCTCAAAGCAGACCTGGAAAAAGCGAGCGTCCGGCTGAAACACCAAGAGGCAAAGTACCGTGATCTGTGCAAGCAGACGAGCCACAAGCCCGATACCGTACGCACAGGCGTCACGGCGTTTAAGGACGAGAAAGGCAATATCCTATCTTTTAACCAATCTGCTGCGCAGAGAGCGCGCCAGACGGCAGAAAAGAGCTATCAACAGCGAATAAAAGATACCGGCGCAGATGATTTTGCGCCAAAAACACTTGCCAAACGGAATGAAATGCGTTATAATAACAAGGAAGAGAGCGGCTTGCTTGAACGCTATATGCGTCAAGTAGAGAAAGGAACAATCTCACCGCTTACCGGCTTTGGAAATTATAGCAAACAGTATCATTCCGTACAGGATAGTATTGTTGGTACCACAACATCAAACGGTATCGAGATTTCCGGGCAGACCAAGCACTTTGTTGACCGTGTTGTGGGAGGCGGGAAAGAGTATGATCGCCAATCAAAAGAGTATCACTACAGAAGCGGTGTTGAGGTTGACGATGCAAGAGACGCCCTTTTGAACCCAGTACGAATAGGCGTCGTTAAGATTGACAAAAGCGGAAAACCAAGCCAAAAGTTTGTAGGTAAAAAAGCTACTGTATCAGTCAATCCAGACACCAAAGAAGTGATACAGTGTAATCCGACATCTTCCAAACTAACAAAACAAAAAGGTGTTTGAACATGGAAACAGTAAGATTTATTCTTAAAGACGAACAAATACGGCATCTGCGAAAGCATTATGCCGATGATTCTATTGTTCAAAAGGCACTTGCAAACAGTAAACAGGAACTCTTTAAAATGACAAAAGAAGATTATGTTGACTTCTGGGATTGGTTGGACGATCAAAGCGTTTTAACAATGGACGAAGACTATGAGCCGACCGAGGAAACCTATTTGTTTGAAGACATGATAGATTTCATGTCTGCGCAGGAAAAAGCTCCCGAAACGTATACGCCGATATACGACGAAATCGACAAACAGTAATCATATCATACCGCCTGCCGAAAGGTAGGCGGTGTTTTTATGCCCATTTTGATGCAGGAGGAAAGGAATATGACGATCCGAGGACACCCGTAACCAATGAGAATAATTGAAAAACAACATACCACAGCACCAAAGATTATCCTGCATACCTTACACAGACTGTCCGAACAAGGCAGTCTGTTTCTTTATGCCCAAAACACGAGAGGACGGTGTACATGAAAGGAAAAGAACAGATCCCGGTAAGGTGTTGCTTTTTATTCGCAAATGACCGTACTTCTTGTTTGCACGATCCCCCATTTTTCCGTGATGAACCCAAAAGAAAATCGACAGAGCCGTTTCGGTACTCTGTCGATCCAGTGACGTTATTCTGATTGTCTCACAGTCCGAGCATCTGCCTGAACGCGTCGATGCACGCCTGCGCGCGTTCGCCGTCGTCCGCTTCGGAGAAAATGCGCAGCAGCGGTTCGGTACCGGAGAAGCGGCAGGTGACGAAGCCGCCGTCTTTGAAATAAACCTTGCACCCGTCCTCATATCCCACACGCGCGATCTCCCGGTCGAAAACGGGAATGCGCTTTTCCGCAAATACGATCTCCCGGATGCGCTCCTTGTCCGCGGGATCGAAAACGATGTTGTCCTCGACCATCACGTACCGGCCGTATTTCGCCTCCAGCGCTTCGATGATCTCGGTGGGACTTTGGTTCATGGCGGAGATCATTTCCACGAACAGCGCCGCGGCATAAGTCGAGTCCTTGCCGTGGATGTGACCGCGTACAGTCAGACCGCCGGAAGACTCGCCGCCCAGAACGGCGTCCACCTCGTCGATCTTGGAAGAGATCCACTTAAAGCCCACAGGCACTTCGTAACAGGTTTCGCCGAGGTCTTCGGCCACACGGTCCAGCATGTGCGTGGTGGACATGTTGCGCACGACCGGCCCTTTCCATCCGCGATACTCGTGCAGGTAGTAGTATAGCATGACGAGGATCTCATTGGATGTGATATAGCGGCCGTTGCTGTCAATCACGCCCAGTCTGTCGCCGTCGCCGTCCATAGCGATCCCCAAGTCGTACCCGCCGGATACCACGCGTCCCTTCAGCTCTTTCAGCGTCGAGCGCGTCGGTGCGGGCATACTGCCGCCGAAATACGCGTCGCGTCCCATATGGATGGTGTCCACGGTGCAGCGCGCGGTATAGAGAATGCACAGCAGCGCATAGGCGCCGGAGCCGTACATGGGGTCGAAAAGGATGCGCGGACCGCGCTCGCGTATCTTTTTCACGTCCATCTGCGCGAGGATGTCGTCGAGGAAGGGGTTGAAGGGATTGCGCAGGAATTCCACCTGCCCGTCCGCACATGCCGTGTCAAAGGGAACAAAGTCGATCTCCTCCGGCAGACCCGCGATGATTGCCTCGATGCGTTCCGTCACCTCCAGCGGCGCGTCGCGCCCCTCGTCTACGATGACCTTGATCCCGTTGTAGTTGGACGGGTTATGGCTGGCGGTCATTTCCAGACCGCAGTGCAGACCGCGTGTTTTCACCGTGTGCATAATGAGCGGGGTCGGAACCGAACGCTTCATGAACAGAACGTGCAGTCCCGCCCGGCACAGCACTTCGGCTGCCCAGCGCGCGGCGGCGTCCGCCAGAAAGCGGTGGTCGTAGCCGATGATGACGCTCCGGTCGTCTTTGTTTGTCTCCTTCAGATATAGCGCGACTGCCGCAGCGACCTTGCGGATGTTGCTGCAGATAAAATCCTCGCCGATGACGGCACGCCAGCCGCCTGTACCGAATTGAATCATTTTTGTCATCCTATCTTTTCTTATTGTTTTCCGATCGTCCGTTTTACGCCGCCGGTTCCGTTTGCCAGATTTTCACATACTCCACTTCAAATTCCGTGGAAAAGCCGTCCTTGTGTCCGTGCATCTTGTCGGGGATCTCCATCGAGACGATCACCTCTTCCGGCACGGCCGAAACGCCTTTGCCGAAGCTCGTCCGGCCGCTCTCGACGCCGTCGATGTAAAAGATGTACTCTTCCTGTGTCCACTTCAGGCCGAAGGTATGAAACGCCGTATACAGATCCGGCACATAGTATTTGCCGACACGCTGCCGGTCGATCCGTTCCGTCAGCACGTCCGTGCCGTTGCAGTAGATCGTCGACTTCACGGAATTGTTCAGCGGAGACGGAAAATACCGCGACTCCATCGCCTCAAAAATATCGATCTCCGCCCCGCCGACGCCGCCGGCGGATTGTTCATGGTCATAGGACGTGCCGCTCTGCAGCCAGAACGCGCTCCAGTAATCCCTGTCCCGGTTACACTTGCAGCAGATCTCGAAGTAGCCGTTCTGATACTTCTGCCGCAGCGCGACCGCGCCCGTGTACCAGCCCGCGCCGTACGGCCCGTTTTCCAGGTACTCGCCGCGCACGATCAGCTTTCCGTCCGCAACGCGCACCTGCTCGGCGGCATTAAATCCGCATCTGCGTTCCCCGACGCCGCGGTGGTACCACACATCCGTGTCGAGCGCTTCGCCGTCGAATTCGTCCGCAAAGACGAGCGAATACCCGTCCAGATTCAGCGTCTCTCCGCGCGGCGCAGCCGGAAACAACGCGTGCAGCGCGGAAACGGCGACCATGATCCATGCTATGATTCTATCCATCCACAATCATCCCGATCCAAGTATTTTTTGTCAAATCGCATTTGACCGCCTGCCGTCCGGTCAATCCGCGACGTCCACATCCGGTATGATCATCATTTCATAATCCGGATAGAGCGCGCTTGTCTCCTCGAGCAGGGTTTGTATCGCTTCCTGGCGGTCGACGTCAAAACTGACGACAACGTCGAAGCGAACGGTTTTCTTTTGTGTGTCGGCATAGAAGCCGTGCATCTGCAAAGCCCACTCGTGCGACAGAACCGTTTTCCGGATCGCATTGCGCATCTGCGCCGCTTCGTCGTCCGACGTGTTGAACGAATAGACGCCGATACCCGTCAGGATGATGCCGGTTTTCTGGTAGACGTCGATCTGTATCTGCCTTGTGATCTTATCCACATCGTCAACGCGCAGATTGTCCGGCAGTTCGATGTGCACGGACCCGTAATTCTTGTTGGGGCCGTAATTGAACAGCGTGACGTCATATGCGCCGAGGACGGATTCTTCCTCGCAGATAATCCGCTTCAGCTCTTTGGTCGTCTGCGCGTCCTCGCGTTTTCCGATGATGTCGTTGAGCGTTTCGATCATCATTTCGATTCCGGCTTTGATGATGAATCCGGCGATCACCACGCCGACATACGCTTCGAGCGACACGACCCAGAGCAGGTACACGACCGCCGACGCGAGCACGGACGCCGAGAGGATCGCGTCAAACAGCGCGTCCGAACCGGACGCGGACAGCGCGCCGGAATGAACCTTCTGCCCCTGCTTTTTCACATACATGCCGAGGATCAGCTTGACGACGATCGCCACCGCAATGATGATGATCGTGATCGCGCTGTAATCCGCCGCCTCAGGCTTGATGATCTTCTTGACGGATTCCACAAGCGACGTGATGCCGGCATACAGCACCAGCGCGGCGACGATCATGGAGCTGAGATACTCGATCCTGCCGTAGCCGAGCGGGTGCTTCTTATCCGGCTGTTTCGCGCCGAGCTTCGCCCCGATGATCGTCACGATGGACGACAGCGCGTCGGACAGATTGTTGATTGCGTCGAGGATCACGGCGATCGAATGTGACATCAGCCCGACCGAGGCTTTGAATGCAACGAGCAGGATGTTTGTCACGATACCGATGACGCTTGTTTTGACAATGACTTTTTCTCTGTCTGCCGCAAGCACAGTCAGATCGCCGGTTTGTTCGTTTCCGTTCAAATCCGTTCTCTCCCTATTTCGTTTTGATTATCGGTTTGATTATACCACTCCCATCCCGATCCTGCAACCGTAACGGGAACTTTTTTCTGCATCCTGTCCTTTTTTTCGGTTGACATCTTCCGCAAGCTATGTATAATATAAATGTATTATTTTAATTATTATCTGTTTTTCATGATTATCTGTTTTTCATGTGACAAAAACATGACTGCGGCACGGGAGGTCGACTATGCCGAGTAAGAGTATACGGGAGATGAACCGGTTTGAACGCCAGCACTATGCGCTTGGAGCGCGAGTGTTCCGCTCCTCGATCATAAGCTCGATCGTGTTGGGTGTTGTGGCGCTGATGATCGGACTGGGACTGTATGCCGTCGCGCTTTCCGGACAGTTTATTACCGAAGCGTTTACCCTCTCCCGCAGCGCGGCCGCGATCATGAACGAAGCTGTCGACGTGCAGTCGCTCGCCGGAGAGGTCATGGAAAGGTACCGCGCTCTGTCGGACGAAGAGCGCGCGGAAGTGTATACCGACAGTTACAGGATGCGTTTTTCCGATCTGGAAAGCCGCGAGGACTACGAGATGGCACGCGGTATCCTGCGTGCCTTTTATGGCGCAAGCGACGTTTACGACGTGTACATGGCGATGTACGACAGCGAAACGTCCGCGATCGTCTATATTGCCGACCCGATGGACGACGGGGAAGCCAGTCTCCCCGGCGAATGGGAGCACGTCAACGAAAAAGGCATGCGCAAGTTCCTGGAATGGAACGGCGAAGGCAGGCTCTATGACGCAGGCAAGACCGAGAACTACGGCTGGCTTGCGACAAGCGGCGTGCCGATCCGGAACGAAGCCGGAGAACCCGTGGCGTTCGTGCTGTCGGACGTCTCTCTCGAAAATGTGGCGAACGGCATGAAAAGCTTTGTGCTGCAATACTCTTTGGCAATGTTCGTGCTGGTCAATCTGATCAGCGTCCTGATGGCACGGCACACGAAGAAAACGCTTGCCGCGCCGATCAACAAGATCGCGCAGGCGGCGCAGGCGTATGTGGAGGACAAGGTAAACAACGCCGATACGACCGGCCACTTTGAAAACCTCAATATCTCCACGGGCGACGAAATCGAGAATCTGGCGCTCATCATGGCGGACATGGAGAACGGCCTTTCGGAATACGAGACACAACTGACGGCCGTAACGGCCGAAAAGGAACGTGTCGGCGCGGAGCTCGCGCTGGCGACGCGCATCCAGGCGGACATGCTTCCGAACATCTTCCCCGCGTTCCCCGAGCGTCGGGAGTTCGACATCTACGCCTCCATGGTACCCGCAAAAGAGGTCGGCGGCGACTTCTACGACTTCTTCCTTGTGGACGATGACCACCTTGCGCTTGTGATGGCGGACGTTTCGGGCAAGGGTGTTCCGGCCGCGCTGTTCATGATGATGACCAAGATCATGCTCCAGAATCAGGCCATGAACGGAAAGAGCCCGAAGGATGTGCTCAAGGCCGTCAATGACCAGATCTGCCGCAACAACCGCGAGGAGATGTTTGTCACGGTCTGGCTCGGCATTCTGGAGCTGTCCACCGGCAAACTCACCGCGGCGAACGCCGGACACGAAAAGCCGATCCTGAAAGCGCCGGGCAGCGTATTCGACCTTGTGGACGACAAGCACGGCTTCGTGATCGGCGGCATGGAAGGAATCCGCTATAAGGAATACACGCTGGATCTCGAACCCGGCTCCATGCTGTTCCTGTATACGGACGGCGTGCCGGAAGCAACCAACGCGGATAACGAGCTGTTCGGCACCATGCGGATGCTGACCGCCCTGAACGACGACAAAGACGCATCGCCGCCGCAGATCCTCGGAAATATGACAAAGTCGATCCAGACGTTTGTTGCGGATGCGCCGCAGTTCGACGACCTGACCATGCTTTGTCTGCAGTATTTCGGCAGCACAGGCAGCGAAACCGCAGCCGAAAACAATACAAATGCGCAATAACGAACAGATAAAAGGAGAATGAGTATGTTCCACTTGACTGCGAAACAAGAAGATAACAAACAGATTCTCTCGCTTCAGGGACGCATCGATTCCGCGAATGCAGCCGACGCCGAGGCGGATATCCGTGCCGCAATGGACGGCTTTTCCGGCGAGCTGGTGCTCGACGCGGACGCTTTGGAATACATATCCAGCGCCGGACTGCGCGTGATCCTGCGGCTGAAGAAGCTGCAGAACAATACGCGGATCATCAACGTTTCGTCCGAGGTTTATGAAATATTCGACATGACCGGCTTTACCGAAATGATGGACATCGCCAAGGCGTACCGCAAGCTCTCGATCGACGGATGCGAAACCATCGGCGAAGGCGCCAACGGCAAGGTCTACCGCATCGACGCGGACACCATCGTCAAGGTCTACAAAAACCACGACGCGCTGGATGAGATCCACAACGAGCGCGAGCTGGCGCGCAAGGCGTTCGTCATGGGCGTGCCGACCGCTATCCCCTATGATGTGGTGCAGGTGGGCGACCTGTACGGCTCTGTGTTCGAGCTGCTGAACGCGCAGTCCTTCGCAAAGCTCATGATCGCCGACCCCTCCAAGACCGACGAGCTGGCCAAGGCGAGCGTGGACATCCTCAAGACGATGCACTCCACGATGCTCAAGCCGGGCGAGCTGCCCGACAAGAAGGCGGAGGCGATGCTCTGGGTGGAATTCGCAAAAGAGCACCTGCCGAAAGAGATCGGCGACAAACTGGTGTCGCTTGTCAAGGCCATTCCGGATACATGCAACATGCTGCACGGCGACTATCACATCAAAAACATCATGCAGCAAAACGGCGAGAACCTTCTGATCGACATGGACACCCTGGCTATGGGTCACCCGATCTTCGAGTTCTCCGCGATTTATGCCGCCTACATCGGCTTCTCCTGTATCGACCACAACCAGGTCAAGCAGTTCCTCGGAATCCCGTACGAACAGTCGGTGCAGTTCTGGAACGCTACACTCAAATACTATTTCGGCACGGACGACGCGGATACGCTGCGCGCCATTGAAGAAAAAGCCGCGATCATTTGCTATGCGCGCCTGCTGCGGCGCACCCTGTGCAAGTCGAAGGACGACGAGGCGTACAAGGCAAAGATGGTCGAATACTGCAAGCAGACGCTGTGTGATCTGGTTCCCAAAACGGATTCGCTGGCAGTGTGATCCCCTGTCTTACAGTAATGTAAAGGAGGTAACACGAAGATGCAAACCTTGACCGTGGAAGCAGCGCTCGAAAATCTGGAGCAGGCCACTGCCTTTGTGGACGCTTTTTTGGAAGCGCGTGACTGCCCGATGCGGACGCAGATGCAGATCGATCTGTGCGTCGAGGAGATTTTTGTCAACATCGCGCACTATGCCTACCAGGGAAAAACGGGAACGGCGGAGATCCGCCTGTCGGAAGCGGACGGCATTGTCGAGCTGACTTTCCTGGACAGCGGCATGCCCTATGATCCGCTGAAAAAAGAAGACCCGGACGTAACACTCTCCGCGGAGAAGCGGCAGATCGGCGGTTTGGGGATCTTTCTGGTCAAAAAGAGTATGGACTCGGTCAGCTACCGCTTTGAAAACGGGCAGAATATCCTGACCATGACAAAGGCGATCTGACGCGGCGCAGCCGTGCGTTGGAACACTTGTAACCGAAGCAGACTAATTATAAAAGGAGAATTATCATGAACGAGTTAAACGGAAACGTCGTTACACTGAACGGCGAGCAGTATGCCGTGTAGGATCTGACCGCCGCGGAAGCGATCTTCCCCATGTCCAGATCCGATTTTGAATCCGGCGCAGGACTTACGGTCGCGCTTCTTGCGAGCAGCAAGGCCAAGGATGCTTTTGACAGCGGAGCCGACAAAGGCATGTTTGAAGCCGTATTGGATTCGGACGCTCTGGCGCAGATCGGTCTTGAGAAGGGCACCGTTCTGCCGATCGAACTGCGCGCCGGAAAGCAGCCGTCTGTGCCGTGGGGATTTGCCAAAAGGTACAGATAACCGCGCCGCGGACACGCAGCAGACAACTGCATAAAACAGCATCCTCCGGACAGCACCCGTCAGTGCGGTTCGGAGGATGATTTTTGTTACGGAAGCGCCGCATTTCCGCGGCTGAGCGGGTTTACGAACCCGTTCTGCCGATCCGATCCAGTGGGATCTCGCGGAACTCCGGAATGCTTTCCCGCAGCTTTTGCAGATCCGCGATGCGGTAATCCCCGGCCGGCACATCGATAAAGAACTTGTTGACGCCGGAAAGCGGCAGGATCATGTTGTTCTCAATGGTACTGAATTCGTCCGCCGCGTCCGAGACATATCCGATCGATTTGCGCAAATCGAAGATCACGTTGCCGCGCAGCGTGCTGTTGGCGGGATTGGGAATGAAATCCGCCGTCTCCGCTTTGGAAAAATCGTCGGTCATGGTCGTGTACGCCGGAAAAGCCTCCCGCCACACAGCGCCTGTCCACGGGGAACCGTGCAGCGCCGTCCACATATCGCCGTCCTTCGCCGCGTGGTCAAACCAGCCGTCGGTCAGCGCGCCGTCTCTGGCGCGGTCGTCATAGGAAACGGCGCGTTCACCGGCGTTGACGACGATGTTGTTCGTGACGGTCAGATCTCTGCCGCCGCCGAGATGCATCGCATAGCGCGGGATATTGACGAGGATGTTGCCGGTGATCTCCTGTCCGGACAGCGCATCGTCCATATAGATGCCGTCGGGCGCGTGGCCGTCGGAGCCGAGCGAATAGATGCAGTTATAGCGGATCACGTTGCCGTACCAGATCCAGCTCCTGCCCGCATAGATCGCGCCCGCGTCGTCGGACAGCAGACACACGTCGTGGATCAGATTGTATTCGATGATATGGTTGTTGCCCGTATACGTGATCGCTTCGTGGGGCGAATTGTAGATCTCATTGTGCGCGCAGACATTCCCGACGCCGTTCAGCGTGACGGCGGGCTGATAGGTCTGATAGATCTCCGACCAGTCGTGGATCAGGTTGTTCTCCGCCCTGCAGCCGCCCGCGCGCAGTGTTTGCGTGTCTCCGCCGGTCAGCACGATCCCGCCCTTTCCGGTGCGTGTGATCTCATTGTTCCGCACAAGGTTGTTGTCCCCTGTCAGACAGATCGCGTTGCCCGCGATGTTTTTGACGAGACAGTTTTGCACCGTAATGTTGTCGCCGGAAAGCACGAGCGCGTCGCTGCGCGTTCCCTGGAGCGTCAGTCCGTCGAACACGAGATGGCTCGCCTCGCCGTTTATCACGGGCGATCCGGACAGAGACAGATCGATCTTTGCCGCGTCGAAGTCCTCCGGTTTCCAAAGGCACAGCAGACCGTTCTCGCGGTCGAGATACCATTCTCCCGCCGTCGTCAGCTCCTCCAAAACATTGAAAAAGTAGAACGGCGCGTCGGTCTTGGTACCGTACAGACTGACGAAACGCGGCGTCAGTTCCCGCGTCGTATTGTCAAAAGATTGGATCGGCGTGGACGCGTCCGCCCAGTCGTACTTCCAGAAGCCGAACATCCACACGTCCTGCAGATTTTGCCACGTGCCGATCCGCGCGGCAAGCGCTTCGTTCACGCGGTATACGTCCGGTTCGGGATTGCGGATCGAATCCCAGTTCTTCACGGCCGTCCTTGCGCCGTCGGATTCTTTGCCCTGACCGGTTTTCACGACTTCCTCCGTCAGCAGAAAGCCGCTGTCCGGGTAACGCGCGAGATTCTGGCGCGTATCGTTGACGAACAATTCGCAGTACAGCGGACCGGTCCAGTCGCCGTCATAGTGATCCGCCGTATGGTACGAACCGAGCGCATAGAGTTTGCCCCAGTCCGCTGCCGTGAGCGAATACGGCGGCTGCGTCAGATCCAGCACGACCACATGCTCGCGCGCATCGGCGGACAACCTGTCCGCAACGGCAGGATAATCTTTGACCGGACGGAAATCCTCGGTGCGCAGCGTGACGCCGGCATGCAGCACGGCTTCGCCGCCGTTCGCGCGGTACGTCACCGGAGCGTCCGCCGTGCCGGAATCCTCTTTTCCAAAGTGCAGCGCGGACACGCGGTACTCGCCCGGTTCGATACAGACGGTAATCCCCTGCCGCCCGGTTTTGTCCGCGGCGCGCACCGCTTCCATCGCCTTCCCGACCGTGCGGAACGGAGCGTCGGACGAGCCGTCGTTTGTATCGCTGCCCGTCGTGCTGACGTAGAAATCCCCGTTCGTCATCATGCTCGCCTCCCGCGTTTGTTCTTGCATGTTCACAGCCGGATCGGCCGCCCGGAAATGGCGGTACCGCAGGTACAGGATGCCTCTTGCGCCGAAAAACACGGCGGCCGCAAGCAAAAGAACGGACGTCAAAACAGCGATACGTATCAGCAGTTTTTTCTTCGGCTTATGTGTGGAATGATCGGCTTCCATAGTTCTTCCCTGCCTTTTCTGTGCTTTTGCGGCTGTTTTCGGAAACAGCATATCATACGAAACACCTTTGCGCAACCGTTTTTTTCGCAGTTTTGCAGACCGGCGTTATGGAACAGGATCGCTGCTTCGTCGACGTCCGCAACGCGTCTGTTATGAGCCGCGCAGCGCAGCTCAAGTGCGGAACCGGTACTGCTGGCGGTACGCCGCGTGCGTACAGATCCATTTGTCCGTCAGCACCGGCGCGTCAAATCCCCAGTCCTCCGGCACGTCGTGCGCGACATGCCGAAACCCGTTTTTCTTCTTTCTTTCGTGCCGGGCAATTTCATTTTGATTATACAAAACCGTGCGCTCGATGTCAATAATACAGGTACCGCGCCATAGAGAACAGTCCTGCGGCGCCCGAAAAGCGATGTGTTGCGCGCAAGCGTGCGAGAGCCTGCGCGGCGGATTCGGGCGCGGGAAACGGATTTGATTGCCGTTTCGGGATAGATTTGCCTGCTTTTTCGGCAGAATCTATTGACAAATCCGTTCGCGGTACGTTACAATTACGTCGAAAGACGTCGAGACCGCAAATGCGGTCCGGAAGGAATGTGTAACCTATGCGCGAATGCAGCATCAAAGAGAATGCGAAGCTCTATATCATCATCACCGGCGCGATCGCGTCCGGCAAAACAACGCTTGCGTTGAATCTGGCCAGAGCGGTTCCGAACTGCTTCTATCTGGACAAGGACGATCTCGGCCCGATGGCGGAAAAGATCTTCGAGGTCGGCCGGGAAGAAACGTACGACCGTCAGAGCGACTTCTTCCGCCGGCATGTCCGCGACGTGGAATACGACGTGGCGGAAATCATGGGTCTGCGCGGCCTGCTGTTCAATCAGCACGTCATCATCAATACGCCGTATACCGGCGAGATCCGCCATGAGTTTTCCGGCAGACAGAGCAACCGCCTGCGTCGTCTGCACGATCAGGTACGCCGGCGCGGCGGCGAGCTGATGGTCATCTATATCGACATCGACAAGGAAACGGCGATGTACCGGCTGAACAAGCGCAAGAACGAGGACCCCGCGGCAGCGCTGCGCACGCCGCACATCTATGAAAACATCGAAGCGTTTCTGGACAAACAGAATCTGTCGATCCCGGAAGACGCATCCGTCCTGAACGCAGACCACTTCTTTGTGTATCATGCCGCCGATCCGGAAACATCCTACGCGGAACTGATGGACGCCATGCACATCCGCACCCACACGGCGTACGATCCGGAGATTTCGCAGGCGCCTTTCATGGGTGCCGTCCGGCCGACGCCGCTGACCGGCATCTGATCCGCAGGCAGGTTCATCCGGCAGACACGGTTTTCATCCGCCAACCGTATTATTATGATTCATTCTGACAGGAGGTACACGATCATGAAAACGACTCAAAGGATTCTTTCTCTCATGCTTTGCACACTGATGCTGCTCGGCACGGTCATCACATCCGCCGCGGTCGACGGCGGCGAGGCGAAACCGAGCGTCAAACCGTCAAACGTCGGATTTGAAGTCACCGTTGCGTACAAGGAATCGAAAACGTACGAATTCGAGACGGCAAATCTGCCCGAGAACGCGACCGTCCATGTGTACTGCAACGGCGAAGATTGGGGCGAGGGCACGTACATCACCGTAGAGAAGCCGACCGAAGATTTCACCGTGGAAGCAAAGATCCTCGACGCGGACGGTGAAGAGATCGCCGCAAGCGGAGAAGTCAAGGTCACGGTACAGAACACGTTTACGGACAAGCTGAAGGATTTCTTCCACAACACGTTCGGGACATTCTTCGACGCGGTGGCGGACATTTTCGGCGCGATCTTCATGCGGATCTGGATCCGCCTGCATCCATAATCGAATCAAAACAACTGTGCCCGCATGAGAACGGTTCTCATGCGGGTTTTCTGAAAGGAGTTCGTTATGCAGACGCTTCGCTTTGGAATTGTAGGAACGGGAACGATCGCACACCGGTTTGCCGAGGCTGTGCGGAATGTGCGCGGCGTCGAGCTGACCGCGGTCGCCTCACGCACAAAGGAACGGGGCGACGGTTTCGCAAAAGAATTTGATATCCCGCATGTCTTTGTCGGCTATGAAACGATGGCGCAGTCCGACGCGATCGACGCGGCATATATCGCCGTGCCGCATTCCGGTCATGTGACCTGCACCTGTATGATGTTGCGCGGCGGCAAGCATGTGCTCTGTGAAAAGCCAATGGCCGTGACTGCCGCGGAGGGCGAGCAGATGTTCCGCACCGCGAAAGAAAACGGCGTATTCCTGATGGAAGCGATGTGGGCGCGGCATGTCCCGGGCACATTAAAGATGCTGGAGCTGGTTCGCCGGGGTACGCTCGGCGACATCCTCGGCGTAGAGGGCAAGTTCTGCTACACGATGGACGAAGATGAGATGGATCATCATGTGTTCCGCCCGGAGCATGGCGGCGGCGCGCTGCTGGATGTGGGCGTATACGGCCTGCATTTCGCGCTCTGGTATCTCGGCCGCGACGTGATCGCGACGGACGTGCGTTCCGCGCTGTATCGCGGCGTGGATGCGCACACATGCATGCTTTTGCAGTATGCGGACGGCGCGATCGCCGATCTTTCTGCCGCGATCCTGCTGCGCAAGCCGAACGAAGGCTTTGTCTACGGCAGCAAGGGGTACGCGTATCTGCCGCGTTTTTATGCCCCGCAGCGAATCGAGCTGCATCTGCACGGCAAAGACGCGCAGACGATCGAAACGCCGTATGCCGGCAACGGATTCGAGGAGCAGATCGCACACATGCGCGACTGCGTGCGGCAGTGCGTCACGGAAAGCCCGCTTGTTCCCGCGGCGGACACACTGTATGTGCTGCGGCAGATGGATTCGATCCGCCGGAAAATCGGCGTCGTATATCCGCAGGATACGGCGGCATCTGCGCCGCCGAAAAACCTTGCCGCGCAGTAAAAGATCAAACCCAAACGGAACATGCGCAACTCCCGCCGCTCTGCCGGGCAGCGGGAGTTCTGTTTTTTGGTTCATCACGGAAAATTTGGGATCGTGCTGACAAGAAGTACTGTCATTGCAAAGCCCCGAAGGGGCTGCGGCAATCTCGACCGGATGCCGGCAAAAAGCAACACCTGAACCGTCATCTTTGGGAGATCGCCGCGTCGCTTCGCTCCTCGCGATGACGCCGGAAAATGGAATCCGCAAACTTCCGTGAAGCGTTTTTTCTTATGTATCCGCCGAAGCGGCTGCCCGGCGGCGCAGGGTCAACCCGCCGCGACGGTCGAATCGGGCGCCTGGATGCCGAGACTGACGGACAGCGCTCTGTCGACGCGCGCCATATCCGCCGCATCGAGGTTGCCCATTTTTTCCTTCAGTCTCTGCTTATCCAGCGTACGTACCTGCTCGAGCAGAATGATCGAGTCCCGCATCAGACCGCTTTCCGTCACGCCGACACGGATATGCGTCGGCAGATTTGCCTTGAAGCGGCGGCTCGTGATCGCGGCTGCGATCACCGTTGGACTGAATTTGTTGCCGACGTCGTTTTGCACGATCAGCACCGGCCGTATCCCGCCCTGTTCCGAGCCGACGACCGGACTGAGATCCGCGTAGAAAATATCTCCGCGTCTGACTGTCATATCCTATCACGCTCCGCTGATTTTGTCGCACTCATAGCTTTGCCTGTTTTGCGGCAAAATAAACATTGCGATCCGGATCGCGAGGCGTTTTTTTGCGATTTCAGTCGACCTGCGTTTCGACCGCCGTGACCGTAAACACAGCCTCGGCGTTCACTTTCGGGAAACGGATGTGCAGACTGTCGTCCACCGCGGCGAGCGCCTCAAATCCGTAGCGATCCATGCCGTCGTACAGCCAGCCCTCCTGCGTCTGCCGCGGCTCGACCAAGCCGTCGGACAACGCGCGGTACGCCCGGTCGAGCAGCACGAACGCCGACTGCTCCGGCAGGTCGATCCCCACGCCGTCCTTTTCGATGCGGCTTTCGACCGCGTTGCAGGTGATCGTCACGCCGGACAGTTCCTGCGGCGCCTGAAGAATAAAGGACGACTGCCCGTTCCGATATGTCCAGTCCGCGGAAAAAGCGGTCGAATCCGTCTGCAAAGACACTGAAGTCGTCATGGAGAACGGCCATTCCGGTATGCGGTCGCTGCGCACCGCTCCTCCCCTGCCGCAGCCGCACAGCAGCAGACACACTGCCGCGATCAGCGTACAAACTCGTTTCATGAATATCCCTCGTTATTCAAACTCGGAAAGCACAAGCGGCAGTTCGCGGATGCAGTCCGTCGGCAGCATGCCGCGCATGGACAGCTTCTGCGCCGTGCGGTCGCCGCACATACCGTGAAGATATACTGCCGTTTCCGCCGGAAAATGCACGCCCTGCGCGATCAGACCGGCCAGCAGCCCCGCGAGAAAATCGCCGCTGCCGCCCTTTGCCATGCCGGCATTGCCGGTCGTATTGATATAGACCGCGCCGCCCTTGCTGCCCGCGACGACCGTATTCGCGCCCTTGAGCACGAGCGTCACGCCGAGCGCCGACGCAGCCGAGGACGCCGCCTTGACACGGTCGCGCTGCACATCGGCAACGGACACGCCCATCAGCCGCGCCATCTCGCCGGGATGCGGCGTGAGCACGAGCTTCGCCTTGGCTTTCCGCAGAATACTTATGTCGGACGAGCAGAGATTTATACCATCCGCGTCCAGCACGACCGGACACGAAGCGTTTTCCAGCACATACTCCACCAGCTCGCGCGTACCGGCGCTCTGTCCCAGACCGCAGCCGAGCACGATCGCCTGTTTTCCCTGCATGGCGTCGGCGATATACGGGATCGACGCCGACGCGAACCGACCCTCGCTGTCATCGGGCATCGGCAGCAGCACCGTCTCGGTCAGCTTGGCGCCGATTGCGGGATATGCCGACTGCGGGAACGCGGCATACACGAGTCCCGCACCGCTGCGCAGCGCACCGCTCGCCGCCAGCACCGCCGCGCCGGCAAAACCGCGGCTGCCGCAGATAGACAGCACCTTGCCGAAGTCGCCCTTGTTCGATACGGCGGATCGCGGCGGGAATGCCGCGCGCACCTCCTTGTGCGAGAAGGTATACGCATAGTAGGGCATTTTTTTGTAATGCTCCTCTTCGACGCCGATGCGAACCGGAACGACCGTGCCGCACCGCTCGGCGGCAGGCAGCAGGATGTGGCAGGGCTTTCCTGCGGAGATGGCGAGCGTATAGTCCGCGCGGATCGTTTCGCCGGCTGTCTCCCCGCTGTCACACGCGAGTCCGCTCGGCAGATCGACCGCGTAGATCTTTCCCTTTGCGCCGTTCGCCAGACGGAACAGTTCCGAAAGCGCATCGTCCGCCGCACCGCGGAAACCGATGCCGAACACCGCATCCACCAGAAGATCCGCCTCGGCGATCAGACGGCGCGGGGCTTCGTTCTGCGTAAGGTCGAATATCCCCACGCCTGTCCCTGCGAGCTTGGTGAGCATGTAGGCGGCGTCCTCGTCCTTCGGCTGCCCGTGCACAAGCAGCACCGCGACGGAATAGCCCTCGTCCGCGAGCTTGCGCGCGATCACGAAACCGTCGCCGCCGTTCTTTCCCTTGCCGCAGAGAATGACCGTTTTCTGCGTCTTGTCCGTGCGCGAACGGATCTCCGCCGCACATGCGCTGCCTGCGTTTTCCATCAGCCGCAGAAACGACATGCCCGCCTGCGCGGCAGCCGCTTCCGCGTTTCGCATTTGTTTTTCGGTAAAGATTTTCATCCTGTTCCACGCCGGGCACACGATCCCGACGCTCCTTTCACATTTTATTCAAACATTCTTCATGCTTTTGCTCTTGCAAATACGTCAAATAGTCTGTATGATACAGATAAAGAAGAAACCGTCTGCGCATCCGCAAACACAAACGGGAGGGACGTATATGCGCAAAACACTCGCACTGCTGTCGGTCATGCTGGTGATCCTGTCTGCCGCGTGCGCAAACCGGACGACCGCGTCCGAAACGACGCAACCTCCGCCGGAGCCGGAAACCGCGACGGATGTGCCGATCGCGCTGCCGGAAACGACGCCGGTCGAAAGCGAACCGCCCGCGCAATCGCAATCGCAGACGGAACCCCCGCCTGTTTCCGCGGCGGCGCAGACGACGGCCGAAACAACGGCTTCCGTCGAAACGACGGCGGCTGTCCAGCCGACCCGCACGCCCGGCAGCGATTCCGCCGCCTTTACGTACAGAGATCTGCGTTACTACGACAGGTATGAAGAAAACTTTGCGCCGACCGCGTCGGTTGCGGACAGCCGGAAATCACTGGACGACATGCTGCGCGCGTTCCGCGGCGGCGAGTCGCAAAGCGTTTTGCGCGAAGAAGACTTTTCCGCCTATACGAACGAATGGTTCGGCACGCACCGGCTGATCGTCGTGAAAGTCCAGGAAAGCAGCGGTTCCATCGGACACGATGTGCGCAAAGTCGCGTACACCGACAGCGGCGCTTCTGTCACGATCCGCCGCACATATCCGGACGTACAGACCTGCGACATTGCGCAGCGGCTGATCCTGATCGAGCTGCCCGACACACGCCTTGACAGCGCAGATGCCGTTGCGCTCACATGGGAGGATCTGCGCGAAACCTCCACGCGTACGGGACTGTTCTGAGCCTGTATTTGCATCAAAGCTCCCCGAAAGAGGGGAGCTTTTTCTCGCTCTTTTCGGAAAGTTGGGGGGCCATTTCCCGGTGTCATCGCGAGGAGCGAAGCGACGCGGCGATCTCCCGAAGATGCCGGTTAAGGTGTTGCTTTTTACCGGCATTTGGTTGAGATTGCCGCAGCCCCTTCGACCCTTCGCAATGACGGTACTTCTTGTTTGCACGATCCCCAGTTTTCCGTGATGAACCTTTTTTCCTGCGCAAAACGAGCCGATCAGGAAAGATCCACGTCCCAGCCGCCGACAAGATAACGGCGAATGAGGACAACATCCTTCAGGTCGATGGCGCCGTCGCGGTTGACGTCGCTGTTGAGCGCGTTGATTTCGACATTCCATCCGCGCGCAATATAGCGGGTCAGGCAGATAACGTCCGCGGCGGTCACGTCGCCGTCGCCATCCGCATCGCCGCCGATGCGGCGCAGGATCGTCAGCTCTGCGTTCTGTCCGGTCAATTCGACCGCCTGCAGCTGCACATCCAGCACGTCGTCCGGGTCAATCGAAACCGTGACAGGCGTTATGCCGGCGTCAGCCGTTTTCCTGACGGTAAAGGTCAGCGTAAGCACCGTGCCGTCCTCGGTATGGTTTTCGGGTGCGGAGGCGTCGTCCCAGAGCACGCGGAACGGCATGGCAGACAAATTGCCGCTCATCACGACACTGCCCTGCGTGAACATGCCTTCCGCCGACGCGGCGGTCAGTGCCAGCACCTGCGGATCGTATTGCACCGCGAACGCCATGCCCGCTACGCCCGGATTATTGACAAGATCGATCGTCACCTGCACCGTGTCGCCGGTACAAACGGGATCGGCAGGCGCCGATACGATCAAGCGGGGCGGTCTGTAAACCTGGACTGCGGCACGGGACGCGGTCATGATGATCTCTTCGCCGTTGTCCACCGCACACGCGGAAACGCCGCATCCGGAAAGAGAAACGGTCTGTACACCGTTCGGCGCGTTTTCGTCCGCGGTAAACGTCAGCGTCAATACCGCTTCCTGCACATTCGGGTCGATCGCGTCAAAGCGCAGCGCCTTGTCCGTGATCCGCTCCGGCACGCCGTATTCGGCACAGGCGGCATCCGTCAAGCGCAGCACATGCGTATCGTACCCGACGTCGAGCGTCAGATCGGCAAGCCCGCTGCAATTGCACAGCGTCGCCTGCACGGTGATCGATCCGCCCGGCGCGACGCGCCCGCCGGTCATGACGCAGAACGGCTCCATGCGCGGCGGGATCGGCTCGGAATAACTCTCGCCGCATGCGCAGCGGTATACCGTGCTGCCGCCGTTCATATACCCGGGGCTGACCACCTGTGCGGCATAAAATGTGTGCGAATGTTCCGCCGCGGCACGCGAAAATCCGGCCGCGCCGAGCAGCAGCGCAGCCGCCAGAAGGACGGATAATGTGCGTTTCACAGTTTGCTTTTTCATATCTGCACCTTCATTTTATACGACGGGCGAATGCAGGAAATCCAGGATTTCCCGCTTCACCGATTCGTTCGAGACGATGTACGGCTGATAATTGTTGGAATAGCCCGAATACACCCGGCACGGGATCAGCACATCCTCGCGGTCGGTGATCGAACCGCCCTCGATCGTGTAGATCGCCTGATAAACAGCCGTATTCATCGGCGGATGCGTGTTGCCGCCGAAACAGAAATTGCCCAACGAGTACAGGATCGGCGTGCCGTCATAAACTTCCATCGGCTGCAGAACGTGCGGATGCGAACCGACAATGATGTCCGCGCCCGCTTTGGCGATCTCGCGGCATGCGCGGATCTTCCAGTCCTCCGGCTGCGTCTCGTTCTCGATTCCGCCGTGGAAATAGATGATGATGAGATCGCAGTTCTCCTTTTTCATCTCGGACACTTTGTCAAGAATGTCGTACACATAGTCGTAACTGTACAGCGAACAGCAGAAAATGCCGAGCTTCTGCCCCTTGACCGTGGTGTAGGTGACCTTGTCCCGTCTGCCCGGCAGCACCCCGACAGCCGAAAGCGCTTTTTCGGTGTCGTCGCTCCCCTGCTGGCCGAAGTCGTGGGAATGGTTGTTGACGACGCTCGCCAGATCCACGCCCGAAACGCGGAAAATGTCGGCGTTCTTGGTCGGTCCCTTGAACCAGAACGCGATCTCGGTCGTCACTTCCTTCTCCGGCAGATCGTTGTCGGACAGCACGCCCTCGCAGTTGGCGATCGTGAAATCGTCCGATGTGAAGAGCGGAATAAAGTTCTTTAGGAAATACTCCGGCGGCTGCGTCATTGCCATACGGTTGAACGAACCCTCCGCCGATCTGCCGTGGTTGCTGGCGAACATGCAGTCGCCCACGAACGAGATCGTCAGCGTTTCCCCACGGCTGTAGGACGGTCTGTCCAGCGGGTCGTCCGGATCGTAATACCGGATCGAAACCGTCTCGGGCACCGCATCTGTCTGCGGTTCGGCCTGCGTCTGCTTCGTTTGCAGGAACGGACGCAGCACGAACGCCAGCGCGATCAGGTCAGCCATCACAAAAACCGTCAGGATCACGATCCCCACTTTTTTCTGCATCAGTCCTTATCTCCCATTTGTCGCAAAATAGGTGCGTGCCGGACGTTCGTACTGTCCGAGCAGCATCAGCGCGATCATCATTTTGAAATACAGCCGCGCGTGCAGATCCATGCCGTTTGCGCGCACATACTGCTTGCCGGCCTTTCCGAAGAGCATACTCAGGAGCGTGCTGCGGAAGCGGCGGCGTTCCGGACTTTTCCGGATGATACGAAGCCCCTCGACGATGCGATCCGCAGATCCCACCGAACCGCATCCGCTGACAAAGTAGCTCCATGTCAGCGCGTCAAAAAACGATTTGGGCGGCATTTCGGAAAGATTCTGCCGCAAAAAGTCCCGCAGCACGCACACAAGCGTCACGCGCCGCAGCAGAATGTCCGCAGGCCGCTTTTCGCGGCTGAGCGTGTTTTCGCGCACCTGATAGACGTACAGAGGTTTGTCGATACACACCGCCCTGCGGACGGCGGCATAGTAGCACCAGTTGAACAACTGATCCTCGGACAGGACCTGCTGCATCGGCAAAAAGCGCAGGTGCATCCGTTCGATGTGCGCACGCAGGTACAGGTTGTTGACGGGGAAAATGCTGAGCAGCCTGCCGTGCATCCCGAAAAGCTTGGTGTAGTCCGGCTTCGGGAAGTCGAGCGTCACATCCCGCATGTCGATCACGCGCGCCTTTTTCTCGCCGGAAATGTTCTCGGAACGCAGATTGCACGTTGCGATGTCCGCATTGTTCGCCTCCAAAGCTTCTGCCAAAACAGAAACCATGTCCGGCTCGATCCGGTCGTCGGCGTCCGTAAACATCACATACTCGCCGATCGCGGCGTCCAGTCCGGCATTGCGCGCGGAGCTGACTCCGCCGTTCTCCTGGTGGATCACGCGCACACGCGCGTCACACACGGCATAGCGGTCGCAGATCGCGCCGCAGTTATCCGGAGAGCCGTCGTCGACGAGGATCACTTCCAGATCGCCGTAAGTCTGCGCAAGGATGGAATCCACGCACTTTTCCAGGTACGGTTCCGCATTATAGATCGGTACGATGACCGAAACGAGCTTTGCCATTTTCTCCCTCTTTTCGACAAAAGTCCGCCAATCGGTTTTCTGCACCGATCGGACGGACATTTCTGTTTATTCTGTTGTTTCTTCGTCGCCGAGATTGTGCTCTTTGTGCATGACCAGCGCGCGGCGCTCATGCAGCTCGGCATACATCCGATCGCGCTTTTCGCCGTTCAGATCGTAGAAGAACTTCGGGATCATGCCGATCAGACTGAGCGTCGCCGGGATCACGGAGAACAGCGCGAAGATGGTATACTCGACTTTTTCGCTCTGACCGCCGGGAAGCGCGTCCTGATCGTAGCCGAGACGGCCGAGGATCAGGGAGTTCAGCGTGCTGCCGAATGTGCTGGCGAGCTTGCGCGTCAGGCTCTGGAACACGCTCACCATTGCCTCGGCGCGGAAACCGTTCTGCCACTCGAAGTAGTCCATGGACTCGTTGTACATTTCGCTGGGAATGACCTTCTTCAGTCCGTAGATCGTCATCCAGACCGTTTCCTGCAGCATCAGCACCGGGATCATGACCTTCAGCTTCTTGTAGCTCTTGTTGATCGAACCGACAAGGAAAACGCCGATCATCAGGAAATTGTTGAAGTGCGCGGAAAACAGCCACAGCGCCTTGGTCGAGAAACGGCGGCGCAGACGCGGCACATACGCATAGCTCGCCGGAGAGACGAACGCGCCGGGGATACCGACGATATTCGTCAGCGAGGACACGCGCAGGACGTTCAGGTAGTAATACTTGTCGCTGACCTTGACCGAAGAGAAGGAACCGAGGAACTCGGACAGCGAGATCAGCAGCACCGGCTTGCACCGGAAGACCATTTTGATCGAGTACAGCAGCGACGGCGATTTGATCGACTGCGACACGCGCTCCTTGGTGATCAGAGAGAAACCCAGCGCCATGATGCCGCACGCGATGACCGTCACCGTACCGAAGCTGATGTACAGGGAGCGGTATTTGATCTTGACAATATCGCGGATGGACAGGTCGATCAGCAGATCCAGCAGCTGCGACGGCGTTTTTTCCAAAAAGCCGGACAGCAGGTTTGCCGCCGTGATCAGCCGCGTCCGATCCATGATATCCGGTGTGATCGTCGAGAGCATGCCGGTCTTGGCAATGTCGCGCAGCGATTCAGCCAGATTCTTGAACATCAGCAGGATCAGATAGAACACGAACTTGGAAAAATCACCCGCGCCCATCGCGGCAAACAGCAGCGGCATGAGCCAGTAGATCATCGACAGGATCGTGCCGGGGCCGGCGTACAGCACCAGATACGGCTTGAACTTGCCCCAGCGCGTGCGCGTCTTGTCGACGAGACCGCCGAGGAAAACATCGTTGATGATGTCCCAGATGCCGTTGATCGTCCGGACCGCGGCGATATAGTTCATGCGGATCTTGACGATGTCGGAAATGAATACTTCTTCGGAACCGGAAATGTTGAAGCTGGCGGAAATATCGTACAGGATATACCACAGCGTTTCGCGGGAGCCGACGTAGCGCCGCTGCGGAAGTTTGCGCGGCGACTTGGTTTCGGCTGCGGTTTCGTTTGCCATTTTCGTTCCTCCCATACTCCTTGAATACTGTTTGAGCGGGTACGCTTACCCGTTGTCGTCGAGCTTGAGCACCGCCATAAACGCCTCCTGCGGCACCTCGACCGTGCCGAACTGGCGCATGCGCTTCTTGCCCTCTTTCTGCTTTTCGAGCAGCTTCTTTTTGCGTGTGATGTCGCCGCCGTAACACTTGGCAAGCACGTCCTTGCGCATCGCCTTGACCGTCTCGCGGGCAATGACCTTGCCGCCGATGGCGATCTGGATCGGGATCTCGAACATCTGGCGCGGAATATTCTCCTTCAGCCGCTCGGCAATGCGCCGCGCGCGCGGGTACGCTTTGTCGGCGTGGATGATCCACGACAGCGCGTCGATCGGATCGCCGTTCAGAAGCACGTCGAGCTTGACGAGATCGGACTTTCGGTAGTCGCTGATCTCGTAGTCGAACGACGCATAGCCGCGGGTGCGCGACTTGAGCGAATCGAAAAAGTCGTAAATGATCTCGTTCAGCGGCAGCTCATAGTGGATGTCCACACGGTCTGTCGCAATGTAGTCCATGCCCTTGAACACGCCGCGCCTGTCCTGACACAGATCCATGATCGCGCCGACGTATTCGGGCGGAGAGTAGATGTGCGCGTTCGTAAACGGCTCCTCGCATTCCGTGATGATCGCAGGGTCTGGATAATGCGTCGGATTGTCGATCTCGACGACGGAACCGTCGGACAGACGGATCTTATAGATAACGCTCGGCACGGTCGTCACCAGGTTCAGATCGTACTCGCGTTCGAGACGTTCCTGGATGATCTCCAGATGCAGCAGTCCCAGAAAGCCGCAGCGGAAACCGAAGCCCAGCGCGCCGGACGTTTCCGGCTCGTAGGACAGCGCCGCGTCGTTGAGCTGCAGCTTTTCGAGTGCGTCGCGCAGGTTTTCGTAATCCGCGCCGTCGGCGGGATAGATGCCGCAGAACACCATGGGATTGACCTTGCGGTAACCGGGCAGCGGCTCCGCGGCAGGACGCGCGGCGTTTGTCACCGTGTCGCCCACACGCGCGTCGCCGACCGTCTTGATGGACGCGGTGATGTAGCCGACTTCGCCCGAACAAAGCTCGGAAACCGGCTCCATGGACGTGGCGCGCATATAGCCGACCTCGACGACGGTGAATTCCGCGCCGGTCGCCATCATGCGCATCGTGTCGCCGGCCTTGATCTTGCCGTCCATCACGCGCACATACACGATCACGCCCTTGTAGCTGTCGTAGATCGAGTCGAAGATCAGCGCGCGCAGCGGCAGAGAATCGTCGCATTGCGGCGCGGGAATGTCCGCGACGATGCGTTCGAGCACCTGTTCGACGTTCTGTCCCGTCTTGGCCGAAACACGCGGCGCGACGGAACAATCGAGTCCGATCACGTCCTCGACCTCCTGCGCCACGCGGTCGGGGTCGGCCGCGGGCAGGTCGATCTTGTTGATGACCGGCACCAGTTCAAGATCATGGTCGAGCGCAAGATATGTATTCGCCAGCGTCTGTGCCTCGATGCCCTGCGACGCGTCCACGATCAGCACCGCGCCCTCGCATGCCGCCAGGGAACGCGACACCTCGTAGTTGAAGTCCACATGGCCGGGCGTGTCGATCAGATTGAGCGCGTACGTGACGCCGTCCTGCGCCTTATAGTCGAGCTTGACGGCGTGCGCTTTGATCGTGATGCCGCGTTCGCGCTCCAGATCCATATTATCCAGAAGCTGCGCCGTCATATCGCGCTTGGCCACGGACTCCGTCAGCTCCAGCAGGCGGTCCGCCAGCGTGGACTTGCCGTGGTCGATGTGCGCAATGATACAGAAATTGCGGATGTTTTCTTTCGGCGTAGGCAAAATAGTCACCTCATTTTATCCTTGAGCAGGGATTCATTTGACGGGTTCAAGCGTCATCTGTGTGCGCGAGTCGGTTTCCAAAAACTGCGGATACCGCGCGTCCGCGAAGACCGTCGGAACATGTTCCTGTGAAAACAGCCAGACGAGCATATCCGCAAACGCCGAGCCGCGGTTGCAGCCGACGTGCGGCATATTCTTGATGAACCACGTCGTGTCGGGGAACATACAGGTCGACGCGTCGATCACGCCGTCCGCGGACAGATGGTTGTGTTCCTTGCACGCTTTCTGTGTATAGTCGGCGGGAAGCGTCGAACCGTAGTCCGCGACCGTGGCGCCGCCGCTGGTGCAGACCGTCTCGATCAAGCTGTCGCCGTGCGCCTGCGCGCTGGAAGTGACCGGCACGCAGCCCTTGTTGTAGTGCGAAATGACGGCGATCTCCACACCGTCCGCCTGCGCGTCCTTGAGGATCTCCTCGCGCCGGTTCAGCACGTCGTAATGATATGCGTCGATGCGCTCGACGAACTTGTCGGAAGCATTCTCGGGCAGCATCGCCTTTTTCGCCTCTTCATACCGGTCGTCGCGCACGAAAGCCCACATGCCGGGCATGGTCGAGAGCGTGCGGCGGATAACACGGTCCACGACGATGGAATTGACCTTGTCGGCCGTATTGTTGAGCAGGGTGAACAGCGGACGCAGCAAAGCCGTACGGCCGCACCAGCCGAAGAACGCGTCGAACGCCTTGTCCGTCTTGTCGGACTTGCCGACGTCGAGCGTCTGCAGCCAGCTGAAGAAACTCTGCTGACTGAACTGGATCTCACCTGTAAAGATGTTCGTCACAAACAGCAGGCCGCAGTAGGCCGCGGACATAAACCAGATCGTCTCGATCTTGTCGTGGCCGTACTTCTCAAGATATGCCATCGTCTGCACGCCGCCCATGCTGATTGCGACCACGCGCACCTTATCGTGGCCGGTCTCGCGCAGAACGCGGTCGATATACGCGTCCAGATCCTTCGCGTTGGAAAGCGGATCGAGCCGCCAGTCGTAGTTATAAAAATAGGCGTGATCGGCGCCCACGGCTCTGACCGCGCTGTTCACGATCGAGAATTCCGCAGAACCTGCGTCCTCATACTGCGACGGGTCATACGTCGACATTGCGCCCTCGACAAGCACGGGCGTCACGGCATACAGCGAGTTGCCGTCCGCGTCGCAGGCCATCACACCGAGAATATCCAGCGCAATATCCGCCGCGGTATTGGCAAAAGGCTTGAGGTCAAACGTCACGACCGAACGGAACAGACCGCCGAGCGCGCGGAACACCAGTTTCGGAATATCCGGATGCGGCGGGAAACATTCTGTCTGCTCCGGCGTGCCTTCGTCCAGCCAGAACGGAAGCGCGCCCATGCCGCTGACGACAAGGATCGGGGTTTTGCCGCAGCCGCAGGCGTCCGCGTCCCGCGCGAAGGCGGGCACGATGCAGCTCAGCGCCAAACACAGTGCGAGAACAGCCGAAAGGATTTTTTTCATTTTAGCTCCTCCTCAGATATGGATCACGTTAGATATGCTTTATGCTTCGGTTCTGCTGCAGGACCGCAACCTCGACCGATGAAAAGCGGCTGCGCAGCCGTTCTGCCAGAACAGGGATGACCGGATATTCCGTCTCGAAATGACCGGCAGCGATCAGCGTCACGCCGAGCTGCTCCGCATCCAGAAAGTCGTGGTAATCCGCGTCGCCGGTCACCAGCGCGTCCACACCCAGTGCCGCGATATCGGCGACCAGATCGCCGCCCGCGCCGCCGCAGACCGCCAGCGTTTCGATCGTCTTGCCGCCGTCGCACCAGCGCACCTTGGCGGAAAGATTCTCCGCGGCCGTCGCCGCAAGCTCGATCGCGCGCATCGGTTCGCGCAGGAATCCCACACGAACCATCGGCACGGGGATCGTCTCCGTCGACACGGCCTCCACCTTGGAAAGACGGAACCGCGCCGCGAGCACGTCGTTGACGCCGCCCGCCGCGATGTCCAGCGGCGTATGGCAGCAGATCGCGCTCATACCGCCGCACACGAGCCGATATACGGGATCGCCTTCAAGCAGCCTTTTGCGCGGACGAAAGATCACGGGATGGTGCGACACCAAAAGATCGGCGCCGCTCTCCGACGCCTCGCGCACCGTGTCCGGCGTGATGTCCAGAGATACCGCGATCTTCTGCACCGGCCGGTCGGGATCGCCGACCAGCAGACCGCTGTTGTCGAAATCCAACTGCGTCGAAAACGGCGCGATCGAATCCATGAAGTCATAAACGTCCCGTACCGTGACCATCAGATCTCCCCCTTGTTTTTCCTGCGGATATACGGTTCGATGTCGGGCAGGATCTCGCGGATCACCCGCACCTCGTCCGGCAGCAGCGCCGCACGCTCGAGCGCGTCGGCTCGCTGCTTGAGATAGATATACTGTTTTGTCAGATAGTAGCTTGCCGCCTCGTTGAGATGGCGCGGCAGCTCGCCCATCCAGATGTAGGACTTGCGGTAATGCGGACGGTACTCCGGCTCGTAGGCCGCGCTGAACGCCACGTACGGACGGCACTCGTCAAAGCACGCGCGTTCGTCCAGAATGCGGAACCCGTTCTGCAGCAGAAATGCGCGCACCAGTTCGCCGTGGGACATGGGCTGGAATATGTACCGCTTCGCGCGGTCGCACAGCCACGGCGTGCGCGACAGAAGCTCGACGATCAGCGTGCCGCCCATGCCGGCAAAGACGAAATCGTCCGCATCGTCGGCAGACAGCGCGTCAAGCCCGTCGGACTCCAGCAGCCGCACTTCGTCCGCCACGCCCCAGAGCGCGACCGTCGCGGCGGCGTTCATCAGCGGGCCGTCGCGCAGATCGCTGCCGACCGCGGCGGGGCATTTGCCGCTCGACACAAGGTACGCGGGCAGATAGGCGTGATCGGTGCCGATGTCGGCCACGGTCACACCCTCCCGCACAAGGTCGGCCACCATCGCAAGGCGCGGAGATAACTTCATTTATTCCGCCTTGGCAAGATGCGCGTTGATCTTTTCGACCAGCTCGTCGGCGTCGACGCCGTGCACCATGCACGCCTGCTCAAGCGATTCGCCGCGGGCGGACGGACAGCCGAGACAGTGCATGCCCATCTCCAAAAAGTAGGGCGCCGTCGTCGCGTCCATGGTCAGGATATCGCCGATCAAAGTGTCTTTTGTGATTTGCATTTTCAGAATCCTCCATTTTATAAATATACGGATAGTATTATAACACACATCCTGTCAAATATCAACTGCCTTTCACCGTTTTTTCCGCTGTTCCGACGGGCAATAGTCCGATCTGTAAAAAAGATTGAATCGGTTCCGGCAATGTGCTACAATAGAATCGGACAAGCTCCGCGGAGCGCCCGCTTTATCCAAACAACAGTCTGAAAGGAAGTATATGCTATGAAAAAGAGAACAAGAGCATCGGCGCTGTTTCTGGCGCTGGCAATGCTGTTTTCGTGCTGCGTGACAGTGTTTGCGGAGGATGATCCGCCTGCGGCGGAACTGCCGCCGCTCGAATCGCTCGACACCTCTGCGGTCAACGGCCGGTTGATCGCATACCGCGGCGTGGAAACGTACTTTGTGGTCTATCCGGAACCGGAAGAGGCGGAGGGACGCTTCGACGTGCGCAATGCCGAGATCACCTGCAGCAAGGAAGGAATCGTCACGGCGGAGCCGGATAAGGTCGAAGAATACCGCTTCGGCAGCGTGAAGATCATGGGTCTGAAGTACGGCAGCGTGACCGTTACGGTGACCGAACCGGAGAGCGGCATTTCCTGCAGCGTCAAGGTCATTGTCGTGCCCGCCATCGGGTACTACCTGCGGAACTTCGGGAACTTCTTAAACTACCTCCCCTATTTCCTCTTTATGCGCATTGCCGCGCTGTTCGGCAATTCCGTCGGAGCATGACGGCGGCGTCCGGAAAGGAGATGCGCCGATGACAGAACGAAACACGGCATTCACGCGCGATCTGCCTGTGCCGAACAGGATCTCGCGCGGACAGGTATTCGCATTCAGCGGCTTGGCCGGAGACAATTCCTGCCGGCAGGATCTGTGCGGCGTATTGACCGGAAAAGGCGGCGAGATCCGCTTCGCGCCCGCCGCGGCGGCCGACGGCATTCTCCTGCGTTTTACCGAAGCCGCGCACGACTATGACGCCGTGCTGCCGGATCTGATCGCGGCAGAGGGCGGCGCGATCCTTGTGACCTTTGCGGACAGGGACACGATCGTCGGCCGCAGCGATACGCTGCCCGCCGTCCGGCAGGAAAATGAGGCGTATCTGCCCGGCAGCCGGACGGTCCTGTGCGGCGCATACGCGTTTTCACTCGCGGCGATCCCCGCGGGCGGCGGGTATGCCTTTGCCCTCTGCCGCCGAAAAAGCGCCGAAGCCGCCGAGATCGACGCGCAAAACGCGCTGCGCGCCGACGTATACGCGCTTGCGGACGCTGTGCTCGACTGGTACCAGGCGTGTCCGCCCTGTCCGAACCCGCACTTTGAAAAGCTGTGGTACAAGTGTCTGTCCGTCAACCGCGCCAGCGTTTTCACACCGCAGGACGGATTTGCGCATGCGTTCACGACCGCGGACAGACTGCGGCCGCAAATGCGCACGGCAGACGCCTGCTTTGCCGCGACGGCGATGGTGCATTACGCGCCCGAACGCGCAAAAGATTTCCTGCTGTCCGCTTTCGACCGGCTGTGCGGAGACGACCGCGATGCGCCCGGGACGCAGACGGACGCAGTCAATATTGACGATGCGCATCCGCCCGTTCTGTGCGCTTCGGTCTGGAATCTGTTTGATGTCACGGGCAGCATCGAGATTCTGCAAAAGACGGCGGAACCGCTGCGCCGGCTTCTGCTGCAGTTCATGAAGAACCGCCGCTCGCCGAACGGCGTGATGACCGATACCGCGGCGGAACCGATCGAGTCGGTTGCTCTGTCCGTCTTCATGGCGGCCGAGCTGCAGTGCATGCACCGCATCTATATGACGCTCGACGACCACATGTCCGCCCTGCAGATGGACGAACTGTCCCGCGCTCTGGCAGAGCGGATCAACATGCGGCTGTGGGACGAAAGGTCGCATTGCTACTATGACCGCACCCCGGGCGGCGCATTCCGCCGCACGCTGTCGAGCAAATCGTTTCTGCCGCTGTATGCCGGCGTATGCGATCCGCGGCAGGCGCACCGTCTGGTCGCGCACCTGACGCCGATGCTCGATCTGCCGTTTCCGATCCCGTCCGGCGGCGAAACCGGCATCGCGCAGATCACGGAAAACTTTTTGGTCTATGTCGGACTGCAGCGCTACGGCTTCGGTATGCAGGCCGCGCGCCTGCGGCAGAAAACGCTCGAGGCCGCGGACAGACTGCTCGCCGAGACCGGCAGCGTTTGCGCGGTTTACGGTCCGAACGCCGGCGATCCCCTGTGCCCGCCCGCGGACAACAACACCGGCGCGAGCCTCATCGAACTGCTTTTGTGGAGCTGATCCGCGCCCGAAAAACGCGCGGCAAAAAAGAATTGATTTTTCTGTTTTGCCGTGTTATACTGTCTTTGTAACGGCCTGACATTAAGGTTCGCCTGCGTGAAAGGCGCCGCACGAGACCCGTACTGCGCCCGCATCAGGCGCAGTATTATTTTTTTGAAGGAGAAAGTTTATGGAAACCAGAGTCGCTCTTTTGAGCATCATCGTGGAAAGTCCGGAAGCCGTCGAGCAGCTAAACGCGCTGCTGCACGAATACGGCGAGTGGATCATCGGCCGCATGGGCATCCCCTACCGGCAGAAGAAGATCAACATCATCAGCATCGCCATCGACGCACCGCAGGATACGATCGCGGCATTGTCCGGCAAGATCGGCAACCTGCCCGGCGTCAGCGCCAAAACCGTCTACTCCAACGTGACCGGAACCAGATAAAGAAAGAAGGCATACATCATGGCAATCTATGATCCCAAGTCTCTCCATGCGGAGGAATTCATCAATGACGAGGAGATCCGCGCGACACTCGCCTACGCGGAGGAAAACAAAAACAACGTCGAGCTGATCGACCGCATTCTCGAAAAAGCGCGTCCGCAGAAGACGGCAACCGGCTGCGTGTGCGCAGGGCTTACCCACCGCGAGGCGTCGGTGCTGCTCGCGTGCGACATACCGGAAAAGATCGAGGAGATCTACCGCATCGCCGAGGAGATCAAACTCGCGTTCTACGGCAACCGCATCGTGATCTTTGCGCCGCTGTACCTGTCGAATTACTGCGTCAACGGCTGTCTGTACTGTCCGTACCACATGAAGAACAAGCACATCACGCGCAAGAAGCTGACGCAGGACGAGGTGCGCGCCGAGGTCATCGCGCTGCAGGACATGGGACACAAGCGTCTGGCGATCGAGGCGGGCGAAGATCCCGTGCACAACCCGATCGAGTACATCCTCGACTGCATCCATACGATCTACAGCGTGCATCATAAAAACGGCGACATCCGCCGCGTCAACGTCAACATCGCCGCGACGACCGTCGAGAACTACCGCAAGCTCAAGGAAGCGGGCATCGGGACGTACATCCTCTTCCAGGAGACGTACCACAAAAAGAGCTATCTGGAGCTGCATCCCACAGGCCCGAAGCACGACTACGACTACCACACCGAGGCGATGGACCGCGCGATGGAAGGCGGCATCGACGACGTCGGTCTGGGCGTACTGTTCGGACTGGAACTGTATAAATATGAATTCGCGGGGCTCATCATGCACGCGGAGCACCTCGAGGCCGTGCACGGCGTCGGTCCGCACACGATCAGCGTGCCGCGCGTCAAACGCGCCGACGACATTGACCCCGACGTGTTCGACAACGGCATCGACGACGAGACCTTCGCCAAGATCACGGCGTGCATCCGTCTGGCCGTGCCGTATACAGGCATGATCATCTCCACGCGCGAGACGCAGGCCGTGCGCGAAAAGCTGCTGCGGCTGGGCATTTCTCAGGTCAGCGGCGGCTCCCGCACGTCGGTCGGCGGCTATACCGAGGAAGAGCGTCCGCACGACACGGAGCAGTTCGACGTCTCCGACCAGCGTTCCCTGGACGAAGTCGTGCGCTGGCTGATGGAAAACGACCATATCCCGTCTTTCTGCACGGCGTGTTATCGCGCCGGGCGCACGGGCGACCGCTTCATGAGCCTGTGCAAAAACGGACAGATCCTCAACTGCTGCCATCCGAACGCGCTGATGACGCTGTCGGAATACCTCGAAGACTACGCCTCACCCGAAACGAAGAAGATCGGCTATGAGATGGTCGAGCGCGAGCTTGCGCGCATCCCCAACGAAAAGACACGCGCCATCGCTTCGCAGAATATCGAAGACATCCGCAATTCCAACCGCCGCGATTTCCGTTTCTGATCGGAGGAACAGCATGAGCCTGAACGACACCGTTTCCGCAGAACGCGTCCACATCGGCTTCTTCGGAATGCGCAACGCCGGAAAATCCAGTCTGGTCAACGCCGTGACCGGACAGAGTTTGTCCGTCGTCTCCCCTGTCAAGGGCACGACGACCGACCCTGTGCAGAAAGCCATGGAGCTACTGCCGCTGGGTCCCGTGGTGATCCTCGACACGCCCGGTCTCGACGACGAGGGCGAGCTCGGCGCACTGCGCGTGCAGAAGGCGATGCAGGCGCTGCAGCGCACGGACATCGCCGTGCTTGTCACGGACGGCACGCAGCCGCTGTCGGCGCGGGACGAAGAGATGATCGCGCTGTTCAAAAAGAAAAACGTGCCGTATCTCGTGGCGCGCAGCAAATGCGATCTGCCGCAGGTTCGACCGCAGACAGATGAAAACACGCTCTGCGTCAGCGCCGTCACGGGCGAGAACATCCGTGCGCTCAAGGAGCGGCTGGCCGCCATGGCGAAAGAAAAAAAGAACGACCGTCCCCTCGTGTCCGACCTGCTGTCGGACGGCGACGTGGCGGTGCTCGTCACGCCCATCGACGAATCCGCGCCGAAGGGACGGATGATCCTGCCGCAGCAGCAGACCATGCGCGACATCCTCGATCACGGAAACACCTTCATGACCTGCCAGCCGGCACAGCTTCCGTTCGTCCTGCGCAGTTTGCGCGAAAAGCCGAAGCTGGTCGTCACGGACTCGCAGGCGTTCGCGTCCGTGTCGAAAAACGTGCCGGATGACGTGCTGCTGACGTCGTTTTCCATCCTGTTCGCGCGCTACAAAGGAAATCTGCCGACGCTCGTGCGGGGCGCGGCACAGCTCGCCAAACTCACGGACACGGACACGGTGCTCATCAGCGAGGGCTGTACGCATCACCGCCAGTGCGGCGACATCGGCACGGTCAAACTGCCCGCGTGGATCAGAAAATACTCCGGCGCGTCGCCGTCCTTTGCGTTCACGTCCGGCCGCGAATATCCGGAGGATCTGTCGCCGTATGCGCTGGTCGTCCACTGCGGCGGGTGTATGCTGAATGAAACGGAGATGCAGAACCGCATCTCCGCGGCAGCCGGACAGGGCGTGCCGATCGTCAATTACGGCGTCGCCATCGCGCAGATGCACGGCATCCTCCGGCGCAGTCTGGAACCGTTTCCGGACGTGCTGGATCTGATTTCATAAGACAAAGGACAAAAGAATACAAACAGAAGGGCATCTCCCCGAATCCATATGCAGCGGATTCGCAAGAGACGCCCTTTTCATTGATTGTTCTTTGATTCAAACCGCTGTACCGTTCAGCCGTCTTGCGGCGCATCGGCATCCTCCGCGGCGTGATACCCGATGGATTCATTCCACAGTTTACGGTGCGAACTGGCTGTTGTACAGCTCGGCGTAGAAGCCGTTTTTCCGCAGCAGATCGTCATGCGTACCCGTCTCGACCACATGGCCGTCGCGCATGACGAGGATGACGTCCGCTTCGCGGATCGTGCTCAGACGGTGCGCGACAATGAACGACGTGCGTCCTTCCATCATCAGGCGGAAAGCCTGCTGAATATACATTTCCGTGCGCGTGTCGATCGACGACGTCGCTTCGTCCAGAATGAGCATCGGCGGTTTGGTCAGCATCATGCGCGCAATGCACAGAAGCTGTTTCTGTCCCTGTGATAGGCTCCCGCCGTCCTCGCCGATCACGGTGTCGTAACCCTGCGGCAGGCGGCGGATAAAGCCGTCGGCATGGGCGGCTTTGCAGGCGCGGACGATCTCATCCTGTGTCGCATCCGGCTTGCCGAGCGTCAGATTCTCGCGCACGGTGCCCTCGCGCAGCCACGTCTCCTGCAGCACCATGCCGTACGACGCGCGCAGGCTGCGCCGCGTCACGTGCCGCACGTCGCGTCCTTCCACGTCGATCTCCCCCGCGTCCACGTCGTAAAAGCGCATCAGCAGGTTGATGATGGTCGTCTTGCCGCAGCCGGTCGGACCGACGATCGCAACGCGCTGTCCGGCGCGCACGGAAAGGTTCAGATCCTCAATGAGTTTCCTGTCCGGCACATAGGAAAACGCGACGTCCCGCAGCTCGACATTGCCGCGCACATCGGACAGCACAGCGGCGTCCGCATCGTCGGGCGTCTGGGGTTCTTCGTCGATCAGCTCAAACAGACGCGCCGCGCACGCCAGCGCGTTCTGCAGTTCCGTCACAACACCGCTGATCTCGTTGAACGGCTTGGTGTATTGATTGGCATACGCCAGAAACGCCGACAAACTGCCCACGGTGAACGGCGCCGCCGTCCCCGCCGAGGCGATGCAGACCAGCGCGCCGCACAGCGCGACGAGCGCATAGACGACGTTGTTGACAAACCGCGTCGTCGGATTGGTCAGAGAGGAGAAAAAGACCGCTTTGAGCGCGCTGGTGCCGAGTCGGCCGTTCACCTCGTCGAAACGGTCGGCCGCCGCCTTTTCGCGTCCGAACGCCTGCACGACCTTCTGATTTGTCAGCACTTCGTCGATCAGCGCCGTCTGTTCGGCGCGGATGGCGCTCTGGTCATGAAAATAGCGGTATGTATGCGTGGCGATGAACTTTGCCGCGACAAAGCTCATCGGTGTCAGAACAACGACGACGGCAGCGATCGCCGGACGCAGCGCGAGCATGAAGCCCAGCGTGCCGGCAATGGTCGCCGCGCCCGTAAACAACTGGCTGAATCCCAGCAGCAAACCGTCCGCAAACTGGTCGGCGTCGGCGATCACGCGGCTGACGGTCTCGCCGACCGGATGCGCGTCGAGATAGCGAAGCGGCAGGATCTGGAGTTTGCGGAACGCCTTGTCGCGCACGTCGCGCACGACATGGAACGAGATGCGGTTGTTGAGAATGCCGATCAGCCACTGCAGCAGCGCACCCGCGGCGACGACCGCGCCGATGCGCCAAAGGATCGAAACGACCGCCGCAAGGTCGACCTGTCCTTTTGCGACGATGCAGTCCACAGCGCGTCCGATCAGCACCGGCACATACAGCGACAGCGCGACGCTGACCGCGGAAAGCAGGATGGAAACAGCCGCCGACGCCCGATACGGACGAAGGCACCGCAGCACTTTCCTGACCGTGCCGCGCTCGGCTTTCTGCCGTGTTTTTTTCATGCCCTCGCCTCCTTTCGGAACTGCGAGTCATAGATCTCGCGGTAAACGGAACACGTTTCGAGCAGCGCGTCGTGCGTGCCGACGCCGGCGACGCGCCCCTCGTCCAGCGTCACGATGCTGTCGGCAAAGCGGATGGACGACGTGCGCTGCGACACGATGAACACGGTCGGACGGTAATCCAGCTCCCGCAGCGCCCTGCGCAGCGCGGCGTCCGTCGCAAAGTCGAGCGCGGATGCGCTGTCGTCCAAAATCAGAATATCCGGTCTGCGCACGAGTGCGCGCGCGACGGTCAGTCTCTGGCGCTGTCCGCCGGAAAGGTTGCGGCCGAACGCTTCGATCTGTCCGTCCAGACCGCCCTTGGCCTCCAGCACGTCTCCGGCCTGCGCCGTCCGCACGGCGGCCAGAAGCGCTTCGTCGGATGCATCGGGGCATCCCCACAGAAGATTGTCGCGGATCGTTCCGGCAAAGAGGACGGCCTTTTGCGGGACGACGCCGATGCGCGCACGGAGCGCCGCGGGATCGTATGCCCGCACGTCCTTTCCGTCCACAAAAACCTGTCCCTGCGTCGCTTCGTAAAAACGCGGGATCAGATTCACAAGCGTCGTTTTGCCGCTGCCGGTGCCGCCGATCACGCCGACCGTCTCGCCGGCGCGCACGCACAGACTGACTCCCTGCAGCGCGGGATCACCCGTATCGTTGTAGCGCAGTCCCGCGTCCCGGAACTCCACACGGTACGCGCTGTCTCCCGCAGGAAGCGCCTGTACCGCCCCTTCCGCTTCGGGCAGATCCAGAACGCTCCGGATGCGTTTGCCGCTCGCAACGGATTTCGTCACGGTCAGGATGAGATTGGCGAGCTTGATGAGCTCGACCAGGATCTGCGACATATAGTTATACAGCGCGACGACCGCGCCCTGCGTCAGAAGCCCCGCCTGCACACGCACGCCGCCCGTGTAGATCAGCCCCAGCACCGCCAGGTTCAGGATCACATAGGTCACGGGATTGAGCAGCGCGCTGATGCGGCCGACGTATTTCTGCATCGCGGTCAGCGCGTCGTTCTTCTGCGCGAAGGATCCGATCTCCTCGTCCTCCTTGCCGAATGCGCGCAGCACACGCACGCCGCCGAGCGTCTCACGCGTACCGCCGAGCACGCGGTCGAGCAGCGACTGCACCTTTCTGTACAGCGGGATGCACGTCAGCATCACGGCAAACACGACCGCCGCGAGGATCGGGATCACGACCGCGAACCAAAGCGCCGCGCGCACGTCCACGGTGAACGCCATGATCATCGCGCCGAATACGACGAACGGCGAACGCAGCAGCAGCCGCAGCGTCAGGTTCACACCGGTCTGCACCTGGTTCATGTCGGACGTCATGCGCGTGATGAGCGTGGACACGCCCGCGTCGTCGAGCGTGCGGTAGGAAAAGCCCTGGATATGGCGAAACAGCGCACTGCGCAGCTTCGTCACGAACCCGACGGCCGCCTTTGCCGCGAAGAACTGCGCCGTGACGGAAAAGAGCATACCGACAAAGCCCAGTGCGACCAGCACAAGGCACATCCGCACGGCGTACCCCTTGTCCCCGCCGCCGACGCCGCGGTCGATGATCGCAGCCACGACGAGCGGCACGATCAGCTCGAGCGTCGCTTCGAGCAGCTTGAACAGCGGGCCGAGCACGCTTTCTTTGCGGTATTCCTTCAGATAGACGAACAGTTTTCGCATGGTTTCCTCCGTCCGGCAGATGTTTCGACGCAGCTCTTGCGTCCCCTCATTTTGCTTTATTATACAACGCACGCGGCGCAAAAGCAATACTCCCGCGCCGCTGCGTTCACGGATCGCCGCGCACGTTCCCGCCCGGCAGCCGGCAGTTTGCGCCGGCAAAAGCGCAAAATGTGCATATCTGCATCGGCATACGGAAAAAATATTTTTGCAAGCTCCCGTAACGCGTGTCGAAACGCCTTGACATCCGTCTATATTTGGGATATAATTTTTGGATGTATACATAATATTGTTTTCCGAAAGGACTTGAAAAGACATATGGAATTCAAAGAATACGATTTTATTCCCGTTATCCTCGGCGGCGACATCACGGCGTACAGCCTCATCCGCTCGTTCTACGAGGCGTATCAGGTCAAATCCCTCGCTGTCAACATGTCCCAGGGCGGACCGGTCGTGATGAGCGGTCTGTGCGAAAGCCTGTACTATGAAAACCTCGAACGCGAGGACGTGCTGATCCCCGCGCTGCTCGAAGTCGGCGAAGAATACGGAAAAGACAAGAAGCTGCTTGTCCTCGGCTGCGGCGACTGGTACGTCCGCATCCTCAGCGAAAACAAGGAGAAGCTGTCGAAATACTATGTGATCCCCTACATTGATCCGGAGCTGCTCAACGAGATCGTGCTCAAGGACAAGTTCTACGGCTACATGGAGGAGCTGGGCATCCCCTATCCGAAGACGTTCGTCTACGACTGCAAGGAAAAGACGCCGCTGACGTTCGATTTTGACTATCCCATCATCGCCAAGACCGCCAACAGCGCGCTGTATCACTACGCGAAATTCCCCGGCAAGAAGAAGGTCTTCTGCTTCGACAACAAGCAGCAGCTCGAGGAGATGCTGACGAACCTCGCCTCATCGAGCTACGACTACAAGTTCCTCATCCAGGACCGCATCCCCGGCGACGATACCGGCATGCGCGTGCTGACCTGCTACTGCGACAAGAATTCCGACGTCCGCTTCGCCGCGTTCGGCCACACGCTGCTCGAGGAGCATACGCCGTCCGCGCTGGGCAATCCGTGCGCGATCATCAACGAGGTCAACATGGAGGTCGTCGATCAGGCACAGCGTTTCCTCAAGCGCGTCGGCTACGTCGGCTACGCCAACTTCGATCTCAAATACGATCCGCGCGACGGCAAGTACAAGTTCTTCGAGATCAACGTCCGTCTCGGACGCAGCAACTACTACATCACCGGCAGCGGCTTCAACGCGGTCAAGTACCTCGTGGACGAGTACATCTACGGCAAGACGTTCGAGGGTCTGGTCGTGGCGGACAACGAGCATCTGTTCACGTTCGTACCGAAGTACGTCATCAGGAAATTCGTGCACGACGACGAGATGCGCGCGCGTGCGCTGCGGCTGTGGAAGCAGGGCAAATGGTCGAATCCGATCATTTACGCGCCCGACATGACCCTCAAGCGCCGGATGTACGTGGCAGCGTACGAGCTCAACCAGATCAAGAAATTCAACACCTACTGCAAATAACGGAGGATTTTTCATATGTGCGGATTTGTCGGCTATATCGACGCGGATATCCCCGTCTCGCAGTCCTGCATCCGGAAGATGGCGGACACCATCGCCCACCGCGGCCCCGATCAGGACGACTACTTCATCACCGACGGTGCGGCGCTGGGCTTCCGGCGGCTGAGCATCATCGACCTGGAGAACGGCAGCCAGCCCATCGAGAACGAGGACGGCACGCTCGTGCTCGTTTTCAACGGCGAGATCTACAACTTCCAGACGCTGCGCGCGGGACTCATCGAAAAAGGGCACGTGTTCAAGACACATACCGACTCCGAGGTGCTGCTGCACGGCTACGAGGAATACGGCAAGGATCTGCTCAACATGCTGCGCGGCATGTACGCGTTCGTCATCTACGACAAGACGAAGAACAAGCTCTTCGGCGCGCGCGACATCTTCGGCATCAAGCCTTTCTATTACTACCTCAAGGACGGCGTGTTCCTGTTCGGCAACGAGATCAAGAGTTTCCTGCCGCATCCCGCGTTCGAGCGCGAGCTCAACCGCGACCGCATCCCGGAGTATCTCTGTTTCGAGTATATCCCCAACCGCGAGACGCTGTTCAAAAACGTGTATAAGCTGCTCGGCGGCGAGTACTTCACGTACGAAAACGGCGAAATGCACATCGAGCGGTATTTCGATTTCAAATACGACATCGACGACAGCAAGACGATCGACGAATGGGCGGACATCATCTCCGACACATTCGCCAAGTCCACCGCCGCGCACAAGATCTCCGACGTGGAAGTCGGCTGCTTTTTGTCCAGCGGCGTCGACAGCTCCTTCACGGTGCACGAGCTGAACAAACTTCAGAAGCTCAAGACGTTCTCCATCGGCTATGCGCAGCAGTCCGAGCAGAAGTATTCGGAGCTGCACGCGGCGCAGGAATTTGCCGCCGTCGAGGGCGTGGAGAACTATTCCATCGAGATCACCGCGGACGATTTCTTCGACAGTTTCCCCGCCGTCCAGTACCACATGGACGAACCGCTCCCCAATCCGTCCGCCGTGCCGCTGTATCATTTGGCGAAGAACGCCGCCAAATTCGTTAAGGTCGTGCTCTCCGGCGAGGGCGCGGACGAGCTGTTCGGCGGCTACAACTACTACAAGGAACCGCTGGATTACGCGAAGTACATGAAGGTCCCGCAGGGCGTGCGCACCGCGCTGTCCGTCTGCGCGTCGAAGCTGCCGAATTTCCACGGCAAGCGTTTCCTCGTGCGCGGCCGCTATCCGATGGAAAAGCGCTACATCCGCAACAACTACGTCTTCGACTGGAAAGAGCGCGACAAGTACCTGCGCGACAAGATCCCGTCGAAAGACCCCGCCGAATACACCAAGCCGCATTTCGACAAGGTCAAGGATCTGGACGACGTAACCAAGATGCAGTTTGCCGACCTGAACACATGGCTTCTGTATGACATTCTCCAGAAAGCGGACAAGATGAGCATGGCAAGTTCCCTCGAGCTGCGCGTACCGTTCCTCGACCGCGAGATGCTCAAGGTCGCGCTCTCCATCCCCGCCGAGCACCGCGTCCACCGCGACATGACGAAGGTCGCGCTGCGTCTGGCCGCTTCGCGCGAGCTGCCGCAGAAAACGGCCGAGATGCGCAAGCTCGGCTTCCCCACGCCGCTAAACGACTGGCTGCGGCAGGAGAAATACTACAACATGGTGCGTGAAAAATTTGAAAGCGAAGCAGCCGCTTCGATCTTCAATACCAAAGAAATCCTGCGTCTTCTGGACGAACATAAAAACGGCTCGTCCAAGAACATGAAAAAGATCTGGAGCATCTACGCCTTCCTCGTCTGGTACGACGAGTTCTTTGTGAAACGCTGATATGGAAAAGCCGAAGATCGTCACCGTCACGCTCAACCCCTGCATGGACAAAACCGTCGAGACTTCGTCGTTCGGCGTCGGGAGAACGAACCGCGTGCTGACGAGCCGGACGGACGTCGGCGGCAAGGGCGTCAACGTCGCCCGCGCGCTGATCGGCTGCGGCGTTGAGTTTGCCGCGACGGGTATCGCCGCCGGCCTGAACGGACGCAGGCTCGTAGAGGCTCTGGAAAACATGGGCGTGCCGTGCGCGTTCTGCGCGGCGCAGGGCGAAACGCGCGTCAACCTCAAAGTCCTCGATTTGTCCACGGGCGAAATGACGGAGCTGAACGAGAGAGGCTCCGAAGCCGGCGATGCGTACGCGGCGTTTCTCAAAACGCTGCGGCAGTTCCTGCCGGACGCCGACGTGCTCACACTGTCCGGAAGTCTCCCGCCCGATCTCGGCGCGGACGTCTATTACGATCTGACAGCCGAGGCCAACCGTCTCGGCGTGCGTGTCATCCTCGACGCGGACGGCGACGCGCTGCGGCGCGGAATCCAGGCGAAACCGTACGCAATCAAGCCGAATCTGGCGGAGTTCCGCGCGCTCGTCGGCGAAGACGTGCGTACCGTGCCCGAGATCGTCGCCGCTGCGCGAAAGCTGATCGCGGACGGCGTCGGTATGGTCGCCGTATCGTGCGGCGCGGAAGGGGCGGTCATCGTGCGCGGCGCGCTGGCGATACAAACGATCCCCTTCCCCATTTCGGTCGGTTCCGCAGCAGCCGCCGGCGACTCCATGGTCGCGGCGCTGGCGTGGTCGCTCGTACAGGAGCGCACGCTCATTGAAGCAGCAAAGATCATGACAGCTGCCGGAACATGCACCGCGTCTTTGCCGGGCACGCAGGTTGCGACGCTGAACGACGCCCTTGCCCGCGCACAGGACGTGCCGATACGTTTTCTCGACTAAAACCGAACGGAGGGATCCGCTTGTCCGAAATCCGTACCACCGAACAGTCCCAAAAAGACGTCGGTCTGCATCTGAATAAAAAAACGCTGCTGTTCATCTTCGCGGTCATCGTGGGCATCCTGCTGCTGGCCGGTGTGCTCACGCAGGTCGTGCCGCGCGGCGAATATCTGCGCGATGCGCAGGGCACGATCGTCGCTGCGGACGAAAGCGGCAATTCTACATACCGGGAGCTCGATTTCCGCCTGCCGTTCTGGAGAACATTTACCGCACCGATCGAGGTGTTCGATTCATCCGATGCACTGACGGGCGTGGCGATCATCCTGTTCATCGTCCTGATCGGCGGCACGTTCCTCATACTCGACAAAAGCGGCGTACTGACGTTTATCATGTCAAGCGTCGTGCTGCGCTTCTCCAAGCGAAAATATCTGCTGCTGCCGATCGTCATTTTGATCATGATGACGCTGTCCTCCGTAGTGGGCATTTTAGAGGAGAGCATCACCATCGTCCCGCTGTGTGTGGCGATCTCGCTCGCGCTGGGCTGGGATTCGCTGGTCGGTCTGTCCATCAGCCTGATCGCGATCGCGTTCGGCTATTCCGCCGCGACGTTCAATCCGTTCAACGTCGTGCTCGTGCAGTCCATGGCCGGGCTGCCGATCTTCAGCGGACTGGGTTATCGCCTGCTCGTCTTTATCGGCGTATACGCCATCCTGACGGCGTTCGTCGTGCTGTACGCCAAACGTATCGAGAAAAATCCGCAGCGTTCCGTGACGTTCGCAACCGACGGCGCGCTTCGTGAAAAATACGGCGAGCCGGACGTATCCGTCGCGGAAGATCCGCTTCTGAAAAAAGCGACGCGCGTATTCGTCGGCTGCATTTCCGGCGTGCTGGTGCTGGCTGCGGGCAGTTTCATCCTGCAGCGCATCTCCGCCATCCCGCAGAGCGTGCGCGACATCATCAGCTATCTGCCGATGGCGGGCATGGCGATCTTCTTCACCGTCGGCGGTCTGTGTGCCGGACGGATCGCGGGCATCCGCGGCAAGAACCTGCTGACCGGTTTTCTCGAGGGCGCCAAATCCATCGCGCCGATCGCGCCGCTGATCGTCTTCGTCATGGCGATCACGTTCCTCATGCGCGAGGGCAAGATCATCGACACAGTGCTGTATTACATCTACAACGGTATCGCGGGCGTCGGTCCCGTGGCGTCGCTGCTGCTGATCTCGCTTGTCGTGCTGGCAATGGAGTTTTTCATCGGAAGCGGTACGGCCAAGGCGTTTCTCATCATGCCGCTCGTGCTGCCGCTGGCGGATATGGTGCATATCACGCGGCAGTGCATCGTGCTGGGCTTCAGCGTTGCGGACGGTCTGGGCAATATTCTCTATCCGACCAGCGGCGTGATGCTGATCGCGATCGGACTGGTCGGCGTGTCGTACGGCAAGTTCATGCGCTTCACGTGGAAACTGTTTGTTGCCGAGTACGCGTTCTGCGCGCTCATGCTCGCCCTTGCGGTTCGGATCGGCTATGCCTGATCGGTCTTGAAAACAAAATACACGCTTGTTTCGGCATCTTGCGGCGCGGTCGTGAAGATGCCGTATTTTTTGCCTTCGTCCAGCAGCGCGGTCAGTTTCTCCCGCAGTGTATCCGTCCGTCCGGCAAGGGATTGCAGCGTGTCGAGGACGCCGCTGTCGAGCATCGACTGCACCGAGGACAAGAGCGACGCAAACTGCCCGAGCGCCCCGCTTTCGGAAAATACCGTAACGCTCTCGAGGAACCGACCGTTCCGTTCGAGCGCGTCCGTCAGCGCGCGCAGCTTGTCCATCATGTCCGGCAGCGCGGCAATGGCGGCGCGCACCTGCGGCGTCTGCAGATCCGCAAGGAACGACGCCAGTACCGGAATGATGCCCGAGAATGCCGCCGACACCGTGGTCATGTCCGACAAAAGCGAAACGAACGCGGGATTCTGCAGCAGCGCCGCGTATTCCTGCAGTGTCGTGCCGCTTAAAGAGTCGATCGTCTGCTGCAGCAGCGCCGCGTTTTCCTGCGTCAGATACGTTTGCAGCACGTCGAGAAGCGGCTGTTCGGCTTCATACGCCTGCATGGCGTCGCCTGCCGTGCGGAACAGCGGCGCGATCTGCGGCAGCTTTTGGAGCATTTCGCGGATCTGCGCGCCGTCGAATCCGCGAAGCGCGGACAGCACGGGCGATGCGTCGAACTGCGGCAGCTCCGATTCGCCGAACACGTCATGCAGCGCGTCGCCGAGCTGCAGCGTTGACAGCGGCAGCAGCACGAAATACCATTCGCACGGCGTAAAACGCGCGGTGCGGAACGTGACGGCAAACGATTCCGGCAGCAGCTTCGCATCGGCAAGGCCGAGACTTTCCGCCATGCCGGGAAGCAGAATCGAAAACACCGCGTCACGATTGCCGTCGCCAAGTGTCCCGCCGTTTTCCACGGTGACGCCGCGCGCATCCTGCGGCAGAATCGTGCCGCCCAAAAGGACGAACGGCGTGCACAACCCGCCGCTTCGCAGCGTATTTTTTGCGCGCACACGCACCCCGACCGTTCCCGCCTTTCCGCGCAGCGCGTCCGGCTCGATCGCCCGGCCGTCAAGCGTATACGAGATCGACAGCAGCACCGGCGGCTGTTTGTCCGTCTCGCCCGTGTAATACAGTTCCTGCGTCGGCATGTGCCACGTCAGATTCACACCGTCCGTGACCGGCTCCTCGGTTCCCTTCAGGTTCCGGATATTCCGCAGGATGCTGACGTCTTCGACGCGCACCTGCGGTCTGTCCGTCGTGATCCTGTCTGTCACGCGCACGCTTTTCGGCTCGCCCGTCGGCGAGAGCGTGACGAAAACCGCTTCCTTCTTGCTCCACCGCGACGGCTTTGCGGTATACGCCGCCTGCGGCTGCGGCTGTTTCTGCGTATCCCGGCGCGCCTGCTGCTGCGGCGACTTGCCGCACGCCGCGGTCAGAAAGAGAAAAACACAAGCCAATATAAAACAAAACGCCCTTTTCATGCAAACCACCTTCTTTGGATAGCTTGCGCGAAAGGGCGTAAAGTATGCCAAACAGCCGCTTCTCTATACAGGAAACAGATATGATATTATAAAACTTTGGAAAGGAAATCCTGTGCACGCTGGGTCGCCGGGGACGCAAAGAACGTATTCGGCTCGTTCTCCTCGACGATCCTGCCGCCTTCCATGAACAGCACGCGCGACCCGACCTCGCGGGCAAAGCCCATCTCGTGCGTGACGACGACCATCGTCATGCCGCTGCGTGCCAGTTCCTTCATCACGTCCAGCACCTCACCGACCATTTCGGGATCGAGCGCGGACGTCGGCTCGTCAAAGAGCATCACGTCCGGCTTCATCGCAAGCGCACGCACGATGGCGATGCGCTGTTTCTGTCCGCCGGAAAGCTGCGAGGGATAGTTGCGCGCTTTGTCCGGAAGGCCGATGCGCTCGAGCAGCTCCATCGCGTTCTTTTCCGCTTCGGCGCGCGATTGCTTGAGCAGCTTCATCGGCGCAAGCGTGATGTTGGATAAAATATCAAGATTGTTGAACAGATTGAACTGCTGGAACACCATGCCGATTTTCTGGCGGTGGAGGTTGATGTCGATCCTGGGATCGTTGATCTTGTCGCCCTCGAAGTAGATCTCACCGGCGGTCGGCAGCTCCAGAAGGTTCAGGGAGCGCAAAAAGGTGGATTTGCCGCATCCGGACGGGCCGATGATGACGACCACCTCGCCCGCATGGATCTCGCAGTCCACACCGTCGAGCGCCTTGACCGCTCCGTCTTTATAGTACTTCTTCAGGCCGACAACCTTCAGCAATACGTCATTAGCGTTCATTCTTGCGCAGCCTCCTTTCGAGCAAACCGAGCGCCCACGTCAGCACCATCACAAGTGTGAGGTAGATCAGCGCCACGGCGATCAACGGCATCAGCTTCGAGAACGTCCGGCCGCGGATCAGGTCGCCCGCCTTGGTCAGGTCCATGATGCCCACGTAACCGGCAATGGACGTCTCTTTGAGCAGCACGATAAACTCGTTGCCCAGTGCGGGCAGCACCGCTTTGAACGCCTGCGGCACGACAACATAGCGCATCGTGGAGAGATAGCCGAAGCCGAGACTGCGGCTGGCCTCGAACTGTCCCTCGTCAACCGACATGATGCCGCTGCGGAAAATCTCCGCGACATACGCGCCGGAATTGATGCCGAACGAGATCATCGCCACGGGGACGCCGTTTCGCCAGCCGGAAAAGATGATGAAGTAAAAGATCAAAAGCTGCACCACGGTCGGCGTTCCGCGGATGATCGTCAGATACAGCCTGCACACGGAGTTGGCACCCGAGAGCAGCGCGTATCCGACGCCGCCCCTTGCTTTCATGGTTTCCTTATTTTTGTCGTAGGACGAACGCACCGCCGACACAACGATACCGATTGCGATACCGATCACCAGCGCGACCGCCGTGATCTCGAGCGTGACAAGCAAGCCCTGAACGATCCACTTCCACCGCTCGTCGTCGATAAAATTCAGCTTGAACTGCTCGCTGAAATTGCCGACGTCCAAAAGCAAATGATTCATACGATGCTCTCCTTAGAAAAAGAGGGACGGGTTTCGCGCCCGCCCCATATTGATGCTGTGTTTGATTATTCGGCAGGGATATACTTCTCGATGATCCGGCTGATCGTGCCGTCCGCAGTCAGCTCCGCAAGCGCACCGTTGATCTGATCGAGCAGCTCGGGATTGTCTTTCGATACGCAGATGGCGTAATCTTCCTCGGCATAAGCGGTATCGAGGATCTTCAGACCGGGGTTGGACGCGACATAGGACTTCGCCGGCTCGTTGTCGATGATGACCGCCGCAACTTTATCCGCGACAAGCGCCTGCACGGCGTCGTTGCCGGTATCAAATGCCGTGATATGATCCTCGCCGTACTGCTCGGACGCATAGATGTGGCCGGTCGTGCTCTGCTGCACGCCGATCATCGCGCCGTCCAGATCGCCGGGGCCGGCAATCTCGCTGTCCTCTTTGACGATGATGACCTGCACGCCCTTGGCATACGTGTCGGAGAAGCTGACGTTCTTCAGACGTTCCTCGGTCACGGTCATGCCCGCCATACCGATATCAAACTTGCCTGTCTGGACGCCGGTGATGATGGAGTCGAATTTCACGTCCTGGATCTCCAGCTCCATGCCGAGCTTGTTGGCGATCTCGCCTGCGATCTCGGCGTCGATGCCGACGATGGCGTCGCCGTCTTTAAACTCATAGGGCGGGAACGAAGCGTTGGTCGCCATGATGAGCGTTTTGCCCGTCGATTCGGGCTTGTCGGCTTCGGTCTTCTGTCCGCCGCAGCCCGCGAAGGTCAGCAGCGCAAGCATAACTGCCAGTACAAGTGCAAGGATCTTTTTCATAATACCTCTCCTTTATTCTCGAGTATGGCATAATTATACATCTTAACAGCATAACTGTCAAGATTATTTTGGATTGATGCAAAAAAGGAGCCGCCGCACCCGGGATCGGATCGCCGGATGCGGCAGCCCCGACTGTCATCTGGCTGCGACAAGGCAATAGGTAAAGCCGGCTTTGTTCAGGTACGGCATAACGCCCGGAAACGTGCCCTGATCGGAATAGACGCGCACGTCCCTTCCGCTCACGGTGATCCCTTCGGTACTGCCGAACTTGGACGCCGACCCGCTGTACAGCTCCGTGCGCTGCTGCGTCGGATTATACAGCATGGGCGGATACTGCACGGCAAAAACCGCAGCGTACGACGGCGCGAAGTCAAGCGTGATCAGACGCGACCCCTCGCCCGTCCCCATGTATCGCGTGACGAACAGCGGGTGTTCCCACAGATGTTTCTCGTCGGCACTGGCATGGATCGACATATCGCGGATGTGCGACCCGCAGAGCAGCGTTTTGTCAAAAAACGACTGAAAATTCATATTAGAGGAAGCTGCGGGGCAGAAATCCGCCGTAATGCGGATGTATCCTTTCAGCACCAGCGCGTCCGTGTCCCTGTCCTCGACGATGTTTTCGCAGCCGGATTCCTCGATGTGCAGATCGGAGGCAAAATTCAGCGCGTCGATCACGTCGGAGAAAACCTCGTGGCAGGTGTGTCCGCCGCGGGAGAACGGGACATGGATGGCGAGATGGATCAGCATGGCGGCGCTGCGGCAGTACTCCTGCCGTACAAGCACGCCGTTGCCGTCGTCGCGGAACTGGTCGGTCAGCGTCACGTCGTGCAGTCCGACCGCAACGATGACCTTGCGCAGCGGCACGGCTTTTTTGATTGCGGGAAACTCCGTCAGGAAGGTGATGTCGGACAGGTCCTGCTGCGCGGACAGCCACCGGACAATGTCGCCCGGCAGCGCGCTGATACTGCTCATATGCCTTCCTCGCTTTCTTCCACGACGGTTCGCACGATCGCCCAGATATAATAAAGCGTCTCCCCGCAGTACACCTTCTCCGCGCGGTCGATACGGTAATGCTCGTCGCCGATCGCAAGCTCGGTCTCGTCCGACAGGCGCGTCAGATCGTGCTCCGGCGGACCGATGTAGAGATAGTGTCCCTGCGCGTTGTAGCCGATCTGGGTATTGACGCCGTAGAGATACATTTTGTTTTTATACCGAAGCGGCTGCAGAAAACAGTGAAATGGCGTGCTCGTCCAGCCGTCCCGCTGCGTCAGGAATGCGCGTCTGCCGAATCGGTTCAGGAATTGTGTGATCTGCATACCGTCCTCCTTTATATGGCGCGGAACAGGAACCGCTCGTCCCGCAGAAGCGGCAGTGCCGGCTCCAGCAGTTCGTCGCGGATCTGCGCGCCGCGCGCCTCGGGCGGCGTGCCGCCGCGGTGGACGGTCACGTCGCCTGCTTTGAAGTAGGACACGTCGGCATTTTGTGCATTGCTGCGCAGGACCCAGCGGTGATAGGCGATGCCCGCGGCAGCGCGGGACAGACGCGGATCAGCGGGGTCTGCGTCCGGCTTCATCCGTTCGCGGATCTCGGCGGCAGCGGCGCGGCACAGGGGCAGCGCTTCGGTGCGTTCGGCGTCCGTCAACGGCAGAAGCGTGTGCAGACATTCCAGTACGGTCCATTCGTTCATGCTGCGCCTCCGTCAGACGGTCAGCACGCGGGACGCGTCTTTAAAAATCTTGGAGAAGCCGGCGGTCATGGTGATGGCGGCACGTTCGAGCTGACGGTCGATGAGCTTGTCGAACTCGGTCGTCACGTCGCCTGCCCTGACCATTTCGAGTGCACAGGTGCTGTCCAGTCCGATCAGCTCGTCGTCGTGCGCCGCGCCGGAACGAAGCAGCTGCGCGCCGATGGGCGTGATCATCTTACCTGTGCTCTGGAAACTGAAGCCCGCGCGCGCGTCCTTGAACTCCGAAAGGTTCAGCAGCATCGCCACGACCGCGGGCGACGCGATCAGCGTGTTCATGCCGTACGGCGAGAACAGATTCCAGAAGTCCACGAGGTCGCTGTATGCGAGCGCATGGCCGGACGTGTCCGCGATGGCCGACGTCGGCGCGGCGTTGTTGTTGCCGTCGCCGTTTCGCAGCACCTCGACCGCATCCGCAAACTGCGTGCGGGCAATGTAGGCGCCGATCTGTTTGAGCGTGATCGTGAACAGGTCGAGCTTCTGGAAGCGGATCGCTTCATACGAGGCGGTCAGCATACGCCCGCGCTTGCGCAGCTTGACGAGGTTCTCCTGCGTGCGCACGACCGTCTCGGGGATGGACGCGCCCTCCGCGACGACGGCGAGCTCTTTGTCGGCGTCGGTCGGAACGGATTCGACAGAACGGTAATCGAGTCCGTCGATCTCGGTCACGGCGGCGACGACGGCGGACAGCAGATCTGCCTCTTCCATCCCCTGCCGCACGGCGCGGGAAACGTACTCCGGGAACAGCGCGGCAGAATCCGTCGTGGCAAAGAACTTCTCTACGGGACTGCTGCCCGCGCCGCTGACGCGGATGTCAAAACGCTTGAGCTGGCGCTGGTACGCGTCCAGTCCCTCGAGCGCCGTGCCCTTGTACTGTTCGGACGGGTCGAGCGCTTCGAGCGCGCCGGTGAAGGATCGGCCGGTCGTATACAGGCCTTTTTCCAGTTTGATCGTATCAAATGCCATAATTTTTCCCTCCTTACAGCAGACAGGTGATTGTTTTGGCGTCGGTATCAACCGACAGCACGAGGACGTTTGTACCGCTTTCGGCTGCGGTAACGCCGCCCTCTCCGTCACACGCGAGAACGGCAAAGCCGACTGCGGGCGCGTCGGAGGAATACGGCAGACAGACACTGCCGCGCAGCTGCACGCCGCAGATCGTATCGCGCGAAGTGCAGACAACGCCGCAGAACGCGTCGCCGCTGCCTGCGGCTTCGACTTCAAAGCTGCCGGTCAGCTTGACGGGCGTTCCGACTGCGATCGGTTCGTCGGACTGCATGGTCAGAACGGCCTGCAAAAAACCGTTTGCGGAAAGTTTCATGATGATACCTCCTGAATCGTTAAATCTTGAATGCGCTGTCCGGCTCGGACGGCGCGGCGGAAACCTGAAGCTGCGGCTTCATGGGCATACGGCGGTCCGCAAGCGTTTCAAAGCTCTTGGAGAGCGCGCGCAGTTCGTCGGCGGACAGCTTGCCGCAGATCCCGGAAAGGCTTTCGCCGTCAAGATCGGGCATGGCGGCAAGTCCCAGCCGCACCGTTTCGCGCATCAGATCGCCGCGGTACGCTTTACCCAGCGCGGCGTCGGATTCGAGCGCGTCGAGCTGCCGGTGCAGCGCCGCAAGCTGGTCGGACGTGAGCGTGAGCGCCTCGTCCGAACGGCGGATGGTTTTGAGAATATCCTGCATAGGTTCCTCCTTGGGTTGAAATTGTTTGGTCACACCGGCGGCGCGCTGCGCGGGAACAGCCACAAACGACCATTCATAGGCGTCGGTCGGCGTGCACAGGACGTGATGACAGACACTGCCGTCATACACCTCGCCCTTGCGGTGCGCACACGGGCTTTTGCGCACATCCGCACCGCAGACCGAGCAGCGGACTTCGGCCACGGCGCAGCCGATGCTGACCTCTTTTTTGATGCCGCTGTCGATCTCCTCGATCAGCGCGCGGTTCTTGTCGATCCGCGGCATATACGCCACAGCGCGCACGCAGACATAAGGTTCGCCCGTCTGCGTGCGGCGCGACGGATCGCGCACGCATTCCGCCCTGTAGATGCGGGCGGTCTGGTCGCGGCTCTGCATACTGTGATCGAACAGACCGGTCTTTCCGACAAACAGCGCCGCGAGCGTTTCGAGCGCGGACGTGTCGAACCGCTCAAGATCGCGGTCGATCTCGTTGTCGCACAGTACGACGGGGAATGTGTACAGCGCGTCGGGGTCGGGCGTTTTGCGCATATACGCGCCGATTCGCGCCAGATCGTCGTCCGTCAGCGCATCCTGTACGCTCTGCGCCGCGGACAGATAACTTTTGTTCATGCGTCAGCCTCCTTTTCGACTTTGCGCAGCAGCTGCTTTGCCTGCGCGTCATAGAGCCTTGCACGCGCAAGTTCCACCTCGTCCTGGAGCGTAACGTCGTTCCATTCGATCTGCGGCTCGTCCGTGAATCCCGACAGGCGCAGGAACGTGCGCAGGATCTTGCGCAGCACCGGCATGAGCAGCGCGCGGTATGCTTCCAGTTCGCTTGTCAGCAGATCGGCCTGCTGCGCCGACATGCGTTCGGTCGACGACCACGACAGTCCCAGAAGGAACGGCGGCAGACCGGTCTTGGCAAGGATCTGCTCGAGCATCTGCCGCACGGGCGTCTCGCTGTCCGGGATCGGGCAGTCGGCGCCGATCACGCGCACGGACACGTCGCCCACACTGACGAAGTCGCGCGCGCCGGAACCCGGCTGCATCGCCTCGCTCCACGCTTTGGCGACCTGCATGGCGCGCTCTTTCGCGTAGGCGCGGTCGATCGCGTCGTTCTGCGGCTTGTACGTGACGGCGAACCGCACATTGCCCAGACGGTCCCAGTTCTCGCCTGTCGCGGCGAAAATCTTCAGCAGAATCCCGCTGACAAACGGCAGCCCCTGCAGCAATGACGTTCCGTACAGCGCGTTCGGCGCGGGGCGCAATGCGCTCAGGAGCAGCAGCTCCGGATACGGAACGGGCGTGCGGACGCCGCTGCCCGCGAGCACCTCGGCGGAGAAACCGTCGGCGGCATAGCGCAGTTCGATATTTGACAGCGGCGCGTTATACAATCCGCAGACACGGCCGTCCCGCACCACGATCTCTCCCACGGCGGTGCCGTGCGTCAGCAGACCGTCGAGATACGCGCTCAGGAACGCATGCACGCCGCAGCCGCAGCCGCCCACAGGCACGTCCGTGAGAAACGCCCGGAGCGCGCGGTCTGCTTCCGCGCTTTCACAGTGCGCAGAGAAGCCGAGCGTCAGCCGCACCAGCTTGCCGATTGCCGCATCGATCACCGGAACCGACTCCCGCAGCGCGTCATACAGTGCGGGACACGGCGGCGCAAGACGCTGCGGCAGAGAGAAAGGAATGTTCTGAAAGCTCTGCCGCGGCGCGGTCTGCACCGGAACGGCCGGCTCCGGCTTTTTCTTTCGTAAAGGCATATAAACCTCCTTAGCGTTCAACGGCTACGGAAAAGAAACCGCCGTCCGACGGCGCGAGGGCGGTGGTCACGAAGTAGCGCAGATCGTCCATGGCGTGATCGTTTTCCTTTTTCGGCACGTCACGGACGGAATTCTCGTCCCAGCGGTAGAGTGTGAACTCCCGCAGGGTGTCCCGGCATCCGGGACAGATTTTGATTTTTCCTTCCTTGAGCGCGACGGATACTTTGCGTATCCCGTCCGTCACGTCGTTTTTAGCCGGCAGAACACGGAATGTGCCGTGACGGCGGATGCATTCCATAAAGCTGGCTGCGGAAGGATCGACAATGACCGCTTCGACCGGCGCGCCGCCGACGAGAGAGACCAGTCCTTCGTAGTGCTCCTCGTCGGTGCGCTGTTCGCCGGCCTTGCGCGAGTCGAAGTAGTATTCCCGCATGCGGTACCATACGCCGTCGTCGGAAAGCCCCCACAATCCGAATGAAGAGGGGTTGACGGTACCGTAGTCGCAGGAGACGTACAGACGGCGGGGCGTTCCCCGCCAGTCGGCAACGTGGCTCTCCGGGCGGAACATGGGATAGACCAGTCCCGACACGCTGACCCACTTGCCGAGGACAAACCGCTCGTAGAACGCGCCGGAATACAGTGTTTCGTACCGTTTCCGGACGCTGTCCGACAAAGACGGGTTGTCGCGCATGGTGAAGTGCAGCAGCAGGCAGTTTTTGCTGTCTGCCTTTTGTATCCACTCCCTGTAAAACCAGTGGTACGGATTCTCGGGATTGCAGTTGAACCACAGCTTCGCGTCCTGCATCGAGCAACGCGCCATCGCCTGCTCCACAAAGGAGCGCGGCATGAGCGCCACCTCGTCCAGCAGAACGCCCCCGAGCGTCATGCCCTGGATCAGGGAAGCGGAGCTTTCGTCCTTGCCGCCGAACAGGTAGAACCGGTGCTCGATCCCGCCGCGGCGGATGATCACGGTATTTTTGGAAACCTGTTCCGTGCAGTCGAAGCCCAGCTCGCGCAGCAGCGGCAGCATGGGAGCGAGAATGTTGCGCCGCAGCGAGGCGATGGTCTTGCCGCACAGGGCGAAGGACGCGTCCGGGAAGCGGTAAAACGCCCAGAAGACGAAGGACAGCGTCATGCAGACCGTCTTGCCTGAGCGTACCGCGCCGTCGCAGATGATCGCGTCGCGTGTGCGGTGCGGACTGTTGTCGCACCACCAGTTGAGTACGGTCAGCTGCTTTGCGGAGAACCGCGAGAAATCAGAGAGCGGGATGTTCGTCACCTCCCGGCTCTTCGGCCGTCCCGACGCTGCGCATCAGCGCGCGGTACAGCGGCAGACCCGGATCCGTGCGGTCCGCCGACGAGAGCGCCTCAAGATGCTCGAGCGCCTTGAGCCGGTCGAAGAATTTGATCTCCAGCGCACCGTCCTTGGGCTTCTTGATCTCCGCGACGTTGAACAGATCAAGTGCGTCGAAGTCCTCGGGCTGCACGCTGCCGAAGAGAAGCCGGAGCGCATCGGTTCCGGACCCGAATGCGAGCTTGCGGTAACCAGCCACGAGTTCGGCCGTGTCTGCCTGTTCCTTTCCGGCGAGCGTTTCCAGCTCCCTGCGCAGCCGCGCGTCCTGCAGCAGTCGCAGGGCTGCCTGCTCGGGCAGAGCGTACCCCGCCTTGGCGGCTGCCTCGCGGCCGTTGCGGTTCTGCGCGTAGTACAGACAAAACAGCTTTTCTTTTTTCGTGAGCTTCTTCATTTCGTTACCTCCGGACTGTCTCTTCACCTATAGTCAAAAAAAGCCCCAAAGTTGCATGATTTGTGCAACTTTGGGACTTTTTGACGAAATGTTCTTGAAATATTTACAGGGTATTTACGGTTTATTCACGCTCAGCCATTCGAGATAGACGGTAAGGCCTTCCGTCGTGTACGTCACGTCGCGGTGCATTTCGCGGTCGATCGCCTTGCAGAACGCATCCAGCATCTGCTCGTCCTTCATCTCGATCGAGGTGCGCAGCGTAAGCGCGGCCGGCGCGGCGATGTTCTTCGTCAGCTTGAAGCCGTTGACCCACCAGTGCCGCTGCGCGGGAAGCGAAACGATCTTTTCCCTGCCGTTGTACACCTCCAGCGACATGACGAGCATATCCTCGTCGCGGGCGCAGTCGTAGTAGCTGCCGTTTTTCTCCTTTTCGCGGTTGTAGATGCCGACCTCGCCGCCGTTGGTGATCAGGTAGCTGCCCTTCCAGATCTGGATCATCCACTCCCTGTCGCCGTAGTCAAACTTGAACCGACGCGTCGCGTAATGAATCATCCAGTTGGGCGCGAGATCGCTCAACAGATCGTACCAGACGCAGAAGCCGAACTGGCGCATCCACGCGTCGACGGTCGCGTAGATCAGCATATCGTACACCGAGCAGTTGTAGCCCAGGTCGATGATGCCCTTGCCGTTGGGTTTATACGCCTGACCGGTTTCGCCGTTGATATAGATACCCGGATACAGCTCTTCCGTCGAACCGTTCTGGTAGCGAATGATGAGCTTGACCTGATGCTCGTGTTCCGTGCCGGTCGGCTCGGCGAGCACTTCGCAGCCCTCGAGTACGCTGAAGTAAACGCCCATGAAATAGAAGACGAACGCAATACCGGGCAGCCCTTCGTCGTTATACTTGTCACGCACCTTATAGAGCTCGGCACGCATGGCGTCGGTATCGAACTTGAACGTCCGGTGGATCAGCTCCGCCGGCTTGCTCGTTTCGGGCAGACTTGTGAGGATGCGTTTGATGTCCAGCTGGGAATCGGCGGCGATCAGCGCGCAGTATTCCTCAAGGATCGGGTCGATCGTCACTTTAAAATTCCGGTCGGGCATCAGCATCTGCCCGAACACCATACGCGCGAACCCGCGCAGCAGCCGCAAAAAGCCGTAAAACTGATTGCCGTAGAACCTGCCGCGCGCACTTTGGACGAGTTGTTCATAATCTTCGGAGCTGTTGATCTGCGGCGCCTGCCGCGCGGCGGATCTTGCCGAAACGGCGAAAGCGGGCTGGCACATGGAAACCGCCGTCAGCACGGCAAGGAGGATCGCAAGAAAACGTTTTGTGAACTTCATGGCATACTCTCTCTTGATACTGTTTTCTTGTATTATAACAAGACTGTCCGTCCGACGCAAGCGTTTTTTATAAAACTTCCGAACCGATGCTTTTTATTCCTGATACAGCAAAAAAGCCCCGGCGGCACGGTTTGTGCGGCTGCGGGACTTTTTGTAGAAACGCCGGATGGATTTACAGGTTTTGTCGGCTAACGCCTGCACAGCCATTCAAGATACACGGTAAGGCCGTCCGTCGTATATGTCACATCGCGGTGGATCTCGCGGTCGATCGCTTTGCAGAACGCTTTCAGCATCTGTTCGTCCCGCATCTCGATCGAAGCGCGCAGCGTCAGCGCGTTCGGCGCGACGATGTCCTTCGTCATTTTGAATCCGTTGACCCACCAATGCCGCTGCGCAGGGATCGAAACGATCGTATCGCTGCCGCGGATCACGTCCAGCGACATGACGAGCATATCCGCGTCGGAAACACAGTTATAGTATGTCCCGAACTTTTTCTTTTCGCGGTTGTACAGACCGACCTCTCCGCCGTTGGTGATCAGATAACTGCCCTTCCAGATCTGGATCATCCATTCCCTGTCGGCATAGTCAAATTTGAACCGGCGCGTCCTGTAATCCCACATCCAGTCCGGAGAAATGTAGCACGCCAGATCGTACCAGACACAGAATCCGAAATCGCGCATCCAAGAGTTTACGGTCGCGTAGACCAGCAGATCGTACATCGAGCAGTTGAATCCCGTACCGACCATACCCCTGCCGTCGCGGTTATACGCCTCGCCCGTCTCGCTGTTGAGAAAAATGCCGGGATGAAGCTCCTCCGTCGAGCCGTTTCGGTACCGAAGCCGCAGCACCACTTCGTGCACGTTTTCCTCGTCTGTCGGCACGGCGGTCACGTCGCAGCTGTCCATCACGCTGAAATAAGCGCCGAGGAAGTAGTATACGCTCGCAAGTCCGTACTTCCCCTGATCCCACAGCTCGTCGCGCTTTTTGTACATGCCGGCGCGCATTTTGTCGGTGTCGATGCCGAATGTTCGCACAAGCAGCTCTGCGGGCATGCTCGTTTCGGGCAGATTCGTCAGGATGCGCGTCACGTCCAGGTCGGAGTTTGCGGCGATATAGGCGCAGTAGCCTTCGATCAGCGGATCAATGCTCACCGGAAAATTGCGGTCCGGCAGCAGAAGCTGACCCGACATCAGGCGGAAATTGAATCGCATTACGCGCAAAAAGCCGTAGAATCTGTCGGCAAAGCTGCGCCCGCCCGCATGCTTGATAAAAGACTTGTATTCCTCGATGCTCGTCATCTGCGGCGCTTCCTGCGGTGCGGCAGGAACCGCCAGAGCAGGCGTACACAGGGAAGCCGCGGTCAGCACGGCAAGCAGGATTGCAAGGAAACGTTTGAAGATCTTCATGGTGCTTATCCTTCGGGAGTTTATCTTTTTGGAAAATTATAAGTATTATAGCAAGACTGTACTGGTTACGCAAGTGTTTTTTATTTAAATTTCAATTTTTAATTACAAAAAATAAGTGCACCCAACTCCAAACAAAACAAATGTACGATTTTTTTACAAAAAACTCTTGCCCTGCAGTCAAAATGGTGATATAATGTAGATTAGTATAATTTAACCTCAATATATATGGTTTTTAAGAGAGGGATCATTTTGGCAGAAAAGAAAACGACGTCCGGCGCAAAGAAGCCGGCGGCCTCTTCCAAACCGAAAACAAAATCGTCCGCTTCGTCGAAAGCGGCCGCGTCCAAAACAGCCGCGTCCAAATCGAAAAAAGAGCAGGCGGAGCAGATCGAGTCCATGCAGCAGGCAACGCGTCAGCGCACGGCGATCCTGCTGTTCGCCGCCGCCGCGCTGCTGTTTTTCATCGCGGTCATCCCAGGCGACAGCGTGTGGAATTCCATGCACACCGGCCTGTTCGGTCTGTTCGGCGTGTGCGCGTGGGCGCTACCGATCATTCTGCTGGTGCTGGCCGTTTTCTTCGCGGTCAACAAGCCGCTGAGCGGGATGCGTTCGGAGCTGATCTGTGCGGCAGTGTTCGCCGTGATCCTCGGCGCCATCGTCCACGTCGGTTTCCACGACAGCGCGTACCTTGCGGAAAACGGTCTGCAGATGCAGATCACGGACGCGTGGAACCAGGAATCGATCGTGCGCAGCGGCGGCGTGCTGGGCGCGGCGGTCGGTTTCGTGTTTGCGAAAATGTTCGGCAAAACGCCCGCCATGATCACGATGGTCATCGCGCTGTTCGTGTCGTTCATGCTGTTCTCCGGCACGACGCTGCTGCGGCTGTACCACTGGTTCGCGGAGCCGGTCAAGAAGGTCGGCACGATGGCGGACGCGCGTCTCGAGCGCGGCATGCAGCGGCACCGCGAGCAGGAGCAGGAACGTGCCGAGCGCAAACGGATCGAAGAAGAACAGCGCGCCGCGCAAACGCAGCAGCAAACCGCGGACAAGCCGAAGCGGTTCAATCCCGATATCCGGATCGGTCCAGACCCGGCCCAAAAGATCGACTACGAACAGAACGACAATTTCCTGCCGGACTTCATCTATGCCGAGAATGACAAGACGAAGCCCGTCAACCCCATGCGCCCGCCGGTACTGCAGGGCGAGGAATCGCCTTTGCCGCAGGAACCGCCCGTGCCGCAGGAACCGCCTGCCGAAGCGCAGCCGCCGATCCCGGTCGAGACGCCGCCGCGCCGGCCGCGCAAGAAGAAAGAACCGCAGCCCGAATCCGTGCAGCCGGAGGAGCCGATCGAAGCGCCGCCGGTCGTCGGAGAGCCGGATGCGGCCGCGGCGTACCGCAAGCCGCCGATCGACTGTCTGGCGGAGCCGGTCTACAACGCCGAATACGGCAGCAGCCAGGCGGAGATCGAGCAGAACTCTGCGCTGCTGATCAAAACGCTGGAGAGCTTCAACGTCAAAGCCGAGATCACCGGCGTGTTCCGCGGTCCGTCCGTGACGCGCTATGAGCTCGTACCCGCAGAGGGCGTCAAGATCAGCAAGATCACGAACCTGTCCGACGACATCGCGCTGCGCCTGGCGGCGTCCGGCGTGCGAATCGAAGCGCCGATCCCCAACAAAGCGGCCATCGGCATCGAGGTGCCCAACCGCGCCAAAGCATCCGTGACGCTGCGCGAGATCATCGACACCGACGTCTACCGCAAGGGCAGGCAAAAGAGCATCCTCAACGTTGCCCTGGGCAAGGACATCGCGGGCAACGTGATCTGCGCGGATCTCGCGCGTATGCCGCATCTGCTGATCGCCGGCACGACCGGTTCCGGCAAATCGGTATGCGTCAATTCCATGATCATGAGCATCCTCTACAATGCCGAACCGAGCGAAGTCAAGCTCCTGATGATCGACCCCAAGCAGGTCGAGTTCACCGTATACAGCGGCATCCCGCATCTGCTCGTCCCCGTCGTGTCCGACCCGCGCAAGGCGTCCGGCGCACTGGGCTGGGCTGTGACGGAGATGCTCGGCCGTTACAAGAAATTCTCCGAGCGCAATGTGCGCGACATCGCGGGCTACAACCGTCTTGCGGACGATGACCCCGAAATGGAGCGCATGAGCCGCATCGTGATCTTTATCGACGAGCTGTCCGATCTGATGATGGTCGCGCAGAACGAGGTCGAAGACGCGATCTGCCGTCTGGCGCAGATGGCGCGTGCCGCCGGCATGCATCTCGTGATTGCGACGCAGCGTCCGTCCGTGGACGTCATCACGGGTCTGATCAAGGCGAACATTCCCAGCCGCATCGCGCTGTCGGTCTCCTCGCAGATCGACTCGCGCACCATTCTCGACACCGCGGGCGCGGAGAAACTGCTGGGCTACGGCGACATGCTGTACAGCCCCGTCGGCATGTCAAAGCCGCTGCGCGTACAGGGCTGTTTCGTGTCGGAACAGGAAGTCGAAAAAGTCGTCAGCTTTATCCGCAACCAGGAAGAAACGTCCTATGACGAGGCCGTCATGGACGAGATCGAAAAGCAGTCCGCCGTCAAGAAGAAAGGCGCGGAACCGCTCGCGGAGGAAGGCGGCAGCGCAGCGCCCGTGGACGACAAGCTGCAAAAGGCGATCGAAGTGGTCGTCGAAGCAGGCATGGCGTCGACGACGCTGCTGCAGCGCAAGCTCAGTCTCGGCTATGCCCGTGCCGCGCGCTTGATCGACGAGCTGGAGGAACGCAAGATCGTCGGCCCGTTCGAGGGAAGCAAACCGCGCAAGGTGCTCATCACCAAGCAGCAATGGATGGAAATGTGCGCTTCGTCGTCCGATCCCGCGCCCGCGCCGGAGAGCGATGACGAACCGCCGTTCGACGTGGACGAATACGAAGACGCAGAGGAAGATTTTGAGTAACGAAAAAGAACGCAGCAAAAAAGAACGCAGCGACGAAACTTACGAAAACGAAATTCCCGTACAGATCCCGGAACCGGATGCGGATGACCGGTACCTGTTCGACACGAAACGGCAGAAAAAGCGGACGATCGTGATCGTGCTGCTTCTGCTCGTCACGGCGACCGCCATCACGCTCTCGGAGCTGAACGGCGGACCGCTGCCGACGTGGGACGAGCTCGGCTCTCTTGCCGTTCTGACCGAACCGCCGGTCGTCTACAGCCGGTGCCTTGCCGTGCATTTCATCGACGTCGGGCAGGGCGACAGCATCCTCATCGAAGCGCCGAACGGCGACACGATGCTGATCGACGCAGGCGAGCGCGGCAATGAAAAGACCGTGACGGAGTATATCAAACAATACGGCGACGACACGCTCGAGTACGTCGTGGCAACGCATCCGCACTCCGATCACATCGGCAGCATGGACGACGTGATCAATTCGTTCACCGTGCGGAACGTTCTCATGCCGCGGCTGTCAAAAGCAAATACGCCGACGCATTCTTTCTACAAATCGTTCCTGACCGCCGTCAGGAAGTCCGGCGCGGCGACGATTGCCGCAAAGCCGGGCTATACCTTTTCGCTCGGCAAGGGCACATGCACCGTGCTGTCCCCCGCCCGGCAGTCGGACGATCTCAACAACATGTCCGTCGTGCTGCGCCTCGACTGGGGCAATACATCGTTCCTGTTCACGGGAGACGCCGAAAGCGCGGTGGAAAAGGAGCTGCTGAACGGAGACTATGCGCAGTATCTCGACGCAAGCGTCCTCAAGCTCGGACATCACGGCTCAAACACCTCATCGACCATGTCGTTTCTCAACGCCGTCAGTCCCGCATACAGCGTCATTTCCTGCGGCGCCGGCAATGATTACGGCCACCCGCACCGCGAGACGATGGAAAAGCTGTCCAAGCTCGACACGACCGTACTGCGCACCGACACGATGGGCAGCATCCGGATGTACTCGGACGGCGAGACGATCCACGTGGAGACAGATAATGGATAAGACGTTCAGCATCGACCGATTTGAAGAAGACCTCGCCGTTCTGGTTTCGCAGGACGGCGGGACTTTTCCTGTTCTCGCCCGTTTCCTTCCGTCCGACGCGCGCGAAGGCGATCTCGTCGCGCTGCAGGCCGGTAAATGGACGATCCTGCGCACGGAAACGGAGAAGCTGCGCGAGAAACTGTTTGACCTGCAGGAAAGTCTGTTCGACGAATAGCAGGCGCTTATACAATTTATACAATGCGCACCGCGCTGATGCGCCAAATATATGCAAAAAAACACTTGCATATTCTGCGGCGCTGTGCTATACTATATCGGCAAATCCACACGGGAAGGTGTTCTGCGCGCCGGTGGCGGCTGCTCACGAGCGCCGCTGCGCGCCTAAATAACCATCCCGGAGGTACAACAAAAGGAGGAAAAAACAATGTCAGTCGTATCCATGAAACAACTGCTGGAGGCCGGCGTCCACTTCGGACACCAGACCAGAAGATGGAACCCCAAAATGGCGCCCTACATTTTCACCGAGCGCAACGGGATCTACATCATCGACCTGCAGAAAACCGTCAAGAAGCTTGAGGAAGCGTACATGTTCGTGCGCGACGTCGCCGCCAACGGCGACACCATCCTGTTCGTCGGCACCAAGAAGCAGGCGCAGGATTCCGTGCGCGACGAGGCGCAGCGCTGCGGCATGCCTTTCGTCAACGCCCGCTGGCTCGGCGGTATGCTCACCAACTTCAACACCATCCAGAAGCGGATCAAGAGACTCGGTCAGCTCAAGGCGATGGAAGAGAACGGCACGTTCGACATGCTTCCCAAGAAGGAAGTCATCAAGCTCAAGCTCGAGATCGAAAAGCTCGAAAAATTCATGGGCGGTATCACCGGTATGAAGAGACAGCCCGCGGCCATGTTTATCGTCGACCCGCGCAAGGAGCGCATCGCCGTGGCCGAAGCCAAGAAGCTCGGCATCCCGATCATCGCCATTGTCGATACCAACTGCGATCCCGATGAGATCGACTATGTCATCCCCGGCAACGACGACGCCATCCGTGCGGTCAAGCTGATCGCCGGCGCTATGGCCGACGCCGTCCTTGAGGGCAAGCAGGGCGAGCAGCTCGCTGCCGCTCCCGCCGAGGAAGCTGCTGCGGAATAATTCCGTCCACAACTTTTAATAGGAGGAAACAGAAATGGCATTTACCGCAAAAGACGTACAGGCGCTGCGTGAACAGACGGGCGTCGGCATGATGGACTGCAAGAAGGCGCTTCAGGCGTCCGACGGCGACATGGAAAAAGCAATCGACTTCCTGCGCGAAAAAGGTCTCGCCGCTTCTCAGAAGAAGTCCGGCCGCATCGCAGCGGAAGGCGCCGTGCTTGCATACAATGACGCAGACAAGAAGGTCGGCGTGCTCGTCGAAGTCAACTCCGAGACCGACTTCGTCGCCAAGAACGAAGTTTTCAAAGCGTTCGTGCTCGACATCGCCAAGACGGTCGCCGCGGAAGATCCCGCCGACGTCGAAGCGCTCAAGGCGCTCACGCTTTACGGTTCCGACCGTTCCGTGCAGGAGAACCTGCAGGACAAGATCCTCGCCATCGGTGAGAACATGAACATCCGCCGCTTTGTGCGCGTGGAAGGCAATGTCGCGTCCTACGTCCACATGGGCGGCACCGTCGGCGTTCTGGTCGAATTCGACACGGATGACGCAACGGCTGCGACCGACGCGTTCAAGACGATGGGCAAGGACGTTGCGATGCAGATCGCGGCCATGAGCCCGCTGTACCTCGATCCCGCTTCTGTTCCGGCAGAAGTCGTCGAGCACGAAAAAGGCATCCTGCTTGCGCAGATGGCCGAGGATCCCAAGATGGCCAACAAGCCCGACAAAGTCAAGGAAGGCATCATCGTCGGCAAGATCAACAAGTACTACAAGGAAGTCTGCCTTCTTGAGCAGGCGTATGTCAAGGACGACAGCATGAACGTCGCCAAGTACATCGAATCCGTCGCCAAGGAGCTGGGCGCTTCCATCAAGTGCACGGGCTTCACCCGTTACGCCAAGGGCGAGGGTCTGCAGAAGAAGGAAGAGAACTTCGCGGACGAGATCGCCAAGATGGTCAACTGATTTTACAAAGCAAGACTGCTGTGCATCCCTTCGGTGCACGGCAGTTTTTTTATATACAAAAACAGGGACGGAAAACCGTCCCCGTATGTTTTGTCGGCCGCGGGCCGACCGTTACTTTTTCAGCGTACCGAAGAAACCGCGGAGAAGCTGTTTGCCCACTTCGCGTCCGATGGTGCTCATCGCGGAGGATGCGGCCTTGTTCACCATCTTGCTTGCGGTGCCGGAAACGGAACTGCTGCGTTTTTGCTCCCGGGCACGTTCGGCGGCGCGTTCTTCTTTGGCAATCCGTTTTTCTTCCGCAGCGCGCGCCCGCTCTTCGGCTGCGCGTGCCTTTTCTTCGGCCAAGCGCTGCTTTTCGGCCTGCAGGCGCTCTTTTTCCTCTTCTTTCCTGCGAGCCTGTTCCGCGGCTTCCCTGGACGCCTGTTCCGCCTGTACGGCGAGGATCTCGTAAGCAGATTCGCGGTCGAGCGTCTCGGCATATTTACTCAGCAGCGGCGACACAGCCAGCACGGTGCCGATCACGGCCGGCGCCACAGCTTCCATAGAACTGCGCGGCGGCAGGATGTTGGCGCGCTGCACGATACCCGGGATACCCTTTTCGTCCAGCACCGAGACCAGCGCTTCGCCGGTCGCAAGCTCCTGCAGCACCGTCTCCGTATCGAACGCTTCGTTCACGCGGAACGAACGGGCGGCAGCGCGGATGGCTTTTTGCTCGTTGGGCGTATAGGCGCGCAGGGCATGCTGCACGCGGTTGCCGATCTGCGAGAGCACGGATTCCGGGATGTCCATCGGGTTTTGGGTGATGAACCAGACCGAAACGCCTTTGGAGCGGATCAGACGCACGACCTGCTCCACTTTTTCGAGCAGGGCTTTCGGCGCGTCTTTAAACAGCAAATGCGCTTCATCGAAGAAGAAGGCGATCTTCGGCTTGTCGAGGTCGCCCGCCTCGGGCAGCAGCTCGTAGAGCTCCGTGAGCATCCACAGCAGGAACGTGCTGTAAAGAAGCGGGTGCTGGAACAACTCGGCGCATTCCAGAATATTCATCACGCCGCGTCCGTCCGGACCCCAGTCGAACCAGTCGCCGATATCCAGCGCCGGCTCGCCGAAGAAGATGTTGCCGCCCTCGTCCTCCAGCGCAAGAAGCGCGCGCTGGATGGAGCCGATCGACTGCGGCGACACGTTGCCGTAGCGGATCTTGTACTCCGCCGCGTTGTCGGCTGTGTACTGCAGCATGGCACGCAGATCCTTGAGATCCAGAAGCAGCATACCGTTGTCGTCGGCAATGCGGAACACGATGCGCAGCACGCCGCTCTGAACCTCGTTGAGACCCAGAAGACGCGCCAGCAGCTCCGGCCCCATGTCGGAGATCGTGGTGCGCACGGGGTGTCCCAGCTTGCCGTATACGTCAAAGAAGCGAACCGGAAAATCGGTATAGCTGAAATTCTCGATCCCCATCGTGTCGATCGAGCGGCGGATATGTTTGTTTTCACAGCCGGGCAGGCACATACCGGAAACGTCGCCTTTTATATCGGCGATGAACACGGGCACTCCCATTTCACTGAACGATTCCGCAACGACCTTGAGCGTTACGGTCTTGCCCGTACCGGTAGCGCCGGCGATCAGGCCGTGACGATTGGCCATCGAAGGATTCAGATAAACGCGTTCACTGCCGGTCGCAAGCCAGATCTTGCCGTTTTCTTCTGTAAACATAAGCGATTTCTCCTTTGGTCATCACTGGTTTCTTTTCGTATTGCGTGCTTTTATTATATCGAGCCGTGGGGAAAATGTCAAGAAAGGCCGAGCCGGCGCGTCATGTCTCCGCCTCGTCCGGCGCGACCACCGTGACGCGCACCACGTTCTCCGCCCGCAGATCGCGCAGAAGCCGGAAAAAGCCGTTGGCACGGCGGCCGAGGTGCTCGCGCAGAAGCGCTTCGTTCACGATCACAATCCCGAGCGGCTCGGTGCGGTCGGTCAGAACGTCATGCAGCGCGTCCAGGTTGCGCCCGTAGTATTCCTCCAACGCCAGTCCGTCGGCGAATACGGCATGCAGATCATGGTTTGAAAGGATGCGCGCGCCGTCCAAAAAAACATATTGCATGGTTACTCCTCCCCGTACAGCAGCGTAAAGCTCTTATAGTGGTCGTCGGTGTAGTAGATCAGTCCGTCGTTGGAAAAGACGATCCGCTTGCTGCCGCGTTTCGACTTGCCGAGCGTGTCGATGTCGCATTCCGTGTAGTATCGGCCGGGTCTGTCTGGCAAGAGCCCTTCATAATTCCCGTAGCGTCCGCCGCCGATCGCCTTGCCCGGCGCGAATTGTTCCAGACTCCCGCCCGACCAGCCGAGTGCCTGTGCCTGCTTTTTTGTCATATAATTCGGCGGCAGGTGGCCGTAGGTGCGGATATACAGCGCCACGTCATCGCGGCTGTAATAGCTGCCGTTTTCATCGAGCTTTGTCCCGGCTGCGGTTGCGGTCGCGGTCGTGGTCGCGGTCGCGGTTGCGGTCGTGGTCGCGGTCGTGGTCGCGGCTGTAGTCTCGCCGTCGGCCGCAGGCGGTGACGTTGCGTGGATGTCTTTGGGTTCTTCGCCCGCGGGCGCCTCGGTCTGCGGGGCGTCGACGGTCTGCGGCGCAGGGTCGGTGTACGGCAATTCAGGTTCCGAAAACTGGTAACAGCCCGCGAACAGCACCGTAACACATAACAGCGCCAACAGCACGGCAACACATTTTTTGAATGTCACACAGATCCCTCTTTCATACTTAATTATAATTATTATAACAGAGTCGTCCGGGGTTTTCAAGGTGATTGAAGCCGTCCGGCCGCCTGTTTCGGCAAAGGCCGGACGCTTTGAAAGCGGAACGGTTCTTCACGGACAGTCGGACGACCGGCGCATGACGTCAAACGGTTCGCGCAAGGGCACGCCGCAAAATACAATCTTTTTAAAAAAGTGCTTGACAAACGTGATTCTGTGTGCTATACTCCGAATAACCTATTAAACATATAGGATTTAGGTTATTCAAATATCAAGGAGGACAACACCATGCGTATCTACCGTACCGCAGACGAACTGATCGGCCGCACGCCCCTGCTGGAGCTGACGCACACAGAAGAAGCGGAGCAGCTCGGCGCCAAAGTTTATGCCAAACTCGAATACTTCAATCCCGCCGGTTCCGTCAAGGACCGCATCGCCAAGGCGATGATCGACGACGCGGAGCAGAAGGGGCTGCTCAACGCCGACTCCGTCATCATCGAACCGACGTCCGGCAACACCGGCATCGGTCTTGCTTCCGTAGCTGCCGCGCGCGGCTACCGCATCATCATCGTCATGCCCGAAACCATGTCCGTCGAACGCCGCCAGTTGATGAAAGCATACGGCGCGGAGCTTGTGCTGACCGACGGTTCCAAAGGCATGAAGGGCGCGATCGCCAAGGCCGAAGAGCTCGCAGCCGAAACGCCCAACAGCTTCATCCCCGGCCAGTTTGTCAACCCCGCCAATCCGCAGGCGCACCGCAGCACGACCGGCCCCGAGATCTGGGACGATACGGACGGCAAGGTGGACATCTTTGTCGCGGGCGTCGGCACGGGCGGCACGCTGACCGGCGTCGGCGAGTATCTTAAGGCAAAGAACCCCGACGTCAAAGTCGTCGCGGTCGAGCCGGAAACTTCCGCCGTTCTGTCCACAGGCGTCGCGGGCGCGCATAAGATCCAGGGCATCGGCGCAGGCTTCGTGCCGGACGTGCTGAACACGGACGTCTACGACGAGATCCTGCCCGTCTCCAACGAGGACGCATTCGCAGCCGGCAAACAGATCGGCAAACGCGAAGGCGTGCTGGTCGGCATTTCGTCCGGCGCCGCGGCATTTGCTGCGATCACGCTCGCCAAACGTCCCGAAAACGCAGGCAAGAACATCGTTGTCCTGCTGCCCGATACAGGCGACCGCTATCTGTCCACAGCGCTGTTTGCGGATTGAGAGGCGGCATATGATCTACGCAGATAACGCCGCCACCACGAAAACGAGCCGCGCCGCGATCGACGCGATGCTCCCCTGTTTCGACACGGTGTACGGCAATCCCTCCGGCCTGTATGCGTTCGCGCAGCAGGCCAAGGAGGCGCTCGAAGACGCGCGTGCGCGCATTGCCCGATGTCTCGGCTGTGATGCGCGCGAGGTCACGTTTACGTCCGGCGGCAGTGAGAGCGACAACCAGGCGATCCTGTCCGCCGCGAAAGCGGGCGCCGCAAAAGGAAAAAAGCATATCATATCCACGGCATTCGAGCACCACGCCGTCCTGCATACGCTGAAAAAGCTGGAGGCGGACGGTTTCGAGGTAACGCTGCTGGATGTGCATGAAAACGGCATTGTTACGCCGCAGCAGGTCGCGGACGCGATCCGCGGGGACACGGCGCTCGTGACGGTCATGTTCGCCAACAATGAGATCGGCACCGTGCAGCCCATTCGCGCGATCGGCGCGGTGTGCCGCGAAAAAGGCGTGCCGTTCCACACGGACGCGGTGCAGGCCGTCGGACATATTCCGGTGAACGTGCGGGAGGATAACATTGACTACCTGTCCCTGTCGGCGCACAAATTCCACGGTCCCAGAGGGATCGGCGTGCTCGTCGCACGTAAAGGTATGCGCCTTTACAGTCTGATCGAGGGCGGCGCACAGGAACGCGGCAAACGTGCCGGTACCGAAAACCTGCCCGCGATCCTGGGCATGGCTGCCGCGCTTGAGGAAGCCGTGCAAAACATGGAAACGAACGCCGCAAAAGTCGGCGCGATGCGCGAGCGCCTGATCGAGGGGCTGGCCGAAATCCCGCACTGCGTACTCAACGGCGACAGGAACGAACGGCTGCCCGGCAACGTCAATTTCTGCTTCGAGGGCATCGAGGGCGAATCGCTGCTGCTGCTTTTAGACGACAAAGGCGTTGCGGCTTCGTCCGGCTCGGCGTGCACGTCCGGCTCTTTGGACCCGAGCCATGTGCTGCTCGCCATCGGCCGTCCGCACGAGATCGCGCACGGCTCGCTGCGGCTGACGCTTTGCGAAGAGAACACGCCCGCGGAGGTCGAGCGGATCATCGATGCGGTACGCGAAGTCGTCGCGTATCTGCGCGGCATGTCCCCTGTCTGGCGCGACCTTGTAAACGGCAAAACACCCTTTGTGATCCCGTGAGGTGAACTATGGCATTATACAGTGAAAAAGTGATGGATCATTTCCGCAATCCGCGCAACGTCGGCGTGATCGAGGACGCCGACGGCGTCGGAGAAGTCGGCAACGCCAAATGCGGCGACATCATGAAAATCTATCTGAAGATCGGCGGCGGCGTCATTACGGACGTCAAGTTCGAGACGTTCGGCTGCGGCAGCGCGATTGCGTCCAGCTCCATGGCGACGGAAATGATCAAGGGTAAGCCCCTTGCCGATGCGCTGACGCTTACGAACAAAGCGGTCACGGAAGCACTGGACGGTCTGCCGGCGCATAAACTGCACTGCTCCGTCCTTGCGGAGGAGGCGATCAAAGCCGCCGTCAAAGACTACTATGACCGCAACGGCATCGAGTACGACCCGTCGCAGTTCCCCGACTGCGGGAGCTGCGCACACTGCTGCGTATGAACGATCTGATCCGAAAACTGCAAACACAGCGGAATCTTTCCGACCCCGAACTCAAGACTGTGCTGGAGAGCGACGCGTTTGACGACGCGCTGTTTGCCGCCGCGGATGCGGTGCGGCGAAGCGTGTACGGAACCGCCGTATTCGTGCGCGGTCTGATCGAGTTTTCCAATTACTGCAAAAACGGCTGCTATTACTGCGGCATCCGCTGCGAAAACCGCTCCGTACAGCGCTACCGCCTGGACGCGGATACGATCCTCGCCTGCTGCACGGAAGGATATGCGCTCGGCTACCGCACGTTCGTGCTGCAAAGCGGCGAGGACCCGTACTTCACGGACGAGCGCATCTGTGCGATCGTGGAACGCATCCGCACGCGTTTTCCGGACTGCGCCATAACGCTTTCGATCGGTGAAAAACCGCGCGAAAGCTATCTCGCCTATTACCGCGCAGGCGCAAACCGATTTCTGCTGCGGCACGAAACCGCCGACAGCACGCACTATGCCGCGCTGCATCCCCCTGCCCTGTCTGCCGAAAACCGCAAGCGCTGTCTCTTTGATCTCAAGGAGATCGGCTACCAGGTCGGCAGCGGCTTCATGGTCGGCTCGCCATTTCAGACGACAGAAAACATCGTCACCGATTTCCGCTTTCTGCAGCGGCTTGACCCGGATATGATCGGCGTCGGGCCGTTTATCCCCGCGCCGGATACACCGTTTGCCGACAAGAGCGCCGGTTCGCTCAAACTGACGCTGCGAATTATTGCGGTCCTGCGGCTTCTGTTCCCGCATGCGCTGCTGCCCGCGACGACCGCACTCGGCACGATCGCTCCGGACGGACGCGAGCTGGGGCTTCGCGCGGGTGCCAACGTCGTCATGCCGAACCTCTCGCCCGCGGACGTGCGTGAAAAGTACGCGCTGTACGAAGGCAAGATCTGCACCGGCGAGGAATCCGCGCAGTGCCGTGCCTGTCTCGAAGCGCGCGTGCGCGCCGCCGGATACGAGATCGTAACGGACGTCGGCAACGTCAGGCGGTAGAACATGAAAAAAGCATTGATCGCCATGAGCGGCGGCGTGGACAGCAGCGTCGCCGCGTTTTTGATGCAGCAGGATGGTTTTGACTGCATCGGCTGCACGATGAAGCTGTATGACAACGAGGACGCCGGCGTCTCGCGCACGCGCACATGCTGCTCGCTGGACGACGTAGAGGACGCGCGCAGCGTGGCGTTTCGGCTGCACATGCCGTATTATGTCTTCAATTTCACCGCGGACTTCCGCAGGCTTGTGATGGAGAAATTTGCGCAGTGCTATGCGCGGGGCGTCACGCCGAATCCCTGCATCGACTGCAACCGCTATATGAAGTTCGATCTGCTGTACCGGCGCGCCGCGGTTCTCGGCTGCGGCGTTCTGGTCACGGGACACTACGCGCGCATCGAGAAGCAGGCGGACAAATACATCCTGAAAAAAGCGTCGGACGCATCCAAAGACCAAAGCTACGTCCTGTACGCCATGACGCAGGCGCAGCTTGCGCATACGCGTTTCCCGCTCGGCTCTCTGCACAAAACCGACGTGCGCCGGATCGCGCTGGAGAACGGGTTTATCAACGCCGACAAGCCGGACAGTCAGGACATCTGCTTCGTCCCCGACGGCGACTATGCCGCGGCCGTGGAGCGCATCTGCGGACGGCGCTTTCCGGACGGCGATTTCGTGTCGGCGGACGGCAGCGTCATCGGCCGGCACAAAGGGATCATACACTACACGGTCGGCCAGCGAAAAGGGCTGGGAATCGCTTCGTCGGAGCCGTACTACGTCTGCGGCGTGCGTGCCTGCGACAATACCGTACGGCTCGGACGCATTGGCGAACTGTACCGCACCGAAGCGGACGCGGCCGATTTCAACTGGATCGGCGGCAGCGTTCCGCACGCGCCCTTCACCTGCACGGTCAAGCTCCGCTACCGCCAGCCGGAACAGCCGGTCACGGTCGTTCCAACGGGCGAAAACACCGTGCATTTTGTTTTCGGAGAACCGCAGCGCGCCGTCACGCCCGGTCAGGCAGCGGTTTTGTATGACGGCGATATCGTTCTGGGCGGCGGTACACTGATGTAAATACCGCTTCGGTATATCCGAAATATTTTTAAAAAAACACTTGACAACCGGATAACACGGTGCTATACTGTGCAAAACCGACGAGGAAGAGTGAGTAGGTTTTGTCCCCGTTCTCAAAGAGAGCCGCGGCCGGTGAAATCGCGGCAGAACGTACAAGTACCGAATGGACTTCCGAGGGCAATCGGAAATGAAGGTTCCCCTTCAGAGTATGTGCGACGGAGCAGGACTCTCCGTGAACAAAAGTCAGCGTATGACGGTACGCGTTAAGCGGGCGCGATAAGCGTCAAGCCGGGTGGCACCGCAGGATATGTTAAATCCTGTCCCAGCAAACATATACGTTTGTTGGGGCAGTTTTTTTATTGAAAAAATCATTTTTGAAAGGATGGCAGAACCATGGAAAAGATCCCGTACAAAATTTATCTGAATGAAACCGAGATGCCGACTGCATGGTACAATGTGCGTTCCGACATGAAGAACAAACCCGCTCCCCTGCTCAACCCCGGCACGCATCAGCCGATGACGGCCGAGGAACTGGCGTCCGTGTTCTGCGAGGAACTCGTCGCGCAGGAGCTGGACAACGATACCCCGTACATCGAGATCCCCGAAGAGATCCGCAATTTCTACAAAATGTACCGTCCGTCGCCGCTGGTGCGCGCGTACTGTTTAGAGGAAAAGCTCGGCACGCCGGCAAAAATCTACTACAAGTTTGAGGGCAACAACACGAGCGGCTCCCACAAACTCAATTCCGCCATTGCACAGGCGTACTACGCCAAGAAGCAGGGACTCAAGGGTGTGACCACCGAGACCGGCGCCGGCCAGTGGGGCACCGCGCTGTCGATGGCCTGCTCCTACTTCGGCCTCGACTGCAAGGTCTACATGGTCAAGGTCTCCTATGAGCAGAAGCCCTTCCGCCGTGAAGTGATGCGCACCTACGGCGCGTCCGTAACGCCCTCGCCGTCCAACACGACGAACGTCGGCCGCAAGATCCTCGAACAGTTCCCCGGCACGACCGGCAGTCTCGGCTGCGCGATCTCCGAAGCCGTCGAAGTCGCCGTTTCCTCCGAAGGATACCGCTATGTGCTCGGCAGCGTGCTCAACCAGGTTCTGCTGCACCAGAGTGTGATCGGTCTGGAGACCAAGGCAGCACTCGACAAATACGGCATCAAGCCCGATATGATCATCGGCTGCGCCGGCGGCGGTTCCAACCTCGGCGGTCTGATCGCCCCGTTCATGGGACAGAAGCTGCGCGGCGAAGCGGATTACGACATCGTCGCCGTCGAACCGGCGTCCTGCCCGAGCTTCACACGCGGCAAATACGCCTACGACTTCTGCGACACCGGCATGGTCTGTCCGCTTGCGAAGATGTACACGCTCGGCAGCGGCTTCATCCCCGCGCCGAACCACGCGGGCGGCCTGCGCTACCACGGCATGAGTTCCACGCTCTCGCAGCTGTATGACGACGGCTATATGCGCGCCGTCGCCGTCCCGCAGACGGAAGTGTTCGAGGCGGCGGAACAGTTCGCCCGCATCGAGGGCATCCTGCCCGCGCCGGAGAGCAGCCACGCCATCAAGGTTGCGATCGACGAAGCGCTCAAGTGCAAGGAAACCGGCGAAGAAAAGACGATCGTCTTCGGTCTGACCGGCACCGGCTATTTCGACATGGTCGCATACGAGCAGTTCCACGACGGCAAGATGGACGACTACATCCCGACCGACGAAGAGCTGGCCAAGAGCTTCGCCGGCCTGCCCGTGATCGACTGATCGACGATCCCATGACCGCACAACCTGCCGCAGTTTCGATGCATTGCGGCAGGCTTTTCTTATTTGCCGCAAAAGCAGTTGTTTTGTCTGCGTGCGTATGGTACAATACAATAAAATATTCAAACGAGGAGTATAGATCGTATGCGTGATTTTTTGTACCGTTTGGCAGATTACGTGCGCAAACAGGGATGGAACACATTTTCGGTTGCCGTTACCGAGGGAGACGGCGACCCGCAAAGCATCCGGATGATTCGGACAAACGCCTGTCAGAACGTCTACTCCGTCACCAAAGCATATACGATGACGGCCATCGGGATGCTTTATGACCGCGGGCTGCTGACGCCGGATACCCGGATCACCGATATATTCCGCGAAGAGATCCCCGCGGACGCGGACGACCGGTGGAGCGCCTGCACCGTGGACATGGCGCTGCGGCACAGACTCGGACTGCCCGGCGGCTGTCTCGACATCGACTGCACACCGTCCACCGATTTCGGCGCGGATTTCCTCGGCTGTCTGTTCAGGATCCCGCTCGTGCACGACCCGGACGCCGACAGCCGGTATTCCGACGGTGCGTACTATCTGCTGGCAAGGATCGTGGATAAACTCACCGGAGAGCATATGGACGATTTCCTCTGGCGTGAGCTGTTCGTCCAAACCGGCGTTCTGGAAGCCGCGATGAGCCATTGTCCGCAGGGACACCCGATCGGCGCGACGGGACTGTATATCCGCAGTGCGGATATGGTCAAACTCGGCCAGCTTTACCTGCACGGCGGCGTGTACAAAGGAAAGCGGCTGCTCAGCGAGGAATGGATCAAGCTCGTGCTGGACAGAGAATACTGTTTCGGATGGGACGAGAGCGGCGCCGTGTACTCCAAAGGCGGCATGAACGGACAGGAACTGGTGATCGATCCCGTTCACGACAGAGCCGCGTGCATGGAATCCTTCGGCGCAAACGGCGATCTGTTCGTCGCATTTGTGCGGGACAGCGAATAAGACAGTCGAAAAGGCCGCGTTCCCGCGGCTTTTCTCACCAAACCGCCCGACCGGGTCAGGGCGTATCAACATATGCGATAAAGCAGCCTGCCGCAGCTCACACGAACTGCGGCAGGCTTTTCTCTTTATTTTTCTATGTATTTGCAGCAACAGGCATTAAAAAAAGCGATCAAACAATGCATGAAAAAACGCTCTCAGTTTCGCAAACAGACCTGTTTCTTCTTCGACTGTTTCCGATTCTGATACAGTGCGCGGTTGCGCCTGTGATGCAGATCCCGTCTTCGCTGCGGAATTCTCGACGTCCCCGCTGCGCATGTCGGCAAATGTCGTTTCCGGGATCGTCTCCTCGATGTTCACGGGATACTGTACGGCGTCTTCGATTTCAAGTAAGACATCCGCATAGGGATTTGTAGTCGTTTCCAAACGAGACACTTCTGTCATCGGCACATGACAACACCCGTCGCATCGATCGTATTCGATCCCGTTGCGTCTGACAAAGGCTTCCGCAACCGTGTTCTCGGTGTCACAGCACACACGGGCGCAGCTTCCATACAAGACATCGTCTGCAATCTCAATCACGTTAGCCGACATATGCACATATGCGAGATCGGAACAGTCTCTGAATGCACACCATCCGATGTGCGTCACGCTGTCCGGAATCGTGACTCCGGTCAACTTTGAACAAAAAGAAAAAGCACAGGATGCGATACATTTTGTACCTGCAGCAATTGCATATTCGCCGGACAGCTCCGGAGATGCTTCTATCACGCAGTGATTCCAATACAGTACACCGCCGCTCCAGTTATCTGCATTCTTTTCAAATGCGGTCTCATTGAAAGCGAGAGGTTCGACATGTTCGACAATGGCCGGGCATGTAATGTCCTTCAACTTCTCGCAGCAAAAAAACACTTCTTTTTCCAGATCGGTCAAACCGGTTCCGATCGAAATGCTTGTTAGATTCCGACAGTCCTCAAAGGCGTTGCTCTGAATGACGGAAACGCTGTCCGGTACAGCCATATTCGTCAAATTTGAACAGCCCAAAAAAGCACATTCTCCTATAATTTTGACGCTGTCCGGAATCGGAACAGATGCCTGCCGGACGGCTGCCGGGCATTGAATCAGGATCGACATGTCCCGATCGTACAATATGCCGTTTTCGTCGCAGCAATACACAGTGTTGCGCTCGTCTACTGTGATTGTCGTCAGCTCTGAACAGCCTGCGAACGGCGCATACCCGATAGCAGTAACGGTGTCGGGGATGTGCACGTCGGTCAAGCTCTCACAGTAGAAAAATGCACAGTTGCCTATGTGTGTCACGTTGTCAGGGATCGTGACGCTTCCAAGGCTGCCGCAGCCGAAAAATGCGTCGTTGCCGATGCTTGTTACGCTTTCGGGAATCGAGATACAGGTCAAATTCTCGCACCATTCAAATGCACTGCTGCCGATACTGTTCACGCCATACCCGATCACCACGGCTCGTATCTCATTCTGATATGTCTTCCAAGGTGTACATGAATCGCTGCCGGCGTCGCAGTAGTTATCCATATTGCCGACACCGCTGATCGTCAGCGTTCCCGTTTCGGAACAGAATGACCACACGACATTCTCTCCGCACATGCCGTCAGATTCCGCCGATGCGATAAAAGAATGCGCACAGCCGTATGCCGTCATTGTTGCGAGAAAAACAAGGAGTACGCGTTTCCAATGCTCTTTCATTACAATACCTTCTTGAACATCATTCGGTTTTGTTTGCCTGTATGTCCATATCATATAAGAATATTTTTTAAGAAACAATTGGGTAAACGTTTAGTTTTTTCTTAAGAACATTCTGTTCGACAGCGTCTCTCATAACCAAGGGGCTGCGAAATTCGCAGCCCCTTGGATTTATGCGATTTTATTCGTCCTCGTTCTCCCAGTTGTGCCAGACGTCCTGCACATCCTCGTTGTCCTCGAACATTTCCAGCATCTTGGTCATGTTCTTGATGTCGTCCTCGTTCTCGAGGCGCGTGTAGGTGGACGGAATGTACTCGACCTCGGCGGAGATGAACTTGTAGCCCTTGGCGTCCAGATCGTCGCGCACCGCGCCCAGATCGCTCGGCTCGGTACGGATGACGTACACGTCCTCCTCATCCGTCAGGAAGTCGGATGCGCCCGCCTCGAGCGCGTCTTCCATGAGCTGATCCTCGTCGACGTCCTCGGCCTCGACGACCAGCACGCCCTGGCGCGAGAACATAAACGACACGCAGCCGCTCTGTCCCATGTTTCCGCCGTACTTGTCGAAGTAGTGGCGGACGTCGCCTGCCGTGCGGTTGCGGTTGTCGGTCAGCGTCTCGACGATCACCGCGATGCCGGAGGGGCCGTAGCCTTCGTAGGTGATGGCTTCGTATTCCTTGCCGTCGTCCGCGCCGGCGGCCTTTTTGATAATGCGCTCAATGTTGTCGTTGGGGACGTTCGCGGCCTTGGCCTTGGCGATCACGTCCTTGAGCTTGGAGTTGTTGGCCGGATCGGGGCCGCCCTGCTTGACCGCGACGGCGATCTCACGACCCATCTTCGTGAATACCTTTGCGCGTGCGCCGTCGGTCTTTTCCTTCTTGCGCTTGATGGTGCTCCATTTATTATGTCCTGACATCGTATCACCGTTTCTTCAAAAGATTTGATTTATTTTACCACATCCCGCACGCTTTTGCAAGAGAAAATTTTGTTCAGATGTCGGTGCGCAGCTTGCGCTCGGCAAACCAGCGTTTGCCCTCCAAAAACAGGAAAGTGCGCTTGCCGCGGATCTCGCACTCGTAGCGGATGCCGAAGCCTCCCGCGCGCAGCGACGATGCGCGGCGGATATCCACAATGCGGTCGATCGGATATTCCGTGCCGTCGATCCAGTATACGCACAGCGGCAGGATCGTCCCGTTTTTCTCGAAACGGGTCAGCACGTCGACGTACTCCTTCTGATACAGGATCATACCATCACCTCAAGAACATTTGTTCATCGAACATATTGTATCAAATGTTCGACTGTTTGTCAAGAGGAAATTTCTTGCACTCCCCTTCCATATATGGTAGAATGACGCATGGAGGTGCATAGATATGCTCTACAAAAAAAATACCGAACCGAAACTGTCCGACGCGCTGTTCCGGAACCCGACCGCCGAATACCGCGGCACGCCGTTCTGGGCGTGGAACAGTTATCTTGAGCGTGACGAACTGCTGCGACAGATCGACGTCATGAAAGAGATGGGACTCGGCGGTTTTCATATGCACGTGCGCACCGGGCTCAAAAACGCCTACATGAGCGAGGAATTTCTCGCACGCGTGCGCGACTGTGTGGATAAGGCCAAAAAAGAAAACATGCTCGCGTGGCTCTACGACGAGGATCGCTGGCCGTCCGGCGCCGCGGGCGGTCTTGTCACGAAAGACGTGCGGTACCGCAAGCGCTGCCTGTACCTGACGCCGTTTGAGGACGATATGGAAAGCGCGGCGTTTCTCGCCGCCTATGACGTTGTGCTCGACGCAGACGGCTTCCTCGCGTCCTACCGCCGCATCGGCAGGGACGATCCCGCACAGGGCGCCAAATGGTACGCCACGCAGAAGATCGGCGAACCCGATTCGTGGTACAACGGCCAGACGTATGTCGACACGCTCAATCCCGAAGCCATCCGCCGCTTCATCGAAGTGACGCACGAGCAGTACAAGAGGGCTGTCGGCGATGCGTTTGACGACACAATCCCGGCAATTTTCACGGACGAACCGCAGTTCGAGCGCAAACGCACGCTGAACAATTCAACCGACCGTATGCGCGCCAAGCTCCCGTGGACGGACGCCGTACCCGACGTGTATAAAACGCTGTACGGCGCAGATATTTTTGAAACGCTGCCGGAGCTGTTCTGGGATCTGCCCGCGAACGCGCCGTCCCTGCACCGCTACCGCTACCACGACTGCATCGCGGAGCTGTTTGCGTCGTCCTTTGCCGACACGGTCGGCGGATGGTGCCGCGAAAACCATATCGCGCTGACGGGACACATGATGGAGGAATCGTCGCTGCACGCGCAGTGCAGCGCGCTGGGCGAGGCGATGCGTTCCTATCGCGGCTTTGACCTGCCGGGCATCGACATGCTCTGCAACTGGCACGAATTCTCCACCGCCAAGCAGGCGCAGTCCGCGGTGCACCAGTTCGGGCGCGAAGGGATGCTGTCGGAACTGTACGGCGTGACGGCATGGGACTGCGACTTCCGCACCTACAAACATCAGGGCGACTGGCAGGCTGCGCTGGGCGTGACGGTGCGCGTGCCGCACCTGTCCTGGTACGCCATGGGCGGCGAGGCCAAGCGCGACTACCCCGCGTCGATCCATTACCAGTCCCCGTGGTACAAGAAATACCGTGTGATCGAGGATCACTTCGCGCGCGTCAACACGGCAATGACACGCGGCAAGCCCGTCGTCAAGGTCGCCGTCGTGCACCCGATCGAGAGTTTCTGGCTGCATTGGGGGCCGAACGACAAAACCGCCCTGCTGCGCGAGACGCTTGACGAGCGCTTCCAGAATGTGACGCACTGGCTCCTGGAGGGCAGCATAGATTTCGACTATATTTCCGAATCGCTCCTGCCGACGCTCTGCGCAGCCGGCTCCGCGCCGCTGCAGGTCGGCGAGATGGCATACGACGCGGTGGTCGTGCCGGCGTGCGAAACGCTGCGTTCCACGACGCTGGATCGGCTCGAAGCGTTCCGCAAGGCGGGCGGCAGACTCATTTTCATGGGCGAAGCGCCGACGCTCTGCGACGCGGAACCGTCCGACCGCGGCAAAAAGCTGTTTGACGAGAGCACCGCGATCGACTTCTCCCGCGCGGCGCTGCTGACCGCGCTCGACGACGTGCGCACCGTGACGCTGCGCCATGCCGACGGCAGACTGACCGACGAGCTGTTCTACCAGCTGCGCGAGGACGGAGACTGCCGCTGGCTGTTTGTCTGCTTTGGCCGTGAACCGGAAAACAAAGACGTGGACGACGGCATCGACGCGCGCATCTGTCTCGACGGCACATTCGCGCCGGAACTGTATGACACCGCAAGCGGCAGCATCACACCGCTTGCCGCAGAATACAAAAACGGCAAGACTTTCATCTCCCGCAAGCTGTACGGTTACGACTCGGTGCTGCTGCGCCTGACGGAAGGCGTTTGCGTGGCACAGGAAACGCAGCCCGAAGCGCCGACGGCGGAATATGTCCTGCCGGACGAAACGGATTACACGCTGTCCGAGGACAACGTGCTGGTGCTGGATATGGCGCAGTATAAGCTGTCCGGCGACGCGGACTTTTCGGACGAGGAAGAGATCCTGCGTCTCGACGATCACGCACGCGCGCGTCTGGGACTGCGGGATCGCAGCGGTCACTGCGTGCAGCCGTGGGTCATCGGCGAACCCGATCCCGTGAGTCTGCTGACGCTCCGCTTTTCCTTTGACAGCGGGATCGACTATACCGGCGCACACCTTGCGCTGGAGGAGCTGGACAAGGCCGAATCGATTCGCCTCAACGGCGTCGACGTGCCGAAGACGCCTTGCGGCAAGTATGTGGACATCGCCATCGACAAACTGCCGCTGCCGCCGATCGTGCAGGGCCGCAACACGCTGGAGATCACCTATGCCTACGGCGAGGCAACGAACATCGAGGCTGTATTCATCCTCGGCGATTTCGGCGTCAAGGCGCACGGACGGCATGCGTCGATCACGCAGAAGCCCGCATCCGTCTGTTTCGGCGATCTGACGCGGCAGGGCTTCCCCTTCTACGGCGGCAATATCACCTACAACTGCAAGGCCGAGGCAAAAAACGGCAAACTGACGCTGCGCGCTTCGTGGTATCGCGGCGCGCTGATCGGCGTTCAGGTGGACGGCAGGGACTGCGGCAGCATCGTCTATCCGCCGTATACGCTGACCGTACCGGATCTTGCCGACGGCATGCACGACGTGCGGTTCACGCTGTACATCCACCGCTACAACACATTCGGCCCGCTGCACCTTGCCGACGAAACGGAAAAGTGGCACGGCCCGAGCGCCTGGCGCAGCGAGGGCTGCCGCTGGAGCTATGAATACAACCTGCGCCGGACCGGTATTCTGTCCGCGCCGGTCGTTTTGCGTGAATAAAAGACAAAAAACACTTGCAAATCCTGTACGTTTGTGGTATAGTGATTTAGTAAACGCGAGGAACAAGAGAGTAAGCCTTGCAACGGAAACCCGCAGAGAGGACGCGCCGCGGCTGAAAGCGCGTCTGTCTTTCCGCAAAGCCGAAGTTCACTTGGGAGCGGCGCGCCTGAACACAGATCAGTAGGGCGCGACGGCATGCCGCCGTGATCGGCAGACGCGTCTTTGTGCGCGCAGAGTGTCCGCATTCGTGCGGAAATGTCGGGTGGTACCGCGGAGTTGACCTTCGTCCCGCATCGGGATGAAGGTCTTTTATTATTTTCGGAAAGAGGGAAACATCGCTATGAAATCGCAACTGGAAGAGCTGAGGAGGTCCGCCGCGGAGCGGATTGCCGCCGCCAAAGGCAAGAGCGATCTGGAGGCCATGCGTGTGGCATATCTCGGCAAAAAAGGCGAACTGACCGCCATTCTCAAGCAGATGGGCAAGCTCTCCGCAGAGGAGCGCCCCGTGATGGGACAGCTTGCCAACGAAGCCCGCGCCTATATCGAGCAGCAGATCACGGAGCACGCGGAGATATTCAAACAAAAAGAAAAAGAAGAGCGTCTGAAGCTCGAAACGATCGACGTGACGATGCCCGGCACCCTGCCGCGCCGCGGACACAAGCATCCGCTGACCATCGTTCTGGACGAGGTCAAGGATATCTTCATCGGTATGGGATTCCAGATCGCGTCCGGTCCCGAGGTCGAGCTGGATTACTACAACTTTGAAGCGCTCAATATTCCCGAGGGACATCCCGCGCGCGACACGCAGGACACCTTCTATATCACGGACAAGGTACTGCTGCGCACCCAGACGTCCCCCATGCAGATCCGTTACATGGAGCAGCACAAACCGCCCATCCGCATCCTGGCGCCCGGACGCGTCTACCGCTCCGACGCCGCGGACGCGACGCACTCTCCCCTGTTCCACCAGATCGAAGGTCTCGTCGTCGATAAGGGCGTGACGATGGGCGATTTGAAGGCGTGCCTCGAAACGCTGGCTAAGGGTCTGTTCGGCGAGCAGACGCGCATCCGTCTGCGCCCGCATCACTTCCCGTTCACCGAACCGTCCTGCGAGGTCGACGTGTCCTGCTTCCGCTGCGGCGGCAAGGGCTGCTCGATGTGCAAGGACGAGGGCTGGATCGAGATCCTCGGCGGCGGCATGGTGCATCCGCAGGTGCTGCGCAACGGCGGCGTCGACCCCGACGAATACAGCGGATTCGCGTTCGGCATCGGCCTGGAACGCATTGCGATGTTCCGCTTCCACATCGACGATCTGCGCCTGTTCTATGAAAACGACATGCGCTTCCTGTCGCAGTTTTAAAGGAGGTTGACACCATATGAAACTCTCGAAAAAATGGCTGCAGGTCTATGTGCCCGTAGAAGCCTCGGATAAAGAATTCGCCGACGTTATGACGCTGACCGGCTCAAAGGTAGAATGCTACGAGCAGGAGGGCAGCGAGCTGCGCAACATCGTTGTGGGCAAAGTGCTCTCTTTGGCGCGTCATCCCGACTCCGACCACCTGTGGGTCTGTCAGGTCGACGCGGGCGGCGACGCCCCGCTGCAGATCGTGACCGGCGCGCAGAACCTCACTGCCGGCGACGTCGTTCCCGTCGCGCTCGACGATTCCGTCGTCGCGGGCGGCAAGCAGATCCACAGCGGCAAGCTCCGCGGCGTGGAAAGCAGCGGCATGCTCTGCTCGCTCGGCGAGCTGGGTCTGACGACGCACGACTTCCCCTACGCCATCGAAGACGGTATCTTTGTCCTCGGCGACGACTGCGACCGCACCCCCGGCACGGACATCCGCAAGGCGATCGGTCTCGACGACGTCATCACGGAGTTCGAGATCACGCCCAACCGTCCGGACTGTCTGAGTGTTATCGGTCTGGCGCGTGAAGCCGCCGCAAGCTTCAAACTGCCTTTCACCGTCCCTGTGCCGCAGGTCAAAAAAGGCGAAGGCGACGTGAAGGAGCTGCTGTCCGTCAACGTCCTCGACAGTGAAAACTGCTACCGCTATGCGGGCGCCGTGGTCAAGAACGTGCGCGTCAAGCCCTCCCCGCGCTGGATGCGCGAGCGGCTGCGCGCAAGCGGTGTGCGCCCGATCAACAATATTGTCGACATCACAAACTACGTCATGCTCGAATTCGGCCAGCCGATGCACGCGTTCGACCTGCGCTACCTGAGCGGCGGCGTCGTCAACGTGCGCAAGGCGAGAGCAGGCGAAACCATCACCACGCTTGACGGCGTGGAACGCGCACTGGAACCGTCGATGCTCGTCATCGCCGACGCCGACAAACCCGTCGCCGTCGCCGGCGTCATGGGCGGCGAATACAGCGGCATCATGGACGACACGACGCAGATCGTATTCGAGTCCGCCTGCTTCAAGGGCACGAGCGTGCGTCTGACCGCCAAAAAGCTCGGCATGCGCACCGAGGCCTCCGGCCGCTACGAGAAGGAGCTCGATCCCAAGGGCTGCCGCCGTTCGCTCGACAGAGCGCTCGAGCTGGTACAGCTTCTGGACGCGGGCGACGTGGTCGAGGGCGTCGTCGACTGCGACTGCTCCAAGACCGGCGTGACGACCGTACCGTTCCTGCCCGACTGGACAAACGAATTCATCGGCATCCACGTTCCTGCCGACGAGCAGATACGCATTCTGGAAAAGCTGGAGTTCGAGGTCAAGGACGGCGTCGTCTATGTGCCGTCGTTCCGCGGCGACGTGCTGCATCCGGCAGACATCGCCGAGGAGGTCGCGCGCTTCTACGGATTTGAGAATATCGAGAGCCGCCCGTTCACGAGTACGACGGCCGGCAAGCTCTCGCCCACGCAGAAACTGCAGAATCTCGCATGCGATTCGCTCATGGCTTCCGGTCTGAGCGAGATCCAGACTTATTCCTTCATCAGTCCCAAATATTTCGACAAGATCCGCCTTCCCGCGGACAGCCCGCTGCGCACGGTTGTGACGATCACGAACCCGCTCGGCGAGGATACCAGCGTCATGCGCACGATCACCGTGCCGTCCATGCTCGAAACGCTCGCCCGCAACTACAACAACCGCTGTCCCGAGGCGTACCTCTTTGAGATGGCGACGGTGTACATCCCCGTCGAAGGCCGCGATCTGCCGGACGAACTGCCGAAAATCGCGCTGGGAATGTACGGCCCCGACTGTGACTTCTTCACGCTCAAAGGCGCGATCGAAGCGCTGCTGCTCAAGGCAGGCATCCGCGATGTGGATGTGGAACCGGTCGCGGACTGTCCGTTCCTGCATCCCGGCCGCGCGGCGAAACTGACCGCGGGCGGCAAAGAGCTGGGCTTCCTCGGCGAGGTTCATCCCGATGTACAGGAGAACTACGGCATCGGACAGCGCACCTACGTGGCAGAGCTGGATTTCAACACCTTCGAGGCGGCAAGCGACCTGGTGCGTGTGTACCGTCATCTGCCGCGCTTCCCCGCCAGCACGCGCGATTTGGCGTTCGTGTGCGAGCGTGCGATCCCGGTGCTGCGGCTCGAGCGTGAGATCGCCCGCGCCGTCGGCAAGATCCTCGAGAGCATCAGCCTGTTCGACGTGTACGAGGGCAGTCAGATCCCCGACGGCATGAAGAGCGTCGCGTTCAACTTGACGCTGCGTTCGGCCGAGCGCACGCTGACCGATGAGGAGGCCGATTCCGCGATGAAACGCGCGATCGCCGCGCTCGAAATGCTCGGCATCCATCTGCGCTCCTGATGCAGCCGCAAAGATTTACAAAGAAATTGTAAAAATTTGCATCTGCACTTGTAATTGTCAAAAGAATCGTATATAATATATACGTGAAAGCTTTTGAACGAGGTGGTTACGATGACAGACAAAACCCAGCGCTTCACCCTGAGGGATGAACCCGAAACCGAAATGCGCCGCACGCTTGTCGCGATTTACGAGGCGCTGCAGGAAAAGGGATACAACCCGATCAGCCAACTTGTCGGCTATATCCTGTCGGAGGATCCCACCTACATCACCACGCACAACAACGCGCGCAGTCTCGTGCGCCGCATCGACCGCGACGAGCTTCTGCAGATCCTCGTGAAGGAATATCTCGGCGTGGACAACTGAGGAAAGGATGCTTTGAATTGGCTAAGAAAGATGCGTTCCTGACCTACAAGGGCAAGCCCCTCGTACGCAAGGACAATACAATTTACTACGGCGACCCGCGCGATCCCTTTGTGGTGATCCTGCAGATCACCGGCACCAAGGAATTCCACGACATGCAGATCGCCGATCGCGTCGTGGTGCAGCTCGTGTCCACCGATCCGGACGCCCGTCCGCGTGACCGCATCATCAAAAAGGGCGAAAAGCGCGGTCTGTACAACGCGATGGATATCGGCACCGTTTGGCTCGAACGCGCGCTGAACAAAAACGCATAACCGCAAAACAACATAAAAAGACCGGACGCGCGTTCGGTCTTTTTCTTTGGAGAACATCATGAAGGCTGCACTGTATACTCTCGGCTGCAAGGTCAATCAATATGAGTCGCAGGTGATGGCGGAGGCGCTCGCCGCGCACGGATACACGATCACGGACGCTTCGGACAGCGCCGACGTATACGTCGTCAACTCCTGCACCGTCACATCGGAAAGCGACCGCAAAACGCGCCAGATCGTCCGCCGGCTCAAGCGGCAGAATCCCGACGCGGCGGTCGTGCTGACCGGCTGCATGCCGCAGGCGTATCCCGACGCCGCAGAAGCGCTGTGCGAGGCGGATATTGTGCTGGGCAACCGCAGCAATGCGCGTCTGCTCGAAGCGCTGGACGATTTTTTTGCGCACAGAGAGCGGCTTCTGCTGACGCGCGCGCACGAAAGCGGCGATCCGTTCGTCCCCTGTGCGATCCACTCGTTCTACGGCCGTACCCGCGCCGAGATCAAGATCGAGGACGGCTGCAACCGTTTCTGCGCGTACTGCGCCATCCCCTATGCGCGCGGCCGTGTGCGCTCGAAAAAGCTCGCGGACATCCGCGCCGAAGCGTCCGCGCTCGGCAGCGCGGGCTATGCGGAGATCGTGCTGGTCGGCATCAACCTGTCGGCGTATGCGGACGGCGAATACGATTTGTGCGATGCGGTGCGGGCGGCTTCGGAAAGCGACGCCGTCAAGCGCGTGCGGCTCGGCTCGCTCGAACCGGATCACCTGACCGACAGTCTGATCGACCGGCTGTCCGCGTGCGAAAAGCTCTGTCCGCAGTTCCACATCTCCCTGCAGAGCGGCTGTGACGCAACGCTGCGGCGCATGAACCGCCATTACAGCGCCGATGAATACCGCAGTCTGTGCCGCAAGCTGCGCGAGCGTTTCCCGGACTGCACGTTGAGCACGGACGTCATGGTCGGTTTTCCGGGTGAAACGCAGGCGGATCACGCCGCGTCGCTGGCATTCGTGCGGGAGATCGGCTTTGAGAAAACGCACGTCTTCCCCTATTCGCCGCGTTCCGGCACGCGTGCCGCCGACATGCCCGACCAGGTGCCGAAGGCCGTCAAGGAACGCCGCGCCGCCGAAATGATCGCCGCGACGGACGCCATACGCGCCGCGTATCTCCGCAGCCGGATCGGTACATGCGTGCAGGTGCTGCTTGAGGAGGACGGCTGCGGCCACACCGCGAACTATCTGCCCGTGCGTATTTCCGGCGACTGTCCCGCATCCGGCTTCGTCACCGTGCAGATCACGGACGCCGACAGCGAAACATGCATCGGCGCCGTGCGGTAAAACGTCTTGCAATCCTTTGAAATAACAGATATAATGAAGAAAAAACGGAAAGGGTGTTCAACATGGAGAAAGAGAATCTGAAACAGCAGGCGGAACTGCTCGTGGAAGCGGTCAAGGAACTTGTACAAGAGGGCAACGTCTCGCGTGTGATGCTTATGCGCAACGGCGAGATCCTGGTCAACATCCCCATAACGGCAGGCGTCATCGGCACGTTCGTCGGTCTGACCGCGGCGCCTTTCGCTTTGCTGACGACCGCGCTCGTTTCGTTCGGACTCGACTGCGAGATCCTGATCGAAAAAGCGGACGGCGACATGCTGAACCTGAATGAAACACAGATCGGCATGAAACTCGAGAGTGCCAAAGCCGTGGCCAAGGACAAGGTTAAGGAAGCCTTCGCAAAGAAATTCTAATCGCACAAAAAGCGCAACTGCCGCGATCCGACCGGACGCGGCAGTTTATGTTTTTTCGATGTATTCGTTTATCGGCCGAACGGATTGAGGACGACCTCTTCCTCGCTGTCGACGATCGGCAGCGTTTCGCCGGACGACTGTGTCGTCGAGGTCACGGAACCGGACGCGCGCGTCGTCGAAGTCGCGGAAACGGAAGGTTTCACGGTTGAAGGCGCGGAAGCGGTCGTCTGCGATGACTGTTCTGCGGAACCGGAACCCGATCCGGAGCCGGAACCGGAGCCCGAACCGGATGAACGAATCGTCGTGGAAGTCGTGCTCGCCTTGGTTGTCGTTGTGCCCGCTTGGGTCGTCGGCGTACCGGCCTTCGTCGTGGTCGTACCCGCTTTGGTCGTCGCAGGCGTTTTGGCCGTGAACTCGAACGCCTTCGTCGTGGTCTGCGCCGCTTTTGTCGCGGTCGCCTCTGCTTTCGTCGAAGCCGCGGCCGCCTTCGTCGCGGACGCGGGTGCCTTGGTCGTCGTGTCCTGTTTCCGCGTTTCTTCCGCGCTCGGTGCCGCGGCTGTCTGCGTGAACGGAGCCGTCGACGCTTCGGTCTGTACATCTGTCGCGCTTTCCTGCGTCTGTGTTCCGGCCGATTCTTCGGAAGACGCCGCGACCGTTTCCGCGGGCTCTTGCGTTTGATTCTTTTGTGTGCACGCGGTCAGCGCAAATGCTCCGAGCACGAGCGCTGCGCACAGCAGAACGATCGCCCGGATTCCGATTGTTTTTTGCATCTCTGATCGCTCCTTTGTTATCAAAATACTGTTGACAAACCTGTATGTTTCGGGTTAAAATGAACCCGATAAAACTGCGTTTCCGGAGGTATCGGCATGAATCCGCTTCTGTTGTATCTGATCATCATTTCGGGCATCTCGATCCTGGCGACGATCTATGACAAATGGGCGGCGCCGCGGCACGCAATGCGCGTACCGGAGGCCGTCCTGCTGCTGCTCGCCGCGTTGGGCGGCAGCGTCGCTATGTTCTTCACGATGCTGATCATCCGCCACAAAACGCAGCACCCGAAATTCATGATCGGCATCCCGGTCATCTTCGTCCTGCAGATCGCAGTGCTGCTCTTTGCCGTCTGGAGATTCGTCGAGTCAAAGGGCTGATCCCGCCTTTACGCAAGCTCGATCTCCTCGCCCGGCTCAAGGATCAGCCGGCCGGCCGCTTCAAACTGTTCCGCACGCGCGCGGTCGAACGTCCGGCTTCCGCTTGCCGCGATCACATGATACGGAATATTGTGCTTCGCGCCGACCAGCGCAGCGCACTCCGCCGCCTCATCCAAATCCATATTGTACACGCCGTCGCAGCAGAAAAACGCGTAGTCGATCTGTTTTTCCGCAAGCGCCGGCATTTGTTTTGTCTTTGACGTGTCTCCGGACACATAGACGCGAACGCCGTCCGACAGCGTCAGAACATAGCCGACGCATTCCTTGACGCTGTGGTTGCGGTTATAGCCCGCCTCGACGGCTTCAACCGTGACGTAACCGAGATCGAACGTCCGGTGCGTACCGCCGGAAAGCGCCTCTTTCCAGGTAATGACGCGGCAGTCCGGCGCACGGTCGGCGACCTTGTCCAGCGCGGTGTGGTCGAAATGACTGTGCGTGACGAGGACGAGATCCGCCGTCTCGCCGTATCCGTCGCCCGCATAGGGGTCGATGTAGATCACCCTGCCCTCCGGCGTCGTGAGCCGCAGGCTCGCGTGACCCATGTAAAGCAGTTTTGCCGCGGATGTTTTTTCCGTCATGGTTTCTTCCTCCTGTTCGGTTGTCTGTATCGGGACGTCCGTGCGGGCGTCTGCGGTCGGCGCGTCGGGATCGCCCGCGCACGCCGCAAGCGACAGCGGCAGACACAGCAGAAGCAGTATGCAGATCGCTTTTTTCATCATGTCCTCCCCGTGATGCCGTGCCGGCAGACGCATCGGTTATTTCAGGCCGTATTTTTTCAATGTTTTCGGGAAACAGTGGGCAAAGAACCACACCGTAACAAACTGGCGGACAGACCGGTACGTGCCGAACAGGAACCCGCGCAGACCGTGTTTGAAAATCCGGTTGAACGTATCGCGCGCCATTTTTTTGACGATCCCGAAAGAGTCGTCCTTGACAGAGTCCTTGCCGATAAAATCCTTCCACTGAAAATAGTGATGGACAACGTACAGATCCTTACGCGGGATTTTGGACAGATTCACCCGTGCCGTATCGCTCGCGACCTCTTCGATCCTGGACATCTCCTTGATCGTTTTCGGCTCGCGGATGCGCGGATGCGCCCTCTCGAACTCGTGGAACCAGATCTCCGAATTGGGCAGCGGCGTCAGGATATTGACCACAGGCAGACTTGCCGGAAGCGACAGCGCCATGTCGACGGTCCGCCGCATTTCCTCGGGCGTCTCGTCCGGATAGCCGATGATAAACGACGCCTGCACGGTGATCCCGGCCTTTTCGCACCACTCGATCGTCGGCAGCGCCAGACGAAGGTCGGTGCCTTTTTTGATCTTGCGGATCATTTCCTGACTGCCCGATTCGATCCCGAACAGTATCCAGCGGCAGCCCGCCTCGGCCATAAGGCGGATGTCCTCCTCGTTCAGAACGCCCAGGCGCATCTGGCATCCCCACACAAAGTCCAGTCCGCTTTCGCGGATCATCGAGAGCAGCTCTTCTCGTATGCGGCGGTTCGGGACGAATTGTTCGTCGGAAAAATAGATGCCGTTCGCGCCGCATTTGCCGACCAGATACTCGATGTCGTGCATCACGTGTTTCGGATCGCGGCAGCGGTTCCGTCCCTGATGGAACTGCTTGTTGGAACAGAATATGCAGGAACCCGGACAGCCCTTGGACGCATGAAGATAGAGCATCTTCGTACAATGAAAGAAAGAGGAAAAGTAGTTCTGCGGCTCCACGAACGACCAGTCCATCTCCGGAAACGCCGTCAGATCCGCGACCGGTCGGTCCGGCGTGCGGACGAAATTGCCGTCCTTGTCGAGATACGCAAGGCCGGGGATCTGCGACATGTCGCCGCCGCTCTCGACCGCGCGGACGAATTCGTAGATCGTGATCTCGCCCTCGCCCAGACTCAGATAGTCCGGCTTTCCGTCGCGCAGATACATCTCCGGCAGAGAGCTCGGCGCCTGTCCGCCCCAGATCACGGGCGCGTCGCAGATCTCGTGGATCGTCTTGGTGATCTTCTTGGCGTCCAGACTGCTCAAGGACGAAAGGCAACTGATCCCGACGACCTGCGGCTTGAATCGCTCGACTTCCCTGCGCACGTCGCCGTGCTGCACGGAACGCTCTAAAAGCCGGACGTCGTCCCCGTGTGCGCGCAGATAGCTGGCGATCGAGATCAGGCCCAGCGGCACGGACGGCATGCGCAGATAAACCGGCATACCGGGATTGATCAGCATGACCCGCACCGTAAAGCCCCCTTCCTTTTCGCCGCGCGCCGACGTCGGAACCGGCACGTTTGTATCGTACATATTCTTTTAGATTTTAGCATTCCGCGTGTTTTTTGTCAAGGGATACCGGCCGCATACCGCCTCTGACCGCCGGTGCGCGAACCGTGTCCGTATGCGCAAACTCCGGCGCAAGATTGCTTGACAATACGCCGCGGAATCGGTATAATAGATTTATATAATCTATAATGCGATCGTTCTGGTGGAGTGGTTATGAAAAGAGCGCTTGTTCTGCTTTGCTGTCTCGTGTTTCTGTGCGCATGTTCCCGCTCGGGCGCGTCGACCGAGGCGGTCGTGTCCGCGCCGCCGACGATCTCCCAAACCCGGCATCTGCCCGAAAACCGGACGGTGCGCGTGTGCGTGACGCAGATGCTGGCGGATTCGTCCGTCATGGATGAGCTGCGCGCACGGTTCGAGGCGCAGTCCGACTACCGTCTGGATCTCGCGGTCAATCCCAACAGCGTAGCGGTCTCCGTGGCGCAGAGCGGCAACGCCGACCTGCTGCTGGTGCAGTCCGATACAACGACCAAGCAGTTTATCGCGTCCGGATACGGCATGTCCGGTACCGAATGGCTGCACGATTCGCTTGTGCTGGCAGGCCCCGCGTCCGATCCCGCCGGCGTGCGGGAATGCAGATCGGCCGCCGAAGCGATGGCAAAGATCGCCGGATCCGGCGCGACGTTCGTCTCGCGCTATGACGACAGCGACGTCTGCAAAATAGAGACCGCTCTGTGGTCCAAGGCCGGCGTCGTGATCGGCAACGGCCGCCGCTGGTACAAAGCGGCGCGGCTCGAAATGGTCGGCACGCTGCATCTTGCGGACGAGAACAAGGCGTATCTGCTTTGTGAAAAAGAAACGTTCCTGCAAAACCGCGGCAGCGTGAAGCTGCAGATCCTGCTGGAGGACGCGGCAGATCTGCGCACCGCATACTGCATCGTACCCGTTTCACCCGAACTTTCCGACCGGATCAACACGGACGGCGCCGCCGCGTTCGCCGCGTTCCTGCAAAGCGCGGAAACGGCCGCGTATCTCGCGTCGTACGGCACCGAGGACTACGGACAGCCCGTATTTGAAACCGCCGCCGGAAAACCCCTTACAGACACTGCACAGCTTTCCGCTGTGTCCGATACTACAAACAATTTACAGGAGGAATAAAACATGATTGCTGTAAAAGACATCAACGAGATCCGTCCCCTTGCGGAGGACACATACGCCGAGGTCATGCAGACCGTGGTGGAACCGGAGCTTGCATCGGTGCGCAAGGAAGGCTACATGACCTTTGAGGGCGGCCGCAAACTCCACTATGAGTATTACCTTTGCCCCGCTGCCAAAGGCAGCATCGTGATCTCCCACGGCTTCACGGAGTCGGCGGAGAAGTTCCGCGAGATGGACTACTACTTCCTGCAGGCCGGCTATAACGTCTTTGCGATCGACCACCGCGGCCACGGCTTCTCCAGCCGTGAGGTGGACGATATGCGCGTGGCGCACGTGAACCGCTTCTCGGACTATGTGGGCGATTTCAACGCCTATGTCGAAAACGTCGTGCGCGCGCATTCCGGCGATCTGCCGCTGTATCTGTTCTCGCACTCGATGGGCGGCGCGGTCGCAGCGCTGTACATCCAGCAGTTCCCCGATGTGTTCGAGAAGGCGATCCTGTCCTCTCCGATGATCTCGCCGAAGACTGCCGGTTTCCCGCACTGGGTCACGCGCGCAATGGCCGGCGCGTTCCTCGCGGTCGGCAAGGGCAAGCAGCTCGTCTTCACCGAGAAGGGCTTCGATCCCGACAGAACGTATGAAAACAGCAACGACACGAGCGAAGCGCGCTTCCAGTACTACTATGACAAGCGCAAAAAGACGCCCGAGTACCAGACCGACGGCGCATCCTACAACTGGGTCAACGAGTCGCTGAAAATCATCCCCAAGATGCTCGACCCGCAGAACTGCGCAGGCGTCAAGACGAAGGTCATGCTGTTCCAGCCCGCCATCGACGACGTGGTCGAGATGGAGCCGCAGGCAGAGTTCGTGTCCAAGGTTCCGGGCGCGCGGCTGGTCAAGATCCCCGCGTCCAAGCACGAGATCTATCTGAGCGTAAACGAAGCAATGGAGCCTTACCTGCAGGCGATCTTCGCTTTCCTGGCCGAATAATTTGGAAAAGAAATATCGGAGTGCGCTGGTCGTTGAGGGCGGTGCGCTGCGCGGCATCCACACCGCAGGTGTGCTGGATGTGCTCATGCGGTGCAACATCTATTTCCCCTGCGTGATCGGCGTTTCTGCCGGCGCGCTCAACGCGTTCAACTATATCTCGCATCAGACCGGACGTTCCGCGGACATCCTGCTGCACTACATCCGGGACGAGCGGTACCTCAATCTGCGCAACATCGCCAACCGCAAGGAAAGCGCGTTCGGCTTTGACTTTATGTTCCATGGATTGCAGGCGTATCTGCCGTTTGACTACGAAACGTTCAACGACCCCGCGCAGGCGTTCACGGTCGTTGCGACCGACGTCGAGGACGGCAGCCCGATCTATTTCCGCAAGGGCGAATGCTCCGACATTTTCAAAGCGGGAGCGGCGTCGGCAAGTCTGCCGCTGATCTCCCCGCCGGTCGAGCTGGACGGTCATCGCTGCATTGACGGCGGCGTTGCCGATCCGATCCCGTTCCTGCACGCGATGGAAGAGAGCGAGCGGGTCGTCGTGCTGCTGACGCGGCACAAAGGCTTCCGCAAGCGCACGATGCCGTTTGCCGAGCGCGAAGCGGCCAAACAGTTGTACAAAGCGTCGCCGCAGATGCTCGAGGCGGCGCTGTCCGCCAACGACCGCTACAACGACACGCTTGACCTGCTGGAGCAAATGGAAGACGAGGGCAAGCTCTTTGTCATCCGTCCGTCCAAGGAGATCGACATCTCTCTGCTCGAGCGCAACACGGAGAGCCTCGGCAAACTGTACCGCGAAGGCGTACAGGACGGCGAGAAAATACTGCACGCGCTGTCGGAGTATCTGGGGCTGACCAATTCGCTGCTGCAGTTTGAAAAGGGCGGCACGCTCAACAAGCGCAAATATGTGATCGGCAACTACACGTCCGCGGACGAGCTGGACGATCTGGTCAGCGCTGCCGCGCAGAGCGGAAAGCGTCTGACCGGCGATCCCGCACACGAACGGTTTATGCGCGAGATCCGCAATACGCTGCAGTCTGCGCAAGTGCGCGTTTTCTCCGACCCGTATTACTTCGCGTACACGGGCACGGCTTCCGCTTCTCTGACGGTCGCGGCGGAGGATACCGCGCTGAATATCCCCTGCATCCCCATGGCGTACGCAGGTCTGTCCGGCGACCAGCCGGCACAGGGCGAGCTGTACCCCGTGATCGACAAAAACTACCGTTTCATCGGCGCGCGCGGAAAACTCGCGCTGGTACATGTGGACATGGACGTACTGCGCGGAACGTACCGCGCCGAGCGCGTGTTTTCGGTACCGGACGATCTGCCGCTTCCCGACACGTTCGGCGTCGGCGCAAAAACGGCGGCTTTCTCGTTTCTGTCGCTGGCCAAGGTGGCCGGAGCCAAGGGCGTGATCTGCGTCTGGGACGGCGACACGCCGCTGCCGCAGGCGCTGCCGTATGCGCAGCATGACGTGGGCATTCCCTGCGTCTGGATCGGCAGAGAGGACGGTCAACTGCTGCAGACGCTTCTCGATACGCCGACGCAGTGTTTCGCCTCGCTGTCCGTGACCGCGCAGACCGTCCCGCACGCCGAAACGCAGACAGTCTACTGTGTGCTGCCCGGTACGGAGGCGGAGGAATCCGTGCTCGTCCACACGCACACGGACGGGATCAACCGGATCGAAGAAAACGGCTTTGCCGCGCTTCTCTCTCTCATCGACGCGCTCAAGGACAAACCGCTGCGGCGCACGCACATCTTTGTCTTCGCCTCGGGGCGGTACCGTCTGCCGATGATGCAGCCCGCATCCAGCGCCTCAACGGGCGCGATCAGCAAATGGCTGGAAATGCACCGCGATCTGTGGGACGGCCGAAACGGCCATCTGCGCGCAGTCGCGGCGATCTCGGCGGAGCAGCTCGGTCTGGCCGATCTGCCGGAGATCGTGTTTTCGTCCAACAGCGGCATCGACGCCGTGTACCGGCAGGCGCTTGAGCAGCGGGACGATCCGCGTTCGATCGTACTGCGCGCATCCGGCGCGATCTTCGGTGAGGGACAGCCGGTGCATTCCGCCGGCATTCCCGTTTTGGCTTTCTGTGCCGAGGACGCGCTGCTCTGGTCGGACGAAACACAGCACACGCGCTTCTCCTCTGCGCGTATGCTCGAGCAGACACAGACCATCCTCGACTGTCTGACACTCCTGGACGAAATGCCGAAAGAAGCAATCGGGCGCGTCGAAAAGCGCGCGATCCGCGATATACTCACATAAGGCCATGCCGCATAAGGAGGATTCGTTATGAGACATCAGACCATGGAAAGAATAACCGCCGGCAGAGTGATCGCCTCGATTGCCGGCGCCAAAGCGGAACGGCTCGTGCCGACTGCCGAAGCGCTGCTGGAGGGTTCGATCGACTGCATACAGATCTCCTTCGATCCGCGCGGCGACCAGAGCGACAGCGACGTTGCGGCGCAGATCAAAATGCTCGCCGACCGGTTTGACGACGAGCTTTGCCTGGGCGCTTCCGGCGTGCGCAAGCCCGAACAGGTGCGCATGGCGCACGAAGCGGGCGCGCAGTTTATTTCGACGTGCGCCGCAGACCAGGTGATCATCCGCATGACGCGCGACTTCGAGATGGTCTCGATGCCGGGCGCGTTCACTCCGGCCGAGATCGACACGGCGTACCGCATGGGCGGCGATCTGATCCGCCTGTTTCCCGCGTCGTTCCTGGGCACCGAATACCTCGATCAGCTCCGGCAGCCGCTGGGGCACATTCCTCTTGCCGCGTGCGGCGGGATCAGCGTGTGGAATATGCGCGCGTTCCTGGACGCGGGCTGTACCGCGGTCGAGCTTGACCACGGACTCATGGATGAACTGTACAAACCGGAATGCGATTTCGGCGTGCTGGCGGAAACAGCCAAAGCGTACCGCACCATCGCAGTCAGCGAGCGCGGCGAGCGCAACCGCAGCCTGAAATAACCAATCACTGAATCAGATAAAGGACGATCGATATGCGCAGACAAGCGGCTTTCAGGCGGTCCGTACCGACCGCGTTGTTCTTGTGCGCGCTGCCGGTGGGCGCGATCGTCCTTTCTTTGTTTTTCGGGCGGTATGCCATTTCACCGTCCGACGTCCTTTCGGCGCTGTTCCGTCCGTCCGCCGTGCCGCATGCGGTTCTGGTAACGGTCCGGCAGCTCCGTCTTCCGCGCGCGCTTGCCGCGGCATTTGTCGGCGCGTCGCTGTCCGCTTCGGGCGCGGCGTTCCAGAGCGTGTTCCGCAACCCGCTTGTCAATTCCGGGATCCTGGGCGTTTCCAACGGCGCCGGTTTCGGCGCGTGTCTGGCCATCGTCTGCTTCGGCAGCGGCTTCTTTACCTATGCGCTTTCGTTCCTGTTCGGTGCGGCAGCGGTCGTACTGTCGTACTTTGCCGGCAGGATCGCCAAGCGCAACACCGTCATCATGCTCATTCTCGGCGGCACGATCGTCTCGGCATTTTTTGCCGCGCTCGTGTCCCTGCTCAAATACATTGCCGATCCGTACAGTCAGCTCCCTGCCATCACCTTCTGGCTCATGGGCAGCTTCGCCTCGGTCGGCGTGCCGCATCTGGCGGCAGTCATCCCTATGTCGCTCGGCATGGGACTTATCTTTTTGTGCCGGCGGCGGATCGACGTGCTGTCCATGGGCGAACGCGAGGCGGCGGCGCTGGGCGTAGACGTGCGTCTTTGCTCCCTTTTGGTGATCGGCGGCGCGACGCTCTGCACGGCGAGCGCGGTCTGCATCAGCGGCACCATCGGCTGGGTCGGACTGGTCATCCCGCACATCGGCCGTATGCTTGTCGGCAGTGAAAACACGAAACTGATCCCCGCGAGCATCTCGCTCGGCGCGGGTTTTCTTGTGATCGTCGATCTGCTGTCGCGGTGCCTTACCGGGAGCGAGATCCCCATCGGCATTCTCTGCGCGCTGATCGGCACGCCGTTTTTCGTCTACCTTCTGAAAACGCGGAAGGGAGGCGGCTGGCTGTGATCCTCGACATACGCGCGCTCTCCTTCTCCTACGACGCATCTCCCGTCCTGCGGGACGTTTCTCTGTCGATGGACGCGGGCGAGATCGTCTGCGTCGTCGGCCCCAACGGCAGCGGCAAAACGACGCTGCTCGACTGCGTGACGGGCTATCTGCGTCCGCAGCAGGGCGAGATCGATATTTGCGCAAAGCCGCTGCGCACTTACCGCAGACAGGCGCTCGCGCAAAAGATCGCCTATGTGCCGCAGCACCACCATCCGACATTTCCGTACCGCGTGCGCGACGTCGTCCTGATGGGCAGAACGGCGCACACCGGTCTACTCGGCGCTTTTTCCGACGCGGACGCCGAAGCCGCCGACGACGCGATGCGTCAGGTCGGGATCGACGATCTGGCCGACCGCGCCTACCATACGCTTTCCGGCGGTGAACTGCGGCTTGTCATGCTCGCGCGCGCACTCGCGCAAAAGCCGCGGCTGATCGTGCTGGACGAGCCGACCGTATCGCTTGATTTCCGCAATGAACTGCAGTTTCTCGAGGCGCTGACCGCCCTGGTCAAGGCGCGGAACATCGGCGCGCTGATCGCGACGCACGCGCTCTCGCACGCGTTTTTCTTTGAACGCGCGGGCATACCGGTGCGCACGGCGCTTTTGTGCAAAGGGCAGCCGATGCGGCTCGGAACGCCGCAGGAGATCCTGACGCGGGAGACGCTTGCCGACGCGTTCGGCGTCGAAGCGCAGATCAGCGAGACGACCGCGCAAGGTGAAACCGTGCGGCAGATCACCCTGCTGCGCACCATAGACAAGGAGGACGGGACCGCATGACGAAACGCGTTCTTTCGCGCCTTTTTTGCATTGTGCTCACGCTGTGTCTGCTGTCGTCCTGCGGCGGTGTGCCGACAGAACGTGCCGCGGGCGGCGTCACCGTCACCGACTCGCTCAGGCGGGAAGTCACCGTACCGGCAAACGCCGTGTCGATCTGCACGGTCTGCCCGTTCACGGGGCAGATGGCGATCCTGCTGGGCGCAGGCGACCGGATCACCTCCACGGTCAACAACGTCTCCCGCAGCGAGCTGCTGTGCGAGATCTGTCCCTCGATCCGCAGCGCTTCCGTGGTCAAAAGCGGCGGCAGCATCAACGCGGAGGAGATCCTGCGGCTCGGAACCGACCTGATTTTTGTCAACGAATCCACCTACAAAAATGACGACGAAAAAGCCAAACTCGATGCGATCGGGGTGCCGTGCGTCGTGATCGGCTTTGAAACGATCGACGAACAGTTTGAAGCGGTGCGCGTGATCGGCAAGGCGCTCGGAAAAGAAGAAAAGGCCGAGACGTACCTCGACCGGTTCCGTGCGGCCATCGACCTGGTCGATACGACGCTTGCGGATGTGACCGACCCGCCGCGGCTGTACCATTCGGTCAACGAAGCCGTGCGCACGGACGAAGCGGGCAGCTACTGCGCCGAGTGGATCTCGCATACCAAAGCCGTCAACGTCTCGACCGCGGGCGGCGCGCTGCGCGCAGAAGGCAGCAAGGCGTACACGACGCTCGAACAGATCTACGCGTGGGACCCCGATCTGATCGTCTGCAACGAGCCGATGGTCGACGACTACATCCTGACGGACAGCAAGTGGCAGGGACTGCGCGCCGTAACGCAGGCGCGCGTCTACCAGATCCCCGTGGGCGTCACGCGCTGGGGACATCCCAACAGTGTCGAAACGCCGCTTGCGCTGCTGTGGCTCGCGCAGCTTCTGTACCCCGACCGGTTCACGTTCGATCTGGATGACGAGATCCGCGATTTCTACAGGACGTTTTACGACTATACGCTCGACGACGCATGGCTTGCCGCGATCAAAGAAGCGTACAACATGCGTTCCCCAAAAACGAAAAAAGGCGGTGAGGCGGCATGAATCTGTTTCTCTGTATCGACGACACGGACGATCTCGACAGCATCGGCACGGGCGAACTGCTGGAGAATATGCGCGACGCGGCTGCCGCGCGCGGACTCGGCCAAGGCGGGTTCATCGTGCGGTACCAGCTTCTGATCGACGAAACGATCCCCTACACCTCGCACAACAGCTCCATGTGCTGCACGTTTGAGACGCACGACCGGGACGCGCTGACCGCGTTCTGCCAAAGCTATCTCGAGGCAAACTGCGCCGAGGGCTCCGATCCGGGACTTTGCATCTTGACAAATAATTCCGGGCTGGACTATACTGTACTTACGGCGTTCGGCAAACGCGCACAGACCGAGGTCGTCTCCAAGCGTGACGCATACGCGGCGGCCGCCGCGTTCGGATCGGACGTATCCCTGTCGGAACACGGCGGAACGGGCATCGGCGTGATCGGCGCTCTGGCCGGCGCCGGACTGCGCGCAGGCAGGCAGGAGGGTCGGATCAAGGGCAAGCTCCATCCCCTCCCCGGCCGTCCGACGATGACGGCGGGCGAATTTGCCGCGCTCTATGCGCTCTCGCAGCTCGTTGATACAAACGGGCAGCCGGTCGATCCGCAGCGCGTTCTGACGTTCACGGAGCCGACCAAGGCGGTTTTCCGCGACGGCATGGTCACGGGCGTCGTCTGCTGCGAAAACGGCGTGTGGAAGCCGCTGCCGAAACGCAAGAAGGAGAAACAATAACATGTGGGATACTGTGGACGGCATGCCCGTCTGGCAGGGCGGCAAAACGGATTGGGCCGCGGCGGCGCAGGCCGCCGAAAACTGCGGCGCTTTCCGCGCGGACTGCGAGGAAGAATGCGTCGCCGACGACGATGTAAGCTGCTACAACTGCCGCTTCCGCCGCTGGACACGCGACAGTTTCGTCTGCATGAAGGAGAGATGTTTATGAATACAACCCGTACACGCGCATCCGCCGTACTTTTGGCGCTCGTGCTGATACTTGTATCGGCGTTCCCCGCGTTCGCGGAGGGCGGCGACGGCACGGGCGGCGGAGACAACCACGACAAGCCGCTCGAGCTCGTGAGCAGCAGTATCTCCGACGGCGCTAAGGACGTCGATCCGCATGTGCGCATCGTACTGGTGTTCAACAAGAACGTGGTCAACGTCGCCGTGCGGGACAACAACATCAACTGTTTTACCGTCAAAAACAAATACGACCAAAAGATACCGATCAAGGTCGAGATGGGCGACGACCAGGTCGATCCGTCGGACGCAACGAAGCACACCGTGACGGTCGTGCCGCAGTCGTCGTACGGTCCGGGCCAAACGTATGTGCTGACCATCAGCGGAGATCTGGCAGCCAAAAACGGCCGGGACACGCTCGGCAATTCCAAGCAAATAGGGTTCACAGTCGCCGGCACCCCGACGACAGCGTCCGAGGGCAGTTCGCCGGGCGGCGGTTCCGGTTCAGGTTCCGGTTCCGGCGGTTCCGGTTCCGGCGGTTCCGGCGGCTATAACAGACCGAGCTACAACGGGTCGGGCAGCTCGAACACACCCACCACGACGACCACGACTGCTCCGCCCGAAACGACCACGAAGCCGCGCACGACCGCGGCCGCGCCGCCCATCACGGCGGCAAAGCCGACGACGACCACAACGAAAAACGCGGCAAAGACGGAAACGACCTCGAAGCCCCTTGAGGAGGCAAGGATTCCGGAGCCGTCGGATTATATCGAGACAGAAATGACGACCGCCGCGCCCGCGCCTGCCGCAAACGGCGGCGCCGTGCAGAGCTATCGTCCGCAGACATACAGCGCCGATGCGCTGCTGCCGCCCGACACGTTCCTGTATGACGAATCCACCGAGATCTTCCGGATGGATTACACGTCGCCCGAACCGGAACCGGAATCGGTTTCGGAATCAACGTCCGCGACGCCGTCGGCAGAAAGCGGCAGACGCGTCTCGCCGATCCTGCTTCTCGTCATTGTCATTGCGCTCGCCGCAGCGGCGGCCGCAGTGATCGCAATCGTGTACAAAAAAGAAAAGAAAGGATGACCCAACCATGAAACAAACGTCCAGAGTTCTCAGCGTCCTGCTCGCGCTGCTGATGGTGTTCTCGATCACTGCCATCGCCGCAGAAGCGCTGACGATCACCTCCGCAACATACGACGGCGCCGATCTCGAAGGCGCGGCCGTTCCCGCCGGGAGCAGCATCACGCTCGTCTTCTCCAACAACGTGACCGACGCGTCCGTGCTCGACAACAACATCGCCAAAGTCAAAGTCCGCGACGCGGAAGGCGGCGAAGCGAGTGCGGTCGTCTCCGCAGGCGACAAAAACACCCTTGTCGTCACGCTCGGCAGCGATCTTCCCAAGGGCGGCTACACGCTGACGATCGGCAAAGATCTGCAGGCCAAGAACGGCACGACGCTCGGCACAAAGGTCGAGTACGCTTTCACCGTCAAGGGAACCGGCGGCGGCACCGGCGGCGGCAACAATCCCCTGACCATTGATTCCATCCTGGTCGACGGCGAACCGCTCGAGGGCAAAGCGATCGGTGCGGGCGCGCAGATCGTGATCCGCTTCTCGCGCGGCATGACCGAGAACGCCGCGGAGAATCTCAAGCAGATCAAAGTGCTGAAAGCCGACGGTTCGGAAGCGGCCTATACATCCGCCGCCAACACGAACAAAGAGGACGAAAACGCAAAGAGAGAATACATCGTCACGATCGGCGACAACGAGGACGGCACCCTGACGCTTGTCATCGGCGCCGGCGTCAAGGCGAACAACGGCAATACGCTCGGTGAAGACGTCAAAACCGCATTCACCTTCAAGGCGGCCGAAGCGCCTGTGGAGCCGGCAAACCCGACGTTCCCCGATCGCGTCAAGGCATTCCTTGCGGGGCTGAAGGATCAGATCGTTTTGCTCTTCAATTCCGTCTTATCCGGGTATGGCTTTGCTTCCGTCAAAGCTTTCTTGATCGATCTGTTCAACCGCATCTTCCCGAAGGTAATGCCCATCGTGTAAAGCTGTTCGACACAATCCGCTGCAGGCCGCGTCTCTCGCCTGCGGCGGTTTTTGTTTTTTCCCCTCTTCACGAACGTCCCCTTGTTTGTCATTGCGAGCGCCTTTATGGCGCGCGGCAATCCGTTCTCCTTCTTGTTCATTTATGCACTGCCGGGGTTACGGATCGCCGCGGTCGGCGTTCGCCCCCTTCGCGATGACACCGGAAAATGGAATCCCCCAGCTTTCCGTGATGAGCAGATAGAACAGCATCTTTTGTATAAGCACCACATCATTGCCTCCCCTGTGTAAGGGCGCGGGTGTCCCCCGGACACCTCTGCCGCAGGCAGAAGCGCGGCTGATGAGGGAAAGCGTTGCTCACAGGTGCTGACAACGGCTGACATCGATCAGCAGCGTCTTCCCTCATCCGACCTCGCTTCGCTCGGCCACCTTCCCCCGAGGGAAGGCGTTTGGGTCGAGCATCGGCTCGACAAAATCCGATTTCGTAGGGGACGATGCCCACATCGTCCCGCCGTTCCCGCCCGATGTTTCCATCGGCGATGCCGTAGGTTGAGATTGCCGCATCCCCTTCGGGGCTTCGTAGTGACAGTACTTCTTATTTCCCTCTTCACGGTTTTTTGTGGGATAAGAAAACATACCCTTGTATGTCATTGCGAGCACCTTTACGGTGCGCGGCAATCCGCGTCTTTTGCGGTTCATTTTACGTTTTTGCCAAGAGAACGGATCGCCGCGTCGCTTCGCTCCTCGCGATGACACCGCTCTTTACCGACATCTGACCATCCCACAAAAATCCGTGATGAACCGTTTTTTCGGTGCGTCGCGCCTCTTTCGCTCGCTCGCGTCGGCTCTGCCAACAATAGATATACGCATATGTTTTGTTTATATTTTGTTTTGTTTATTTATGTGTCCCGCTTTGAGTCCGCTTTGAGTCCCGTATGTGTCCCGTATTGCCTCCCGCTTTTGTACCGTATTTGTCCCGACGCATCAGACAGACGCGCTGTTTTCCCGCTCTCCTCGGTTTTCCGTGCAGATCGCAAATGATGAGATGAATGAGATCCTTAAAATGTTGACATTGCCCTTTCCGCTCGGACGCCGGATCATCGGCCGCTGTCGATCGCCTGCGCCGCGCACCTTTGCGAAAGCCCCCTCACCTATAGTCCAAAAAACGCCCTGAGTTGCACAGATCATGCAACTTCGGGCGTTTTCTCTCAAAAATTCACAAAGAATATACAAACAGCTTACGGTTTATTCATGCGCGCGAAAAGCCGGAATGTTTTCGGAAAACGTCTGTGCGGCGATACCGCCGCCGGCAGACGGCATTGCGCCGCGTTATACGGACTGCGCCCACGCAGCCAGCGTCTGCGCGGACTCGCGGCCGTTCAGACGTTTGCCGTCCAAAACCTTCGCGCCCGGCGCAAGCGCCTGCAGGTTCTTTGCCGAATCGCCGAGACCGCTGCCGCCGGACGTGCAGAACGGTACGACCGTCTTGCCCGTGAAATCCGCGCTCTCCATGAAGGTGTCGATGATCGACGGTTCGCGGTACCACCAGACGGGGAAACCGACAAAGATCACGTCATAGCCGGACACGTCCGGTGCGGCCGCCATTGCGGGACGGCAGGCACGGTCGTTCATTTCCACCGAGCTGCGGCTGTGTTTGTCGCGCCAGTTGAGGTCGGCGCTTGTGTAGAGCGTTTGCGGCACGATTTCAAACAGATCCGCGCCTGCCGCCTGCGCGAGCTTCTGTGCGGCGGCTTTTGTGACGCCGTTTGCGCTGAAATAAGCAACGAGTTTTTTCATGCGTGTTCCTCCTTAAAGACTTTCTTTGCGTATCTGCACGACCTGTGCTCGATCGGGAACTTTGTATCCGCCGTCGAGAATGATGACAGCGTCCGCGATACCCTCCGTTTATTCCCTCTTCACGGTTTTTGTGGGATAAGAAAACATACCCTTGTCTGTCATTGCGAGCACCTTTATGGTGCGCAGCAATCCGCGTCTTTTGCTGTTTCTTTTACGTTCTGCCGAGAGAACGGATCGCCGCGGTCGGCGTTCGCCTCCCTCGCGATGACACCATCTTTACTTGTGTCTGACCATCCCACAAAAATCCGTGATGAACCTTTTAAGATGCCGGCCATAAGCCTTCCCTTGGGGCGCGGGTGTCCGGTGGACACCTCTGCCGCAGGC
>CADARP010000003.1 GCA_902790325.1 Oscillospiraceae bacterium | reverse complement strand
CGTCTTTGACTGGTTGGACGTGCCCGCAGAGAAGCCGCCCGCCGCGACGAATGTACCGCCGTTCGGGTTGAAGGTCAGGGTGTAGGTGTTCGCCGTCCACTTCGCGTAGAGATAAACCGTTCCGCCGTTGCCGGGATCGGTCGAGCAAAGGTCGACGAGCGTCTTTGCCGCCACGGTGCCGCTGCCCGCGGTGATGTCCGTGCCGGAGCCGTCTGCCTTGGTATTCCATTTAGAGAATGTATAACCTGTTCTGGTGAACGTGTTCGCCTTCGTCGTGACCGACGTCGTGAAGCCCTTGCTCAACGGGTCGTTGTAATAGACGCCGGTGTGCGATGCGGGCGCCGTGCCGGAACCGCCGTTTGCGTTGTATGCGATGGTGTAGGAGTTGGTCGCAAATTCCAGGAACGTGCTGACATTGCTCGCGCCGATCGTGCCGGACACGCTGCCGGAGTGCACGCCGACATAACGGTGACCCTTGGTCGCCTTGATGTCCTTGATTTCATAGCTGGTGCCGTAATCCCACTGCGAATAGTAATCCGTGACATCGTTGGCGCGGCTCGTGCCGCCGGTATAGACGTCTGCCGTACCGTAGCCGGAAATGTTGCCGTTGCTGGTGCCGTCCACCCAGCCGTTGAGATCGAGGTAGTACTTGTTGATCGACCAGCCCGCGGTCAGGGTGCCTGCGCTCGCGCCGAAGGTGAACGTACCGCCCGTCGCAGCGTCGGTGTTCGCCGCATAGGAACCGGTGCCGCTCTTCGTCCAGCCCGTGAACGTGTAGCCCGTTCTGGTTGCAGCGCCGATGGAATACGTCGTGTTGTAGTTCTGCGTGACCGTTGTGTCGTTTGTCGTGCTGTTGAACGTGCCGCCCGCGGGTTTGATCGTCAGCGTGTAGCTGTTGATCGTCCAACGCGCGTACAGCGTCGTCGCCGCTGTCTTGTTCCACGTTCTCGCGCTCGCGCCGGCCGCGGTGTAGTACTGCGTACCGCCGGAGGCCGCGTTCGTGTCGTAGTAGCCCTGGAACGCATAGCCCGTTCTGCTCGGCATAGTCGCCGTCGGCATGGCGGAGCCGTATGTCGCCGTCACACTCGCCGTGCCCGCAGTCGTCGCACCGTTGCCGTTGAGCGTGACAGTGTACGTCTTCGCCGTCCAGCGTGCGTAGAGCGTCATCTCCTTGCCGTCGCCGCCGTTGACGGAGGAACCCGCGTTCGAGACGTAACTCTGTCCCCAAAGCGTGCTGTTGAACGTGATGTTGCCGTTGTTGGCGTAGATATTGCTCGTGGCGCTCGCAGAGGAACCCCATCCCGCGAAATCATAGCCGTCGCGGGTGAAGGCGTTGGCGCGGGATGCGCGCGTCTCGCCGAAATAGAGCGTCTGATCCTTCATGGTACCGGAGCCGCCGTTGGCGTTGTAGTGTACCTGCAGCGGCAGCGGCGCCCACTGGGCAGTCGTGGAAATGCCGCTCGTGCCCATCGTCCACGACGTGTTCGACGCGGTCGGGTTGGCCGAACGCGTGATCGTCAGACCCTTGAGGTCGAAGTCCAGCACCAGGCCGCTCTTGTTTTTGCCGTCGGCGGAGCAGAACTGCACGATCGCGGTCGAATACGCCTGCGTAAATGTGCGGCTCTTTTTGAAGTAGATCCATTCGCCGTTTGTATTGGCATAGGTGAAATTCTGCAGACTGCCGTTCTGGTAGTCGTTGCTGTGGTCGCCGTGGTAGAGGTTGATGCCGATCTGCGAGCCGCTGTTGACGCGGAAATAGCCGCTGACCGTGATGGTTTCGTTAGCCTGCACGGAATAGGTCTGGAACGAGATCGTGCTCCACGTGCCGGAGGTCGTCGCCGTAGCGATGTTCCATTTATAATTGGTATAGCCGCCCTCCTCGGTGTGCACCGTCTGGGTATAGCTGCCGAGGCCGTTGGTCTGCTTGCCGTTCATATAGCCGAATACGTTCGTGCTGTTGACGGCGTAGCCGGTCCATCCGCCGAACTTATAGCCGGTCTTGGTGGGCGTGCCGACGGTGACCGTCGTGTTGTAGTCGGCGGAGTCCGTCTGCGTCGAGGTGGATGCGGATGACGGCAGCGTCTTGTTGGCGCCGCCCTTCTTGTATGTGATCGTGCTCGCCGCGAGCGAACCACCGTCGGGATTGACGGAAAGGGAATATGTGCCCAGCGTCCACTTTGCGTAAAGCGTGATGTTTGCCGTGGGCGTATAGCTCGCGCCGCCCGCGCCGACCGAAGTCGTGCAGCCGGTCTCCTTGTACCAGCCGCCGAAGACGTAGCCCGTTCTGGTCGGCGACGGAAGCGTTACGCTGCCGCTGTTCCAGTTCGCCTTGAGCGAAACGGTACCGCCGCTTGTGCAGGTCAGATTGGTGACGGAATCGCTGTTGAGGAATTTTTGCGCCGTGCGTTTCATCGTCACGTTCGAGACGGATACAGACGTAGCGACCGTAGAGTCCACGCGGAACAGCAAATACTTTTTGACGGTCGTTGACGAATGTGTATCGCTGTTGTCGCCGCCGAGTGTGTAAACAATTTTATAATGCTTCGAGCCGGTCGTCGTGATCTTGACGTTGCCGTCGCCGCCGGTAAACGTTCCGCTTTGTCCGCCGGAGAGCACGCCGCTCGCAATGGACCGATAGCCGGAATCGCCGTAGAAGAACACGTTGAAGAACGCGCCGCTGTTGCCGGACATCGTTGCGTCGAACTCGACCTCAAACGTGTCGCCCTTGCGGAACGGCGCGGGGATCGCGTACTGTTTGATGGTCGTATATTGCCCTGCGTTCGATACGGAATACGTCGCTGCATCGGAAATGAATGTGGATGCACTCGACAGCGACCAGTGGCTGAAGGAATAGGTCGCCGTTGCCGTCGTGTTCGCCGGACAGCCCGTATAATTCTGATTGTACGTTACCGTATATGCGCGCGTATATGCATTGCTCGTCAGCGCTTTTGCCTTGCCCATCGTATGCGACGAATTCGACATGCTGCCGCCGGTTTTGCCGTTGCCGTCGTAGGAAACGGAATAGGTACCGGGAGTGACCGACACTTGTATACTTTTGGGACTCTTATTGCCGTTCGTATGTACCAAGGTGGGTGTGAAGTTTACAGTGTATGACGAACCGCCGCCATGACCAAACGTGGCCACACCACTGCTGCTGCCGATCGGCGCCTTGTCGGTACCGGAATTATCACTTGCCCATGAGACGCTTGAAAAGCCCCAGTTGACGCCGTACTGATCCTTTGCAGAACTAACCGAATAGGTTTTTTGGACAAAGCCATTCGTAGTTACGGAAGTATCACCGCTTATCGAAACCGTACTCGAAGAGACATTGGGATATTTATCAGAGGCGACCGTAAGGGTTTTCGTGCCGGAGTTTGTTCCCCACTCATAGGAATAGGACTGTACCGACCCAATATTAACCCAGCTGCTTCCGTTATAAATGTCCAGGTAAATATATGCATCCATCTTTCTATGTGAAACACCGCCGCCAAATGAATACGCAAATGTCACCTTCGTCGGGAACGAAGATGTCGTTTCTTCCGCAACAGTTTGTTCACCTTTAAAGTCAATTTTTCGACTAAATGTCTTAATGGAAGATTCGCTGCCCCGTCCGTTATTGGACTTGCCGTAAACAGTCCAGTTGTAAGTGTCCCATCCGCCTGTGTCGTTGCTGCTGTTTACCCTTACTCTCCATTGATAACTACCAGCAGACTGACTCGAAAGAGCGGCAGCCTTCATACCCAGCCGGAACACATCCGCCGGGTCAAAGACCATGAACGTCGTGAACACAAGCGCCAGCACCAGCAGCACGCTCAATGTCCGCTTCATCAGCTTTCTTATCATGTTACACCCTCCCAGTGAGAATATATGTATTTGAACTGCCGTCCGGCAGAAGGGATACAAAGCGATTCCGAAATCCGGAACTGTAATTATTCATACAAGGCAGACTGTCAGAAATACCCTTATACTATTCTGAATACACTATACCATATATGGGGTTGTCCTGTCAATCAAAATGTATTCCCGCACAAGGAAAATGTTATGCCCATACTGCGCTGTTTTTCGTCATTTGCCACAAAAAAGGTTCATCACGGAAAATCGAGGGATCATGCAGACAAGAAGTACTGTCATTGCGAAAAGCAACACCTTAACCGGCATCTTCGGGAGATCGCCGCGTCGCTTCGCTCCTCGCGATGACACCGGAAAACGGAATCCCCCGACTTTCCGTGAGAGCAAAAAAAGCCCCTGCTTCGCAGCGGAAGCAGGGGGATGAGAATGAAATTCCGGAAGCGAGACCGTCAGGAAAGTTTATACGCAAGGACACGGAACAGCACAAACAGCCGCAGCGACTTGAACCGCTCCCAGATGTGCGAGACCTTCGCCTTGGCGGACGTGTCGGGCGTGTACGTCAGCGGCGCTTTGCCGCTGTCGATCGTCAGCGCCTGCGAAAGCGTAACGCCGCCTTCGCCGAACAGCTCGCAGCGGATATACAGGAAGTCCTGCGCGCCCTCGATGCTGTCCAGATCGAGCACATATGTCGTGTCCTCCGCCGTCTGCGCAAGCGTTTGGTGCACGATCACTTTGCCGTTGGCGATCCACTGGATGTCCGTGCAGTTGTTTGCGCGCACGGTCACGGTGTGTCCGTCCACGGTCAGCGCACGGAACGCGGGATACGGCACGTCGGAATAGCGCGCGTCGAACTCCTCGGCAGGGCCGATGACGTCATTGTTGCGCAATTCTCTGGTCACGCAGAAAAACGCGCCGGACTGCATCGTTTCTTTGATGTTGTCCACGGTATTCTCCGGCATCATAAAGACGGAGAAGGACGAGTCGACGTGGCTGTGGAAATGCGCGTCGTTGTTGGAGAAGCCGATCACGCGCTTGCCGTACGGCAGGCATTCCATCAGCACGTTGTCCCACAGGATGCGGTCGTACGCCGTCACATGGTTGCGCTCGTTGAACACTTCCATGCCCAGGCATGTGTCGTACCGGAGCAGAATATCGGAATAGTAATGCACATTCGCCGGGTCCGAAACGGTTTCGATGCCCTTGTTGGAATTCAGCCAGTCGCCGGGATGGTTGATGAAGGACAGTCCGCCCGCTTTGTCGGCGAGCCGCACCGCGCCCTCATGGTCGTCCTCAAAGCCGAGATGATTGTCGCCGACGCCCTTCGGCAGGAACATGCCGTTGACATGGCACTTGCTGAGCGTGAGCGCGTTCAGCTCGTTGCCGCCCGTCACGCAGGTCATGCCCTTTCCGCGCGGGACGCCGTCCACGGGATACGTCCCGCTCGTCACGTCCTTGAACTCCTCGTCCGTCAGGGGCGTCATCCTGCGGCCGATCAGATACTGGTACAGGTACAGCGGCAGGTGCGTCGGTCTCTCGTTCCACGCCTTGCCCGTCACGCCGTGCTCTGTCATAGCGAGGAAATCAAACCCCTGCGCGTAGTGGTCGAGGATCATGTCGCGCATGTCCGCCTCGCCGTCGCTGACCGTGGAATGCGTGTGGAGATTGCCCTTGTATGCGCCCCACGCGCCGTCGCCGTCCCAGACAACATCGGCATACGGCGAAACGATGCGGTAATCGGCAGACGCGAAGGCCGGGATCGCCGCGCAGCCGCACAGCAGCACGGCGCACAAAAGAATGCAGAGTGTTTTTTTCATCGTTCTCTCTCCTCTCAATCCAGCGCAAATGTTTCCGGCGCGGCGGTAAACGAGCTGAACACGGCGCAGGCTTTTCGGAAATACAGCACCTGCGTGTTGCCGTCGTCCGCGCTGTACATCGCCTTGAGCTCCGGGTACTGATCGAGCATCGCGGCCTTGACCGCACGGTCGTCGTCGTTCACCAGCTCGCCCGCAACGCGCAGCCACACGCCGTCCTTGAACGCGCACAGCTCCGCCTTCGGATTCTCCGCCAGCTGCTTTGAGACGTCCTTGACCTTGCCGGTCTGGATGTAGAGCCTGCCGCCGTACAGCAGCACGGTGCCGAACGGCCGCACCCGCGGCTGGTCGCCCTCCGCCGTGGCCAGATAGTACGTTCCCGCGTCGCGCAGAAACGCGTAGACTTTTTCGATCCTGTTGTCTGCCATGATGATCCCTCCGACATGATTTTCGGGGCAGGACGCCGCGTACGCGCGCGGCGTTTCCCCGTCGACGCCATTGTAGCACACGGCAAGCGGATCGGTCAACCGATCAAAGAAAAAAATAATACTTGTTTTAAGTAGAAAACTATGGTATGATATATGCGTATAATTATCGAAAGGGCGTGTTCTCATGCAGACAATGAAAAGATTTCTGTCTGTGTTTCTGTGCATCCTGTTCGTCCTGCCGGGGTTCGTTTCGCTCGGCATGACGGCTTCCGCCACGGAATTTCAGGTAGGCGATCTGGTGCAGATCGGCACCTACCCGCAGACAAGAGTGACAGACGAGGAGCTGATCGAGGCGCTGGACGCGCAGTCCGCCGCCTGGCAGTCCTACGGCTACTACTCCGGAACATACAAAAATGCCTATCCGGACAGCAATGGGTGCATGACCGCGTCCAACTACATGCAGTACGCGGACGTGACCTACGCGGGCGACAGATACCGCGGCGTGAAGTTCGTGCAGTACCGCCCGGTTTATACCGGTCTCGTCACCACCGCTGCACGCTCCGGACAGGATGAGAACGGTTACTTTATCGACACGACGTACTGGTTCGAGTGGGAGCCGCTGCTTTGGCGCGTGCTCGATCCCGCGGTCGGTCTCGTTATGACAGAATCGGTCATCGACTCGCAGCCGTTCCACAACTACCGCAAGACCGGCGGTCAGGACGACTACGGCTACGACGCCCACTGGGGCGATCCCGACCGTGGCCATTATGCCAACAACTACGCCTGCTCCGACATCCGCGCGTGGCTGACGGACGAACTGGACGCGGACAGCTTTTTGAACACGGCGTTCACGGCGGCGCAGCGCGAGAAGATCACGGCAGCCACACTCGACAACAGCGCGTACAGGCGGGAAGTTTCCGACTACGGCTGCGAGGCGACAACGGATAAGATATTCCTGCTGTCGTGGAGCGACGTAACGACCAAGGCATACGGCTTCTCCGTCAACGACGCATCCGAGATTTACAATCGACTGGGATGGGGCACGGACTACGCGAAGTGTCAGGGTCTGCATGTGAATACAGCCAGCGGCATAGCGTTCGGCAGTTCCAACTGGCTGCTGCGCACTGCAGGAGACAGCAGCAAAAACGTGTGCTATGTCACCAATGCCGGCGCCTGCGACGTGTACTGCGTCACGGACAGCACCAACTACGGCATCCGTCCCGCGATGCACGTGGATCTCGACTACGCCTACGCGACGGCGGAATACACCGCGAAGTTCGTCGCGGACGGCAAAACCGTCGGCAAGGTCAAGTACACGGCCGACACGACGAGCATCCAGGATAAAGAACCCGCCGTGCCCGCGAAAGAGGGCTATGACGGCGCATGGCCGACGTACACGCTGCTGGTCGGCGGCATTACGGTCGAGGCGGTTTACACCCCGATCGAATACACCGCGACGTTCAAAGCGGACGGCAAGGTCGTCGGCACCGTGAATTACAACATAAACACCGAGAGCATCAAGGATAAAGAACCGGCCGTGCCCGCAAAAGAGGGCTACACCGGCGCATGGAAGCCGTACACGCTCGCCATCGGCGGCATCATCGTCGAGGCGGAGTATGAAGTGATCGGCTACACGGCGACGTTCGTCGCGGACGACGAGGTCGTCGGCACAGTTAACTACAACGCGCAGACGACGAGCATCAAAGATAAAGAACCGGCCGTGCCCGCGAAAGAGGGCTATACCGGCGCATGGAAGCCGTATACGCTCGAGATCGGCGGCGTGACCGTCGAGGCGGAATACACGCCCATCGAGTACACCGCGACGTTCAAGGCGGACGACAAGGTCGTCGGCACCGTGAATTACACCGTGGAGACCGCGAGCATCACAGCGCCCGCCGTGCCCGCGAAGGAGGGCTATACCGGCGCATGGAAGCCGTATACGCTCACCATCGGCGGCGTGACCGTCGAGGCGGAATACACACCCATTGCGTACACCGCGACGTTCCAAGCGGACGGCAAGGTCGTCGGCACGGTGCCCTACACCGTGTTGACCGAGAACATCAAGGATAAAGAGCCTGCCGTGCCCGCGAAGGACGGCTATACCGGCGCATGGAAGCCGTATACGCTCGATATCGGCGGCATTACGGTCGAGGCGGAATACACCGCGATCGAATACACCGCGACGTTCCAAGCGGACGGCAAGGTCGTCGGTACGGTTCCCTACACCGTGGAGACCAAAAACATCACCGAACCTGCCGTTCCCGAAAAGGAAGGCTACACCGGCGCATGGAAGCCGTATACGCTCGCGATCGGCGGCGTGACCGTTGAGGCGGAATACACACCCATTGCGTACACGGCGACGTTCCAAGCGGACGGCAAGGTCGTCGGTACGGTTCCCTACACCGTGGAGACCAAAAACATCACCGAACCCGCCGTGCCCGCAAAGGAAGGCTACATCGGTTCGTGGAAGCCGTATACGCTCGATATCGGCGGCATCACCGTCGAGGCGGAATACGAAGTCATCGGCTACACGGCGACGTTCGTCGCGGACGGCGTGATCATCGGCACAGTCAACTACAACACGGAAACCGAGAGCATTAAGGACAAAGAGCCTGCCGTGCCCGCGAAGGAAGGCTACACCGGCGCATGGAAGCCGTATACGCTCGATATCGGCGGCATTACGGTCGAGGCGGAATACACCGCGATCGAATACACCGCGACGTTCAAAGCGGACGGCAAGGTCGTCGGCACGGTTCCCTACACCGTGCTGACCGAGGACATCAAGGATAAAGAGCCTGCCGTGCCCGCGAAGGACGGCTACACCGGCGCATGGAAACCGTATACGCTCGCGCTCGGCGGCGTGATCGTTGAGGCGGAATACACGCCCATCGAGTACACCGCGACGTTTAAGGCGGATGGTGAGGTCGTCGGTACGGTGAAGTACACCGTAGAGACCGAGAGCATCACCGCGCCTGCCGTACCCGAAAAGGAAGGCTACACCGGCGCATGGAAGCCGTACACGCTCGATATCGGCGGCGTGACCGTTGAGGCGGAATACACGCCCATTGAATACACCGCGACGTTCCAGGCGGACGGCAAGGTCGTCGGCACGGTGAAGTACACCGTGGAGACCGCGAGCATCACCGCGCCCGCCGTGCCCGAAAAGGAAGGCTACACCGGCGCATGGAAGCCGTACACGCTCGATATCGGCGGCATTACGGTCGAGGCGGAATACACCGCGATCGAGTACACCGCGACGTTCCAGGCGGACGGCAAGGTCGTCGGCACGGTTTCCTACACCGTCGAGACCGCGAGCATCACCGCGCCCGCCGTGCCCGAAAAAGAAGGCTATACCGGCGCATGGCCGTCCTACACACTTGCTGTCGGCGGCGTGACGGTCGAGGCCGCATACACAGCCAAGACCTACACCGTTACATGGATCGTGAACGGAACGACCACGAAGACGCAGGCGGCATTCGGCAGCGCGATCGACATGCCTGCCGACCCGACGAAGGAAGGACATACATTCACCGGCTGGGCGCCGGAAGTCCCCGATACGATGCCCGCGAAAGACATGACGTTCACGGCGCAGTTCTCGGCCAATACTTATAACGCCGTGGTCATGGCAGACGGCGAGCAGATCGCGGTGATCCCGTACACTTACGGTCAGAAGTCCGTCTCTCTGCCGGACGTTCCCGCGAAGGAAGGCTACACCGGCTCGTGGCCGACGTACACCCTGCCCATCGGCGGCGTCACGATCACGGCCGTCTATACGAAGAACAGCTACACCGTGACATGGGTCGTCGACGGCCAAAAGACGACCGCGTCCGTGCCGTTCGGCAGCGCGATCGCCAAACCTGCCGATCCGGTCAAATCGGGTTATCAGTTCACCGGCTGGACGCCTGCCGTTCCCGCGACGATGCCCGCGAAGGATCTGACGTTCACGGCGCAGTTTGCACAGATCGTCATCACGTCTCTGCGCGTTGTCAAGACGCCGAACAAGACCGTATACACCTACCGCCGCGACAAGAGCGTCGATCTGACCGGCATGGTGCTGGAAGCGACCTACTCCGACGGCTCAAAGAAGACCGTGACGAATATGTCCGACGTCAAAGTCACGGGCTATTCGGCCAAGCCGCGCGGCGACAAGACGGTCGTCGTGGAATTCGAGGGCAAGACCGCGCAGTTCACCGTCAACGTCAAGTACACCTGGTGGCAGTGGCTCATCATCATCTTCCTGTTCGGCTGGCTTTGGTATTAAGGCAGCGCCGTATGCATAGGGCGTACGCCTTGCTTGAATAAACCCGGCAAAAGGAGCGAGGTTCGTCCCCGCTCCTTTTCTTTGACCACACAGATACAACAAGGAGGCTTTCGTATGCGATTTGCCGTTTTGTCCGATACGCATTACATATCCGAATCGACTCTGTACGGCGCGGGCGAGCACAGTCCGCGGGACGTTCTGCGCCGCGAGATCAACCGCAAGGTTTTTGACGACCTGAAAAAACGCACGGATATCGACACGATCCTCATCACGGGCGATCTGACGGACGCCGGTGATCTGGACAGCCATCGGGAATTTGCCGCGATCCTGCGGGACGTGCAGCAGAGCGGCAAGCGTGTCTTCGTCCTCACGGCGACGCACGACTTCCATTTCAGCCGCGCGTGGGTCAGCGTGCACGACCAGCCCGTTCACTACCGAAAACGTCCGTGGGAAACGCCGTGGTTCGATCCGGAGAACGCCGTCTACCGTCCTCTCGTCACGGAGGAATTCGCCGATCTTCCCGAGGCGGACTGCGTGCCGCGGATCAAGCGCGCCGCGACGCCCGACGATCTGTGGGAGATCTACCGCGCGTTCGGCAGAGATCAGGCGTTCTCGTCTTGTGATTCCGCCTATTCCTACGCCGTGAAGCTCACGGATACCGTGTGGTGCCTGATGCTCAACAACAATTTCCGCGACTTCGACGGCAATTACGACGCGAGCCCGACCTATTCGCCCGCATGTTTCCGCTGGATCGAAAGCATCGTCAAACAGGCGAAAACGGAAGGCGCGTTCGTCTTTGCCTGCACCCATCATCCGCTTGTCCCGCCCGTACCGGCGTACAAACTCGGCGGAACCCCGCGCAACATGCGCAACCCCACAGTCTGTCACATGCTCGCGGACATCGGGCTGTCGCTCGTCTTCAGCGGACACACGCATTTTGCCGACGTCGCGTTCGGCAGCTCGGACGGCGGCAGCGTGCTGTGCAATGTCACAACGCCCTCTATCTGCTTCCTGCCGCCGGCGTGGCGGCTCGTCGAGCTGGAACCGGAAACGCACCGTCTGCGCCTGCGCACCGTCGCGTGTGAAAAAAGCGACGCAATGCAGGTGGAGGAAGACTCGCTGTACACGCACTTCATCCGGCAGTTTGTCGACGATCAGGAACGCAAGATCGGCGCCATGCCGCACGGTCTCGGAAAGCTCGTGCTCGGCGTTCGCGTCAAGCACCTCTATCCCCTGTGCAAAGCGGCGTCGGGTCTGACGAAACAGGAATACGCGCAGATCGCGGATCACAGGCTCTTTGACATCATCATGGATCTGGCGATCAACATGCAGACGGGAGACGGACGGTACACGCCCGATACGCCGGTCTGCAAATTCATGATGGGGCTTGCCGCCGTCGCGGACAGCGTGATCGCCGCGCAGCCCCTCCTGCCGATCGAGAAAAAGCTGCAGGGCTACACCGTCTCACAGATCATCGAACCGATGCTCTACAACAACGGCGTTCCGGACAACGATGCGGATTTCGTCTTTGACCGTCTGCCCGACGCGCGCTATCCCGCGCGCGATTACCGCAGCCGTGCGGGAGACGCGGTGATGGCCGTACTGATTGCCGCGGCGCTGCTCCTGTCGCCGCTGTCCCCTGTCGCCGCTTCGCTCGCGCTGCCGGTCATGACGCTTCTCAAAAAGAAAAAAATACGCCGCTCGCCGATTCTGCCCGAGCGGTATTGACGGATTCTTTTCCGAGGTCGAAAGCGCCCGCACACGGAAAACCGCGCGCCGAAAACGACCGATCATCTGACTCCTGCAAAAAACAGGTTCATCACGAATAATCGGGGATCGTGCAAACAAGAAGTACTGTCATTGCGAAGCCCTGATGGGGCTGCGGCAATCTCAACCAAATGCCGGTAAAAAGCAGCACCTTAACCGGCATCTTTGGGAGATCGCCGCGTCGCTTCGCTCCTCGCGATGACACCGGAAAATGGAATCCCCCCAACTCTCCGTGAGCGAAAAAACAGCCGACACGAACACAAGCATTGCTGCTTTGTCGTGCCGGCTGTTTGTATGTTTGGTGCGGTTATGCCTGGGTTTGCGCGACCGCTTTCCGGATCAGATCGCGGATGCGTCCGAATTCGATGGGCGCATAATCTATCCTTTCCGCACTGACGCAGAAGTGCTGCGCACTGAAGTCCTTGATGATCGGCGAAGCATGCACATGTCCGAACAGATTGGCGTAGGGCATGTTGGTGTTCACATAAAGTGCGTCGTGCGACAATATCCAGAAATCTTCGAGGATGATCGGGTGGTCGTAGACCTCCGTAAAACCGAACGCGCGGTATTCCGCGTTGCTTTTCGTATCGTGATTGCCCTTGACAAGATATTTGACGCCGTTCAGTGCGGAAAGCGTTTCGGCTTCCGTTCCGTCCGCCCCGAAGTCGCCGAGCAGATAGACGACGCCTTCGCTTCCGACCGCGGCATTCCAGCGTTCGATCATCGCGCTGTTCATCTCCTGCACCGAGGAAAACGGGCGGTTTTCATAACGCAGGATCGCGCCGTCGCCGAAGTGCGTATCGGCGATAAAGAAGATCCTCATCCCGCTGTCTCCTTCCTCCGTGTCACTGCGCTGTCCGCGCGTCCCACTCGTCGCGGAAATAGCCGCGCGTGTCGGCGTGGTGCCCGAAGGCGTCCGTGACCGTGAAGCGCACATACTGCGCTTTGGACGGGATCTTGAACTCCGCATGGTCGACCGTTTCGCCGAACGCGGACGGGAACTCGGCGCGTGTGGACTTGGCGCCGTAGAGCATCGCAATGCGCACAGCATCCGAGCAGGTGATCCGCGCGCGGTCGTCCTCGATCTCCAGCGAGCGGATGACGGGCCCCATGGAGGAATAAAAACTGCCTGCGTCCATCGCGGCGATCACGCCGTCATAAGTCAGCGAATCCTGCGGCAGATTGAACATGGTGAAACCGCCGAACGAGTCGTCGCCGGGCTTGCCGATCCCGATCTCGTTGTGGTTGTCGTCGGCAGAGTGCGCAAATACGCGCCGGCCGCGCCGCAGCATCATATCGTACAGGCACGTGTTGTATTCGTTCAGCCCGCTTTGAAACGCGCTGTAATTGCAGATCTCCATGGAAAAGAAGCCGTTGTAACGAAACAGCTCGCTGAAGTCCTCCATCGACCAGACGGGGTGGTTGAGCGTCACGAGATAGCCGTCTTCCATTGCCGTTTGGATAAAGCGGTTGATATACTCGGCCGTGTACTGCCGCGTCTCCCTGCTGCCGTATCGCGGCATGGCCGCGCGTTCGACGGGATTGAGGACATATTTGACATACGGCGCGTTGTAGCAGATCAGGTCGACGTTATGCGGGTCGCGCGCAAAAAGATTCAGATGCAGCTCGCGGCTGAACACGTCGTAGCGGCACATGGGATCGGGACGAATATACGCTTCGTAACCGGTCAGCAGCAGGAAATCCGGATCGCTCATCGCCGTGTGATCGTGCGGACGCTCGTGGTCGGTGATGGAAAGGATCGAGTATCCGTTCGATTTGTAGGCGTCCTTCAACGCCTGCGGCGTGAGCTTGCCGTCGGACAGCGTGCTGTGACAGTGCAGGTTTGCCTTGAACTGTTTCTCGCGGATAAACTGCATACCGGATCGCTTCCTTCTGTTAAACATATTTGTCCAGAACGGCTCGCAGCGGATCGGCACTGTCCGAGATAAACAGCCAGACGTACAGATCCCGGGACTCGACCTTGCAGCCGCGGATCATCGCGTACTGCTGCGGAAGATAGTCCTGCATTTCGGCCGCGGCATTCTCCAGCACCGTTTCCAGACACGATTGGATCTGCGGCACGCTCTGCTTGTCGGCCGCGCGGACGAGGATGATCTCATCCTTTTCAAAGCCGTTCGCGTTGATGCAGGCGGCGGAATCCGCACACCACTGCGGCTCCAGACCGAAATAGTCCAGCAGATCGTCCTGCGTCAGCGTCATCATTTCCGGGAGCGTCACGGTATCCAGCATTTCCTGCATCACACTGCCGAGCACGACCGCGTCCGCAGACGGCTGTGCTGCCGTTTCCGCCCCGCCGTCCGCAGGCTGTGCGCCGGGATCCGCGCCGCAGCCGGCCGCGCAAAAGAGCAGCGCGGCGATGAGTAAACCGACGATCGTTTTTTTCATAACCATTCCTCGTTTCCCGAAATACTGTGCGCTATTCTCCGCAGAACGTAGTCTGCAGATACTGCGCCCATGCGGCGCTGCCGGCGCCGGACATGTGGATGCCCATGGCGGACGGGTCGCCGCAATAGCTCTTTTTCAAATGGCCTGTATCATCCGCGAGCACGTGATAGACGTCCACATACGTGTAGCCGCGGTCGTCGCAGACCTGCTGAATATACGCGTTGAATTTTTGGATATTCTCGTTCGAGAAGCGGCCGTGTTCCATTCCGCTGATGATCGGCGTGACGGACTCCAGATAGATCGAAACGTCCGGATTTTTCTCGGTGATCCGATCCAGCAGCGTCAGGACGTTTTGCTTCCATGCCTTTTCGCTGTATGCGGAAAAATCGTTCATGCCGAGCATGATAAAGACCTTTTTGGCGCCGCACTGCTTGACGCCGTCCTCGATCGTGACTTTTTTTCCTTTGTATGTGGGATGCATACTGCCGGCGCCCACTTTGGCAAGCGCGTTGGTATAGCTCATGCTGCCGCAGCAAAGAAACTGCGCGGAACCGAGGCAGGCCTTGCCCTTGTTGCGCTGACCGGTCACATAGCCGCGCAAACCCTGCGTTACGCTGTCGCCGACAAAAACGACGTCGTCGAAGAAAGCGGGATCAGGCTTCGGCTCCGTATATTGATTGCGCAGATCGCGCAGCTGGTCGATCAGGGAGCGGCGCGTCGTCTTCTCCACGGTCGTCTTCTCGGCGGTCGTCTTCTCCGCGGTCGTCTTCTCGGCGGTCGCCTTCTCGGCGGTCGTTTTCTCTGTGGTTGTCTTTTCCACCGTCGTTTTCTCCGCGGTCGTCTTCTCCACGGTCGTCTTCTCAGTCGTCGTTTTCTCCGCGGTCGTCTTCTCTGTGGTCGCCTTCTCGGCGGTCGTTTTCTCGGCGGTCGTCTTTTCCGCCGTCGTTTTCTCGGCGGTCGTCTTTTCCGCCGTCGTCTTCTCCGCGGTTGTCTTTTCCGCGGTCGTCTTCTCGGCGGTCGTCTTCTCGGCGGTCGTCTTTTCCGCGGTCGTCTTCTCGGGAGCGGCAGTCGTTTCCGATTCCGATTCGGCAAGCGTCTGCGTCACCTGTTCCGCAGCGGTCCGCGCCTGTGTGGACAGCGCCGCGTCATCGCGCAGACATCCGCCCGCAAAGCATACGAGCATCAAAAAAGCAACAGCGGCAGCAAGCGTTTTTTTCATAGAGAAGACCCTTCCGAAATCCATTCCTGACTTGTGGATTCAGTATACCATCCGACGTGTCGGAATGCAATGAGAAATGTCAAAAAAGGGCGTATCGGATGATAGAAAAATCCGGACATTTGCAAGCGGTTCCTTGTGCACTTTTTACACAGTCACATCGGGACGATCGGGAAACACGCGATCCAAAAAAACAGAACGCGCCCGCAAGCCGAAACGACTCACAGGCGCACATAAAGATAGAACGGCTTTTCCGACAGCAGGCAACGCGTCAAAAGAAGATGACTTGCTCCGCGTCTGTATACTCTGTATACGAAGAACTGCCGCTTTGCGCTTTATTTCCGGTTTTGCCGCTGCCGCTCTCGTAGCGGTAACAGCTTCCGTCAGAAAGCAGCACAAGCACCGCCGTTTCCGGGGCAGAACCGGAAATGGAATACACCTCGGCCGAGGCGTCGTTTTCCGGCATGCCGTCACTGCTTTGCAGCGTGATCGTGGTCAGGCGCGAAACTGCCTGCTGCCGATTGGAAGCGCCGCTGTAATAATACCATTTTCCGTTGTAGAAGAAGTCCGGATACTTTTCCGAAACGGGCCGCGAAGAAACTGTCGTGGTCGTCGTGGGGTTGGCCTCCGTCCTTTGTTCCGTCGGCTTTTCCGCCTTGGGTTCCGTTGTCGGCGGCCAGTTCGGGTCCTTGGTTCCGGCTATATTTTTGTGGCAGTTCTTGCAGAAGCCGGTTGCGGGATCATAGTTGTGCCCCTTTGCTATGCCCTGCGTCACGCCGCAGTTGCGGCACGTCTCCGGTTTTTCACAGGTGGCGGGCGCAAAGCTGTGTTTGTTGGGGTTGCCGGCGGTGATGCCGCACTTTCTGCATTTGCGCGGCGTGGTGCACGTCGCATCGATCCACTCGTGTTCGTGCAACTGTCGTTTTCGGCGTCGAAGAACGCCGTGTCGTGGGATAATAATTGTTGCTGCCGCCCTGCATGACCGGCTCGGCCGCTTGCGTTTCTTCCGTGTTGGATTCTGTCACCGTTTCCCATACGATCCATTCCGTCGTCTCCGTCTCGCTCTCGGGTTCGGAATGAATAATACCGAACATACCCACATGACGACCGAGCATACCCACATGATGCAGAAAGACAGTCGAGAGGATCACCGCAGCGATACACGCAGCGGCCGAAGCGATCCCCTTCCACGGGATCGGCTTTTTGCGGACGGGCTGCGTGCATTCCGGCGGCAGCGTTTCGTCGATCTCGCCGAGCGCGAGCAGGATATCTTCCGCTTTCATGCTCCGAACCCCTCCTTCTCCAAATGTGCTTTCAGCTTCTTGCGAATGCGGTGCAGCGTGACCTTCGCGTAGTTTTCATGCATGCCGCATCCGGCGGCCGCCTCGGCGATCGGCTGCAGGTAGTAGTACCGACGCAGAAAGAGATTCTGCTCCCGCGCGGGAAGCGCACGCACGAAACGCTCCAAACTCTCTGCCAGCGCAGCGTTATCCACACTTTTCTCCGGATCGCCGCTGCCGGACGCGATACACGCTTCCAGTTCGTCCAGCGACGACGTCCATTCGCCGGCGCCGCGTTTCTGCGCCGTCATCTGCCGCACACGGTTGATCGACAGATTGCGGCAGATTTTCCCCAGATACGCAGACAGCTTGTCCGGCTTTTGGGGCGGAATGGAGTTCCATGTCTGCAAATAGGTGTCGTTGACACACTCCTGCGCGTCCTCATCGTTCCCGACAATCGTGAAGGAAATCGTGCGGCAATATGCGCCGTATGCAATATCCGTCTCTTTGATCGCGTTTTCGTCGCGGTCCCAGTACAGTTGTATGATCGCCTGATCGGTCACGTCGGCCACCCTTTCGACGGAATCATCTGTCCGCGCCGACCGGGAGCTGACAGATCCAGCGGTAAGCACAGACAGATTTAACCTTTTTCTTTGCGAATCCTACAAAAAGAGTACCATGACTGGATTCGTTTGTCAACCGATCGAAAGGGGATCTTTTTCCGCTTTATGCGTCGTTCTGATCCGTTTCCAGCATCGCCAATCCCATGCCCAGAAGTGCAAGCGGGAACAGAATACCCGAAAAGATAATCGCCATTCTTTTCAACTCCTTTTGTTTTTTTTGTCTTCATACATAAAGACAAGAAACAATCGGAAAAGGTTACACATTTTTGAAAAAATTTTTGAAAAAACATTCCCTGCTCCGGTGACGAAGCAGGGATGGAGCGGCAGTATTCTTTTTTTCGTCGGCACAACGCCTTCACTGCGTGATCGGCGTCTGCATGAACCGCAGGATCTCCATGCGCTTTTCCTCGTCCGTAACGATGCGCGGACGGTAATCGTTCACGTCGCCTTCGTGCGTTGCGCTCGGGATCAGGACGTCCTCCCGCTCGCCGATCTTGCCCTTTTTCAGCTGATAGACCGCCTGATACACGACCGTATCCTTGGGCGGATGCAGATTGCCGCCGAAGCAGAAATTGCCCAGAGAATACAGGATCGGCTTGCCGTTATAGACCTCCATCGGCTGCAGCACATGCGGGTGCGAGCTGACGATGATGTCGACGCCCGCGTCGATCAGCGTGTGGAACGCGCGCACGATCCATACCTCCGGCGCCGTCGCGTACTCGATCCCGCTGTGGAAATACAGGATGATCAGGTCGCAGTCCGCCTGCTGCATCTCACGCACCTTTTCCAGCACGTCATTCACGCCGTCTTCGCTGACCAGCTCGTCGCAGTAGACGCCGAGTTTCTGCCCCTTGACCGTCGCATAGGTCACGACGTCCCGTTTGCCGGGCAGCACGCCGACAGCTTCCAGCGCCGCTTCGGTGTCGTCGCTCCCCTGCTGGCCGAAGTCGTGGGAGTGGTTGTTGACTACGCTGGCGAACTGCACGTCCGCCGCGCGAAAGATCTCCGCGTTGCCTGCGGGTCCCTTGAACCAGAAGGATCGCGGCCCAGAAGACGCTTTTTCCTGCAGATCCTCTCTGTCGGAAAGCACGCACTCGCAGTTGACGACCGTAAAGTCGTCTTCATGAAACAACTGTGAAAAATCCTGCAGAAAATACTCCGGCGGCTGCTCCTGCGCCATCCGGTTGAACGAGCCTTCGTTCGCCGTGCCGTGATCGCTGGCGAACATACAGTCGCCGACGAACGTGATCCGCAGCGTGTTTCTGTCCGATACCGCGGCAGGCGCTTCGGTTTTCGTTTCCCTGTACAAAGCCGCTTCGTCCGTCTGCAGGGTCAGCGTACATGCGATGCAGATAGAAAGGATCACCGGCAGAAGAAAAGACCGGAGTCTTCCCACGCCCTTCATGCAATCCGCCTCCCCGCGATGGATCCACGGCTGTTGTCCGCCGTTTTTCCGTTTTTCCCATTTTATCATGCGGCCGTAGAAAATGCAACACGTTCCGTCTTAAATCCTCCGCGTTTCCTTGACATTCCGCACGCAAATATGCTATAATTCCGAGTGGAAATTTATATGCGGCAATTCTGCTTAAAGTGAGGAGAAAACATGATTTTCAACAACATCGATTTCGACACCTATTTCAATCACTATCCCGATAAGGACGGCTATTTCGGCAAATACGGCGGTGTGTACATCGACGACAAACTCAAAGCTGCCATGGCGGAGATCACCGACGCGTACTTCTCCATCTGTCAGTCGCGCAAGTTCATTGCCGAGCTGCGCCGCATCCGCACGGAGTTCCAGGGCAGACCCACGCCGATCTCGCATCTGGAGCGCCTGTCGAACGCGCTCGGCGGCAGAGTGCAGCTGTACGCCAAGCGGGAGGATCTGAACCATTCCGGCGCGCACAAACTCAACCACTGCATGGGCGAGGCGCTGCTGGCGAAGTATATGGGCAAAAAGAAAGTGATCGCCGAAACGGGCGCCGGACAGCACGGCGTGGCGCTGGCGACGGCAGCGGCGTATTTCGGACTGAAATGCGACATCTACATGGGCAGCGTGGACATCAAAAAGCAGGCGCCGAACGTCGCGCGCATGAAGGTGCTCGGCGCAAACGTGGTCGAGGTGACACACGGTCTGAAGACGCTCAAGGAGGCGGTCGACGCCGCGTTCGAGGCTTACAGCAAAGAGTACAACGACGCGATCTACTGCATCGGTTCCGTGCTCGGCCCGCACCCGTTCCCGATGATGGTGCGTGATTTCCAGAGTGTCGTCGGCGTGGAGGCGCGCGAGCAGTTCGTGAATATGACCGGTCATCTGCCGAACGCGATCGTCGCGTGCGTCGGCGGCGGCAGCAACGCGGCAGGTCTGTTCGCAGGCTTTTTGAACGATCCCGTGGACATCTACGGCGTGGAGCCGCTCGGCCGCGGCGCGAAACTCGGCGACCATGCGGCAAGTCTGAAATTCGGTACCGAGGGCGTGATGCACGGCTTCAACAGCATCATGCTCAAGGACGAGAACGGCGATCCCGCGCCGGTATATTCGATCGCCAGCGGTCTGGATTATCCGTCCTCCGGTCCGGAACATGCGTTTCTGCAGGAGATCGGCCGCGTCAAGTACGACGTGATCGACGACGACGAGACGATCGACGCGTTCTACAAGCTCTCCCGTCTGGAAGGCATCATCCCCGCGATCGAAAGCTCGCACGCTGTGGCGTACGGCATGAAGCTCGCGCATACGATGGAACACGGTTCCGTGCTCATCAACCTGTCCGGCCGCGGCGACAAGGATCTGGATTTCGTGATTGAAAAGTACGGTATCCCGGATTGACGGCAGGCGCCGGACGGAACGCTCCGACGAAGCCGTGCCGCATCCTCTGCTTGTTTCCCCCGCTCCGAGAAATCGAAGCGGGTTTTTTCGCACCCTTCGGTTTCCCATCCGCGCGGTTTTCGCGGTCGGGCTCCGCAAAAATTTGCGCCCGCGCAGAAAGACCGACAAGCAGGCGCATCGGGATTCCGGCGATTTTTGTGCAAAAAAACAATTTGCAATCCGCGCGAAAAAAGCGTATACTATGTACAGACGTGTGGCAATTACTGCGTAAATCCAGTTGATTGCCGCACGTTTTTTTGAAGGAACGCCCGCGCTGACAAGACCGTTCGGAGGGAAGGATCATGCACAAACAGTTTGAAAAGTCACAGTATATCTGTTATGGTTCAAACGGCATTTGCCGGGTCGAGGACATCTGTCCGATACCGGGGATGGGCGCCGGCGTGCTGTTTTATGTTCTCAAGCCGATCGCCGACCGCAATTCCGTATATTACATACCGACGGAAAACGAAGCCCTGATCTCCAAAATGCGCCTGCCGCTGACACGCGAGGAGATCGACGCGGCGATCGACTCCGTCAGGGACGCGTCCGTGCGTTGGATCATCGACCGCGGCGAACGTGTGGAGCAGTGCCGCGCGGCATTGCGCGAATGCGACGTGCGGCAGAATCTGCTGACGGTCGGCATGCTGTATCTGCAGAAGCAGAAGCTGTCCGAAGAAGGCAAAAGTCTTTCTTCCACCGACGAGGCCATGCTGCGGGATGCGGAGAAGCTGACGGAAAACGAATTCGCGTTTGTGCTCGGACTGCGCGCGGACGAGGTCGGCCCGTATATCCGCAGGCGTTTGGGGCTGGAATGACCGACTCCGCCGTTGACCAATCAAAAAAAGCTCGCCATCGCTCGGATGACGAGTTTTTTGTTATCTTGTTTTAGTATCGCACATATGCGCGCTGCCATTCGGCCACGCGCGCCGCATCGTATTCATGCGGCAGACTCCGGATCACCCGCGGCTCGATCCGCCCGCGCCGCACCATCCGCAAAAGCGCAGGCGCCACCGACGGCGTGGTCAGCACACCGATCGCCTTGTGCCACATGTCGGACGCCGTCTGCTTGCCGCCGTTCAGCTCTTTGGTGGTGATGACCTTCTTCTCAAACATGGCGTCCATGTTCTTTTCGCCCATCTGCATCATGACGTCTTTGAGCGCATCGTCATGCAGGATCGTGTGGAGACTGCGGCGGAAATAGGCTTCTTCGTACGCCCACAGTTCCGCGCGCGAAAAGGTCTTCGCCGCTTCGACCGCACTGCACAGATAAGCCGCGCTGCGAATGGACATCGTAAGACCCGAGCCGCTGAGCGGTTCGATCATCACCGCGCTGTCGCCGATCGCGGCGTATCCGTCGCAGACAAACTGCGGCAGCGTGCGCCGCAGCGGGATCTTGGAGTATGCGCCGCCGCGCAGCAGGTTTTGCCCCAGGTAGGGATGGTCCGCGCGGAAATCGGACAGCGCGTTCTCCACGATCTGCGGCGTGATGCCGCCGACCGAACCGACAAGCACATCGATATACGTCCCGTCGCGGAACACCCAGTTGAAGCCCTTGTTGCCGCAATGGTAAAAGTATGCGCAGTAGATCGGCATGTCGGCGCTCTCGCCCGTGTCCTCGAACAACGCGCGGTATGTATACAGCGTGTCCGACCTGCTGATTTCGCGCTGAATGCCGCAGGAATCGGGCAGACTCCTGCGCACGGGCGAATCCATGCCCGCGGCGTCGATCAGCAGATCGCACGGAAGGACGCCGTCCGCCGTTTTGAGGCCGACAACGCGCGTGCCGTTCATAACCGCGCTTTCGGCGCGGCAGGAGAAGCGCAGCCGGACGCCGCTCTCCCCGGCAAGCCGCAGCAGATGGCGCACGAGATACTTGCGCTCGATGAACATCGAGACCGACGAGCGCTCCCTTCGCGGCGGGATGCATACCGTCTTGCGCGGATTGAAATACGCAAGATTGTACAACGGTTCCAGCTCCGATTCCGGCGGCGGTTCCAGCCCTGTCTCCTCGAAACAATACAACTGGATGCAGTCGCGCCAATCGTAGCCGAGCGCCGCTTCTTCGTGCTGCTCGACCAGCGTTACGTCGTATCCTTTACGCGCAAGCAGCGCGGCAGCGGCGATCCCGCCGTGCCCCGCGCCGGCGACTACAATCTTCGCGCTCATACGGCAGCCGGTTCGTCGACGAGGTATTTGTCCATAAACTTTTCGACCATCGCCTCGTAAGAAGCGGAGTCGGTCGGATAGCTGCTCGCGTGCGCCGCACCGTCGACCAGCAGCAGCGCTTTTTCAGACGTACACGCGGCGTAATTCTCACGCGACATCTGCGTGGGCACAAATGTATCGCCGGTGCCGTGGATAAACAGGATCGGCACAAGCGCATGTTTGACGCATTCGATCGGCGACGCTGCGCGCAGCGAAAAACCGGACGCGGCACGGTTGACCGCATCGACACCCGCAATCAGGGCACGCGTCGGAATGTGTGCACTTCGCAGCACACCGGAAAACTCGTCAATCACGCTTGTGAACGCGCAGTCGGAAACGATGAACTTGACGTTCGGCAGGATCTGCGGGCAGTCGCTGAGCATCAGCACCGTCGCAGCGCCCATGGACACGCCGTGCAGAACGATCCGCGCGTCGGCGCACTTCTCGGCCCGCACCCAGTCGATCCACTGCAGCAGATCCTCGCTCTCCTTCTTGCCGAAGGTGATGCGCACGCCGTCGCTTTCGCCGCTGGCGCGGTGATCGACCAGCAGGACATTGAATCCCTTGTCATGGTAGAACTTGGTCATCAGGCGGAATTCCCGCTTGCCGCGGCTGCGGTAGCCGTGGGCGCAGACGACGAATTTGTCGCTTGCCGTTTCCGCCGGCAGGTAGTATCCCTGCAGCGTGCAGCCGTCCAGTTTGCTCTGCAGCGTGTATTCCTCGAAACTCTGCTCCTTCAGCCATGCCTCACGCGGATCGGGCGGCAGCGGCGGTCCCTCGATCTTGGACTTGTTGCTCTCGAAAATGCGTGTCGGGAGGGTCGCCTTTCTGTGGAAGACCTCATAGTGGATCAAATAGCACAGACCGCCGTACGCCGCAGCTGCGGCCGCGGAACCGATCAGCAGTTTTCTGCCCTTGCCCTTCTTTTCCTTTTTCATTTCTTTTCACCGGCCTTTATCTCTTTTTGTTGTGTAGGTCCGTAGTTGACGGCGCCCGTATACTGCACGTCGTCGGGCGTCGGATAGTACTTCGGTGCGGAAAGGTCGCGCTGATACAGCCGCACATGCTCGCCCTTCGGCGAGAGCGAAACGACGTCGCATCCGCGCCATGAGACCGTGAAATCGGTCCCGCGCACCGTTTCGTGCTTCTGCGTCGTTTCAATGCCGAACGTCAGCTCCAGCACATCGCCCGTATGCAGCTCGGCGATCGCAAAGCCGTCCGACAGGGAAACCGGTTCGCCGTTTCGCAGCAGAGCGGGCGCCTTGCCCATCCAGTCATACAGCCGGAAACCTGCCTTGCAGGCGGTTTTGGCGCGCAGACGCAGCCTGCCCTCGTTCGGCAGCAGGGACGTCATTTCGAGCGCGTCCGTCTCGCGGTCGAACGGGATGTTGACCACGAACGCGCCGTTTTCCTCGGTGATCGCGCTGTCCCAGACGGTTTTGAGCGCGGTCGGCGCCGTACCGACGCAGCAGCCCGCGATCGAACGGAAGCGCGTCAGAGAGATGGAATTCGGCTCGCTGCCGCCCGTAAAGCCGCCGAGCATCCGCTTGTCAATATCGCGGTAGGTGATGCCGCACTCGTCCGGCTTTGTGTTGTCAACGGTCACATATCCCGTGTAGCGCACCTGATTCTCGACAAGCTGGTTGCGCGAAAACAGATTGACGTCGTCCCAATACTGCGCAAAGCCGCATTTTGTCAGCTCGCGCGCACAGATGATCATATCGCGCACGCAGCACGTTTCGCAGTGTTCTTCCTCCATCGGATGCCACTGCGCGTACTCCGGCACCCAGCCGAAGGACGAAGAGATCGAGCGGATATAGTCATAGATCGCGCGTCCTTTTTCGAGATAGACGCTGTTCTCGGTCACACGGCCGAGACAGACCAGCCCGTAAGCGAACCATGCCGCCGAGTGGACGTGGCCGAAAAATTCCATTTTATAGTTGAAGTAGCGCGACGGACCGAGCACATAATTCGCAAGTCCCACCGCAAGGTCGAGCGCAACTTCGTCCTTTTTCAGTTCATACCGCCGCACGAGCGCGGGCAGCATCAGCGCGTTGCGGATCGACTGCTCGCCGCGTCCGGTGTGACGCGTCAGATCGAAGCCGCCGTCCTTGAGGTAGACGTCGTTCGGAAATTCATAGATCGGCTCCGGCTCCGGGAAATCGCCCGACCAGAACGTACGCACCTTGCGCTCGATCACGAGAGCGCGCATGCCGCGCACCAGCTCGGACGTGCGTTTTTCCGCCTCTTCGTCGTCGGGGTATTCTTCGGTAATGAGATTGAGCGCGGGCAGGATATAGCCCATCTCATGGAACGACGCATGTACGGTGTGCGTCCACGGATACGGCTCACAGAAGCGCAAACCGTGCTCGCCCCACGAGCGCATCAGATGCCGACGCAGCGACTGCTTTACGTCGTCGCCGTCGGCCGTGCCGAGCACCTGCATCGCACAAACGAGACCTTCGTACCACGAACCGACCAACTCCGCGTCGTCCACGCGGCAGTGCGCGGCTTCCGCAGGCTTTTTGTTCGGCAGCAGCAGCCAATAGGGCAGATTGTCGTATGCCGGATCGACCATACTCGTGATGTAATGGTGCACCAGCGCCGTGTTTTCTCTGGGATCAAATCGTTCAAACATAAGCGTTCTCCTGTTATGGTGCCGTCGTCCGGAACGCCGTCTCAACGGCGCTGCCTGTCTGTTTCCAGACGTTGAGCGGGACGACCTGCACGGTGTATGTATGGCCCGCTTCGAGCTCTTCCAGCGTACACGAGAGCGTCTGCGGCATGGGCTCGAAGTAATACTCCGAATAGACTTCTTTCGTCAGAACGGCTTTCCTCGGACGCGCCGCATCGCGGACGGTGATGCGGTAGCCGTAGACGCACACATTGTCCTTGGCCTGATCGAACGTTACCGTGACGGCGGTGTCCGTGATGCCGGACACGCGCACAGATGCGTCCTCGTCGAACCACGGTTTGCCGTTCGTTTTTTTGCGTGCGGCGGTGTAGGCGTGCGTCGAACGGTCGGACGGCTTTTCCACGAAGTAGACGAGCTGCTTGTCCGGATCGTCCGTCTGTGTCGGCGTTTTGAAGAAATCGTTCGTCAGAATATTGAAGGGCAGCAGGCGCGTGCGGTTGTTCGCGTCCACCTCGACGATATAATACTGCGCGGCGTTTTCAGACCCTTCGGGCACGGTATTGTCGCCGATATCGTCCTCCATCTCCAGATAGTTGAGCGTACCGGTGCCGACGAGCGTATAGCCGCTCTGCCAGATGGAGAGGGGGTTGTTGACGGGGCCGTGAGAGTGTCCGGAGAAGTCGATCACCTGCGGATACTGCGCATAGATCGCGTTGAGGAAAACGGACGTGTGTGTGAACCAGCTGCGGCTGACGTAGACCGTGTTCCAGATATGACCGTGCTGCATGGTGAAGATGGGCTTTTCGGGGTCATCCTGCTTTGCCTCACGCAGTTGTTCATGCAGCCAGAACAACTGCTTCAGCGAGTGCTTGGTGCCGTCCGGATCGGGCGACATGCCGATGATATGGAAGCCCTTGATGACGACGTGCTTGTCCAGCGTGCCGCCCATGTTGCGCAGGTAGCCTTCGTGGCCGCCGACGCGGAATTCGTGATTGCCCATGATCGTGATGAACTGCGTGCCGTCGCGCAGATTCTCCCGCACGACGCGGTTCAGCTCGTCGTATTCTTCATCTGCGCCGTTGTTGACGATGTCGCCTGCCAGCAGCACGGCGTCAAGCGCGTTGTAGCTCTCGTGCGAATCGGCATAGCGGTATGCCGTACGGAACAACTGCGCGAACCGCTCGGCATTGCGCGGATCGGAGGCGTCCATCACATGGACGTCAGATGCGACCGCGAAGCGGAAAACGGGAACGAAATCTTTTTCCGCTTCCGTCTGCACGCGCTGCTCCAGTTCGATCTGCCGCGCTTTTGTCGGCACGCCGGCACCGATGAGCAGCAGCAGCGACAGCGGGAAGATCAGGAGCGAGCGCAGGAGCATCGGAATGGTGTATTTAGTCATCGTTCGCCTCTCCCTGCGTTTCCGGTTCTGCCGGTTCGGTCAGTTCTTTCGGATCGGCAAATTCCGCCTGGATTTCCTGCATCGTTTCTGTCACGCGCTGTGCGCGCATTTCGGCCAGCTCCGCTTCGATCGCCTTCTGCCGCTTGCCGGTGAAGTTGTCGAAGGAGTAGATGATCGCCGGGATGAAGTTGCCGATCAGACCGCAGATCGCCACGACTCTGTAAATGCCGCGCAGCGTCGTGTTGCTCTGCGTGATGTTGATTGCCTTGCCGGATGCATCCTGCATACCGCTCTTGTATCCGATGGCGTTCAGGGAGATCTCCTTGACGTTCTTACGGGTGAGTATGTTGACGTGGCTGATGATGCTGCCGACCGCCAGAAGCATACCGTCGCTGCGGATCGGGTTGCCCCAGCGCTTCTGCGAGTACCACTCCATATAGTCCGTGGAATCCGCGATCAGCACCTTCTGCGCCGCGCTCATACCGGAGTTCGGCAGACCGGCAAGACCGATCATCACGCCGACGAGGTACCGCCTGCGGCGAATCTTCTGGAGATCGAATTTCGCGCCGAGCGCGGTGATCAGCGAGTAGAAGAAGCCCGTGTAGACGTGGCTGCCGACCAGCATGGTGCGTGCGGAGATCCTGCCGCCGAGCATGGGCACAAGCGCAAGTCCGACGTAGGACAGCGTGCCGCTGATCATGTCGATGATCGCTTTCATGCCGTAGTCGTCAAAGGTGTTTTGATACAGATACGGAAGCAGATCGTACGTGACCTTGCGGATCGTCTCAAACATGGTCGCAAGCAGGTAGATCACATACGGTTTGTTGTGCAGGATCGCGGAAATGGTCTGGCGGTTCCAGTTGACCTTTTCCGATTCGTTGACTTTGACGTTGCCGACCTTTTCGTTGAGGGTGAAATACGGCGCCGACATCGACGACACACCCAGAATGCAGAACACCAGCGCTACAAAGAAGTATGCCCATCTCTGATCGTTGGCGTTCGTGAAGCGCTCCACGACGATCGGAAGGATCCATCCCGGCAGCATCGATCCGAGCGTTGCGGCCAGGGACGAAATCGTGTAGAAATTCTTGCGGTCGTTGGGGTTCGTCGTCATGCGCAGCGAGATCGTGTTCAGCGCCATATCGAAGAACGCGTCGACCGCCGTGAACAGAACGGTGAAGATAAACGACCAGATGAGGTTGATGATCGGACTGCCCGACGGGACGAAGAAAAGCATCATCGACGTGACGGCGAAGGGCAGCGGCGTCAGCAGCAGGATGCGCTTGGTGTTGCTCATCTTGCCCTGCGGCGTCGGACGGTCGAGCAGCGTACCGGCAACAGGCGGAACGAGAAAGCTCAGGATCGTGGTGACGTTGCCCATCAGCACCAGGTGCTCGCCCTTGATGTTCATGAAGTCGCGGTTGAACTTGTCGGAGTACGTCAGTACGCAGTCCTGCCCCATCGCGTTGCCGAACATACCGCCGGCATAGCCGAGCTGTTCGCGAAGCGTGAACGAGGGATTGTGTGTGATTTTGTACTTGAAATCAGACAGCTTTTGTTTAACTCCCATCGAATCTCTCCTTTGTCAGTATTTCGCTCTGTATTCCGTAGGCGTTTTCGGCCAGAACCTGTATACGGAACTCCTCCTGCGGACAGGGGAACAGCGCATGAAGCGGCATTTTGTCGGCGCGCCAGTACTGCGGGGACAGCACAGTGCCGCAGATCACGTTCCCGTCCGCATCCGCGAGCGATATGCGGTACAGCACGACGGGTGCACCGTCGCTGCAAAACGCAGCGGGGATCGTGACTTGGATTTCGTCGCCCGTCCGCTCGGCGTGCAGCGTCGCGGAAGGCGGAAACGCGGGCGGTACGGACCGCGCACGGCAGTCCTGCGGCCGACAGGAAAAAGTGCGCGGCGGATCGGACAGATCGAGCAGGACTTCGCACTGCAGCGCCTGCGAGAGAAAATCGTATCCGCGCAGCCGCAGACGGTTCCGGTCGTCCAGCTCGGCGATCCACGCCTGCGCGATGGATTCATGTCCGGGCGGATGAATTTTGTTCTGACCGTCGACCGTCAGTTCCGCATAGCTGAGCGCGCCGGCGCCGATCGCGGTGCATGCGCCCTGCCAGACCGAACGCGGATCGTTGAGCGGATAGTGCGAGTGGCCGGAAAGATGCACAATCCGCGGGTAGTCAAAGAAAATGTCCAGGAAGAAATCGTTGCCCCAGGCGTCCTCCGGCATGCTGCCGTACACGGTGCCGCAGATCGGCTCGTGCTGCAGCACGAAGATCGGCCTGTCCGGAATCTGCGCGGTGACTGTATCGAGCGTCTGCCGCAGCCATTCGCGCTGGCCGTCGTCATAGTAAACACCGGTCTCTTCGCTCGTGGAAATGCCGATGAATGCGCAGCCGCCGATGACACGGCAGTAGCTTGTCGGCAGTCCCGTGATGCCGCGGTAGTATCCGAGTCCCGTTTTCGGGCTGTTTCTGCCCTCGCTCCAGTTGTCGTGGCACTTTGCAAGCACCGACAGAAACTGCGTATCGGGACGCAGTTCTTCCCGAACGACCTGCCAGAAATCCGCAATCTGCGCTTCGGTCCCGTTGTCCGTCAGATCGCCGCAAACCAGCAGCGCATCCAGCGCGGGATACGACGCGTCGGCGGCAGCGGCAGCATACGCGCCCCGTATGAAACGGCGCAGACGCTCCGCGCGCTCGTCGTCGCGGGTGCGCATATGCACGTCCGAGCAGAAGGCAAACCGCAGGATCGGGTGAAACATCTGCATTGAATCAGACACAATCGGTCTCTGCCTTTCTTGTGATTACTTCATTTTGCCGTTGATCAGCAGTTCGACGCCCTGCGCGATCAGATACGGCAGCTCAAAAAGTCCGAGCAGGAACTGCCCAAAACGGATAACGGTCCATCCTGCCTCTTTGAACGCGAGAACCGATTCCTTCTCGGCGACCGGTTCTTTCAGTTCGTCCGGCTTTTTCAGACTGCCCTTGCGCGTATACCTGAACTCGGTCAGCATCGGATCATGATCCGTGTACTGCTCGCCCTTTTCCCCGACAAGCTTCGGAACCGTTTTGGAAACCGGCGTCAGCGTGAGATCGTCGCCGCTGCGGTAGAGAATGCGGTCCAGCTCGTCGCCGGGATCGTCCAGCTTGAACCCTTCCGCGGACTGGTCGTACAGACCGCCGTTTTCCAGCTCCGCCCAGACGTCGCGCAAACCGGTCGGTTCAAGAAGATTGCCGTACAGATCGTCCTTGAGCTGGCGCTTGAATTTGTAGTTGAAGTCGCCCTGCACGATCATCGCGCGGCCGTCGTCCAGATTCTCGTTGATAAAGGCGGCAAGCTGACGGAAGTTGTCCGCACGCGACCGGACGGACAGCGGATCGTACCCCGCATCCATGTGGACATTGATCACATGGATAAACAGATCGTCCGACAACTGCATCAGGCAGTAGATGAAGCCCTTGTTCGAGATCGCGTCCATCGAGCCGGACAGGAATCCGAACTCCTTGTTCCACTTGACGCGCTGAATATTGTACAGCGGATGCGGGGAAAAGACATTCAGTCCCTGTCCCTGCGCAAGACCGCCGCTCGTAAAGGAGCGGTACGGATAGTTCGTCATTTCGGCGGCAAGGTATTTGTGTCCGTTGAAATCCTCTTCCGTGCCGATAAAGTCCATGTCCGTGCCGTTCAGCAGTTTCCCGATCCGGCGGGCGCGGTCGTTCGTCGTCGTGAATGTCGCCCCCTGGAAATCACCGACCAGCGGAATGCCGGACACGTTGTACGCGATCATGCGAAGCGTTCCGGTTTTGCCCGATTTGGCATGTGCGCAGACTGCCGTCGGCAGCAGCAGGGCGATACAAAGCAGCATACAGATCCATTTTTTCATTGCGGGTACTTCCTTTTATTCAAAATATTATTAGACGTGGTGGAATCAGCGCCACAGCGCGATGGCGACGGAATAGACAACGACCGCGGCCGCGCAGACGCACATCAGACGGCGAACCTTTTCTCTGCGCTGCTGCGCCGCATACGCGGACAGTTTCTTTTTCGGCAAATCGTCATAGGACGGCAGGAAACGGACGTCCGACTGCGTCGAGATATAGTGCAGCATCATGTACTGCGCGAGAATGCACAGCGAAAAGAAACGCTCTTTGTCCGTCGAAAAGTGCAGCGAAGGAACCAGCGTAACAAGCGGCGCAATAAAGCCGAGGTATGCGATGATCCGGCTGCCGCTGCGCCGCATGTGCGTGACGCATCCGAAAACAAACAAGCCGCTCAGCGGAACAAGGACCAAAACGCCCTGCAGGATCTTCGGCGAGAAGATATTTGTGCCGACGCCGGCATATTCCAAAAAGCCGGACGCTTCGATCGTATCCGCATACTTCTCGCCGTTCGTGCGATACATATGCGAAATGAAGTATGTGTCCATGATGTCGCCGTCATATTTTTCCTTGAGCATAGACAGCATTTCATTTGAATCCACACGCACGAAATGCTGCGGAAAGACCGTGAACATTGCAAACAGCGCGACCGAAACGGCACATGTAACGGCAAACGCGGCCGCGCAGCTCCGGCTCGGTTTGCCGCTTTTCAGCAGATCGAACCAGAGGATCGCGGCAACGACCGGAAAATAGGCAAAGAAAAATGCCGTATGAATCAAAAGACCGATGAAGCAGACGATCGGAGACAGCCAGTAGCCGAGCGTGCGTTTGTGCTCTATACCGAGCAGAAACAACTGCACCAGAAGCGTCATGAAAATGTCCAGCAGACCGAATCCCTCGACGGAATTCCACCAGAACAGTTTGTTCAGAAAAAACAGATAGGACAGCAGCAGCGTCGCGTAGTCGGACGCGAGCAGCGTTTTTTTGACGAGCAGCGCCTGCATCCGGCACAGCAGCACGGAGGAAATCACAATCGTTATCCACAGCACGATTGTAACCATCCGGACGGTCGGATGATCGGTAAACAGATAGATCACAGAACCGACGAACGCACGGGACACGAATCCGATGCGGTAGTCCGGCAAAAAGAAGGTCATGAAATCGGTATTCTGGGAGCGGGCTAACACAGGCACCCAATAGTTGGAGAGCGTCAGAATCAAGCACGCCAGACAGACATGCAGTACCGTCAGCAGCAATACGCCGTATTTTCCGGTCAACAGCCGTACCGGTTTACAAGAATGCTTCGTCATTTTCACAGGGATTACTCCGAATCATGCGGCGCTTGCGCTCTCACAGCTTCACTGCGCCGACAATCGTAAAAACCAGGCCGGCGATCGCGCAGGCGACCAGCGTCCGATCGATCTTTTTTTTGCGCTGTCCCGCCGCATACGCGTTCAGTTCCTTCACGGGCGGATCGGATGACGCGGGCAGAAAATGGACGTCCGTCTGCGTCGAAAGATAGTGCAGCAGCATGTACTGCGCGAGGATACAGAGCGAAAAGAAACGCTCCGTGTCCGTGGAAAACAGCAGTGACGGTACCAGCGCGACAAGCGGCGCGATACAGCCGAGATACGCGATCAGCCGATTGCCGCTGCGGCGCGCATGCAGAACGCATCCGCAGATGAACGGCGCGCTTACGAGAAGCAGGTTCAGAAGATGGCGCCGCATTTTGGCCGAAAAAACATCTCTGCTGACAGACGCCGCGGACAAAAAATCAAAGGCGTCTATCGTGTCGTTGTTTTTTACGGCGTCCGTTCTGTACAGATGGTAGATAAAGTATTTGTCCTGAAAATCGCCTGCGTATTTTTGCCTCAGCAGCATGTCCAGCTCGTCCGGACTCACCCGCACAAGATCCTGCGGGAATATCGTAAACAGCACAAACAGCGCGACGGAAACCGCGCATGCCAGCGCAAACGCCGCAACACAAACGCGGCCCGGTTTCCCCGCTTTCAGCAGCTCAAGCCACAGAATCGCCGCCACGATCGGAAAGCCATAGAAGAAAAACGAGGTATGGATCAGCAAACCTGCAAAACAAACGACCGGCGCAAGGATGTAACCGAGCGTGCGTCTGCGCTCGACGGTGAGCAGATACACCTGCACGAGCAGGGTCATAAACACATCCAGCATCCCGATCTCCTGGACGTTATTCCACCAAAAGATCTTGTTCAGAAAGAAAAGATAGGACAGCAGCAGCGTCGCATAGTCGGACGTGCGCAGCGCTTTTCCGGCGAGCACCGCCTGCAAAAAGCAGAACAGCACAGACGAAACGAAGACCGTGCAGTACAGAACAGCCGCGATCGTCCGGACGGTCGGATGATCCGTAAACAGATAGATCAATGAGCCGATCAACGCGCGGGAAACGAATCCGATGCGGTAATCCGGCAGAAAGAACGTCATGAAATCGGTATTGCCGTACAAGATATCCAGAGACGACCAATAATCCGAAAGCGTTATGACCAGGCAAGCCAGACACACGTTCAGCACCGTCAGCAAAAGTATCCCGTATTTCCCGGTCAACATCTGCACCGGTTTGAGAGAACGCGCAGCTTTTTTCATAATGCATACTCCGATCCCATATTATCATAATTATACCATAAACTGCAGCGTGATACAACTTTTTTCTGCATCTTTTTTGCATTTTACGCTGCGGCGGGAAGATAGGGAATTGCAATGCCAAAAGATGTATGCTACAATGAAACGGAACCGGAAAGGATCGCAAGGAGGAGAACGGAATGCTGACGCTTGACAAAGCAAAAGAACTGAACGATTCCAAGGTGACCGAGGCGCATCTTCGCCTGCACGCCAAAAACGTGATGTACGCGATGGGCGCAATGGCGGATCATTTCGGCGAGGATCGCGAGCACTGGATGGCGGTCGGGTATCTGCACGATTATGATTACGAGCAGTTTCCCGACGAGCATCTGCTGCACACCGAGCAGCCGCTGCTGGACGCAGGCGTACCGACCGAGGACGTGCGCGCCATTCTCAGCCACGGCTACGGCATCTGCACCGATGTGCAGCCGGAGACAAATCTCGAAAAAAGCCTGTTCACGGTGGACGAGCTGACGGGTATCATCCAGGCGTGCGCGCGCATGCGGCCGCTGGGCATCACCGATCTGGAACTGAAGAGCTTCATGAAAAAATTCAAAGACAAGAAGTTTGCCGCAAAGTGCGATCGCGAGCTGATTCTGCGCGGATGCGAAATGCTGGGCATGACGGTGAACGAGGTTGCCGGAATCTGCATCGAGGGCATGAAGCCTTATGCCGCGGACATCGGCCTTTGCGGGACGCAGGCAGAGGAATGACGGTATGATGCAAAGGGTGATCGCTTTGTTTTTATCGGTGCTGACAACGCTCTCTTACGCTCTGCAGTTTTACAGATTCCCTGCGGACGCTCCGCTCAAAATCGACTACGGCAAGGTCGCGGAAGCGCCCGACGACGCGCCCGTCCGCTCATGCGTGCAGCCGTGCGGCGGCGTACCGACGCTGTTTGTCAACGGCGAGCCGTATCCCGCCGCGGCGTATATGACGTATCTTGAGGATTACGCACGATACGACCAGTTCGCCGACGCGGGCTATACCCTCTTTTCCATGCCGACGCTGTTCGCGGGGCGCTGGATCAGCGTGACCGACGGATTGACGCCGTTCGGCAAAGGAATTTTTGACGAGCGCGAAAAACCGGATTACGCCGTATTTGACGCGTCTGTGCATAAGATTCTGGCCGCGTGTCCCGACGCGCTGATCTTCCCGCGCGTCAACGTTTCCATGCCGCTGTGGTGGATCGAAGAAAATGCCGATCTTCTCGACGGGACAGGCAAACGCGAATCGCTCTATACCGCAAAGTGGCGCGCGGACGCTGCGGATATGCTGCGCGCGTTCATTCAGCATGTGCGCGAGAGCGACTTCGCCGCGCACATCGTCGGGTACCAGGTCGCCGGCGGCAATACGGAGGAGTGGTTTCACTTCGACATGAACGCCGGTCACGCGCCTGCGGCGGAGGACGGTTTCCGTGCGTTTCTGGAACAATACTATCCGCAGATCCCGTATACCGGACTGCCGGATCTGTCGCCTCTGCACAAGCGCGGCGCACGGCACGGCTCCGCGTATCTCGCGCGGTATCTCGAATATGCGAGCTTTGCCGTCGCGGACGATATCGCCTACCTTGCGCACGCGGCGAAAGAAGCGTCCGGCGGTCATGTGGTCGTCGGCACGTTCTACGGCTACGCGCTGGAGGTCGCGTCGCAGCTCTACGGCACGCACGGTTTGCGGTGGCTGCTGCAAAGCGACGATATCGACTTCATCTGTTCGCCGAATTCCTACATCGGCACGCGCGCCGAAAACGCCGACTGGACGGAAATGTATGCCGCCGATTCCGTGCGCCTGCACGGCAAGCTCTGTCTGCAGGAGTGCGACGTGCGCACGCATCTGACGCGGCTGCTGGGCGACGCGGCGCCGCAGACCGACCCGCAGCACATCATGAACGCGCCGATCTGGCATCCGATCGCCGACAAACAGACGTCCGTTGCGATGCTGCGCAAGTCGTTCGGCCGCCAGCTCGCCAAGGGAAACGGCTTCTGGTGGTTCGATATGTGGGGCGGCTGGTATGACGACCCCGATCTGATGCGCGAAATGCAGACATTCCGCGGCATCTGTGCGGATTCGCTGCAGAAGCCGAACCGCGCTTCGGTCGCCGAGGTCGCCGTCTTCATCGACGAGAGCGCGTATAAATTCATGACGGACAGCGCTCTGACGGGCGCGATCTATAACCAGCGCGAGGCGCTCGGCTTTCTCGGCGCGCCGTACGATCTGTACGACGTGAGCGACTTCGCCGCGGTCGCGGATCGCTACAAGGCCGTGATCTTCATGACGGGCGTCAAGACGGACGGCCTGCGTGATGCCGCCGCATACTGCCGCAAGGCACATATCCCCTTTATCGCAAACTCCTCGTGGCACAAGTCGTTTACGCTCGACGAGCTGCGCGCATTCTGCCGCACGAGCGGCGTACATCTGTATCTGCAGACGAACGACGTGTTCTACATTAACGACAGCTACATTGTCCTGCACGCGTCCGAAGCGGGCGACAAGACGATCACGCTGCGCCGGGAAGCAAAGGCGCACACCCTCCTCGGCGCGCAGGCGTCCTGCACCGGCACGACGATCACCGTACCCATGCAGAAAGGCGAAACCGTCCTGCTGGAGATCGACTGAACCGGCAGCCGCACGGTTCTCCGCACAGCCGAACGCCGTTCCGGATCAGAGAGGCAACCTGCTTCCCGCCGCTGCCCCGAGGACATTCGCGCGGGCGACCGCCCCTGCAATCCTATGGAACACAGATCGTTGATATGCAACGGTTTTGTCGTTTTTGGATACTGTTTTTCTTTAAAAAAGGCTTCCTTTACACAAGGGAGCCTTTTTGTTTGCCGCACGGAAAGTCGGGGGATTCCATTTCCCGGTGTCATCGCGAGGAGCGAAGCGACGCGGCAATCTCCCAAAGACGCCGGTCAAGGTGTTGCTTTTCACCGGCATCCGGTTGAGATTGCCGCAGCCCCTTCGACCCTTCGCAATGACAGTACTTCTTGTTTGCACGATCCCCCGATTTTCCGTGACGAACAAAAAAGACCTTCTCAAATTGAGCAGGTCGGGACAAAAGGAAATGCCCCCGTGAAGGGGGCATTTCGCATTGGATGGAGTTTAATACTTCAGTACGCTGGGATCGGGCTCAATCTTCACAATATCCGTAATCACGAACAAATAGAGGAAGAAATATCTGAGCTTCTGACCGAGGGTCATCTCGTAGGACTGGGTATCTGTACCGTCGCAGCGCGAACAAGTCCATTTGATCGTACCGGCTTTGAACAGCTTGGCACGCTCTGTGACCACATAATGGCCGTGGAAGTCATGACCCAGTTTATCGATTTTGTGATCATCGGGGAGCTTGCCGTCATCGCATTCGCCGCAGTTTTTGCACTGTTTATAGGCCGAATGACCGTCTTCCGTACATGTCGGCTCGAGCTTCGCAACATTTTTCCAATCATGTCCGGTGGCTTTAAGGACGACCTTCGGGGTCAGTGCGGCGTGACAGACAGCGCACTCGGTATAGGGTTCGTGTCCGTCCTTGGTGCACGTAGCAGCAACATAGCCGAGTTCATGCGCCGTGTGGCCCGTTGCCGGGATTTCCTTGTAATAATACTTCGCATCCTTATAGCCGTTTTCATCGGTTTCTTTGCAGTTTCTGCAGTGGACCCACTTTTCATGACCGGGCTCGGTGCAGGTGGCCGGAACTCTATCTTCCGTTACCAAATCATGGGCACGCGCGTTGTTGCGGACGTTGGTCATTTCCACAAAGCCGCACTCCAGGCAGATTCTCTTGGTGTAGGAACCAAACGTACAAGTAGCGTCAATATTCTTCGCCTTGCTGAACTGGTGACCCTTGGCCGGAATGAAATTGTAAGGCGCCTTCAGATCGCCGCAGCGCGAACAGGTCGCGGTCGTGAAGCCGTAATCCACACAGGTGGGTTCCGTGACCTTTTCCACATAATTATGCTGGAGCGCCGGAAGAACTTCGCCGTCGAAGCGGCCGCAGACCTCGCAGACCCAGCCGTCTCTGCCGGTTTCGGTGCAGGTCGCGTCCTCATGCAATGCAACGTCCGTGTGCGGCAGCAGCGCCAGCGTCTGGTAGGTGGACTTGTCCACATCGCCGCAGTACTCGCAGATCTTGACCTTGATGCCCGCCTTGGAGCAGGTGGATGTCTTGATCGTGGTATCGACGTAGTTATGGATCAAAGGCGTATCGGTCTCAACGTCGACAAAGTAGTCGCACTTCGTGCAGTATTCGTGTTTGTAGCCGTTGGAGGTGCAGGTCGGGGCAATACGACTGGTCTGCATGTCATGCGAACCCTGTCTGACGAGCGTCGGATCCTTGAGCTTCATGCAGGTTCTGCACTGCCAGATCATGTTGCCGTCGCCCTCGATGCAGTTGACATGGGTGACCGCCTTGGTGCCCATGTAGTCTTCGTCTTTTTCGCCGGCGACGGGTTTGCCGTTGTCATCATAATGATCGACACGATACCATGCGCTGTAATCGACGCCCTCGCGCTCGCTGCTCTTTCTGCAGACGGGCACAAACTCGTTGTTGATCACAACATAGCCGAATTCTTCTTTGCCGGGATGTTCGATATCATAGCAGCGAATCCAATCGTGACCGGTCTCCGCGATCACCTGCTTGGCGAGCGCCTTGTTGGTCAGCTTGCCGATCTCGGCCTTGTTTGCGGGATCGGACATCTTTTCGCCGATCTCCGCGTCGCCGAGCGCTTCCCAAGCCTGCTCCAGGATGGCGACGACGTCGTCGGTGGTGTTGATCACGCTGTCATGCGCGATCAGCAGTTCGGCAGCTTCGGCAGCGATCTCGCTGAACACGTATCTGTAGACTTCCTCTTGGGTGGGATCGATGGTCGTCAGATCATCCGGAACCGTGTAGGTCTGTTCACCGACACAGTCATAACCGGGATGCGCCGCACCATCCTTCAGTTCGTTACTGCCATAGAAAAACTTGTCATAGAAGAACTTTTCTTTGCCGTTCTTGTCCGTATCCAGGAAGCCGTGGTGATCGACCGCGGTCGTGAAGATCGCAACGATTCTGTCTTTCAGCTCCGCATAGATATCCGACTTTTCATCCAGTGTGCCGTCTTCGTTGAAGTCGGAATCCTCGGCGCGCTTGAACGCCTCCATGATCGCCATGTTCACTTCGTCGGCGACGTCGTAGACGCGGTCGTTACTCGGAACGGGATCGATGAAGATTTCATTGTTCCCATCCGCGCTGCTGGAACCGGTGATTCTTGTGGGCGCGTAGTGATAGTGATCTTTGCTGAGATCCTTGGTCACCGCAATGATCTGATCGAGCGCTTTGCGGTCGCTGATCTTGACCACATATCTGCCGATGGACGTATCGGAGAAATAGGGGCAGCCCTTGACGGTGCAGATCTGGATCTTTTCACCGTTTTCGGTGCATCTGGGTTCCTTTGTCTTGAACCAGCGGGACGGAGTATGCAGCTCAGGCGTCGGGGCAATATCCTTCTGGACATAGACCATAATGGGCGCTCCCTGCCCATCCAGTACGGGCTTGCCGTCTTCGCCGATTTTGACCTCTTCGATATACTGACCGCAGTAATTACACTTGAGCCACTGATAGCCCTTGTTGACACAGTCGGGCTCTCTCTGCGTGACCCATGTGCCGGAACGATAGCCCTCGGTGTGGTTGGTCGGAACGACCTCGGTGGAAAGGGTCTCGCCGCAAACCGTGCAGCGCGTGCCTCTTTCGCCCGGCTCGGTGCAGGTGGCGGGAATGAGGTAGGGCGTCGTTGTGCCGGTCGCCACATTGCTGTGCCCCTTCGCTTCCACGACCTGCTCCTTGCGATAGTTACACCATTCGCAGGTGATGATCGTCTTGCCGGCCTTCGTGCAGGTGGCTTCATCCGTCGTATCGTAAATGAGATGATCTTCCCCGAGCGCATTGCTGTGGTTTGCAAGAACCGTCGCCGCTTTCCAGACCTTCTGGTTGTACCGCGCGTCGGTATTGTCATTTTCGATTTTCTTTAAGTTTTCAAGTACTTCTCCGCGTCTCTTCTCTTTGAGTGCTTTTTCTTCGTCTTTGTTTTTCGCGTTCGCTTTCGCGTACGCCTCAGCGATGGTTTCCGCAAGCTCTCTGTTTTCTTCCGAGTTTACTGCTCTGCCCTGCTGTTTTTCGGACAGCTTGTTCCAGTCATCCTGCTTGCTGTCTTCGATCTCGCCGTTGTCGTTCAGCCACCAGAACGTGCGCTGCGCAAAACGATCGTCTGTGCTCGAAATGCCGCAGTCGGCGCACTTCAGTATGACCTGCTCGCCGGCATGATCGGCACAGTCGTCCAGTTTGTCTTTGTTCGCTATTACATCATATTCCCAGTTATGCTCGCCTGTCGGGGGCACTTCCGTGCGGGTGGCGTGATTAAACGTGCCGCAGGTAAGGCAGTACGTTGCCTTGTAGCCGGACTTGTTGCAGGTGGGTTCCTCGCCGTCAATGATGGCGTATTCTTTGGACCACTCATGAGGCGCCTTGGGCGCATCCTCACCCCTCTTGTTAAAAGCGCCGCAGACCGTGCAGTACAGATCGCCTTTGTAGCCTTCCTTCGTGCAGGTCGCGTCGATCGGATGCTTGGTCTGATCAGTGTTGTGGACGTGGTTGAAGTTCACGACGATACCGCTCACGGTGCCGTATCCGGCGAAAGCAGTCTTCCACATTGTCAGCGAGCCCTGGTAGAAAACCGTCTTGATCTGCGAGCCGGCAAACGCATCGGCGTCGATCGCGCCCGGATCCTTAACAGTCGCCGGAATGAAGACGACCGTCGTCTTGAGATCCTTGAAGCCGTAGGCGCCGATGGCCGTCACCGTGCTCGTGACGGTGATCGACTTGATGTAGTCGGTAACATACATACCGGCCGGATCCTTCCAGATGACGGGACCGGTCGGGCTCTGCGGCAGGATATTGGAATTAAAACGAATTTCGCCGTCTTCGAAATAATCCCAGTACGCGCCGCCGAAAGCGGGCGCTCCCTCACGCTTGTCCTCGGCCGCCGCGATGAGGCCGATAAAGCCCGAAAGCGGACATGCGCTCAAAAGCATGAGCACCGCAAGGACAAATGCAAGCAGAGACTTTGCGTGTTTCTTGTGCATTTCCATTGTCACTTTCCTTCCTTTGTTTTGTTGACTAAAGCAGCATTGCAAGCAAAAATCTGACCGAAGCCAGCACCTTCGCCAATGCGCAGCTTGCGTTTATCTTATCACCTTTTTATTGAAACGTCAACCTTTTTGAACAAATCTTTAAGAAATCTTAAACAATTTCGGCAAAAAAATCGGGGCTGCCGCGGCAATTTTTTTGGCGCGCGACAGCCTCGTTTTCAGGCTATACAATATGTGGTATGCGGCATCAATACCAGACCCAACCGAACAAAAAGATGCGGATCAACTGCTGCCACCAGAGATACTCGATCTCCATCTCGAATTCCACGGTTTCGCCCGTTTCGACGGACGTGGCGGTGATCGTCACGGTGCCGACACGGTGGATCGTCACCTCTCCGGTGTCGGGATCGATCTCCGCAATGCGCGGATCGGAGGACGTCCAGGTCACGGGAACGTCCGCCTTGAGCGAGAGGTTCTTCTGCTTGTAGTGGAACTCGTCGTCGGACGCCTCGATGTTGAACGGCAGATCGTCCGGTTTGCCCGGATTCGACGGATCGTCGGTGGGGATCATGTCATCCGGCACGGCGGTCGGGTCGACGCGCATCATCGGACGGATGCCGACGATGTCATAGTTGACCTCGAAGCCGGTCGTTACGCGGCCGTCCTCCAGAACGGCGGCGGCATAGTCGGCATTGTAGCCGGCCGTGCGCAGCCAGTAGCGGACAGTCGGAACCGGAATCGTATAGTTGCCGTCCGGATCGGCCTGCAGGTTTGCCCAAACGCCCTGGCACTTGGCATAGTCCGTTGCGCCCGTGCTGCGGCCGCAGTGCTCGCCCGGGAGAATGTCGGTCTCATAGTAGCCGACCGGCTGGCCGAATTCGCCGACCTTGTCTTTCCAGCCGACGTTGAAACCGTAGTCGGCGTTGGTGATCTCATTGAACGACGGCAGGAAAACCTTGTCGGTCGTGGGGCCGCCGCTGTATGTGCCTTCGTATGCCGCGCCGTACTTGTTCGGGTCGCCGGCAAACGCAGACGCAACGCCGTTATACGCGCCGTGGACGGGATTGGGCTCGTTCGTCAGGGCGGAGTTCTTTACGAACGCCTGCTCCTTGGCGGTGAACGCCGTCTTCAGGAACGAATCGTTCAGCCACTTGCGCACGTCGCTGTTTTCCCATGTGTTGTCAGAGCGGATCTTGTCGTTGAACGCACGCGAGCAGAGAACATATTCCGACAGAAGCAGAACGCCGGCGCTGTCGCTGCCGAGCACACGCCACTCGATCGGCTCGCAAACGAACCAGTACGTCGGATAGCCGTGGTCTTTGTCATACGGCTCGTATCCGTATACCGTGCCGTACGGTCCGCCGGGCGTGCCGTTTTTCACGATGCGGTACGACGCATATGTCTTGCCGCCGAGCGTGACGGTATCTTTCTTATTGGACTCGCTGAGCTTGTTCAGACTGTCGATCAACGCCTTGTCCTGCACGCGCGACTGCGGATACGTTCCGAAACGGAACGTCGTTCCATCCGTCACGGCATCCGCCGCGGCGGCGCCGACCGCCAGAACGAGCGCGGACGTGCAGAAGCAGAGCGCCAATAAAACCGCAAGCGCCTTGACTGCCTTTTTCATCCTAACACACTTCCTCATGTCAATAGATACTTTATTATACAGAATTAAACTCGTTTCTGTCAAGTGTTTCGCAAAAACTTTATGCCAGAATTGCTTTATGGAACACTTTTTTGCCCTTCTTGATCTTGACGCCGGCACGCAGCGCGTCCGCCGCGACGATCGCGGCGATGTCCGTCACCTTTTCGCCGTCCACGGAAACGCCGCCCTGCTGGATGAGTCTGCGCGCCTCGCCCTTGCTTGCGCAGAGCTTGCAGCGCACCATCAGGTCGATGATGTTCATCCCGTCCGCCGCTTCGTCCGCGGGGATCTCGGTCGTGGGCATGTTGGCATCGTCACCGGCTCCGGAAAACAGCGCGCGCGCAGCCGCCTGCGCCTTGTCCGCTTCCTCGGCGCCGTGCACAAGCTTCGTCAGCTCGTACGCCAGGATCTCCTTCTTTTCATTGATGCGGTTGTCCGCCCAATGCTCCATCTCCTCGATCTCCTCGAGCGTCAGGAACGTCAGCATCCGGATGCACTTCATCACATCCGCATCGTCCACATTGCGCCAGTACTGGTAGAACTCGTACGGCGTGGTCTTTTCGGGATCGAGCCAAACGGCGCCCTTGGCCGTCTTGCCCATCTTTTTGCCCTCGCTGTTGAGCAGCAGCGTGATCGTCATGGCATATGCGTCGTGGCCGGTCTTCTTGCGGATCAGCTCCGTGCCGCCGAGCATGTTGCTCCACTGGTCGTCGCCGCCGAACTGCATGTTGCAGCCGTAATGCTCATGCAGATACCAGAAGTCGTAGGACTGCATGATCATGTAGTTGAACTCGAGGAAGCTCAGACCCTTCTCCATGCGCTGCTTGTAGCACTCGGCGCGCAGCATGTTGTTGACGGAGAAGCACGCGCCCACTTCGCGCAGCAGCTCGATGTAGTTGAGCTTCAGCAGCCAGTCGGCATTGTTGACCATGATCGCCTTGTCCTCGCCGAACTCGATAAAGCGCTCCATCTGCTTTTTGAAGCACTGGCAGTTGTGCTCGATCGTCTCCGCGGTCATCATCGAGCGCATGTCCGTCCGGCCGGACGGATCGCCGATGTGTCCCGTACCGCCGCCCAGCAGCACAACAGGTTTGTTGCCCGCCATCTGCAGGCGCTTCATCAGGCACAGCGCCATGAAGTGCCCCACGTGCAGCGAATCCGCCGTGGGATCAAAGCCGATATAGAACCGCGCGCCGCCGCTGTTGACGAGATCGCGGATTTCCTTTTCGTCCGTCACCTGCGCGATCAGTCCGCGCGCCTGCAGTTCTTCATAAATACCCATAGTTTTTTCCTCCTACAAAAAACGCCTCTGCCCCGCTCGGGACAGAGGACGATTCAAAATCGCGGTACCACCTCTGGTTCGGTTGCGTCTCGCGGCGCACCCCTCACGGTGTGGAACACACCAGCGCTGTCTCGGGCGCACCCGTCCCGCCCTACTGCGATTTCAGGCAGGCAGCTCCGGAATGTATTCGCCGCGGTTCCCCCATGTCCTCGCACCGGCCGGACACTCTCTGCAAAGTTTTGCCGCGCTACTTGTTTCCTTCATCGCCTTATATTATAAGTATAGCACAGTATTTCCGGTATTTAATTACTGTTTGGAATTATAAAACATTTTTAGAACCAGCGCAGCCGAACCCGACTGCGCCGGATCTGACAGACAGATTATTCTGCCTCGGTCTGCGCCGCAGTTTCCGCCGCCTGCTTGTCCCGCTTGCCAAGGATCACATTGACGATGATGCCGAGGATCAGCGCGCAGGCGATCTCGGTCAGCGTGACCTGGCCGATCTTGAGCGTCATGCCGCCGATACCGGCGATCAGAATGACGGACACAACGAACAGGTTGCGGTTGTCGCCGAGGTCGACGTTCTGGATCATCTTCAGACCGCTGACGGCGATGAAACCGTACAGCGTGATACACACGCCGCCCATCACGCAGGACGGGATCGTGGCAAGGAACGTCACGAACGGACCGAAGAAGGACACGACGATCGCCATGATCGCAGTGGTCAGGATCGTCACGATAGATGCGTTGCCGGTGATGGCGACGCAGCCGACGGACTCACCGTAGGTCGTGTTCGGGCAGCCGCCGAAAAACGCGCCGACCATGGAGCCGACGCCGTCGCCGAGCAGTGTACGGTGCAGGCCGGGATCCTCAAGCAGTTCGGCGTCGATGATGGAAGACAGGTTCTTGTGATCCGCGATGTGCTCCGCGAACACGACGAACGCCACGGGGATATACGCCACCGCGATGGTCGCAAGGTACTTGCCGTCCACTGCGCTCAGGCCCTTGATGGCCTTGAGGAACGTAAAATCAGGAACCCACTGCATGTTCTGGAACAGGGAGAAGTCAATGACTTTCAGCGCATCGTTGCCGGTCTTGGCGCCGATGAGCGTGAAGATCGCGGCAACGACGTAGCCCGCGAGGATACCGATGATAAAGGGAATGAGCTTCATCATTTTCTTGCCGAAAACGGAGCAGACCATGACCACAAGCAGCGTCACCAGCGCGCAGATGAGGCTGATCCACCCGGATGTGTTCATCACAAAGGCGCCGCCGTCCGCAACCGCGCCCTTGAGCGAATCGCCGATGGCATTGCCCGCGAGCGAAAGTCCGATGATCGCAACGGTCGGACCGATCACGACCGCCGGCATAAGCTTGTTGATCCATGCCACACCGGCAAACTTGACCACGATCGCAATCACGACATAGACAAGGCCTGCCAGGATCGCGCCGATGATGATGCCCGCAAAACCGGCTTCCGCGGAAGCGGCGCCCGCAAACGCGGCAAACATGGAGCCGAGGAACGCGAAGGAGGAGCCGAGGAAAACAGGGCTTCTGAACTTGGTGAACAGCAGATACACGAGCGTACCGACGCCTGCGCCGAACAGCGCGGCGGACTGGGACATACCGTTGCCGACAATGGCCGGCACCGCGATCGTCGCAGCGAGGATCGCCAAGAGCTGCTGGAACGCGAACACGATCAGCTGTCCGAATTTCGGCTTGTCTTTGACATTGTAGATGAGCTTCATACTATAACCCCCAATAAAAATTTATGCAAGCGGAAAACCGCCGAATGCATTCTGTATTATTCGGTGAGCATGACCGCGTTGCAACCGTCGTACCGCTCGGTCATGACCGCAATTTTTTCCGTATGCGACGTCGGGACATTCTTGCCCACAAAGTCCGCGCGGATCGGCAGCTCGCGGTGTCCCCTGTCCACGAGGATCGCCAGCTGGATCGCGGACGGACGCCCCATGGAGAAGATCGCTTCGATCGCCGCGCGCACGCTCCGGCCTGTGTACAGCACGTCGTCCACGAGCACGACCTTTTTCTCCGTTACATCGATGCGCGGATTCTCGTCCGCCGCGTCGGCGATGTGCGTCAGGTCGTCGCGGAAATTATGGATGTCAATGCGTTCGCACGGCACGCGCACGCCCTCGATCTTTTCGATATTGTCGGAAATGATCTGCGCAAGATCCGCGCCCCGCCGCAGGATGCCGACAAGGACCAGATCCTCGGTTCCGCGGTTTTTTTCCGTGATCTCGTGCGAGATGCGCATCAGCGCGCGGCGCATCGCCGCTTCGTCCATGAGCTGTGCCTTGACCGTCAAATTGCTACCACCTTTACAGAGAAACAAAAAGAGTCCTGCCACCCATGCGGCAAGACCCGGTCGTGCGTTCGCGCTATGATCTTGTGGGCCTCTCTGTGCCGCATTAAAGATGTTTTCTTTTGCCCTATCATACCCGATACGACAGGGGATGTCAAGCGTTTCGGCGGAAGTTCCCGACTTTTGGCGAAATAGACAAAGAACCACCATATCTTGTCGTCACTTTTGACAAGAAAAAAGCAGCCCCACAAGATGTTGTGAGACTGCCGTTTGTCAGACTTGTCTTCGATTACTGCTCTGCGTAAACGCTGACCTTTTTGCGATCCTTGCCCATGCGCTCGAACTTGACTTTGCCGTCGATCAGCGCGAACAGGGTGTCGTCCTTGCCCTTGCCGACGTTGTTGCCGGGATGGATGTGCGTACCGCGCTGGCGAACAAGGATGTTGCCCGCGAGGACGAACTGGCCGTCGGCTCTCTTGGCGCCGAGGCGCTTGGATTCGGAATCACGACCGTTCTTGGTCGAGCCCATTCCCTTTTTATGCGCAAAAAGCTGAATGTTGATTTTAAGCATTGTTCTTACCTCCATAGATTACTTTCAGTTTTTCGGGGTATTGGCGGGAAAGCTCCCGCATATGCAGCGAAAATCCTTTCAGAAGATCCTGAACGGAATCCGCATTCTGCCCGGAAAGACGCACGGTCATGTCGCCGTCGGACACGGACACGTCGCAGGGCAGCTTGCTGACGTCGGTCAATGTGTTAACCGTCATATAAGCCGCCGAGGATACCGCCGCGCAGAGGATGTCCTCTCCCGCAGGCGCGAGTCCCGCATGGCCGCGAACCGAAAAGCCCGTGATCTGCCCGTCCGAACAGAAGAACCGGACGCGGATCATTACGCGTTGATCGCGGTGATCTCCACCTTGGTGTAGGGCTGTCTGTGGCCCATCTTGCGCTTCTCGTTCTTCTTGGGCTTGTAGGTCATGACGGTGACCTTCTTCGCCTTGCCGTTCTTGAGGACCTTCGCCGTGACAGTGACGTCCGAAAGATAGGGCGCGCCCGCGGAGAAGCCCGCGTCGGTCGCAATGCCGACGACCTTGTCAAACGTGACGGTGTCGTCCGCTTCAGCGTTCAGCTTTTCGATGAACAGGGTGTCTCCGGCTTCGACTTTGTACTGTTTGCCGCCGGTTTCGATGATTGCGTACATAGGGTTTACCATTCCTTTTTACAGACTCGCTATTCGCAGGTGCGGACACGTCCGGCTTGACGGCATGGCAATGCCACCCGCAATATGCGGCTTTGTTATTGTAGCACAAGGGTGTGGTGTTGTCAAGTGTTTTTTTCAGAACAAAAAGCAGGGATGAAAACGTGTTCATCCCCGCAAAGCGTTTGTGTGACCGGTCAGCAGTGCGTGCCTTTGAATGCGTCCCGGGCGGCGGCCCAGAACGCCCTGGAATACATCGCAGTTTTGCCCCAACTAAAGGTAAAGAGGCTTGTGAAGAATCCGACCAGCGCTTCCTGCCACGTCATCCGTGCGTGAACCTTGATCTGCGAAACGATCATCTTGCCGTTGTCGTTGATCGTCAGCGTGACGGCTGCGTCGCCGACGCCTGAAGCGCGGATGCTTGCCGTTCCGTCCCGGTTGGTGCTTACGGTTACGACGTTTTCGTCGCTGCTCGTCCATTTAAAGTCGCATTTTCTGACAGTCTTGAGGACTCTGCCGTCGTCGAGCATGATATCGGTCGTCTCGTTCAGGAGCGTCGCGCCGTCGTTGAGCTTCGCTGTCAGAAGATAATCGTGTCCGAACACAAGGGATATCTTCGGCATTTCGTCCGCGCCGGTTTCGCATACAATCGACTCGTCCGCCGATGCGATGCGCACTTCCGTGATGGGCGTGTAAGGAGAATCGTAGACGCCTGCCGTCATGGTATCGCTGCAGGACTTGCCGTTCGGCAACGTAACGGTCACGGTCAGATCCGCCGTGCCGTTGCCGACGGGAATAAGGCGGCCGGTCGGCATATCGACGGCGATCACGCGCTTGTCCGAACTGGTCACTTCAATGTCACTCTGTTTCAGGATCTGTGTCTCCAAGTCATCCGTTCCGCCGGCACCGGCCTTGCCTTCATAATAAAGCGGCTGGAACACCAGTTCAAACGCATAGTCCGCATCGGGATTGCCCAGCGCGGTGGGCATGAAATAGTACACGCCCACAGCGCCCGCGGGCTTTTCAAAGCAGCGCAGCCATGTAGTCGCCGTCTCGTTTTCGCGCTTCCATCGGACGCCAACAAATTTAATCGGATCGATTCTGTAGATCGTCATCGTTTTCGACGCGGGCAGACAGTGTGCGCCGGCGCCGTCCGCGGTCAGCGTCAGGGTAACGGCGAGCGTTTCTCTGTCCGTGAGCGGATTGACCTTGAACGTCTTCTTTTCGTTGTCGATCTCCAGCGCGTCCGCAGGCGTGCAGGACAGCGACACCGACTGCACACCCGCATTTTCCGGGATGATCGAATACAAGCCGGACGTTTTGTCAAAAGAATACACCTTGTCTGTACCCGCGATCAATGCGTTCACAGGCCAGTTCCAAATAATCCTCTCCGCCGGAACCGTTTTGACGACAGCAACTTTACAGCTCGCTTCCAACGTCACGCCATCCTGCGTATATTTTGCAGACACCGTCACCGGTTCGTTCGTGACTTTCAGCGCAGTCACAAGACCCTTGCCGGAAACGGTAACATATTCCGCGTCGTCCGAAGTCCATTGCACGAGATCCGTGATCGTTCCGGTCGTGTAGTCGGAATACACCGCGGTGGCGGAAAGCTGTCTGGTTTCGCCCTTTTGCAGCGTCAGTTCATCCGCGCCGATGGAAACGGATACGGGCGTCGGTTCCGCCGCGGACGCGGTCATGCCCGCGCCGCCGATCGACGTCATGCCCAAAAGCAGGACCAGCAGCAGCGCGAGCGCAGTTTTCAAAGTTTTTTTCATAAACATCCTCCTCGTTTTACACACAGCTCTGCCGAACTGTGCTCCATTTTGCAGAGTGTCAAGAACCCATCGACTGTCAGTTCCAGACACCCGTGATGTTGCCGCAGCGATCAGGTCTTCGGACTAAATCCGTCATAATCGGAGGCAGCTTGCTCCACTGGAAGGTTAAGAGCGCGACCAGGAATCCGAGCAGAGCTTCCCACCAGGACATCCCTACGTGGACTCTGACTTCCTTGACGATCTTCTCGCCGCTGTCGTTGATCGTCAGCCTGACGGTCGCATCGCCCCCGCTCTTGGCGGCGACGGTCGCGGTGCCGTCCTTATTCGTCGTGACCGTAACGATATCTTCGTCGTCGCTCGTCCATTTAAAATCGCACTTTTGGACAGTCATGAGCGTTCTTCCGTCGTCCATCGGGACTTCGATCGTCTTGTTGAGGAGCGTCGCACCGTCGTTCATCTTCGTCGTCAGCTTGAGATCCTTCTCATACATCAGAGAAACTTTGGGTGTTTCGTGCTCGCCGACTTCGCACTTGTTCGCATCATCCGTCGGAACGATCTCGACATGGGTGATGGGCGTGTAGGGAGAGCCGTAAACGCCGGCCGTCACGGTATCTTTAAATACCTTGCCCCCGGGCGTGACCACGGTGATGGTCAGATCCGCAGTGCCGTTGCCGACGGGGATCAGGCGGCCTGTGATTTCATCAAAGAAGATGACTCTCTTGTCGGAGCTCTCAAACGAAATGTCGCACAGCTCGATGATAGACCGAATGCTCGCATTCAGGCCCTGCGGAAGGAACTTGAATTTATACTCCGCAGCCGGGGCGTCCAATTCGGCGGGCATGAAATTGTAGACGGCAACCTTTTTCGGATCGTTCTTGTCATAGTAACTGAACCACGGCGTTCTGGTGCCGTTGACGAAATCCCACGAAACACCGGTGATCGGGATGTCTCTGTAGATCGTCATCGCCTTCGACACGGGCAGGCACTGTGCACCGGCGCCGTCCGCGGTCAGCGTCAGGGTGACGGAAAGCGTTTCTCTGTCTTCAAGCGGATTGACCTTGAACGTCTTCTTTTCGTTGTCGATCTCCAGCGCGTAAGCAGGCACGCAGGTCAAAGTCGCCGACTTTACATCCGCATTCTCGGGGATGATCGAATACAATCCGGACGTTTTGTCAAAAGAATACGTCTTGTTCGTGCCGGCATAGAGCGAATTCGCGCTCCAAGTCCAGCTGATCTTATCGACATGGATAGGCGCTCTGATAACTCTGATGTAGCAGGACGCTTCCTTGGTCACGCCGTTTTCGGTATAGCTGGCGTAGATCGGAACCGGTTCGTTCGTGACTTTCAGCGCAGTCACAAGACCCTTGCCGGTAACGGAAACATATTCCGTGTTATCCGAAGCCCAGCGCGCGAGATCCGTGATTGTTCCGGTCGTGCCGTCGGAATACACTACGACGACGGAAAGCTGTCTGGTTTCGCCCACTTGCAGCGTCAGGTTTTCCACGCAGATGGAGATGGATACGAGCGTCGGTTCCGCCGCGGACGCGGTCATGCCCGCGCCGCCGATCGACGTCATGCCCAAAAGCAGGACCAGCAGCAGCGCGAGCGCACGTTTCAAAGTGCTCTTCATAAAAATCCTCCTCAACCTTTACAGTATGCATTCTCTTTATAACAGACTTTTCCTTTTTTGTAAAGCTGTTTCGTACGAAATACGAAAAAAAGGGTACGAAATCCCCTGTGCGGAACCGGAACTGTACGTGCACCGGTTTGCGCGCCGCCGAATAGAATAGGACAGAATCACCATCACGGAGGGGTTTTAATGACAGAGAACACGACTTTCTTTCTGGGCGCGAACACGCCGTACGGGTTCCGCTCCCTGTTCCGCGAACTGTACGACCCGACAGACGGCTGGCGCGCGTACATTCTCAAAGGCGGCCCCGGAACGGGCAAATCCACTCTCCTGAAAACAATCGCCGCGCGGTGCGGCGAAGCGGGCGTCGGATATGAAACGATCCGCTGCGCATCCGATCCGAATTCTCTCGATGCACTGCGGATAGAATCCAAAAAAATCTGTATTGCCGACGGCACCGCGCCGCATGTGCTCGATCCGAAGTATCCGGGCGCCGTAGAAAAAACGCTCGATCTGAGCACCTATTGGGACGACACGCGTCTGCGCGAAAACCGCGAGGAGATCATGCGTCTGTTCGCGGAGAACGCGTCCGCGCACCGGCGCTGCGTGCGCTTCCTGCAGGCGGCGGAATCGCTCAGCCGCGACGTGCGGCGCATCGCCCTCGGGTGTGTCGACACGGATAAGATCGAACGGTACGCATCGCGCTTTGCTTCGCGCAGGTTCGGCGCGCCGCGCGGCGTCATCGGCCGGGAACACACACGGTATTTGTCCGCCGTAACGCCGGAAGGAATCTACGTGCACCGCGATACGCTCGACGCACTGTGCGAAGAAGTTCTGGTCGTCGAGGATCTGTACGGCGCCGTGTCCGCGGCGCTGCTCGGCTGTCTGCGCCGGTACGCGCTGGGCGCGGGACTGGACGTGATCGTGTGCCCGTGCCCGCTGCATCCGGACGCGGGACCGCAGCACCTTCTGGTGCCGCATCTGCGTCTCGGGATCGTCACCGAAAACGCATTCCATCGCTTTGAAGGCACATCGAAGGTTCGCGCGTCGCGCTTTACGGACGCCGCCGCGCTGCGCGCCCACCGCAGCCGCATCACCTTCAGCCGCCGCACGGAGAAAGAGCTGATCGAAGAGGCCGTTTCCGCGTGCAGCGACGCGCTGCGTATCCACAACGAACTGGAAACGTATTACAAGTGCGCGATGGACTTTGATTCCGTGACGCGTCTTGCGGAAAAGACGGCCGCGGAGATCTTATCCTAACTGCCGCAGCAGCTCCGGCAGTTCGCGGACGCAGTCGATCTGCAGCTGCGGTTTCCGGATGTCGGGATAGACCCACGTGCCGGTCGTGCGCACCCACACGGGCACAAAGCCCGCTTCGCGCGACGCCTGCACGTCGTTGAGCGGATTGTCGCCGACGTACAGCAGCTCCGACGGTTCGGCGCCGAGCCAGCGCGCAATCGCCAGAAACGGCTCCGGCGCGGGCTTGTGCACGCCGAATTCCCCGGAGATCACGACCTGATCGAAGCTGTCCTCGATGCCGAGGTTGCGCAGCTTCGCGCGCTGCGTTTCGCCGCTGCCGTTGGTGATGAGTCCCGTTTTGTATCCCATTTCGTGCAGCTCGTCGAGCAGCGACTGTGTGCAGTCGAACGGCACGCTGATGCGGCGGAACATTCCCAAAAGAAACGCCGAATACACCGGCAGCTCCGGCACGGTGCGGAACACGCCGCGATCGGCAAGGTAAGCGATCACGGCATCCCAGCCGAGATGCACGCAATTCTTGTCCGCTTCGATCCAGATCGGCGTCAGCACCTCCGGCGTCATACCGGGCGCAACATCAAAGTAACTGCAAAAATACGGTGCGATCGCCGTCAGCGTTGCATAACGGTCGAACAATGTGTGGTCGAGATCGAACACGACGCCCTTGATCTTCATAACTGCCCCTCCTTGACTTCTTTCCGGAAACTTTCTATAATTATGCTATATTGTAGCGTATGGAACGACATTTGTCAAACGGGGAGGGATCACAGTGTTTCGCATGGAGCTGCCGCCGGGCGTACGGACGATCCTGTCCGTACTGCGCGTGAACGGCTTTCGTGCCTATCTCGTCGGCGGATGCGTGCGCGACGCGTGCATGGGACTGCCGCCGCACGACTTCGACATTGCGACCGATGCGTCGCCGCGGGAGGTCACGCAGGCGTTCCGGGATTTTCGCGTCTTGGAGACCGGCATACAGCACGGCACCGTGACCGTCCTCATCGACCGTGAACCGTTTGAAGTGACGACGTTCCGCATCGACGGCGACTACGCCGATCACCGCCATCCGAAAGGCGTCACGTTCACCTCGCGCATCGAGGACGACCTGGCACGGCGGGACTTCACGGTCAACGCCATGGCATACGACGGTGAAACGCTCGTCGATCCGTTCGGCGGACAGGCGGACGCCGAGGCTCGCATCCTGCGTTGCGTGGGCGAAGCGAACCTGCGTTTCCGGGAGGACGGTCTGCGCATCCTGCGCGCACTGCGTTTTGCGGCCGTGCTGGATTTTTCCATCGAACCGGCCACCGCCGCCGCTGTCCATAATAACCGTGAGCTGCTGCGTCAGATCGCCGTTGAACGGCTGTACGCCGAGACGCGCAAGCTTCTCTGCGGCGTGAACGCCCCTGCCGTGATGCGGGAATACTCGGACGTGATGCGCGTCTTTCTGCCCGGTCTGTCCGATGCGGGGCTGCGGGCTTTTGAACGGACGGACTGCGACATGATCCTGCGGCTTGCGCTGCTGCTCATGGACACGGACGCCGAGGCCGCGCTGCGATACCTGCACGCGGACAACAAGACCATACGCGCCGTCTGCGCGCTGCACGCGGCAGCGCTGCCGGACGGACGGCATCTGCTCGCCTCACTGCCGCCCGAACAAGCGCGCCGGCGCATCGCATTCGCCGCCGCAACGGGTGAGATCGGCGAAGAAGAAGCTGCCGCGCGGTTTCGTGAACTGGAAGCCGTCCTCGCGCAGAAACCTTGTCTGACGCTGCGCGATCTCGCCGTGAACGGGCGCGACCTGCAGGCAATGGGACTGTCCGGCACCGAGATCGGCAGGACGCTCGACATGCTGCTCGAACGCGTGCTGTCCGGCACGCTCGAAAACGAGCGCGAAGCACTTTTGGAAGCAGTCAGACAAACACAATAAAACATCGACCGCCGCGGCTCAGCGTTTTCTCTGAACCGCGGCGGTCATTTCGTTATCGTATGCTTATTTCAGATCGTCGAACAGGCGGATGTTGCTCTTGTCGAGCGGCAGCTCTCCGGCCTGTTCTTTTTTGATGACTTCGACAATGCGGTCGTTGACCGGCGTCGGCACGCCGCACTTTCTGCCCCATTCGCAGACGACGCCGTTGATCGCGTCGACCTCGCAGGGCTTGCCCTTTTTGAGATCCTGCAGCATCGACGGTTCGATGTCGCGGTGTTTTTTCATGGCGATCGGCAGCAGAAACTTGGCAAACGCCTTTTTAAGGCCGTTCGTGTAGTAGAACAGTTTGGTGATGTCCTTGCCCTGCACGGGTGCGAACGTCTCCCCTGCCGCATGGCCGACGTCAATGCATTCCTTCATGCAGCGCAGCGCGATCGGCTGCACGTCTTTGTCCTCGGACACGTCGCCGAACACGCCGCCGACCACAGTGCCGAGGCCGGAAAACGTCGCGTTGATCAGCAGCTTCGACCACCGCGCGCCCAAAAGATTGTCCTCGATATGCACCGGACACATTTTCTCGAGCAGTTCCCGCACGCGGTTCATCTGCGCGTCGGTGATGCCCTCCATGCGTCCCATGTGGAACGACAGGCTCTCCTTGTCGCTGGTGAGGATGCACTCGCCCGGCGCAGACAGCGTCGCGCCCCACTCGACCGTGCAGCCGATGGTGTGCGCCTTGCCCACGATCTCGGCGATGCCCGGCTCCGGAATGCCGTTCTGCAGCGTGACGATCACGCCGTCCTCGGTCAGCATGGGTTTGAGAAACGCCACAACCTCGTCATTGAAGAGCTGCTTGGTCATCAGGAAGATGACCTCGTACGTGCCGTCCATTTCATCGGGAAAGATCGCCTTGACCGGAACGGTCATCTCCACCGTGCCGGTGATGTGCGCGCCCTTTTCGCGCAGCGCCCCGACATGCGCCTTATTGCGGTTGACGAGCTCCACGTCCACGCCGTTCTGCGTCATAAACGCACCGAGCACCGTACCGAGCGAACCCGCGCCGTAAATGGCAACTTTTCTCTCCTGCATATACAACGTCCCCTTTTACCAGATAGCCTTTTCCGCGGTCTCGCGCAGCGCCATCGCCGTAAAGTCCGATTCCTCCATGCTGCCCATGTCGCCGCCGCTTCTGCGCCGCACGGACAGATTGCCTTCCTCGATCTCCTTGTCGCCGACGAGCAGCATATAGGGGATCTTTTCTTTCTGCGCTTCGCGGATCTTGTAGCCGATCTTTTCCGAGCGCATGTCGGTCGTCACACGGAAACCCAGCGCGGACAGACGCTTTTCGACTTCCTGCGCATACGGCTGGTGCCGGTCGGCGATCGGCAGCAGACGGATCTGTTCGGGCGCAAGCCACAGCGGGAACGCGCCGGCATATTTTTCGATCAGCAGCGCGAGCGTGCGCTCGTAGCAGCCGATGGACGTTCTGTGAATGATGTACGGGTTCTTCTTGCTGCCGTCGGTGTCGACGTATTCCATGCCGAACTTCTCGGCGAGCATCTGGTCGACCTGGAGCGTGATGAGCGTATCCTCTTTGCCGAACACGTTCTTGATCTGGATGTCGAGCTTCGGGCCGTAGAACGCCGCTTCGCCGATGCCGATCTTATACGGGATCTCGAGGTGCTCGAGGATGCGCTGCATGACGCCCTGCGCTTCGTCCCACTGCTCGGGCGTGCCGATATATTTCTCGCGGTCGTTCGGATCCCACTGCGAGAAGCGGTACGAAACGTCCTCGTACAGGCCGAGTGTTTTGAGCATATAAATCGCCAGTTCCAGACAGCCGCGGAACTCGTCCTCAAGCTGGTCGGGCGTGCACATCAAGTGTCCCTCGGAGATCGTGAACTGACGCACGCGGATCAGTCCGTGCATCTCGCCCGACGCCTCGTTGCGGAAGAGCGTGGACGTCTCGTTATAGCGCAGCGGCAGATCGCGGTAGGAGCGCGCGCGGTTGAGGTACGCCTGGTACTGGAACGGGCAGGTCATCGGACGCAGCGCGAACACTTCGTCCTCGGAGTCGGGATCTCCCAGCACGAACATACCGTCGCGGTAATGATCCCAGTGGCCGGAAAGCTTGTAGAGATCGCTCTTGGCCATATACGGCGTCTTGGTCAGCAGCCAGCCCCTGCGCTGCTCCTCGTCCTCGACAAAGCGCTGCAGGATCTGGATGACGCGCGCGCCCTTCGGCAGCAGGATCGGCAGACCCTGACCAATCAGCTCGGACGTCGTGAAGTATTCCAGCTCGCGGCCGAGCTTGTTGTGGTCGCGTTTCTTCGCTTCCTCGACGGACGCCAGATACGCCTCCATCTCGTCCTTCTTCGTGAACGCGGTGCCGTAGATGCGCTGCAGCATCTTCTTTGTGGAATCGCCGCGCCAGTACGCGCCGGTCGCGGACGTCAGCTTGAACGCCTTGACGCGGCTTGTGTCGGGGATATGCGGTCCCGCGCACAGCTCGTCAAACTCGCCCTGACGGAAGAAGGAGATCTTCTCTCCCTTGCCGGCATGTTCCTGAATGAGCTCCACTTTGTAGATCTCGCCCTTTTTCTCCATCATGGCAATGGCTTCGTCGGGGTCCAGCTCGTACCGCTCGAGCGGCAGGCCTTCCTTGACGATCTTCTTCATCTCGCCCTCGATCTTTTCGAGCATTTCGGGCGTGAAGGGCGTGTCGATATCGAAATCATAGTAGAAGCCGTTTTCGATCGCGGGGCCGATCGCCAGCTTCGCCTGCGGGTACAGGCGCTTGACCGCCTGCGCCAGGATATGGGACGCCGTGTGACGGAACGCATGCTTGCCCTCCGGATCGTCGAACGTCAGGATCTCCAGCGCACAGTCTTTTGTCAGCGCGGTGCGCAGGTCGCACACTTCGCCGTCGATTCTGCACACGCACGCTGCCTTGTACAGTCCCATGCCCAGCGACTTCGCCACGTCCAGCGCGGTCACGCCGCTGTCATATTCCTTAATAACGTCGCCTTTGAGTTTAACTTGGATCATCTCTATCGTCTCCTTTAAGTAATGAAATACAAAAAAATAAAGCTCCATCCCATGCTCTGGGATGAAGCATAATCGCTCCACGGTTCCACCCGGATTGCAGGGCGCGCCCTGCCGCTCTGAAGTCCTTCACGCGGACAAACGTCGCGCCATTTCCTGCGCGCACTCCGCAGCGGTCATGTTCCTCCTGCTCTGACCGCGCTTGCAGCACGAGGCGCGGCTCTCTGGCAAAGCATTCCGAAGAACAACTTCTGCATCAACGTTTTGCTATTCGATTGAATGTAGGATAACACTTTCGGAAACAAAAGTCAAGAGTCTGTTTCATTGTTTCTTCTGCACGGTCGAAGCGACGGCGTACACGACGCCGTACAGCACGCCCGCGACAGGCCAGATGATCCAGCTTCTCTGCCAGTCCATCGTAAAGAAGCTGTAACCGAGATACCCTGCCGTCATCAATCCCCAATAGATCGCGGAAACAGGCTTGAGACGTTCAAGCGCCTGCTTCGATTCGCGCGAGTATTCCCCTTCCTCCAGCAGCACGGCGTACCCGCCGCGCACGATCGACGCGCGCACGATCAGGAGGACGCCGACCGCGACCATACACAGCAGCGCCGCAACCGCGACGACATAACGGAAATCGGACGCGGCGCCGGATTCGTCCGCGCCGAGGAACATGGCGGCAAAGATCGGCACGCAGGACAGCACGCAGAGCGTGATACCCGCGACGAGCTGCACAACGTACGCGCCGTGATTCTGCTCGCGCTGCTCGCGCACAAGGCCGCTCACGCCGTACTCGGTCTCAAAACATTCTTCGCCGAGAAACTCGAACGGTTTCCCGGACAGTCCCGAAACCACGAACAGCGCGACTGCGGCGCCGACGAGCAGGAACAGCGGCAGCAGACCCAGTCCCACCGCCTGCTGCTCGGACAGACGGATGCGTCCCGCTTCCTGTGCGGCAGCCAGAAGGATCAGTGCGATCGGCGAGAGAATGCACAGCGTCACGCCGATCGAGATGCGCTGTGCGTTCTTTTGACGAAGCCGCAAGAAAGACTGCGCCTGCTGCATCGAAACGCGGCGCAGCGGTTTGCCCGTGTCCTCGCGCAGAGGCGGATTCTCTGCCGTTTCGTCCGGCAGTTCGTCTTTTAACAAATAATCTGTGGAAACGCCGAACAGTTCGGAAAGCTGCAGCACACGGTTGAGATCCGGCACGGACTGCGCGCCTTCCCATTTGGAGACGGACTGACGGCTGACCTCAAGCTTTTCCGCGAGCTCTTCCTGGGACCATCCGTTCTTTTTGCGGAGATCCACGATTTTATCTGCAAGTATCATATTGTCAGCTCCTTTCGCTTGCTGATTTCGCCGTCAGTTTACCACTTCACGCGGTTGCGCACAAGAAAACCCGCTTGGAAATTGCGCAACCGGCGGTTGCAATCGTGCATTTTTACGGTTTCGCCGCCTGCAGATGCGCCTCGACCTGTTCGAGCCGCACTTCCTCGCACATCTCGATCAGCTTGTCGATATCCTCCCGGCTTTGGTGCGGGATGTCGTGTTTGGCCACGCATTCTCCCGCGGCGAACGCCGCTCTCTGCGCGGCGGCATAGGATACATATCCCGCTGCGCTGTATGCCGCAAACAGGCACACGCACAGCACGGCCGCGATCCGCAGCAGTTTTTTGGAGAAGTCCGCATGTGCCAGCAGCGACACCGCAAAAACAGCGAAGCAGAACACGGACGCCATCGTCGTGCGTTCGGCCATACGATCTGTCACGAGCATCATCACCTGCGCGCCGCCGCCGAGCAGCAGCGCGAGCAGCGGTATGCCGTTTCCGGCGCGGAACGCGGCAGCGGCCGCAAAAAAGACCGCGAACAGAAAAGCCGCGGCAAAGCCGTATACGCTCAGTGCGCTGATCGTGCCGAGCGGCAGAAAACTGACGGCTTCCAGCGCCGCAATGCCTGCCGCCGTCAGCAGCGCGGCGGCTTTCCAAAGGCGCTTGGACGCGGCGGAATACAGATACAGGCAGGCCGCCGCCGCGAGCAGCGCCAGAAACACACCCATCATTCCGGAGTGAAACCAGAAATTAAAGAACAAATAGCTGATCCGTCCCGCAAGCGTTCCGGTTCGGGCGTACGTTCTGGCGCGTACGGACGGCGACAGAACCAGCGTCAGCACTCCCGCGAGCGTCGTCAGAACGGACACGATAAACCAGACGCGGTGCGCGTGCTCCTTCAGACGGAATTCGCGGTACCCCAGCCAAAGCAGCAGACAGCCGAACGTGATCATCCCATACTGCTCCGTCGAAGCGCCGCACAGAAGCCCCAGGATCGGCGTGCACCACAAATGCCTGCCGCTGCGCAAAGACAGAAGCAGCAGGCAGATGAACGGTACGGGCAGGATGTAGTTGAAACTGCCGGTCATCCAGAACAGCGTGTCCTTGTACAGACCGATATTGACGCACAAAAACGCCGCGCACGTCCACACGAGCGTTTTCTGCAGCGACTGCGCCGAGGGGCTGACAAGCCGGGCGATCAGGTAAACAGACGCCGCAAAGCACACGGGCATAAACACGCGCCACGGATAGACGCCGAAACGCAGAAACGCGATCAGAAGCACGTGGACCCACGTGCGTCCGTTGGCGTAATTGTAGTGATACCGCATGAAATGCAGGAAATCCGAAAAAGACGCCTGCGCAGCGGTGCTGTATACCAGGTCGTCTACGAACCCAAGGTACAGGAACTGAAAATAGACCAGAAAAAAGCAAAACAGCAGACCCAGGCAGAAATGGCCGTAATGATTTCCGGCGACTGTGCGCAGCTTGTTTTTCATCATACTCTCTCCTCTTTAATAATCATTCGTCCGGTTTTCCGCCATGCGCAGAACGTCTGATGCGAGCGCTTCCAGCTCCGCAACGGAGGACAGCGCGCCGACGCGGTTGCGGAAGGACGCCGCGCCGCGGATGCCGCGGATATACCATGCCGCGTGCTTGCGCGCCTCGCGCATGCCGATGTAGTCGCCCTTGTAGGCGCAGAGCGTGCGGATATGCGCCAGCATGACGCGCATACGTTCGTCGAGCGGCGGCTCCGGCAGCACCTCGCCGCGTTCAAGGTAAGCGGCGATCCGGGAGAACACCCACGGCCGTCCGAGCGCACCGCGCCCGACCATCAGGAAATCGCAGCCCGTCTCGTCAAGCATGCGCTTTGCGCTCTCGCCGTCCGTCACGTCACCGTTGCCGATCACCGGAATGTCGACCGCCTGCTTGACTTTGCGTATCTCGTCCAGGCGCACAGGCGGCGCATACATCTGCACGCGTGTGCGGCCGTGCACCGTGATCGCGGCGGCGCCCGCGTCGGCGCACATCTTTGCAAGTTCCGGCGCGTTGAGGGCAGTATCATCCCAGCCGATGCGCATTTTGACCGTAACCGGCACGGGAACGGCGCGTACGCATGCGCGCACGATCTCGGCCGCGAGCTGCGGTTTTTTCATCAGCGCGCTGCCGCCGCCGTTGCCTGCGACCTTCGGCGCGGGACAGCCCATATTGATATCCAGAAAGTCCGGCGCGTAGGCCATCGCCATTTCCGCCGCTTTCGCCATCGTCAGCGGGTCGTCGCCGAAAAGCTGTACGCCTGCCGGACGCTCCGCCTGCGAGATGGACAGCAGCGCCGCCGACTTGCGGTCATGCATGCTGATCCCCTTTGAGGACGCCATCTCCCCGATCACATACGCCGCGCCGTACGAAACGCACAGTTCCCGCAGCGCGCGGTCCGCCACGCCTGCCATCGGTGCGAGCGCGGCATGGCCGTGTATTTCCAAATCTCCGATTTTCATATTATCCCTTCGCGTCGAACCACGTCTTGCCGATATGCACGTCCGCTAAAAGGCGCACCCCCAGATCCGCCGCCTGCTCCATCTCCTGTGCCAGCAGCTTCGACACGACGTCGGCTTCGGCTTCGGGCGCTTCGACGATCAGTTCGTCGTGCACCTGCATAATCAGTCTCGCCGCCAGCTTCTCGCGCTTCATGCGCGCATGCACGCGCACCATCGCAATTTTGATGATGTCCGCCGCCGTGCCCTGAATCGGCATATTCTTCGCCACGCGTTCACCGAACGCACGCAGGTTGTGGTTGGAGGACGTCAGTTCCGGCAGGTATCTCCGGCGGCCGAACACCGTCTCGGCATAGCCTTTATCTTTCGCGCGCTGCACGATCTCCTCGAGATACCGCGCCACGCCGGAATAGTGGTGCAGATAGCCCTTGATATAGCTGTCCGCCTCGTACCGCGGCACGCCGATGTCCTTGGCCAGCGAGAACGCGCCGATCCCGTACACGATGCCGAAGTTGACCGCTTTGGCACGGCTGCGCATCAGCGGCGTGACCATCTCCTGCGGCATGTTGAATACCTGCGACGCGGTCACGGTATGGATATCCACGCCGTTGTTGAACGCGTCCAGCATCGCCTCGTCCCGCGCCAGCGCCGCAAGCACGCGCAGCTCGATCTGGGAATAGTCCGCGTCCACCAGCACAAAGCCGTCCGCAGCGCGGAAAAAGCGGCGCATTTCCCTGCCGAGTTCGGAACGGACGGGAATGTTCTGCAGATTCGGCTCCGTCGAAGAGATGCGTCCCGTACGCGTCTCGGTCTGGTTGAGGGTGGAGTGAATGCGGCCGTCCGGCGAGATCGCCTTCAAAAGACCGTCGCAGTAAGTCGATTTGAGTTTTGCAAGCGTGCGGTACTCGAGGATCTCTGCCACGACCGGGTAATCCGCCGCAAGCGCCTGCAGTGTTTCGGCGTTGGTGGAATACCCGCTCTTTGTCCTTTTCGGCGCGGGCAGCGCAAGCTTTTCAAACAGCGCTTCGCCGAGCTGCTTGGGCGAATTGAGATTGAATTCAAAACCCGTCTGCGCAAAGATGGACGCCGTGACCGCGCGGATACGCTCGTCCAGCAGCGCGCCGAAACGCCCGATCCCGTCCGTATCGACCTCGAAACCGCTGATCTCCATGTCCGCCAGAACAGCCGCCAGCGGCAGCTCGATCTCGCGCAGGAGTTTCTCCTGTCCGTTTTTGCGCACGTCGGCGCAGAGCTTTTCAAACAGCTCCGGCAGTACGGCGGCAGCGGCAGCGGTTTCATCCCTGCATTCGGGCAGCGCAACGGCGTATTCCCGCGCAAGCCGCGCTGCGCCGTATTCGTTGGCGGAAGGGTTGAGCACATAGCCCGTCAGCAGCAGATCGTCGTCGATCCCCGCGGGCGAAATGCCGTTACGCCGCGCGTAGGCATACAGCGGTTTGCTGTCCGTGACATGCTTGCGGATCGACGCGTCCTCCAGAAGCGACTGCATGAATGCCGGAAACTGCATATTCGCGCACGTCAGCGCCAGCACCTTGTCCTGTGTCCAAAGGAGCATGCGCTCGATATAACCCGCGTCGTAAGCGCAGTCAAAATAAGCGTGTCCCGCCTCCCGCAGCGCGGTCAGCACCGCATCATAGTCAAACGCATCTTCGATCTCTGCCGTGCGCGCGCACTGTTCCTCGGTTTGCGGCACGGCGGCAGCCGGGAGCTGCAGACGCTCGATCATGGAGAACATCTCCAGCTCCGCGAGCATCTGCGTCACGGCGCGCACGTCCGGCGTTTTATACAAATACGACCGCAGATCGTTCCCGATCGGTGCCTCGCGGCAGATCGTGCCGAGCGTGCGGCTGAGATAGGCGCTGTCTTTGCCGGCACGCAGCTTTTCGCGCACGCCGTTTTTGACGTCGAGCGTATCCAGGTCGCGGTAGATCGAATCCAGGTCGCCGAACCGCGCGACCAGCTCGCCGGCCGTTTTTTGCCCGATACCCGCAACGCCGGGGATATTGTCGGAGCTGTCGCCCATGAGCGCCTTGACGTCGATCAACTGCGCGGGCGTCACGCCGTAGTCCTCCATGACCTTTTCGGGCGTGCAGCGCGTTGTCTGCGGTCTGCCCATTTTGGTCGTGGCAAGCAGCACGGTCGTCTCGGGGCTGACGAGCTGCAGCGAGTCCCGGTCGCCCGTAGCGATGAAGCACTGCCAGTCGGTGTCCTGCTCGCACAGGCGCGCGAACGTACCGAGAATGTCGTCCGCCTCGTAGCCCTCCTGCTCCACGACGGCAAAACCGAGCGCCGTCAGAAGCTGCTTGAGCACGGGCATCTGCTGCGCGAGCTCCGGCGGCATGGGTTTGCGCCCCGCCTTGTACCCGTCGTAGAGCTTGTGCCGGAACGTCGGGGCACGCAGATCGAACGCCGCGACGATCCCGTCCGGCCGGCACTCGTCGCGCAGGCGGATGAGAATGCTTAAAAAGCCGTAGATGCCGTTGGTGAACCGGCCGTCTTTCGTGGTCAGCAGCTTGATGCCGTAGAATGCGCGGTTCAGAATACTGTTGCCGTCGAGAACAAGAAGTTTCAAGGTGAGCCCTCCGAAAAAACAAGCCGGACAAATAGAGTGCTATTTGTTCGGCTCAATGTGTATATGGATAAAAGAGGATCAAAACCGGTTGAGGAAGTTCTCGTAGAGATTGTTGAGTCCTTCCTGTACAATGTTGCCGCCCGTGATCTCCTGCTGGAATGCGCCGGACGGGTTTGCAACGGTGCTTTCGGGAAACAGCGTGGTCTTTTCGACGGTTTCCGTCATTTCTTCGGCCATCGGCGACGCAGCGCCGTTGTTCTGGTTTCCTTCGCCGTTGTTCCCGATGTCCGGGGACGCCAAACCGGAGGCGGTGATGACGTCTTCGACGTCAAACGCCTCGATATACAGTTCGGGTCTTGTGTACGGACGCAAGGGATCATCCTCTTTCAATAGATCGGGAATTTGCAGGCGGAGCAAAAGCCCCGCCTGCGGATGCGCGAAATCAGTTGAGTTCGATGCCGTCAATGGGAGCCGCAGCGCCGGTGGGAGCTGCCGACTGGCCGGGAGTAATCACAGGGCCATCGATAATACTACCAGTAACGGAAGATGCGGTGATGATGTCCTCCACATCAAACGCTTCGATCTCCAGAGCCGGCTTGAGATACTTGCGCATAGTCATCATTCTCCTTTCGTCAGATTTTATGTCTGACAAAATACTACGTAAATATTTTGTCAAATATAAGCAAAATGATTATCCGAACGGGTCGTCGTAGTTATCGCCGCCGCCCGTACCGGTTTCGAGAACGTGATCGACACAGTAGCGCGCGCCGTAGATGGTCTGCGTAACGCCGCTGCCGTCACGGACGATGATATAGGGACGCGCAAAAATGCGCGGGAACTCTTCGTGGCTGCCGATGCTTTCCGAATACCAGCCGTACAGGTTCACGCGGTAGCTGCCCGCGCGCTGCGTATTGGTGGAAGTGTATTTATAGATCGGGTTGTCGTCGCTCTGACTCTGCGGAATGACGAACAGACTGTCGGAGCTGCCGATCTGCATATCCTTGGTGACAAGGATGCCGTGCTGGATCACCGTGTAGGCAGTCGTCACACTGCGCTCGGCAGCGATCATGATCGTGCCTTCGTTGAAACTCGGCAGATCGCCCGAGATGCGCGTCGTGACGCCGATATCCACTGTCTCGCCGTAGACCGCCTCGAGCGTGACGTCGCCCGTGACGACAAATTCATACTGCCGGTAGAAGCTGGCGATCTCGTCCACGGAGTTGACGTCCTTCGCTTTGGCGCGCCAATAGGAGAACGGCTCTCCGTTCTGCTGCGACGGCGCATTCAGCGTCTGTCTGGACAGGTACAGTTTCTCGTACGTCGTCGTCGTTCCGTTGATGATCGCGTTGATGGTGAACGTCTTGTCGGTGTTGTAGAGCGGATGCACGATCACAAGGCCTTCCTGCTCGGCAACTTCTTCCTTCGTTTTGTCCCAGCCTGTCCACACCTTGCCGCTGACGGTCATGCCGGACGTGGGAACGGAATCGTAATAATACGTGTCGTCCATCGGAACCGGCTGACAAAAGACGACGTTTTCGCCCTGCGTCAGATAGATGACGATGTGGTGGCCGTCCTGGACCCGCGTGAATACCGCATCATACAGCGCGTACGTAGCCGCGGTAAACGTATAGCTCGGCTCCCAGGAGACGACCTTTGAGGTCTCGTGGTTCTGCCAGAACAGGAACTCGTAATTCGCGGCAGGCTCCGCGGTCAGCGTCACGGTCGTGTCCGGGTCCACATAGGACGTGGTTCCGGGGCTGACGGTCGCTCCGTTCAGGAGAACGGTGCCTCTGCCGTCGACCGCAAGCGTGATCTCGCACTGCTCGTTTTCGGCAGAAGCGGAGAACAAGAACGCGCAGCAAAGAACGGCGATCGCCAGAAGTGAAGCGATAACCCTCTTACGCAGCATAATCCTGCTCCTCCTCTCCATTTTTGAAACGAACAGAAATCTACAAATCTACTCGTAATTATTATAACGATTTGAGTTGTGTTTGTCAACACCATTTTTAAAGAGAAGGTGACAGAAAAACGGCCGTTCGGACGCAGTTCTTTGTGCAAAGCGCGATTCTATCACAAATAGCTTATCAATTCCCGCATACTCGGCAGAATCAGATCGGGGCGGATCGACGATTCGCGCGCCGTTTTTTCGTCCGTCACGCCGCTGAGCACCAGTACGCTCGGGATGCCGTGATCCGTACCGATGCGGATATCCGTCTCCATCCGGTCGCCCACGAACGCCAGCTCGCCGCGCGTGCACGAAAGCGTTTCGGTCAGGTAATCCACCGTCGGCGTCATCGGTTTGCCGAGCACCTGCGGATACCTTCCCGTTGACGCAGCAAACAGTTCGATCATCGAACCCGTGTCGGGAATATAGCCGTCCGGCGTCGGACAGTTCATGTCGGGATGCGTCGCCATATAAACCGCGCCGTTTGCGAGCATGTGCGCCGCCTTGCGGATGCGCTCGTACGTCAGATCGGTGTCGAATCCCAGCATCACGATGTCGGCGTCCTCCTGCACGAGCGGAACTTCCATCTCGCGGAACACGTCGTACAGGTTCCGGTTGCCCAGCAGGTATACGGTTTTTCCGGGATAGTCACGCTTGACTGTCAGCGCCGCCACGTACGACGAAAGCATCACCTTTTCCCGCGGCACCGGAAATCCGATCTTCTCCAGCCGCGCGCGGACAGTCTCGATGCTGTGAGAAGAATTGTTGCTGAAAAAGAAATAATCCCGACCGCTCTCCACGATCCGCCGCACGCATTCATCCGCGCCGGGAATCAGTCCGTCGCCCAGATAGAATGTACCGTCCATGTCTATGATGAAGTATTTCGTTCGTTCAAACATTCCTATCCCCTCCCAAACGCTCTCCATTATACAGAATGATTTGACCATTTTCAATCTTTTTCGTCTTTTTTCTCTTGACTATTTGACATAATGTAATTATAATGGGACTGAATTTTTTATATCAAGCAAACGAGGCAAAACAATGGTAACTTTTCACGCATTTCTCAGGCGCGTGCGCGACGTGGTCGGTCTGACCCAGCAGAACGTCGCCGACGCGCTCGGTCTGGACCGCTCGACATACTCCTATTATGAAACGGGAAAAACCGAACCGAACATCCGCGGGCTGAAGATCCTGGCAAAACTGTACAACCTGACGATCGACGATCTGGTCTACTGCCGCTACCGCCCAATCGATACCACGCTGCGCGCCGAAGAGCCGCCGGAACGTCCGCTGACCGATCTGGCGCAGCTGCGCAATCTCACCCGCGAGGAACAGATGCTGGTTCTGCTCTATCGCAAAACATGGGACAAAGAAGCGCTTCTGCAGCATGTGCGCGCATTTGAGGATCACGATCCGGTCTACGACGAGCAGGAACCTCCAAAGGCTTTTTGACCGGATCCGGCGTCTCTTTTTTTGCCGCAAACCGACAACATCAGAAAAATTTAAAAAAAGACTTGCTTTTTCAAAAAAAGTGTGGTATGATAACCACGCTTCATTGAGGCGCAAGAGCTGGCCCGGTAGTTCAGTTGGTTAGAACGCTAGCCTGTCACGCTAGAGGTCGACGGTTCGAGCCCGTTCCGGGTCGCCAGATTTGCTGCTATAGCTCAGAAGGTAGAGCGCATCCTTGGTAAGGATGAGGTCACCAGTTCGACTCTGGTTAGCAGCTCCATGATGCTTACGGCGTCCCCTCGCGCTTTGAGCATCTTTTTTTAAAGGATAATGGGCCATTAGCTCAATTGGTTAGAGCAACCGGCTCATAACCGGTCGGTCCGGGGTTCGAGTCCCTGATGGCCCACCATATAGGGGTATAGCTCAGCTGGTAGAGCATCGGTCTCCAAAACCGAGTGTCCCGAGTTCGATCCTTGGTGCCCCTGCCAACAAAATGTCTCTTTTGTCGTTTGACAAAGGAGATTTTTTGTATCCTAAACACAGTTCCGCCGCTTCCGGTTTTCCGGCAGCGGCGGCTTCGTTTTTTAGGTTCATCACAGAAATTTGGGGGATCGTGCAAACAAGAAGTACTGTCATTGCGAAGTCCCGAAGGGGCTGCGGCAATCTCGACCGGATGCCGGTAAAAAGTAACACCTTCACCGGCATCTGTGCGATGACACCGGAAAACGGAATCCCCAAACTTTCCGTAATGAGCGGTTTTTTATCTGTTTTCTCTGTCGTACGCCTCGCGCACGGCAATGGCAAGCTGGTCGGCGCAGGACGTCGGCTTGTAGCCGCAGGTATTGCCGCGCAGCTTCCGCTCGATCTCCTCGACGGTGCTGCCCTCCAGCAGTTTGGAAATCGCTTTCAGATTGCCGTTGCAGCCGCCTGTGAAGCGAATACCGGAAACGACGTTCCCGTCAAGCTGGAAAGCGATCTCGACCGGACAGACGTTTTTCGGCCGGTAGGTATAGTTCTTTTTCATTTGCGGACGCCTCCTTTGATCGCGCCGGCTGCCCAGCAGACGACGAACGCGGCGATCTCGATGGCGACGATCGTCGATCCGACGGGTGTATCCGCCACGACGGACACGAGGATGCCGAGCGCGGCAGTCAATACGGAATAGACGGCGGCGCAGACGGTGACAGACCGGAAGCTCTTGAACAGCCGCATAGCGGAAAGCGCCGGGAAAATCACGAGCGCGGAAATAAGCAGGGAACCGACGAGGTTCATCGCCAGCACGATGATGACGGCGATGATGACCGCAAGCAGCAGGTTATACAGGTTGGCTCTCGTACCGGTCGCGCGCGCAAAATCTTCGTCGAACGTTACGGCAAAGATCTTGTTGTAGAACAGGATAAATACAACCAAAACAAGGATCGACAGCACGACGCACAGCCAAACCTCGGATTTGCGCAGCGTCAGGATGGATGTGGAGCCGAACAGTGTGGAGCAGACGTCGCCGGAAATATTGCTGCTCTTGGAAAAGCGGTTCATCAGCAGGTAGCCGACGGCCAGCGCGCCGACAGAAATCATGGCGACGGCCGCGTCGCCTTTGATCTTTGCCTTCTGCCCGGAACGCAGCAGCAAAATCGCGCTCAGGATCGTGATCGCAAGCATCAGCGGCATATCGTTTGTCAGCCGGAAAACCGCGGCGATCGCCATCGCGCCGAACGCGACGTGCGACAGACCGTCGCCGATGAAGGAGAAGCGCTTCAGGACGAGCGTGATGCCCAGCAGCGACGAACACAGCGCGATCAGCACGCCGACGATCAGCGCATACTGTACAAAGGGGTACTGCAGATACAGCGTCAGTTTTTGGATCATTTCGGTCATGCCGTTTCATCCTCCTTCCGGAAAGAAGATGCGGCGTCGCTGCGCAGATAATCGGCCTTGCTGCCGAAAAAGACGGTGCTGCCGATGTGCAGGATGTGCGTCGCGTAGCGCATGGCGGCGTCCAGATCGTGCGAGATCATAATAACCGTGATGCCGTCGCGCTTGTTGAGCGTGTCGATCAGGCCGTACATCTCGGCCGTGACCTTGGGATCGAGCCCGGAAACAGGCTCGTCCAGCAGCAATATCTTCTGCGTAGCGCACAATGCGCGCGCGAGCAGGACCCGCTGCTGCTGACCGCCGGACAGTTCCCGATAGCAGCGTTTGGTCAGCGCCTCAAGCCCCATCTTCCGGATGTTCTCGCGGGCAAGCGCTTTGTCCTCCTTGGTATAGAACGGACGCAGTCCCTGGCGCCCCTGGCAGCCGGAAAGCACGATCTCCCACACCGACGCGGGAAAATCGCGCTGGACGACCGTCTGCTGCGGCAGATAACCGATCTCGCTGCGGCGCAGGCCGTCGCCGGTTGTGACCTTGCCGCGCATGGGGCTCTGCAGACCGAGGATGGTTTTCATAAGCGTACTTTTGCCGGAGCCGTTCTCGCCGACGATGCAGAGATATTCTCCGGCGTCTACCTCAAAGCTGAGGCCGGACAGGATCTCGTGCCCGTCGTATCCGAGCGTCAGATCCTGACAAATCAACTGTGCCATATCCAAACTCCTTTACGGTTCATTCCGTTGTTTCTCTTTCGTTCCGACACGCGCCGCAAACGCCGTACAGCACCGTGTTGGAGCGATCCACCTGAAAGTCCGCGCTCTGCGCGACCTGCCGCACGAGGGAATCCGTGGCAGGCACGTCCATGTGGAACGTCTTGCCGCATTGACTGCACGACAGGTGCAGATGCTGTCTGCACGCATCGGCCTGCGTAAAGCGGTAAAAAACCTCGTGACCGCCGTCCTTCTGCGCACGGCAAACCATGCCCTGCGTTTCCAGCGCGGCAAGATTGCGGTATACGGCGCTCAGGCTGACGTCCTGCGCTTCGAGCGCATCGGCGATCTGACGGGCCGAAAAGCTCTCGTCCGGATGCGCATGCAGGTATTCAAGCAGCGCCTTGCGCTGCCGTGTAAGATATTGAGACATCGGATCGTTTCCTCTTTTGCTCGAATTTGCGAATCATTTGCAAATCAGTATAGCACCGCGATCCGGTTTTGTCAATACCGAACCGCAAACAAAAAAGGGACCGTCGCATACAGCGAAAGTCCCTTGCATATGGAATTGTTTGCACACGCTGTGCGGAGCAGTCTTTTTCTGCGGCTGCCGGTTCGCGGAAGCGCGAGCGGCATATCCGCGTTACGCTTTTTGTTTTCTGCCGAGGATCGTTTTGAGCACGACCAGCGTCGCAAGCATGAGCACGACTGCGATCGGCAGGACGATCCATGCGCTCTTGACGAAGCCGGCAACAATATAGCTGACGAACGAAACGCCCGCCACGGTCAGCGCATACGGCAGCTGTGTGGACACGTGGTTGAGATGGTTGCACTGGCTGCCCGCAGACGCCATGATCGTGGTGTCGGAGATCGGCGAGCAGTGGTCGCCGCAGACCGCGCCGGCCATGCAGGCGGACACGGCAATGATCGTAATAGAACCGTCCGTGCCGGAGAATACGCTCAGCACGATCGGGATCAGAATGCCGAACGTGCCCCAGGACGTACCGGTCGCAAACGAGAGACCGACCGCGATCACAAAGATGATGGCCGGCAGCAGCATCTGGAAACCGCCCGCGGAACCTTCGATCAACTGAGAAATGAAGATCTTGGCGCCGAGCGAATCGGTCATCGTCTTGAGCGTCCATGCGCAGCAGAGGATCAGGATCGCGGGCGTCATGCCGTTGAAGCCTTCCGGGATCGCTTCCATGCACGCCTTGAACGAGATCACGCGGCGGCACACAAAGTAGAGTACCGAGAACACGATCGTCACGAACGAACCGAGCACCAGACCGACCGACGCATCGCTGTCGGAGAATGCGCCGATGAACTGATGGAACTGTTCGGAGTCTTTCGTGAAATAGCCGCCCGAATAGATCATGCCGATCACGCAGGCAATAATGAGGAACACGACCGGGATAATCAGGTCGATGACCTTGCCCTTTTCATTGGCGGTTTCCTCCGCCTTGTCCGCCATCTGTTCGAGCTTTTCCACCGCGCCTTGTCTGGCGGCGTCTTCATATTTCTTCATCGGGCCGTAATCAAATCCGGTCACGGCGATGAAAACCATCATGACGACCGTCAGCAGCGCATAGAAGTTGTACGGGATCGCCTGGATAAACAGGGACATACCGCTTTCCGCGCCCGCGCCCTTGGCGAAACCGGCAACAGCCGCCGCCCACGACGAGATCGGCGCGATGATGCACACGGGCGCAGCCGTGGCGTCGATGAGATATGACAGCTTCTCGCGGGAAATGTTTTTCTTGTCCGCGACGGGACGCATGACCGAACCGACGGTCAGGCAGTTGAAATAGTCGTCGATGAAGATCAGCACGCCCAGCGCGATGGTCGCAAGCTGCGCGCCGATGCGCGACTTGATGTGCGTCGCCGCCCAGCGGCCGAACGCCGCGGAGCCGCCGGTTTTGTTCATCATGGCCACGAGCGCGCCGAGCAGGACAAGGAAGATGACGATGCCGATGTTGTAGGAATCGGCTATCGTGTCAATAAATCCGTCTTTGAACACGTGCACCATGGTCGTCTCAAAGTTGAAGCCCGCATAGATCACACCGCCGGCAAGGATGCCGATAAAGAGCGAGGAATAGACTTCCTTTGTGATAAGCGCGAGCACGATGGCGATCACGGGCGGCAGCAGCGACCAGATCGTCGCATATTGCTTGACGGACCCGCGCACCGTCTGCAGGGCGGTCTGGATGTTGGTCTCGAAATTCGAGTCGTTGGTCAGGTTGTCGGCATAGCTGCCCACATACTCAGCCGCACCGTCGGCGTCGGAAAGATCATACTCCACGATCTCGCCGTCCACATCGACCGCGACCGTACCGCCGTCGGCTGCGAACGCGGCAATACCGCTCATGCAGCACAGCAGTACACTGAGCATCAGCGCCGCCAGCGCAGCCCACGCAAACTTTCCGGAATGCTTGAACATAGTTTCTCCTCCCCATTTGACGCGCACGGCCACGCGTGCTGCGCCTGTATTACCACCATTGTAGCATATTACTTCCGCAATGTCAAAATAAAAAGCAAGGTTCCGCGCATTTTTCTTACGGAAACCGTCCCGCCGCTTTTTCGGCTGCGTCGGGCACGAAACCGCGCACAAAGAATTGACAGCGTTTGAGTCCCGTGGTATAATAATATAATATTGCAGTCATATTCCAAACGCATCGGCCAAACAGGATCCGCCGACTATCACAAGAGGGAAAGCAGGTTTCTTTCTATGCAGAAGAAAAAAACAAACGGTCTGCTGCAGTTTCTGCTGCGGTTCGTTCAAGGATGCATCATCGGCGTCGGCGGAATTCTGCCCGGCGTCAGCGGCGGCGCTATGTGCGTGATCTTCGGCGTGTACCGTCCGCTGATGGAGACGCTCGCGCATCCCTTCAAAAAACTGAAAGAGAACTTTCTTCTGCTGTTTCCGGTCGGGCTCGGCATTGCCGTCGGCTTCATCGGCTTCGCCGGTCTCGTCAAGCAGATCATGGTCGCGCACGAAGACCGGGCGGTCTGCGCGTTCATCGGTCTGATCCTCGGCATGATCCCGCAGCTGTGGCGCGACGCGGGCGAACAGGGTCGCGGCAAGCGCGGGTGGATCACGCTGGGCGTGAGCTTCTGCGTCCTGGCATCCGTATTCCTCTATCTCAAGTACGGCACGGGACTGCACATTACGCCGAACATCGGCTGGTGGTTCTTCTGCGGTGTGGTCTGGGGGCTGAACGTCATCGTCCCGGGCACCAGTTCGTCCTCCGCCATGATCTTTCTGGGCATATTCACGCCCATGCTCGAAGGCATCTCCAAACTGGATATGCACGTCATCATCCCGATCGGACTCGGCGCTGCCGCCGTCGTGCTGACGCTTTCGCGCGGCATCAACGCGCTGTTTAAAAAGCACCATACCGTCACCTATCACGCCATCCTCGGCGCGGTGCTGGCAATGGTGCTGCCGATCATCCCCATTCGCTTTGATTCCGTCTCGGACATCATCTGGGACGTTGTGCTTGCGCTGGCCGGTTTCGCCGCATCGCTGGCGATCAACGCCGTCAGCCAGAAATATCTGCAGAAGAAAGAAGAAACAGAATCATAAATCCAACAGATTTCGGGCGGCATCGGAAACGACGCCGCCCGTTTTTCTTTTGATCGATAAAGAAAAGTACATTGCCGTCCGGCGCACAGACTGACTCACGGGTTTTCGTTTGCGAATCTGCCGGATCGGCTTTTCGTACCCTTTTACCGGCGTTTCGTACCATATCTATTGCAATTCAAAAAACAGCATGATACGATTAAAAAACAAATTATAAGGAGGTCTATCTATGTCCAAATGTAAAAAAACACTTTGTCTGTTTCTGACGGCGGTCATGCTGCTGATGACCCTGTCGACGGCGTTTTGTGTCGCCGCGGAAGACGGCGCTGCCGCACAGACTTCTCCCCTGTCCGTGAAGATTGAGATGAGCAAGTCCTCGTATTTTGTCACCGAGAAAGCCAAGGCAACCGTCACCGTCCAGAACACAGGATTGGAAACGCTGACGAACATTGAAGTGGCCGCTTTTTCCGAGAAGCATCTGCTGCCGGCGGGCAGCAATCCCAGCCTGTTGATCCCCGTACTGAAGGCAGGCGAAACGAAGTTGTTTTCTTTTGAGATGGTGCTGAACCGCAAGACGGCTGGCGTCTCGTTCTTTGAGCGCGTGCTGCTGTTCTTTACGCAGTTGTTCCGCTCGTATGAACCGATGGATGCCATTCCCGAACAAGACGAAAACACATTGATCACACAATCCGCTGCGTTCAAACACGGCAGCGCGGCCGCAACGCTCAATGTTGTCGCGTTCAGAGTCTTTACGCCGCAGGTCACGTATCTCGACAGATACGTGCGTGATTACCTGAAAACCGGCGTGTATACGATCGATATGGAAGTAAAGGGAGAAGGCTCGACCGTTCCGTTTACCATCTATTCCGATAGAAACAATCTGGAATACAACACGTCGATGATCGCATTGGTCTTACAGAACAACGAAAACATGGCGAAATACGCCAATCTGTTTAAGAATATCGGAAAAATGCGCTTCATTCTGAAGGACAAAAACTCCTCGAACCCCAAGGCGATGATCGCGGTGACAGGCGCGTATGTCGAGCTGGAAGACGGCGGAGAAATCGCTTCGCTGTTCAACGGCGCCGATTCGGAATTTGGCGAAGAGAGCTTCTCTCTGTCCAAATTCCTCAATACCCTGTACGGCAGTCTGCAATACTGCGGCGCAACAACGACAAACGGTCTTGTGTGCGAGACGTATTTGTACGATGACGGCTCGGACGAAATGCTGTACAACTTCTACTTCACCAAAACGAACAAATACGAGGGAATCGTCAGGTGGACGATCACGAATTTGGAAACCGATGAGATCTCACAGGACACCAATATTCGTGTGTATAGCTCTGTGACGAGCCCGCTGGCGTTCACGCCTGTCGGCGTAAAATTATCCGAGGAACAGTTCAAAGAAAGATTCGGATTCCTCCAGGATGAAGCGGAATAAGAATTGCAAACTATTCGGGCGGCATCGGAAACGACGCCGCCCGTTTTTCTTTCATTCAGTTTGTCGGAAACAACACTTCGCAGGCTGCTTTTGCCGTGGACTGCCACAGCAGGAGCAGCTTTCCGTTTTGCACGGACACTTCGCTCTCCCTGCCGCAGAACGCATTGCTCACGCCGAGCGGGAATGTGTTCGTAAGCGCGGCGTCTTCGAGCGGATAATACAGTCCCGTTTCCGTCACGCCCGCGGCGCTGTCGCCGAAACAGAACACGGAAACCGTACCCTGCGCGGGCGCCGGAAAACGCACGGAGCCGTTTTCCAGCAGTGTGACTGCCGTTCCCTCGCCGAACAGCAGTCCGCGCGCGCCGTGCTCCGAAAGGAAGCCGAGCGTCTGCACGTTTGCCAGCGTATGGTCGAGCCTGCCGCCCATGCCGCCGTAGAGAATGAACTCCCGGAACCCGCGCCGCAATCCCTCGCGCACCGCGAGCATCATGTCCGTGTCATCCTTTTCGACGGGATGCCGCACCAGCTCCCGCGCCTGGGGCACATAGCCGAGCGAGTCGAAATCGCCCACGACGAGATCCGGTTCCACGCCGTGCGCACGCATCTGCAAGACGCCCTTGTCCGCCGCGATGCGGTAACTGCCGGACGGGATATACAGATCCTTTTCCGGCATGGACGCCGCGATCACACAGATCATGCGAACGCCTCCCCGATCGCACGGTTGATCCGTTCGCGCGTTTCGAGCAGCCACTGCGCCGAACGCGGATATGCATTGAAAGCCAGTGAGCCGTCATGTTCCAGCAGCGCGCATGTCTTTTCTCTGCCGATCTTCGATTCCAGCAGCTCGAGCGCGCGCTGATCCTGCAGTCCGTCGCGGAACACCTTGAAGCGCAGCGAAACGAGCGGTTCGCCGTCGTCGCCGGGATAGAGCACGCACGCGTCGCCCGCCGGAAATGAGAATTCCGGCTCCGTCTGGTTAAACGGATCGACAGGATGGTCGGACAGCGTACTGTACCAGAAATTCAGTCCCCAGTGCAAAAAGCCGCGCACGTCGTAGCGGTACATCAGGAAGCCCATCACGCGGTTGCGGTGAGACGGCATGGCAAGCAGTCGGTTCGGATAGTGACCGTCCTGCGGTCCGCCGCAATAGTACGTCCAGAGCTGCGGCACGCGCCCCGCAAACTCCGCCGCATGGTTGACGCACGGGATCGGCTGCGGCAGCAGACCGCGCTGATAGAAAGCATAATCCGACAGCGCGTCCATGACCGGCGAATCCGGGAACAGCTCGCGCACCAGACGGCTGCGGCGGCCATAGTCGCGGATGCGGTCCATGCTCGGCTCGTCCGAAATGTGGAACCAGCAGCGTTCGAGCATCCCCGCTTCGCCCAGGAACGCGCGCAGCGCTTTTGCAAACGCGCGCAGGAACGCTTCGTATTTTTTGCTTGCCGCCCACGTCTTCCAGCCGAAGATCTGCTTGTATTCGCCGTCGACCGTCGCCATGATCTTCGGCGCGTGCATCGCGCCCCACTGGGTGAACAGATGCGACATCTCATAGGCGCGAATGCCGCACCGCTCGCACATCTCGAACCAGCGGCGCAGCTTGTCAAATCCGAACGTGTACGTGTCGCCCGTTTTCGTCACATCCACAAGCTGCACGGTCGGGCGCTCTTTGCCCACGGCTGTGTCGAGCGGCGGCGTGAACAGCGGCGTCAGGATAAAGTCGATCCCGTGTGCCGCGGCGGCGCGCACATAGTTTTCCGTCAGTCTCCAATAGTCCTCGCTGAACACGGGTACGCCGTACCATGTGGCGATACAGTCCGTGTGCAGCCAGTGCGTGCACAGAAGCCGCTGCGGCGGCAGCTTCGCGGCGATCACGCGCACCACAACGGCACACACTGTGTCTCCCAAACGCACCGTGACCGTATGCGTTCCGGGCGCATAGTCCCCCGCTCCGATCTCGAACCAGAGCGCGCGGACAGTCTCGTCCGCCGTCACATCCGTACAGGGACGCAGAACGTCCGGATACAGACCGGGCGTCTTGCGCAGATAGTCGTCGTCGCTGCGTTCGCACAGATTGACCGCCGAAACGCAGTCCACCAGAAAGCAGCGAACCGCAAGGTCGCTTTCGATCTCAACCGGCAGCGTCTGCGGCCGGTCGCTTTGCAGCGCGATCTGAAACGCGCCGTACTCCCCCTGCAAAAGAGAAAATCCCGAGAAGCCCCTGTTCCGGGGGGCTTCGTCGGGAAATATCTTCTCCAGAGAGGAGCAAACCGTACAATACAGCATATTGCACACTCCTCAATATCATTTATTGTTTTTGGATTCTTCGTCCTTCGCCTTTGCCAACCTGCGGTCTTTTTCATAGGAACTGATGACCGCCTTGTGCACGGCGTCCGGGAAGCCGCACGCATCAAGCTGCAGCATACCGTCGATCGTCGTCCCGCCGGGTGTGCAGACCCGGTCGATCAGCTCGTACGGGTGCGCATCGCCGCACGCCGCACGCTGCGCGCTGCCGAGAACGGTCTGCGCCGCGATGCGCAGCGCCAGATCCTTGCGCACACCGATCGCCACGCCTGCGCGCGCGATCTCGTCGACGAACTTGTACGCGAAAGCGGGCACACATCCGGCCAGCACGCCGAACTGCGCGAAGAGATCCTCGGAAAGCTCGGTCGCATCGCCGAACGTACCGCAGAACTGCGCAACGAACGCCTTTTCCGCATCCGTGACGCGCGCACCGAAGCAGTACGCCGTCATCGCGCCGCCGACAGACGCGTTGATGTTGGTCATCAGACGCGCGAGCTTCGCCTCGTACGGCAGGCAGGACGCGAGATAGCCGAGCGACAGTCCCGCCGCGACGGAAAGGACAAGCGGATCATGCGCCTGCAGGGACGGTGCAAGCGAAGACAGCAGCGCGGCGAAATCCTTCGGCTTGACCGCAAGGATCACCACGTCGCACGTCTCGGCGATCTGCTGCGCGCTTCCGGCAGCGGACGTGCCGAACTTTTCGCAGGTTTCGCGCACCTTGTCCGCAAACAGGTCGTATACCAGGAAAGAATCTCCGGAAACTCTGCCGCTTTTGACACTGCCGCCGATGACGGCAGACGCCAGGTTCCCGGTTCCGATCACACCGATTTTCATCATCGTCATGCAATATCGGACGTGCAGTGCGGGCAGCGCGTCGCTTCGATCGCGACCTCGCTCTTGCAGTACGGGCAGACCTTGGTCGTGGGTGCTTCTTCAACTGCCGGCTCTTCCTTCTTGCCGATGGTGTGCGCCTTGTTGATCGCCTTGACCAGCAGGAAGATCACAAGCGCCATGATCAGGAAGTTGATGACCGCCGAGATGAAGTTGCCGTAAGCGACAACCGCCACGCCGGCTTCCTTTGCCGCCTCGACCGTCGCATACTTCTCGTCCCCGCTGAGCTGGATGAACAAGTTGGTGAAGTCGATGCCCTTCGTCAGCAAGCTGATCACCGGCATGATGACGTCGTCCACCAAAGAGCTGACGATCGCGCCGAACGCGCCGCCGATGATGACGCCGACTGCCAGATCGATCACGTTGCCGCGCATGATGAATTCTTTAAACTCTGCTACCAAGCCTTTTTTCTTTTCGTCTGCCATTTGAATTATCCTCTCTTTTCCGTCGGGCAAGCCGACTTATTCGTTCCTATAATAAAACAAACACATTTGTTTGTCAAGGATTTTCGCACAGCATCCCCTGCCGGACGTCCTGCGCGTCCATCGCCCGCCGGATCGCGTTCAGCACCCTTTTTTTATCCGCGCTCCACAGCGGCGACAGCAGCAGCCGCTTGTCGCCGTCGCCCGTGAGCCGGTGCACGACGACGCGTCTGTCCAGATGCGCGATGCAGCAGAGAAGAAGGTCGATATAAGCCTGCATCGTCAGGGGCGTATACGCCGTCTGTTCCAGCGCCGTACCGCGCAGCACATGCAGAAGCTGAAACTTCACACCGTCCGTACCGACCTCATTGAGCATTTCGACCGTGCGCAGCATATCCGCCTGCGTCTCGCCCGGCAGACCGAGGATTATATGCGTCACGACGCAGATCCCGCGCGCGTGCAGCGCGCGTACCGCATCCCGATAAACCGCCGTTTCATACCCGCGGTTGATGCGTCCGGCCGTTCCGTCGTTCGCCGTCTGCAGTCCCAGCTCGACCCAGACGGGTTTTTCACGCCGCAGCGCGGAAAGCAGGTCAAGCGTCTGCGGCGGCAGGCAGTCCGGCCGCGTCGCAATATCCACGACTGCCGTCTGCGGCCATCGCGCCGCCGCAAAAAACCGCGCGCGCATATCCTCGAGCGGCGCATACGTCGCGGTAAAGCTTTGAAAATACGCAATGAACTGCGCTGTCTGCGGATCTTCCCGGATCTTGTTCGCCACACGCGCCTTGGCAAGCTCGAGCTGCATTTCGACCGGCTGCAGCGCATCCGGCGTAAATTCGCCCGATCCGCCCGCGCTGCAAAAGATGCAGCCCCCGACGCCTTTCGTGCCGTCGCGGTTCGGACAGGTCGTCCCGCCCGGCAGCGACAGCTTATACAGCTTGCGCCCGAAGGTTTGCTTATTGTATGCGTCCAGTGAATAATACCGTTCCATAAACAAAAAACCGCATCGCGCGGATGCGGTCCTCTCTCCTATTCCACGTCTTCTTTTTTGATCCCGAATATCCACCGCAGGATGCCCCGCAGCGCCCTCGGACTTCTGACTACAACGACTTTCATCAAAGCACCTCTTTCTTCAGCACCGGCACAAAAGCACGCCGGTCAGGATCATTGAGGCAGCAGCGATCATCAGAAATACCGCGTACGGCACCAGCTTCGCCGTCAGCAGTCCCAGCCCGAACGCGATCAGGACGGGTCCCCAGCCGCGCAGCGCATATCTGCACACACCATCGCCTCCCAAACAGTTTGTCAATGCCAGTATATACAAACCGGCCGGGAATGGTGAAAAGATCCTACTTGATCTGCCAGTCCTTGATCTGCTTCGCTTCTTCATACAGCGCGGCGTAGCTCGCATGCCGCGACTGCGCGATCTCGCCCGCCTGCAGCGCTTCGAGCACGCGGCAGCCCTTATCCCGCACATGCGCGCACGACGTGAACCGGCACTCACCGAGATACGGCGCGAATTCGCGGAAGCAGTATTGCAGCTCGTCCTTGTGGATGAACTCGCCGTTTTCGATATCCAGCGCGGAAAAGCCCGGTGTGTCCGCGACATAACCGCCGCATGTGCGGTACAGCTCGACGTGGCGCGTTGTGTGGCGGCCGCGTCCGAGCTTCTGGCTGATCTGCGCTGTGGCAATCGACAGCGTCGGATCGAGCGCGTTGAGCAGCGTCGATTTGCCCACGCCGGTATTGCCCGTAAAGGCGCTGATCCGCCCGCGCAGCAGTTCCCGCATTTCGGCAACGTCGCCGCGGTCGTCCTCGCCGACGCAGAACGTCCGGAAACCTGCCTTGCGGTACGTCTCCAGCAGCCGTTCGGCACTGCCGAGATCGGACTTTGTCACCACAAGGATCGGTTCGATCTTTTTGTATTCGGCAATCGCCGTCAGCCGGTCGATCACAAGCGCATTCGGCTCCGGCTCGCAGACGGAAACGATGATGAACAGATTGTCGAGATTGGCCACGGGCGGACGCGCCAGCGCGTTGCGGCGCGGCAGCACTTCGTCCACGGTGCCTTCCCCGTCCGCGGAATCGGCCGTGATATGCACATAATCGCCGACAAGAGGCGTTGTCCCCGTCTTGCGGAAAACGCCTCTTGCTTTGCATGTATACAGTATGCCGTCGGCTTCCACTTCGTAGAAACCGCTGATCGACTTGAGGATCCTGCCTTCAAGCTCCATGCTTACTCCTCATACGTGTAAACGCTCAATACGATCTCGGTGCTGAAATTCTGACGTCCGAGGATCTTGTACGGCGGCATTTGCTGCGTAACCATCTCCGCTTTGCCCGGATCGTCCGTCGCAATGTCGTTGCGCTTGATGTTGTTGAAGCCTGCGGCATGCAGCATGTCGCACGCCTCGTCATATGTGACGCCCTCAACCGACGGATAGGGACCGCGGCCGCTGATCACGTCAACGCCGCCTCCGGGAACGTATTCAAGCGTTTTCTCGCTCGTCACCTTGGCAGGCGTTTGCGTAAAGTCGATCAGACACTCGTAGTAAGTCTGATCCGAAAGCTTGACCGTCAGTTTTTTGCCTTCTTCGTTTCCGGTCACCTCGAACTCATAGGTGCTGCCGTCCAGATGAAGCGTCTTCGACTTGTCGGACAGAAGCTCGCTGCCGAGATAGACCTTCATCGGCGCATCGTCGTCGGTGTTGGGCAGGCGGAACGAAACCTTTGCCGTTGATTCGGTCGGCTTGCCGTTGCTGACGACCACCCCGATCACCGTGCCCTTGGGCACCTGCGATTCCTCGCGGTAGTTCATGCGCAGCACGACGTCCTTGTTCTCGCTGCTGTTCTCCTCTTCGGTGACTTCGATATCCAATCCCACGGACTGCGCAAGCTCACGCGCCGTCTGCAGATCGTAACCGACCAGCTTCGGAACAGCGACCGTATCGCTCGCCGCCGCGACATGCAGGATCACCGTGGAGCCCTTGGCCGCCCACGTATACCGCTCGGGATCGGTGCGGATGACCGTCTTTTCCGGCGCGCCGCTGTCCTTTTCGTACTCCATCTGATACTTGAAGCCTGCGCCCTCAATGAGGGTGATGGCGTCGGTGAACGTGTAGGTATAGACGTCCGGCACCTCGATGTTCTCGCGCGACTTCGGGATATAGAGCGTGATCTCCTCCTTGGGACGGATCTTGACGTGCGGCGACGGGGACTGGTCGTAGACCTCGCCCTCTTTGTATGTATCCGACTCTACGGAGTCGTTGATGCGGATGTGCAGGTCGGCATAGGCGCTGTTGTTGCGGATTTCCTCGTAATAATTCATGCCCGTGAAATCCGGCACCTCGATCTTCTCGGCAAAGACGCCCGTCGCAAAGCAGAATCCGATGATGATCGCCGCAAGAACAAGCATGCCGCCGATGATGCCGCCGATGATCGGAAGCGCGCTGCCGGACGAATCCTCCTCGTCCTCCTGCGGCTCCTCGCGTACGGGGCGCGGTCTGGGCTGGGGCTGAGGCGGGCGCTGCTGCGGGCGCGGCTGTCCGGTACGCGGCTGGGCCGGACGCGGCTGCTGGGCGCGCGGCTGCTGCGCGCGGTTTGTCTGTACGTTGCGTGTCGGCTGCTCGTCCACAAAATAATTGTAGTTGAAACGGATCTGCGGATTGCGGCGGAACGCATCCAGATCCATCAGCATCTCCGACGCGGACTGGTAGCGGTCGCGCGGGCGCTTCTGCATGGCGCGCATCGTGATCTGCTCGAGTCCGATCGGGATCTTCGGGTCGATCTCGCGCGGACGGCGCGGCTCCTTCTGCAGCTGCATCAGCGCGACGGAAACGGCGGTATCGCCGTCAAACGGCACCTTGCCGGTCAGCATCTCGTACAGCACCACGCCGACGGAGTAGATGTCCGCCTTGTTGTCGGTCGGCTCGCCTTTGGCCTGCTCGGGGCTGATATAATGCACCGAACCGACCGCGCTGCCCGCCGCCGTGCTTGTTTCGCTGTGCGCCATGCGCGCAATGCCGAAATCCGTCACCTTGATCGTGCCGTTTTCCAGCAGCAGGATATTCTGCGGCTTGACGTCGCGGTGGATGATGCCCTTGTCATGGGCGTGCTGCAGCGCGCGCAGGATCTGCGTCAGGAAGTAAACCGTTTCCTTCCAGCTGAGCTGCCCCTGCTGGCCGATGTATTCCTTGAGGGTGATGCCCTCGATATATTCCATCACGATATACTGAAGCCGGTCGCCGAAGCTGACGTCGTACACCTTGACGATGTTGGGATGCGACAGCACAGCGATCGCCTTGGATTCGTTCTTGAAACGGCGGCGGAAGTCCGCGTTGGTCAGATACTCGTCCTTGAGAATCTTGACCGCGACGATCCGGTCGTCGATATTGTCGTACGCTTTGTAGACCACCGCCATGCCGCCCACGCCGATGATCTCACGGATCTCGTATCTGCCGTCCAGTCTTTTTCCGCAATAATTATCCATAAAGATACCCCTTTACGATACGATCGTTACGACTGTGATATTGTCCACACCGCCGTTCCGGTTCGCCTGCGCGACCAGTTTTTCCGGTAGTTCTCCCGGCGACGACTCCCGCGCCATGCGGAAAATTGCCTCGTCCTCGACCATGTTGGTCAGGCCGTCCGTGCAGATCAGAAGCATATCGTTCGGCTCGAACGGCTCCTCGCAAAAATCGACCGGAATGCGGCTGTCCACACCCAAGGCACGCGTGATGATGTTTTTGCGCGGATGGTCTTTGGCTTCCATCGGCGTGATCTGTCCCCTGTCGACCATGGCCTGCACCATGGAGTGGTCGCGCGTCAGCTGCGTGATGCCGGTTTCCGTAATGCGGTAAGCGCGGCTGTCGCCCGCGTGGGCGATGAAGACCGCGTCCCGGCGGATGATGGACGCCACGACTGTCGTTCCCATGCCCTCGAACGCGGGGTTCGAGCAGGACATCTCATAGACCACGGCGTTGGCTGCCTCGATCGCGGAGAACAGCACGCTGCGGATGGAATTGGCCTGCATCCCTTCCCGATAGGACGACTGGATGCGCTCCGATATGATTTTGACCGCCGTCGCGCTGGCCACGTCGCCGCTGGCGGCGCCGCCCATTCCGTCGCACACCACAGCCCAGGCAACGCCGTCCGGAAACTCTCCGCACGCACAGGCGTCCTGGTTCATCGGGCGTATCATGCCGACGTCGGTTTTTTTAGCAAGGATCACGGGGATCGACCTCCTTTTGACTGCGCAGACGAAGCTGACCGCAGGAAGCGTCTATATCGGAACCGAGACTGCGGCGGATCGTGGCGTTCACGCCGTTTTTCCGCAGCACCTCGGCGAACCGTTCGACCGTGTCCGTGCCGCTGCGGGCAAACGGACTCTCGGAGAACTCGTTGGCGGGGATCAGGTTGACATGTGCAAGCATCCCGCGCAGGCGCCCCGCCAGCTCCCGCGCGCAGGCGTCGGAATCGTTGACGCCGCGGATCATCGTATATTCAAAGGAAATGCGTCTGCCTGTCTCGTCGGCATACGCACGGCACGCGCGCAAAAGCTCGTCCATCGGATAGCGGCGCGCCACCGGCATGATTTTGGTGCGGATCTCGTCATTGGGCGCGTGGATGGAAATGGACAGCGTGAGCTGGTATCTGCGGCGCATCAGATCGTAAATGCGCGGAACCAGGCCGCACGTGGACAAAGAGATATTGCGCATACTGATGTTCAGTCCCTTTTCGTCGCCCGCAAGATCGAGAAAACGCATCACATTGTCGAAATTGTCGAGCGGCTCGCCCATGCCCATCAGCACGACGTGCGAGACGCGCACATTCCGGTCGCGCTGCGCGGCATGGATCTGGCTGAGGATCTCCGACGCGGTCAGGCTGCGGACGAATCCGCCGAGTGTGGACGCGCAGAATGCGCAGCCCATCTTGCAGCCGACCTGCGACGAAACGCAGAGCGTGTAGCCGTATTTATATTTCATGAGCACGGATTCGACGCATTCGCCGTCGATGAGCCGGAACAGAAATTTGACGGTTTCGTCGCGCGAGATCTGTCGGCGCACGACCGTACACGAACGCAGCTCGAACGTTTCCGCAAGAGATGCGCGCAGCGTTTTCGGCAGGTTTGTCATTTCGTCGAACGAAACGGCGCCGCGCACCTGCAGCCAGTCGAAGATCTGGTTTGCGCGAAACGACGGCAGACCGAGCTGCGCGATCGCCTCCGCCAGCTCGCCGCGCGTCATGGATTTGATATCTTTTCCGCTCATGCCCTCACTCCGTTTCGGAAAGCGCCGCTATGAAAAACCCGTCGCTGCGGCTGCGGTGCGGCAGCAGCGTACACATATTGTCCCGCTCCAGCTTGTCCGTGCCGGACAGCACGGGAACCGTGCGGAACGACGGATGCGTCTGCAAAAACCGCCGGACGACCTCCTCGTTTTCCCGCGGGTTCAGGCTGCATGTGGAATAGACCAGCCTGCCGCCTTTTTTTAAATATGTCGAAGAAACGCACAGGATATTGTACTGGATATCCTGCAGTTTGTCAATGTCTTGCGCAGGTTTCAGACGGATCTCCGGCTTTTTGGCGATCACGCCGAGTCCCGAACAAGGCACGTCGCACAGCACGCGGTCCGCTTTCGGACGGTCGGCGTCCGGGACCGATGCGTCGTGTACGGCGGCGTGCAGATTCCGAATGCCCAGCCGCTGGGCACCGGAAGCGATCAGCCCGACACGATGCGCGTGCAGATCGAACGCATACACGCTGCCGGTATTCTCCATCTGCTCGCAAAGCGTGAACGATTTTCCGCCGGGCGCGGCGCATACGTCGTACACCGTTTGTCCCGCGCGGACGTCGAGCGCTTCGCAGCAATACTGCGACGCGGCGTCCTGTACATGAAACAATCCATCTCGAAACGACTGCAGCCGTTCCGGCGCGCCGGCATTCACAAGGATCAGCGCGTTCGGCTGACCGTCGAACCGTTCCGTCCGCACACCTTCGTCCGCCAGGATTTTTTCGAGCGCCTGCGTCGTTGTTTTCAGGGTGTTGACGCGCACGGTCGTCGGCGTACCGCCGAGCGAGGACGCCATGATCGCGTCCGCGTCCGCGCGTCCGTAGCTTTCCGTCCACATCCGCACGAGCCATACGGGACAGGCATAGCGCACACTGCGCGCTTCGTCGCCGTCCCCTTCCGGGATCTGCAGCCCGCCCTGCGCGACCTTGCGCAGCACAGCGTTCGCCAGTCCCGCCGCATAAGCGGTTCTTTTGTTCTGCCGCACAAGCGTCACCGCTTCGTTGACGGCGGCCGAATCGGGCACTTTATCCATAAACAGGATCTGTGCCGCGCCCAGCCGCAGCGCCGCACGCACCTCGGGGCGCAGTTTGCGGATCGGCTGGGTCAGATATAAAGAAAGATGATAATCGATCGTGATCTGCCGCTCAAGCGCCGTATAAACGAGCGCGCTTGCAAACGCGCTGTCCGCTTTGTCCGGTAAACCGTCCAGCGCGGACGAGAGCGCCAGATTGGAGTATGCGCCGTCCCGCTCGACACGCACAAGTGTATCGAGCGCCGCTTTCCTTGCCGCGTCCATCGTCAGCGTCTGCGCGAAGAACTGCGCAGGATCAGGCGCAAAAGATTGGCAAGCGATACGGCCAGAGACGCAACATATGTCAGCGCGGCGGCGGTCAGCACCTTGCGCGCGCCCTTGTATTCCTCGCCGGCAAGCATGCCCGTATCGTCGATCGTCTGCAGCGCGCGGCGGCTGGCGTTGAACTCCACCGGAAGCGTCACAAGCTGGAACACCGCAACGAGCGCATACAGCAGGATGCCTGCCCAGAACAGCCAGCGTCCGACCATGCTGCCGATCACCAGACCGATGATCGCAAGCGGAATCCCCCACTTGGAACCGATGCTGCACACCGGCAGGATCGCGTTGCGCACGCGGATGGGCGCATAGCCCTTGGCGTACTGCACCGCGTGTCCGGCTTCGTGGCAGGCGATGCCGACCGCGGCGACGCTCGTGCTGTCAAACACACCGTCAGACAGGCGGATCACGTTGGAGCGCGGGTCGTAGTGATCGGTCAGCGTACCGGAGACGCGCTCGATCTGCACGTTTGTGACGCCGTGCTCGTACAGCACACGGGACGCAGCCTGCGCACCGGTTAGACCGCGCGAATTGCGCACCGCGGACATTTTTTTATAGGTTCCCTTGACCTTGACCTGCGCCCACAGCGCCAGCAGGAATGCCGGCACCACAAGCAGGATATAGTAAATATCAATTCCGTATCCGATGTTAAAACCCATATCCGTTCCCCCTTCAGCGGTTCAGAATCGTTCCGACAGCCAGCGGATTTCCGCGCAGATAATCCGCCGCCGCCATCGCCTTTTTGCCCTCGGCCTGCACGGTCAGCAGCTCCACGCACCGTCCGTCGCCGCAGGAGACGACGAACCGCTTGCCGCTGTGCATCACTTCGCCCGCCTGTCCGCCCGCGTCGGCGCACAGGACGCTGCGGTGCACCTTGAGCGTTTTGCCGCCGATGCGCATCGTCGCCGTCGGCCACGGTGACAGCCCGCGAATGCGGTCGTGTACCTTCTGTGCGGGGCAGGTGAAATCGAGCGCGGACAGTTCCTTCGTCAGCATGGGCGCGTAGTTCGACAGCGCGTCATCCTGCTTTTCGGGATGCAGCGTACCGTTTTGCAGCGCAGTGAGCGTCTCGCTCAGAACGTCGGCGCCGAGCTGCGAGAGCACGTCGTGCAGCTCGCCGGCCGTCATATTCCCGTCGATCGGCGTTTCGCGCCGCAGGAGCATGTCGCCCGTATCCAATCCCACATCCATCTGCATACTCGTCACGCCCGTGCGCGTCTCGCCGTTGAGCACCGCCCACTGGATGGGCGCCGCGCCGCGGTAGCGCGGCAGCAGAGACGCATGGATATTGATGCAGCCGTACTTCGGGAAATCCAACACTTCCGCCGGCAGGATCTTGCCGAATGCCGTTACGACGATCAGCTCCGGCATGAGCTGTCGGAGAATGCCGACCGCCTCGCCGTCGCGCATGGTGCGCGGCTGAAAAACGGGGATCCCGTGCAAGAGCGCATATTCCTTGACAGGCGGCGCCGCAAGCTGCTTGCCGCGTCCCTTCGGTTTGTCCGGCTGGGTGAATACGCCCGCCACATCGTGGCCGTCCGAAATCAGCCGTGCAAGACACGGCACGGAAAACTCCGGCGTTCCCATAAATACTACGCGCATGGTATGCATCTCCTGTGAACGAAAGGTTTATTCTTTACGGATAACTTTCTGCGTGAACAGAATGCCGTCGAGATGGTCGATCTCGTGGCAGAAGCAGCGCGCTTTCAGCTCCGTACCCTTGTAAATGTGCCATTTGCCGGTGCGGTCCTGCGCCTGCACCTTGACCACAGCCGGACGCCTCGTCACGCCGTATTCGCCCGGAACGGACAGGCAGCCTTCTTTTTCTTCCTGCTCGCCTTCGGCGGAAATGATCTCCGGGTTGACAAGCTCCATAAAGCCGTCGCCCGTATCCAGTACGACCACGCGGCGCAGCACGCCGACCTGCACGGCAGCAAGTCCCACGCCCTCATTGCGGTACATCGTTTCTTTCATGTCGTCGATCAGCCGCGCGAGCTTCTCATCGAATTTTTCTACCTTTCGGCTGGTCTTTTTCAGGATCGGATCTCCGACCTTTACAATTTCTCTGTATCCCATATTTTCACCTGTACTTCAAAGAATACTCTCGGGATTGATATCCACCACCGTCGTCACCTGACGGAACCGTTTGTCCTTGCCGATCCTGCACAAAAGCTCGGCGATCATACTGCGAAAGCGCGCGGAGTTTTTGCACTTGATGATCAGCCGGTAACGGAACCGGTCGCTCACCCGCAGCACCCGCGCGGGCGCCGGGCCGAGCACGATCAGCTTCTCCGCGGCGTAGTCGTCCGACCGCGAAAGCGCGGTCAACTGCTCCAAAAACACCTTGGATGCGCCGCGTACATACAGCTCCTCCTCACCGAAGAACGCCACGACGCAGAGGTCGCAGAACGGCGGATAGACAAGCGTGCGGCGAATGCCGATCTCCGTGCGGTAAAACTCCTCGTAGTCCTGACGCGCCGCCATTTGCAGCACGTCGTTTTCCGGCGCGGCGGTCTGGATGATCGCCGTTCCTTTATACTGTCCGCGCCCCGATCGTCCCACAACCTGCGTCAACAGGGAGAATGTGCGCTCGAGCGCGCGGAAATCGTCGTTATATAAAAGGCTGTCCACCGAAATGACGCCGACCAGCGTCACGTTTTCAAAGTCCAGCCCTTTCGCCACCATCTGTGTACCCAGCAGTATGTCGTACTGTCTGTCGGCAAAGAGCCGCAGCTTGTCCTCATGGGCAAAGCGCGACATGGTGGTGTCCGTATCCATGCGCAGCACGCGCGCTTCGGGCAGCAGATGCGACAGTTCGTCCTCGACCTTTTGGGTGCCGAATCCGGTATACTGCACCGCGCGCTCGCCGCACGCGGGACAGACCGGTGTGAACGGGATCGAATGGCCGCAGTAGTGGCACATCAGCCGTTCGTTCGCCCGATGATACGTCATAGAGATACTGCACGACGGGCATGTGACCACATGTCCGCACGCCGTACAGGACGCAAATGTATGGTAGCCGCGGCGGTTCATCAGCAGGATCGCCTGCCGCCCGTCCGCGAGTGTTTCGCGCAGAGAAGAAAGCAGCGTTTCACTGATCTCGGAGGTGTTGCCGCGTCTGCGCTCCTTCGTCATATCGACGGTAACGACGTCCGGCAGCAGGGCGTTCGCGTATCGGTGCGTCAGCGTACACAACGCGTACCTGCCTTTTTCCGCAGCGGCAAACGTCTCCAAAGACGGCGTCGCGGACGCCAGTACAAGCAGCGCCTTATGTTCGGCGCACCGGAACCGCGCAACGTCCCGCGCATGGTAGCGCGGCGCGTTTTCGGACTTGTAAGCCCCCTCCTGCTCCTCGTCCAGGACGACGAGCCCGAGATGTTCAAACGGCGCGAACACCGCCGACCGCGTACCGACCGCGATCTGCGCTTCGCCGCGTTTGACGCGCTTCCACTCATCGAGCCGCTCGCCCACGGAAAGTGCGCTGTGGAACACGGCGACCTTCTTTCCGTAGCGTGCAAACAAAAGCTGCAGCATCTGCGGCGTGAGCGCGATCTCCGGAACCATCAGTATCGCGTCCCGGCCGTCGTCGAGGCAGCGGTCGATCAGCTTCATATATACCTTCGTCTTGCCGCTGCCGGTCACGCCGTACAGCAGCGCTGCGCCGCCTTTGCCGCTGTCATAAATGCGGGACAGCTTTGTGTACGCCGCCTCCTGCTCCTGTGTCAGCGCGATGGGCGTCGTATCGGTCGGCTCGTCCGCGGCATACGGTCTGCGGTAGACCTCAGCCGAGAAAAACTCTGCCGCGCCTTTCTTGACAAGCGACGCCGGAACGGCGGCCGTCAGCCCCGTATAGTAGCAGATCTCGCGCACGGACGCACTGCCGACCTCGCCCAGCAGGTCGATCACGCTCTGCTGTTTCTGGGTGAGTTTGCCGATCTGCACCTCGCCCAGCAGATATGCTTCGCTCAGGCGCATGGACTTGACCGTCAGGTCGGACATCCTGCGCACGGAATCGACGTTGCGTGTGACGATCTGCGACGCGTACAGTTCGGAAAGAACGAGCGGTGAAACGCCCGTATCGGCACAGATCTTTTCTTCGCGCACATAGCCGCTCCTGCCCTGAAGATAGTCGACCGCACGGCGCGCATCCTCGGACAGAGACAATCCGTCCGGCTGCTTCGCAAGCGCATAGGTAATCTGCATACGCCGGCCCAGACCGGTCGGCAGCACCGCCTTGGCCGCTTCAAAGAACGTACAGAACGTGCGTTCCTTGAGAAAGCGCACCAACCGGATGCCCTCATCGTTCAGCACGGGTTCGGCGTCCGTCACGGCGGAAAGAGGTTTGAGCGTGCGTCCGTCGTCCGGCCGGTTCATGACCGCCAGGATCAGACCCTGCCGCTTTTTGGACGCCGTGCCGAACGGCACAAGCACACGGCAGCCGACTCTGGCCGACGAAAGCAGCCCCGCAGGGATACGATAGCTGTATTCCGTGTCGAAATGGTAGGCGGCTTTTTCTACGGCAACCAGCGCAATATTCACATTCGGCACCGCGTTCGCCTGCCTTTCGATGGAATCTGTCTGCCGATCAGATGTTGCGGATCTCCTCGGGCTCCACGACGACGTATCTGCCGTCAATGATCTCCGAGATCGCAATGCTGACGGGCTTTTCCGTCATGATCTCGTGGGCTTCCTCGGCCGCTTCGGAGATCTCGCGCGCACGCTTGGCCGTGGCGATCACCAGAGAATAGCGGCTGGTGTGGTTTTTCAGTACGTTTCTCAAATCAGGATTCAGCATGATGAATGACCTCACTTATGATATTTCCGCATCGGGATGTTTTATGTCGTTCGGAGCGAATGATCGCCCGGATATCGCTGACCGCGTCGTCGAGCCGGTCGTTGACCACGATGTAATCGTACTGCGTCGCGTGCTGCATTTCGCTGCGCGCGATGGTCATGCGGCTCTGGATCTCCTCCTCGGATTCGCTGCTGCGCTTGCGCAGCCGTTCCTCGAGCACATGCATCGACGGCGGCACCAGAAAGATGCTGATCGAATCGGGATACAGCCGCCGCACGTTTTCGGCGCCCTCGACCTCGATCTTGAGCACCACGGTCTCGCCGGCGCGCAGCCACTCGTCGACCGCCTGCCGCGGCGTGCCGTAATAATGCCCGCTGTAACTGGTGTACTCGAGGATTTTGTCCTCGGCGAGCATTTTCAAGAAATACGGTTCGTCCACAAAGTAGTAGTCGACGCCGTCCGTCTCCTGCGGACGGATGGCGCGGGTCGTCATGGAAACGGAACGGCGGATCTCCAGACGGTTGTCCAGCTCCGAGAGCACCGTATCCTTGCCGCAGCCGGACGGTGCGGACAGCACGACCAGCAGCCCCTGTTGTGTATTACCAAACATTGGAATCCTCCGCTCTGTCGTTCTTTTCGTCGCCGCCGATACGCGCGCTCACCGTTTCGACCGTCAGATACGACAGGACGATGTGATCGCTGTCCATGACGATCACGGCGCGCGTTTTGCGTCCGAACGACGCGTCGATCACCGTGCCGCGATCCTTGCCCTCCTGCACCATACGCTTGATGGGTGCGGAATCGGGGCTGACAACGGCGATTATACGCTCGGCATGGATCACATTGCCGAAGCCGATATTGACAAGTTTCATGCGGCTGCCTCGCTTATTCGATATTCTGGATCTGCTCGCGGATCTTTTCGACCTCTGCCTTGATGTCGATCACGCGGCGCGCAATCTCCACATCCTGCGCCTTGGACCCGATGGTGTTCGCCTCGCGGTTGATTTCCTGCACAAGGAAGTCGAGCTTGCGCCCAACGGCCTCCTCGGCGTTGAAGAACTCGCGGAGCTGGTCGATGTGGCTGCGCAGACGCACCGTTTCCTCGGCGACCGCCACCTTGTCGGCGAAGATCGCTGCCTCAAGCAGAATGCGCTGCTCGTCCACCTGCGCGCTCTCGAGCACGGTCTGCATGCGCGCGAGCAGTTTCTCGTTGTATTCGCGCACCGTTTCCGGCGAGCGGGATTCGATATATGCCACATGGGAAAGGATCGCGTCCGCACGCGAAAGCACGTCCGCACGCAGGCGTTCTCCTTCGCGCGCACGCATTTCAACAAAGCGCTCAAGCGCTTCCGCGGTCACGGTGCGCACCGCATCCCAGATTTTTTCCTCGTCTGCTTCCGCCTTGCGGATGCTGAAAATATCGCTGAAGCGCGAGAGCGTGGAAACACGCGCGTCATTCTCGATTCCGAAACGCACCGCGAGCTCCGAGAACGCCTTCAGATAGCCCTGGGCGAGCGACGCGTTGAGCTGCACCTGCACCTCGGCCTCTTCAAGCGACTCGATCTGGACGCCGCACTCCACCTTACCGCGCGAGACAGCGGTCTGTACGAAGCTTTTGAGCTTTTCGTCCAGGAAACCGTACGCGCGCGGCGTGCGGGACGAAAACTCGAAGTAACGGTGGTTGACGCTCTTTATCTCTACGGTAACGGCCATACCCGCGATCGTCTGCGAGGCGCGGCCGTAGCCGGTCATACTCTTGATCATTTGCTGTTCCTTTCTTCTTTTTCGGGACGTTCGGCAAGAGCGCGCAGTTTCTGCACTTCCTCCTGCGTCAGCTCCCGGTATTCTCCCTGCCGCAGCATCCCCAACTTGACAGATCCCATGGCCGTGCGCTTGAGCCGCGCGACTTCCAGACCGAGCGCATCACACATCTTGCGGATCTGGCGGTTGCGTCCCTCGTGCAGCACAACCTCGAGCACAACGCGGTTCTCCGCGCGGTCGAGCACGCGCACCTCGGTCGGCGCGGTCATGCGGCCGTCGATCTCCATCCCTTCGGTCATTCGCGCGATCTGCGCGTCGCTGATCGACGGGCGCACCGTCACACGGTATGTTTTGGGGATGTGGTGCGACGGATGCATCATCAGATTGGCGAATTCTCCGTCGTTCGTCAGCAGCAGCAGGCCTTCGGAATCCTTGTCCAGACGCCCGATCGGATAGACGCGCTCCGGCACGTCCCGCAAAAGTTCCGGAACGCACTTGCGGCCGCGGTCGTCCGACATCGTTGTCAGTACCCCGCGGGGCTTGTACAGCAGCAGGTACACGGGTCGTTCCGTCTGCCGCACACGCTGGCCGAGCACGGTCACCGTGTCGCGGCGCGGGTCGATCTTGTCTCCGATCTGCGCCGTGCGTCCGTTGACCTTGACGCTGCCCGCCGCGATCAGCTCCTCGGCCTTTCGCCGGGAGACGACGCCGCACGCGGACAAATATTTTTGAAGGCGTTCGGTCTGTGCCATGCCTGTAATACTCCTTTGATTTTATCCAACCAGATATGAAAGCGGCTCCTGCCGGTTTGCTGCGGTTCATGACCGTGCGAAGGCTTTGCGGCCACGGATGCGTCTGTCACAAGCAGAGCCGTGCAGACTGTTTTGCCGCCGCAGGTATACTCCGCCCTGCCGACGATCGTCCCCGCTCGGACGGGCGCGTACAGAAACGCGGGTACATATACCGTCCGCCGCACCTCGGCGGGCTCGACCGACACCGCACGCGGCAAAGAAGCGCATGTTACGCCGACAGAACCTCCGGCGCCGCCCGTTACGGGGATGCGCACGCAAGCCGTGTCGTCGTCCAGCGGCACACTGTGCACCGCGGAAAAGCCGTATTCAAACAGTGCGATATGGTCGTTCCAGTCGTCCGGATCGCGCAGCGTCACCGCCACCAGCGTCACGCCGTCACGCCTTGCGGCGGACACGAGGCACCGGCCGCTCTTTTTGGTAAAGCCGGTCTTGACGCCGATGCAGTCCGCATACAGCCGCAGCAGGCGGTTGTGGTTCGTCAGCGTGCGCGGATAGGGCGGATTGCCGTAGCTGACCCGCACGCTCCCGCGCGCACAGATGTCCGCAAACTGCGGGTTCTTCAACGCCTCGCACGCCAGCAGAGACATATCGTACGCCGTGGAATAATGCGCCTCGTCGTCCAGTCCGGACGGCGTGACAAAATGCGTATCGGTCATGCCGATCTGCGAAGCGCGCGCATTCATCCGCCCGGCGAACGCGTGCAGACTGCCGTCGATGGCCGTCGCCGCCGTGTTGGCCGCATCGTTGCCGCTCGAAAGCAGCATCCCGCACACAAGCGCATAATAGCGCACCGTATCGCCCGGCAGCAGTCCCATCGACGTGCCTTCCACGGCGGTCATTTCCCGCGTCACGACCACCTCACGCTGCGGCGAAGCCGCTTCGAGTGTCAGAAGCGCCGTCATGATCTTGGTCGTGGACGCCATCGGCCGACGGGCATGCGCCGCCTTTTCATACAGGACTTCGCCTGTTTCGGCGCACACAAGCACAGCCGCTTCGGCCGAAACCGAAACCGCGTCCGCATGAAATGCCGGCGTCAGCGCCGCACACACAAGAACCAGCGCACATACTCTGCGAATCGAACCCACACGCATCACCTGCCGCCAATATGGTATGCAGGCGCGTTATTCGATTATTCCGCCGCTACCTCGGTCTCGGCGGGAACTTCTGCGTCGCCCTTCTTGGTAAACTTTTCGACTGCGCCGGAAACCTTGTCGATCACATCCGGCACCATGCCGATGATGCGCTCCGCCTGGCCGCCTTCACCCGCGATATGTTTGATGCTCACTTCGCCGTGGTTGACGATCAGGAACGCGATCGGGGTGATGGTGATGCCCGCGCCGCCGCCGCCGCCGAACAGCTCGGCATTCGCCTTGCTCGGCAGATCGGAACCGCCGGACGCAAACCCGTACGTCACCTTGGACACGGGAACGATCGTGACGCCGCCCGCCTCGATCGGATCGCCGATGATCGTGCTGACGTCCACAAGATCGCGGACCTTCTCGATCGTGGTACCCAGGATGCTCGCAGCTGCATTTTCTTTGCTCATGTTTGCACATTCCTTTCTATGGAAAGTTGTTTTTGTTGCTTTTGCTGTTTTTTACGTTTAGACGCACGCACGCGTGTCTTCAGGAACGCCACGACGGCTCTGAAGGCGAAGCGCACCAGCGCGTTTGTCAGCTTGATCGGGCGCACGGACAGGATGAACCAGAGTGCTGCCGTGCTCTTGTTGGCAAGATAATCCGCCTGTATGTCGGCGTCGTATTTGCGCACTTTCAGCGTTGTGCAGATATATCCCAGCGCCGGGTAAACGGCGGCGCATGTTTTGCCGAACGCCAGCGCAGTCTCGGCAGCGTCCGACCGGCTCACACGCATGCGCAGCATCAGCCGCTCGAGAACAAACGAGCGTTTGAAGATGTCGCCGAGCATCGTGTTCAGCGCCGCCAGCACGTCCGCCAAAAACTGCATCGTCCCGTCGAATCCCTGCTCGTGGTAGAAGCGCATGACGAAACTCTCGCCCTGCGGTTTTTCTTCGGCCGCCTCTTCCGGCTTTTCCTCTTCTTTGACCTCTTCGGGCTTTTCCTTCTTCGGCTTTTCTTTTTTCGGTTTCTTCTCTCCCGGCGGCAGCAGACGGAACCGCAGTCCCAGCACACGCAGGAACACCTCAAAATCGTCCTCGTACCGCAGCTCGACCGAGAGCTTGACGCAGAAAAGAAGCACGATTGCCGCAATGATCCCGAGAATAATATACAGCGCGATCATGTTCTCTCCTCCTCTCGTCAGTTCAGAATAGGTATGTTATGCGTCGGGCAGATCGTACATATCCTCCCCGTCCTCCGGCACATCGTAGAACGTGTACTGATCCTCGTCCACGGCCTCTTCGTCCGCCGGTGCGGGCTCCGCCTCCACGGTCTGCGTTTCTTCCGGCATATCCTCCAGCCGCGGCAGATCCTTTTCCGGCAGTTCCGGCAGTTCTGTCAGCGACGACATGCAGAAACACTTGAGAAAATCGGGCGTCGTCCCGTACAGCAGAGGTCTGCCGGGCAGCTCGAGCCGTCCCTTTTCCTCCACGAGCCCGCGCTGGCAGAGCGTGTTGACCACGCTCGAGCAATCCACGCCGCGCACCTGCTCGATATAGGACTTGGTGACGGGCTGGTTATAGGCAATGACCGCCAGCACCTCGAATGCCGCGGAAGACAACGGCGCGTTTTTCTTGACCTCCAGCACGCCGCGGATCACATCCGCAAACTGCGTGCGCGTACAAAGCTGATACCGATCCTCCATGCGCACCAGACACAATCCGCTCTCGCGCTCGTCCAGCTCCGCGCCCAGGCGCTCCAGGATCTTGATCGTATATTCTTCGTCCAGTTCCAGCGCCTCCGCGATCCGCGGAAGCTCCAGCGGCTCTCCGGCGGCGAACAGGATCGCTTCCGCGGCCGCCTGCAATTGCTGTACCTTCAATCGTTATCCCTCCGCTCCGTCCGTCAGTTCGATCACCGTGTTTTCGCCGTCGCCCTCGATCGTCACTCGCTTCGCCTTCGCCAGCGACAGCACCGCCAGAAACGTCGCGACCATCTCCGAACGGGAACCGGACTGCTCGAACAGTGAAAGAAAACGGTGTTTCCCGCTGCCCTGCAGGCGGTCCAGCAGGAACGAAATACGCGACGCGACCGACACGATGCGGTGCGCAACAATGCGCGAAAACGCTTCGACAGGCGGCGGCAGGCGGCGTTTGCCCTTGCCGACGGCGGATATGTAGGCGCGGTAGATCTCATACGGCTCATGCGTGCGCGTGTACGTCATATCGACGGGGAACTTGACCGGCACGCGCGAAAAATAGCCGAAACCGTTCGCCTGCTTTTCGAGCTTGCCCGCAAGCGTTTTGCAGTCCTGATACGCCAGCAGTTCGCCGCGCAGCTCCCTTGTGAGCTCCTCCGCCTCCTCGTGGACGGGCAGGAGCGAAACCGTTTTGATATAAACCAGACGCGCCGCCATTTCCAGAAACTCGCTGGCGATATCGAGATCCTCCTGCTGCATTTGACGCATGTAGTCGAGGTACTGTCCGACCAGATCGAGGATCGGCACGTCGTTGATGCTCACCTTATGCTTGCTGATTAAGTGCAGCAGCAGATCCATCGGCCCTTCAAAGACGTCGATCTTGTAAGAGATTTTTTCCATAGATTACCTCACAAACGGCAGAGACGTCAGTTTTTCCAGGCCGTCCATCACCAAACCGGACAACAGCGCCAGCGGCCTTGTCAGCACGCCGGTCAGCAACAGCACGAACAGACCGATCATAATGTACCGCTCATACTGCATGATCTTATAATACGTCTCGTTCGGGATCAGCGCCGTTGCGATCCGCGAACCGTCAAGCGGCGGGATCGGCAGCAGATTGAACACGGCAAGAGACACATTGATATAGGCCGCATAATAGAAGAAATATGCCAGGATCAGCGTGAAATCGCTGTTCCCGTAAACCGAGAATACCCAGCGCAGGATCAGGAACACAATCGCCATGACGAGGTTGGACAAAGGACCCGCAAACGCCACGGCAGCCATGCCCGCCTTGGGATTTTTGAAGTTGCGCATATTGACGGGTACAGGCTTGGCGTAGCCGAAGCCGACCAGCACGATCATCAGGCAGCCCCAAAGATCGAGGTGCGCAAAGGGATTGAGCGTCAGGCGTCCGTTGCGGCGCGCCGTCGGATCGCCCAGACGGTCGGCAACGACCGCGTGCGCGAACTCGTGAATCGGCAGCGTGCAAAACACAACAAAAATGCTCGACAGCACGCCCGCCACCATCTGCATAGAAAAACCGTTGCGGATAAGCTGAAGCAGCATACGCTCACGTTCCTTTCCGAAAAGCTGTTACAAATCGTTCCGTCCCGTAGCAATCGGGTTCGGTCTGTGCGTGCGCAAAGAGCGCCGCGACCCTCGGCGGCTGCAGTTCGCCGCACTCCATCGAGAGAAAGCCGCCGTCCGCAAGAAGCGGGAACCAGAGCCCGCACAGCGCACGGTAAAACGTCAAGCCATCCGCGCCGCCGTCAAGCGCCTGCTGCGGCTCCCTGCGCACTTCGCGCGGCAGTATCGGCAGTTCGGACGCCGGAATATACGGCGGATTGGAGACGATACCGTCCGGCCGGGGCAGTCCCGCCGGGACGCCCTGCAGCACATCGCACAAAACCGCATGTGCATTTTGTGCAGAATGCACCATAATATTCTCCCTCAGACAAGCTAAGGGGCGTTCGTATTTTTCAAAGAGATAGACCTGCACGTCCGGTCGGCGCAGCGCGACGCTCAAACCGATGCAGCCCGTTCCGGCACACACATCGTACAGCACCGCGTTTTGCGGCAAAAGCGACTCGGCTTTTTCCGCCAGAAACTCCGTCTCCGGGCGGGGGATCAGCACGCCCTCGCGCACGCGGAATGTGTATCCGCAGAATGTCCACGCGCCGAGGATATACTGCAGCGGCTCGCCCGATGCGCGGCGTCCGATGCGGTCGGAATACGTCCTGCATACCGCCTCGTCCGGCGTTTCGCCGTATGCCAGGATGAGATGCGTGCGGTCAAGACCGGCGCAGTCCTCCAAAAGACAGCGCGCGTCGAACGCTGCGTCGTCGATCCCGGCCGCCGACAGTTCCGCTTCGCCCCGGCGCAGCAGGCCGCGGTATGTGTTGTTACTGCGCATCCGTCGTCGGCTGCTCGTCCGGCTCCTGCGCCGGTTCGTCCGCAGGCGCCTCGGCCGCATCGTCCGCCGCATCGTCCGCCGGCGCTTCACCGGTTTCGGCGGCGGGCGCTTCGTCCAGAACCGCCTTCAGCGCGGCGATGCCCACCTCGATGATGTCATCGGTCGGCTCCTTGGTCGTGATGCGCTGCATCCACAGTCCGGGCGCGGCACAGATCGAAACAAAAACGTTGTCGTGCTTGCCGGCGTAACGGATGAATTCAAAACCGAAGCTCATGATGATCGGCAGCAGCAGGAGCTTGAGCAGCACCCAGAGAATGGTGTGATCCTTGTCCACGATCACGGTGTTGCGCAGCAGGATCGACATAACGGCTGCCAGCAGAATGCTGAGAATGATCGTCACAAACAGGAAGCTCGTGCCGCAGCGCGGATGGAACCGCTTCTGCCGGCGCACGTTTTCGACCGTCAGCGCCTCGCCCGCTTCCAGGCAGAAGATGGACTTATGCTCCGCGCCGTGGTACATGAACAGCCGCTTCATTTCTTTCATCTGCGAAACGGCGGCCATGTAGCCGACGAAAATGATGATCTTGACAGCGCCCTCAACCAGCGGACGCCACATGTAGTCGAGTCCGGTCAGATACTGGACGCCCTTGAAAATGTAGGACGGCAGCGCAATGAACAGACCGAACGACAGCGCAAAGCCGAGAATCACCGAAATGATCCCGATCACGGACATCATCTTCGGTCCGAAGTGATCGGTCAGCCAGCGGTCGAGCTTGGACATCTCCTCTTCCTGCGGCTCGTTCGGGTCGAAACTCGTCTTTTCGGCGGATTCCATCAGGCACTGATACCCGAAGACCATGTTCTCCACGAACGCGATCGGCCCGCGGATGAACGGCAGCGCAAAGAATTTATTCTTGTCGCGCAGACGTTTCGGATGCTTGGGCGTGACCTCGATCGAACCGTCGGGCATACGCAGCGCCATCGCCGCACCCTTCGGCCCGTTCATCATGATACCCTCCATGAGCGCCTGACCGCCCACGGCCGCAAGATATCTGCACGAAGCGCCTTCTTTTTTATTCTTGCCCATATTCCAAACTCCTTTCCTCCCCCAGGATCGGGAGGGTGATGATAACTGTGGTGCCGACGCCGCGTTCGCTCTCGAGCTGCAGCGTCCCTTTGTGCAGGCGCACGATCTCGCTTGCCACGGCAAGTCCGATGCCGGAACCGCGCACCGCCTGATCCGCCTTATAAAACTTCTCCGTCACGTGCGGCAGATCCCGCGCGGAAATGCCGCGTCCCGTGTCGGAAATGCGGATCTCCAGAAGACGGTCGGCAACGGACGTCCCGATGCGGATCGTTCCGCCCGCGTCGGTGTATTTGAGCGCGTTGTCGATCACGTTGACGAACACCTGTGTGATCCTGCCCGCGTCGCCGAGCATCGGCGCTTCGACCGCGGTCGGCGCGTACAGAAGCTGTTTGCTCTCGCGCACGGCACGCTCGCGGAACGTGAGCACCGCCTCATCCAGCACGCTGACGGCGTCCATCTGCGCGATGCGCAGGCTGAGCCGGTCGTTGCGGATACGGGAAAAATCCAAAAGCTCCTCCACCATGCCGCCCAGACGCGTCGTCTCCTTGAGGATGACGTCGATCCCGCGCGCCGTCAGCGCCGGGTCGTCGGCGCCCACCTGCCGCAGCGTTTCGCCCCAGCCGCGTATCGCGGTCAGCGGCGTGCGCAGCTCATGGGAAACGGTGGAAATAAACTCGTTTTTCATCTTATCGGCGGTACTGATCTCGTCCGCCATATCGTGCACCGCCGTACACAGCGCGCCGATCTCGTCGTGCTCGGCGTAGTCGATGCGCACACTGTAGTCGCCCTTGGCGATCTCGTTGGCCGCGTCGGTCGTCCTGCGCACGGCACGCACCAGTTTTTCGATGTACAGCGTACCGGGGACAAGCGTGAGCAGAACAGCAACGACGCTCAATATAATCAGCAGCAGCACATCGCTGCGAAACTGCGCGTCCACCTTTTCGAGCGAGGTGGAAAAACGAAGCGCGGACGCGGCATCTGCGTTCACATTGCCGAGCAGATACGTCGTCGCCATGATCTTTTCTCCGCCGGCAGTCCGTCCCGTCCAAGTCGACGTGCGCTTGTCGGACGCGATCGCCTGCGCGTAATCCGGCATTTCCACGCCGTCCGGCACACGAAAGCCGTCCGAAGTCGCCACCACGGCGCCGTGGCGGTCGATCACCCAAACGTCCACAATGTCACGCAGAGAATAGGATTCGATATAAGCGCGGGCAATGCGGTTGAACTCCTCGTCGGACGTTCCCGCGGCGCCGGCATTGAAATAGCGGGATACAATGCTGTTGTAACCGGCAGACAGCGTCGAACGAACGGTGTTATAGTAAAAAGAATGCATCGCAAAAGACAGCGTTGCCGCGATCGCCGCCATCAGAAGCGAAACGATCAGAAAGGTTTTCAGCAGCCATTGCCGTGTGATGATTCCGATACGCATCATAATCTCAACCCAGCCAGCGGTAGCCGACGCCCCATACGGTCTGCAGATGCTGCGGAACGGACGGATCATCCTCGATCTTCATGCGCAGACGCCGCACATTGACGTCCACGATCTTTTCCTCTCCGTAGTATTCCGCTCCCCAGACACGCCGCAGAATGTCTGCGCGTGCGAGCGCCGCGCCGGCGTTTTCAAAGAAGTATTCCATCATCTGGAACTCGACCTGCGTCAGTTCGATCGGCTCGCCGCACTTTTGCAGCGTGCGTCCGCGCAGATCCAGCACGAAGCAGCCGCACTCGAGCCTGGCGTCGATCTGTTTTGCGTCGCCTCTGCCCATCTCGACACGGCGGTACAGCACATCGACGCGCGCCATCAGCTCCGACGGCGAAAAAGGCTTTGTCACATAGTCGTCTGCGCCCATCAAAAGCCCCGTGACCTTGTCCATCTCCTGTGTCTTGGCCGTGAGCATGATGATGCCGAGATTGCTGTTTTGCGCCCGCAGCGTCTTGCAGACGTCCAATCCGCTGACGCGCGGCATCATAATGTCGAGGATCGCCACATCGAAATCGCCGCCGCGCTGTGCGAACAGCTCCAGCGCCTCGGCGCCGTCTGCGGCCTGCTCGACGGTATAGCCGGATCGCTCCAAATTGATGACCACAAACTCGCGTATGGAAGCTTCGTCCTCCGCGACCAGTACTCTTTTCATTTTGACCTCCGCGATCAGTTCAGATACCCGAACGCTTCGCTCAACAGCGTCTCATCCACGCCGAGCGGGCTTTCGGTATTGATCCCGTATACCAGCACCGTGTCCTCGCCCGCTGCACACAGCTCGGTGCAGTCCGCGTACAGCTTGTCACGGTTCTGCTTCCAGCGCGTTTGAGACGTAAAGATCACGCTGCACAGATATCCGACGCTCTCGTCCGTATCGGGATCTTTTTGATAGAAATTCCATTTATCCGCATCCTGATCGATGCGTACGGTAAACCGGCCGCGCCATGCTTCCGGAATGGTAAACAGCCATCGCGTGCCGTGCAGCAGACTCTCGAGCGTCGGAACAAGTTCTCCGTCCCGGAACGCGCACCACTGCGTGATGAAGAGCTGGCGGTCCTGCTGAACCGCGTCCTTCCACAACTCGCTCTTTTCGAGCGTCTCCCGCTGGCACGGGATCTCCGGCACGCCGTCGCCGTTCACATCCCGGCATCCGACTGCCGTGCTGCGCCAGGTCAGCTCGTTCGTCAGCGTTTCCTTGTCCAGCAGCGGCGCCGTCATGGACGCCGTCCGCGCATCCCAGCAGATCACCTCGGTGATCATCTGCGAATCGCCCTTGTACGCATCGACATAGAGTACGGAACCTGTATCGGTTCGCTGCAGGAACATGCTGCCGTAGCCGCTGACCTTGCTGTCCAGTTCGCATTTATCCAGCACGGATATGCCGCTTTCCGTTTTGCGCAGCACGCGTGCCTGCGCCGTCTGGCTTCCGCCGGCAGAATAGAGATATGTCGTAAAGATTTCCATGCTGCCGTCGCCGTCCATGTCCACGGTCAGCATTTCGGTATAGGCGTTTTCGGACAGACGCAGCAGAGAAAACGGCGCATGCGCGCAGCCGTAGATGCTCATCACACGGCTGCTCTCGAGCGTGCTCCAGCACAGGATCACTTCCTGCAGTCCGTCGCCGTCGAGATCGATCGTCTCGGCAGAATAGACGTCGCTGCCCGCGCCCTCCAGTTCGCCCGTGCGCTGCCACACGCCGTCGACGCAGTCCAGCACGCCGACATGCACGGTCGTCGTAAACGCGTCCGGCAGGAAGAAGACCATCGCCTCATCCGCGCCGTCCGCATCCAGATCGGCAACGACAAACGCCGAAAGATAACGGCCGCTGATCGGAGATTTATACTGCACGTTTTTGCCGTACTCGGATTCAAACGCGCGCTTGAGCGCTTCGTTCTGCGCAGAAAACGACGGCACGGCCAGCAGCTCGCGCACAGGCGCGAACAGACTGCATCCGCCGAGCGTCACACACAGCGCAATTACGGCGAGCGCCCTGATGCACGCGCGCATCAGGAAACGACGACGGGCACGGTATAATTGCCGAACACCCAGCAGCTCGTCATACCGTTGATCGACACGGCGGCGGGAAGATCGACCGTACCGGCAGCGTCTGTCAGCGTGGAAACATCCACGGTGATCGAGAAATTGTCCTGCGTCAACGCATCCAGTTCGTCCGCATGACCGAACACGGTCAGCTCCAAGGTGCCCCCGTCTGGGATCGACGCGCGGATGCCCTCCGGCAGTTCCGCAAATGTGGCGTTGTCTGTCGATATGGTGAATCTGCGCGACTGCACACCGTCGATGTTGAAAGAAACTTTGATCGTGTCGATATCGTCCAGCACGCGGGCATTGGCGATCTCGCTGCAGGCAAACTCGAATGTATTGACGCCGGGCTTGACCTGTGAAAAGTCGATCGAACCGAGCGACAAACTCTCCGTACTGTCCGAAAGCCCCGTCTCCACGGCCGCATTGATCAGACCGGACGGCGTCCAACTGTAAGACAAGCGGTTTTCCGAGAAGTAATTCGGGCATTTTTTCAACTGTACCGTCGGCCGTATCTGCATAAGCTTGAGAACACGCACCGTCACGGTCACGTCCGTAATGTTGTCCTCTTCGTGCACATAGGTGCTGCGCACGGTTCCGCCGTTTGCGTTGACGATCACGAGCGGCGTTTTCTCGAATCCGGTCGTTTGGGTCAGCGGTTCTTTCAGATCAATCTTGGCGATCACTTTCGAGATCGACTGGATCTCGGAAGCTGCGCCGGTGATGCTCACCTGCGCCGGAGAAACAAGCGGCTCGTCCGCAATAAAGCCGTCCGCCGCGATCTGGTCGTTCGGCGCCGAGATCTGCACCTCGATCGGATAGATCTCCGACGTGTTGAAATCAAAATTGATGTCGACCGACTGGGGCATAAAACTCACGATCTCGATATCCTTGTTCGGGTCCTTCAGCCGCACGGAGATCGGCAGCGTGTATTTGCCTACCGAGGAAACGTTCGCCGTGGACGCCGTCACGATAAAATCTTCGCTTGACAGCGCCGCAGGGCTGATCTCGTACCGCTTGCCGGAAACGGTCACATTGACGCGCACATCCGTCTGACCGAACATTTTCAGTTCCAGCGAATCCGTCATCGTCGTCTCGAACGTCACCGGGATGTCGTTGAAGGTCGCCTGCATCTGATTGCTCATCTGCATCGCGACGACAAGCCAGATCACCAACGCGAGCAGCACAGACAGAACTGCTACAAATTTGTTGTTATTCAACCACTTTCCGATGGATATTTGCTTTCGGCTCATTTGCGAAGCCTCCCGAAGAAACTCTTCAACCTGGACTCGTTTTCGTCCGTATCCGGCAGCAGCAGCTCCTGACTGAGCACCTCGCGCAGATCGCCGGGCGACATATCCCGCCGCAGCTTGCCTTCCTTCGCAAACGAGATATTGCCTGTTTCCTCCGACACGACGACCAGCACCGCGTCGCTCTGCTCGCTCAAACCGATCGCCGCTCTGTGGCGGGTGCCGAGCGCACTGCTGACCGCATTGTGGTTCTGCGTCAGCGGCAGGATGCATCCCGCCGCGTACAGGCGGTTGTCGCGCACCACGGCGGCGCCGTCATGCAGCGGCGCTTTCGGATAGAACACATTGCCCAAAAGCTCCTCGCTGATGCGCGCGTCGACCGTCGTACCGGTCTGGATGATTTCTCCCAGCGGCGTTTCGCGTTCAAACGCCAGCAAAACACCGATCTTGCGGTCGCTCATCTCCGCGCAGGCGCGGCAGACTTCCTCGATCGCCTCGGCGGTCTCCTCATTGTAGCGGATCTTGGCAGAGCGCGAATGCAGCGCCCCGATCCCGCGGAACCGACTGCGTCCCATCGACTCGATCACGTGACGGATCTCCGGCTGGAACACAACGATCAGCACGAGGATCACGTCGCGGAACAGCGCATTGAACAGGTATCCGCTGGCCTCCATCTTGAGGACGGAAACCAAGCCGTAGACCACAAGCAGCACCGCCAATCCCTTGATCAGCTGCATCGTGCGCGTCTCGCGGATGAGCTTGATGGCGTTGTAGATCAGCACCGCCACAAGCAGAATGTCCAGAAAATCGTTGAACCGGAAATCCGCAAAAACCGCAAACACATTGTGCGCCAGGGATTGCAGGGAATTCAGAATACTCATCTATCGAACCTCATTTCATTCATCCTGTTATTGTAGCATAGAAATGAGCTTTTTGCAAATCAAAAGCAGGAAATTCACGAAGATTTAACAGATCAGGCACACACAGTGCGCCGCGACGCCCTCTCCCGTGCCGGTAAAGCCCAATCCTTCCTCGGTCGTGGCCTTGACACTGACGGCGGAAACGGGAACGTCGAGCGCCGAGGCAATGTTGTGCCGCATCCGGTCGATGTACGGACGCAGTTTCGGTCTCTGCATGAGCACGGTCGCATCCGCGTTGCAGACGGTGAAGCCCGCCTCGCGCACCCGCAGTGCGACCTGCCGCAGCAGTTCGAGACTGTCCGCACCCGCGTACTGCGGGTCCGTATCGGGAAACAGACAGCCGATGTCGCCCAGCGCGGCGGCGCCCAGAAGCGCATCCGCAACCGCATGCAGCAGCACGTCAGCGTCCGAATGGCCCAAAAGGCCGCGTTCAAACGGGATCTCCACGCCGCCGAGGATCAGCCTGCGGTCCGGCACGAGCCGGTGCACGTCATAGCCGTGGCCGACACGAAAGCGTTCGTTCATGTCATGTCCTCCCGAATCGCGTCCGCTGCGCGACGGTACTCGTCGTAGCTGACGAACGTATTGAGCACCTGCAGAAGCGCGCTTGTATTCAGCCGTTCCGGCAGGTCGAAGTATTGCAGCAGCGCAGCTTTGCGGCTGCGGCTGTCTTTCTGTCCGCTGAAGCCGTCCGTGTACAGGTCGGCATTCGTGATGCGCCGATGCGGCTGCGGCACGTCCGTGCAGAACACGCCCGCCTTTTCCAGTGCCTGCAAAAGGATCTGTGTCGGCATACCCTCCACGCCGAGCTTGCCCTCCTTGGACGGCGCGCTCTTGCGCTTCTCCTTGCCGAGAATGTCGGGAATGTATGCATGCTTGACGTATTCCGGCGGAACGCTTCCGCCGATGAACGCGCGGATCTTGAATCCTGCCGCATCGCTGTCGGTCAGAATGAGGATGCCGCGCTTTTCCGCAATGCGCCGGATCAGCTTCTGCTTTTCGGTGTCTTTGAAAACGGAAAAACCGTCTGTCGCGATGATCAGCGTGTCGAGCATCGAGGACAGCTTGATCTTGTCGTACTTGCCCTCCACGATCACCGCAGGTGTGATTTGAATCATGTTTATGTCTTTTCGGAATGCTGCACGAGCATCAGCTCGGTGATGCACGTTTCCAAAAGCAGACGCGCATCCATTCCGGATCCTTTCAGATTTTTGTCGCAGCGATACAGGATCTCCAGGCACCGGCGTGCATCCTGCAGCGACATTGTTCTGCTGTCGCGCGCCGCATTGCGCAGACGGAACTCCTTGCCTTTATAGTTGAAGACCGATGCGGCGTCTTCCGGACGGCCGCCTGACAAGGCGAATACCTTTACACGGTATATGTCCACGTAGCACGCGATCAGCGCGCCGAGGATCGCGGTCGGCTCCGTCTTCTGCCGCAGCAGCAGCGCCAGGATCGAAAATGCCCGGGCGCCCTCGCGCGCAAGCATCGCCTTGGACAGATCGAACACGACCGCCTCGACCGTGCGTACCGCGACCGCATCGACGTCGCGCGGCGTGATCTCGCCCGCGCCCTTATATGCGCAGAGCTTTTCGAGTTCCTTCAACAGATTCGTCAGATCGTCGCCGGCAAGCGATACCAGATATGCCGCCGTATCGGCGCTGACCGTGCAGCCGCGCTTTTCGGCGCCGCTGCGAACGAGCTTTATAAGATCCGAACGGCCGCGCTTGTCGAGCGCAAGCAGATCGGCATAAGGCGCGATATCCTTGATAAAATTCCGCCACTTGGCGCTTTTTTTCGGCTGCACGTCGACCGTGTCCATCCACAGCACCACCGTACAAGTCGGCGGGATGTCGGACAGGATCGCCATGAGTTTGTCCCGGTCGTTCTGCGCAAGCGCGTCCACGGGCACATCTTTGAGCAGCACGCAGGTGCGTTCGCTCATCATCGGGAACGCCTCCACGGCATCGGACAGCGCGTCGAAATCAACAGACTTGCCCTCGAAACGGTGGAAGTTGAAGTCGCGCATCGCATCGTCCACAGCGCGCTCGCAGATGCGTCCGGCATAGAAGGATTTAAGATAGGGCTCGTCACCGTAAATCATATACAAAGAAGAAAAATGCTTCTCTTTGATCTGCGATTTCAAATCGCGTTCCGTGATCTCAGGCATACGGATCCCCCCTTTCCAAGCCGATCGCGCCATCCTTGCGCACTTGCAGGCAAATATCGCCATACCCGGCTGTCGCAGCGGCCATACCGCCGCGCGACACGATTTCCCGCGCCGGATCATCGCCCTGTCCGCTGCCGCGCGAGAGCAGCACCGCAGCGTAATGCTCCGCCGTCAATGCCGGCGGTATGTCGCTGCGTGATATGAGAAAATCCGCATCGAGCCATGCGCGCGGGATCTTTCCGAGATCGCAGCCGGGCGAGAACAGCAGCAGCGCCGTTCTGTCATAGATCTCCAGAAAAACGGCTTCCGCACTGCTGTCGAAAGTCAATCGGATATCACCAACCGTCCGCGTCCCGCGGGTCGTCACGACCGGATCGGCAAAAAAGTACAACGGCTCCAGCGCCGGAACGCGCTGCGGCGCCCAGATCTCGGCGCAGGGTACGGAGCGCACAAGAATGTGCGCTGCGCCGCATTCCGTTTTTTGCTCGCGCGGCACGACGAACAGGTCGACGGAATCCGTGTAGAGCGATACGCGGGACGGCGCGTCTTTTCCGCCGCAGCCGATCAGCGCCGTTTTTCCGCGGCTTTTCACCAGTACGGCGGACTGATTGCCCGCATCCAGCACGGTGATCTGCGCCAGATCGTGCAGATTCCACGCATGGAATCCGACGAGGGACGCCAGAATGCCGACACTGACCGCCGCGCTGACGACCACTCTGCGCCGCAAGGTACCCTGCAGCATCAGGACGGCAGAAACCACGATCAGCGTGCCGACGATCCAAAACCGCAAACCGGCAAAGTCGGACCGTACGGCGGCAAAAGGAAGTTTGCCGAAGCTGTCGGAAACCAGAACGCAGTATTTTGCCAGCAGTCCCGCGCCGAACAGAAGCGGCTTCGATAAAACGCCGAGGAACGGAACCGCCGACAGCAGTACCGCAGCCGCAGCGGTAATCATCGCCCATTCGGCTGCGAACAGCAGACAGGCATTCGCCAAAGGCGAAACAAGTGACAGCCGACGGAACTCGATCACGATGACCGGCAGTGTCAGAATATGGATACATGCGCTCACAAGCAGCGCGGATAAAAACAAGCGAATGGGTTTTCGCAGAAAACGCGGCCGCACACGCAGCGCTTCGACACGCGTTTCCACGATCGGTGAGGCGAGGATCACGCCGAGCGTGCCGAGCACGGACAACTGCAGTCCGACGCTGCCGGCACAAAAGGGATCGATCAGCGCCATCACGAGGATCGACGCGCCGAGCGCATTGAGCCCGTCGGAGCGCCAGAAGAAACAGCGGCCGAGCAGCATGATATACAGCATGATTCCGGCACGCACGCAGGAATACGAGAATCCGGTGACCGCCATCAGCAGAAACGTGAGCACAGCCGACGGCAGCGCAATGACTGCGCGCGGCGCGCGGCGGCGCTCCAGAAAGCGGTACAGCAGCATGGAAAACACGGACAGATGCAGTCCCGAAACCGAGAATATATGCACAATGCCGCACTCGAGCATCCGTGCGTATACATCATCCGGGATGTATTGCTCGCTGCCGGTGATCATGGCGGCAAGCACCGCGCCGTTTGTGCCGGGCAGTCTTTGAAGAAGCGTTTCGATCGCGTATTGACGCACGGCGAGCATCCTGCCGAAAAAGCCGGACGCGTCGTCGGTATACCGCGCGTCGCGCATCTCATATGCGCGCAGCCAGACGCCGGACGAACCGGGTGCGGAATTCGCTTCCAGACGCGTGCGGAACGTGACGGTCTGACGGCATGTGATCTCCGGCTCTTGCGACGTGTACAGCGCGATCCGGCAGCGCATCGGCATACCGTCTACGCTGTCGGTGCGCAAGACTGTCCGATACCCGTCGTCAAGCTGCTGCGGCAGATCCGCCAAAGCAGCCGTGACCGGAACGGTCCTTCCGCCCAGCGCGGCGACCGGTGCGAACACAAAGTCATAGTGAAACCAAAACAGGACGCATCCCGCCAGAACAACGGCGCACACATACGGCAGCAGTCCCTTCCTGCGCAGTGCGCGTACACACAGGACAAGCGCGCACAAAACGCCTGCGCAGACGGTCAGCGGCAAAAGCGCCGCATGGGGAAGCAGCCCCAAAAACCACAGCGTGACAAACAGCACGCCGCCTGTAACCGCCAGCGGTCTTGCCACCGAAACGCACGTCCTTCCCGTGAATCAGATTAACCGGCAGGCCATGCGAAGGTTCTGCCGCCCATCAGATGGAAATGCAGATGCTTGACCGTCTGACCGGCGCTTTCGCCGCAGTTGGACACGATACGGAAACCGTCGTCGAGCCCCAATTCTTTTGCGATTTGCGCGGCGACCTCGAAGATGTGCGCCACGACCGCGCTGTTTTCCGCGGTGATCTCCGCCGCGGACGCGATGTGCGTCTTCGGGATCAGCAGGACATGGACGGGCGCCTGCGGTTCGATGTCATAGAACGCATAGACCTGCTCGTCCTCGTACACTTTTTTGGACGGGATCTCTCCCGCCGCGATCTTGCAAAACAGACAATCCATTATAGTTGCCTCCTCGTCTGATTATTTCAACATTCCCGCAAGGATCTCCGCGGCCGCCGCGATCGCATCGGGCAGCTTGGCAGGCTCCTTGGCGCCCGCCATTGCGCTGTCCGGCTTGCCGCCGCCGGCGCCGCCGGCGATCTTGGCCGCTTCGCGCACCAGCGTGCCCGCGTGCGCGCCCGCCTTGACCGCATCCTTGCCGCAGCCCGCTGCGAACGAAACCGCGCCCTTCTCGTTGACGCCGCCGACCAGCACGACCACGTCGTCACCTTTTTCTTTGGCACTGTCGCACATGCCGCGCAGCGCGTCCGCCGTCACGGTACCGTCCAGAACGGCCGTAAACAGACGTACCGTGCCGACCGTCTGTGCCTCTCCGAAGGCGCTGCCCGCCTTGAGCGAAGACAGCTCGGCAGAAAGTTTTTCGATCTCTTTATCTTTTTGCTTGAGTTCGCCCATGAGCGCCGCGGCTCTGCGTTCGAGCTCGCCGACATTGCCGAGCTTCAGGACGGCCGCCGTGCGCTGCATCAGCGAAAGATTGTCATTCAGAACATCGAGCACGCCCTGTCCGGTCACGCCCTCGATCCGGCGCACGCCGGCAGCCACGGACGATTCGGACACGATCTTGAAAAGACCGAGCGACGCCGTGTTGTCGACATGGGAACCGCCGCACAGCTCGACGGAGAACTTCTCCGCGTCGGTCAAAGCGCCTGTGCAGACCACGCGTACAACATCGCCGTATTTCTCGCCGAACAGCGCCATCGCGCCAAGCTGCTTCGCTTCGGCGATCGGCATCTGCGTCTTGGTCACCGGCTCACCCTTGAGGATCTCGGCGTTGACCGCAGCCTCCACAGCCGACATCTCCTCGGCCGTCATGGCGGAGAAGTGCGTAAAGTCGAAACGCACGGCCTTGTCGCCCACATACTGACCGGCCTGCTCGACGTGCGTGCCCAGCACGCGCCGCAGCGCCGCCTGCAGCAGATGCGCTGCCGTGTGGTTGCGCATGATCGCGCGTTTGCGGTCGGCGTCTACCGCCGTTCTGACCGCTGCGCCTGCCGCGATCCCGTCGCCGGCCGTCACCTTGCCGGTGTGCAGATACACGCCGTCGTTCGTCTTGGTGCAGTTCGTGACCGTGAACACGGCGTCGCCCGCCGTGACCGTGCCGACGTCGCCGACCTGTCCGCCGCTCTCGGCGTAGAAAGCGGTACGATCCAGCACAAGCGTCGCCTCGGCGCCGTTCTCGACGTATTCGACGCGTTCGCCGTCCGCAATGATGGTCAGCACTTCGCCGTCCGCCTCGAACGCCGTTTCGCCGTCATATTCGGTTTTGGGCAGACCTTTCGTCACGACGCCGGCGTTTTTCCACGCCTCGGCGCCCGCGTCCTTGCGCGCGGCACGCGAACGCGCCCGCTGCTCGGCAATGAGCGATTGGAACGCGTCCTCGTCGACGGTCATGCCCTTTTCTTCCAGTATTTCTTTTGTCAGGTCGATCGGGAAACCGAACGTATCCGACAGCATGAACGCATCCGAACCGGACAGCACGCTGCCTTCGGAGCCGTCGATCATCTGCGACAGAAGCTGCAGACCGGAGTCGATCGTCTTGGCAAAGCTCTCCTCCTCGTTGCGGATGACGTTTTCGATGAAGCCCTGCTTCTCCCTGATCGTCGGATACGCCGTCTCGTTCTCGCGGATGACGGTCGCGCAGACCTCCGAAAGGAACGGACGGTCGATCCCTAAAAGCCGGCCGTGCCGTGCGGCGCGGCGCAGCAGACGGCGCAGCACGTAGCCGCGGCCTTCGTTGGACGGCATGACGCCGTCGCCGATCATGAACGTCGTGCTGCGGATGTGGTCGGTGATGACGCGCAGCGAGACGTCGCTCTTTTCGTTCTCATGGTACTGCACGCCCGCAATGCGCATGATGTGGCGCATGATGTTCTGTACGGTGTCGACCTCGAACAGGTTGTCCACACCCTGCGCGATGCACGCCAGGCGCTCAAGTCCCATGCCCGTGTCGATATTGCAGCTCTTGAGACGGGTATAGTGGTTCTGTCCGTCGTTTTCAAACTGCGTGAAAACCAGGTTCCAGAATTCCACATAGCGGTCGCAGTCGCAGCCGACCTTGCAGTCCGGCTTGCCGCAGCCGTACTGTGCGCCGCGGTCGTAATAGATCTCGGAACACGGTCCGCACGGACCCGCGCCGTGCTCCCAGAAGTTGTCCTCCTTGCCCAGACGCACCATGTGATCCTGCGCGACGCCGATCTCTTTCGTCCAGATGTCGTACGCCTCGTCGTCGTCCAGATAGACGCTCACATACAGCTTGTCCGTGTCCATGCCCATCACTTCGGTGCAGAACTCCCAGGCCCATGCGGTCGCCTCGCGCTTGAAATAGTCGCCGAAGGAGAAGTTGCCGAGCATCTCGAAGTACGTGCCGTGACGCGCGGTCTTGCCCACGCGTTCGATATCCGGCGTGCGGATGCATTTCTGGCAAGACGTGACGCGCGTACGCGGCGGCGTCAGCTCGCCGGTGAAGTACTTTTTCAGCGGCGCCATGCCTGCGTTGATGAGCAGCAGGCTCTTGTCACCCTGCGGGATCAGCGACGCGCTCGGCAGGCGCAGATGTCCCTTGCTCTCGAAGAATGCGAGATACTTTTCCCGCAGTTCGTTCAGTCCAGTCCATTCCATGTGTATTTACGCTCCTAATTGAATGATTAACCGATCAGTTGTCCCAATATCGGGATCAGAAACGCCAGTCTGTCCTCGTCGATGTTGAGGTTCGCCACGGCGCTGGCGCGGTAGAGATTGCCCAGCGTCCCCGGCAGATTCTCGCCGCCGAGCATGCTCGTCAGACGATAGACCATATAGTGCATACTCAGCTCACCGACAATGTGCGAATAGCTCATCAGAACCGGTTTCGGATCGTCCTCCACCAGCGAAGCCAGCGCTTCGGACCGCGCGTACAGCTTCTGCGACGCGGCGCGCAGAACGACGAGTTTCGACAAATAGACCGCGTCGTCGTCGCGGAAGTCGACCGCTATGTAGTATGTGCGGCGGCCGTCCTTGAGCTCGACCAGGTAAATGTCCGCCTTCTCGCTCAAGCGGTCGGCGATCGCCTCGACCTCTTCGTCCGAAAGACGGGAGATCGACGTGACGTGCTTGGCGCCGACTGCCGTCGGCAGGAAGTTGTCGACAGAGGGAAGCGCGCTGACAAGATCCGAAGCCTGCTCTGCCTGAACCGCGGCGGCCGGCTGCGCTGCCGCGCTGACGGGAACGACGGCAAACGTCAGTAAAAACGCTGTCAAAATTGCCGCAAGAGAACCACGCAATCTGTTTTTCACAAAACCCTCTCCTTTTCAATTGGGTACAGTACACCGATACTATACCAATTTATAATCACTATATCATACCACATTGTTTTTTTAATGTCAACTTTTTACGAAGAAATTACGTATAGAATAACTAAAAATAATGTGGAAATGTAAAAAAACGCAGAGCTGTCCCACATAAAGAAAGCCGTCGTTCTCTTAACGGCATGGAACAACTCTGCGTCGGCACGCTTTGGCTGCGCCGCTCGTTTTACCGATCTTTTTTCTTCTTTTGCTTTTTGGCGCGTTCGAGCGCTTTTTTCTTTGTCCGTTCCTGCGCCTTGCGGTCTTTTTCCGCAGCGCGCATTTTTTCCTGTGTCTCCTTGCATTTCTCCGTCTGCCCCACAAGCTCCGAGACCTTGATCCCGTAGATCTCGGACAGCAGAAGCAACAGAAAAATATCCGGCGTTCCCTCCCCGCGCTCCCATTTGGAAACGGATTTGTCGGAATACCCGATGGCGTCTGCAAGCTCCGCCTGTGTCATGCCGTGCAGCTTGCGGTACAACACAAGATTCTCCGAGATGGTTTTGTTATTGATCTTTTCGGGCATATTGTCGTTCTCCTTAAAAAAATCATCTTTATTCTACTATTCGTAGAGTGATTTGTCAACTGAAAATCTACGATTCGTAGACAAAGCTCTACGAATAAGGGGTTGCTTGATCCGAACGCAGAGCATATACTGCGGACATACCGACGTTGTCGGGAAAGAATCAAAAAGAAACGGACGGTAAGAATCCGATGTATAAATACGAACTGCATTGCCATACCGGCAGCGTTTCGCTGTGTGCAACGATCCCGCCGAAGGATCTGGTGCGCAAATATGAAAAAGCCGGTTACAGCGGGCTTGTCCTGACCGATCACTACAGTCCCATGACCTTTATGCTGCATCATTATCTGCGTCCGCAAAACGCGATAGAATACTATTTATCCGCGTATCACGAACTTCGGGAATGGTGCGGCGACAGCTTTTCCGTTCTGCTCGGATTGGAACTGCGCCGCTACGCCACGGTCAACGATTATCTCATCTACGGTGTGGAGGAGGACTGGCTGCGCAAGCAGCCGAATATGCTGTGCTGGAATGAGAAAAAACTGTGCAAGGAAGCACACCGTCAGGGGTATCTCGTATATCAGGCGCATCCTTTCCGACCGATGATCCGCCGCTGCGATCCGCAGTATCTGGACGGGATCGAAGTGTTCAACGGCCATACCGATCCGGCGTGCAACGCAAAAGCTCTGGATTGGGCAAAGTCGCTGCAAAAGCCGATGACAAGCGGCAGCGATACGCACCATACCACAGACACGATCAGCGGCGGGATCGAAACCGAGACGCCGATCCGTACCAACGCCGATCTGCTGGATGTGCTGCGTCACCAAACGTATACGCTGTTGATGCCGGAGGGATATTCAGAGATATGACAAGGACAAAACTGATCGATCGCCGGCTTCCGGACTATACCCGCAGCGAGGAGATCTTCAATATGGTCACGCACATCGTCGGCGGCGGTTTCGGTGTGCTCGTGCTGATACTCTGCGCCGTCTTTTCTCTGCTGCGCTGTAATTATTGGGGATTTGCCGGAGGAACGATCTACGGTTTAATGATGATTTTTCTGTATACGATCTCCAGCGTCTATCACGGACTGAAAGCGGAGCATGCGAAAAAAGTCATGCAGGTGCTGGATCATTGCACGATCTACGCGCTGATCCTCGGCACATACGCACCGATTCTTTTGACCGGTCTTCGGTCTGCTTATCCGAAGCGAACGCTTGTCATCACGGCGCTGATCCTGACGATGGCGGCCGTCGGCGTCACTTTCACGGCGATCGACTTTCGACGGTATGCCGTGATCGCCATGGGCGGGTATTTTGCGATCGGATGGAGCATGCTGTTTTCGGTCAAGCCGGTCGTTGCCGCCTTCGGAAAACCGTTCCTGATCTGGCTGATCGCAGGCGGCGCAATCTATACGTTCGGGATGATCTTCTATGGTCTCGGCAGAAAAAAGCGATATTTTCACAGTATTTTCCATATTATTATTCTGATGGGCAGCGTTCTGCAATTCGTAGGAATTTTTCAGTACTGCATTCTGTAAAAAACGGATGCGGAAAACGGAGACGAAACAGGGCATACAGAAGATAACAGCGCGGAATGGGACTGCCGCTTCAGAAAAGAACAAAAGAGATCGTAAAAGCAAAGCTTCTCTTCCACGGATTCGGAAGAGAAGCTTCCCCTTTAATTATACAGGTTTCTGTTTACAGCATATGCGCGCGCAGTTCCTCGCCGGACAGCGGCGAAAGATCGGCAGGCGCAATATCGAACACGGTCTTGCAGCCGGTCGCGCCGCGTTTGTGCATGCGGTCGATCGCTCTGGCAAACGCGATCAGCGCCGAAGACGTGAACTCCGGATTGGAGTCGAGCTTGAGACTGTACTCGATCGTGTGCGTGTGCTCTTTGTTGAGACCCGTCTTGCCCGTGCGGATGACGAAGCCGCCGTGCGGAAGCTCGGCGTGGTTTTTCCGCATTTCCTCGGCCGTGATGAATGTCACGGTCGTATCGTAGTCCGCAAAGTAGTTGGGCATGGTCTTGATCGCCGTTTCGATCGCGGCCTTGTCCGCGCCTTCCTCGGCGACGACGTAGCACTCGCGCAGATGCTTCTCGCGCGTGGTCAGTTCCGGCATGCTGCCCGAACGCACCGCGTCCAGCGCCGCCGGGATCGGCACGGTATACTGCCGCGCGTCCGCAACGCCGGGAATGCGGCGGATCGCGTCGGAGTGTCCCTGGCTGACGCCTCTGCCCCAGAACGTGTAGTCCGCGCCGTCCGGCAGGATCGCCGAGGCGTACAGACGGTTCAGCGAGAACATACCGGGGTCCCAGCCTGCGGAGATCAGCGCCAGGCGGCCGCTCTCTTTGGCAGCCGCGTCCACGGCGGCGAAATGCGCCGGGATGTTGGCGTGGGTGTCAAAGCTGTCGATAACGTTGAAATCTTTTGCAAGCGCAGGCGTCATCTTCGGCAGATCGGTTGCGCTTCCGCCGCAGATGATCAGCACGTCGATCGCGTCCTTGTACTTGGCGGCGTCCGCCGCCGCGTAGACGGGAATGCCCGTCAGCGTCTTGACCGTTTCCGGTGCGCGGCGCGTGAATACGCCGACCAGCTCCGCGTCTGGATTCTGCCGTGCGGCGCACTCGACGCCGCGTCCTAAGTTGCCGTAGCCGTAAATTGCGATTTTCATGGGAACCCTCCTTATATTTGCGGTATATTATTTTTCGTCAATGGTGGAAACCGGGATCGTCATTTCCTCCAGCACGTCCAGCACCTCACGCACGGTGTCGAGCGAGGTAAACATCGTCACGCCGTTCTCCACCGCACAGCCGCGGATCGCCACGCCGTCTTCGTAGTGGACGCCGGACAGGATCGCGCGCGTGTTGAGCACGTAGCTGACAAAGCCGGAACGGATCGCTTCCAAAATCTCTGTACTGCCCTCGCTGAGCTTGTGCAAAAGACGGACCTTCATGCCGTGTTCGCGCAGATGCTCCGCCGAAACGGTCGTTGCTGCGATGTTGAAACCGAGGTCGTAGAACCGCTTCACCAGCGGGAACGCCTCATCCTTGTCCTCGTCCGCAAGCGTCACCACGACGGTGCCGTAATTCGGCAGTTTCAGTCCGGACGCGATCAGCGCCTTGTATACGGCTCTGTGCCGCTTGTAATCGTAGCCGATCGCCTCGCCCGTGGACTTCATCTCGGGCGACAGGTATGCGTCCATGCCGCGCAGCTTCGAGAAGGAGAATGCCGGCGCTTTGACGTACCAGCGTTTCGTCTCGTCGGGATAGAGACGGAAAATGCCCTGCTCCTTGAGACTCTCGCCGAGGATGACGCGCGTGGCGATGTCGGCCAAAGAATAGCCCGTGGCTTTCGACAGGAACGGCACCGTGCGCGAGGAACGGGGATTGACCTCGATGATGTAGACGTCCTCGTGCTCGTCGACGATGAACTGGATGTTGTACAGTCCCACGATGCCGACGCCGAGGCCTAATTTTTTCGCGTATTGCAGGATCGTGCCCTTCACCTTGTCGGACACGCTGAACGTCGGGTAGATGCTGATGGAGTCGCCGGAGTGCACGCCCGTGCGCTCGACCAGCTCCATGATGCCGGGCACGAACACGTCCTGCCCGTCGCAGACCGCGTCGACCTCCAACTCCTTGCCGCGGATGTACTTGTCGACAAGCACCGGTTTGTCCTCGTCGATCTCGACGGCGGTCTTGAGGTAGTGGCGAAGCGCCTCCTCCTTGGCGACGATCTGCATCGCGCGGCCGCCCAGCACGAAGCTCGGCCGCACCAGTACGGGATACCCGATCTCCGCGGCGGCGCGGATGCCGTCCTCGATATTCGTCACGGCACAGCCCCGCGGCTGCGGGATGCCGAGCTCCTTGAGCAGCTTCTCGAACGCGTCGCGGTTCTCCGCCTTTTCGATCGCGTCGCAGTCGGTGCCGATCAGCTTCGCGCCGTATTCCATCAGCGGCTCGGCGAGATTGATCGCCGTCTGGCCGCCGAGTGAAGTGATCACGCCGTCCGGCTGCTCGAGCTCGATGACATTCATGACGTCCTCAACGCACAGCGGCTCAAAATAGAGCTTGTCGGACGTCGTGTAATCGGTTGAAACGGTCTCGGGATTGTTGTTGATGATGATGGCCTCGTAGCCGGCTTCCTTGATCGTCTGCACGGCATGCACGGTGGAATAGTCGAATTCCACGCCCTGTCCGATGCGGATGGGACCGGAGCCGAGCACGACGATTTTCTTGCGGTCGGAGACGATGGACTCGTTTTCTTCCTCGTAGGTGGAGTAGAAGTACGGCACGTAGCTCTTGAATTCCGAGGCGCACGTGTCGATCATTTTGTAAGTCGGGAAGATGTTCCACTGCTTGCGCAGACGGAACACATCGATCGCCTTCATGTCCCACAGCACGCCGATATAGCGGTCGGAAAAACCGAGCCGCTTGGCATAGCGCAGCGCTTCGGCGTCGTGCGCGCCGGCCTTGAGCGCGATCTCCGCGTCGGTAATGACCTTGATGCGGCGCAGGAACCAGCGGTCGATCTGCGTGATGCGCCACAGCACCTCGACGTCCACGCCGCGCCACAGCAGCTCCGCCATGGCGTAGATACGGTCGTCCGTGCCGCTGCGCACGTATTCGAGCAGCGCATCCGTCTCCATCTTGTCAAACTTCGGCATGTACAGATGGTAGATACCGACCTCCAGCGAACGGATGGCTTTCAGCAGACTTTCCTCAAACGTCCTGCCCACGCTCATAGCCTCGCCCGTTGCCTTCATCTGCGTGCCGAGCTTGTTGTTTGCGTCGGTGAATTTGTCGAACGGGAAGCGCGGCATTTTGGTGACCACGTAGTCGAGCGCCGGCTCAAACGACGCGAGCGTGTTCGCAAGATGGATCTCATCCAGGCGCAGACCGACGCTGATCTTCGCGGACACGCGGGCGATCGGATAGCCGCTCGCCTTCGACGCAAGCGCGGACGAACGCGACACGCGGGGATTGACCTCGATCAGATAGTACTGGAAAGAGTTGGGGTCAAGCGCGAACTGCACGTTGCAGCCGCCCTCGATCTTCAAAGCGCGGATGATTTTGAGCGCGCTGTCGCGCAGCATGTGATATTCTTTATTGGTCAGCGTTTGCGAAGGGCAGACCACGATGGAGTCGCCGGTATGGATGCCGACCGGATCGACATTCTCCATGTTGCAGACCGTGATCGCGGTGTCGTTCGCGTCCCGCATAACTTCGTATTCGATCTCTTTGTAGCCCTTGATGCTCTTTTCGATCAGCACCTGGTGCACGGGCGAAAGAACGAGCGCATTTTTGAGGATCTCGCGCAGCTCCGTTTCGTCGTCGGCGAAACCGCCGCCCGTACCGCCGAGCGTAAACGCCGGACGCAGCACGACGGGATAGCCGATCTCCTCAGCAGCCGCAATCCCCTCCTCCATGGAATTGGCGATCATCGACGGCAGCACCGGCTCGCCGAGCGACTCGCACAGCTCCTTGAACTTTTCGCGGTCCTCCGCCTGCTCAATGCTTTCGCTGCGCGTGCCCAGAAGCTGCGTGCCGCATTCGCGCAGCACGCCCTTCTTTTCGAGCTGCATGGCGAGGTTCAGCCCCGTCTGGCCGCCGATGCCGGGCAGTATCGCGTCGGGACGCTCCGTGCGCAGGATGCGCGCGATATATTCGAGCGTCAGCGGCTCCATGTACACTTTATCGGCCATGGCGGGATCGGTCATGATGGTGGCGGGGTTGGAGTTGCAGAGGATGACCTCGTACCCTTCCTCCCGCAGCGCGAGACACGCCTGCGTGCCGGCATAGTCGAATTCCGCCGCCTGTCCGATCACGATGGGGCCGGAACCGATAACGAGTATTTTGTGGATGTCCGTGCGTTTAGGCATTGTGTTTCGCCTCCTCCATCAGACCCAGGAACCGGTCGAACAAATAGGCGCTGTCCTGCGGTCCCGGTGCGCTCTCGGGATGGTACTGCACCGCGAACGCTCTGTCCCGTGCGCAGGCGACGCCCTCGACCGTATTGTCGAGCAGATTGATATGCGTAACCGTCAGCGGCGTGCCCGCAAGAGAGTCCGTATCCACGGCGTAGGAGTGGTTCTGGGACGTGATCTCGACCTTGTCGGTCGTCAGATCCTTGACGGGATGGTTGCCGCCGCGGTGGCCGAATTTGAGCTTATACGTTTTGGCGCCGTACGCCAGCGATAGGATCTGGTGGCCGAGACAGATGCCGAAGATCGGATATCTGCCCAGAAGCGCCTGCACAGTGTGCATCACCTCGGGCACATCCGTCGGATCGCCCGGGCCGTTCGAGAGAAACACGCCGTCCGGCTGCAGCGACGCGATCGTTTCGGCGTCGGTGTTCCAAGGGACGACCGTCACGTCGCAGCCCTTCTTTTGCAGCGAGCGCACGATGTTCTGCTTCATGCCGCAATCCACCGCGACAACGTGAAAGCGCGCGTTCGCGCCCGCATAGCGGCAGATCGCCTTTCGGCTGACGCGGCTGACTGCGTCGCGCGGGATGTCGCCTGCGCGCAGGCGCCGCAGTCCCTCCTCGGTCGGCGTGCCGATGTCCGTCAGCAGCGCCTTGCAGGAGCCGAAGTTGCGGATATGCCGTGCGAGCGTGCGCGTATCGATCCCGCTGACGCCCGCGATGCCGTAGGTGCGCATCACCTCACCGAGCGTTTTAGTGCTGCGGAAATTGGACGGCTCGTCGTTGTACTGCCGTACGATCAGCGCGCCGATGGTCGGCGTCTGTGTTTCGAAATCGTCGTCCGCCATGCCGTAATTGCCGATCAGCGGGTACGTCATCACCACGGCCTGGTCGGTGTAGGACGGGTCGGACAGGATCTCCTGGTAACCGACCATGGACGTATTGAACACGATCTCGACAAGCTTTTCGCCGTCTGCGCCGAATGCACAGCCGGCGTACTCGCTGCCGTCCTCCAGGATAATCTTTCTGTTAGCGCCGGATAACATGGTTTTTTCCTCCGAAAAATATAGGATCGGAATTATAAAAAAGCAGAAAAAAGCCCGCCCGCTTCGGCAGAAGACACGAAGCTGACAGGCTGTTTTGCATAGACGCGGCGGATCAGACGAGACCCTGCGCGATCATAGCGTCCGCGACCTTGACAAAACCGGCAATGTTGGCGCCGGCCACAAGATCATCGCCGAAGCCGTACTCTTGGGCGGCTTCCACAGACGTTTTGAAGATGTTCTGCATAATGCCCTGCAGCTTTTCGTCCACTTCTTCCGCCGTCCAGTTGTAGCGCATGGAATCCTGCGCCATCTCGAGACCGGACACGGCCACGCCGCCGGCGTTGACTGCCTTGGACGGAGCGACCTTGACGCCGTGTGCGACCAGGTACTCGACCGCTTCGGCCGTCGTCGGCATATTGGACACTTCGATGTAGTATTTCGTGCCGTTGGCCACGATCTTCTTGGCGTCCTCAAGACCCACTTCGTTCTGCGTGGCGCACGGCATCGGGATGTCAACCTTGATCCCCCACGGACGCTCGCCCGGGAAGAACTGCACGCCGAATTTGTCGGCGTAGTCCTGCACACGGTTGCGGCAGGAAGCGCGCATCTCCAGCAGATAGTCGACCTTCTCGTCGGTGCTGATGCCGTCGGGATCGTAGATAAAGCCGTCGGGACCGGACAGCGTGACAACTTTGCCGCCCAGTGCGTTGACCTTTTTCACAGTGCCCCATGCCACGTTGCCGAAGCCGGAAACTGCGAACGTTTTGCCTTCGATGGTATCGCCGAAATGCTTGAGCAGTTCGACCACATAGTACACCGCGCCGTAGCCGGTCGCTTCCGGACGCACCAGCGAACCGCCGTACTGCAGACCCTTGCCGGTCAGCACGCCGGTGAACTCGTTGCGCAGACGCTTATACTGGCCGTACAGATAGCCGATCTCTCTGCCGCCCACGCCGATGTCGCCCGCGGGAACGTCGGTATTGGCGCCCACGTGCTTGCACAGCTCGGTCATGAAGCTCTGGCAGAAACGCATGACCTCGGCGTCGGACTTGCCCTTGGGGTCGAAATCGGAGCCGCCCTTGCCGCCGCCCATGGGCAGGCCGGTCAGGCTGTTCTTGAAGATCTGCTCAAAGCCGAGAAATTTGATGATGCCGATGTACACGGACGGATGGAAACGCAGACCGCCCTTATACGGGCCGATGGCAGAATTGAACTGCACACGGAAGCCGCGGTTGACACGGTAGTTGCCCTCGTCATCCACCCAGGGAACACGGAAGATGATCTGTCTTTCCGGCTCGGCGATACGCTCGGCAATGTTTGCCTTGACGTATTCGGGGTGCTTGTCGAACACAGGAGAGAGGGAGGAGAAGACTTCCTCAACCGTTTGAATAAACTCCGGCTCGGTCGCGTTTTTCGCCTTGATCTTGGCGATGGTTTCTTCGAGGTAGGCATTCATGGTATATCAGATCCTTTCCATAAAATACGATTGTCAGAAAACACACATAAAACACATTGCAAAAAATCGGGAAATTAATTTTTTGTATTTTATCACCATCATACGGAGATTGCAAGATGTTTTCTTGATTTTTAGGATAATTATAAAATAATCTGCCGCACAAAATGAATTTTTATGTAACATGACAAAACAGCGGTTCCTCCGCGCTCGTTACAGCCGAACGGCACACGCTTTACCGGAACAGCCGCTGCCATTCCGCACGCAGAAATCCGACGATGAATGTGAGCAGATTCCGCAGCGCCGTGTGACGCGGCCGGACGTCGGACGGGACGCCCGCGCCGGCATAACAGCCGATGTTCGGCGTGTCGGTCAACGGGTTGCCGAAGAAGTCCTCCCGCAGATCGTCCTCGATCGCAATTCCCTTGCCGAGAAGCGGCGAGCGGTCGCACAGCACAAAGCTCTGCGCGTCGGCAGCGTCCGTCCCCGCGAAAAGCGGGTCGACATATCGGCCGAACGGATCGCCGATCGGCAGGACCGACCCGTAATAGGCGTTCGCCCGGATCGTGTTGCCGCGGGACAGGCGCGAAAACGTATCGAACTTCACACGCGTGCCGTCCGTGTTGACGATGATGTTGTTGGCAAACAGTCCGTTCCGCATCCCGATCACAAACAGATCCGCGCAGTTGACGATGGTGTTGTTGTAAAACCGGAAACCGTACTCGTTCTGCGTGGAGGGCGAAGCGAGCCGCGCTTTGCCGCGGTTGTCGTTGACCGACAGGCAGTAGCGCACCGTGTTGTCATAGTGTCCGTCGAGACGCGGATTGTTGCACATAAAGCGCATATTGTCATGTGAATAAATATACTGGTATGTACAGCGGTGGGAGTACGTGTCGAAATCCACTGCCATGCCGTCGCCGACATTTTCGGCATACGCGATCTCGCAGTGGTCGAACGTGGAGTTGACGCTGCCCCAGAACCACATCGGCGCGGTATAGTACAGGATATTGCCGTCCTCGTCCACACCCCTGCCCAGACAGGTGCGGATCGCGGAGCAGTTCGTGACGAATGCGCCGTCGCACATGCCGAGCACGATCGCCTCCGCGTCCATGTCATGGAACGCGCAGTTCTCGATCCGCACGCCTGTGTCAAACACGGGATCGATCGCGACCTCATAGTTCGGTTCCTTGTTCGCGCCCCAGACGATCATGCCGTTGCCGGCGTCGCAGACCTCGCAGTTTGTGATCCGCAGATCGCTGACGGGCCAGAGTGAACGCGCAGGCAGTCCCTTGACCATCACGGCAGCGCGCGCACCCGCTGCGCCGGAAGAAAAATCGTCGCGGCTCGTCATCACGCGGTCGTTCTGCATGTCGCGGAACGTCACGTTGTCGATCACGAATCCCGTGCTCGCCTTTTCTCTCGTGTCGATCCAGATCCCGCCGCCGTCGTGCGCCGTGATCTCCACGTCGCGCACGGTGATGTAGTCGCAGTCGAGGAGTGTGAGCACATTCTCCCGTCCCGCACAGGTCAGCACGGGCTTATCACCTTCACCCCATGCACCGATCACGATCGGCGCGTCCGCCGTGCCGGACGCGGAAAGCGTTGCGCACACGTCGTACGTCCCGCCGCGTTTGAACAGGAACCGCGTCCCCGCCGTGATCGTGCAGTTATGACCGTCGACCGACTTCCACGGCGACGATTCGGTGCCGTCGTTTTCGTCGTTTCCGGCGACGGCGTCATAGTAATAATCGCGTCCCGCGGCGGATGCGCAGTACACCCCGCAGACTGCCGTCAGCGTCATGCACAGCAGAATGCAGACAGCTTTTTTCAGCTTTTTCATACTCTCACCTTTTGAATCCCATGGAAAAGCCCCGCCGGGAAACGGCGGGGCATAACATTATGCTTTGCGGACAGCGGCGGTAACGGATGCGCCGGCAACCTCGAACGTCTTCTCAAGATCGCTCTCGAACGGCGCATTGATGACCAGCTCGCCCGCCAGAAGCTCGGCGGCAATATGATCCTTCTTTTCGGTCAGCGCTTCCAGCAGGAACGCGTCCTGTGTCTGCACGGCAGCGTTGATGCGCTGCTCGACCGAATAGCCGGCCTCCTTGCGCAGGAGCTGGCACTGACGGATCACGTCGCGCACGGCGCCTTCCTTGCGCAGCGCGTCGGTCAGCGTCACATCGAGCGCGGTGTCCAGCCCGTCGGCGCACTGCGCGCTGACGACGCCGGCCTTCGTCCTGCGGTTCTCGACGAACAGCGACGGATCGAACGTGCCTTCAAATCCCGGAACGGCAACGGCTTCGCCCGCTTTGAACGCGGCTGCCATAGCCTGCATCTCGTCTGCGGCCGCGTTCTCCAGCGCTGCCTTGAAACGGTTGACGTCCTTCTTGAGCACGGCGCCGGCAGCCTTGAAGTTCACGCCCAGCGTGATCTCCTCCAGTACGGAGAAATCGTTGATATATTCGACCTCCTTGACGTTCAGCTCGTCGAGAATGCTGCGCTCGAACGTGCGGATCGCCTGCGGATCTTCGGTGCAGACGAACAGCTTCGCCAGCGGCTGACGCACCTTGAGCTGCTGCTCGTTGCGCAGGCGCATCGCCGTCGCAATGATGTCGCGCACCTGGGCGACCTGCGCCGTCAGGCCGTCGTCCTCAAACAGATCCATCGGCTTCGGGAAATCGGTCAGATGCACCGAGATGGGCGCGGACGGCATGACCTTGCGCACCAGGCGCTGCCAGATGCCTTCGGTCATGAACGGGATAATGGGCGCCATCGTCTGCACGCAGGCGCGCAGCGCGTAGAACAGCGTGTAGTACGCGATCATCTTGTCGTCGGCGTCCTCCGCCTTCCAGAAACGGCGGCGGTTGGTACGCACATACCAGTTGGAAATGTCGTCCACGAAGCTCTCGAATTCCTTGACGAGCGTATACGTTTTGTAGCTCTCATAGGACTCGGTCGCCTTGCGGATGTAGGCGTCGGTGCGCAGCATCAGCCAGCGGTCGACCGGCGTGAACAGCGCCTTGTCGGGCGTGTAGCCGTCGAAGCAGGGCTTGTCGATGGAGGCATATGTATCGAAGAACGTATAGATATTGTAGAAGCCCAGCAGCTTGCGGCGCGCTTCGTCGCCGAGATTGTAGCCGAAACGCACGTCGTTCGCAACGGGCGCGCCGGCGTACAGATAGCGCACGGTGTCGGCGCCGATCTTTTCCGCCGCCTCGTCGAAACGGATCATGAAGCCCGTCTTGGAGAATCGGGAACCGTCCTCCGCCACAACGGAGTTATAGGACAGCACGCGCTCATACGGCGCGCGGTCCTCGAGCACAACGCTCATGAACAGCATGGAATAGAACCACAGACGCACCTGCTCGCGCATCTCCGTGACCCACTCGGCAGGGAAGTTCTTTTTCCATTCCTCTTTGTCGTCGAAATAACCGAACGTCGAATACGGCACGATGCCGGCGTCCAGCCAGACGTCGCCCGTCTCGGCAATGCGGCGCACGGGTTTGCCGCACTTGGGACAGACGATCATCACGTCGTCCACCCACGGACGGTGCAGCTCGGGCAGCGCGTCGACCTTTGCGGGATCGACCGCCTTCTCGCGCAGCTCCGCCTTGGAGCCGATCACGGTCACCTCGCCGCAGTCGCACACATAGAACGGCAGCGGAAGGCCGTAATAGCGCTTGCGGGAAATGTTCCAGTCGCCCATGTTGTTCAGCCAGTCCACCATGCGCTTGCCGTTGGAGTCCGGCTCCCAGCGCACGCTCTCGGCGGCGCGGATCAGGCGGGGCTTGAGCTCCTCGGTCGCGATGAACCACGCGGGCACGAGACGGAAAATGACCTCGTGCTTGCAGCGCCAGCAGACAGGGTAGCTGTGCTCGTGCGGCTCGACTTTATATAACTTGTTGCGCTGTTTCAGTTCCTCGAAAACTTCATCGGCAATGTCGTGGCTGTCCTTGCCGCTCATGAAGCCGAAGCCCTGCAGGAAAATGCCGGAGTCGTCCACGGGCATGACCTGTGCGAGACCCTCGCGCACGCCGAGCTGGAAGTCTTCCGCGCCGCATCCGGGCGCGATATGCACGACGCCGGTGCCTTCCTCGGCGTCCACGTCCTCCCACGCGACAATGCGGTGGTCGATGCCGGCCTGCGCGTCGAATTCAGGGAAGCACGTCTCGAAGTGCAGACCGACGAGCTCCTCGCCCTTGAACATGCGCAGCACTTCCTGCTTGTCGTCGCCGAGGTATTTGATGGCGTTCTTGGCGCAGATAAGCGTCGCGTCATCGCTGGCGATGCGCACCTCGACATAGTCGATCTCGGGGTTGACGGCAAGTGCGACGTTGGACGAAAGCGTCCACGGCGTGGTCGTCCAGACAAGGATCTTCTTACCCGTCTCGACGATCGGCAGTTTGAAAAACACGGAGTTGTGCGTCATCATCTTGTACGAGCCGGTCATTTCGTGCTCGGACAGCGACGTGCCGCAGCGCGGGCACCACGGCATGGGCTTGTACTCCTTGCGCAGCCAGCCGTTCTCGTTGCACTTCTGCAGGAAATGCCAGATGCCCTGGATGTTCTTGTCGGTATGGGTAAAGTAGCTGTTGTCCCAATCCATCCACTGACCGAGCCGCTTGGACTGCTCGGTGATGATGCCGGAAAACTTCTTGACACGTTCGACACACTTTTTGGTGAACTTGTCCATGCCGTACTCTTCGATGTCGCGCTTGGTCTTGAAGCCCAGCTCCTTTTCGACCTCGACCTCGACCCACAGACCCTGTGCGTCGAAACCGTTCTGGTAACGGCAGTCGTAGCCCTGCATCGCTTTGTAGCGGATGAAGATGTCCTTCAGACTTCTGCCCCACGCGTGGTGGATGCCCATGGGGTTGTTTGCCGTGATGGGGCCGTCCAGAAAACGGAAGCGCGTGTGTCCCGCGTTCTTTTCGCGCAGTTTGCCGAAGCAGTCGTTCTCCTCCCAGAACCGCAGCACTTCGTGCTCGGTCTCGATAAAGGTATTTTTCTCCTGTTCTGCCATATTCAAAACCTCCGAGTTGGATTTGCAAAGCATAAAAAATTGCTAACTAAATAAGTATAGACAGATTGGTTTTCTTTGTCAAGTGTTTTATTGGGTAAAATCCGCCTATTGCGTTCGGACGTTTTCTATGGTATTTTATAAAAAAGCCGGCAAAGGAACAGGAGACAGAATAACATACACAAGGAGGACCCCTATGTTCAACGGAAAAATGAAGGCGCTGACACTCAGCTATGACGACGGCGTGACGCAGGACAGACAGCTCCTGCGTATTCTCGAAAAGTACGGCCTGCCCTGTACGTTCAACCTCAACAGCGGATGCTTCGCCGAGGCGCACGCGTTTTATGACAAAGAAAAGAACAGGACGTTCCCGCATGTGCGCCTGCGCAGTACGGAGATCGCCGAGGTCTATGCCGGTCATGAGGTCGCCGTGCACACTGTCTCGCATCCCGCGCTCAAGGATCTGTCCGACGACGAGATCCTGCGTGAGGTCGAGGACGACCGCAAAGCGCTGTCGGAACTGGTCGGGTACGACGTTGTCGGCATGGCCTATCCCGGCGGCAGTCACCTGATCACGCCGCACGTCGCCGACGTCATCCGTGCCGGCACGCCCATCCGCTATGCGCGCACGACCACATCCACGCATGCGTTCGACCTGCCCGGGGACCCGCTGATGCTGCACCCCTCGGTGCACCACACCGAGACGGACCAACTGTTCGAGCTGGCCGAGCGTTTTCTTGCGCTCGAACCGGAAACGCCGCAGCTTTTCTACGTCTGGGGACATGCCTATGAATTCGAGCGCGACGACAACTGGGATATGTTCGAGAAATTCTGCCGCATGATCAGCGGCCGTCCGGACATCTTCTACGGCACGAACAGGGAAGTTTTGCTGTAAGCAGATTGTACAAATATACGGAAAACGGATTGACAATTTTGTCGGTTTCTGCTATGATTTCATAAGAGTGATTTTCCGGCGGTGAAGAGGTGGAAATCCCGTTCACCGCCGCTGACTATTTCAGGATAGGGGGAAAACGCATGTCCGACTCGCCAAATACGCAGCAAAAGATCTCGCGTGAAGAGGCGCTGAAGTACGTCCACCAGGACAGACGCTACGTCGGCTCCAGAGAGACGGCGGCGTACATCATGTACGACGCGTCTCAGAGCCTGAATATCAACAAGTACGAAGAACGTTTCCGCTGGGACGTCATCAAGATCGACTTCAACTTTATTGCGATCCAGACCTCGATCGCCGGCATCTGGGACGTGATCAACGACACCATCATCGCCGCGATCGTCGAAAAGACGCGTACGCGCTGGGGCAAGTTCCGCCCGTACATGCTCTTTCTGCAGATCCCGCTGACCGTTCTCGGACTGTGGAAATGGCTGCTTCCGGCAATCTTCCCGAATACCGCCGCCGACTATCTGCCGAAGTGGATCGTGTATTTCGCCATGAGCGTCATCACGGAAACGGCAGATACATTCAAGGGAATCGCAGCGACGGGTCTGATGGGTACGATCACCCCGCACCCTGTCGAACGATCACGACTGATTGCCAAGGCGCAGCTCGTGTCCTCCCTGTTTGAAAACGCGCCGGTGCTGATCTTCGGTCTTCTGTACGACCTGACGATCAACAACAAAACGCACTGGAACCTCTACCACCTCTTCGCCGGCTTCGGCATCCCGCTGGCGCTTCTGAGCGCGGCCTTCGCGATGTTCTTCTTTATCGTCTCGCGCGAACGTGTGGCGCAGTCGATCGAAAAGCCGAGCATCCTCATGGGTCTGAAGGCGATCGTCAACAACAAGCCCATGCTGATTCTTGTGCTGTCGGAATTTCTCGGCAAATTCAGTGTCGGCACCGGCATCTCCAACTACTTCATCGACGTGCTGGGCGCGTCGAGCTATCAGACGCTCGTCGGTATCCCCGCGTCGCCCGTCTCCTACGCGAGCTATTCGTTCGTCGCGCCGATGCGCCGCCGCTTCTCGACCAAGTTCATCTGGCTCTTCTCCGATCTGTGGGTCGATTTCTGGTGGCTGGTCGTGTTCGCCGTCGGCTCCATCCACAAGAATTATCAGAACAAGTTCATTATGCTGCCGCTTCTGGCGATCCAGGAAGTCTTCCGCATGCTCGTCTACGCGCCGAGCCACGTTATCATCGAGGAGCTGCGCAACGAGGCAATGGACTATTGCGAATGGAAGAACGGCTACCGCGCCGAGGCCATGACCGGCGTCGCCAAAGAGCTGGTCACCAAGCTGATGAACACATTCCAGTCCACCATCAACAACATCGTCATGAAGCGCATCGGCTACATTCAGGGCAATATCGGCAACCAGACCGACAGCACAAAATGGTGGATCTTTGCGTTGGCGACCGGCGTTCCGGTCTTTACGGGCATCATCGGAAACATTCCGAAGTTCTTCTATCCGCTCAACCAGAAAAAGCGCGACGAGATGTATGCGGAGCTGCTGCTGCGGCGCAAGGCGATGGCCGGACGCGTCAGCAACGCGAGCGCCGAGGAACTTGCCGCCATCGGCTCCGCCGAACGCCAGGGCGCATATCTGCAGTCCCTCGACGAGATGGAGTCAGAGGAATAAAAAGCCATAATACGACAACCGGACGACCCTTTCAAGTCATCCGGTTGTATTTTTTTGGCGCAAACTGTCCTTACTGTTCAAGAAAGGACGGTACAGTCGTCGTGCACGGTTCCGCCGCCGGGGTATCCTCCGGCGTGTTGTCTTCTACGGTGTACGCAGTCGTCGTGGGTTCGACAAATACCGCCGTGGTCGTCGTTGTTGTCGGCGCCGTGGTCGTCGTGGTGCTCGGTGCCGGCGCGGTTGTGGTCTTTTTCGCTTCTTCGATCGGCTTTGCCGTCGTGCGCGCCGTGCGATCGACATACGTCGTGAAAACTTCGGCCTGGGCTTTCAGTTTCACGTCGTTCGACGGCATGGTGAACGTGCAGCGGCGCGCGGTGCTGTTCCGGACGCCGGACGAAAAGGATGTCCATCCCGTAAACACGCTGCCGGTGCGGGCAACGCATTCGATGGTCACGGTGTCGCCCGGTTTGTAGTCTCCGCCGCCGGAGACGAGCCGGATGTTCTTGCCTGCGACAAGGCTGACCGTGTAGGTCGTTTTCTCCGCGTTCGCCGTCAGCGTCACGCCGCCCTTCGGCGCGGTGAATGAATAGCGCTGGTTCGCGCTGCTGCGAACAGACGACGTATTGCTGCTCCAACCCGAGAACACATAGCCGTTCTGAACGGAACAGGAAACGCTCACACTCTCACCCGAAAGATATTTCCCGCCGCCGTAGACCGCCGAGATCCCCGTACCGGCAATGAGCGTTACGTTTGTGTAGATGCTTTCCGCTTCCGCGGTCAGGATGAGATCCGTATCGGGCATTGTGAACGTAAACGTCTGTTTCGCGCTTGCCTGGAATACCGCGAGCATACCGGACTTCCATTTGCAGAAAGCATACCCTTCTTTGACCGTACATCCGACCGTTACGGTCGTGCCCGCCGCATAGCTGCCCTGACCCGATACCGCGGAGATCCCCGTTCCCTTGCAGAGCGTCAGCACATGCTTCGCCGGCGCGACCGTTCCGGAAACTGCCGGTTTCGTTTGTTTGGTCGTCGGTGCCGGCGTTTGCACTTTCGCCGCCGCTGCAGTCCGCACGACCGGCGCTGCGGTCGTCTGCACTGCCGCTGTCTGTGCCGCCGTCGTCTGCGCTGCGGTCGTTTCCGTCTGCTTCTGCGCTGCCGTCGTCTGTGCTGCGGTCGTTTCCGCCTGCGTTTCGGTTTCCGTCGTATCAGGCGTGTTCCGGATCTCCGGCACGAGCGTCTGCGTCGACAGCTCGGTCTGCGATGTTGTCGGGACGCTGCCGTCTTCTTTCTTTGCGGCATGCACAACCACCAACACACAGATCGTAACGAGCAGGATGCTGATATACACGGTCAGGTTCTTTTGGATGATTCTCATTTTGTGTTCCATTTTTTTGGTACTCCCCTCTCTTTTTCAACGAGGCCAGAATACCACAACCCGCACAAAAAATGTGCGGGTTGTCATTTTTAACATAGGATTTGTAATTCTTGACGAAAAACTGCATATTACGCGATCCCTGCGGTCGTGTCTTACGTCTGTTCGTCCCACATGTGCCGCGCTTCCATCTTCTTTTTGAGTGCGTCATACGTCGACTGCGGGATGTCCGGGTTGCCTTTTGAGTAACTCGGCAGCGCGTCCTCCCCTGCCGCCGGATCGGTGCAGGTCGCGTCGTTTCTCCACTTGTCGCGCTGGGCGGGATCGCGCAGATCCGGGATCTCCGTCGGCATACCGCCGGAAAGCACCGAGCGGTACGCAAAGTGTCCCGGCAGATACATGTCGAGCGCTTCATACACGTCGATGACATCGGCATTCTCGTCGCCGCGCAGCCGCTCGATGAAGTTATACATCATGCAGTCGTCCGCGCCGCCGTGGCCGGAAGCGCCGAACTTCGCGGTGATCTCGTCGTCCGTGTCCGCAAGGATCGGCTCGGAATTGTTGTCGCCCTCGTGCTCGTCCAGATTCCGGTAGAGCGTGCGCACCGTCTGTTTGCCCGCGTCGTCCGCGCGCGCAGACTCCATGCGCCCCTTCGAGCCGTAGACACAGAACCACGTAGAGTTTTTGGACGGGCCGACGCCCTGCAGATTTTTGACAAGCGCACCGTTTTCCAGCGTCACGATCTCCACGCCGAACGGCGCGCCTTTGGCGCCCATGCGGCGCATCCGCGCGTTGTACGGCGCCTCAAAACCTGTCACACGCACGGGACGCAGACCGCTGATATGGATCATCGGCCCCATCGAATGGGTGCAGTAGTAAAACGCGGACATTGTGTTGCGCCAGTGATCGGGATTGCCGTAGGTCAGCGCGTCCCAATCCGGCTCGCAGTTGTGCATGTACTCCCCTTCACCGTACTCAAACGTGCCGAGCTCTCCGTTTTTGTATGCGTCGCGCATCTTGCGCGCAGACGGCATGAAACAGCAGTTTTCCGCAAAGGCATAGAGCCTTCCCGTTTTCTCCACGGTCTCGACGAGCCGCACCGCTTCGCGCATCGACTGCACCGGCAGCACTTCGCTCAAAACGTCCTTGCCTGCCTCCATGCAGCGGATGGCGAACGGCGCGTGTTCGTTGGCGAAATTCGCCAGCACGACCGCGTCCATGTCGTGCGAAAGAAACGTCTCGAAATCCCCATAGTACGCGACCGCATCGCCGTACTTGCGGCGCGCGCGTTCCAGAGCGGGCGGGTAATTGTCGCAGATCGCGACAAGCTCCGCGTTGCCGTACTTCGTGCAGTAGTCCATCATTGACTGTCCGCGGCCGCTGCCGACAACGCCGATGCGGATTATTCGTTCGCTGTTGTTCATTCCTGTTCTCCGTTCACCAAATCAAATGTGTATACGCTGTTGACGTACCAGTGTCCGGTCAGGTAACTGCGCGGGCGGAAGACGACCTTCTGCGCGTAGACCTCGAGCTGCGCGCCCGTGCCGGACCACGGCACACCAAACCAGTTGATGATGCCGTAGGTCGGCAGATTGATATACGTCACACCGTTGATCGTCTCGGCGTTCGACAGGCCGTACTTCTCCTCGACCGCGTGACTCTTGATTCCCGCGTGCATGTGGCCGCTGATATAGAAGACGTTGTCATATTTCTCCAGAACCGCCCGCACATCCTGTCCCTCCAGCTCGAGGCCGCTGCCCGGCCAGACGGTCTTCTCGCCGTTCGTATCCTCGATCGGCCAGTGGCAGCAGACAAACGCCGGTTTGCCGTCCGCCGTAGCTTCCGCGAGCGCCGCGTCCAGAAAATCAAGCTGCTCCTGCGAGATCGTGCAGAAGTCCCATCGGTCGCCCTCGTCGCACAGCACGATAAACGTGTAGCCGTTGATGTCCATCGTGTAGTAGATCTTGTCGTAATCCGTGCCCGCATACGCATTGTAGGATGCGATCAGCGATTCGCGCACCTCGTCGTGGTCGCGGTCCTCAACGTGGCCGATGTCGTGGTTGCCCGGCACGCTGATGAGTGTGCGCACGGGACTGTACTTGTCGATCAGGCGGTAGAACGTGTCGATCGACGCCTGGTCGCCGTAGTTGGTCAGGTCGCCGTCCACAAGCAGCGCGTCGATCGGACACTTCGCGCGCTTGATGTTGCGAAGGCCGGCAATGAGGAATCCCTGCCGGATGAGCTCCTTTTGTTCCAGATGCGTATCCGAGATCATCGAAACATTCAGAAGACAGTCGTCCTCGAGCGTGTCGAGCACCGGCAGCGCAATGCCCATATACGGCACGACCGTGAGAATGATCGACATGATGAAAACGGAAAAGTTTTGCAGAATGCGGCGAACGTGATCCATTTCTTTCTCTCCTGTTTATGTTTTATGCGTCCCAGAAATGACGCGCTTCGTATTTCTCGTTCAGTTTGTCGTACACTGCCTGCGGGATTTCGGGATTGCCCTTCGAGTAGCTCGGCAGCGCGTTCTCCCCTGCCGCGGGATCGGTGCACGTTTCGTCATTGCGCCACTTGTCGCGCTGCGCAGGATCGCGCAGATCCGGCACATCCGTCGGCATGCCGCCCGCAAGCACCGAACGATAGGCAAAATGCCCCGGCAGATACATGTCCATCGCTTCATACACGTCGACGATGTTCGCGTTGCGGTTGCCGCGCATTGCCTGCACGAACTCATACATCATGTAGTCGTCTGCGCCGCCGTGGCCGGACTTTTCAAACAGCGCGCTGACGTCGTCGTCCGTATCCGCGATGACCGGCTCGGACTTGTTGTCGCCCTCATTTTCATCGAGATTCATGAACAGCGTGCGCACGCCGTCATGCGTCTCGTCGTCTTCTCTCGCACTCTCGAGCCGTCCCTTGGAGCCGTACACCGTGTACCAGACGGAGTTCTTGGACGGACCGACGCCGTGCGCGCTCTTGAGGATCGCGCCGCTCTCGAGCGTGACCATCTCGATGCCGAAGGGACCTGCCTTGGCGCCCATGCGGTACATGCGGTCGTTGAACGGTGCCTCGAAGCCCGTCACACGGACCGGCCGCTGCCCCGTGATATGCACAAGCGGACCGAGCGAATGGGTGCAGTAATAGAACGCCGACATTGTGTTGCGCCAGTGATTGGGATCGGCATAGGTCAGATAATCCCAATCCTTTTCGCAGTTGTGCATATACTCCCCTTCGCCGTATTCAAACGTGCCGAGCCTGCCCTCGCGGTACATCTCGCGCATCATCCGCGGCGCGGGCATGTAGCAGTAGTTTTCACCGTAGAAATAGATCTTGCCCGTGCGCTCCACAGCCTCGATCAGCTCGACCGCCTCACGCATCGTCTGCACCGGCAGCACCTCGCTGAGCACATGCTTGCCCGCCTCCATGCACCGGATCGCCAGCGGCGCGTGCGCATTGGCGAAATTCGCCAGCACCACGCCGTCCATATCGTGGCCGAGGAACGTCTCGAAATCGTCATAGTATGTAATCGCGTCGCCGTACTTGCGCTTTGCGCGTTCCAGAGCAGGCGCGTAATTGTCGCAGATCGCGACCAATTCGGCGTTGCCGTACTTCGCGCAGTAGTCCATCATCGTCCGTCCGCGTCCCGCACCGACCACGCCGATGCGCATTTTTTTCGCCTTGCTCTTGCGATAAACCGTACGGAACGGCGTCGCGTCCTCGTACAGCATCTGCACGCTGTCGATGCCGTATTCCTCGAGCACCGCTTCCCATCTGTCCTGCATGCCGTGCGCATACTCGACAGGCAGGAAACCCGCGCTCAGGTAGCTCTTGACCGCCGCTTTTCTCCACTCGTCCGTCGTCAGCAGCGCATACGGCACATTTCGCGCGGCAAGCGTTGCGATCGCCTTTTGATTGAGGTATTTGCCGAGACCTTTTCCGCGGAAGTCCGTGCGGATGCCGACCATGTGCACGTCGCCCGCGCCGTCCTCTTCGCGGACGAACGCTGTCACCGTACCGACGTGCTCGCCCTTATAGTCAAGGAAAAACACGTCCTTCTCGGGACAGATGTCGTCACGGCTGCCGATCGCGCCGTAAAACGCCTGCTCGGCCGACTCGTCGTCGGACACCAGACCGTTGCGGCAGCAGGCAGTCCACGCTTCCTTGTCCGCCTCGCACGCGTAGTTCGAGAATGAATAGCCTTCCGGTAACGGATCAAGCTGCACGGGCGTCCCCGCCAGCCAGTACATTTTTAATTGATGCATCGTTTTACCTCCTTTGTGATCTGTTTTCATTATAGCGTTTACGTGCGAAAAAAGCAAGATATTTGATTGAAACAGACGGGTCCGGGCGACAAAAAAGAGCAAAGACAATCCAGTCCCTGCTCCGTTGTTTACTCCTCCATCTGCCTGCCGAGGAACGACGCCGCCACCTGTGCCAGCTTCGTTTCCGTCTGTGTGGGCGGCGATCCGTTCTCGTTGAGCATCAGGATGACCGCGCCGGAAACGTCTCCCGCGCCGATGATCGGATAGACAGCGCCCGCATAACGCTGCACGCCGTCGATGGGACAAATCCGCTCGTTGTCGACCACGGCGACATAGCTCGCGCGTTTCTCCATCAGCTCCTCCACCTCCGCGCCGATACGGCGCTCGAGCACGTCGCGCTTGGGCATACCCGCGCACGCGATGATGCGGTCACGGTCGGAAATGAGGATCGGCAGATTGGTGCTGCGGTTGAGCACCTCTGCGAACTGCTTCGTCTGCGCGGACAGCTCCCCGATCGGCGAGTATTTTTTAAAAATCACTTCTCCGTCCGCATCCGTATAGATCTCCAGCGGGTCGCCCTCGCGGATACGCATGGTGCGGCGGATCTCCTTGGGGATGACGACGCGGCCGAGATCGTCGATCCTGCGGACAATACCGGTTGCTTTCATTGGGTGCATTGCTCCTTTAAATCTTGGTTTCAACCATTGCTCCTTTAAATCTTGGTTTCAACGGTATTGTTTGCAGACGTGCATAAAATATCCTATGGAGAAAATGGCAATTTTGATAAGCATAATCAAAAAAACGGCACGCCGGTACGCGCGCACCGTTCCGAAGATACTGCTCCCCCCTCCGGCAAAACAAAACCGGCACAAAGGAACGTAACTGCTACGATCTTTTGTGCCGGTTTACATAACCGATGAGATGACGTTATTTCTGTAACATCCCCTTGTGAATCTGATCCTTGGCATGTATTCAAAACCGGGGCTGTGCGGCGCAGCATTTGTGCATGTTGGTTTACTGCTTTTTAATATGGTATGAAGCGCGGAAGACAATTGTGCAAATCTAACAAAGTTATTATCTTGAATTGGAAATTATATGTAAACTCGACACGCATATCTTCATTGCGGAAAATAAAAAAACAGTTTTTTGGTGAAAACAGCCGAAAACTGTATGAAGAATTTGGTAATTGGTACTAATTTGCGGTCGTTTTTAATGTTGTGCATATTGCACAAAATCTATTAACATAATGTAAAAAAAGTGTTTGACATTCCGAAATCTATGTGCTATGATTGCATCGTAAACAGAAGGCAAACACAAACAGCGTTCACAAATCTACCCCGGCTGATACCGGTCGGAGAACCGGAGGAACGGCGATGAACGAAATGCTATATGGCGGCGCAATCGGCGTGGTTGCCGGACTTGCGATGAACCGTATCGCCGTTTTCCAGGTGAAACGCAGGACCGAAGAAAGTGCTAAAAGAGAAGCGGTCGACAACATCGTTCTGGCAGTGATCTGGGCACTGGCCTCCGGCATTCTGTTTGCGGTAATTTTCAAGCTCTACGGGACGACTGCGAAGCGTTTGGAGTACGCCGCATACATCTCGATAGCGCTTGCGATTGGAGTGGTCGACCTTGATATTCAAAAAATCCCGAACCTCTCTGTTTTGGCTCTGTTAGTCGTTCGTTCGGCTGCTGTGATTTATGAGCTTGTCAGTGGGGTTTCGGCAAAGGAAGCTCTCTTCCCGTCTGCAATCGGACTGGGAGCCGCGTTCATCCTCTACCAAATTCCGATGTTCTTCGGTATCCCGATTGGTACGGGTGATGTAAAGTTTGCTTCGGCAATCGGCTGCTGTCTCGGAATTTTCGGATTCCTGCAATCCGCCATCGTCATGGCCATAGGACTGGTGTTCTTCCTGGTTTACCTGATGGCGCGAAAAAAAGGCAATCTCAAAACAAAAGTTCCGATGGGACCGTTCTTGGCATTGGGAAGTGTTGCGACCATCATCTATCCCGTATTCGCAGGGATGGAACAGCAAGTTTTCTCAATGCTGTAGAAACGAAATCACAGTGTAAAATGAACGGAGGAATTAAAAATGTTACTGAAATGGTTTAAAGATGAAGAAGGACAAGGCATGGTGGAATACGGCCTGATCATCGCCCTCATCGCAATCGTTGTCATCGTGGCGCTCGCACTGCTCGGCCCGAAGATCAGAGACATCTTCAACAGGACCAATGAAGCACTTGACGACGCAACGGAAGCTGCGGCAGCAGGCGCAGGCGGCTAATAAGCATAGGCGCCGAACCCGGTCAACAGAAATCAGATTAAAACGTTTAAAACGGAGGGATATACAATGTTACGCAAATGGTTTAAGGATGAAGAGGGACAAGGCATGGTGGAATACGGCCTGATCATCGCCCTCATCGCAATCGTAGTCATTGTGGCGCTTGTGGCGCTCGGCCCGAAGATCAGAGACATCTTCAACAGGACCAATGAAGCACTTGACGACGCAACGGAAGCCGCGGCAGCAGGCGCAGGCGGCTAATAAGCCGAAGCGAAACTCTTAAACATCATTCCGCAAATCAAAAGGGCAGGCTCGCAGGTTTGCAGCCTGCCCGTTTTCAACAAGAGACTACCCTTCCCCGCTTACGCATTAAATGAATACAGGAAACGAAAGGTCGGAAGCGGGTGTAATCGCTTTCGGCTGTTTATTTATATTTCGCAATTTGGAGGTGACCGGCATGAAAAAACGTCGTACCCGCAGACGGCTTCGGGGTGAAGACGGGCAGGCAATGCTCGAGTTTGCATTGGTTCTGCCGATTTTTCTGCTGATCCTGTGCGGCATATTGGATTTCGGCTGGCTGTACTACAATCAGTTGGCGCTGAACAATATCTGCCGGGAGGGCGCACGGTATGCTGTCGTCAGCACTGCGGAGAACCACGAGACGGAAGGCATCCTGCGGCATATCGAGAATTTCATCGAGGACACATATCCGATGGAAGATATCGTGATTACGGTCACCTATACGAAGCCGCTCGATCCTTTGAGCGGAGACGTGGTCGTAGCCGCCGAAAAAGAGTTCCAATATCTCACGCCGATCATCAGTACGGTAACGGGTCAGCAGTCCCGGACGCTCACCGCCCAGGTGGTCATGAAAGTCGAGTCATAGAAAGGTCTGAACAGTATGAGAAAAATATACCTATTTGCAGTGATTTTTGCGCTGATCGCCGGCTTCGCAACCTATTTCTTCGTCAACAGCCTGCAGCATAATTCCGCCGTTACCGGCGTGCAGGAGGCGGACGTACTTGTTGCGGTGGTGGATATCGACAAGGATACGGTCGTCACGTCCGACATGTTCCAGGTGATGAAACTGCCCGTCGACTCCATTACGTACGGCACACTGGTGAATGTGCAGCAAGTCAACGGCTATCTGGCGACGGAAAAGATCCACAAAGGCGAACAGGTGCTCGCATCGAAGCTGACGGACCTGCGTGAAGGCGATACCGGTTTGGAGAGCAACGGCGAGTACCGTCTGTCCTACCACTTAGGCGAGGGAAAATACGCGTACACCATCGCGGTGAACGATTCCAATTCCGTTGCGTATTTCCTGCGTGCGGGAGACTATATCAATATTTACAACCGACTGGAAGACGCATCGAAAAATCCGGTTCTCAAAAACATCCGTGTGCTGGAAATCGGCACCTATTCCGACCACAAGATGGTCAAGGCGGGCGTCGAAACAACGACCTATCTGCTGCTAACATTGTCTTTGGACGAAAAGCAGATCGAGACGCTGATGGAGCTGGATAGGACAATGGACGTCGATAATGATCTGCGTATTGCGCTTGTTCCCTACGCAGAGGGAGCGTCGCTCGTGACGGTACCGACCGAGCCCGTGACCGATGAGGAAGGCAACGTCATTCCGGAAGACTCCCTGAAAGAGCCGCAGACCAACGTCGGCATGGGTGAGATCACGACCGCTCCGCCCACCACTACAGCAGCGGCGAGCTGACATACGCGCAGGGTATCGGAGGTAAAATAAAATGGAAAAAATCAACGTTGTCATATTATCCGACGATCTGGATCTGCGCATCGAGGTAAAGAACCTCCTGCAGCGTGAGCAGTTCGCCATCAGCGGCTACTCCGACTACGGCGCGGAAGCCAAAACCAAGATCGTCAACCTGTTCCCCGAGGTGGTGCTGTGCGCCGTTCGCGGCAAGGTGCAGGAAAGCGTGTTCACTTTTGTGCAGGATCTGCTGACCACAGTGCGCAGCAGCATGGTCGTTCTCGTGACCGACAACATCAGCGTCGATCTGGTCAACAAGGCGGCAGGCTACGGCATACGCAAAGTGATGCCCTTTTCCGGCGTTACGCCGCAGGATTTTTCCGAGGAGCTGAAAACCGTTCTCGCGCTCGAGCAGCAGCGATCCCTTGACAGCAATGAGGGCAAAAAAGTACGCTGCAAGGTTCTCGGGTTCTTCAGCGGCAAGGGCGGCACGGGCAAAACAACGATCGCGGTCAATACGGCGATCTCTCTTGCCAGAGAGGGCAAGCGTGTCATGCTTCTTGACCTCGATCTGCAGTGCGGCGATGTGGCGATCTCTCTGGACGCAGATTCCAAATACTCCATCGTGGATCTGGTGCAGGACAGAGGCGGCATCACGATCGAAAACATCAACAATTTTTCCGTTGACCACAGCAGCGGCCTGCGTGTTTTGTGCGCGCCGAAAAGCGCGGAGCTCGCCGAGTACGTACAGTCGTCTGACGTAGAAAAGATTATCGACATAATGCGGCCGTACTATGAGTATGTGATCGTGGATATGTCGTCGGCATTCAACGACATCACGATAACGGCATGCGAGAGCTGCGAGGAGATTTTCCTGGTGTACAACACCGACATTCTTTCTCTCCGGAATGCCAAGATGTCGTATGATATTCTGGAAAAACTGCATCAGAAGGACAAGCTGCAGTTTATCATCAACAAGTACGAAAAGGGTATCATCAAGCCTGCGGACTATACCAAGATGTTCGGTTTGGAGATCTACTACGTCATTCCCTACGACGGCAATACGGCGATTTCCAGCGTGAACAAAGGTCAGCCTGCCGTGCTTTCCGCTCCGCGATCCACGCTCGGCAGTTCGGTTCGTCACCTGACGGAAAAGGTGATCGCCGAACATACGGGCATCAAAGTTCTGATGGAACCGGAAAAGAAAAAGAAAAAGACCCGGGGCGAACCGAAGAAAAGCAAGGATAATCCAAAGAAAAAATAATGCGAGACAAAAGGAGGGTTCTTCGTGGGACTTTTAGACAGAATGGATCTCCGTAAGGGTGAAGAGAAAAACGCCGGCACATCGACGAATCCGACTGTGTTAAGCGACGAAAGTACCAAGGCAGAACCGATCAAAGAAAAAGACCCCTATTTTGAAATAAAGCGCAAGATCCACAATGACATCATCCGCGAGATGAACAAAACGGGACAGTCGATCACCGACCGCGCAGCGATGTTCAAAATCATTGACGACCGCGTCAACGACGATGAAAACATGATCGCCCGTATCGACCGTGCACAGGTTACGACGGAGCTGTTCAACGACATCATGGGCTACGGTCCGATCGAGGAATTGATCCAGAATCCGAAATACACCGAAATCATGGTCAACGGTCCCGACCATATCTACATCGAGGAAAAAGGCAAGTTGAAGCTGACGGGCCTGAAGTTCCGCGACGAAGAGCATCTGATGAACGTCATCGACCGTATCGTCTCTCAGGTCGGCCGTCACGTCGACGAGGCAAGTCCCATGGTTGACGCCCGTCTTCTGGACGGTTCCCGCGTCAATGCGATCATTCCGCCGTTGTCGCTGATCGGTCCTGTGCTGACCATCCGTAAGTTCGGCAAAACGCCCATTACAGCCCAGCAGCTTCTGCAGTTCGGTTCACTGACGCCGAAGATGCTCCAGTTTCTGGATGCTTGCGTCAAGGGAAAGCTGAACATCGTCGTTGCCGGCGGTACAGGTTCGGGCAAAACAACGCTGCTCAACGTGCTGTCCTCCTACATTCCGGAGGATGAACGTATCGTTACCATCGAAGACGCCGCCGAGGTGCAGCTGCACCAGGAGCACGTTATCACCCTGGAAGCACGACCCGCCAACCTGGAGGGCAAGGGCGCCATCACCATCCGCAGTCTCGTGAAGAACGCTTTGCGTATGCGTCCCGACAGAATAATCGTCGGCGAGGTGCGAAGCGAAGAAACACTGGACATGCTGCAGGCGATGAATACGGGCCACGACGGTTCATTGACAACGACGCACGCCAATTCCCCCCGTGACACCCTGTCCCGTTTGGAGACGATGGTGCTTATGTCCGGCATGGAGCTGCCGCTGCGCGCGATCCGGGATCAGGTGGCTTCCGCTATCGATCTGATCGTCCAGCAGAGTCGTCTGCGAGACGGATCGAGAAAGATCACCAGCATCACCGAGGTCGTCGGCATGGAGGGCGACGTCGTCAGTATGCAGGACATTTTCGTCTATGAAACAGACGGCAGTGTGGATACCGAGGGTAAATTTATCGGCAAGTTCAAGGCAACGGGCGTCCGCCCCAAGTCCTTGGAAAAAATCCGCGGAAACGGAGTGAGCATCAATTATGACTGGTTTACAAATTAGTGCAATCATTCTCGCCGTGGTTTTCGGTTTCTTTAACTTCTTTTTGGCGGTCAGCGTCGCCGGTACCGTGACGCAGGAAAAGCGAACGGTACAGGGCAGAATAAAACGCTTGTTCAAAAGCAATCCGAACCCGAAAGTCAAATCGAAGCGAAAAGAATCCATCCTGGCACGGGCAACGGGTGAAGGCGCAGAGGCGATCAAACGTTCCGAAAAGAGCCGCAAGCTCATGGACACGCTGTTCGACGCACTCATCAGTGCGGACATCATGATGCGGCCCGAAGAGTTTGCGCTCATTTGGATCGTCATCACATTCGTTCCCTCAGGGTTGGTGGCGCTGTTCGGCGCAGGACTTCTGCCGTCCCTGACCTTGGCAGGATTGGGTGCATTCATGCCGCTAATCTATATCAAGATCAAAAAAGAAAAGCGGGTCAAAATGTTTGAGAACCAGCTTGGCGACACGCTGATTATGATCTGCAACAGCCTTCGCTCCGGCTTCTCCTTCCAGCAGGCGATGGACAACGTTGCCACGGATATGCCCGCACCGATCGGCGTGGAATTCAGCCGTGTCTGCAACGAGATCCGGTACGGTTCGACGATGGACGAGGCGCTCGAAAATATGGTCGCCCGTATCAAGAGTCCCGACCTGATGCTGGTCGTTTCGGCGGTATGCATCCAGAGAACCACCGGCGGAAACCTGTCCGAAATTCTGACCACCATTTCCAACACCATCCGCGACCGACTGAAAATCAAAGGCGAGATCCGCTCCATCACCGCACAGGGCAGAACCTCCGGCATGATCATCGGCGCTTTGCCTGCCTTTATCGCCGTGGCGCTCATGCTCATCAACCCCGGCTATATGAATGTGTTTTTCACGACTTCGACCGGACGGATTATGCTCATTGTGAGCGTAGTCATGGAGGTTTTCGGATTCCTTGCCATTCGGAAAGTGGTTTCGATCAAGTACTGACAAGGGGGTGCTTTTGTGGAATATGTCGTTATCTCCTATGCGCTGTTTGCGTTTATTCTGTTTGTGCTGATTGCCGCTCCGTTCGGCAGGCGTGCGGACGAAAAAGAACGCAGGCTTGAACAAATCAAGGGATCGGCAGAGCGTCCCGAATTTGAGGAGCTTCAGATTTCGCTCGCCTCTCGTCTGTTCGGCAGGAGCATGAAAAAGCTGTCTGCGTTCATGCGCAAAATGGTCCCAAAAAAGAAAAGCGCTGCCAACGGAAAGTCCAAAAAACTCGAGACGATTGCCAAGCAGCTCCGGTTTGCGGGTATCTTTATGGACCCGGAAGATTTCAACTTTCTCAAGACGGTGATTCTGGTCGTCTCCCTGGTGCTGACGCTGATCGTTGTACTGTTCGTAAAGCTCCAGCCGTTGTATTTGGTTCTGGTATTGTGCGTGGGTGCGCTCATCGGCATTATGGGGCCGACCTATTATCTGCGCTCCCGGGTTACCAGTCACCAAAACGGTATCAAACGACAGCTTCCCGACGCCATGGATTTGCTGTGCGTTTGTATTGAAGCGGGCTTGAGCTTTGACGCGTCGCTGATGAAGGTTTCCGAAAAACTGCACGGCCCGTTTATTGACGAATTGTTGGTGGTATACAGGGAGATCCAGATGGGACTGACCCGCCGCGAGGCGCTGCAGCATTTGTGCGACAGCACCACGGTCGACGAGTTAAAGACGTTTTCCTCCGCACTCATCCAGGCGGAACAGCTCGGCATCCCAATAAACAACGTCATGCGATCCCAGTCCGAGCAGCTTCGGATCGAGCGCAGTCAGCAGGCGAAGGAAAAAGGAAACAAAGCGTCCATTAAAATGCTGATCCCGATGTTGTTATTCATTTTTCCGGTTATCTTCATTATCCTGATGGGACCGTCTGTAATCAATATTATCAATACATTCTGAGCGGAGGGACAGGATATGGAAAAAGCGACGCTACGAAAAGGAGACACCGTACTGATTCCCGATGTGGACGTCACCGCGAGCTTTCTCGAGCGGTTTCGGGGACTGATGTTCACACCGTCGATTCCCGACGGTTACGGGCTGTTGATCCGGCCCTGTAATCAAATCCACATGATGAATATGAAGTTTCCACTCGACGTGATCTATCTGTCCGAGGACGGCACGGTACTGCACATTGACGAAAACATCCGTCCTTGGAAAATCGGAAAAACAGTCAAACAAGCCGTAGGCGTTGTGGAGGTCAATGCAGGCACCTGCGCACGCCTCGGACTTGAAACGGGCGACAAACTGACCGTTGAATAAAGCATAATGTGAGGGATTACCATGAAGAACGAAGTTGAAAACAAGACAGTAGAGACCGAACAGGCCGAAAACACTTCGACCGTTACATTTAAAAAAGTCATGCGCGGCTATGATCCTGCAGAGGTGCAGGCCTATATCGAGGAAATGAACCGCACCATGCAGGACGCCGCGAAAAACTACGAGATGCGCATGGCGGAGATGAAGTCGGCGCTCGCGCTGGCGAACCGTGAACGGGATACAATTCTGGCACGTTACGGCGGAGAACCCGAAGAGACGCCGGTACTTGCGGATCAATCGCAGCTCGACGAAGCGCAGGCCGCGCTTGCCGGACTGCAAGGAAAGCTTAAAGAGGAGCGCACTGCCCGCAGCCGTGCGGAGGCGGAAATGCAGAAGAAGCTCGAAGACGAACGTGCCGCTCGAAAACAATCGGAGAAAGAGCTGGAAGCAGCTTTCACGCAAATCGAGGGGCTGAAACAGCGGTGCGAACAGTACCAATCCGATCAGACGCAATACGAGCAGGCGTTGGGGACAATTGAGGAGCTCAAGGCGAAGCTGCTGACGACGCAGGAAGAAAAGGAAATGCAGGGCGCAGAGTATGCTACGGTGCAGGCACACTTTGAAAAGGTGGAGAGCGAAAACGCTTCGCTCAAAACGGAGCTTAGCCGAGCCACTGTCGAGAATGCGCTGCTGGCAGAAAAGAACGAAACATACAAAAATGAAATCGCGCAGATGAAATCCGAAATCAAGGAAAAGGCTTACGTTTATGCCGAGAAATTATCCGCCGGCGAGGACGAACTGCGCAAAGAACAGATCAAACTGCAAAAGAAAGTGCAGATGCAGAATTATCACATCGAGCAGGCAAGCACGGCGGTCGAAGAGCTGTCCCGTCAGCTTCAGGCGATTCGGGAATCCTTTGCCGAATAACGCAAGAACGTCTGTTGCGCGGCACGGCCGAAGAAACGACATGCGCAGAAAGGAGGCGGCAAATGTGAAAAAAAGAATCCGTATTCGGAATGACCGGACAAGTTTTTACAAGGATGAGAGCGGCGCTGTCATGGTGATTGCTGCCTTTTCACTGGTTGTCTTTCTGACGGTGGCGTCTTTGGTTACGGATTTGGGACTGCGGTACTATCAAAAAAGCCGCCTGCAAAATGCTATGGATGCGGCGGCGCTGGCGTCGGTGACGTACTTGCCCGATAAGGTGCGTGCCCAAAACGTCGCCTTTGAATATGTGCAAAAAAACGGCTTTCCGACAGACAGTGTAACCATCGAGTTTCCGCAGGACGGCGTAATCCGTGTGCGGGACACTTTTGAGTGTCAAACGCTGTTTTTCGGCTTGTTCTCCAGGGACAAAATGCAAATCGAAGCTCACGCTGCCGCCAAGTATATCCAGAAGAATCTGTCGATCGACTTCGACTATCTGATGTTTCACGGATCGGAAGCGACTTTCAACCTTAACGGCGATTTCCGTGAGGTGGCAGGTGCAATCTTTGCCAACGGCAATATCCGGGTCGGCACGAACGATGCGGCAGTCATCCAAACCATCGTTTCGGCACGACAAGTCAATTTTTACAACAACATGGGCATGCGGCCCGAAGTGGTTGAGCATGCAGCCAAGCAGACGATGCCCGACTGGGACGAGATGATTATGTCCATCGCCCCCGTTGCACAGGAGGAACAGTTCACCGACCCGCACCCGCATTTGTCGCCTGATGCTGCGTATTCGTATGTGTACAACGGAGATACGAATCTGCAAAACATTATCGCTTATGCCCCCGGCAGTGTGATTTGCCGCGGCTCTCTCAGCACAGGTTACAACAACACGGCGTTTATGTATGTGCGCGGCAACCTGTATGTGCAGAACAATTTTACGCCGCAGTGTCCTGTTTATGTGACGGGAGATTTATATGTCGGCGGCAATCTTGAGCCGGCGTGGGGCATGGGTATCACAGTCAACGGCAATGCCTATGTCGGCGGAAATGCCTCTTTCTCAGCCGGTACGACAATTGGCGGCGAGCTGTATACCGGAGGGGATTTGACGCTGCGCAACGGCGGCGCTTCGTACTCTTTCGGCAAGGTACACTGCATGGGAAACTTCAGTTCGACTATGGCGTGGGGCGCTCAAGTCACAAACAAGGGCACGACGTTTGTGTACGGCAAGCTGGCGCTCGGCGGCGGAGGCAGAAACATCTTAAAGGATGATGTTTACGTATGGGGCAACAATTACAGAAACAGCGACGAGGTCTGCCTCATCAACGGCTATTTGAATCTGCGTGGTGACGTGTGGTGCGGCAAGGGCGTTGTTGCATTCGGCGGTAACGGCGACTGTGACATCCACGGCTTTGTCTATTCGCTCGGTTCGATCGAGACGCGTTCGGGCGGCGATATTTCGCTCAACGGCTGCATGATCGCCGAGGACGACATCCGCATCGGCGGCGCCTCGCATACCTACAATGACGACGGCGCCACACTGTCGTTGTACACAAGAAACGGCGACATTACCCTCGGCTCGCAAGGCAGCGCGCTGAACATGTGGGGAATCGTGTACGCGCCGAAGGGCGACATCAAAATCAGCACGAACGGTTTGCGCGTTTACGGCAGTCTGGTGGCCGATACCATCACCTGCAACATCGGCAGCGGCTTCTACATCGGCAAGAACGACCGAACGCTTCCTTTTGCCAAGACGGTTCGTTCTGCGGCGCTGGTAGAATAACGGAAAAGCTGTTTTGAGGCAGTGTATCCCAATATGCGTATTCTGCCATATCAGAGAATCCGTCATGCTCAAGCGCCTTGCCGCTTGACGAAACGAACCTGATCGTCCCGTCAAATTTGATTTAGTCCGGTATGAACCGAACCGGCGCAAAAGTATGTTATTGTAACGTGCCTTTGCGCCGGTATATTTATGCTCTGATGGAATGATCTGTGCGCTTAAACGATATTGATTGCGAAGGTGCTCGTTGCAGATGCGTACGGTCGGCGTGTTTTCGTTGTGCATTATGTACAATTTATCCCCAGTCGATTTGACAGATCGAACATTGCGAAGCAGAATTTCTCCCAAACTTCCAACGTTGTTTGCGGCGGGTCGCCCTCGCGGATACGCATGGTGCGGCGGATTTCCTTGGGGATGACGACGCGGCCGAGATCGTCGATCCTGCGGACAATACCGGTTGCTTTCATTGGGTGCATTGCTCCTTTAAATCTTGGTTTCATTGCTCCTTTAAATCTTGGTTTCAACGGTATTGTTTGCAGACGTGCATAAAATATCCTATGGAGAAAATGGCAATTTTGATAAGCATAATCAAAAAACGGCACACCGGTACGCGCGCACCGTTCCGAAGATACTGCTCCCCCCTCCGGCAAAACAAAACCGGCACAAAGGAACGTAACTGCAACGCTCTTTTGTGCCGGTCTTGCACTGAACATTATATTGCTATTTAACGTCAAACATGTTACACTTGTATTTGTTGAAATGTATCCGGCGGGAGGATCGTTGTGATGATTCCGAATGAACTCTGCAAAGCGGCTGATCTGGCGAAGCAGCCTGTCGCATTTAAAAAGCATTATTATAAGTACGTTCTCAGTCCGGAAAGCGTTTTTTACTGGACGGAAAAAACAGACGGTCTTCGCTCTGTGCTGATCGTTTACAACGGCTGTTTGTATCTGCGTCAAAAAAACGAGTATATCCTGTTAGACAGCGATTTTCCCTCAAACGACACCGTCGTACTCGATTCGGAATTCTATGAAAACAAGTACTGTATTTTTGATTGCTACTATCTGAATCAGGAGTTATCCGACGCTTCATTTGAAGAACGGTACAGATTCCTTTCCGAATGGGTTCAGAGGATCGACTATGCCCCGTTCTGCCTGAAGACGTTTTATCCGATCCGTGATCTGCACGATTTGGAGAAGGCATCGGCACTGCTCTCGCTGGAGTATTCGCCTATATCCGGCAATCGGATAGACGGCATTATTCTTCAGGACAACAAAAGCGTAAAAGAAAAATCGACCCAATATAAATGGAAACGCGCAAGGCTTATCACGACCGATTTCTACGTACACTATGACACCGCTCGCCAATACTATTTGCTCTATGTCATGGGCGACGAAGGGCATTGCAAGCCGATGAAGGAAATCAGCCGGAACCATACCCTGTCTGTCAATCAAGTGACATTGCGCCCCATCTCGACCCCGATTCGGGAGAATATGCACATGTTCAAGCCACGCAGCAGTTTTGACACCGACGGTTATTTTCAAAGAGAGATTGACGACATAAATCGTCTTATGTCGCTGGCAAAAAACGAACCCGATCAGTTTAACCATCGGATCATCGAAATGTCCCCCGCCGAGGACGGTTGGGTTCCGCTCAGAATACGCGAGGACAAGGTGCTGCCGAACGCATATAAAACCGCGTTTGACAATATTCTGGCGTATTTTGAATTTCCCGCTTTTTTTGAGAGCGAACAATACTTTGAAGCGTCTGAGAATACGGAAGAAACCGTTCTCGTCCATAACATCGCGCACAGCATGCGCGACTGCCAGTTTGAACATCTGGCGAAGGTTTTACCGGCCGGGGCGGACAGCGTTCTGGATATCGGGTCCGGGCGCGGAGGAGACTTTGAACGTTTGGCGGATCTGGGATTTCATAATCTCTTCGGCATCGACGATATTTATAACTGCGCGAAATATGCCATACGCGCAAACAAGGATGCGCGGGAATGCAATCTGAATCTGATCCCCGGAATGATCGGTACGGATAACGAATCTTTAGCGAACGAAATCCGTTCCAGGGCGGAATTTCCGCCTGACGGTTTTCGCGTATTCAATATAGATTATGCCATTCACTACATTCTCGATATTCCTGACGGATTGAAGTACCTGCGGGCGTTTATCCGCGCGTTGGCTTCTCCCGACGCCGTGCTGATTTTTACGGCTTTTGACGGCGACAAAATGATGCGGGACGCGCAAAGGCATAATCCTTTGCCGCTTGGGGATATATCTCTTTACATTGACGCCGAAACTGCTTCGGCAAAAATGATCCTGCCGACGATCAAAAAGGAAGAAAAAACCGAGAAACTGTTTACCGAAAAGAATTTGAAATATCTGGGCTTTTCTGTTCTGGATTCCTTTTATCCGCTTTGCGAAAAAGAACATGCGTTCAGCGCAGAGGACAGGTCGCGCGGATTGTTTCACTATTACCGGTATATGCGTGCATATATCGTATCGGTATGGGACGATATACAATGAAACGAACGCCTGTATACTTACAGTTAAGGGAAAACACATCCCCCGAAACGGCTCTGCAAATGGTCTTTGCGTATTACGGCTGTTATCCCGACCTTTGCGAAATCGTTTCGGAATGCGACAAAAGCCGCTGTTCCGGCGCACTGCCGATGATGATCGACGCTGCGCGCCGGTACGGCTTTGACGTTCGTGAAAAGAAATGCAGCGCAAAGGAAATACTATCCGTTTTCCGGACGGAAAAACGGCCGGTGATCATTGCCCGCGGCAGAAAATACTGCGTTCTTACACATGCCTCTTCCAAAGCTGTAACAGTCCACGACTGTATAAAAGGCAAATTGGTCATGACAGAGGATAAGTTTCTGCATGATTACGACGGAAACGCCGTCTTTCTTTCTCCTTCTGAAGGATTTCATAAATACGGAAAGAAAAAAACGATCTTTTGGTATCTGCGCCGCAGGATCTCGGAATACAAAGGCGACGCTTACAAGACTGTAAGCTTTCATGCCGCTTCCGCATGTATGCAGGCAGCAGCGGCGTTCGGAGTGAAATATCTTTCGGACAGTGCAGGCGATCCGGGTCAAAATTCCATGCGCACAGGTTTGCTTGCGGCAATGGCCGCCGTGTTTGTCCTGCAGGCGGTTTTTGTGATCGCCGAAAGCCTGTCTGTTTATAAGGGGGGCTTGCAGGCAAGCCGGAAGAATTCCGAAAAGCTGTTTCAAAAAATTCTGTCCCTTCCGGCGCTCACCTATGAGCGCTACGGCATCGGCGATTTCATGAAGCGCATGGACGCTGCCGCCGCAATCGACGGCAATATCCTGAAAATCCTGATCCCCGGCGTGACGGATATTCTGTCCATGATGCTGTATTTCGGTATCGTTTGCTATTATGATTATCGCCTTGCCCTGATTTGCTTTGTGATTGAATTGGTTTTTATCCTCCTTGCGGGGCGGCTGCAGCAAAAGGTGACGGTTTTATCCAACAGCATCACCAATACACAGGCCAATCTGTCCACCGTAACGCTCAGAGGGTTCGATACGATCTCCACAACAAAATCCATTTCGGCAGAATCCGCCTTTTTTTCCAGATGGCGCCTGCATGAAACGTCTTATCTGAAAGCCCGCGAGAATCTGCAGCGCATTACGGAAATGACGCACTTTGTGTCCGGATGTCACGACGCGCTTTTGGACGCCGCAATCCTGTTTGCGGGTGCGGCTTTGATCTTTAAAGGAGATTTTACCCTCGGCGCTATGATTTCCGCACAGACCATGATCCGTCGAATGCAAAGCAGTTTGCGCAATTCTGCCATTGCCATGGATTCGCTGAACAGTTGTTATGCGGATTTGTGCAAAGCGGAAGATATACTGTCTCTGGAATCCAGGCCTGTCTGCGAGAAGTCCGGGGCAGAAAACGGCAAAATCGTCGGGGATCTGGTCGTACAGGATGTATCCTTTACTTATCCCGACAACAGCGAACCGACACTGCAGCATATTTCCTTTACAGTGAAGCAAGGGCAGACTGTCGCTCTGGTCGGCAGATCCGGCTGCGGGAAGAGCACGCTGTTAAAAATACTGCAGGGCGCCTACACCCCGCAATCGGGAAAAATCCTGTACGGCGGCTGTGCAATCCGGGACATCAGTGACGATGTGTTTCACGCCTCGCTTCTGGCTGTCAATCAGGAAATGACCGTTTTCAGGGATTCCGTCAAGAACAATCTGACTATGTGGAATCCGTCTGTTCCCGAAGCGTCGCTGCACCTTGCGGCAAAGCAGGTCGACATCCACGACAGGATCATGGCGGAAAAGAACGGATACGATTCCGAAATGCAGCAAAACGGGATCGGGTACTCCGGCGGAGAACTGCAGCGCATGGAATTGGCGGGTGCGCTCTCGTTCGATCCCACGTTCCTGCTGCTGGATGAGTTTACCTCCTCACAGGATGCGCTGCGCGAGTCGTCGGCAATGCAGCTGCTCTCGCAAAAGAATATGACCTGCCTGATGGCGGCACACCGGATGTCCGTCATCGATAAAGCCGATTGGATATTGGTGATGCAGGACGGAGAGATCGTGCAGCAGGGAACGCACGAAGAATTGATCGCGGCGGACGGATACTACCGCCGACTGATGGATACGCATTGAGCGGTGCAGTGTAATATGAACGATATATGTAAAGTTTTGCAATTCATTTTGCGGCGTTTTCATTTGAATATCCCTTTCACGAAAAACTGTGAAACATGCGAAGAAGCGTTTGCGGTTTATCTGGAGCCGAACGGTATTCTGGCCAGCGCCGTTGACGCCTCCGAAATCCGTGCGTGTAAAAATGAGTACCTGCTTGCCTTTACCGAAGACGGCAGGGCAGTTGCCGTGGCTCCGTCCGTATTCGGGAGCGCTTGTTTCGACCTGTCCGACGGCGTGAAACGCATACCGTTTAAAGACGCGGCCTTCAAAGGGAAGGCATATCTGATCAGCCGTCCCTTCCCGAAAGGCGACGGCAGTTTCAAGGATTTTATTCTGCTTGTTTTGCGGCTGCTTCGCCCGACCGATTACCTGCTTCTGACCGGAATTCCGCTGCTGATCACGCTGCTGGGTCTTGTTTTCCCCGCCATAACAAACTACATTGTCAATGACACGATTGCAGACAGCGCTTCCGCTTTTTCTTCTGTGTTCTTTTCACAGCTCGCTTTGTTTGTGTCGTTCGGCATTTTCAGAAGTTTCGCGCGCATGGCAAACGGAATGCTTATGGTGTCGGTGCGCAATCGGATTTCCGTACAGGCGGAATCCGCGCTGATGGCGCGCACGCTGCTGCTGCCGGAACGCTTTTTTGAGGAAATATCGGCGGGCGGGATACCGAAAAGACTGGCGGCAGTATGCACAACAGTTGAAATCTCTTTAAATCTCCTGGCTGATATGGCTCTGCTGGCGCTGGCGCTGATTTGCTATATTCCGCAAATGATCCGTTATGCACCGGTCCTGACGCTTTGCACATTGCCTTTTCTTGCCCTCGAAGTCTTGTTCGGGCTGTGGTTCACGAATAAAAAGAAAAAAATCAATCTCCGGCTGTATGACGGGATGATTCAACAGGATAATTTGAACTATGATGTTTTCAAAGGGATGCAAAAAATCCAACTCTATCATGCAGAAACAGCGATAGAGGAAAAATGGAAAGACAATCTCGAGCAAACGTTGACGCTCCAATATGATCCGCCGTTTCTCATAAAACTGGGCGACGGATTGCCGCTGCTGATTTCCTCGGCCGTCACGCTCGCACTGATTTCCCTTTTGGCGCCTTTGGGGATTCCTGTAGGGATATACATTGCCTTCAGCGCGTCGTTCGGCATACTGTCTGCGTCTGTCATGGAGTGGAACACGCTGGTATCCTCGCTGCTTCTGGTTCCTGCGCAGATTCAATGCTTAAAGCCGGTTTTCGCGCAGAAGCTTGAAAACAGTGCGGAAAAGGATTTTGTCCGCTTTCTTTCGGGTGCTGTCCGTGTGCGTGATCTGTTCTTCCGATACAGGGATGACGCGCCGTATGTCCTGAAAGGGATCTCATTCGATATTAAACAAGGCGAAAAAATTGCGATTGTAGGCGCTTCGGGAGGCGGAAAGTCGACGCTGATAAAGCTGCTCGTCGGATTTTTGACCCCGACCTCGGGAGATATTCAGTATGACGGTACAAACATCAATGCAGTCAATACCAAATCTCTGAGAAAGAAAATGGGAATCGTTCTGCAAACATCCCGCCTGATGCCCGGCAGCATTGCGGAAAACATGCGGTACAGCCATACGGACGCGACGGATGCGCAGATCTGGAACGCGTTTGAAAAAGCCCGATTCAGAACGGACGTCGAAAAGCTGGACGGTAAGCTGGCGCACATCTTGCCGGACATTCGCGGCTGCGGTCTCTCCGGCGGGCAGGTGCAGCGCTTCCTTTTTGCACGGGCGCTGGTCTGCGAGCCGTCTGTTTTGGTTCTGGACGAACCGTTTTCGGCCTTGGACGCAAGCACGCTGCAGCAGACATTGGATACGGTGTTTTCTCTTGACAGTACGGTTATTCTTGTTTCGCACCGTCTTTCCTCCGTGATCCGGTGCGACAAAATACTCGTTCTTCAAGACGGCGTAATTGCCGAATGCGGGACATTCCAGGAACTCATGCAAAAGAACGGAACATTTGCAAAAATGGTTCGGGAACAAAATGCACAGTTGTCGGAAAGCGGTGAATAAATGGAGACTGCGGTTCTGTGTAAATATGACACGCGGCACATTCAAATCTATATTTTTTCGGGAAGTGATGAAGCCGGCAGGATCGGCGCCGGGATTCTGGTCGCTCAAATCATCCCGCAGGCGCTTCAGGCGTCTCTTTGCGCCTGCGGATTGAACGAAAACGAATACGACCTGTCCTTCCTGGAGCATCCCGAACGAATCCCGTTTTTTGATGATCCCGCAATCCTGGCGCAGCTCATATCCGTCGGCGCCGGGAACGCCGTGATGCTGTACAGAAGCGAAGAACTGTGCAGAAGCGTCAACCGCCGTTTTTCGCGCTATGTGCTCGAGCACACCTACAGCCTGCAGATCGATATGGTGATAACGCCCATGACGGATTCATTTCGCCATGATTACATGATGCTGTACAGAAAGATCGACATTGCATCCAACCGTGCCTGTATTTCTCATCCGCTGGCTCCCCTGCCGATCGTGGAGACGGAAAGCGCGACCGGCAATCCGGTATCCGGTTATGACGCGCGGACAGGAGAGACCGTTTCCCTCGAAACGTTGTTCAAGCGGGAGCGAACGCCCTGCGGTCATGCGCCGGTCGACGCCGCAGAAGGACTTGCCTATATCCATATTGACGGCAACGACATGAGTCTTACCGTGAGCCGGATCATGAGCTCCATAGAAGAATACCGCACAGGTATTGCCGCCATAAGAAAGCTCACGGCGTGTATCACAAATACATATCTGTGCGCTCTGGAGGATATAGAAAAGGCGCTGTGCATGAGATACGGCAATTGCAATCGGGTTTTTCGCAGGCTGAATATCGGCGGCGATGACGTGAATCTGTTGTGTTCCGCCGAAATCGCATATGACGCGGCGGATCTGTTTGCAAAGAGAGTGTCTGAAACGCCCCTTTGGCAAAATGACGATACCGGAACGATCCCGCTCTCGGTTTCGGTCGGCATCGCTTTTGTCAACGAGGAAATTCCGTATCGCATGGGGCAGACGCTTTCGGATGCATGCTGCGAAACGGCGAAAGCCTTTGCCAAAAGCCGCAGAAAAAACGGCTTTGTCGAAAACTATGTATATGCGTCTCATTTCCGAAATGCAAACGACGGGTCATGGATCAAATGCGATTGCCGGGATGACCAACCATTTAAAATACCGAAGGAGTGATCGGATCGATGCAAAACAAGTACAAACTCCATTACTCCGTACGGCTTTCAACAGACGTTTCTTTTCCGGCGGATGTATTCGCCGATTTCCCGGGATGTATTCCCGGCAGAGAGATGCGCAGGGCGATGGAAAGCAGGGGAAGCTGCGATTCTGAACCGGGTCTTTCGGCATTGACTTTTTCGTTTGCCTACATCGGGTCGGGCGGCAAAAGATGCCTGCCTTCTCCGATCAGTTTCGCATTTGTCCGCAATGCGCCCGCGCAGCTCCGCGACAGAATGGCGACCGATCAAAATACAGATCTATTTGAAAGACTGCATTATCTGCCGCGTTGTTTTGTTACGGATCCAAACGCGGACAGTATCGAATCCGTCCCGGTCAAAAAGAAAACCGCGAACAACCAAATCATTTTGTCCGCGGGGCAATCCTTTATCGGATTTATCGAGGGGGCGCGTGAACCGATTGAACGCATCGCCGACATGGTCAGGAAAGACAGCGCGCTTGCACTTGGCGGCGGTTCGACAGAAGTGGATGTGCTTTCTGTTACAGAAGACGCGTTTGAAACGGAATTATGCTCCGACGTCACGGTACGCGTGCTTTCCCCTTTGTTGTTTCGCAATCCGTACGGCGTATATGATGAAACCGAACAGCCGATCATCCGCGCAATGGAAAGGATTCTCGGGACGGCCGGCGTTTTCTCGGTCAAAAGCCGATACCGCGAAACCTGCCTGATGCATGTCGACGGCTTTCCTGCGTCCTACGGTACGGCGGCAGGTTCGTCTTTTCGGCTGGTCTGCGAGGAAAAACAAGACATTGCAAAAATCAGGCACTGTTTTATCGGCTGCGGCACGACAGACGGTTACGGCGAAATCACCGTTGAACCTACAAAGAATTTGTATTGTCGTACACTCTCGGACAAAAGGGAGGGCGCAGAATGAAATATTATGACCGAATCCCGGCAAACGGGTATTTGTTTGCATTATCCAACAGAGACACGATTTGCTGCCCGTACCAAAAGGATCAGGCAGGTATTTGGACAGGCGATCATGATTTCTTCGATGTATCGGAATATCATGAAGTGCATCTGTTCGATTCGACGACAGAATACAGACGGATTCAGGATCCGGAATCAGACGCACAAGCGCAAGAGTTTCTGTTTACTGCCGATGACGAAACGGAAACGGATGATTTCTTTACATTTGAAGAAAGACAGTTTATCCGTCCGGAATACGCCGATAAAAGAACCGAAATAGCGGTCGTGAACTGGTTTTCGTATTCGGAGGACGACCGACCGTATCTTGTGAATTACAGATTGCGCCTGATCGGCTGCGGAGAATAACGTCAACACATTTTTGAAATAGCATTGCGGAAAACAAGCCGTAAGGAAAAGACTAAACGAAGTATTCGTTGAGAAGAATGATTGTTTGATTCAAGAGAACCGGCACAAAAGTACGTTACCCATCCGCGTTTCCTTCAGGGTTACCGTGCAAATACAGAGATAAAGAAATGACGGACGACCGAGAGCAGATGGAACAGGCCGCCGTAGAATTGCACGAACCATGTGAAAGCGCCGGTGCCGTGCATGTCCCGCCCGGCTTCGGCGATCACAGGCGTTGTCTGCGTGCCGAGCCCGTTGTCGAACAGCGTCTGCAAAACCGCACGTGCGATCTTTTCGTTGCCGACAGCGCTGGGGTGGATGCGGTCTTCGGCAAAATCACGGTCGGAATCCGTCAGCACCTGCGCGACGTCCACCAGCAGAATGCCTTCCGGATGCTCCGCGGCATACTGCCGGAACAGGTCGTTGAAGCGGTTTGCGCCCTGCTGATAGACCTCGCCGACGTAACCGGTCTGCGGATTGTAAATGGTCTGCAGCAGGATCGCCGCGTCCGGATTGAGCTGACGGATCGTTTCGATGATCTGCTGCAGGTCGTCGTAAAAACGGTCTGCGATCTCGTCAAATCGCGTATAGTCCTCTTTGACAATGGCGTCGTACAACAGCGCGTTCAGGTTGCCGAGCAGGAAGTTGTTGCCGCCGATCGAAATACTGATGATGTCCGCGTCGGCAATCGCTGTCTTGACCTGCTCGTTCTGCATGCGCTGCAGCAGATTCTGCGTCGTGTGTCCGGGCACGGCGAAATTGTCATAGGCATAGCCGTTCGTATCGGCGACGATCCTGCCGTACACCGCCTGCCTCGGATTGGACAGCCCCGAACCGAACGCGATGGAGTCGCCGAGCACAACGTAGTGCGGCGCATCTTCCGCGGCAGCCGCAATGACGCAGCAGCCCAGCGCCAGAAGCAGACTCATCAGAACGGACAATCCTCTTTTCGCGAATGCTGTTTTATACATGGTGAACGCTCCTTTCTTCCGTATCCAGGCGAAAAACCTTTTTTGCGTTTTCACTGAGCATCCGGCGGTTCTCATCGTCGGAATAACCGAGCGACAGAAAGCGCGCGATCTCCTCTGCCGGCGAGCCCAAGGGGTAATCCGTGCCGAACAGGACTCTGTCCGTGCCGTAGCGCGCGATGATGCGTTTCACGTCGTCGTTGCTGAGCCACGCGAAGCTGGAAGAGCTGTCAACGTACAGGTTTTTCAGTCCGCACAGTTTTTTCGACGCTTCCTCCCAGATCGACCAGCCGCCGAAATGCGCGCCGACGACGATCAGATCCGTGTAGATTTCCAGCACCGGCAGCAGGCGGTTCGGGTTGGAGTTGTCGTACCGGCTGTCGCCCGTGTGCATCAGGATCGGCAGTCCCGCCTGTTCGCACAGCTCGTAGATTTTCAGACAGCGGTAATCGTCGATTTTGAAGTTCTGGATGTCCGGGTGCAGCTTGACGCCGTGCAGACCGAGCGACACGATTTCGTCGACGTCCCGTTTCAGGTTTTCGCTGTCGGGATGCAGTGTGCCGAGCCCCGCGAAGACGCCGCCGCCGTTTTTTACCGTGTCCGCAATGAAACGGTTGATGCCGGAAACCTGGTGCGGCGTGGTCGCGACCGACTGCACGATGAAGCGGTCGATGCCCGCCTTTTTGCCTTCGCGCAAAAGCATGCCGACCGTACCGTCTCCGAATCCGTTGTAATGGTAGAAGTTTTCGGTGGCGCGTTCGGCCTTTTGCGCGATCTTGTCCGGATAAATATGACAGTGCGCGTCAATCACAAAATGCTTTCCGTCAACCATTTTTTCTGCCTCCCGTCTGTCTTGAGATAATTGGGTCTATCGTTTCCCGAAGCTCTCGGATTAAAACAAAAGCCGCCCCAAAGCATCGGATCGCTTTGAGACGGGTGTAAATCAAATTTGCACTCGCGGTACCACTCAAATTGCGGATGAAAAATCCGCCGCCTCTTCGAGGTCTGCCAACCTCTATGCACTCACGCAGCATACGCGGGAAACGCCTACCGGGTGTCTGACCTTTCGGGGCTCCGGCTCGGAAGGGATGGGAGCTCTGCAGTCCTTTGCCGGGATCACACCGTCCCCGGCTCTCTGTGAAATTCGGTGCAGGTCCGTCTTCGTCAACGCCTTTGACATGTTCGATTATTGTTACTTTACCACGTTAAAAGGTTAAAGTCAAGTGCTTTTCGGAAAAAAAAATATTTTTTCTGTGCCGTCAGACACAATGCAGACGGGCTTCGACCCGAAGATCCGAAAAAAACTTTTTATTATTCGATCATGACATTGACAACGCCGGAACGGCGTGATATAATACGAAAAACTGAATAGTTTAATTCTTTAAACCGATGAAGCGGAAGTAACGGCAGCAATGCCCGTACAGAGAGCCTGCGTCGCTGAGAGTCAGGCAGGAAACATGTTGTCAAATGGGCCGCGGAGGGTGCAGTCAAATGTGCACGGCACAGAGTATTCTGCAACGTGGGGGCATACGTCAGTTGCCGGGGATATGCTGGTATCCCGCAAAGCGCACGGCTTCGGCCGTGAATCAAGGTGGCACCGCGGATTTTCATTCGTCCTTGACAGACAACAGAGCTGTCAAGGGCGTTTTCTTTTTTTACAAACAGTATTCCATACGGAAACCAATACAATATCAGGGAGGGAAAAACATGAAAATTGTTCCGAGCTATGCAGACGTGCAGCAGATCGCGGACAGCGGACAGTACGATATTGTCCCGATCAGCTGTGAGCTGCTCTCCGACTTTACCACGCCGATCGAAACGATGCGGATTCTGAAAAACGTTTCGACGCACTGTTATCTGCTCGAATCCGCGCAGGCAGACGAGAAATGGGGCAGATATACGTTTCTCGGGTTCGATCCGATCATGGAGATCACCTGTATGGACGGCGAGATGAAAGCGGGCGACATCCGGCTTAGGACGGAGAATCCTTCCGCGTATCTGCGTCAGATCCTCGGAGAATACCGCAGCCCGCGTTTTGCGCATCTGCCGTCGTTCACCGGCGGATTGGTCGGTTACTTTTCGTTCGATTATCTCTCCTACAGCGAGCCGGCCGTGCGGTGCGGCGCGCAGGACACGGAAGCGTTCAAAGACGTGGATCTGATGCTGTTTGATAAGGTGATCGCATTTGACCACCTGCGGCAAAAGATCGTTCTGATCGTGAACATGCCGCTGCGCGACGGCGAAGTCGGATACAACAAAGCCGTCATGGAGCTGCGGCGCCTTGCCGAGCTGCTGCGAAACGGCGAGAAAACACGGGAGCCGGCCGGAAAGCTGCTGGGCGAAGTGACGCCGCTGTTTGACAAGGCGCATTTTTGCGAGATGGTCGAACGCGCCAAACGGTATATCTTTGAGGGCGACATTTTCCAGATCGTCCTGTCCAACCGCCTGTCCGCGCCGTTTGAAGGCAGCCTGTTCAACACCTACCGCGTGCTGCGCACGATCAACCCGTCGCCGTATATGTTCTATTTTTCAGGCACGGACGTTGAGGTGGCGGGCGCTTCTCCGGAAACACTGGTCAAACTCGAGGACGGCGTGCTGCACACCTTCCCGCTTGCCGGCACCAGACCGCGCGGAAAGACGGATCAGGAGGATAAAGCGCTGGAGGCGGAGCTGCTTGCGGACGAAAAGGAGCTTGCCGAGCACAACATGCTGGTCGATCTCGGCCGTAACGACCTCGGCAAGATCAGCAGATTCGGGTCGGTTCAGGTGGAGAAGCTGCATTCGATCGAGCGGTTTTCGCACGTGATGCACATCGGCTCGACCGTGCGCGGCGTGATCCGCGAGGACAAGGATGCGCTCGATGCGATCGAAGCGGTACTGCCGGCCGGAACGCTCTCCGGCGCGCCGAAGATCCGCGCCTGTCAGCTCATTGCGGATCTGGAAAACAACAAGCGCGGCATTTACGGCGGCGCGATCGGCTATATCGACTTTACGGGCAACATGGACACCTGCATCGCGATCCGCATCGCTTACAAAAAGAACGGCAAGGTATTTGTCCGCAGCGGCGCCGGGATCGTGGCGGATTCCGTGCCCGAGACGGAATATGCGGAGTCGATGAATAAGGCGAGGGCTTCTCTGAAAGCGCTGGAGCTGGCGCAGGAGGTGGACGAATGACACTGCTGATCGACAATTATGACAGTTTTTCCTACAATCTTTATCAGCTCGTCGGTGAGATCGATCCGTCCATCCGGGTGATCCGCAACGACGAAATGACCGTGCGGGAGATCGAAGCGCTTTCCCCAGACAGGATCATTCTTTCTCCCGGCCCCGGCAGACCCGAGGACGCGGGCGTGATCATCGACGTGGTGAAAACGCTGGGGCATACGACCCCGATCCTCGGCGTGTGCCTCGGGCATCAGGCGATCTGCGCGGCGTTCGGCGCTGCGATCACATACGCCGGGCAGCTCATGCACGGCAAACAATCGCTTGTCACGTTCGATCCGGCCTGTCCTCTGTTCCAAGACTGCCCGCAGGAAGCGCCGGTCGCACGGTACCATTCCCTTGCGGCAGACAGCGCCACCATTCCGGACGTACTGCGGGTGACCGCCGTCACGCGGGACGGAGAAGTGATGGCGGTACAGCATACGGCATACCCCATTTACGGCGTCCAGTTCCACCCGGAGTCGATCCTGACGCCGGACGGCAAAGCGATGCTGCATTCATTTATAAAGGAGATTGTATAAACATGATCAAAGAAGCCATTGTGAAGATCGTCAACAAGGGAGACCTGACCTTTGACGAGGCGTATACTGTCATGAATGAGATCATGAGCGGCGAAACGACCGCCACGCAGAACGCCGCGTTCCTGTCCGCGCTGTCCACCAAAAGCGCCAGGGCCGAAACGACCGATGAGATCGCGGGCTGCGCCGCAGCCATGCGCGAGCATGCCACACAGGTGCAGACCGACATGGATCTGTTTGAAATCGTCGGGACGGGCGGCGATAACGCGCACAGCTTCAACATTTCGACCACGTCCGCGCTGGTGGCGGCGGCCGGCGGCATGAAGGTCGCCAAGCACGGCAACCGCGCCGCTTCATCTCAGTGCGGTACGGCCGACTGTCTGGAGGCGCTCGGCGTCAATATCCAGCAAAGCCCCGCAAGATGCATTGAACTCCTGCGGGAAGTCGGGATCTGTTTCTTCTTCGCGCAGAAATACCACACGTCCATGAAATACGTCGGCCCGATCCGACGCGAGCTCGGTTTCCGCACGGTGTTCAACATCCTCGGGCCGCTGACCAATCCCGGCAAACCGTCCATGCAGCTTCTCGGCGTGTATGACGATTACCTTGTCGCGCCGCTCGCGCAGGTGCTGATCAACCTCGGCATTCGGCGCGGCATGGTCGTGTACGGACAGGACAAGCTGGATGAGATCTCCCTGAGCGCTCCGACAACGGTCTGCGAGATCCGGGACGGCTGGTTCAAATCGTATGTGATCACGCCGGAGGATTTCGGCTTTGCGCGCTGCGCGAAGGAAGAACTGGTCGGCGGAACGCCGCAGGAGAATGCGCAGATCACCCGCGACATCCTTTCCGGCAAGCAGGGGCATAAGCGCAACGCCGTGCTGATGAACGCGGGCGCGGCGCTGTATATCGGCGGCAAGGCGGACAGCTTCGGCGACGGCGTCCTGCGCGCTGCGCAGATCATCGACTCCGGCGCGGCGCTACGGGTGCTCGACCGGTTTATTGAGATGAGCAACCGTCCGGAGGAGACCGTATGACGATCCTCGACACCATCGCCGACTACGCCAGAAAGCGCGTGTCGGACGACCGCAGCCGCGTTCCCCTTGAGGAAATGAAAGCGCGCGCGTGCGAACGGAACGGCAGCGGCGAACGGTTTTACGACGCCGTCGCAAAGCCCGGCATGCGGTTGATCTGCGAGGTCAAAAAAGCGTCGCCGTCCAAGGGCGTGATCGATCCGGCCTTTCCGTATACGCAGATCGCCGCGGACTACGAAGCGGCCGGCGCAGACTGTATCTCGTGTCTGACGGAGCCGAAGTGGTTCCTCGGTTCGGACGGGATATTCCGCGAGATCCGGCTAACCGTATCCCTGCCGATGCTGCGCAAAGACTTCGTCGTCGATGCGTACCAGCTCTATCAAGCAAAATGCATGGGCGCGGACTGCGTGCTGCTGATCTGCGCCATTCTCGACACGGCGACGCTCGGACAGTATCTGCGCATCTGCGCAGAACTGGGGCTGGCTGCGCTTGTGGAGGCGCACGACGAAGCGGAGATCGCTTCCGCGGTCAGCGCCGGCGCACGTATGATCGGCGTGAACAACCGCAACTTAAAGGATTTCACCGTCGATCTCACGAACGCCGCGCGTCTGCGGTCATGTATACCGCCGCAGTGTCTGTACGTCTGCGAAAGCGGGGTGCGCACGCCGCAGGACGCGGCTGTGATGCGCAGTGCCGGCGCGGATGCGATTCTCGTCGGCGAAGCGCTGATGCGCGCGCGCGACAAAGCTGCCGCGCTCACGGCACTGCGGGAGGCGGCAATATGACGAAGATCAAGATCTGCGGACTGTGCAGACCGTGCGATATTGCGTATGTGAATGCGGCGAAGCCGGACTATGCCGGCTTCATCCTGCACTATCCCCAAAGCCGCCGGAACGTATCGCCCGAAACCGCCGCACTTCTCCGGCGGGAACTGTCGCCGGACATCCGCGCTGTCGGCGTTTTTGTCGATCAACCGAAAGAGACGGTTGCCGCATGCGCGCGGGAGATCGGGCTGGACGTCATCCAACTGCACGGACAGGAGGACGACGCGTATATCGACGCGCTGCGTGCAATGACGGCGCTGCCGGTCTGGAAAGCGTTCCGCGTGCGGACGGCGGAAGATATACGGGCAGCGCAGCGCAGCACGGCGGACATGGTGCTGCTGGACAGCGGCACGGGCAGCGGGGAAACGTTCGACTGGACGCTGCTGCGGGATGTCGGACGTGCGTATATTCTGGCAGGCGGTCTGACGCCGGAAACGATCCCGGAGGCGATCCAAAGACTTGCGCCGGCAGGCGTCGACGTGTCTTCCGGCGTGGAAACGCACCGGCAGAAAGATAAAAACAAAATCCTTGCCGCTGTACACGCGGCACATCACAGAAATGAGGAATGCATCATGCGAAAAGGACGATTCGGCGTCCACGGCGGTCAGTATATCCCGGAAACGCTGATGAACGCCGTCATAGAACTGGAACAGGCGTACGCACATTACAAGGACGATCCGGAATTCCGACGCGAACTGTCGACGCTGTTCAACGAATACGCGGGCAGGCCGTCGCTGCTGTACTACGCGAAAAAAATGACGGAGGATCTCGGCGGCGCGAAGATCTATCTCAAGCGCGAGGATCTCAACCACACCGGCGCGCATAAGATCAACAATGTGCTCGGCCAGGCGCTGCTTGCCAAAAAGATGGGCAAAACGCGGCTGATCGCCGAAACGGGCGCCGGCCAGCACGGCGTCGCCACCGCGACCGCAGCCGCTCTGTTCGGCATGGAGTGCGTCGTATTCATGGGCGAAGAGGATACGATCCGTCAGGCGCTGAACGTCTACCGGATGCGCCTGCTGGGCGCCGAAGTCGTGCCGGTCAAGACGGGAACCGCGACGCTCAAGGACGCCGTGTCCGAGGCGATGCGCGAATGGACGAAACGCATCAGCGACACGCACTACTGTCTCGGTTCCGTCATGGGGCCGCACCCGTTCCCGACGATCGTGCGCGATTTTCAGGCGGTCATCTCCGAGGAGATCAAATCGCAGATACTCGAAAAAGAGGGCAGACTGCCGGACGCGGTTGTCGCGTGCGTCGGCGGCGGCTCGAATGCGATCGGGACGTTTTACCATTTCATCGACGAGCCTTCCGTCCGGCTGATCGGATGTGAGGCGGCAGGCCGCGGCGTGGATACGTTTGAAACGGCAGCCACGATCGCAACCGGCAAGCTCGGCATTTTCCACGGGATGAAATCCTATTTCTGTCAGGACGAATACGGGCAGATCGCACCGGTCTACTCGATCTCTGCGGGGTTGGACTATCCCGGCGTCGGACCGGAGCACGCATATCTGCATGACATCGGCAGAGCGGAATACGTTGCCGTGACGGATGAAGAAGCGGTCTGTGCATTTGAGTATCTTGCGAAAACAGAAGGGATCATTCCGGCGATCGAATCGGCGCACGCCGCGGCGCACGTGATCAAAGCGGCGCCGCAGATGCGCCCCGACCAGATCGTCGTCGTGACGATCTCCGGCAGAGGCGACAAGGACTGCGCGGCGATCGCCCGATACAGGGGGGAGGATATTTATGAGTAAGATAGGGCAGGCGTTTGCGAACGGCAAGGCGTTCATCGCGTTCATCACCGTCGGCGACCCCGACACGGAAACGACGGCCGCGGCCGTGCGGGCCGCAGCGGAAAACGGTGCGGATCTGATCGAGCTCGGCATCCCCTTTTCCGATCCGACCGCGGAGGGGCCGGTCATTCAGGGCGCGAATCTGCGCGCGTTGCGGGGCGGGATCACAACGGACAAGGTGTTCGAGCTCGTGCGGGAACTGCGGCGCGACGTGACGATCCCCATGGTTTTTATGACATACGCCAACGTCGTGTTCTCTTACGGCGCGGAGCGTTTTATTTCCACATGCCGGCAGATCGGGATCGACGGGCTGATCCTGCCCGACCTGCCGTTTGAGGAAAAGGATGAGTTTCAGCCGGTCTGCCGCCGATACGGCGTGGATCTGATCTCTCTGATCGCGCCGACCTCCGAACAGCGCGTTGCCATGATCGCAAAGGAAGCGGAGGGGTTTCTGTACATTGTGTCGAGTCTCGGCGTGACCGGAACGCGCAGCGAGATCACAACAGATCTGCACGGTGTTATCCGGCTTGTCCGGGAGAACACGTCTGTTCCGTGCGCGATCGGCTTCGGCATCTCCACGCCGCAGCAGGCGAAAGAAATGGCGTCGCTGTCCGACGGCGCAATCGTCGGCTCGGCGATCATCAAGCTGCTCGCGCAGTACGGTAAAGAGGCGCCCGCGCACATCGGCGCCTATGTCAAAGAAATGAAAGACGCGATCCGCTGAGCACGGCGTATCGTCTGCATGTGCGCGGCGAAGGGAGACCGAACCATGAAGAAAATGTATATCACGACCATGCCGGATCATATCGGCGCGTTTCTCAAGGCAAGCGAATGCTTTGCGTCGCTCGGCGTCAACATTACGCGCGTCAGCTACAACAAGGCCGTGGATTCCCATACCCTGTTCATCGACGCCGAAGGAGACGAGGAACAGCTCCGGAAAGCGGATGCGGAGCTGGAAAAGATCGGGTATCTGCAAACGGATAAAAATGAACAGAGCATCGTTCTGCTGGAGTTTATGCTGCGGGACGTGCCGGGCAGCGTCACACAAGCGCTTCGGCTGATTCATCGGTATCGGCTGAATATTTCCTACATCAGCTCGCAGGAAAACGGTTCCGGCTATCAGGGCTTCAAAATGGGCTTGTTCGTGGACAACGAGCAGAAGCTGCGGGAATTCCTGCTCGAAGCGCAGGAGATCTGCCCCGTCCGGGTGCTGGACTACAACCGCTCCGAACGCGTTTTTGACAACAGCATTTTCTACCAGTCCTTTGTTTCGGGACTGATGAAGCTGACGGGACTGCCGGAAGAAAACCGGGATGCGCTTCTCGTCAATTCCAATCTCATCATGCAGACGCTGGACGAAAACGGGCTGTCGCCGTTCAAGACGTTTGAAAGCATCAGCCGGTTTGCGGAGCTGTTGTCAAAATACCGGGGCGACGCTTTTCAGCCCCGGATCACGGAACACACCGTCACGGAGAATACAAAAATCACGCTGATCGAGCCGCCCTGCGGCAGCAACACGGCAATCGTGCAAAGCGGCGGCAGCGTGCTGTTCGTCGACTGCGGATACGCACTCTACCGGGAGGAGATGCTGCGGGTGTTTCGCAGGATCATCCCCGATTTTGACCGCATCAGAAAGCGCGTTTTTATCACACACGCGGACGTGGATCATTGCGGCCTTCTGCCTTTGTTCGACGAGATCCTGGCCAGCCGCACAACAAAAGCGTGTCTGGAGCTGGAGTATAACGGCAGGCACGGCTTGCGCGAACAGAACCCGCTGCACAGGCCGTACGTCAACATCTGCAAGGCGCTCACTTTTTATGCGCCGCCGAAGCCGGAAACCGTCTGCGCGCTGTGGGATACACAGATCGAGCAGACAATGCCGCTGGAGCAGGTCGGCTTTTTTGACTTCGGCGAGCTGCGCTTTGAGGTCTATCAGGGTCAGGGCGGACACCTGCCGGGCGAGACGGTTCTGGTCGACTATGCGCATCACATTGCGTTTACCGGCGACATTTATATCAACATGCACGGCATGACGCGCGAACAGGCTGAATATAACAAATACGCCCCCGTTCTGATGTCCGGTGTGGACACGGACCCGGAACTGTGCGCGGCGGAACGAACCGCGATCCTGCAGCGCCTCGGCGCGGGCGAATGGAAACTGTTCGGCGCACACGGCGCGGTCAAGGAGCTGCACATCAAAGCGGAATACTGAGACAGCACCGCCTCATTTTTCCCGGGCAGAAATCGGCAACCGCTGTGCAGCGCGGCTGAACGACGGAACTGTAAAGAGAATGATAAAACCGGCGCAAAAGTACGTTACTGTAACATGCCTTTGCGCCGGTATAATTATGCTCTGATGGAATGATATGCGTGCATTTCCGATATTAGTTGTGAGGACGCCCGTTGCAGATACGTACGGTTGACGCGTTTTCTTTGTGCATTATGTACAATTTATGTGCAGGTGATTTGACAAATCGAACATTGTGAAGACAGGTTGGTAAATCCGTCTTCGTTGTTTTCGGCGGAGCGGGATCGCACAGACACTCCGGTGCGGCGGATCTCCTTGGGGATGACGACGCGGCCGAGATCGTCGATCCTGCGGACAATGCCGGTTGCTACCATTGGGTGCACTGCTCCTTTAAATCTTGGTTTCAACGGTATTGTTTGCAGACGTGCATAAAATATCCTATGGAGAAAATGGCAATTTTGATAAGCAGAATCAAAAAACGGCACACCGGTACGCGCGTCCCGCTCCGAAGATACTGCTCCCCCCCCTCCCGGCAAAACATAATCCCCGCCAAACCGAACAGGCCGGCAGGGAAAGGTGGGCAGGTTATGGTGTATTACGTTTCCGCCACAGGATAAAGACAAAAAAGTCAGAAGGTCTGCTGCGATTGAAGCCCCGTCATGCGGGAACGCTGCAGACCTTTTTTTATCTTTGATCGGATCATATCAAAAATGTAGGTTTACAATAGATGTGTTACACCTGGCAAAAAAAGAGTGACGAACAGGAGCTCCATGTGTTACAGTTAAGTTGCTACACCAAAAAGCAA
>CADARP010000002.1:128255-275672 GCA_902790325.1 Oscillospiraceae bacterium | reverse complement strand
TGAAATATGGTTGCGCCATGTGAAATCTGCTTCGCAGATGAAATCCGCCTTACGGCGGGATTCGGGGCTTGCAGCCGGCAATTTATAATGGGTACGGGCGAAGCCCGTCCACAACATTTCATCGCAGATGAAATATTTCACGTTTTGCGTAGCAAAACACTTCATCCTGCGCAGCAGGATTTCACCGCCGTAGGCGATTTCACTTCGGAATTTGCTCTGCAAATCCCGATCAATCTGCCCCCGTTATCTCCGCGGACGGCTCGTCTGCCGTCTGCACCCGGCTCTCCATGCAGTAGAGATACGGCGCAAAGCCCAGTCTCGTCCAGAAGGCGCATGCGCCCGCGTTGAACGCCCACACGTTCAGCTCCAGCTTCGGGCAGCCGCGCGCAACCGCTTCGCGGCGCACCGCCTGCACCAACTGCGTTCCGTATCCCTGTCCGCGGCAGGACTTGTCCACCGCGATCTCCTCGATCTTGCAGAAACTGCGGCTGTCCCATACGGGCGTCGACGACTCCGTGACAAACGTCGCGTACACAAACCCGCAGACCGTGCCCTCCGTTTCCGTCACGAGCAGCAGCCCGTTTTTATCGTAGAGCATCTTGCGCGTCTGCGCTTCCAGCTCGTCGCCGAACGGCTTCTGAAACACGTCCGGCCGTCCCGTACGGTGCAGGTCGTGCGCCTGTCTGCGCAGCTCGCTGATCGCGTCCGCATCTTTCTTTTTTGCCGGGCGCACCGTTTCCTTGTTCTTTTTCCACAGCATAGTATTCCCCCACGCTTCCGCATTCTTTCACACAAAAAAGGCTGAGTTTCCCCAGCCTGTCGTACCCTATTTTTTGCTTTGATTGACTTTTTCGTCGTAGATATCGCACACCTCGTCCGCCGTACCGCTGGCGATCAGTCTGCCCTTGTCGATGAGGATCGCCCGGTTGCAAAGGCGGCGTACCTGGTCGGTATTGTGCGAAACGAACAGCACCGTCACGCCCTTGTCGAACATCTCGCGGATCTTTGCCTCGCTCTTCTTTTTGAACTTCGCGTCGCCCACGGACAGCACTTCGTCGAGGATCAGCACCTCGGGGCAGACCGCCGTCGCGATTGCAAAGCCCAGGCGCGCGCGCATGCCGGAGGAATAGTTCTTGACCGGCACGTCCATAAACTCTTCCAGCTCGCTGAACGCGACGATCTCGTCGTATTTCTCGGCGATGAACTTGCGCGAATACCCCATCGTCGCGCCGTAGAGATAGACGTTCTCTTTGCCGGAATAGTTCATGTCGAAGCCTGCGCCCAGCTCAAGCATCGGCGCGATCACGCCCTCGACATGCACCGAACCCTTCGTCGGCTTCAGAACGCCCGCCACGACCTTCAAAAGCGTGCTTTTGCCTGCGCCGTTGAAGCCCAGGACGCCCAGACGTTCGCCCTTTCCGATCTCGAACGATATGTCTGTCAGCGCCCAAAACTCCGTATAGTGCAGCTTACGGGTGATGAGCTTGATGAAATACTCTTTGAGATTGTCGATCTTTTCCTTGTTCAGGTTGAAAAGCACGCTGACGTTTTCAACCTTGACCGCTGGCGTCCGTTCGTCCATAATTCGTATCCCTTAAATGTGCAGGATAAAGTCGTCCTGTTTTTTGTAAAACACAAACGCGCCGATCAGAAGCATGGCAATCGAAAAGCCCAGCGCGTAGAAAAACCAGTGCCAGTTCCACATCTCGCCGAACAGTACGCAGCTGCGGAACATCGACACGATCGAGTACAGCGGATTTGCCATCAGCGCCATCTTGACCGCCGGCGCGGCCTTGAGCTGGTCGACGTGGTAGAAGATCGGCGTGAGATAAAACAGCAGCATACAGAACACGTCGTACAGATACTCGATGTCCTTGAAGAAAACCTCCAGCACCGACAGGATCAGTCCCACGCCCAGACACAGGATGAACAGGATCAGGATCGGCACGATCGCCAGAAACGCATAGCCTGTGATGTGGACGGGTTTATCGCTGAAGAACTGGAAATAGAGGATAAATACCACCAGCACCAAAAGCGAAATCAGGAAGGTGATGAAGGTGGAGATCACGTTGGAGATCGGATAGATGTACTTCGGGATGTAGACTTTCTTGATGACCGAAGCGGACAGCCGCACCGACCGCATCGCGCGCTTGGTGGACTGGGAATAAAACTCGTACAAAAGCCGGCCGCAGAGCAGATAGACGGGATAATTCAGCACCGCCTTGTTGTCGCGGCCGAAGATATTGGAAAACACCAGCACCAGCACCAAGGTCGTCAGAAGCGGCTGCAGAAACGTCCAGAACACGCCCAGCACCGAATTGCGGTACTGGAGCTTGATGTTCTTTTTGACAATCTCGACCAAGAGGTAGCGGTACTTGTACAGATTTTTAAACATCAGCCTCTCCACTTTCGGAAATAGTACAGCATGGACCGGATCTGGATGCGGCGCAGACGGCTGTTCTTTTTGCTCTCTCTGCCCCAGACGTGGTACACGCACGTGTCCGGATAGTAGACCGCGCGGCTCGTCTGACGCACCGTGCGCGTCAGATCGCTGTCCTCGAAATACAGGAAATAATGCGTATCGAAACCGCCGATCTGCCGGAACAGATCGGTTCGCAGCAGCATGAAGCAGCCGGTCGCGTTCTCGATATCGCACGGCACGGACAGATCCGCGTCGAGCATCGCATATTCGCGCAGCAGACGGTTCGGCTCGCCCTTGCCGCGCAGGCGGCTGGCGATGAGATACCGCAGCTTCGGATCGCGCTTGCCGAGCACCTGGTCGCGTCCGTCCGGGAAGCGGATACGCGGCGACAGCAGACCGATGTCGGGATGCGCACGCATATACGCCGCCATCTCCAAAAGCACGTCGTCGCGCACGATCACGTCGGGATTGATGACCGCATGAAATTCGGACGTCAGCCGGTCGATCACCAGATTGTGTCCGACGCCGAAACCGTCGTTGGACTGGCGCTCGATGATCTCCACGCGCGGATCGCCGCCGAACTTCTCGCGGATAAACTGCGGCGTGCCGTCGGTGGAAGCATTGTCCACGATATATAGTTTGAAATCCACGCCGCGCGTACAATCAAGCAGCGTCGAAAGCGTCTTGTCGATCGTGCGCATGTTGTTATACGTCACGATGCAACCGGATACGGAACAGTCCGTCATAGCTAACTCCTATCTGAAAAGCGCGCGCAGCAGCGCAATGCGCCAGCGCACTTTTTGTGAAAACGTTGTTTTACCGCCGGTCACGTTGCCGCCGTGCTGACGGTACAGCAGGTACGGCTGCGGCAAAAAGCAGGTGCGGCCGTACTTCTCCGCCGCAAGTCCCAGCCACTGGTCGTGCATCGGCAGATCCGGCGGAAACGGCAGCGCGCGTTCGAGCACGGGACGCGTCAGCGCCATGCAGCAGCCCATGTAGCTGTTGCGCAGGAAGTTGCGCAAAAAGCCCGCGCGGCTGTGCCGCAGCGCGAAGAACGACGGCGCGATCGTCTGCAGGGATTCGTCCACGACACGCGCGTCATGCACCACAAGACAAGCGCCGTTTTCGATCTCGCGAAGCACCGCATCTACCTTGCCGGGCAGCCACACGTCGTCCTGATCGCTCAGAAACAGGACGTCGCCCGCCGCAGCGGTCAGCACGCGTTCAAAATTCCGCACAACGCCCTTGCCTTCGCCGCGCAGATACCGCACACGCGCGTCCGTCTGCGCAAACGCGCGCACGATCCGCTCGGTTTCTCCGCCGGGCGCGTCGTCGGACACCAGCAGCTCATCCCCCTGCCGAAGCTCGGACAGGATCGAGCGGATCTGCTCGCCGATATAGCGCTCCCCGCGGTAGGCGGCCATACATACCGATACTTTCATTCCGCTTCTCCAAAGACAAAAAATGCCAATACGATAGATATAATAGCAGATTTTTCCGCCGTTGACAAGCCTATTTTCCCCAAATCGCAAAGCTGTAACCGTTTTTTAACTTTTCCAAAAGAAAAACACTTCCCGGAACAAGTCCCGAAAAGTGTTCAGAAAACAAGTTTATTTGGTTTTTCGCAATATATATCAGTCGTCGGAGATCCATTTGCGCGCATATTTATGCGCGGCGCGGTCGACCGCCGACAGCATCTGCGGGATGTGCAGCAGACCGAACACGCGCAGACGTACCCGGTCGATCAGGATAGAGACCGCGACGAAAGCGGCGGAGAACCCGAGCACCGTGCCCACGAGCACGAGCGGCGAAGCGGTACCGAGATATTCAAAGCGTCCCTTAAGCAGATTGACGCTGATCAGCTCGCTGCCGTTCAGCAGATACACCGCGAAAACGCACGGCGACGCAAACGCCGCAAGACGCATCATAAACGTACCGAAGCGTATTCTCGAAAACCCGATCACATACAGCACGGATGCGCCGAGAATGGTCGGAGAGATGAGATAGATCAGCATTTCCCGCTGCAGTCCGACGCCGGCGGCGCCGATCTCCAGGCCGTACGCCTTCCAAAGACAGCCGACGCACGTCAGGCCGACGATGCCCGCCGCGATCATCCAGGGTTTGAGCGACTTGCCGACCTCGCACTTGCGGAGAATGCCGCCCATGATATACAGAAAGATCAGCCAGATCGTCGAATAGCCGGTGTCCGTCTTGAACCGGTCGCAGAAGCAGGCATAGACGGAGAACGCCGCAAACATGACGATCAGCATGACGCGCAGAATCCGCTTCGGCGTGTGCCGCAGACCGGCGTTCAGCAGCGGCATGACCAGAAACAGACCGAAATACGCCGTGTAGTACCAGTACAGATTTCCGGTGATGGGGATGAACGGCATGATGAAATGCTTGATCGACACTGCCTGCGGACGCAGGATAAAAAACGCCGCCGCCACGACCACACCGTACGTCACGACCTGCAGATACAACTGCAGCATGCTCGTGATGCGCACGGGTTTTCTTTTCTCGGAATACCCGACGTAACCGCTGATCAGTCCGAAGATATCCACGCTCGCCATGCCGATCGCCATCAGCAGAGAGCAGAGCAGATACTGCACAGTGCCCGGAACGGCCGTGTTGAATATGCCGCCCAGTTCCTTGGTGATCGTGTGCGCTTCCACGATGTAGAACATGCTGAGAATACGCAGCAGATCGATCCCGGTATTGTGGGCGCGTGCGCTTGCGTCCAGACCGCCGACATACGTCTGCCATCTGCTTTTCAATGCTCCTCCGTTTTTCTGCAAGTTCCTCTTTCCTTTCCGAACAAAAACTAACTGCCGCATCTGATCGGGATACGGCAGTCCTTCGTTTGCTTAATACAGTTTTGCGCCTGCCGGAATGTGCGGGTCAAGCATCAGAAGATGCAGTTTTTCTTCGCCGTTTTCCTCATGCACGGCAGACAGCAGCATACCGCAGCTTTCGATCCCCATCATGGGGCGCGGCGGAAGATTGACGATGGCGACGCACGTCTTGCCGACAAGCATCTCCGGCTCGTAGAACGCGTGAATACCGGAAAGAATGGTGCGTTCCGTTCCCGTTCCGTCGTCCAGCGTAAACTTCAGGAGTTTCTTCGATTTCGGCACGGCTTCGCACGCGAGCACCTTGACCGCGCGGAAATCGCTCTTGGAAAATGTATCGAAATCGACGAGATCCGAAAAGAGCGGTTCGATCTTGACGGCCGAGAAGTCCGGCTTTTCGTTTGCGATCAGCGGAGCGCCCTCGATCGCCGGAGCCGCTTCGGCAGCCTGCGCCGGCTCGTCGTCCGCCTTGTTTCCCTTTCCGGGTTCGAGCGTCTTCATGGTCGGGAACAGCAGCACGTCGCGGATAGAATAGCTGTCGGTCAGCAGCATGACCATGCGGTCGATGCCGATGCCGATACCGCCTGTCGGCGGCATGCCGTATTCGAGCGCCATGAGGAAATCCTCGTCCGTGTGGTTCGCCTCGTCGTCGCCCGCCTTGATGAGTTCCTCCTGCGCCTCGAAACGTCCGCGCTGGTCGATCGGGTCGTTCAGCTCGGAGAATGCGTTCGCCATCTCGGCACAGTTCATATACAGTTCAAAGCGTTCGGTATATTCGGGATCGTCCGGCTTGCGCTTGGCAAGCGGAGAGATGTCCACGGGATGCTCGGTGATGAACGTCGGCTGCACGAGCTTGTCCTCGACGTATTCCTCGAAGAACAGGTTCAGAAGGTCGCCCTTCTTGTGCCGCGCTTCAAATTCGATGCCGCGCTCTTTGGCAAGCGTCTTGGCTTCCTCGAATGTGATGGCGGAAAAGTCCACGCCGGCGTACTGCTTGACCGCGTCGGTCATCGTCAGGCGCGCGAACGGCTTTTCCAGATCGATCTCCTTGCCGTCGTAGACCAGATGCAGCGTGCCGCAGATTTTCTGCGCGACGGTGCGGTACAGATCCTCGACCAGATCCATCATGCCGTGGAAATCGGTATATGCCTGATACAGTTCGAGCAGGGTGAATTCCGGATTGTGGCGCACATCGACGCCCTCGTTGCGGAACACGCGGCCGATCTCGTACACGCGCTCGAGTCCGCCGACGATCAGGCGCTTGAGATACAGTTCGAGCGAAATGCGCAGATACAGATCCTCGCCCAGCGCGTTGTGGTGCGTCACGAACGGACGCGCCGCGGCGCCGCCCGCATTGTGCACAAGGACGGGCGTTTCGACTTCGATGAAGCCCTGCGCGTCAAGATGGTTGCGGATCTCCCGCAGGATCGCGGAACGCTTGATGAACGTCTGCGTCACCTCGGGATTCATGATCAGATCCAGATACCGGCGGCGGTAGCGCATATCGGTATCACGCAGGCCGTGGTACTTCTCCGGCAGCGGCAGAAGCGATTTCGACAGAAGACGCACTTCGCGCGCGTGGACGGACGTCTCGCCCATGTTCGTTTTGAACACGAAGCCCTTGACCTCGATGATGTCGCCGATGTCCCATTTCTTGAAGGATTCGTAGACTTCCTCGCCCACCTCGTCGTACCGCACATAGACCTGGATACGTCCGGAGCGGTCGCGGATGTCGATGAAACTGACCTTGCCCTTGCGGCGTTTGGACATCATTCTGCCGCAAACAGACACGTCTTTGTTTTCGTATTGTTCAAAGTTTTCCGCGATCTCGGCACAGTGCTGCGCCTGATCCGCAAGCGTAATCTTGAATGGGTCCTGTCCTTCGGCGCGCATGGCCTCGAGCTTGGCAAGCCGAATCTCGCGCTGCTCGTTGCGCAGCGCCTTGCTCTCGTTCTGCATATTCTCGTCCAGCATCGTTTTCACCTCGTTTTGAGCCTTCCGGAGTTTTATCGTATCGGGAGGTTTTATTTGGAAATAGAAAGGATTTTATACTCAAATACAGCGCCGGTCGGCGTTTCCACGCTGACGGTTTCACCCAGCGCCTTGCCGATGAGCGCCCTGCCGACGGGAGACTGATCGGAGATGATCCCGTTGTCCGGATCGGACTGGGACTTGCCGAGGATCTTGTATTCCACTTCTTCCTCCATATCCACATCGTACAGACGCACGCGCAGACCGGTCTTGACGATCTCGGTGGAGATCTCGTTTTCGTCCAGAACGACCGCGTCCTTGAGCTCGGCCTCAAGTTTGGCGATACGCGCCTCCATGATCGCCTGCGCGTTCATGGCCTCGTCATACTCCGCGTTTTCCGAAAGATCACCAAAGGAACGCGCCTCTTTGATGCGGGCTGCGATCTCGTCGCGTCCCGTGGTCTTGAGCTGGTCGAGCTCTTCCCGCAGGATACGATACCCTTCATGTGTCATTTCGTTTGCCATAGTGCATTCTTCCTTTCTGATTTGCCCGCAATCATTTCGGGCGTTACCATAAGTCAACAGCGCACAAATTGCAACGCACGCCCTGCTCTTCGCAATCCGCGCACGCCGACGGTGTGATATTGCCTTAACGGCTTGTCTGTTAATTATACTAAAATGTGGTCGGATTGTCAAGCAAAATTATTGTTGATGCGCATACGCCAAGCCGAAGCCGTTTCGCAGACGTCCAGCTGCTCCGCACCGAAACCGGTTCCCCGACACGCATACAGACGCTGCGTCCGCACGCCGCACCGCTCGGCGAGCGCCGCCGCAAACAGGTCTGCCGGGACGCCCGCCGGGCACAGCCGCGCAAGGTTCTCCGGAAGGCGTACGGGCAAAAGGAAAAACGCGTCCTGCGCCGGCACGCATGAGAGTATGACCGGAACGCCGCGGAAAGCCGGGTCCGGCGCGGAGCATACGACGGCATGGCACCGCGCGAGCAGCGTTTCGTCCGTCCCCACGGTCAGGGACGCGCCGAAGCGGCGGCGCGCAAGAAGCGCATCCCCGTCGAACCGTTCCGGCTGCCGCGTGACGATGCGCACGTCCGAAGCGAGCGGCAGCAGCTTCTGCGTCCCGCCGCACAATGCGCCGTCCGGATCATACACGCCGACCGAAAGGTTCTGCGGCGGCAGACGCGTCTGCGGCAGGATCGCGCACAGCGCGGCAGCGGCCCGGTCGAGCGGGAACGCACACGGCTCAAAGGCGCGCACGCCTGTTCCGGGCGGAACGGGCAGCGCCGTCACCACGACCGGCGCGCAGCGCGCGGCAAGGCGGAACAGCGCCTGCGGATCGCTGCGCTTCGCACCGCGCAGCAAATAAAAAAACGAGCCTTCCGGCACCGGAACGCGCAGGAGTTCCGGCCTGCGGCCGCGCCGTTTCCGCCCCGTTTTCCCGTCCGCGATCTCCACCGCCGTAAACGTAACACTCCCCCCTTCCGCATCCTGACTCTACGCATCATTCTATGCGTCGGACGGGGAATTTATCTTTCAATACAAAATTATAAGAGATTCCAATGTAAAATTCGGCAAAAATTCCGCACGATCCCTATTTACTTTGTCCGCCAAACATGTTAAAATGTCTTTTGGTTTGATTTGTGCAAACACAAACTGCATATAGAAAGGATGAAACGTCAATGGCAAGAAAGAAAAAGACTATGGACGGTAACAACGCGGCGGCATATGTCTCCTACGCGTTTACCGAAGTAGCCGGCATCTATCCCATTACCCCCTCCAGCCCGATGGCGGACTACGTGGATCAGTGGTCTGCGCAGGGCATGAAGAACATCTTCGGCACGACCGTCAAGGTCGCCGAGATGCAGTCCGAGGCGGGTGCAGCCGGTACCGTGCACGGCTCTCTTGCAGCCGGCGCGCTGACCACCACCTACACCGCTTCGCAGGGTCTTCTGCTGATGATCCCCAACATGTACAAAATCGCAGGCGAACTGCTTCCCGGCGTGTTCCACGTTTCCGCACGCTGCGTCGCTTCGCACGCGCTGAACATTTTCGGCGACCACTCCGACGTGTACGCCTGCCGTCAGACCGGCTTTGCGATGCTGGCCGAGACGAACCCGCAGGAAGTCATGGATCTGGGCGCTGTGGCGCATCTGGCCGCGATCGAAGGCCGTGTGCCCTTCATCAACTTCTTTGACGGTTTCCGCACCTCCCACGAGATCCAGAAGATCGAAGTGTGGGACTACGCGGATCTTGCCGAAATGTGCAACATGGACGCCGTGACCGCGTTCCGCAAGCGCGCGCTCAATCCCGAGCGCCCCGTGATGCGCGGCTCGCATGAGAACGGCGACATCTTCTTCCAGCACCGCGAGGCCTGCAACAAGTACTATGACGCGATCCCCGACATCGTCGAAAAGTACATGGGCAAGGTCAACGAAAAGCTGGGCACCGACTATCAGCTCTTCAACTACTACGGCGCACCCGACGCCGACCGCGTGATCGTGGCGATGGGCTCGATCTGCGACGTGGCCGAAGAAGTCATCGACTACCTGACCGCCAAGGGCGAGAAGGTCGGCCTTGTCAAGGTCCGTCTGTACAGACCGTTCAGCGCGAAGAAACTCGCCGCTGCCATCCCCGCAACCGTCAAGAAGATCGCCGTGCTCGACAGAACGAAGGAACCCGGTTCCCTCGGCGAGCCGCTGTATCTCGACGTGGTCGCCGCGCTCGCAGCGGAAGGCCGGCAGATCGCCGTCACCGGCGGCCGTTACGGCCTCGGTTCCAAGGATACGCCGCCTGCCAGCGTGTTCGCGGTCTATGACGAACTCAAGAAGGACGAGCCCAAGCGCAGCTTCACCATCGGCATCTGCGACGACGTGACCGGCCTGTCCCTCGAAGAGAAGGAAAGCCCCAACACCGCAGCCGAAGGCACCATCGAGTGCAAGTTCTGGGGTCTGGGCGGCGACGGCACCGTCGGCGCGAACAAGGACTCCATCAAGATCATCGGCGACCATACCGACAAATATGTGCAGGCGTACTTCCAGTACGACTCCAAAAAGACCGGCGGCATCACCATCTCGCATCTGCGTTTCGGCGACAGCCCCATCAAGAGCCCCTACTACATCAACAAGGCCGACTTCGTGGCGTGCCACAACCCGTCCTACGTTGAAAAGGGCTACAAGATGGTCAACGACGTCAAGCCCGGCGGCGTGTTCCTCATCAACTGCCAGTGGAGCGCCGATGAACTCGGCAGCAAGCTGAATGCCGAGGCGAAGCGCTACATCGCCAAGAACAACATCCAGCTCTATATCGTCAACGCCATCGACCTTGCGGCGCAGATCGGTCTGGGCAAGCGCACCAACACCGTGCTGCAGTCGGCGTTCTTCTCGCTGTCGAAGGTCCTTCCCGAAGAGGAAGCCATCGGCTACATGAAGGAAAAAGCCCAGAAGTTCATGAAGAAGGGCAAAGAGATCGTGGAAATGAACGAGAAGGCCATCGACGCCGGCGCGACTGCCTACGTCAAGGTCGACGTTCCCGCCGATTGGGCAAACGCTGTCGACGACACTGCCGCAGCCGAGACCAAGGGCGCCGCGAAACTCGTCAAGCAGGTCGACACCATCATGAAGCCGGTCGGTCTGATGGACGGCGACGCGCTGCCTGTCTCCGCGTTCATGGATCATGCCGACGGTACGTTCGAGCAGGGCGCTGCCGCCTACGAAAAGAGAGGCGTTGCCGTTCTCGTTCCCGAATGGGACGGCGAATCCTGCGCCCAGTGTAACCAGTGTTCCTACGTCTGCCCGCACGCGACGATCCGTCCGTTTGCGCTGAGCGACGAAGAAGCCGCCGCCGCACCCGATGTCGCCGCGCTGGTCGACAAGAAGGGCAAGGGCAAAGGCGTTTACAAGTATTATCTCGCCGTCTCCCCGATGGACTGCATGGGCTGCGGCGTCTGCGTGGGTGTTTGTAAGACCAACTCCCTGAAGATGGTCTCCCGCGAAAGCCAGGAACCGAAGCAGGCCGCGTTCGACTACATGGTCGAATCCGTTTCCGTCAAGGACGATCTGGCAAACAATACCGTCATGGGCAGCCAGTACAAGACTCCGCTGCTTGAGTTCTCCGGCTCCTGCGCAGGCTGTGCCGAGACCTCCTATGCACGTCTGATCACCCAGCTGTTCGGTGAGAGAATGTACATCTCCAACGCGACCGGCTGTTCCTCCATCTGGGGCGGTCCCGCCGCAACGTCTCCCTACACCGTCGGCAAGGACGGCCACGGCCCCGCATGGGCGAACTCCCTGTTTGAGGACAACGCCGAGCACGGCTACGGCATGTATCTCGGCCAGAACGCGATCCGCAACAGCCTGATCGATAAGGTCAAGGCGATCGCCGCCGGCGAAAATACGCCTGCCGACACCAAGGCCGCTGCCGAGAGCTATCTCGCCACGCTGGATGACGGCGTTGCGAACGCCGCCGCGACCGACGCGCTTGTCGCTGCGATCGAAGGCGCGGACTGTGACCTTTGCCGCGACATCCTCGCAAACAAAGAATACCTCGCCAAGAAGTCCGTCTGGATCTTCGGCGGCGACGGCTGGGCATATGACATCGGCTTCGGCGGCGTGGACCACGTGCTCGCCAGCGGCGAAGACGTCAACATCATGGTCTTCGACACCGAAGTGTACTCCAACACCGGCGGACAGGCCTCCAAGGCGTCCCAGATCGGCCAGGTCGCGCAGTTTGCCGCGGCAGGCAAATCGATCGCCAAGAAGAGCCTTGCCGAGATCGCTATGAGCTACGGCTACGTCTACGTGGCGCAGATCGCCATGGGCGCCGACATGAACCAGACCATCAAGGCTCTGACCGAAGCGGAAGCCTATCACGGCCCGTCCATCGTCATCGCCTATGCGCCGTGCGAGATGCACTCCATCAAGGGCGGCATGGTCAACTGCCAGAAGGAAATGAAGCGCGCTGTGGATTGCGGCTACTGGAACATGTTCCGCTACAACCCCGCGCTCAAGGCAGAGGGCAAGAACCCCTTCTCCATCGACAGCAAGGAACCGGCTCCCGGCTACCGCGACTTCATCCTCAACGAGGCGCGCTACTCCTCGCTGACCCGTTCCTTCCCGGAACGCGCCGAGGTGCTGTTTGCCAAGGCCGAGCAGGCGTCGCTTGACCGCTATGCGCATCTGCTGCGCCTGAAGGATCTGTACGCCCCCGCGGAATAATCCCCATAATAAGCAGAGCAGTCGGTTCACACCGGCTGCTCTTTTTTCTGTTCCATCTGCTATTCGTTCCCGTTCTGCTGCGCGTTCGCCCGCATGACGGCGTACAGGTCGCTGCAGAATTCCCTGTAATGCTCCGGAAAGGCGTTGGAACCGGACGCGGATACGCTCGTTCCGTCCGACAGCTTCGCCTTGAATGAGAACATCTTGCCGTCGAGCACATGCGAATTTGTTCCGTGAAAACCGTCCCAGTCGGGAATGCCGCACTTGTGCACCACGCCGGCAAGGTACTTGTACAGTGCCGCACCGCCTTCGAGCACAGTCTCATTCTCCCGCGTCTCTTCAAAATCGTCCGTTTCATACGACCAGGAATACGTCGCGTCAAAATGCGACAGCCGCACACCGTCCGCGGTGCGTTCGGCCTCGAATACGTCGTGAATCGCCGACGTGCCCTGCTCGGAAATGACGAAAGACTCGAAGTCCGTCGGCTCCAGAAGCGACACACGGTATTCGCTGTCGACGAGCAGCCAGAAATCTTCACGCACGCTTTGCGCATCCTCCGCCCACGGATAGGACACGCAGATGCGCACATGCGCCGCCCCGGGACGACGGCCGGTAAACGTATAGATCTGCGTGAAATCCTGCATTCCGTCTTCTTCCGAACTCTTTTTCGGATAATCGCGGTCTTCTTTCCAACGCACGATCCGCTCGTCGGAGCAGTCCACACTCCATTCCGAACCCGCAACGTCGCCGTTGAGCCGGACAACATACGCACCGTAAGGTTCGGGCTCCGTGACGTTCCTGTGTCCGTCCACCCGGAGCGTCAGCACATAAACGTCGTCTGCGTCCTGCACAGACGCGCCCGCGCGCGCAAGATACACGGTCGCGTTCGTACTGCCCTTTTTTATGCCCGTGAACACCACGTCCGTCCCGCCGTCCTGCGCATCCTGCACGGCATAGGACACGACGCTGTCGTCATCGACGTTCACCGTCCACTGCCGGTCGTCTGCCGCGTCCGCCGGGACACGGTACGTATAGGGCGTATCATGCGGCGCACGGCCGCAGCCGAAAAGCAGAAATCCCATCATCGTCACCGCCAAAAGAAAGGATACTGTCCGTTTCATAAGATTAAAGCCGTACTTCATACACCGATCACGCAGACCGCCGGAAATGCCTGCAGAAGCCTCTTCATACCTGCACGCTCCTTATGTGTTTTTCTTATTATATCATAGCCGAGTATGTTTTGCACGACTTTTTATTGAAAAAGACAGCGCCGTATGCTAAACTGGTTCCAACGGAAGGAGGAATCGGTATGAAAAAACATCCGCACAAAAAACATCCGCACAATAATAAGCGCCTGACCGTTTTCACACTTGCACTGCTGGCGGGAGGTTTGCTGGTATTCGGCTTGTTCGGCTGCGGAAAGGCCGCATACGCGGTGGATTACCGCGGGCAGAAGGATGCGTATCAGAACGCGCGCGACACATATAAGGCAGGCGAAGAGATTCGTCTGATCTATTCCGCGATCGCGACGGATACGGATTATTCGTTTTACCTCGACGGCGAGAAGCTCAACCCGGAATACGATGAAAGCAAAGGCTTCATCCTGCGGTTTACCATGCCCGCACACAACGTGCGGCTCGAATGTCAGGCCGTCAATTCGATGGAAGACGATGACGAAAGCAAGGACGAAATGCTTCTGGATCTGTATACCTCCACGGTCGCAGCCGCCGACGGCGGCGACTGCCGGGAATTGGTGCTGTATGCCTGCCCGAACCACAAGTGGAAACTGATCGTCTACCGTCAGGATGCGGAAGACGATACAGAAAGCAGCACTACGTACACCGTTCCGTATCTTGCGGTCGACCGCTGCTTTGCCGTGATCGACGAGGAAAAGATGCGGTCCTGGAACGATCTGGAGTCCGCGGAAAGCGAAGAAGGCGCGATCACGGTCTGCAAGTTCCTCGACACGAACGGAGAGTATGTGCGCGTGACGAGCGAGGCCATGCCCGATGGCGGTGCGCAGTCGTTTGCCCGCCTGCGTGAAGCGCTGCTGTCGTACGCGACGGAGGAAAACAAAGAGTAAGCGAAAAGCAAAACACAACCCGCTGTGACCGAAAAACTCCCTCTATGCAAGACAATGACATTGAACCATTGTCAACATAGAGGGAGCATTGTTTTGTCTTGGCATAACCGGTTCACAGCAGAGAAAAGGGTGAAGCCGCACGAGCGTCAAGCGCACCGGTCGTTTTTCTTTGCTCTCTTACACGCCGATCCGATACAGGCGCTCAATATGCCAAACTGTACGCATAGCCGTCGATGGGCTCGTTTTTCAAAAAATCCATGCCCGTGAGCGTCAGCGCATGTTCGCGGATCTCCGCCGTGAAACCAAGGCCGCCGTCATCGGTATACTGCACGGACGGCAGATTCAGATAGACCAGATTGTCGCACGGGCTCGCGTATGTGTTTTCGCCGATCTCATGATTGTGGCCGCTGACATAGACGATCGGCGCTTTTGCGGTTCCGGCGGCGGAGGTCAGGATCTGCTCCATCCGTTCGGCCGCATCGCCGAGACTTTCGACAGGCTTGTGGCAGATCACAAATACGGGCTTGCCCTGCGTCACCGCTTCCTGCAGCTCCTTTTCGAGCCAGTCCATCTGCGTGTCCGAGTGATACGGATTTTTGAAATCACAGTCCTCCACGCCGGTCACGATAAACGTAAAGCCGTTCACCTGCTTTGTGTAATACACCTTGTCGGTTTTCACGCCGTTCCAGCGGCAGAAAGCCTTGAAGTACCTTTCCGCCTTTGCAAAATCCGGATCGTCGCTGTGGTGCCAGCTGTCGTGGTTGCCGAGCTCCGGCACACGGTCGCCGATATGGCTGTACACATGCAGAAATGTGTTCAGATTGATATACTCCCGCAAGTCGCCGGAATTTGTCAGGTCACCCGACATCACAAGCGTATCCGCATCGTTCTGACTTTTGCCGATGGCCAGTAGGATCTGCCGCAGTTCGTTGCTGCGGTCACGCGTAAAATCCGCGTCCGCATGTATGTCGGAGATCAGCACCGCCTTGAGCTGCACATCGTCCGGCTTTTTCAACGGCCTTACGGCAAGGGTCTGCGTCAAAAGGGAAGCAATCAGAACGATCGTGGTGAATAATCTTGCAAACATAGCCCTGTCCTTCTATTCCTGTCTTTTCATGCGTGCGGTTCAGTCCTGCATCAGCGGGACGCCGGCTTTCCATGCGCCGGCGATTTTGGCGCCCATGGTCAGATAGTTTTTGCCGAACTGGTCGAAGGAGATCGCGCCGAGTTTCTCCGCGTCCACCTTGCCCTTTTCATCCAGCACACATTCGTCCGCGACGACGTTGACGATCTTGCCGATGACCATTTCGACAGATTCCGTGCGCACCTGCTCGAGCAGCGTACACTCCATCGTCAGCGGGAACTCCTCGACGATCGGTGCGTTGACGCGCGTGCTCTTGACAGCGGTCATGCCGCTGCGCGCAAACTTATCCGCCATTTTGCCCGCGGACGCAATGCCGAAAAAGTCCGCCTCTTTCACATGTGCCGCGTCGGCGATCGCAACGGTGAACGCGCCTGTTTGCGCAATGTTTTTCGTTGTCTGGTGTTCGCCCAGACACAGCGCGACCTTATCCATGTCGCAGATCGTGCCCCACGCGGCGTTCATCACATCCGGCACACCGTCGGCGTCGTATGTGCCGATCATCAGCACCGGCATCGGGAAAACTGCGGGGACTACGCCCAAATCTTTTTTCATGTTTCTTCCTCCTGCTTTTTGTCAAATGTTTCGGCAACGTCCGAAAGGATCTTGCGGATCGGCAGATGCTGCGGACAAACCTTTTCGCATTTGCCGCAGCGAATGCAGTCCGACGCTTTGCCGTGCTCGCCCACGGTCAGGACGGTGTCGTAATAATACTTGGAATTCCAACTGTGAAACGCCTCAAACGCGTTCAGCGAGGCGATCATGTCGGGGATGCGGATCTGCTGCGGGCACTTGTTCTCCTCGACGCAGTAGCGGCAGGACGTACACGGGATCTGGTTCTGGTTCTTGAAGATGCTGCAGACCTCACGGATCGCGTTCAGCTCCTCGCCGGAGAGCGGCTGAAACGCCTGCATGGCGCCGATGTTGTCCCGCATCTGATCCATATCGCTCATGCCGGACAGCACCATCGCCATCTGCGGAAAGCTCGCGGCAAACCGCAGCGCGTAGGACGCATTGCTGCCGCCGTGCAGATCGCGCAGCAGCCGGTCCGCCTTGTCCGGCAGCCGCACAAGACTGCCGCCCTTGACCGGTTCCATCACGATCACCGGCTTTTGATGCTTCTCGCAGACCTCGTAAACCTTGCGGCTCTCCACCGACGCGTCGTCGTAGTCGACGTAATTGAACTGGATCTGCACGACCTCGATCTCCGGATGCTCCGTCAGGATCTTGTCCAGCACATCGGCCTTGTCGTGGAAGGAGATGCCGAAGTGCCGGATCAGTCCCTCCCGCTTGAAGCCGCACGCCGTCTCGTATGCTTTGCACCGTGTGTACTTTTCATAGTATCGCTGGTTCTGCGCGTGCATCAGGTAGAAATCGAAATAGTCCACGCCGCAGTCTTTGAGCTGCTGCTCGAAAAACGGCCGGATATCCTCCAGACTGTCAAAAAAGCCCGCGCTGAGTTTGTTCGTCAGCAGAAAGCGGGAGCGGGCATGCCGCTTGACCACACAGTCCCGGATCGCCGTTTCGGACAGTCCGCTGTGATACCCGTGCGCCGTGTCGAAGTAGTTGAAGCCCGCGTCGAGAAAGGCGTCCGCCATGCGCGAAAAATGCGCATAATCGATACGGTCGCCGTCCATCGGCAGGCGCATACACCCGAAGCCGAAATTCCCGCGGATCTCCGAAAAAAAGGGATTCTCCTGCATGGTTACGCCTCCTTGTTATTGGCTTGTTCGTTTCCGTATCTCTATTTTATTCGATTGCGGTGCGCAAGTCAATAACCGCGTGATGAAAACAGTCGAAAGATTCTGCGCTTTACCGCAGCAGAAAAGGGCTGCCGTACCCGAATAGGTGCGGCAGCCCTGCTGTGTTGGTTGAAGGTTGTGCTTAATCGATCGTCTGCGGAATGGAATCCACGATGCCCGCGTTGGCAATGCGCGCTTCCGTAACGTCGGAGGAGTTGACGTTGCCGTCATGCGTGATGTCCGCCGCGAAGTACTGCGCGGAATCCGGTGCGTAGGTGATCAAGCCTGCGTTGATGTTGCGCAGCTCGGTCACGTCGGACGAGTTGATGTTGCCGTCGCCGGTCACATCGCCGAAGATGACGATCTCGTACGTTGCCGCAACCTCACCGGTGTTGTCGTTGATGAGCGTCACGACCGTACCCGTACCGATCAGCGCGGAGCTGAATTCCAGATGGCCGTTGCCGATCACTTCGAGGTACGCATCGCGCAGTTCGCTCTCCTTGATGCCGGTCTTCAGACCGTAGATGAATCCGCGGTCGGTGTCGATAACCGTCGTGGAACCTTCCCGTGCGACCAGGTCAACGATCTCTTCCGAAGCAAGACGCCAGATTGCGTAGAGCGTCGTGTCCGCAGTCACTGTCATGTCGGTGCTCACCGCGACCGCTTCTTCCGGATCAGCAGTCCAGCCCTTGAAGACGTATTCGTCTCTGGTCGGGTTGGTTGCCGGGAAGGCGCCGAGCTCTGCGCCGTACAGGTAGTCGCCCTGCGTGGCATGGACAGCGTCCGTGCCGTCATTGACCATGAATGTGACCGTGTATTTGCGATCCTTCAGACCGTCGATCGCGCCCTGCAGCAGCGTGGTGTAGCTGGTGATGTTCTCACTGCCGTTCACTTCATCCTGCTGGAAGATGGTCTTCTGCCAGTTGAGTGCGTTGAGCACACGATACAGCGCGTTGACGGAGGCCTCGGTGTAGCGGGTGGTCAGGAACGCATCGTCCATCTGCGCGGCAACTGCGCCTGCGTTCGCCTGCGCCCAGGCTGCCCACGCTGCGTAGTTTTCGCTTGTCACGTCCGCGGCAGGATAGCTGAAGCCGTCGGTGCCGGACGGGATCGTGAGGATCATCTTGAACACATCCGTGTAGTCCGCCGTGAGCGGGACGAGTGCGTCGATCTTCGCCTTGAGTGCGTCATAGACGTCGCCGCCGGCTTCGATTCTGGCCTGATCCACGATCGTGAGGGTTCTGTCGATATTGTCGTAGTATTCCGTCAGAGCGGCGATGCTCTCGGCGGTGTAGGAATCTGCAAGATCCGCGTATGCCACGCCGTCCTTGCCGGGCAGGTACTCGGTGATCAGCTTGTCGAGCGCCGTGTAGTCCGCATCCTTCAGAACAAGCGTCGTATGGTACGCCTCTGCCATGCGGCCGACGTACGCATCGAGCAGTGCCTGCGCGGGCGTCTTCAGCGCGGCCGCCTCAACCTCTGTCCGGATGTTGCCCAGAGCCGTGCGCAGCGCTGTCACGCTGTCCGCGGTGTACAGGCAGTCTGCATCTTCCTGTGCGAAGATCTCGTCCGCAAGGGCGACGATGCTGTTGTAGCTGTGCTTGCCTTCCGCCTCGCATGCCGGATACTCAGCCTCTGCGAAATTGCAGTCAATCTGCGCATCGTAATCGGCGTCGAGCAGCGTGATCGCGTCAAGCGCGTTCTGCAGGGCGGTCGTCAGTGCGTCAACAGCAGCCTGCTGATCCTGTGCAAGACCGCGGTTCTCCGCCTTGTCGGCGTTCTCCAGAGCCGCTTCCACGTCTGTCATGTCGTAGCTGTTCCACGGATAGGTGCCGTCGGAGCCGATCTGTTCGGCGATGTCGCCGCCGGCCTTGTACTGTGCGTCGTTGTCGCCTGCGGGCACCGCGTCCGCATTGCGGTAGCCTTCGATCGTCGCTGCAAGCTGATCCAGTGCGTAGTAGTTCGCGCTCCAGACCGCCGTGAAGGTCACGTTGCTCGCCGGGCAGGTGAATTCCGCGCCGGATGCATAGACCGTGCCGTCATACAGCCAGCCCAGGAACGTGCGGCTCTCTTCGGTCTCGTCGGAGAAGAGCGTCAGAGCAGAACCGTCGGGCAGGAGAACCTTCTTGCCGTAGGTCGAACCGATGTCGTCCACGGAACCGCTTGTTGCGCCGTTTCCGTCGAAGGTCAGCGTGTAGTCAATGTCTTCCCAGATGGCGTACATCGGGATGCGGTCGCCGCTTTCGGTCGAGAGGTTGAAGATCTCTTCGATCATCTCTCCGTTGACCGTTGCCGACCAGCCCCGGAAGGTTGCGCCGGGCTTGGTGAAGGTGTTTTCGGGAACCGCGTACGTCTGATTGTACTCGTATTCCACCGTGAACGAATCATCGGGTTCCATGTTGTTGTGATACTCAACAAAGTACTTGATGGCCGTCCAGTTTGCGGTGTAAGTCTTGTTGCCGGAAGTGCCCTTGACGATCGTGACCGTCATCTCCGGTTCGTCGCCGTTGGAGCCGGTCCAGCCTGCGAAGGTGTAGCCGGTCTTGGTCGGCGCGGTAAGCGTGAACGTCTCGGTCTCGATCGTGTAGTACGTCGGGTTCGCACCCGCGCCGCCGTCCAGCTCGTAGGTGATCGTGTAGCCGTCGGTCGACCAGTGCGCCGTGTAGGTTCTGTCGCCGGTGCTGCCGCTCAGGATCGTGACAGCCGTCGTCATTTCGCTGATGCCTGTGCCCGTCCAGCCGGTGAAGATGTAGCCTTCCTTGGTCGGGGCGGTCAGGATGATGTCGGAGCTCTCGATCGTGTAGGTCGTCGGGTTCTCCGCGTCGCCGCCATCCAGGTCGTAGCTGATGGCGTATTCGATCGCCGTCCACGTCGCCGTGTATGCGCGGTTGCCCGTGCTGCCCGCAGCGATGGTGACGGTCGTCGACGCCTCGTCAAGACCCGTACCGGTCCAGCCTGCGAAGGTGTAACCGTTCTTCGTCGGGTTCACAAGCGTGATGGCTTCACTCTCGAATGAGTAGCCGTCCGGGTTCGACTCGCCTTCCGCAAGTGCGCCGCCGTCCAGATCATACGTGATCGTGTAGTCGATCTTTGTCCACGTTGCCGTGTAGCTTCTGTCGCCGGTGCTGCCGGAGGCGATCGTGACTTCCGTCGCCGCCTCGTCGAGGTCGGTGCCGGTCCAGCCCGCGAAGGTATAGCCCGCCTTGGTCGGGTTCACGAGTGTGATGTCGTCGCTCTCGATCGTGTAGGAAGTCGGGTTCGTTCCTTCGACCGTGCCGCCCGCAAGATCGATGCTGATGGTGTATGCAATCGCAGTCCAGTTCGCCGTATAAGCTTTGTCACCGACGCTGCCGGATGCGATCGTGACCGTCTTCTGCGGCTCTTCGCCGTTGGAGCCGGTCCAGCCTGCGAAGACATAACCCGTCTTCGCCGGGTTGTTCATGGTGATGGCATCGCTCTCGACCGTGTAGGTTTCCGCGTTCGCTGTCTCCAGCGTGCCGCCGGCAAGATCGCACTCGATCTTGTACACGGTTGCCGTCCACGTTGCCGTGTATTCGCGTCTGCCCGTGCTGCCTGTGGCGATCGTTACATCGATCGTCGCTTCGTCGAGACCCGTGCCCGTCCAGCCTGCGAAGTCATAGCCGCGCTTCGTCGGGTTCACAAGTGTGATGGCATCGCTCTCGACCGTGTAGGTCGTCGGATTCGTTCCCTCGACTTCGCCGCCCTTGAGATCATAGCTGATCGTGTAGTCGACGGTCGTCCAGGTGGCGGTGTAGTTCTTCGCGCCCGTGCTGCCCTTGGCGATCAGGACCGTCTTCTGCGGCTCTTCGCCGTTGGAACCGATCCAGCCCGCGAACGTGTAGCCCGCTCTGGTCGGCTCGTTGAGCGCGAACGTCTCGGTTTCGATCGTGTACGACGTCGGATTGGCCGCCTCGCCGCCGTTCAGCTCGTAGGTGATGGCATATTCAACAGCCGTCCACGTCGCCGTGTAGCTCTTGTTGCCCGTGCTGCCCGATGCGATCGTAACGGTCGCCGCCGCTTCGTCGAGACCCGTGCCCGTCCAGCCGGCGAAGTCATAGCCCGCCTTGGTCGGGTTCACAAGCGTGATGTCGTCGCTCTCGATCGTGTAGACTGCCGGATTCGCTTCTGCGACTGTGCCGTCCGCAAGATCATAGGTAATGGTGTATTCGACGATCGTCCAGTTTGCCGTGTAGCTCTTGTTGCCGGTGGTTCCGGTCGCGATAGTGACCGTCTTCTGCGGCTCGTCGCCGTTGGAACCGGTCCAGCCCGCGAACGTGTAGCCGTTCTTGGTCGGCTCAGTCAGGGTGAACGTCTCGGTCTCGATCGTGAAGAACGTCGGGTTCGCACCCGTGCCGCCCGCAAGATCGTAGGTGATCGTGTAGCCGTCGGTCGTCCAGTGCGCCGTGTAGGTTCTCGCGCCGGTGCTGCCCGAAGCGATCGTGACAGCCGTCGTCATTTTGTCAATGCCGGTACCTGTCCAGCCTGCGAAGATGTAGCCGTCCTTCGTCGGAGCGGTCAGGACGATGTCGTCGCTCTCGATCGTGTAGGAAGTCGGGTTCGTCGCTTCGCCGCCGTCCAGTTCGTAGGTGATGGCGTACTCGACCGCCGCCCACGTCGCGGTATAGCTCTTGTGTAGGAAGTCGGGTTCGCTTCCGCGACCGTGCCGCCCGCAAGATCGGTGCTGATCGTGTAGCTGACTGCCGTCCACGTCGCCGTGTAGCTCTTGTTGCCTGTGCTGCCCGATGCGATCGTGACGGTCGTCGCTGCTTCGTCAAGGTCTGTGCCCGTCCAGCCGGTGAACGTATAGCCCGCCTTGGTCGGGTTCACGAGTGTGATGTCGTCGCTCTCGATTGTGTAGGAAGTCGGATTCGCTTCCGCGACCGTGCCGCCCGCAAGATCGGTGCTGATGGTGTAGCTGACTGCCGTCCACGTCGCCGTGTAGCTCTTGTTGCCCGTGCTGCCCGTGGCGATCGTAACGGTCATTGTCGCTTCGGCAAGATCCGTGCCCGTCCAGCCGGCGAAGTCATAGCCTGCCTTCGTCGGATTCACGAGTGTGATCGGATCGCCTGTAACCGTGTAGTAGGTCGGATTCTCTTCGGCAACCGAGCCGCCCGCAAGATCGTAGCTGATCGTGAAGCCGACAGCCTTCCATGTTGCCGTGTAGCTCTTGTTGCCCGTGCTGCCCGAAGCGATCGTGACGGTCGTCGCCGCTTCGTCAAGATCCGTGCCCGTCCAGCCGGTGAATTCATAGCCGTCCTTGGTCGGGTTCACGAGCGTGATGTCGTCGCTCTCGATCGTGTAGGAAGTCGGGTTCGCCGTCTCGACTTCGCCGCCGTCCAGATCATAGCTGATCGTGTAGCTGACTGCCGTCCACGTCGCTGCATAGGCACGGTCGCCCATGCTGCCCGCTTCGATCGTAACAGTCATTGTCGCTTCGTCAAGATCCGTGCCCGTCCAGCCGGCGAAGGTATAGCCGTCCTTCGTCGGGTTCGTGAGCGTGATGTCGTCGCTCTCGATCGTGTAGGAAGTCGGGTTGACTGCCGAACCGCCGTCGAGATCGTAAGTGATGTCATACTCGATCGCAGACCAGTTCGCTTCATAGGTTCTGTTGCCCGTGCTGCCCGTGACGATCGTGACCGTCAGCTCCGGTTCGTTGCTGTTGGAACCGGTCCAGCCGATGAACTCAAAGCCCTGTCTCGTCGGGTTCGTGAGCGTGATGTCGGCGCTCTCGATCGTGTAAGAGGTCGGGTTTCTGCCTGTGCCGCCGCCGAGTCTGTAGCGGATGCTGTAGCTGACAGTCTCCCATGTTGCCGTGTAGCTTCTCGGGCCGGTGCTGCCGCTCTCGATAACGACTTCCATCGTCGGCTCGGTCAGGTCGGTGCCGGTCCAGCCGACAAACTCATAGCCCGCTCTTGTCGGCGCATTGAGAATGATGTCGTCGCTGTCGATGGTATAACTCGTCGGGTTCGTCGCTTCGCCGCCGCCCAGATCATAGGTGATCGGGAACGCAGCCGGCGTCCACGTTGCCGTGTAGCTTCTCGCGCCCATGCTGCCCGTATCGATCGTGACTTCCATCGTCGGCTCGGTCAGATCGGTACCGGTCCAACCGGCGAAGTCGAAGTTGTCTCTCGTCGGGTTCACGAGCGTGATGGGATCGCTCTCGATCGTGTAGGAGGTCGGATTCGTCGCCGTGCCGCCCGCAAGATCGTAGGTGATTGCATAGGTCTTGGGCGTCCAGGTCGCCGTATACGTGCGGTTGCCCGTGCTGCCCGCAGCGATCGTAACGGTCATCGCCGCTTCGTCAAGATCCGTGCCCGTCCAGCCGGAGAAGTCATAGCCCTCTCTCGTCGGGTTGGTCAGGGTCATGGCATCGCTCTCGACCGTGTACGCCGTCGGGTTCGTTCCCGCGACCGTACCGTCCGCAAGGTCGTAGCTGATCGTATACTCGACCAGGCTCCAGTTCGCGATATAGTTCTTCGCGCCGACGCTGCCCGTTTCGATCGTGACCGTCTTCTGCGGATCGATGCCGTTGGAACCGGTCCAGCCGTCGAATGCGTAGCCGTCCTTTGTCGGAGCGGTCAGGGTGAAGGTTTCTGTTTCGGTCGTGTAAGTTGACGGGTTGCTGCCCGTGCCGCCGTCCAGATCATAGGTGATCGTATAGACCGCGGTTCCCCACGTCGCAGTGTAATTGCGGTTGCCCGAGCTGCCGGTCGGGATGATCACGTCGATCGTCGCCGTTTCAAGACCGGTGCCGGTCCAGCCCGCGAACTCGTAGCCGCGTCTGGTGGGATTGTAGAGTGTGATGGGATCGCTCTCGATCGTGTAGGTCGTCGGGTTCTCGGCGTCAACCGAACCGCCCGCCAGATCGTAGCCGATCGTGTATTCCTTGACAAGCCAGTGCGCCGTAAAGCTCTTCTCGCCGGTGCTGCCCTTGGTGATCAGCACGGTCTTCTGCTGTACGGGTACGTTGTCGCCCGTCCAGCCGGTGAACTCGTAGCCGACTCTGGTCGGCTCGTTCAGCGCGAACGTCTCGGTCTCGATCGTATACTTCGACGGGTTGTCGGCCTGGCCGCCGCCCAGATAGTAGAAGATGCTGTACTCGACAGGCGCCCATGTCGCCGTGTATGCGCGGTTGCCTGTGCTGCCTCTGGGCACCGTGACATATTCCGTCGCGGTCGTGAGGCCGGTACCTGTCCAACCGACGAATCTGTAGCCGGTCTTCGTCGGATTGTTCAGCGTGAATGCAGGCGTAGTGACCTTGTAGGTCTCCGGATTCACCGACGCGAGCGTGCCGCCGTCAAGATCATAGGTAACGGTGTACTCAAGAATGCTCCAGTTGGCCGTATAGGCGCGGTCACCCGTGCTGCCCTTGACGATCTGGACGACCATTTCCGGCGTTTCGCTGTTGGAACCGGTCCAGCCGGTGAACGTGTAGCCGTCTCTGGTCGGCGCGGTGAGCGTGAACGTCTCGCTCTCGATCGTGTAGGAGGTCGGGTTGTTTGCCTGGCCGTTGTTCAATTCGTACGAGATCGTGTACTGTACGACATTCCAGTGCGCCGTGAAGGTCATCGGGCCGGAGCTGCCCTCATAGACGAGGACACGCATCTGCGGCGAGCTGCCGAGACCGGTTCCGGTCCAGCCGGCGAACTCATAGCCTGCCTTGATGGGATCATGCAGTGCGAAAGTGGGCGTCTCGGACGTGTAGGACGTCGGGTTATCCGACGTACCGCCGTCGAGCTCGTAGGTAATCGTAAAGGCTGCAGCCGCCCAATTTGCGATATAGTTGCGGTGACCCGAGCTGCCCTGCGGGATCGTCACAGTCATTGTCGGCTCCGTAAGGTCGGTACCCGTCCAGCCGATGAAGTCATAGCCGTCCCTGACCGGGTTGTTCAGCGTGAAGGTCGGGGTCGCAATCGTAAAGAATCTGGTATTCGTCACGCCCTGCGGCAGCGAGCCGCCGGCAAGTGTGTAGCGGATCTGGAATGTATCGGCTTCCCAGTTGGCAATATAGGTCAGATCGCCCATGCTGCCCTGCGGGATCGTCACGGTCTCCTGCGGATCGGCACCGTTGGAACCGGTCCAGCCGAGGAATACGCAGCCTACCTTTTCGGGATTCAGCAGCGTGATATCGCCGGACTCGATCGTGTAGCTCGTCGGGTTTTCGGTCGTCAGCGGATATGTGACATCGGGATCCGTCAGATCCTGCTCAAGGAAGGTGATCGTGTAGACGACAGGCGCCCACGTCGCCGTGTATTCGCGGTTGCCGATACTGCCGGTGGCAATCACGACGGTCACGGTCGGTTCCTCAAGATCGGTGCCCGTCCAGCCGGCGAACTCATAGCCTTCCAGAGTCGGGTTGTTCAGCGTGATTCTTCTGCTTTCGATCGTGTATGCTGCCGGGTTTGTCAGACCGACCGCAAGCGAACCGCCCGACAGATCATAGCCGATCGTATACGTCTTGGGCTCCCACGTCGCCGCATAGCTTCTGGAGCCGGTGCTGCCCTGCGGGATCGTGACGGTCATGGTCGGCTGCAGAAGGTCGGTACCCGTCCAGCCGTCGAAATCATAGCCGGGTCTCTCCGGATTGTTCAGGGTGATCTCGCCGCTGTATTCGGAATATGTCGTCGGGTTTGTCACGCCTTCCGGCAGCGTACCGCCGTTCAGGTTGTAGAGGATCGTGTAGTTCGACACCCAGATCGCGTACAGGTACATGTTGCCGTACACGCGGTCGTCCACGCTCACGGGGATCGGCTCGTCGGGATCTTCACTCCAGCCGCCGAACACGTAGTCCTGTCTCTCCGGAATGTTCATCGGGAAGCTGCCGATGAACGCGCCGTACTCGTAATCGCCCTGCGTCGTGAAGGACGCATATGTACCGTCGTTGTACATGTAGGTGATCGTGTACTTGCGCTGTCTCAGTGCGTCATTGGCATTTCTCAGCAGCGTGTAGTAGCTGGTGATATTATTGCTGCCGTTGACGGCATCCTGCTCAAAGATGTTCATGTTCCAGTCGATGGCATCCAGCACGCGGTACAGTGCGTTGACGGATTTCTCCGTGTAGCACGCGCGCAGATAATCATCGTCCATCTGATCGGAGATGGCGCCGTCGTTCTCCTGCGCCCAGCTGTTCCACGTCGGGTAGTTGGCCATGATGACGTTCGGCGCGGGATACTCAAAGTCGTCGGAACCGTACGGGATATTCAGGATCTCATAGAACACATCCGTGTAGTCCGCGCCCACGGGCACGAGTGCGTCGATTCTGGCTTTCAGCGTGTTGTACACGTTGCCGCCGGGCACGATGCGCCACTGGTCGATGTTCTTGTAGGTTCTGTCGATCCGGTTATAATAGGTTCTGAGTCTGTTGGCGCTTGCCTGCGTATAATAGGACTCAAGGTTCTGGTAGTCCACATTTCTGCCGGCCTCGACGTCGTCGTGCATGCCGGGCAGGTAAACCGTGATCAGTTCATCCAGCTCGGTGTAATCGGCGTCCTTGAGTTCGAGCAGCTTATGGTACGCTTCGGCCATCTGGTCGACATAGCCCGACAGCACGTCGGTCGCGGGCATCTTGAGCGCGGCGTTCTCCACCTGCGTCACGATACCGACCATGTCGAAGTTGTTGCCGTAGATGGCGTTGTAGAGATTCTGTACGCTCTCCTCTGTATACAGGCATTCATCGGGATCGGTCGAGAAGATCTCTTCCATCACTTCCATGATGCTGTTGTAGCTGTGCGATTCGTCTTCCTCACAGGGCGGATACATAATACCGTTCTGCGAATCCGGGAAACCTTCACCGGTCCAGTTACAGGGGAATCGCTCGTCGTAATCGACTTCGTACAGCGTGATCGCGTTGAACGCGTTGGCAAGATTCGTCGCAAGTCTCGTGACTCTGTCCTGCTGATCCTGCGCCAGATTGCGGTTGGATGCTCTCGTGGCGTTGTTAAGCGCTGTTTCCACGGCAGACATATCGTAGTTATCCCACGGATAGTAACCGCCGCTGCCGCTCATTTCGGCATATTCGCCGCCGTCCATATACTGCTCATCGTTGGAGTTGGCGGGGACGGAGTCGTTGTCGCGGTATTCCTCGATCTCCTCGACCAGCGAATCCAGTTCATAGTAGTTTGCGCTCCACACCGCCGTGAAGTTCACGTCGTGGTTCGGGCAGGTGAATGCTTCGCCGGGTTCATAGAACGTGCCGTTGAGGTTCCAGCCGAGGAACGAACGCTTGACCTGTCTGGTGCTGGAGTAGCAGACGAAGAAGTTGTCCTCCTCGCCGTTCGGCAGGGTCATGACCGTTGCCGGCTCATGCGTATCGGGATCCTCCGTATACAGGAACGGGATGTTTGCCACGGAGCCGTTTACCACGCCGGGCGTAGTGATGCCCTTGGCAAAGCTGAGGTTGAACCGCTGCGGAGACCAGACCGCGTACAGCGAGATGTGGCCGCTGTCGGTCAGGTTCTCAAAGATCTCTGCGCCGTCCTCAAATTCGGCGGTTTCGGCGACGGACGTTCTCGCCCAGCCGGCGAAATCATAGCCCGCCTTCGTGTAGGTACAGTAGTCAAGTGTGATATGCGGATTGACGGGATCGTACGTGCAGGCAAGGCTCGGCATGTTTTCACCGCCGGCGCCGCCGTTGCGCATGTAATCCACGTAATATGTGTTGGGTCCCCAGTTCGCGTAGTAGTTTTTGTTGCCCACGACGAAACCGTTGCCGTTGATGTAGACCTGCAGCTCGGGTGTGCCGCCGTTGGCGCCCGTCCAACCGATGAACGTATAACCCGTTTTGATCGGGGCGTTCAGCATGAAGGTCGGGGTGTTGACCGTGTATTCGGTACGGTTCGGTTTGGTCGGGTCTTCCTGACCGCCCTGATAATCATAGGTGATCGTGTAGGTCTCGCCGGTATCCCAGTGCGCAACGTAGGATCTGTTGCCGGTGCTGCCCTGGACGATGATCACTCTGCCCTCGACCTCTTCTTCGGCGATACCGGTGCCGGACCAACCGATGAACGCGTAACCCGTTCTCTCGGGATTGTGCAGCGTGAACGTATCGGTTTCGATCGTGTAGGTCGTCGGGTTCTGGATCGGGAACGAACCGCCGACGAGATCATACGTGATCTGGTATTCGATCGCGGTCCAGTTCGCCGTGTAGCTGCGGTTGCCGGAGCTGCCCTGGGCGATCTGTACACCGACCTGCGGTGTTTCGCCGTTGGAACCGGTCCAGCCTGCGAACGTGTAACCGTTCTTCACGGGGCTCCACAGTGTGAAGGTTTCGGTATCGTATCCGTAGCTGTCCGGATTCACTCTGCCCTCGGGCAGTGCGCCGCCGGCAAGATCATATGTGATTGTATACTGCGCGGCAACCCATGTTGCGGTGTATTCGCGGTTGCCCGTGCTGCCGGTCTGGATCTCGACTTCCAGAGTCGCCTCATCCAGCTCGGTTCCCGTCCATCCGGCGAATGTGTGGCCGAGACGGACCGGATTATGGAGCGTGAAGGACGCGCTCTCGATCGTGTAGGATGTCGGGTTCGTCACGCCTGCGCCAAGCGTACCGGCGTTCAGGTTATAGGAGATCGAGTACGTGACCAGATCCCAGTGCGCCAGATAGGACTTGTTGCCGGTGGAACCCTGTGCGATCGCCACTGCCATCGACGCCGTTTCGCCGTTGGAGCCGGTCCAGCCGATGAACGTGTAGCCCGTTCTGACGGGGTTGTACAGGGTAAAGGTCTCGGTATCGTACGTGTACTGCGTCGGGTTTTCTCTGCCTTCCGGCATTGTGCCGCCGTCCAGATCGTACGTGATGTCGTACGGGATGCCCTTCCAGTTCGCCGTGTAGGTACGGTTGCCGGAGCTGCCCGCAAGGATCGTAACGGTCATCACTTTTCCGGGAAGACCGGTACCGGTCCAGCCGTCGAATGTGAAGCCCGAACGTACCGGGTTATTCAGAACGATATCGTCTTCGATGTTGATGTTATAGGTCGTCGGATTCGTCACGCCCTCGGGAAGCTGACCGCCTCTGAGGTCGTAGCTGATCGTGTAATCCTTGGCTTTCCAGTGCGCCGTGAACATCAGGTTGCCCGTGGTGCCGGCGAAGATGGTGACGATCTTCTGCTTGCCGTTCACGCCCGTTCCGGTCCAGCCGTCGAAGTCGTAGCCGTCCTTGAGGGGCGGGATCAGCGTGATACCGGGCGTCGCAACGGTGTAGGTCGTCGGGTTGGGATCGTAATCCGGATCCTCGTAACCGTTTGCCAGGTCATAACGGATCGTGTACGTGATGACGTCCCACGTTGCTGTATAATTACGGTCGCCCTCGCTGTGCGTCGGAACGTCGACGGTGAGCGCCGGACCGTTTTCGATACCGGTGCCCGTCCAGCCCGCGAACGTGTAGCCCGGTTTCTCGGGATTGTTGAGGGTGAACGTCGGGGTATCGTATGTGTAGGTATCCGGGTTCGGCGTCTCCGGGTCGACGGAAGCGCCTTCGGTCAGAACATAGGTGATGTTGTAGACGTTTTCTTCCCACATTGCCTGCAGGGTGACGTCGCCGTACTTACGCGTCACGATCGTGGTCGATCTGTACGTCGAGCCGGCCGGCAGCCAGTTGCCTTCCGATTCCACAACGAGCCAGCCCAGGAACTCGTAACCGGGTCTGTCGGGCGCGCCCAGTTCATCCTCGGATTCGATGGTATAGGACATGGTGTTGGCGTTCGGGGTCGGATAATACTCCGCGCCGTTCGGATCGAAGGTGATCGTGTACTGCATGGCCGTCCACTGCGCGGTCAGTGAAACGTCGCCGAACATGCCGTTGAGATTCGTGCCCGAAGGATAAACTGTCTCCGCATTCCAACTGCCCACTGCAGTCTTCGGCTTCCAGCCGTCGAATGTGTACGCAGTTCTCGTCGTTGCGGGAAGCGTATCCAGAGAATTGACATTATAAATAGTATTAGGAATTTCCGTACCGCCGCGTTCGTCGTAGGAGATCATGTACTGCGTCTGCGTCCACTGCGCGTCCAGTCGGACGTTGCCGTACTTGCCGCCCAGCGCCGTGCCGCCGACATAGATCGTGTTGATGTCCCAACTGCCGGACGCTTCGTGCGGTTTCCAGCCGCCGAACGTGTAGCCCGTCCTGATGGGCGTCGGCAGCGTATCGGTGGAGCTGGTGTCATATTCCAGATCCGGGATCGTGTTGCCGCCGTCCGTAAAGAACGTGATGGTATAGCTCGCCTTGAGCCACTGCGCCTGGAGCGTGACGTTGCCGTGCTTGCCGGTCAGCAGCGTGTCGGCAGCATACACCGACTCGGTCCAGTTGCTGTCCGCGTCGGTCGTCGTGACCGTCCAGCCCTGGAAAATGTAGCCGTTTCTGGTCGGCGTGCCGATCTCGTCCTCGGATTCGATGGTGTAGAACACGTTGGGATAATTATCGCCGCCGTTCACGTCGAACGTGATCTTGTAGCGGATCGGCGTCCACTGCGCGTCCAGCGTGACGTGGCCGTATCTGCCCGTGACGGGCGTGCCGGCGGAATAGATTCTGCCGGAATCCCAGTTGCCTTCCGTGTCGCGCGGTTTCCAGCCGTCGAAGCTGTAGCCTACGCGCGTCGTTTCGGGCAGCAGGGTCGTATCCTCGGTGGTGTATGCCATGTAGGGAACCGCCTGGCCGCCCTTCGCGTCGAACGTGATCACGAATGCCGCCGCCGTCCACGTGGCGTAGAGCACGGTGTTGGCCGTCGGCGTGATGGTACCGTAGACCTGATTGGTCAGATGGACGTCGCCGTCACTGTCCACAGTTCCCTCGTACCAGCCGCGGAACGTCCAGCCCGGACGTACCGGCGTCGGCAGCGCGATCGTCGTTTCGGAAATGACCTCCCACTGTGCGTACAGAACGAGCGTATTGACCGGCTGGTTGGTATCCGGATCTTTGAAAACGTCTACGATGTCGGTCACATTGAAGTCGGGCGAGAAGCCTCTGCCGGTGCCGTCCGGCTTCGTGTTCCAGGAAACGAACTCATATTCCGCATTTGCGCTCACCGGAGACACGCTGCCGCCCTGAGCGTCAAAGCTCACGGTGTACTTGCGCTCATAGCCGTTCGGCGTCAGAGTCTTCGGCACACCCTGCACGTGCGTGGATTTCTGCGTGCTGCCGCCGGTTGCGCCGTTGCCGTCGTAGATGATGTTGTACTGGTTCTCCGCCCACTTTGCGTACAAATCGACGTTATGATCTGTCGTGAACAGCGCGCCGCCGTCGCCGACGAAGCTCGAGGGCGTGAAGTTGGGCGTGGAATACCAGCCGTCGAAGGCAAAGCCGTCCTTCTCCGGCGTCGGCAGCACGTACTGCTGCGGATACCACTGTGCATACAGATGGAACTCGTCCCCGGTCGTCAGGTTGATGACGGACTGGCGGTTGACGAACGCGTCGCCGGAGCCGTCCGGTTCCGTGTTCCAGCCGTCGAAGAGGTAAGACAGCGTATCATAATCCGTGTCCCACTCGTCCCAAATGTTGTAGGTGAAGGAGATTTCGTATGAACGGTAGAAGCTGACGCCGTTGAGCGTCTGCGGCACATCGGTGGTGTGGTACGACGGCGACGTGTTGCCGCCGGTCGAGCCGTTGCCGTGGTAGATGACCGTATACGTCTGTGCGCCCCAGATCGCCTTGTAGGTTCTGTTGCCGGTGCTGCCCTGCGGGATCGTGATCGTCGCAGTCGGCGTCCAGATACCATCGCTCTCGCTGGTCCAGCCTTCGAACGAAAAGCCCGGTCTGACCGGCGCGTTCAGCGTGATGTCTTCGCTGTCGATGTTGTAGCTTGCCGGATTGGAGATGCCTCCCGGCATTGCGCCGCCGGCAAGATCGTATGTAATGGTATACTCATCGCGCAGATAGTAGTAAGAGCATCTGACGGGACCCGTCGCGTGCTCAACGACATACTCGCCGGGCGTGATGTTTCTCGCCTGCTTTACGGTCGCATTGCCGTAGGTCGACGTGGCTTCCTGATAATCCTTCACGTGACCCTTGAGGCTGTAGCCCGCATATTCTTCGGCTGTGTAATCGATCCGGGCGCCCATGTGGTACTCGTCGGTCTGTGCGCCGCTGCGCGTGACGAGTTTCCACGTGCCGTTGTCGTCATAGACCTTGATGTTGTACTGTGCAGCGATGAAGGTCTGTCTGTCGGGGTTGGACATAGGACGGATCTGGTTTGTTTTGTTCTTCAGCGCATTGGCCAGCGCCGCGGGCGTGGAATAGCCCATGGTGTTCGTGTATGCGCCGCAGTCGATCTTTGTCAGCCATGTTGCCACGGCATTGAACAGACTGAAGAACTGCGTCCAGGAATCGGACGTCTGACCGAGCAGCTGCACGTTGTTTGCCGCGAAGGAATTGATGGCGTACATATACGCCTCACGCAGCACCGAGCGGTCGAACATCTCGATGCGGCAGCGCAGCTCGGACGTATCGAAAATGCGGTCGGTACCGGTATTCCAGCCGATATACAGGAACTTCTCGTTCTGCTGGTTTGCGTAACCGGAGCCGATATAGTAGGTGCCGCTGTTCTTGTCGGAGATGTCCTTTCTCCAGCGCACGTTCGCCTTGAGTCCCTCGCCCTCGCCGGCACTCATGTCGTTCCAGTTGCCGCCGAATGCGAGCTTGTCGGAGTTGTACAGCGGATCCCAGTATTCCGTGATATAGCCGTAGTTGCTGCTCTTGTATTCCCAGAAATCCGTATGATCCGTGTTGAACTTGTCCGTGTGGTTGTCGAAGTTCGACAGGAACCATGCGCCGCCGGACGTACTGTCTTCGTCGTCCGTGACCATCAGACCGACCGACAGGTTCGGGATCTGGTTGAGGTTGGAATAGCGGCTCTTATCGACGGTCAGCAAACCGGTCGAGCTGTAGGCATAGGTGATGGTGAAGTCATCGCCGCCGCTGTGCGAGTCCGTGGTGCCCTTGTACGGGTACACAGTTGCATCCGCCACGCCTGTCGGCGAACCGGAAGACCAACTGTTGGGATTGAGGTTGTCATCCGGAAGCGACATATAGCCGTTCAGCGTGAAGTTCAGCGCACCGGCCTGTTCACCGGAACCGGAAGAGGAAAACGGCAGGAAAGCGCGGCCGCTCGTGTTCGGATATTTGGAACCGCCTCTGGCGGAACCCTGCAGGCCGTGCACGCCGCTGATCCAGGAGATATACGAACCGTAGTGGTTCTGCGAGCGCGTGTTCCGGCCTTCGATGGCGACCGAGATCGGCGCGACATACGGCTTGTACAGGTATGTATACGCATACGCCTGCTTCTCAACGCCGTCGGCGCCGTCCGTGAACGTCGCGATCCAGCAGATCCAGATGCCCGTCGTATTGGCGGGGATCTCCGGGCTTTCGCCCCAGGTGATCTGCGTCGAGCCGTAGCCCTCCGTCAGACCGAGCGTATAGTTCCGGTTGACGGGACGTGCATTGCCGTCGCCGTAGCTGATCGTGGCTTCCGAGCCGTTGACGATCAGATCCTGACCGGGTTCCGTCTGCCACTTGTAGGCGATCTTGACGGAAGTCGCGTCGGGATACAGGAAGGAGATCTTACCTGTCGAGGCCTCTCCCTTATCCAGTCCGATCGAGACCGTGTCGTCAAAATCGTCGATCACCAGCGAGTCATTGACATACCACTGGAAGTGCGACGTGGTGACGGCCGTAGACGAGTTGTACTTGGGAGCGAGGTAGATCGCTTCCGGTACAACGAAGTACAGATCGCCGTACGTCGGATCCGTCGCCGTTACAGCAGCCTCGGCCGTCGGGAACATCCCGGACGGATCGAAGATGAAGAACGTCGTGAGGATCATGACCGTCGCCAGCATTACGCTGAGCGCGCGTTTGAAGGTTTTCATACGTTTTCCTCCTTTGGTCGTTCGCCCGTTTGTGCTCGTGTCGGGAAACACTTACACAAATCCAATTTAACGTATAAAGTGTATCACAAACGCAGAATGCTGTCAACATTATTTTACTTTTTTTCAAAGAATCAGTTGGTTTTTGTACAAAATGACAAATTCCGTCTGCAGCCCTTCCAAACAAAAAAACAGAGCAGGCTCTTGCCCGCTCTGCCATTTTACAGTTTTATGATTATTCGTAATACAGCACCGCGCTGCGGAACAGTCCCATGTCGTACTTGCCGGGAACATTTTGATACAGCCCGTCCTCGTACCGCTCGGTGTGACCCATCTTGCCGAAAACTCTGCCGTCCGGCGAGGTGATGCCCTCAATCGCGCAGACAGAACCGTTCGGATTGAAACGCACGTCCATCGCGGCGTTGCCGTCAAGATCGACGTACTGCGTGGCAATCTGGCCGTTGGCCGCAAGAGACGCAAGCATGTCGTCGGATGCGATGAATTTGCCCTCGCCGTGGGAGATCGGTACGTTGTACACTTCGCCCGGCTGTGTCAGCATCAGCCACGGCGACTTGTTCGACGCGATGCGCGTATGCACGATCCGCGACTGGTGGCGGCCGATGTCGTTGTAGGTCAGCGTCGGGCACGTCTCGTCCGTGTCCACGATCTTGCCGAACGGCACAAGCCCCAGCTTGATAAGCGCCTGGAAGCCGTTGCACACGCCGCACATCAAGCCGTCGCGCGCCTCAAGCAGCTTCGTCACACCCTCGCGGATGCGGGCGTTGCGGAAGAACGCGGTGATGAACTTTCCGGAGCCGTCCGGCTCGTCGCCGCCGGAGAATCCGCCGGGGATAAAGACGATCTGTGCGTTGTCCAGCTTCTGCGCGAACAGTTCCACGCTGCGCGTGATGCCTGCCGCGGTCAGGTTGTTGATGACAAATATCTCCGGTTCCGCGCCCGCGGCGGCAAGCGCCTTCGCGGTATCGAACTCGCAGTTGGTGCCCGGGAACACGGGGATCAGCACGCGCGGCTTTGCAAACCGAAGCGCCGGCTTCGGACGCGCCTGCGCAGCGAACGTGAGATTCTGCGCGGTTCTGCCGCGCACATCCGTCTCGCACGGGAACACCGGCTCGAGCTTCTTTTCGTACAGATCAAACAGCTCGGAAAGCGCGAGCGCCTCGCCGCGGTACGTGACCGCGCCGTCGTCTGTCGTTTTGCCGACGACCGTGCCGACCGGCTCGTCCGTTTCCAGCAGGAACGAACCGTAATTGTAGCCGAAGACGTCTTCCATCGTCAGCGCGTCGTCGAACGCGAAGCCTGCACCGTTGCCGACGGCGCACTTGAGCACCGCCTCCGCAATACCGCCGAACGTCGGCGTATACGCGGCGTACACTTTTCCTTCGCGCATGAGCGCCGTCACGCGAGCGAACAGCGCCAGCAGCGATTCGGCTTTCGGCAGACCGTTTTCGTCCGTTTCGGGACGCAGCAGCGACACGGTGTGTCCCGCCGCCTTGAATTCGGGCGTCACGACCTCGTGCACGTCGCCCGTCGTGACGGCAAACGACACCAGTGTCGGCGGCACGTCGATCTGTTCAAAGGTGCCGCTCATGGAATCCTTGCCTCCGATGGCCGCGATGCCGAGATCCATCTGTGCCTTGAACGCGCCCAGCAGCGCCGACAGCGGCTTGCCCCAGCGCTTGCCGTCCTTGAGCGGTTTTTCAAAATACTCCTGGAACGTGAGATACACGTCCTTGAATTCCGCGCCCGCCGCGATCAGTTTGCTGACCGATTCGACCACCGCCAGATACGCGCCGTGGTACGGGCTCTTTTCGGAAATATAGGGGTTGTAGCCCCACGCCATATAGGATACGGTATCGGTCTTGCTCTGCTCGACGGAGACCTTGTGCACCATCGTCTGGATGGGCGTCTGCTGGTACTTGCCGCCGAACGGCATGAGCACGGTGCCGCGGCCGATCGTAGAGTCGAAGCGCTCGGAAAGACCGCGCTTGGAGCAGACGTTGAGGTCACCCGCGAGCGCGCGCATCTGTGCGCCGAAGTCCGTGCCGACCGCTTTGCCGAACGCCTGCGGATTTGCGGGCGTGATGTCGATATGTTTCTCCGCGCCGTTGGAATTAAGGAATTCGCGCGAAATATCCACGATCTTCACGCCGTTCCACGTCATGACAAGACGCGGATCGGCCTGTACCGTGGCAACGACCGTCGATTCGAGGTTTTCCTGCTCGGCCAGTTCCTGAAAACGCGCCGCGTCTTCCGGCGCGACGACCACCGCCATACGTTCCTGCGATTCGCTGATCGCAAGTTCGGTGCCGTCAAGGCCGTCATATTTCTTGGGCACGGCGTTGAGGTCGATCAAAAGGCCGTCCGCCAGCTCGCCGATGGCAACGGAAACGCCGCCCGCGCCGAAATCGTTGCAGCGCTTGATGAGCAGCGACGCTTCGCCGTTGCGGAACAGTCTTTGCAGCTTGCGTTCCTCGGGCGCGTTGCCCTTCTGCACCTCTGCGCCGCAGGTCGTCAGAGAAGACAATGTATGCGATTTGGACGAACCGGTCGCGCCGCCGCAGCCGTCGCGTCCCGTGCGGCCGCCCAGAAGGATCACGACGTCGCCCGGTTCGGGGCGCTCGCGCCGCACATTGCGCTCCGGAGCCGCCGCAATGACCGCGCCGATCTCCATGCGCTTGGCGGCATAGCCGTCGTGATAAAGCTCATCCACCTGACCGGTCGCCAGACCGATCTGGTTGCCGTAGGAGCTGTAGCCCGCCGCGGCCGTCGTCACGATCTTGCGCTGCGGGAGTTTGCCGGCGAGCGTTTCCTCGACGGGGCGCAGCGGATCGGCCGCACCCGTCACGCGCATCGCGGCGTAAACGTAGCTTCTTCCGGACAGCGGATCGCGGATCGCGCCGCCGATGCACGTCGCCGCGCCGCCGAACGGCTCGATCTCGGTGGGATGGTTGTGCGTTTCGTTCTTGAACAGCAGCAGCCACTTCTCCGGCTTGCCGTCCACGTCCACGTCGATCTTGACCGTGCAGGCGTTGATCTCTTCGGACTCGTCCAGGCGCGGCAGTTTGCCGTCCGCCTTTAACGCGCGCGTGGCGATGGTCGCCACGTCCATCAGGTTCATCGGCTTCGTTCTGCCGAGCTTTTTGCGCACATTGCAGTAGTCCTCCCACGCGCTCTGCAGCAGCGGGTCGTCGAACGCCGCGCTGTCGATCGTCGTCAGGAACGTCGTGTGGCGGCAGTGATCCGACCAGTAGGTATCGATCATGCGGATCTCCGTGATCGTCGGGTCGCGCTGCTCGGTACGGAAGTAGTCGCGGCAGAACCGCACGTCGTCCGCGTCCATCGCAAGGCCGTACTTCTGCACAAACGCCGACAGCTCGTCGCCCTCCATCGCGCAGAAGCCCGTGCAGACGTCGACCGCCGTCGGGATGTCGTACTGCATTTTCAGCGTCTCGACCGCATCGAGCGACGCCTCGCGGCTCTCGACGGGGTTGATGACGTATTTTTTGACTGTTTCGACCTGCTGTGCGGTCAGGTCTCCGTACAGCAGATAGACCTTCGCCGTGCGCACGAGCGGACGCTCGAGCTGCGAAAGGATCTGGATGCACTGCGCCGCGGAATCCGCCCGCTGGTCGAACTGGCCGGGCAGATACTCCACCGCGAACACCGCGCAGTCCGACGTATCGCCCATCGTATCGGTGCAGACGTCGAGCTGCGGCTCGGAAAAGACGGTTCGCTTCGCTTTCTCGAACAGCGCCTCGTCGATATTCTCCACGTCGTAGCGGTTGAGAAGCCGCACCTTCTCGAGCGTCTTGACGCCGAGGAAGGAGCGCAGATCCGCGCACAGTGCGGCGGCCTCGTGATCAAGACCCGCCTTTTTTTCCACGAAAACTCTGTATACCATGGATGCCTCCGTTTTAGGGAAGTTTTGAAGTTTGTAGTTTGTAGTTTAAAACAGCGTCAGGCGTTCAGTGCGCGTTTGCCGATGTCCTTGCGGCAGAACGCGTTGTCGAAATGCACTTTTTGCACGTTTTCGTACGCCTTGTCCACCGCCTCGCGCAGCGTCGGCGCCGTCGCCGTCACGCCCAGCACGCGGCCGCCCGCCGTCAGAAGCCGGCCGTCGACGCGCTTCGCGCCGGCCACGAACAGCTCGGCGTCCATCCCGTCATCGACAGTGATGGGGAAACCGGTCTGATACTTCTGCGGGTAGCCGTCGCTTGCCAGCACGACACAGCACGCACTGCCCGAAGAGAAGCGTACTTCCGTTTCGCCGAGACGCTCGTCCGCGACCGCCTGCATGATCGTGAGCAGATCGCTTTCGAGAAGCGGCAGCACGACCTGCGTTTCGGGATCGCCGAAGCGGCAGTTGTATTCGATCACTTTCGGGCCGTCTTTCGTGATCATCAGACCGAAGTAGAGACAGCCCTTGAAGGGTCTGCCCTCCCTGCACATCGCCTCGACCGTCGGAAGAAAGATCTCCCGCATACAGCGCTCGGCGACCTGCGGCGTGTAGTACGGGTTCGGCGCGACCGTTCCCATACCGCCGGTGTTGAGTCCCTCGTCGCCGTCCTTTGCGCGCTTGTGATCCATCGAGGACACCATCGGCACGATCGTCTTGCCGTCGGTGAAGCTGAGCACGGAGACCTCGGGTCCCTCCAAAAACTCCTCGATCACCACACGGCTGCCGGATGCGCCGAAGACTTTGTCCTCCATCATGGAGCGCACGGCCGCTTTCGCCTCGTCGCGCGTATACGCGAGGATGACGCCCTTGCCGAGCGCGAGGCCGTCCGCCTTGACGACGGTCGGGATATTGGCCGTATCGAGATACGACAGCGCCTCGTCCATATCGGAGAACACGGCGAACTGCGCCGTCGGGATGCCGTATTTCTGCATGAGCTGCTTGGAAAAGACCTTGCTGCCCTCGATGATGGCCGCGTTTGCGCGCGGGCCGAAGCAGCGCACACCGATCTCTTCCAGCGCATCGACCGCGCCGAGCACCAGCGGATCATCCGGCGCAACGACGGCGAAATCGATCGCGTTCTCCTTGGCAAAGTTGACGATGCCGTCGATGTCCTTTGCGCCGATCGGCACGCATGTTGCCAGATCTTCCATTGCGCCGTTGCCGGGCAAGACGAAGATTTCGGGTCTCTCGGGGCTGGCGGCGAGCTTTTTGAGGATCGCGTGTTCGCGGCCGCCGCCGCCGACCAAAAGAATTTTCATTGCCATTCCTCCGAAAAATCCTTAATGGTGGAACAGACGCATGCCGGTGAACGCCATCGCAATGCCGTACTTGTCGCACGCCGCGATCACGTTATCGTCGCGGATGGAGCCGCCCGGCTCGGCGATGAAGGACACGCCGCTTCTGCGGGCACGCTCGATGTTGTCGCCGAAGGGGAAGAACGCGTCGGAACCGAGCGACACGCCGCTGAGCGTGGCAAGATACGCCTTCTGCTCTTCCTTGGTGAACGGCTCGGGGCGCACGGAGAAATACTGACGCCACACATCCTCGCCCAGCACGTCCTCGTCGCTGTCGGAGATGTACACGTCGATCACGTTGTCGCGGTCGGGTCTGCCGATCGTGTCAAGGAACGGCAGGTTCAGCACTTTCTCGTGCTGGCGCAGATGCCAGATGTCCGCCTTGTTGCCCGCAAGACGCGTGCAGTGGATACGGGACTGCTGGCCGGCGCCCACACCGATCGCCTGACCGTCCACCGCGTAGCAGACGGAGTTGGACTGTGTATATTTGAGCGTAATGAGCGAGATGATGAGATCGCGGACCGCATAGTCCGGGATGTCCTTGTTGGCCGTCACGACGTTCTTCAGCAGTTCCTTATCGATGCGGAAGTTGTTGCGTCCCTGCGAGAACGTGATGCCGAACACGTCCTTCGTCTCGACCTCGGCGGGAACATAGTCCTTGTCGATCTTGACGATATTGTAGTTGCCCTTTCTCTTGCTCTTCAGGATCTCCAGCGCCTCGGGGCTGTAACCGGGCGCGATGATGCCGTCGGACACTTCGCGCTTGATGAGCTTGGCGGTCGTCGCGTCGCATTCATCCGAAAGCGCGATCCAGTCGCCGAAGGAGGACATGCGGTCGGTGCCGCGGGCACGCGCATATGCGCACGCCAGAGGCGAATCGTCCAGACCCTCGATGTCGTCCACGAAGCACGCCTTCTTGAGTGTGTCGGACAACACGGTGCCGACTGCCGCGGACGTGGGGCTGACGTGTTTGAAAGAGGTCGCGGCGCACATGCCGGTGTTTTCTTTGACTTCCTTGACGAGCTGCCAGCTGTTGAACGCATCGAGGAAATTGATATAGCCGGGTCTGCCGGACAGGATCTCGATCGGCAGATCGCCGCCGTCCTTCATGAAAATCTGGGCAGGCTTCTGATTGGGGTTGCAGCCGTACTTGAGTTCAAATTCTTTCATGTTCCGCACTCCTTATATTATTTATTTTTGTTGAACAGTCTGTCTTCAAATTCGCCGGTTTCCAGATCGATGTAGCGCACGATGAGCGAGATCTTGTTGTTCTCGTCAAGGTTCGTCCACAGGTCATCCGCGAACGCGTCGATGTCGTCGGGGATCGAAACGCGCTCCGGCTCGCCGGTGAAGGTCGGGATCGGATCGCCGTCGTGGTTATAGGTATGGATGAAGTGTCCGACGCCGGGCAGCGCCTTGTAGGCGAACGTATAGCGGTTGCAGGCCGTACCTGCGGCGTCCGCGCTCTTGAGGATGTTGAGTTTGTAGGTGTAGTCCGCGCCGGGGAACAGGATGCCGCTGATGCGGGGCGTGAAGTTGGGCGCGTCCGGCTCGAATTCACGCGTGTCGAGCGCCTGCTCGAACGTCTTGCCATCTTTGAGGAAATCGACGATCGTGTCGGTCTGGTCGCCGTTGGTCACGACGACGGCGCCGTCATAAAGACGCACGGGAGAATAGATGATCAGCGAGGGGTCTTTCACCTTCGATGCGTCAAACGGATGGATCAGCAGTTCCTTGCCGTTCGGGATGAAGACGCGGTTGCGGCTGTTTTCGCTGCGCCCCATGATGAAGTAGGCGAAGACGGCCTTTTTGCCGTCGGCGCTCTGGCCGATGACGATACCTCTGCCCACGTAGGAATTGCCGGCGATGCGTTCGCCGATGGCGGGTGTGTCGTAGATGCTCATACTCAACAATCTCCTTTATAAAAAGTTTTTGTTTGCGTGTAAACGGATTTATGCGTCGTCAGACGCGGCTGCGGATCTCCTGCGAGACTTTTTCGATCGCCTGCGGAAGCAGGATCCACTCGGCCTGTTCCATGACGCGCTTCTGCAGAATTTCCGGCGTGTCGCCGTCCTCGATGTACACCGCTTTCTGCGCGATGATGCGGCCGCCGTCGGGGATCTCGTTGACGAAATGCACCGTCGCGCCCGTGACCTTGACGCCGTAATCCAGCGCCGCTTCGTGCACGCGCAGGCCGTAGAAGCCCTCGCCGCAGAACGACGGGATCAGCGCCGGATGGACGTTGAGGATGCGTTCGGGATACTTGTTTGTAAAATCGGCGGACAGGATGCGCATGAAGCCCGCAAGCACGATCAGCTCTATGCCGCGCGCGCGCAGTGCGTCGTCGAGCGCCGTCTCGAACGCCGCTCTTGTCGGATAGTCCGCCTTGGACAGCACGAGCGTCTCCACGCCGTGGTTCTGTGCGCGTGTGAGCGCGAAAGCCTCCGGGTTGTTGGACACGACGAGCGTTACCTTGCCGCTTTTGAGCGTGCCCGCGTCCTCGGCGTCGAGGATCGCCTGCAGGTTCGTGCCGCCGCCCGAAACGAGTACCGCGACCTTTACCATAGGATCACCCCGTCGTCCGCGCGGACGATCTCGCCGATGATATAGGCGTCCTCGCCGTTCGCGCGCAGGACTTCCAGCGCCTTGTCGGCGTCTTCCTTTGCGACAACGGCGCTCATGCCCACGCCCATATTGAACGTGTTGAACATGTCGCGCTCCGTGATCCCGCCGCGCTTCGCAATCAGATCGAAGATCGGCAGCACGCGTACCGCAGCCTTTTCGATCTTCGCGGAAAGACCCTTCGGCAGCGAGCGCGGAATGTTTTCATAAAAGCCGCCGCCTGTGATGTGGGAAACGGCCTTGACCTTCACCGCATCGAACAGCGCGAGCATCGGCTTGACATAGATCTTGGTGGGCGTCAGAAGCGTTTCGCCGATCGACTTGCCGCCGAGCTCCGCGACAGGCACCGTCAGGTCGCTGTGCTCGACGTCGAACACACGCCGCACGAGAGAGAATCCGTTGGAATGCACGCCCGATGACGGCAGCGCAAGGATCACGTCGCCCTCCGTGACGGAAGCGTTGTCCAGGATCTTCGGCTTGTCCACGACGCCGACGGTGAAGCCCGCCAGATCGTATTCGTCCACGGGATAGAAGCCGGGCATTTCCGCCGTTTCGCCGCCGATGAGCGCGGTGCCGGACTGCACGCAGCCCTCCGCCACACCGGACACGATCGACTCGATCTTTTCCGGCACATTCTTGCCGCAGGCGATATAATCAAGAAAATACAGCGGTTTCGCGCCGCAGCAGATGACGTCGTTGACGCACATCGCCACGCAGTCGATGCCGACCGTATCGTGCTTGTCCATCAGAAACGCCAGCTTGAGCTTGGTGCCCACGCCGTCGGTGCCGCTGACGAGCACGGGCTTTTCCATGCCCTGCGTGTCCAGCTCAAACAGACCGCCGAACCCGCCGCCGATATTGAGCACGCTGCTCGTGAGCGTGCGGGTAATATGCTGTTTCATCAGTTCGACCGCCTTGTAGCCGGCAGTGATGTCTACACCCGCCGCCGCGTAAGCGTCCGACTTGGAATTTGTGTTCATGCGATTACTCCTTTCCGTTCCAGCAGTAGGTGCACAATTTGCACGGCTCGATGCCGATCGCCTCGATGATGCCCTCCAGAGACTGGAACTCCAGCGACGCCAGGTGCAGATCCTTGCAGATCGCATCGCGCAGCTTCCGTCCGCGCTCGGTGTTGTAGTCGCTGTATTCGTCGATATGGTTGAAGCCCTCTTCTCCCTCCAGCGCCATAATCGTGCGCCGCGCGATCAACTCCATGTCGCTCGTCGCGCGGGAGAAATTGAGGTATTTGCAGCCGAACATGATCGGCGGGCAGGCGGAGCGCATATGTACGGCCTTTGCGCCGCTCTCGTAGAGGAACTCTACCGTTTCGCGCAGCTGCGTGCCGCGCACGATCGAATCGTCCACGAACAGCAGATTCTTGCCCTCGATCAGATCCGGAACGGGGATCTGTTTCATTTTGGCGACCTTGTTGCGCTGCGTCTGGCTGGTCGGCATGAACGACCGCGCCCAGGTCGGCGTGTATTTGATGAACGCGCGGGCAAACGGGACGCCGCTCTCGTTGGAATAGCCGATTGCGTGGGGTGTGCCGGAATCGGGCACGCCGCCGACGTAGTCGATGTTTTCCGCGTTGCCGACTTCCTTGTCGTGCCGCGCCATGATGCTGCCGTTGCGGTAGCGCATCATCTCGACGCTGACGCCCTCATAGGACGAAGTGGGATAGCCGTAGTAGCTCCACAAAAACGAGCAGATGCGCATTTCCCTGCCCGGCGGGACAAGCTGCGTGATGCTGTCCGCCGTCATTTCCACGACCTCGCCGGGACCGAGCTCGCGCACTTTTTCGTAGCCGAGCTTCTGGTAGGCGAAGTCCTCGAACGTGACGCAGTGGCCGTCCGCATTTCTGCCGATCACGACCGGCAGCCGTCCCAGACGGTCGCGCGCCGCGATCAGCGCGCCGTCCGCCTTGAGGATCAGGATGGACGCCGTACCGTCGATCGCCTCCTGCGCGAAGCGGATGCCCTCGGCGAAGCTGCTTTTCTGGCTGATGAGCGCCGCGACCAGCTCCGTCGAATTGACGCTGCCGCCGGTCATGGCGTTGAAATGACCGCCGGAAGAGGAAAGATATTTGCCGATCAGCTCGTCGGCGTTGTTGATGACGCCGATGATACAGATCGCAAACGTGCCGAAATCGGAACGGATCAGCAGCGGCTGCGGATCGAAATCGCTGATGCAGCCGATCGCGCTCTTGCCGCGCATCTCCTCGAAGACATGCTCAAACTTGGTGCGGAACGGGGAATTCTCGATGTTGTGAATATCCCGCTGCAGACCGATCTCGGCGTCGTACGCCGCCATACCGCCGCGCCGCGTGCCGAGATGCGAATGATAATCGGTGCCGAAAAAGACGTCGGAAATAACGTCATGTCGGCTGACCGCGCCGAAAAAGCCGCCCATAGTATCCTCCTATTGTTTAACTGAACTGTGCGCAGATCGCCGCGTCCTTTTCCAGAACCTTCTGCGCGTCCGCTTTGCGCTTCTCGGCGAGCTTGTCCGCCAGCGCCGCGTCCTCGACGGCAAGGATCTGGATGGAAAGCAAAGCGGCATTGACTCCTCCTCCGATCGCAACAGTCGCCACGGGGATGCCGGAAGGCATCTGGACTGTGGAAAGAAGCGCGTCAACGCCGTCAAGATTGCCGGATTTGCAGGGTATACCGATCACAGGCAGAGTCGTATTCGCCGCGATCGCGCCCGCAAGGTGCGCCGCCATACCGGCGGCGGCGATCAGTACGCCGAATCCGTTTGCGCGCGCGGAAACCGCGAAGTCCTTTGCCTCGGCGGGTGTGCGGTGTGCAGAATACACGTGCACCTCGAACGGTACGCCGAAGCTGCGCAGCGTGTCGATCGCCTTCTGCACGATCGGCAGATCGCTGTCGCTGCCCATGATGATGCCGACTTTTTTCAAAACAAATACCCCCTGACTTGACTGTTTATTTATCCGATTGTACGAAATTTACGTCGCGGATGTAGATGTGCTTGATCCCGCGGTTGGATGTGTCGCGCTTGTCGACCTCGAACATGCCGAGCGACTTGATGAAATTCGTCAGCTTGCTGTAACCGTAGTTGCGGCTGTCGAACGCGGGATTCTTGCGCAGGATCATATTGCCCACATCGCCCAGAAATGCCCAGCCGTCCTCGTCCGCCACGTCGTTGACGGAGTTGCGCACGAGCTGGCGGATCTCCTTGGGCACCTTGGTGCGCCGAAGCTGCTGCGGCTCCGGTTTCTTCTTTTCCTCTTCCGGTTCGGGTTTGGGCGCAATGATCTCGAGGAAAACGAAGCGGTCGCACGCCGCGATGAACGGCGAGGGCGTCTTTTCCTCGCCGATACCGATGACCAGCATTCCCGCCTCGCGCAGGCGCGTGGCGAGACGCGTGAAGTCGCTGTCGCTCGACACGATGCAGAATCCGCCCACCCGCTCGGTATACAGGATGTCCATCGCGTCGATGATCAGCGTGGAGTCGGTGCTGTTCTTGCCGCTGGTGTAGCGGTACTGCTGGATGGGCGTGATCGCATTCTCCAGCAGCACGTTTTTCCAGCCCGTCGACTCCGGCTGCGTCCAATCGCCGTAGATGCGTTTGATGGTCGGCGTCCCGTAGCGGGCGATCTCCTCGAGCATGGGCTTTACGTAGGCGTAGGAGACGTTATCCGAATCGATCAGCACGGCCAGTTTCAGATTCTCCGCCTGTGTGCTCACTTTCTGTCTCCTTTTTTGCCCTTGCCGCCGTCGTCCGTCTTCGGCAGCTTGCCGTTGTCTTTATAGTTGATGCTGCCGGCACTGTTCTCGATCTGGCGCAGCAGTTCTTCGTCGTCCTTGGCGAGCGTCTCGTGGCGTCCCTTGCTGCCGTAGCCGTAGCCGTAGCCGCTGCCGGAGCTGCCGTAGCCGTAGCCGCCGGAGTTGGCGCCGTAACCGTAGCCGCCGCCGGAGCTGCCGTAGCCGTAGCCGCTGCCGGAGCCGCCGTAGCCGTAGCCGTAACCGCTGCCGCTGCCGTAGCCGTAACCGCTGCCGTAGCCGTAGCCGCTGCCGTAACCGTAACCGCTGCCGTAGCCGTAGCCGCTGCCGTAACCGTAGCCGTTGCCGTAGCCGTAGCGGCTGCCGTAGCCGTAGCGGGAGCGGCCGTACTTGTTGTTGTAGCTGTAACGGCTGTAATATCTTCTGTACCGATAGCCCTTGCGGCGATAATACTTGTTGGAGCCCGTGTCCTCGGTCATGGTCAGCACGAAACCGGCCACGTCGATGTCGGCAGAGTATATCTCCGCAAGCGTATCGTTGATGTCGTTGATCTTGGCGTAGTCGTTGCGCGTGACGAACACGATCTCGTCGATGATGTCACCCAGCACAAGGCTGTCCGTCACGACGTGCGTCGGCGGCGTATCGACGATGATAAAGTCAAACTCCGCACGCGCCTGCTCGAACACGTCCTTGACCTTCTGCGAGTCGAGCACCTCCGTCGACTTGGTCGTCACGCCGCCGGTCGGCAGCACGAAGATACCCTGCGATTTGATGAACTTGATGGAGTCCATGTAGGTGGACTTGCCGCGGATGATCGGGATCATACCGACCTGCTTGTCGTCCTTGACGCCGACGGTGTTCATCACGGCGGGCTTGCGCAAGTCGCAGTCGACCAGCAGCACGGACTTGCCTTTCTGCGCGAGCGCGCAGGCGATGTTGGTCGAGACGGTCGTTTTACCTTCGTCCTCGAACGTACTCGTGACGGCAAACACCTTGCTGCCCTTGTCGGACGCAAGCGTCTCGATCTTGGTACGGATCGCCTTGAAGCTCTCGACGAAGTTGAACGTGACCGAGCTTTCGTCCGTGATGAGGATGCCGTTCTTCGGGCGCTTCTTTTTCTTCATCTGTCCCTGTGCGATCTCGACGGTCGGGATGGAGCCGAGATACCGCGCGTTGATCTTGGAACGCGCTTCGTCGGAGTTCTTGACGGTTTTGCTCAGCAGATCGACCGCGACCACAACGGCGGCGACCAGGATCGCGCCGAGCGCGAAACCGATTATCGCGTTGCGCGACGCCACGTCGGCGTTGATGACGGTCGGCGACGTGGGACGGATCATGACTTTGATGCCGATGGTGTTGTCAAACTGCTGCAGGTATTCCGGATATTCGTTGATGATGACCACGATCGCGTTGGCGCACAGATCCTTGTTTGTGCTGACCACCGTGATGTTGAAAATACCTGCCTCGTCCGTCGGCGTGAGCGCAACGGCGTTGCGGATCGTGTTGGCGCTGTATTCGCCGCCGAGATCGGCCGCGATCTTGTCCATCATGTCGTCGGACTGCAGGTAGTGCTGGTACAGCGACGCGTCGGTGCGGTTGTAGTGCTTGACCTGCTCCTTGATGCTGATGATATTGCCGTCGTTGTCGGTGGTCGTGATGTACGTCTTGGTGGTGAATGCGAGCGTCGTCTTGGTGGAATACATGCGCACATACGTCGCCTTGGTATACAAAAACGCACATGTGCCGATGATGACGCCGACCAGCAGGATCGCCCAAAGTCTGCGCCACAAAAGCCGCAGCAGGCGGAAAATATCGAGATTGGCCAGCATGTTGGCCGCCATGGAGGCAGCGCCGGGCGGCGTGGTACCGCCCGCACCTGCATTGCCGCTGTAATTCATCGGCATATCTACTCTGTCTTGCATGGTAACTCCTTCTTTCCGGGAAACTATCCGTCGTAACGGTGTCTGCGCAGATTGCTTCGGTGGATGTGCGGCAGATCTTTATTTGCCAGCACGTGACGCGGCGCAGTGTTGAGCATATAGTCCAGACTCTCCCGCGGAATATCCGGCGGGAAGCTGCGGATCATCCGCAGCAGATCGTTTGCGCGGCCGAGATGGGAATGCGCGTCCGAGGCGATGAAACTCGCCGCGTTGTGCCGCACCATGCGGTACGCAAGGTCGAACTCCTCGAATCCGGTCAGCCCCGCGAGACTGTCGGCGTTGACCTGGAACAGCGCGCCGCGCTGCACGAGAAAATCGACCAGTCCGAAATCGGCCTGCAGAAAGCTGTAGCGCTCGGGATGCGCGATGATCGGCACAAGATCCATCGAGAAGATCGTGTCCACATAGCGCACCAGCCGCCGCGGACTCACGTCGTGGAAGTCAAACTCGACGAGCAGATACCGGCTGTTGTTGATCGTCACCCTGTCGAGATGCTTCGCCGTGTAGATCGAATCCTCCACATAGACCTCCGCGCCCGCATACAGCCGCAGCGGCAGCTCGCGCTTTTCGATCTCCTCCCGCAAACGCAGGATGCGCTCGTTGCGCCGGCGAACAAATACGTCGACCTCGCCGGGGTCCGTCAGATGCGATGTGGCGACGATACTGTCGATACCGTACTCCACGCCCATTTCGCACAGGCGCATGGATTCGTACAGCGTATCCGGACCGTCGTCGATGTCATATAATATGTGGGCGTGCAGATCGATCATACAGGCACCTTCCCATGATCTCTAATGATTTATTTTACCATATCTGCTTGTACTTTTTCAATAGTTTTTTCGGAAAAACTAATCAATCAAAGCATAAAACTTTTCGATCTCTCCGGGATTGCCGGAATAATCCCGCAGGCGGCCGCAAAGACGCGCGCGAAGCGCCGTATCGGTCAGAAGCGACCGCAGTTTTTCGGCGATGTCGGCAGGCTCTATCTGCGCGACGACGCCGTTGTCGCCGTCCGTGATCTGGGCGCGCACCGTGGTGAACGCCGTCGTCAGGATCGGTTTGGCGAAGCATTTGGCTTCCTCGAGCGCGATGGACTTGCCCTCGAACCGCGACGGCTGGACGTACACATCGCACTGCGCAAGATACGGATACGGATTGAGCTTTGCGCCGAGCAGAAGAAACCGGTCCGCAAGACCGTACCGCGCGATGCGCTCCTCCAGCAGCGGCCGCTGCTGTCCGTCGCCGAGGACATACCAGCGAAAATCGAGCGTATCCGCAAGCATACGGCACGCCTCCAGCGCCAGGTCGATTCCCTTCGGCTCGTCCAGGCGGCCCATCGTCAGCACGCGCAGTCCCGCGTACCCGTCGTCGAATCCCGCGTCCTGCACGCTCAGCGCGCGCAGCGCAGAAGGCGAAACGATGTTTTCCAGCACGCAAATCTTTTCCCGATGCTCCGGAAAAACGCTGCGCAGCACGTCGGCGCACGCATCGGAAACGCCGGCAACATGATCGAACCGCGCAAAGTAGGCACTGTCGAAATCCCGGTTCATCTCGAGCTTGCGGTAGTCGCTGTGCAGGACGGCCAGTTTTTTCTTCGCCTGCACGAATTCCGCACAGTACCAGACCGGACTGCCCTCGAGATACGCGATCGCCGCGTCGTAAATCTGCGGCAAAGGCGAATATGCCTGTTTCTGATATTTCCAGCCGCGCTGCTCGAGCGTGCGGATCGGAAGATCCCCGCGCACCGCGCGCGAAAACAGCGTGCGCGCAGCCGCAAGCGACGGCTTGCCCTGTCTGAGAAAAGACGCGCACGCTTCGGCCAGCGGCAGGGAAAACGTCTGTGCCGTCGGCGGCAGATCGAGAATCCGCACCTGCGGCGGCAGCAGACCGAGCAGCTCCCCTTCCCGCCGAAACAGCAGAAGATCGACGTCGTACCGCGCATAATCGATCGAGCAAAGCAGCGTTTGCAGGCTCTTTTCCGCACCGCCGAAATGCAGAGCCGGATGGACAAACAGCAGTCGTTTTTTCATCGCAGTTCCTCCGACAGCAGCAGTGCGAATCCGAGCGCCGCCGGCGAAGCGGTCAGACGCGCGGAATAAAAACCGATCCCTTTCGTGTCGCCCTGCGCATAGTCCGTCTCGCCGTTTTTGCGCGTGGCAGACAACAGCGCGCGCTTTGCGTTTTCCGCGGCTGCCGCGCACGCCTGCGCGCCTGTTTTTTCAAACAGCACGGCGCACAAATGGCCGAGCATGGCCGTGGCGGTCGATTCGGTCCCGCGCTCCGACAAAAGCTGACGGCTCCATGCGCCGTTCGGCTGCTGCAGAGGAAGGATCGCGCGTACAAACGCCTGCGCCGGCTCGGTCACATCCGCGCCGCAGCGCAGCAGCTCCGCGAGCGCGAGCGCATACCAGCCGCATCCGCGTCCCCAATCGCCGATCCCCAGCGCCGCGCCGTCCGACAGACGGAACGCATGCGCGGACAGACCCGTGACGGGACTGATGCCGCGGTCCGTATATTCTTTAAGCTGCCGCAGACACAGCGTCTTCGCCTGCGGCACATCATAGGTTTCGGCGTACAGCCACAAAAACGGGCAGATCATGCCGACCGTATCGACAAACCGCCTGTCCGTGATGTGCGGATCATACGGCACGGTGCCGTCCGACTGCTGCGCGGTCAAAAGCGCGTACATCGCATCCATCGCGGGGCGCACACGCCGCGGCTCGTCCGCCGCGCGCAGCAGCGCATAGGCGAGCAGCGCCTCGTCGACACGCGAAACGGGCGTTTTCCAGTTTCCGTCCGCCGTCAGCAGATCGTCCGCGCACGCGCGCACAGATGCCGTGCTGCCGCTTTCCGAAACGCCCAGCAGCAGCGCCGCGCGCTGCCACGACTGCACCTTGCGGCTTTTATACGTGCCGCGCAGGCGCTCCGGCAGCGTGAACCGCGTCCCGTCGCCGACCGGCACGGCAGGCATTTTGCGAAGCTGCCGTTCGGCGGTACGGCGCATGTTTTCCAGCGCCTGCTCCGGCGGGAGCGAACCGATCCCGATGCGCAGAAGCCATGTGCGCGCCGCAGGTACGGCGTCGCACAGCGCGGCCGCGGTCACCAGCGCCGCAAACACGGCAAGCAGAATCAAACAGACTTTCATTTTCTATCCTCACAAAAGCGCGTACAGCGTTTCGATCTCTTCGGCATTGCCGAGCTGTTCGCGTCCGAGATTGTCCGAAAGCGTCCGGCAAAGCTCCGGCGAGCGCAGCAGCCGCTCAACGGCGTCGGCAACGCTCTGCGGCGTTTTCTCGGCGACAAGGCCGGTCACGCCGTCCCCGATCTGGTCGCGCACCGTGCCGAAATCCGTCACGACGATCGGACGCGCGAAACACTTCGCTTCGTCCACCGCGATGGATTTCCCCTCAAAGCGCGAGGGCTGGACATAGACGTCGCACTGCCGGAAATACGGATACGGGTTTTCCCGCTCGCCCAGCAGGAAAAAGCAGCCGCGCACATCCTCGGCGTCGATCAGCGTTTCGATCTCGCCGCGCATTTCGCCCACGCCCAGGTGGTACCAGCGCAGGCAGACGCCGCGGCGCTTGAGTTCGCCGCACGCCCGGACCGCAATGTCGATCCCCTTCGGCGCAGAGAGACGTCCCACCGTCAGCAGATTCGGCACGCCGTCCCGCGGGAAAGGCGTATCCGCACCGGCCATCGCGCGCAGCACAGTCGGCGCGATCAGGTTGTGCATCGTCGCCGTTTTGCCGCGCAGAAACGGAAAGGCCGCCTCCGCCCTGGCGGTGCAGGCCTGCGATACGCCGATCAGACAGTCGATCTTTTCGTAATACGGCGCGTCCATATCCCGGCGCGGCAGCAGACGCTCATAATCCGTGTGCAGAAACGCGAGCTTCCTGCCCGCCTGCACACGGTCGACAACATAATAGGTTGAGGTTCCCTCGAGATAAGCGATCGCGGCGTCGTATCCCCGAAGGCGCGGCAGAAACCTGCCGATGTATTTCCACGAACGCTGCGGCACATCCGCCCGTCCGCTGCGCATCAGGCGGCCGTAGCAAAGTCTGCGCACAGCCTGAAGGAACTTGCCGCGGCGCAGAAAATACCGCACGGACGCGGAAATCGGACTGTCGAACGCCGCGTAGTCCGCGCCCGCGTCCAGCACGCGCACCCACTGCGGCACCTGCGAAAGAAACAGTCCGTCGCGCCGGAACAGCAGCAGATCGACGTCGAAACGCGTGCTGTCCAAAAGCTGCAGCAGCGTCACGAGGCTCTTCTCCGCACCGCCGCTGCGCAGCGACGGGATCACGAACAGCAGTCTCTTCTTCAAGCGCGGCCTCCTTCCTGCGCGCGTTGGTGCGCGTTCATGCGCACGGTCAGCAGACGCATCCACAGACGCGTCGCGAGCGTCAGACGCAGACGCATACAGCGCAGCAGTCCGCGCTCGTAGCGGTTCAGGTTTTTTTTCGCCGCGCGCAGAACGGCGCGCAGGATGTGCTGAAGTCTCTCATCCGCATAAAAGCTGCGCAGCATATCGAGGCGCGGCATACCGGAAAACGTCCGGCAGATCAGGTCGATCGTTGCCGCAATGCGCCGACAGTAGCACAGCGCGCCGCCTTCGATGAAATCGCCGTCCCGGATGCCGAGCGCGGCAAAGCGCGTCCTGTCGGACGCATACTGTGTCGTGAGCGTGCGCGCATAGTTTTTCTGCGGACGGCGGATCGCGCCGCTCTCCACATATCGGTAATAGTACAGCTCCTGCGGCACGTAGCACAGCGTGTCGCAGACAGCGAGAAAGCGCAGGATGAATTCTCTGTCCTCGCCGAGCCTGCGCCCGACGGTCATGCGGATACTGTGCTCCGCGATCGGCGCGCGCAGAAACAGCTTGTTCCAAAGCGCGTTGGCGTCCTCGTGCGCGAGCATATAGCGCACGAGCTTTTCCCGGCCGAACGGTTCGTTTCCGGGGAAGGGAAAGCCCTTCGTCTGCTCGCCGTCCGCCGTCCCGCAGCGGAACGCGCAGAAACTCAACTGCGCGTGCGACGCCTCGGCCGCCTCAAACAGGCGCTCGAGCATCTGCGGCCAGAGCAGGTCGTCCGCGTCGGCAAACGCGACATATTTGCCCACCGCATGCTCCAGTCCGGCGTTGCGCGCGGCGCTCACACCGGCGTTTTTGCGGTGCAGCGCCTCAATGTTCGGGTACTTCTGCGCATACACGTCGCAGATCTGCGGCGACGCATCGGTCGAACCGTCGTCGACCAGCAGCACCTGCGTGCGCTGAAACAGCGTCTGCGCCGTGACAGAGTCGAGACATGCCGTCAGATACGTCTCGGCATTGTAGATCGGCACGATCAGCGATACCGCCGTTTCCATCACGGCACATCCTTTCCCGTATACGGATTCAAAAGATAGTCGCCCGCGCCGCCCATATGCAGCACACGCGCGGGCACGCCCGCCACGACCGCGCCCGAAGGCACGTCGTGCGTGACCACGGCGTTCGCGCCGACGGCGACGTTGTCGCCCACATGCACGCCGCCGATCACCTTTGCGCCGGGCGCCAAATAAACATTATTGCCGATCACCGGCAGCAGCACCTTGCCGTCCTTGATTGTCTGGCCGATCGTCACGCCCTGCGAAAGCGAGACGTTGTCGCCCAGCACCGCGCCGGAATGCACGACGATGCAGCCGGAATGCGCGATGTGCAGTCCCTTGCCGATCTGCGTCAGCTCGAAAATCTCGGCGCCGACTTTGCCGCAGGCACGGTTCTTACGCAGTTTATAAAACGGATAAAGCGTATATTTCAGCAGCGTCCGCTCCCGTGCATACGCGCACATGCGCATGTAGTAGGTGAAGCGGAAACCCGCGGACTTGCGGCGGCATTTGCGCATGCTGCGCCTGTCCGTCCTGCCCGTGTAACGGAACAGATCGGCGCGGATCGTCTCGTCGCGCGTCTGTTTGTTCGGAAAGTACATACGTTATTCCTCGATCATTCGATAGATTTTTTCCGCCTCGGACGCGTTGCCGTAGTCGGACGCACGCGCGTTTTCGGAAAGCTGTCTGCGTTTTTCTTCGTCACCCAGCAGCGACTCGATCGCGTCGGCGATCGCCGTTTCGTCCTGCGGCACGATCACGGCGTCGAACCCGTCGCGCACCTGGCTGCGCGCCGTCAGAAAGTCCGTGATGAGCACGGGTCTTGCGAGCATCTGCGCCTCGCGCACCGTCACGGCCTTGCCCTCGTAGCGCGACGCCTGCACGAACAGGTCGCACGCGCGGATATACGGATACGGGTTGCTCTTTTTGCCCAGCAGCCGGAAGCAGTCCCCCACATCCAGCTCGGCAATCAGCGCGCGCAGCGCCTGCTCCTCGCCGCCGAACCCGACGACGTACCAGCAGAACGGAACGCCTCTGTCCTTGAGGATGCGCGATATGCGCGCGGCGCGGTCATACGCCTTCGGATAGCACAGTCTGCCGACGCTGACGAGCTTCGGGACGTCTGCGTCCGCCATTTCCTCCGGCTCGAACTCCAGCGCGCTCCGCTGCACGAACGCGGGCAGGAGAATGTTCTCCACCGTTGTCAGCTTCTCCCGGAACTGCGGATACACCTGCAGGAACGTCTCGCCGCATTCGTCGGATACCGCCGCGATCCGGTCAAATCTGTCCCAAACCGCCGCGTCTTTCTGTTTGTCTAAAATCGCACGCGTGTAGTCGGTGTGCACCCACGCGAATTTTTTCTTTGCGCGCACCTTCTGCGCGACGAAATGGTGCGGCCACATGAAACTGATCGCCGCGTCGTATTCTCCGGAAAGCTTCGGCATGAAGCGGATCGACTTGTCCCAGAACGCCTGCAGCGTTGCGAACGTCATACCGTCCGCCGTCTGCGGGTCGCCGGCAGCGGGAAACCGGCGCGAAACGGACCGGTGCGCCAGAACGCGCGCCGCGCCGAGCAGGAAATGTCCCTGCCGCAGCACCGTTTTGACCGGCGTGAGCAGCGTCGCGCACTGCGGGATCTCCGGCAGCAGCGTGCACCGCGGCGAAACGAACGGCAGCAGCTCGCCCTTGCGCGAAAACAGCAGCACGTCCACGTCGTATTGATCGTAATCAAACACATCCAGCAGCCCCACGAGACTGCGCTCGATGCCGCCGATCTCCAGACTGCACGCCGTGATCAGGATCTTTTTTTTCATGCGCTCACCGCCTCAACAGTCTGCGCAGCCGATCGCCGCCGACAATGCGCACGATCCGCCGCTTGAGCATCGTCCGAAAGCGCACGCGCCGCGGCAGCCAGAACTGCGCGAAATGATGGATCGCGACGCTGTCGTCCGTGATATAGCTGACCGCGTCGATGTAATCATAGGGACTGAAAAACGTGCGCGGATAGACCGCGACGCCGTCCTTTTCCTGAAACGTATCGTCGCGCGCGAAGCCTCTTTCCTCAAAAAGACGCGTCAGCAGCACGACGTTGGTGTCCGTATAAAACGAGCCGTCCGCCTGTTCATAGGAAACGGCGTCGTAATGCGCCATGTAGTCACGCAGCAGCGCGCAGCCTTTTTCGGCGCCCATGACGCAGGTGCCGACATAGTTTTTGGCTTCAAAGCCGGCAAAAAAAGCGTGGTCAAGGAACGGGTCGAACGAACGCAGCACCTCGACGTCGGTATCGAGATAAATCCCGCCTTCGTTGTAAAGCGCCTCGGCGCGGGCATAGTCGCTGACAAACGCAAAGTTGCGGTGCGCATACGCGCCGCGGACAAACGCGTTCTTCTCCACGTCGAAGTTGTCCTCGTTCCACTCCGTGAACGTGTAGTCCGGCAGATGCGCCTTCCACGAGGCGATGCACTTCTGCACCAGCTTGGGTTTCTCTCCCCTGCCGAACCAGCAGTAATGGATAGTTTTCGGGATCATGCGCTCTCTCCTCTTTCTTGACGGCTTAAAACAGATCGCTCGCGTAACCGATGACGGAATACTGCACGTTGTAGAAATAGAAGACGTACATCAGTATCGATGCCGGATAAAGTATCCTCTGTTTTCCCGGATCTCTCCCCCGCGTGATCACGTAGGTCATCATGATGATGACGTAATTGCTCGTGTAAATCGCGAACCGCGCGAAAATCCAGTTGTACAGAGACAGGATGTAGAACGCCAGATTGATGATCGCGAGGTTGACGAGGATGTCCCACCTGCGCCCGTACCGCATGCGATAATACTCGCGCTCCAGATACGCCAAGGTCAGCGGAACTATCAGAACAGCCACGCGGATGATGTTGGAGCCCTGTTCGACGCCCTCGGTAAACCAGCCGTTTTCCGCGTAACGGGAGTACTCCGTGTCCTCCAGAATGTCCAGGAACGCCGGCAGGAGCTGGTTGAAGATCAGCGTCACGAACACGGTGCCGAGCAAAAACAGGAACGTCGTCGGCGTCCATGCCTTGCGCCGCACAACGAAATAGATTGGGATCATGATGAGCGCGCTCGTATGGAACAGCCACGCGCCGAAAACAAACAGGAGGAATTTGAAGAAGTCGGTCTTTTTGTCGGACAGCAGGTACTTCGTGCCCATAATCAGAATGCCGGCCGCCGCGTACTGCCGGATGCCGTTCATGGAGAACGAGTAATACCCCGTCAGCACGTACAGCGCGATCCCCAGCTCGTACGAACAACTGTACTTGTAAATGACATACACGATGGGGACGCACGCGATCAGCGCCGTGATCATGATCAGCTCGTGCGGCTCGTCCGAGCGCATACGGCACCAGGACTGCAGGAACGGGTACATGATACCGCCGGAGATCCGGAACGGCACCGGGTCCATCGTCTCCTTGTCCAGCAGACGGTAAGAATACACATAGAAGAACGTGTCGCCCATGTTGTTGCGCAGTCCGGAGAAAATCCCGAACGCCGCCGCGGGAAGCAGGAAGCCGAAAATGTTCGGAACCGGCTCTGCGAAAGGATTCAGCCTGCGGGACGGCATCAAACGGGCAAAAAACGCAATCAGGAAACTCCCTGTCACGATGCCCGCGAACCACATCATGTAATAATTCATTCGGTGTTATTCCTCTTTCTGCTTCAGATGTCGGTATTGCCGGCGAATGTGCAGATACCATAGTATGCCCGCCGGAGCCGCAAGCAGCGTCAGCGCCTTGCGCGGACTGTCGGCGAGCCAGCGTCTGTCGCGCAGGATCAGACAGCTCGAAACGTAGTGCATTGCCTGCACGAAGCGAAACTTGAAATCCGCGTACGGCAGCTGCATGCAGAGCTTGCGGCTGTATGCGAAGCCGCGCGGATTGCGGAAATACTGGCGGATCATGTTCAGAGACGAACCGTCGGGCATGTACTCCACGATGCAGACCGGCTCGTTCAGCAGCAGCAGCGTGTAGTCCCTGTCCAGAAGGCTGTATTTCGTGGCGAGGTTGACGTACTTCTCGCCCTCGAACACGGGATACGGGTACAGCCGCGTCAGGTCGGACCGCAGGATGAATTTCTTGTCGCCCGTCACGCCGTATTTGTAGTAGACTTCATAACTCGTCGCGCGCGGCACGTTCTCCGGCAGCCGCGTGCCGATGACGTTTCCGTCCTTGTCCGTGTCGAGCGCCAGAAAGCCGCCGACCGTCCCGTCCCGCTCGCAGGTCTGCCAGAACCGCGTGATCTTTTCCACCGCGTCGTCCGGCATATAGTCGTCGGAGTCGATGCACGTGTTGAGCTCGGTGTCGATGTTTTCATACGCCAAATTGTGCGCGCCGTGCATCCCCTGATTCTCCTGATACACGTACCGCAGCTCGAAGCCGTTGTCCGCGCGCATCCACGACTCGACCAGCTCCCGTGTGCCGTCGGTCGAACCGTCGTCCACGACAAGCCAGATGAAGTCCTTGCACGTCTGGCGGCACATGGACCGGTAGCACTGCGGCAGGATATAGGCGCGGTTGTACGTCGGGGTAAAGACCGTCAGCAGCGGCATAGGTTCACTTCCCTTTCCGGAATACGCAGATTCGGCTCCGGACTAAATTCTGACGCCGGCGTCCCGCAGCGTCGTCTGTACGAACGCTTTGCAGCGCAGGTACCGTTCGGCATAGGCATGGTTGCGCGCCATCATCTGCGCGCGCGTTTCGTCGTCGAGCAGCGCGTGCACGCGCGCGATGCAGCTGTCCGCATCCGTAAAGGACAGATAGTGCTCGCCGTCCGCAAGGCCGCCCGCATTCTCATAGCACAGAGGCTCGCAGACGATCGCCTTGGACGCGGCGAGGTATTCCGCAAATTTCCAGCCCGTGGAACCGTGCAGCCCCATGGTGGAAACCTGGATATCGAACGTCTTCATGAACGCGAGATACGCGTCCTTGCGCGCGAGAGACGGATCGTCGAGCACGACGTCCGGGTATTCGCGCACCGCAAAAGGCGACGCAGCCGCGCCGCCGTAAAACCGGCTGCCGAATTCTTTGCGCAGAAGCCGGATGCATGCCGCACGGCTTTCGTTGATGCGGCGGCGCTCCTCGGCCATCGCGTCGGTCAACTGCCCCGGAAAATCTCCGGCGGGGTCCCACAGCCGCGCCATAAAAAGGATTTTCGGCTGCGCAGACGGCTCGGGCGGCGCAAAGAGATTGTCCTCCAGCACATGCCGGTTGGCGTACGCCGTGCCGGGCAGCATCCGCACGAGTTTCTTGATCTTCTCCCGCCGCGGATCGCACGGCACGGGCAAATGCGCCGGATTTCCCGGCAGCGTCACAAGAAAATTCGGCGGCGTCGGGCGCACCTTCTGCGGCGCGCACAGCATCGCGTTTTTCCGGCTGTCGAAACTGCGCTTGAACAGCAGGTTGCACCGGTTCAGAAGGCCGCTGTAAAACGACGGCATCTCCCGCGCATCCGGCAGAAGATTCTCATATCCGTCGTTCATGTCATAAATAAAACGCAGGCCGTCGTCCGCGACGACCTCGAACATATTATAAGGCAGCACATGCGGCGAGCCGGGACGAAGCCGCTCGAACGTACAGCGCAGCTTTCCCTCTTTTTCCAGCGCCGCAAATCCCGCCAAAGGCTGGTACAGATGCAGCGGAACCTCGCTCAGTCGGATCGTTACGTGCATAAATCCTCCACACATTGCAGATAAAACGCCTGTAATTTTTCGGTTTGCGTGCGGCTGTCGAAGCCGCGCTCCGTCACGACAGCAGCCGCTTTTTGCCGGTCGGCCTGCGGCGTCACGCGCGCCATCGCTTCGACCCAGTCGTCCGCGCGCAGCGGCAAAAAGGAAAACGCACCCGTACCCAGGTCGCTCTCGGGCGATACCGTATCCGCGACGAGACACACAAGTCCGGCCGCCTGCGCCTCGACCAGCGAGAGCGGCAGTCCCTCAAATTTGGACGGCATCAGAAAACAGTCCATCGCCTGCAGCAGCTGCGGCACGTCCGACCGCAGTCCGAGAAAAGAAACGGCGTCCGAAAGCCCTGCGTTTCGCACCTGCTGCTCGACCGCGCCGCGCAGAACGCCGTCGCCCGCAAGCAGCAGACGGTCATGCGGATGCGTCGCGTGATGCCCGGCGAACACATCGATCAGGAACGCGTGGTTTTTCTGGTCGTTGAACCGGCCGACGTGGCCGAAAACCGTCCCGCCGCCGAGACCGAGCTCCGCCCGTTTTTCTGCGCGCGTGTCCTCGCGGAACGCGCACGCGGCGACGTCGATCCCGTTGTTGAGCGTCGTGCTTTCGCCGGCATGTTTGCCGTAGAGCCAGCGGTTTGCGATCTCCGAGCAGCCGAACAGGTGCGTCGCATTGGGCACGATCCGGCTGCGGCACCAGGACTTGAACAGATTCTCCGGCACAGCGGCGAGCCCCACGCGTGTGAAGCGGGAGTTGTGGCTGTGCGCGATGCGCACCGGAACGCCCGCGCGCCTGGCCGCGCCGAGAATGATGCCGGTCGTCGTTTCGAGATGGGAGTGGACGATCGTATAGGGATGCGCTCTGAAAAACTTTGTCAGCGCATGCATATAGACGGGCGGCGTCGTTTTCGTCAGGAACGGCATGCGGTAAATGCGGCCGCCCATGGATGCGATCTCCCGCTCGTAATACATTTCGTCGAACACATTGACGAGAAAATCGAACTGCACCTTTTCCCTGTCCATGCCGCGGTACAGATGCATCAGCAGCGTCTCCGCGCCGCCGCAGTTCATGGAGTGCAGCACGTGCAGCACGCGCACTTGTTCCATCGCGATCTCTCCGTATTATTTGAAATAAAGCCCGGACAATTCCGTCAGGACGCGGGACACGGAAAACTTCTGCACGCGTTCGAGCGCGCCGTCCGACAGCCTTTGCCAAAGCGCGTCGTCCGTGAAAAGCGTGCGGATCCTGTCGCACAGTTCCTGCTCGCCGTGCACAAGGTAACCGGTCTCGCCCTCGCGCACCAGCGCACGGTGTCCGCGGTTTTCGACCGCGATCACCGGCAGACCCGACGCCATCGCTTCCATGACGTTGCGCGGCAGACCCTCGCGCAGGCTCGACGCGGTATACACATCGCAGACCGACAGGATCTGCGGAATGTCGTCCCGCTCGCCCAGAAAAAGCACCGGCGCATCCAGCTCCTTCGCCAGACGCTCATATGCGCCGCCGATGTTGTCCGGACCGACGATCAGCAGACGCAGACACGGAAACTCCGCGGACAGCGCCTTCGCCGCGCGCACAAGCAGCGATTGGTTCTTGTTGGCGTTCTGCTCCGCGACGTAGACAAGCACCCGATCGTCCGGCGCCAGACCGAGCCGGCTGCGCGCCTCGGCGCGTTCGGCGCCCGTCAGACGGAAATACCGCTCCGTCTCACAGCCGACGCCGTGCACATACGCCGTCTGCTTTGCGTGCAGCAGACGCCGCGCGCGGTCATAGTCCTCGCGGTTGATGGTGATGAGCGTATCGGTAAAAAAGGATAAAAACCATTCGATCGGGAAAAAGATCAGCCAGTTGAGGATCGACGCGCCCTTGTAAAAATGGAAGCCGTGCGCCGTGTAGAACACGCGCGTTCCTTTCCTGCGCGCGCCTGCCGCGGCAAGACGCGCCAAAAGCCCGCCGACGGGCGTGTGCCCGTGGACGATATCGTATTCGCCATTGCGGATGATCTCACGCAGTGTGCGCAGAGCTTTGATATTCTGCGGGTCGAAAGGGTTTCTGCCCATCGGCACGGCGAACTGCCTGTCCGAATACGGAAACGCTTCCTTCTCGCAGCATACGGTATGCACCTCGTATCCGTGCTCCTGCAGCATTTGGAAACACGGCAGATGAAAGTAGCGGAAGTGGATCGGCACCGTCGCCACAAAAAGGATCTTTTTCTTCAATGCCGTACTTCCTTTCCGGTTCTTTTTTATGGATGCAGAGGAAACTACACCTCTCCTGTTTTCGGGTCGTCGGCTCGCAAGCCGCACTGCCGCATTACTCGATCGTCGGCGCGTCGGGGTTTTCGTGGAAGTTCGGCACGATCTCCATCAGCAGCTCGCGCACGTTTTCGTTCGTCGCCGCGCGCAGCTTCTTGAGCGCGCGCTCCATCTTTTCGTTGGAGAAATCCAGCGGCGGCGTGACGAAGATCTTGTTGTTGGCGGTCTTCTTGCGTCCCGCCATCTCCTCCGTCAGCGTCAGCTCCTCATACAGCTTCTCGCCCGGGCGCAGTCCCGTGAACACGATGTCGATATCTTTGTACGGCACATAGCCGGACAGTTTGATAATCTTTTCCGCCAGATCCAGGATGCGCACCGGCTCGCCCATGTCGAGCACGAACACTTCGCCGCCCTGCGACAGACTGCCCGCCTGGATAACGAGCTGCGCAGCCTCGGGGATCGTCATAAAGTAGCGCGTGATTTCGGGATCGGTCACGGTCACGGGGCCGCCGCACTCGATCTGCTTTTTGAAGATCGGAATGACGCTGCCGTTGGAGCCGAGCACATTGCCGAAGCGCACTGCCGCAAACTGCGTATTCGGCGCAAGACGGTCGAAATACTGCACGATCATCTCCGTGACGCGCTTTGTCGCGCCCATCACGTTGGCGGGATTGACCGCCTTGTCGGTGGACAGGATCACGAACTTTTTGACTTTATGTTCCACGGCGACCTTGGCCGTGTTGTAGGTGCCGAAGATGTTGTTCTTCACCGCCTCGCACGGGCTGCTCTCCATCAGCGGGACGTGCTTGTGCGCCGCGGCATGGAACACGATGTCGGGATGGAACTCACTGAAGATCTCACGCATGCGGCCGATGTCCTGCACGGAACCGATGCGGATATAAATAGGAAATGTATCTTTATACTGACGCTTGAGCTCATGATAGAGCGAAAAGACGTTGTTTTCGTAGTTGTCGACCAATATCATGCGCAGCGGTTTGTGCTTGGCGACCTGGCGGCAGATCTCGCTGCCGATCGAACCGACGCCGGTCACGAGCACTGTCCTGCCGTTGAGATACTTGCACTGGTCGATGTTCAGATCGACCTCCGGCCGCGGCAGCAGGTCGGTGATCTCCACATTGCGGATCTGCTGGATGTCCGGCTTGTCGTCGTTGAGCTCCGTGAGCGTCGGGCATTTTTTCAGCACGCAGTCCGCCTGCATGGCGATGTTCATGATCTCGGTCTGGCGCTGCACGGACACCGACGGGATACAGAACAGGATCTCGTCCACCTCGAACTTCGCCGCGATCTCCGGGATTCTGTCCGTGCCGCCGCGCACGGGGATGCCCGAAAAGCGCTTGCCCTGCTTGGCGGGGTTGTCGTCCACGATCACCACGGGTCTGCCCCAGCGGTACTCGTTCGCTTCCAGCTCGCGCACCATCAGCATACCCATATCGCCGGCGCCGACGAGCATGATGCGCTTCTGGTTGCGCCGGCTGCGCCGGAACATGACGTTCGTGTGGTGCAGATAGCGGCTTGCGCGGTAGAACATGCGGAAACCGCCGCACAGCGCTATGATCATCAGCGTGCTGCTGACGTAGAAATTGGCGTCGAAATTGCCCATATTCCGCAGCGGGCCCCAGTCGAGCGCACTGCCGATCTTGTCGATGGAAACGCTCAGCAGACCGCCCATGACGCCGGCGGCGCCGCAGCGCAGCAGATCCTGCATGCCGGCATATTTCCAGATGCTGCTGTACAGACCGAACAGCGCGTAAACCAGCACGAACATCACCGTCACCGGCAGCGCGCGCGTCAGCAGCATGGGCACGATCATCGGCATGACGGCGTGGTTATTGTTGAGCACCGCCGTCAAAAAATAGCTGGCGTTAATGAGCAGAATATCGGCAAAGATCAGAACCGCCTGACGTGCAAGCAGTCCCAGATTCGTCGCTACCTTTTTCACCGCAGAATCCCCCAGAAAAATTCTATTTATGAAAATAGAGACAATTACACATAATGACACTATTCATTAGATGTATAATAGTACAAAAGAGTTGTAAAGTCAATACCGACAGCTATTTTCCCTAATTTACAAATTACAAGCAATTCCGAGCGCCGAACTGCGCGCGGTATCTGCCGGGCGTCATGCCCGTGACCGAACGGAACGTGCGGCTGAAATGGCTCTGGTCGAAGTAGCCGAGCATGGCGCAGATCTCCGCAAGCGAATGCTCCGTCCCGCGCAGCAATTCCGCGGCGCGTCCGATCTTCATGCGGCGGATGCAGCCGCTCACGCTCTCGCCGGTCTGCGTGCGGTAACAGGTATTCAGATAGCTCGCGTTCAGCCCTAATGTCTGCGCGATCTCCGCCACGGCGATCTGTTCGGACAGATGCGCGCGGACATACTCCTGCACCTGGCGTACATGTTCTCTTGCGGGAATGCCCATGGGTTCTCCCTCCTTTTCCTTCATCCTACCATAAAACCTATAATTTGTACAATACCCGAACCAAAAAAAGTGATAAAATAATTGTATACACTTAAATAAGGAGATTGAGTTTTATGATCGGTATCGGCAAATGGTCCTTCAAAATCGACACCATGATGTTCCGCGGCAGCGCGATCCTGACGATCGCAGACAAAAACGGCGCATACGAAATCACCGCCGAAGTTCCCGGTATGAAGATGCCGCCGTACTCCATCGACAACATTCAGGAGGACGGCAGCACACTGAACGCCATCGTGCACACGCCCCTGCTTTCGGGCAAGGATCTGCCCGTCAGCCTGACCTTCGACGGCGACGTCGTGACCGGTTACGGCAAAGTGCCGCTGCTGGGCAAAGTCAAGCTCAAGGACGGCAAACGCATCGACTGATTTTCCGATATTCCGCCGCCGCTTTCCCGCACGGGAGGGCGGCGTTTTTTTTTTGCAAAAAGAAGAGGCTCTTCCTGCGCGACCGTGTGATCGTGCGGAGAAGAGCCTTTGCCGTTTGGTTTTCAGTATGGTCGGATGACCTTAATTGCCGCCGAGCATGTTTGCAAGTGCGCCCAGCAGCACTTCCATGCCGTCGCCGACAGTCGGAACCGTGCCTGTGCCGGACACGGTGATGACGTCTTCCACGTCAAACATTTCCGTTTGCATTTCGGGCTTTTCGTATGTCTTTTTCATGATGTGCCCTCCCTTATGCATTTGCAAAGCAGATTCTTGCCGCTTCCCCGTAGGCGTAGAGCGCGGCGCCGAGCGTTTCGGTTGCGGCGTTGTCCGCCATCATTTTGGCGAAGTCGTTGCCCGCGAAGGTGATCGTGCCGAGGCCGGGGACGGAGACGACGATCGTCTCGTCCATGTATTCCGCCTGCACGCCTGTGACCTCGATCAGGATGCTGCCCTGTGCGTTTTTGACGAAACGTGCGTGCAGCGTGTCGGTAATGTCGCTGTTCGTGTACGCGGCTGTGACGCCGGCGGCGTTATATGCTGCCGCTTGCGTTTCCGTTATATCTTTCATGTAGAAGCGGAATTCCGGCTTCGTCAGCGCCATGAAGGACATTGCGCGGAGCTTGCCTGTCGTGTCGCTGAGCTGCTTCTCCCACGCCTTCGCGTCGTCCGCGGTCAGGTTTGCAAGTGTCGACATTGCGTCGTCCGTATAGTTGAAGTAGTTGTTCGCCGCCTGACCGTAATCCAGCACCGCCTGCGCGAGCGCGGCGACTTCCTCGCCATATTCGCCGTCGATCAGTGCGTTGCAGTAATCCTTGACGCTCGCGTCGAGCTGTTCGCCGTCGATGTACACGGTAACGGTATCGGCGATCTGCGCCGGTGCGATCTGCACCTTGATTTTGTACAGTCCCTCGTCCGTCCTCGGCAGGGAGCTGAAGTCGGTGAAGGTCTCTGTCTGCTCGTCGCCGTTCAGGTCTTTATAGGTCACCGTCACGGTTTCTGCATCGCGTGCGTCAAGGTTGAGCATCAGGTTCACGCCGATCTGGTCGCCGATCGTTACACTGATTTCGTCCGGTATTCTTTCCCATTGTGCAACCAGCGTTTCATCGGTCGGTCCAAAATAGTAGTAATACTCGTTCGGATCGTTGAAAGTAGATGAATTTGGCGACGGCTCAACAAAGCTGCCGGCGACGGGACCGCCGTTCACGCCCGTAAAGCCGACCAGCCGATAGCCGTCGCGCCGGATCGGGCCGTTGCTGCCGAGCAAACGAATCCATGCCCCGTAAAAGATTGAAAGCGTGTATGGGCTGTAATCCCGGAATGCCGCTCCTTCAGAAGTATATGCCCTCCGATAGCCGCCGTTGAGATCGACCGTGACCGTATATGTATTCGGAGTCCATTTGGCATACAACGTCTCGTCCTTCGTAAAATCAAACGTTATCGCGTTTATAGCGAAAACATCATCTAATTGACTATAGGTAAACCATCCCCGAAAAGAATAACCGTTCACGGTCATCTCGCTCGCTGTGGGCAGCGTGAGGATCGTACCATACGGCATCTGAATGCTTATGCTGTACATAGCGTCTGCATCACCGGAATACCATTCCGGAAAATACGACCTCCAAACGGAATCTTCCGGAACAGATCCGATGTTGCCTAAAAAAAGCGTATATTCCTTTTCCGGGAGACAGCTCCCGTTTGTGATCGTCAAAACATAAGTTTTGCCGTTGCTTCCCAAAAAAGTGCCGCAGACTGTTGTTACAAGATCTTCGTCCACATTAACCGTACAGGAATCAGTAAAGAGATTAATTGTAGGTTGGCCGTATGTATGGCGATCACAAACAGAAACACTAATGCTGTTCCCAGAATATATGTTTATTCCGGGCGTCTGTGCTGAGTAACCTTGAATCTCAAGCGTAATGGAATAGTCGTCGTTCTCGGCGGAAATATAATCATTGCCCCACTCGTCTTCATTCAAAACAACCGCAGCATTATCCGCATAGAGGCTGATTTCAATCGTCTCACCCGACCCGTCAGAATTTGTAACCGTCACAACATAAGTCTTGCCGTCATCTCCGGTGAAAGTACCGCTAAGCGTTACAACATATCCGTCCACAGTGATCGTGAAGGAACCGTCCGTGAAAAAGACATCAGAAAGCAAAACATTAGTACCCGCAGAATGATAACGTCTATACCGAAAAGTCACATCTATTTCTGCCAAAGTGTATGTTCCTGCTGCACAAATGTCCCGACTGGCGAATCCAATGGACCAATCCTCGTCTATGGAATTGACATGAGTGGGATTTGCGCTGAGCGACCAGTATTCACCGTATGTGTGAAAGCTATACCAGCTGACGTCAGCATTCGTCGCATTGGCATCAATATAAACCGTTTCGTTCGTTTCGGCGCTCGCCGTGAACGGAACCGCCGCGAACATACTGACGACCATCAGCACCGCCAGCGCAGCCCCGATCATACGGCAAATGAGATTCTTTCTGTTGTTCATAGAGCGTTTCCTCCTTTAATTGTCGCAAACTTCTTCGCTCCAATTCAACTATACACACCTTATCGGCGCTTTGCATGCGAATCGGAGTGAATCGGTCTGTTTCGGGAGTGAATCGACACTGTACACGATTTGCACCGCATACAGCGCCGATCCAGGAGCGTCGTCAATTCGTATTGTCTGCTTCGCCGATTTCGACTTCCATACCGTCGTCGACGGTCGGTACACAGAAGCAGGCTTTCGCCGCCGCGCCGTAAGCGTACAGCGCCGCGCCGAGCGCTTCGGTCGCCGCGTTGTCTGCCATCAGTTTCGCAAAGTCATTGCCGGAAAATGTGATCGTGCCGAGTCCGGGAACGGTTATAACGATCGTTTCATCCATACGCTCCGCCATCACGCCCGTAACTTCGATCAGGATGCTGCCCTGCGCGTTCTTGACGAACCGCGCACAGAGCGTATCCGTGACATTCGGGTTGGCGTATGCGGCCGTGACGCCGGCGGCGTTGTATGCCGCCGCCTCGGCTTCGGTAATATCCTGCATATAGAAGCGGAATTCCGGCTTCGTCAGCGCCATGAACGACACGTTCCGGGTTTTGCCCGTCGTATCGCTGAACACCGGCGTCCATGCCTTCGCGTCGTCCGCAGACAGATCGGCAAGCGTCGACATCGTTTCGTCCGTGTAGTCAAAGAAATTGTTCGCCGCCTGGCCGTAATCGAGCACCGCCTGCGCGAGCGCGGCGACTTCCGGTTCAAATCCGCCAGCAATCAGTGTGTTGCAGTACTCCTTGACATTCGCGTCGAGCTGTTCGCCGTCGATGTACACGGTAACGGTATCGGCGATCTGCGCCGGTGCGATCTGCACCTTGATCCTGTACAGGCCGCCTTCGACCTGCGGGAGAGAACGGAAGTCGGTAAAGGTTTCGCGCTGTTCCGTGCCGTTCAGGTCCTTGTAGACGACGGTTACGCTTTCCGCATTGCGCGCGTCGAGGTCGAGCAGAAGATTGACGCCGATCTGGTCGCCGATCGTCACGCTGATCATATCCTGCGGCACCGCACCGCTGCCGCAGACGCGGAATTCAATGCCGTTCTCCGCCGCGCACTGCGCTGCCGCGCCGTTTGCATCCTCCGAACAGATAAAGCGCAAAGACGTGCAGCGGTAAAACGCATTTTCCCCGATGCTTGTCACGGTCGAGGGGATGTGCAGCCCCTCGGCGCCCAACAACGGACAGTCGAAGAACGCACATGTCCCGATCGTTGTCACGCTGTCCGGGATGTTGACTGTCGTCAGTTCCGGACAGGCTAAAAACGCGTATTCTCCGATGCTTGTCAGTCCCTCCGGCAGTTCGACCGTTTTCAAAAAAGCCTGACCGAACGCGTTGTCCGCGATCGCGGTCACGCTGTCCGGCACCGTAAACGACGTCGGCAGATCCGGATTCGTATACGTGCTTGCATTCGGATAGAGAACAAGCGTCGTCTTGTCCTTGTTGTACAGCACGCCCGCTTCGCTGCTGTATGCCGGGTTTCCGCTGTCGACCGTGAACGCGGCCGTACCGCCGGTCAGCAGCGCATCCGACGTGATCCGCGTCACGCTCGCCGGGATCACGATCTCTTCATAATAGGAATTGAACACAGGTCCCGCGGTTTGGGATCCGATCGCGGTCACGGGGTATCCGCCCAGCGAAGCGGGTATCGTCACCACACCGCCGTCCGCTCCGGTATAGCCTGTGATCGTGGTGCTTTTGTTTTCGATCGTATATATCCAGTTTTCCTCTTCGCCGCTCCAGACCGGACACAGATCGACGCGATCCATGCACGTTTTATCGAAAATATAATACCATGTGCCGTTCTTCTCAAAGACCATCCCGGCATTGTTGTTCGCGGGGTCTTCGACAAGCGTACCGCGGTTCTTGTAAATCGTCCATCCGCTCAACGTAAAGCCGGGACGAATCAGTTCGGGCAGTCTGAACGCCGATTCGTGACCGTCGACCGTGTTCGTCCATTCCGGATCGTTGCACATGATCCGCAGATACGTCGTGTCCTCTGCGCCGAGATCCGCCCAGTACGCGCCGTTCAGTCGTCCCGAGCTGACAAGTGAGACATATTGTCCGCCTTGAATAAAGACACAGCCGGCGCCGACTTCACTCGTTCTGTTTAAGTTCGGCCGGATCGTATCCGCGCCGCTGCCGACCGTGTAGACCCATCTGCCTTCATCGATCGTGCCGCGCGAACATGTCCATGTCGGTCTGTATTCCCATGCCTGAATCGCGTTCAGCGGATCTCCCGCAATGCTGGGCACATAGATCGAACCGAGACTGATCGTCTGTCCCTCATATCCGCGGTACACGATCGGCTCGTCGAACAGTCTGCTGCGCGCGGTGTCCATGCCCGGCTGCAGCCAGACGCCGTCGTCCCAGTCCACCGTGATCGCATAGAGTTCCTTCCAGACAGGCTTCGCCGTCCGCGGTTCGTCACCGAACGTGAATACGCCGCCGGAAAGGCTGCCGCCGTGCACAGCCGCGTTGCCCGCAATATTGGCCGCCTCCAGCTCCCAGCCGCCGAACGCATATCCGTCTTTGGTCAGATCGGTCGGCAGGGTATACTGTGTGTTATAGGCCTGCGAAACGGTCTTGGCCTGCGAATCGCCGGTATCGCCCCAGACGCCGCCGTCCGGGTCGAGCGTCAGCGTGTGCGGCGCAAGGTCGATCCAATCCGCCGTGATTGCCGAAGTCCCGTTCCGGAAAAGCACGCTGCTGCCGGAAAGGGTGTTTCCGACGTTGTGGATCATAACCCACCCGTTGAACTGACAGCCGCTCCTGACAACAGTCGGCAGTTGATAGTTTGTATTGCTGTCCTGTATGATCACTCTGGTCTCGTCGCCGCCGTAGGTATCCTGCCACGTACCGCCGTCGGGATTGACGGCAATCGCGGCTTTTCCGGACGGAAGATCTGAAAAGATCGGATTCAGGCCATCATGCTCTGCCGTACCGAAGGTATATGTATGGCGGCTGAAAAGCAGCTCGCCCATGCCGCCGGAGCCGGAAACGGCGTATTGGATATCGGACAGGTTTCCGCCCAAGGTTCCGTTTGAAGGCTGGTTCCAGCCGCGGAATACTTTGTTCTGCATATACACGTTCGTCGGAACGGGTATGGTCGTACCCTGCGCCTGCGTGATTTTCATTTCTTCAAACGAAACTGCACGCTGAATCCAAAGGTAGCCCGGTTGGATATGCAGCGTCTGCATGGTCGCTGCCTGCCGCCACTGTGCATTCAGGGTGCAGTCTGCACTGCCGAAGGTGAACGTCGTGCCGTTCCACGATCCGCCGCCGCTCAGCTGCCAGCCGATGAATTCATATCCGCTGCGTGTCGGTGTTTCGGACGGCATAAAGGTGGTACCCGGCGCCTGCGAATAGGATTTGGGCGCCGTCGAGTTATCCGCCCACTTGCCGCCGTTCGGATCGACCGTCAGTGTGGTCGTCCGGGACTGGATCAGCGCGGAAACCGCGTTGTTGAGCGCGCTGAAATCGAAGCTCGTCGCCGTGGGCGTGCCCAGATACTGCGCCAGAAGCTGCATCTGCGTCCGGTAGTTGTTCCACGCGTCCGTGCTGCTGCCCGGCTGACGCGCCGCAGATACTTCGGCAAGGTAGCGCGCGCGGGCAGTCGATTTGTCGACGCCGACAAATTCACACGCCGCGACCGCGACTGCCTCGCCCTTTTCGGAAAAATCACTTCCGCTGTCCACAGTATACTTGGATCTCCAGAAACGGTCCACGCCGTGGATGAGCGACTGTGTGCCGCCTGTGAGCGCAACACTGCCGAGCGTGGGAGACGGAACGCAAACGACGTCTGTCGTCCGGTTGGAGCCGCCCCAATACTGTGTCGTCGTCAGCGGCGCCGACGTGTTGCCGACGGAACTGTTGGACATGCTGTAATACGCCGCTTCGCGGAAGTCTTCCGCGCTTGTGGACAAAGATGCGGAGCCCTCGGCGCCGTTGAGGAAAGATTTCACCTCAAAGCAGGGGATCTGGCCGATCTCCGTGACGCGGGCCGTATCATAGAAAACGCGTCCCGTGCCGCCGAATACGAACACTCTGCGCGCCGTGGCGTGGGAGGACGACCAGGAGAACGCCGTGCCGCTCAGCGATGAAGGACCGGGCGAGGCGTCGGTGCTCTTCATCAACTGTGTGGGTTCGGCACCGCCGGGATAGGCGGACGGCACGGCAGAGCCGTTGACCAGAGAATACCTGTAGACGCCCGTTCCGTCGATCCGCGACGTCGTTGACGTCTCGTTGGATTCAACCTGATACAGGTCGTGCAGATACGAATAATCGCAGATCCTGCCGCTGTTGACCACTTGGTGAATGCCGTAAATGAACGTGGAGCAGGACGCCGTAACGTCGTATCCCTTGTTTGCCGTGCCTGCCGCTATGGCGCCGACCGGATTGATAAACGGCGCATAAACAACAGAGTAACTGCGCACGGTTTTTGTCTGGCCGCTTTCCGTATACTGTGCCGTCCATGTCAACGTGCGTGTTTCACCCGGCATCAGACCCGAGCTGAGACGTCCGCCGATGGTCGCGCTGTATGCGTTCGCACTGCCCGATGCAGACAACGTGACGGATGTGTCGCTGCAGGTGATCTGCACGGATGAAGCCGCCGCATTGCTGAAGCGTACCGTTCCCGTCGTCGAGTACCCCCGCGGGACGCTGCCGTCCGGGTTGACGTTCAAATAGTACAAAAGCTGTGTAGAGCCTGACGAACTCTCTGTCGGAGCAAGGTAGATCGTCTCCGGCACAGTGAACGAGAGTCCGCCTTCCGCCGCCGCAAGCAGTATACCCGCCGTCACCGGCGCCGCCATGAACGTGCAGGACAGCAGCAGCGCCAGCGCAAGAACGACGCCGAGTGACCGGCGTCCGATTTGTCTGCCTGTTTTCATAATAATACCTCCCATAGAATTTCAAAACATTTCCGTTTGTGTCAATTTTCATTATACGCATACGGCATTTGCCTGCAAGTGAAACGGAGTGAATCGCCCTGTTTGCGGAGTGAATCGTTATAATCATTCCGAATCAGCACAAAAAGGGTATGGGCTGCGCATCGCAGGCAGGCAGAACTTCGGCAGCTTTGTGTAGAAGCCCCAAAAAATCACTTGACAGATGATAATTTTTATGGTAATGATATAAAAAAGGCCGCCGGGACGGGCGGCAGACCAATCGGGAGGTATCTCTATGAAAAAGATTCTTTCGCTCGCGCTTGCCTGCATCCTGATGCTGGCGCTCCTGACGCCGTGCACGGCTGCAGATAAAACAGTCAGTACGCGTTCGGAAAACACGGTCACGATCGGCGCATGGCCGCAGAGTCTCGTCGATCGGAAAGAATCCGCTGCGCTCACGGCTAAGCTCAAATCATCCGCCGTAAACTGGCAGTCGGATGTTTTGCCGGACGGCAGAGCCGTCCTGTATTGCGACGTCGACTTCCAGCCGTTCAGCAGTCCGGCAACCGATAGGCCGACCTACTGCGCTCTGGAACAGCGGCCGACCTACCGCGCCGTGCGCATCGGCGGCGGCAGTGTGCAGTGGTACCGCTGGGAACCGCTGACGTGGGAACAGGTATCTTATCACGGACTCGATGTAGAGGTCTGCACGTCGGTCGTGTTCGCTGTCGAAAACAACGACGACGCTGTGATCACATGGCTGCGGGATTCTTTTTATCAAAATGCGCTGTCTGCTGCCGAACAGGAAGAGTGGCGCGTGTGCATGCCCGCACACGGCATGACAAACGATTCCGTCGCTGCAGTCGGGGACTATGCGGCGCTGTACGGCGCGGACGGCTCTTCGTATTATCAAGTTGAAGATCCGGATATTCCTGAAGCGGCGGAGTTTGAACGGCCTGTTTGCGCAGAAGATCCGGCAGCGCAGACGGGAATACCTGCCGCCGCGGGCAAAAAAGACGACCGCGCGGCATCTGCGGTCAAGACAGAAAAAAGCACACCTGTCTGTGCAAAACAGGCGTGCGAGTGTCCTGCATTTATCGGTGTGCGTCCGGTGCTCGTGTGGAAGGATCAACCGTATGCGGGCGGCTTCATCAGTTGGCTGCTTCATTTGCTCGGTTTTTGATCTCTAACACCAGATCTACCGTAAACATTCCGTTTTCCTGTGTGAATCTCAAATTATCGCTGCCGTACTTTGCGGCAGCTTTTTTCATGCTCCGCGTACCGAAGCCGTGGCGGGATTTGTCCGCTTTGGTGGTTTCAATGCGGGAACCGTGTACAACGGCTTTGCCGGCACACGGGTTCTGTATACGCACATAGACCGCGCCCGCCGCCATGCGGGACGATACGGTCACGTCGCACGGACGGCCGAGCTTGCGGCATGCCTCCACGGCATTGTCGAGCGCATTGGGAAAGATGGTATAAATATCCTCCGGCGCGATCCCTTCCGGCGGGAACAGACTGCCCTGCTTCCAGACGATCCGAACGCCGTCTTTTTCGGCGGTCTGCTGTGCGCATTCGAGCACGGTATCGAGCATGGCATTGCCCGTGGCAAAGCGCGGGCGGGAGTATTCGATGCTGCTGTCAAAATGCCGCAGGATCTCCTCCGCCTCGTCTATCCGTCCCTCGCGCAGACACGCTGCGAGCGGCGCGATCTGCTTGGGAAAATCGTGTCGGAAAATGCGCAGCTCCTCGTTTTTCTTTTCCATCTGCTCGTAATGCCGGATCTGCATCTGCGCCATCTCTTTGTAGTTCTCGGCCGAGATTTTCGTGCGCAGCAGGACGACCGCGCTGTAGATGGCGGTACCGGTAAACAGCGGAATGTTTGCAAGCGAGAAGATCAGCTCCGCCGGCCGTGCGCCGGAATGGTTGACGCCGAACATCAGCAGCGTCGTCATGAACACGATCAGCGTCAGCACGATCAGCACGTACAGCGGCGCATTGATACGGGCAATCAGCAGCGCGCTGTCTTTCTTGCGCGCATAGGCAAGAAAGAATCCGGCTGCCACAATCACGCCCGCCGCGCACAGCAGCACGTCCAGAAGCAGATCCAGCGCCGCATGATCCGCAGCAAACGAATAGTCAAAAAACAGGATCAGCGCGAAGTATTTCAGCACGTCGATCGCGTTCCCGCCGAACACGACGACGCAGCTTTTCCAGAGATCTTTGCGTGAAAAGAACAGCATGGTACACAAAAACGGATAAATGACCTGCACCGTCGACAGCAGCCGCGCATTGCCCAGGCCGCGCGTCTCCTGCAGCGCATAAAAGAAGCCCACCGCTGCGCAGACCGCAGCGGCAAGCAGCACTTTCCATATCCGAAAACGCACCGACGTGCGGAACACAGTCAGTGTCGTCAATACGCAAAGTATCAAAAACAGCAGATTATCCAGAAACGACGCAGTCCAAAACAGCCCGATGGAACTGCCGATCCATGTGCTGACCGTCAGCAAGCGAAAGCACCCCGATCACATAGAATCGAACTTGAAATTGAACCTTCTGTACGCCTCCTGGAACTGTTTGAAACGGCTGACGTCCACCTTGTCTCCCGACTTCATGACGATGGTCTTTCTGTCGTAACTGGCGATGTGCATCATGTTGACCAGATAGGAGCGATGCACGCGGCAGAACAGCTCCGGCGGCAGATACTTTTTTTCAAGCTCCGTCAGCAGGATCGGATATTCCTCGCAGCGGTCGTAGAAGAAAATCAGCGATTTCTTGTCCTCCGCCCGCACGAAGAATATATCCTGCGTATATACTGTATCATAACTGCCGTCGCGTTTCAACTGCAGACGGTTGAAAAAGGACATTTTATAGAACTGATCCAGTTTTTCATAAAGCTGCTGCGGATCGACAGGCTTGCGCAAAAAGCCGTCCGCATACACGCGCTCGTTGATGATCCGCTCCGCGATCCGATCATACTGTGTCAAAAAGCAGATCGTGACCGCGCCGTTGAATTTGCGCCGCAGCTCCAGCGCAAGCGTGATCCCATCCATTTCGTCCATCATATAATCGAGGAAATAGAGATCGAACTTGTCCTGCTGCAGCAGTACGCTTCCGGACGCAAAAGAAGAAACGGAGATGTCATAATCATGCAAAGCGGCATAATCATTGATCAACGCGCTGAGGGTTTCGTATTCTGCCCTTGTATCGTCACAAAGCGCGATGCGCATAGTATCCCACTCCCCATTGTTTCATGTATGCTTCTCTTACAAACAGAATAACGGAAGCCGGCGCGTCTTGTCAATCGGTTCGGCGTGAACAAGGCTGTTTTCGGAGTGAATGCCCGCGCTAATGCGCAAACGCCGCGTCCAGATCCAGCCGTACCTGCCGGAATACGTCGTCGAGCGAGCGGAATTTTTTCTCCGACCGCAAATATCGCAGCAGCTCGACCGGGATCTGTTCGCCGTAGAGCGTCCGGTCGACGCCGAGGATGTGCGTCTCGCATACGGGTGTTCCGTCCGGCAGCGTCGGCCGCACGCCGATATTGGTCAGCGAATCGTACCACACGCCGTCCACGAACGTCCGGGACACGTACACGCCGTACCGGGGCGTGACCAGTTCCTGCGGCAGATGCTGGTTGATCGTCGGGTATCCGTAGAGTCGTCCGTTCTCCGCGCCGTGCACGACCGTGCCGGCAAAGGAAAAGGGACGTCCGAGCAGCTTGGCCGCCTCTTCCGGCCTGCCCGCCTCCAGCAGCGCACGGATGCGCGTGGAGCTGACTGCCTCGCCGTTCATTTCCACGGGCGGACAGATCCGGCACTGCACGCCGTACTGCCCGCACAGCCGCCGCAGACAATCCGCGTCGCCGCTGCCGCCCCTGCCGAACCGATAATTGTAGCCGCAGGAAACGGCGCGCGCATGCAGCGTGCCGCAGAGTATGTCGCGCACGAATGCCTCCGGCTCCATATCATGAATCTGCGCAAAAGAGACTGTCCGCACGGAAAAGCCCATTTCGCGCAGACGTGCGTCACGCGCGGCGGGCAGCATCAGAAGCGGCGGCGCAGCGCCGCGCAGCACGGCCTGCGGGTGCACGTCAAACAGCAGCACAAACGGCAAAAGCCCGTCCTCGCGGAAGGACAGGGCGCTTTGCAATACACTTTGGTGACCCGCATGCAGCCCGTCAAAACTGCCGAGCGCCGCGGACGTTTCGTTCTCTCTCACGATTTCTTTCTATGTTCCTGCTTCAGACGCTGCTCCTTGGAAAGCACCTTCTTGCGCAGCCGCAGCGATTGCGGCGTGATCTCCAGAAGCTCGTCGTCCTTGATAAATTCCATGCACTGTTCCAGGCTCAGCACCGTCGGCGGCACCAGCCGCAGCGCGTCGTCGCTGCCGGCCGCGCGCGTGTTCGTCAACTGCTTTTTGCGGCAGACGTTGCAGACGACGTCCTCGTTCTTGGCGCATTCGCCGACGATCATACCCTCGTACACTTCGACGCCCGGGCCGATGAACAGACGGCCGCGATCCTGCGAATTGAACAGACCGTAACCGGTGCTCACACCCGTCTCGTGCACAACGATCGAGCCGCGCTCACGCGTGACGATGTCGCCCTTGTACGGTTCATAGCCCGCGAAGAGCTGGTTCATGATGCCGTTGCCGTTGGTGTCGGTCATGAATTCCGAACGGTAGCCGATCAGTCCGCGCGACGGGATGCGGAACTCCAGATGCGTCGCCCCGCCGTCGCGCGCGCCCATATTTTCCAGCTCGCCCTTGCGCGAGCCGAGCTTTTCGATCACCGCGCCGACGTACTGCTCGGGCACCTCGACGATCAGCAGCTCCATCGGCTCCTGCAGCTCGCCGTCGATCGTCTTGAAGATGACTTTCGGGCGGGAGACCTGGAACTCATATCCCTGCCGGCGCATCGTTTCGATCAGGATGGACAGATGCAGCTCGCCGCGTCCCGACACCTTGAACGTGTCGGTCGTCTCCGTCTCCTCGACGCGCATGCTCACATTCGTCTCGACTTCCTTGAACAGGCGGTCGCGGATATTGCGGCTGGTGACGAACTTGCCCTCGCGTCCGGCGAAGGGGCTGTCGTTGACGATAAAGTTCATGGAAATGGTCGGCTCGTCGATGCGGATGAACGGCAGCGGCTCGATCTTGTCGGGGCTGCACGCCGTCTCGCCGATGTTGATGTCGTCGATGCCGGACACACAGATGATGTCGCCCAGCGACGCGGACTCCACCTCCACGCGGCGCAGTCCCTCGAACTGGTACAGGCGGGAGACTTTGACGTTTTCCGTAGAGCCGTCGGTGCGGCACAGGACGACCGATTCGCCCCGATGCACGCTGCCGCGCTCGACGCGGCCGATGCCGATGCGGCCGATATAGTCATCGTATTCAAGGCTGGAAAACAGGATCTGCAGAGGGCCGTCTCCGTCGCCCTGCGGCGGCTGGATCTCCCGCAGGATCGCGTCCAGCAGCGGGCGCATGTCGCCCTCGCGCACGTTCTCGTCCTCGCCGGAATAGCCTTCCTTGGCGGAGGCGTAGATCACGGGGAACTCGAGCTGATCCTCGTCCGCGCCCAGCTCGATGAACAGATCGAGCGTTTCGTCCACGACCTGCGCGGGTCTCGCGCCGGGACGGTCGATCTTGTTGATGACGACCAGCACGGTCTTTTTGAGATTCAGCGCCTTCTGCAGCACGAAGCGCGTCTGCGGCATACAGCCCTCGAATGCGTCCACCAGCAGCAGCACACCGTCGACCATCATCAGGATGCGCTCCACCTCGCCGCCGAAGTCGGCGTGGCCGGGTGTGTCGACGATGTTGATCTTGGTGTTCTTGTAGTGCACCGCCGTGTTCTTCGACAGGATCGTGATGCCGCGCTCGCGTTCAAGGTCGTTGGAGTCCATCACGCGCTCCTGCACCTGCTCGTTCTGGCGGAAAATACCGCTCTGCTTGAGCATCTCGTCCACGAGTGTCGTCTTGCCGTGATCGACGTGGGCGATAATGGCGATGTTGCGAATGTCTTCTCGTTTTTGCAAAAAAGGTCTCACCTTTCCGGATGGTTTTTATACGGTCTGATTTTAAGACAGAATCACCAAATAGTCAAGACCTGATTTGGTGAAAATGACAATTATTTGCTTGTGCTCCGTTTTTTGCTCCCGCCGTTCCTCTCGGAAAAGGCGGGGCAAAACGGCGCCGGTCAGCGGCATGTCACGGCGCGATCGGGTTTTTCAGAGAGAACGTCCGCTCGCACGGGATGCTCACGCCGTCCTCTTCGAGATCTGCATACCATTCACTGCGGTAGAAGTTCCTGCCGCGCAGGACAACCTCGTTTTCGTACACCTCGACTTCGAGACCGACGCCGGTATCGTCGAGCACGTTCTGGTCATCCCCGCCGCCGAGCCGCGTCAGGCACGGCAGATACGTCTCCGGGTAGCCGTCGTAGGTGTGGAACGACCAGCCAAGATTCAGCGGCATGTGCGTGTGGCCGACGAAAACGAACAGGTCGTGTTCGCGGTTGTATGCGGCGAGCATATCCGTCAGACGGCCGGTCGGTTCGAGATCCATATCCGTCGCGTCGTCGGTCGGAAAATGCTCAAACACAAACGCCGGCTTGCCGCTGTCGGCCGCCTTGTCCAGCGCGTCCGCGAGGAAATCGAACTGCGCGTCGGACATCGGCATCTCATAGACGCGCTGCGCTTCCTGCGCGAGGAAAATGAAATAGTACCCGTCGATGACTTCATAGTAGTACGGCGTCGTGAGCCTGCGGCCGAAGAACGCTGCGGTATAGTCGTACCAGCGGTTCTGCAGCTTCTCGTAGTCGCCCTGGCCGTTGCCGACGTCGTGATTGCCGATCACGGGCAGAACCGTCTCGTCCGAAAGGAACCAGTCAACCGCACCGTGGAAGAAGAGGTTTTCGATGTGCTGACCGTTCATCGTGCTGTCGCCGAGGAACGTGATGGCGTCGTGGCCGCTCTTATGTCGTTTCAGATCCTGCAGCACCTCGGTGAATACCTCGTACCGCGTGAGATTGTTGCCCTCGACGTGGCTGTCCGAAAGGACGGCGAAGTGCAGCGCGCACTTGTCCGGGTCCTTCACGTCGTATTCCGAACCCGTGCCGAGTCCCACGACCAGCAGCATCAGGAAGGTAAGGCACGTTGCGCCGATGCGCAGAAAGAAAGATTTGAGCATAGTATGACCTCCTCAGAACGCGGTGTGCAGCGTGTTCTTCGCGCTTCAGTCTTCCCGCTTTGTAAATGTTCCGACGAACGTGTTGTCCGATTCCGTCAGCGCGCCGGGGTCCGGATTCTCCGAGATCATGGCGACGTTCGGCTCGGACGGATTTTCCGGTGCGAGAAACGCGTTGCCGTATACGCGCACATTGTACACGTCAGGCTTGAAGAAGATGTAGCCGCGGCTCTTGCCGTACCGTCCGGACGGGCCATCGAAAATGTTGCCGCGGATGTCGATGTCGTGGTGCGCGCCGTCGCCGTGGTGTCCGATGCCGGGAAAGCCGTCGCATTTGAAGATGTTGTTTTCGATCACGATGTCGCGGCACGCCATGCCGTCGTCGAAGAAGTCGACGAGCGTCCCGTTGCAGTCGTAGACCGGGCCGTAGGAGCCCTGGTGCGAGGAGTCGAGCTGGATCATCTCGTTGAGCAGATGATCCGGCACAAACGTATAGCTCGGCCCCTCGAAAACGCAGCCGCGCACGGTCGCCTTTTCGGTACCGTTCAGTTCGATGAAGTGCCAGCGGAAGCAGTGGCGGAAGCGGCAGTTCTCGATCAGGATATCGCTGCAGTGCACGGTGTTGACGAGCGTCGACACCTCCATCACGCCGCCGTTGCCGTCGAATATGCCGCCGGAGATCACCACGTCATGCGTGCCGCTGTAGCCCGCCCACTCCGGCTCGGAGTAGGAAGCGAGCAGATAATGCGTGAGCGGATCGCTCGTGCCGCTGCGCAGCAGCACCGCGTTGTCGGACAGGCGCAGGCGCTGGTGCGAATAGAAGATCAGCGCGCCGGAAAGCAGATACGTGCCGTCCGGAAAGTACACCGTGCCGCCGTCCTTCAATTCGTCCAGACACGCCTGCAGCGCCTTTGTATCGTCGTGCACGCCGTCGGCATACACGTTTTTGTTTTCTCTTACGTTCAGAAATCTCATTCCGCTACCTGCTCAGTCTGCTGCTTTGTCAGCTCTTCGTTCTCGGCGTGGCGCTGCGCGCGCATCTCCTCAAGCTCTTTGTACATCTGTTCTTTCTTTTCGCCCTCAACGTCGTAGAGCGTCTTGAGGATGATCGCCTTGAGCACGTTGCAGATCGCATAGCCGAACAGCAGGAACGCCAGCAGCCACAGGCAGGTCTTCATATAGCCGGGCTGTGCCTGCATCGTCTTGACCAGGTCGCCCTCCGCCGAGGACTGATAACCGACCCACGCGATGATGAACGGGATCGCGAGCTCCTTGAGGTAGCCCAGGAACTGGTTGATCCAGCCCGGAACGACGCCCTGGATCGCTTCCATACGGTCGCCGGTCTGCCACTCGAGATAGTCGAAGTATTCGACGTTGAAATGCGAGGTCGACAGCTCCTGGATGCCGATGCCCACGCCGAACAGGAAGTAGAACACATAGAAGAAAACGCTGTTCCAGCCGGAGAAGAACATCAGTCCCATCTTCGCTTCGATCCAGCAGGTCAGGAACACGATCAGCGCGGAAACCATGGCATAGGGGCCGGTGAATTTCAAGAGCTTCGTCGGCTCATGCTTCTTGGAAAGTTTGGCCGTGATGAGGTTGCCGACCACCGTACCGGCGGCGGACGGGATCGTCAGCAGCAGGTTCTTGGACGAACCGACCGTGATCGCCACGAGGAACGTGGTGAATCTGCCGATCGCGGCGAAGTTGCCGACCCACTGGATATACTGGTATGCGCGGTAGTTGCGGTACTTGAACAGAGAGAACAGCGCCTTGGAGACCTTGACCTTCTCCTGCTTGGGCAGCTCGATGCGCTCCTTGCAGAACAAGCCGCACATCAGGTTGCCGAACGCGGTCACGATCGCGGCGACGACCGCAAGCGTCATGTACATCGCGTTCTTGTCGTCGCTGAACAGGCCGTAGACAAACGTGCCCAGATATGCGCCGCCGTAACCGAGATAATAGGAGATCTGCCAGATCGTGGCGACGGTCTTCTTTTCTTTCGGGTTGGGCGAGATCACCTGCATCACATTCTGGCCGAGATTGTTGAACGCATTGAAGACCGTCTGGCAGACGGCGATGCCGTAGCGGAACAGCGTCATCTGATGCACGGTCCAGCCCTGCGGCACATAGAAATACAAAACGGTCAGCGCAAAGATCGGCGCCAGGCAGATAATGTACCACTGGCGGTAACGTCCCCAGCGGCTCTTCCATTTCTGCACGACGACGCCGGAGATCAGACCCATTGCCACACTCAGGATCGTGGTGATCGTGGTCTGCACGGCCATGATCCTGGCGATCTGATCCGAATCGACGCCGACCGGGCCGAAGTACAGTTCATGCAGGAACGCCGCGGCAAGCGTGCCCGTCAGCGTCGTGCCGAACATGCCGCCGATGCGTGCGAGCATCAGACAGACGTACTCGAACTTTGTCACGTTTTTGCCCGTATCCGAGGGCAGCGCGTTCGCCGGCTTCTGCAGCGCGGTATTCTGGTTCTTTTTCATGTGTTCGTCTCCCCTTTAAAATGTCAAAGTGGTATTGTAGTCATCCAATCCGTAATTGCCGACCGTGTGTTTCATCATCTCGTAGAAATCGACCGGCTCGCCCTGCGCGTCCTTCATCTTTTTGAAAAACGGGCTCAAACGTCTGAAGATGCGCAGCAGCGTGTCGCCTTCCGGCGTGCCCTCGACGAACGGCTGGTTGCCCTCGAAGACGACGCGAACGAGATCGATCGCAAAGTCGGTGAATTTGACGTCCTTCACCTGCGGCTCTGCACGCACGCACAAAAGACGCGCGACCGTGCCCACACGCATGCGCCGCAGCCGCTTGCCGAGCGCATGGAACAGCTTTTGCATTGCGGGCGTGTTCTTCATGTGCACTTTGCCCAGGAAGCGTTCCGGGTCCTCCTCCATGCTGTCGACAAACGTGCGGATCATGCGGTCGAACTGCACCTTGAGGTATTCTTTACCCGTCATGCCTTTTTTGTCCCAGTCGAAGTCGGGTGTCGGGATGCTCTCGATCTCCACGGTATGCTCGTCTTTGACCGTCACCAGGCGCATGAACGCCGGGCACCCAATCGTGCAGCCCGTGCAGACATCGTAGAGCACGTTTCCTTTCGCCGAATGCGCGACGTTGACGCTCTGGTTGTGCATGTGGCCGGTGAAAATGAGATGCACGCCGTTGTCCGCGAGCGTGTCGATGAGCTTGCGGCTCTGCGCCTGCCGTGCGTCGCCGATGAGCGAGAGCAGCGGCTGCCCCGCAAGGACGGGGTAGTGCTCCATGGCGATCATCATTTTGCCGTCCGCCTGCGCCTTCTGCGCCTGCTCTGCGATCCACGAAAGGAAATCGTCCGGATACGCGATGTGCTTTTCTCCCTCGACGTCGTTGCAGATGACCAGCAGCTGCACGTCCTCCGACAGTTCCGTCACGTAGGAAAGATGCGCGCGGTTGAACGCGATCGCGCCGTCGTAGCCGAAATCCTTGTAGAAGTCGTACAGTTCGCCGAACGTCGTGCCCTCGACCGTGACGCGCCCGCTGTCGTTGAAGCCGTACGGCGCGGCGTTCACATCGTGACCGGCCGTGACCACATAGACCTTCTTGCCGCTCTTCTTCTCGAAATCATGCAACATTTCGCAAAATGCGGCATGGCTTTCTTTTTCGCCGTTGAATGTCAGATCTCCGGCGATCAGCACGATGTCGGCGTCGGAGCGTCCGGCAAGATCATCGAATACGGCACGGTTGATCGCCTCGGTCTCGGCGAAACATTTCTGCTGGGTGTCCATGTACGTCTCGTAATCCGCACCGTATGCGCCCAGCGAGTTTTTGAAGAAATGTGTGTCCGTGACCACAAAAAATTTCAGTTCCTTCAATCGGGTTTTCTCCTTTCTGTATATCCGGGTTTCGGCAATCATTCGTGAATCAGCGCATAGCTTTTTTCGATCCGTTTCATGATTTCCACATCCGGTATCTGTTCGTTCAGGAAAAGCGTATACCAATGCTGTTTGTTCATATGGTAGGCCGGGTAAGCCGTCCCTTCCGCAAGGTAAGCCTTGACGCTGTCCGGTTCATCTTTCAGGTTGATGACCTCGGCGACTCCGCTTTCCTTTGGTACGAATTTGCTTTTCGGTACTCTGCCGACCACCGCAAACCATGATTTTTTGTCGGGCACGCGCACGGCGGCGCACTCCGGCAGACTGCTCCAGAGAAACTCCGGCTGCGCATCGTATGTGTCTTTTATAAAGCGCAGGATCCGCTTCGACTGCGCCCCGCGGAAAACCGCTTCTTGGCAGCATTTGCGGCAGACGTCATTCAGTATATCTTCGCACGCCTTGTGGATCGTTCCGACGAATGAGCCGGTCGCATTGTAAATGTGCGCGGGAAGATATTCCTCGTCGTCTTCGACGTCATACACGCGGAAATCGGCGCCGCCGTCCGCGGTAACGGTGACGGATGCGATAAAACGATCGTCGAGGATCGGAAAGTCTTTTGTATACGCATCATCGTCCACGGGTGAAAAGCCGTATTGAAGCAGCTTCTCTCTGTCCGGGACCTTGTTTTTGAATATCGCCGGAATATCGATCATCGCGTCATTTCCTTCTGTGCGGTGCAGGCCGCTGTGTCCGTGTCTACTCCACGCCCCGGAACGCGAGTCCCCGCGTGAACGCGCCGGCAGGTTTTGCGCCCGTTTCGCACGCGCGCAGGATGCTTTCGCACTCCGCAGCCGTTTCGGTCGTGAAATACAGGAGGACGAAATCCGTGTTCCGCACGTCGTCCTGTTTATCGAGCAGATAGACCGGACGGTCATTGAGGATCTCCGCGCAGCCGCTGCGGCAGTCGATCGGAAACGTCACGCCTTTGCGGTCGGTCAGCTCGCCCCGCCGCCCGCATTCGCGGCATGTCCTGCCGTTTCTCTGCGGACAATTTCGTGTGAGCATCAGCGGCAGACGTCCGTACAGGAACACGCCGCGCGGGATCTCCGCGCCCAGTTCCCGCACCGCGGACAGCGGCAATTCCGGCGACAGAAGCGCCGCCCGGACGCCGCGTTCCTGCATTTCGAGCAGGGACAGGGTATTGAAAAGATTGCTGCCGAAACCCGCGATCGGCACAAGACCGCACGTTTTCGCAAGCGTCAGTCCATCGAGTGTTGCAAACACCGCTTCGCGCACGCCGGCCTCGCGGCAGCGCGTCAGCTTTTCGTGTATTTCGTCCTGCCGTCCGAACAGTCCGCGCGGGATCTCGACCGCCGCGCCGCGCGACGCGACCGCTTGAGCACCGCAGGACAGCGGCAGGATCAGCTTGTCCGCGCGAAAGTTCTGCGGGATCTGTGATTCCTCCGCGAACCGCGCCCAGATCTGCGGTCTTCCCGCTCTATGTAAGGAATGCGCTTCCTTCCGAGGCGTATAGGTGTGTTTCGGCGTTTCGGCGATCTTTTGCAGCAGACCGTCCAGCACGTCCCGCCGCAGCGCGCCCAGCGCAGCCGCCGACAGGAACAAACCTTCGTCCAGCTCGACGCTGACAGTCTGCGGATAAAAGACCGTGCCGCCGCATTTTTGCAGCTTTTCGCGCACCGTCTGTTCGTCCGTCGCGCGGCTCTCGGCTTTCTGCGGTTTTTCGCCGCGCACCGTCACGCTGTGCGCGCCGCTTTCGGCGGTCAGCGTCATTTCCTCGTCCGCGCGGCAGAGGAACGAAAAGCGCACGGGAAAACGCGCGTTTTCCTTTTCGTACAGCTTTTGCAGCTCTTTCAGCACATCCTGGGACGCCGTGACGTCCTCCTTCTGCCGCGTGCCGAACATCGACCTGCCGAGACTGCCCATATAGTATCCGTCCGTGAATCCCGAACGGGAGAAGACGCTGCGCAGCGCGTCGAAGATCCCGCTCTCATCCGCGCCGTCCAGCGCCGCTTTGCAGGCGGTGACCGCCGCCGCGACGTATTCCGGTCGTTTCATGCGTCCCTCGATTTTGAACGAGTCGATCCCCATCTCACGCAGCGCGCGCAGATGCGCAAGCAGCGACAAGTCCTTGAGACTCAGATCATGTCCCGTCCCGCCCGCTGCCGCAAACGGCAGGCGGCACGGCTGGGCGCAAAGCCCGCGGTTGCCGCTGCGTCCGCCGAAGACAGCGCTCAAAAGGCACTGGCCGGATACGCACATGCACAGTGCGCCGTGCACGAACATCTCGATCTCTATGTCGGTATTCTTTCGGATTTCCGACAGTTCCTCGCGCCGCAGCTCGCGCGGCACGACCGCACGCGTAAAGCCCATATCCCGCAGCGCGGATATGCCCGCCGCCGTCTGCACCGACGTCTGTGTCGACGCGTGCAGCGGGATGTCGCAGCTCTCCCGCGCCAGACGCGCAACGCCCAGATCCTGTACGATCAGCGCGTCGACACCCGCCTCGGCAGCAGCCCGGAGCGTGCGGCGCACGTCGTCCGTTTCCGTATCGGACACGAGCGTGTTGACCGTCAGGTACAGCTTTGCGCCGTGTGAATGGCAGAGAAACGCTGTCTGCGCAAGCGACGCGTCGTCAAAGTTGGACGCGCCGCGCCGTGCGTTGAATCGCCTTGTACCGAGATAGACCGCGTCCGCGCCGCAGCGCAGCGCAGCCGTCAGCGACTCGGCCGAACCGGCGGGTGCAAGGATTTCGGGATTTTTCATCCCTGCTTGGCGCGCAGCGCAGCCAGCTCCTTGGCCACGCGGTCCAGCTCGCGCTTGGTGATCTCGGAATCGGTACGCGCTCTGGCGGCGTCCTCCAGATAATCCTGGATCTGCGAGCGCAGATTCTCCGCGCCCGACTCCGCCTTTTTGAACGCGTCGAGGTAATCCAGCGCGCACAGCACCGCGCACTGCGTGATCGACAGCCGCGGATTTTCTTCTTGCAGCTCATGCATTTTCGCGTCCAGCTCCGCGCCGAGCGAACGCATATAGTCCGCGTCGTCCTCCGCGGAAGAGATCGTATACTCCGTGCCGCAGATCTGCAGCCTGACTTTCGTCTTTTCCATGACCGTAACTATTCTCCTTTCGATGCGCTTCGTTATGCCTTCCGCTATTCTTTATGATAAGTGAAACCGTTCTGTTTTCCGTTCCGGCGAACGCCGCTTTGCGGGCAGGCAGTCCTATTCTCCGGCCAGCCTGCGTCCCATCAGCACACCCATCACGGACGCCATCATCAGCCCCCGTGTCCAGCCGCTGGAATCGCCCAGGCAGTGCAGGCCCGTGATGCTCGTCGAGAGCGTCTCGTCCATCTTCACGCGGTTGCTGTAGAATTTCAGCTCCGGCGAATACAGCAGCGTCTCCGTCGACGCAAAGCCGGGCACCACCTGATCGACCGCCCGGATAAAGCCCAGAATATTGACCATCGCACGGTACGGCATGGCGGCCGTGATGTCGCCCGCCACGGCGTCCGGCAGCGTCGGGCGCAGGTTCGAGCGCGAAAGCTCCTTCTGCCAAGTGCGTTTGCCGTCGAGGATGTCGCCGTACCGCTGCACGAGGATATGTCCCGCGCCGAGCATGTTTGTCAGCTCGCCGACTTTCTGCGCGTAGGCGATCGGCTGGTTGAACGGCTGGTTGAAATTGTGGGAGCAGAGGATCGACAGGTTCGTGTTGTCGCTCTTGCGCTCCTTGTAGGAATGGCCGTTGACGACGGCCAGATCGTTGTCGTAATTCTCCTGGCTGACGAATCCGCCCGGGTTCTGGCAGAACGTCCGCACTTTATTCTTGAACGGTTTGGGATAGCCGACGAGCTTCGACTCGTACAGCGTCTCGTTGACCGTCTCCATCACTTCGTTGCGCACTTCCACGCGCACGCCGATGTCGACCGTGCCGGGCTGGTGCGCGATGCCGTTTTCCTGGCAGATGCGTTCGAGCCAGTCCGCGCCGCGCCGCCCCGTCGCCACGACGGTCGTATCGGCTTCGATGTCCATGTCCGTCCGGCCGTCCGTCACGTGCACGCCGCGGCATACGCCGTCCGAAAGCAGCAGCGTCGTGCATTCGTACCCGAACAGCATCTCCACGCCCCGGCGGGACAGCTCCTGCTCGATGGCATAGTAGATGTCCTGCGCCTTCTCGGTGCCGAGATGGCGGATGGGACAGTCCACGAGCTTGAGCCCCGCGCGGATGGCGCGCTTGCGGATCTCCTTGACCTTTTCGGTATTGCCCAGCCCCTCGACATGCGTGTCGGCGCCGAACTCGAGATAGATGCGGTCGGTATAGTCGATCGTGTCCTGCACGAGCGTCTCGCCGACGAGGGACGGCAGATCGCCGCCCACTTCATAGGACAGCGAGAGCTTGCCGTCGGAGAACGCGCCGGCGCCGGAAAAGCCCGTCGTGATGTGGCAGTAGGGCTTGCAGTTCATGCACACGCCCGTCTGCGCCTTGGGACAGCGGCGGTTTTCGACCGGTCTGCCCTTTTCGACGAGCACGATTTTTTTGCGGCTGCCGCGGCGCAGCATCTCCAGCGCCGTAAAGATACCGGAAGGGCCGGCGCCGACGATTACAACATCTGTGCGCATGGTTTATTCACTCTCGCTCTCCGGCTCGCTGTCGGACAGGTCGATCTCTTCCATCTCTTTATCGACCTCGGCGGGTGATTCTTCCTCGGCCTTCTGTTTCTTATAGGCGCTCTTTTCGAGAATCTCTCCGTGCAGCGTCGGCTCGACGACGCGCGTCAGCGAATCAAACAGCTTGCCGCCGATATTCTTGCCCAAACGCGTGCGGAACGTCTCGTCCACGGTGAAGCGCACATCCTCGAGCACCTCGGCGAGCGAGGGATCGGAACGCGTGGTCAACGTGACCTTTTTGCCGTTGCCGTGGAAGGAGAATGTCAGATACCGGATGCCGATGGATTCCACCGGGCGCAGCCAGACTTCGAGCGTGTTTTCGTCCGTCCAGAACGCCGCGGCATAGATCGTGTAGCGCGTGCCGGCGAGCGTGATGCGCGACACGCGGTACCGGCCGTCCATGCCCATGCGCACGCAGCAGGTCTCGTCGCCCTCGCGCCACTGGAACAGCGCGTAATCGCCGCAGAAGCGGAACTGGAAGCGGTCCATGTTGCCCGCTCTGTCCTTGGTCATGTAGACCGCCACGACCGGCAGCACCGACGGCGGGAAGCCGACGAGGTTGGCCGGAAGCGTTTTGGCGAACCAGAGGATCTTGTCCTGGAGCGTTTCCTCCATGGGGCTGCGCAGCGTCACCTCGGGCAGCACGTCGATCGCGCGGCTGTTGAGGAATTCGTGCAGCTCGGTCGGATCGGTCGCGGGCAGCGTCGGCGCGTCGACCGTCGCGGCAAGCGCGTCGATCGCGCTGTAGACGTGCTCGGTATGTCCGTCGCCGGACACGGTCACGATCGCCAGATCCTTGCTGCGGATGCAGTAGCCGATCTGACCGAACACGCCGCAGCCGAGATATTCGTCTTCATTCTTGACCCAGAAGCAGTAGCCGTAGCCGCCGCGGGCATGTTCGCCCTCCTCGCCGGTCGAAATCTGGGCGCGCGTCGCCTCGTCCAGATATGCGGCGGGAATGATCTGCTTGTCGCCGAACCGGCCGCGCTGGTGGATCATCAGAATAAACTTCGCAAAGCTCTCCGGCGTCAGGAACAGTCCCCAGCCGCCGGATTCCGTACCGGTTGGGTCCGTCTCCCAGTAGGGCTCCTTCACGCCCAGCGGCTCCCACAGACGGGGCACAAGATACTCCGTCACCGTCATGCCGGTCAGACGGCGCAGCATGGCGCAGAGCATATACGGGCTCTCGTTGACATACTGGAATTTTTCGCCGGGTTTTGCGTACCATTTGGAATCGGCGTACTGGCGGATCCAGTCGCTCTTGGTCTTGTTGGCCATATAGCTGGGCATTTTGCCGCCCGTCATGTTCAGAAGATTGCGCACCTTGATCTGGGAGAATGCTTCTGCGTCGCTCTGCGGTACATATTCGGGAAACACATCCGCGACGGACGTGTCGAGCGTCAGATACCCCTCCTCGATCGCCAGCGCCACCGCACACGACGTCACGCTCTTGCTGATGGAATACATGATGTGGGGCATGTCCGCCGAGAACGGATAGCGGTGGCATTCCGCCGCGACCTTGCCGCCGCGCATGATGTACAGCGAGTGATAGCGGAAACCGTCCGCCTCGAGCGACTGTACAAACTGTTTGACCGATTCGCTCGGTATGCCTACCTCTTCGGGACACGACGCCCGCGGAATGCGGATCGAATCCTGCTGTTCTTGTTCAAATCGCATCATGGTGATGTCTGCCATTTCAGTGTCCCCCTTTTATTCTTTTTCCGGCAGCGCCGGCATGAAGCAGAAGCGGAACGAAAGTCCGTTCTTTGCATTCACGCGGTACTGCGGCAGCGTATCCTGTCCGCAGCTGGACGTGCCCGTGCCGCGGATAAAGCCGTCGATGTTGAGTACGGTCGTATGCTCGTCATGCAGATCTTCCCTGTGCTTCGCCTCACACAGCAGCGCCTGCGTGAACGGCCGCACGTTGAAGCTGAAATGCTTGTCGAGTGCCGCGAAACGCAGTCCCGCGCCCTCGGCGTTCCGCAGCTCGACAAAGCGCGTCTCGCCGTGGTTGCCGTTGTCCTGCGGCTTGATGTACGGCTCCTGCATGTCGTCCACGGACGCCTTGTAGACGCCGACGGGCGACTGCGCCTTGAAATCGGGCAGGTTCTCATAGACGCCCGCGCCGTAATACGTCACATTGCGCATCTGCTCGGGCAGCTCGACCGTCAGACCGAATCGCGGCAGATCCTCAACCACGGCGTTGCCGCTGCACGGCAGGAGTTTCGCTTCGACCTCGACCGTGCCTTTGGCATGCACCGTATACGAAAGCGTCAGCTCAAACAGTTTTTCCGAGCCGCCGGAAACGGTATACGTCGCACGGGCGGTCGGGCCGGAGAACGTCAGTCCGGTGAACGTGCACGCCATGTGGTGCAGCCGGCCGTCCCAGCGCCATTTTCCTCTGGGATGCGCGTCGTTGTCGAGCAGCGCGCGATACAGATTCAGCCGGAAGCCGCGCTTGCCGACGGGCTGCTCGTTGAGCAGGGAAACGCCGTCCTTCGTGTAGCTGCGCAGCGCGCCGCACGTCTTGCAGAACTGCGCCTGACCGCCGTCGAAACGGAAGGTCACGTATTTTTCGCTTTCCTCGGCCATCACCTCGCCGAATTCATAGACCGCGGACGCGACCGGCGCCTGTCTGACGGCGATCTGTTCGACCGCAACGGTCTGATCCCCGTCCGTATAGATGAAATTCACAAAGACGTCGCCCTTCGTCTGCGGCAGATCGAGCGTCACGTCCGCCGAAGCGAGCGGAGCAATGTCGCGCGAAACATCCGCGGTGCCGGCGAGCGCGCCGTCGACGTAGATCTCACACGTCGTTTTGAGATAGCCGCTCGGGCGGAACCGGTTCGTATTCAAAAAGCGGAACGTCCCGCCGCCGACATACGCTGCGCGCACGGGGCGGTAGACGACCTGCATCTCCCGCGCGCCGGTGTGGGGCGTGCGGTCGGGATAGAACAGTCCGTCCACGCAGAAGTTGCCGTCGTGGCGCCACTCGCCGTGGTCGCCGCCGTATGTATAGCGGCCGTCCTCGTGCAGCACGGCGTGGTCCGCCCACTCCCAGATGCAGCCGCCCATGAAAATGTCGTCGCTGTAGATGATGTCCCAGTATTCCTCCAGCGCGCCGGGACCGACGCCCATCGCGTGGCAGTATTCGCACAGGAAGAAGGGCTTGGACGCATAGATTTCGCCGCGCTTGCGGTCGCGCACGGCGCGCATCAAGTCGTCGTGCGTATACATTTCGGACACCACGTCGTACGCCACGCGTTCGGTGCGGCACACGCCCTCGTAATGCACCGGGATCTCGGGGCAGACTTCGTGCAGATAATCATAGCAGCGATCCTGGTTGTAATAGCCGCCCGCCTCGTTGCCGAGCGACCACATGGTGATCGACGGATGGCTGCGGTCGCGCATGTACATGCGCTTGACGCGGTCGAGATAGCGCGGCGCCCACGCGGGATCATGGCTGATGAGGTCGATATCGTTATGCGGGTCGCAGCCGCAGCCGTGCGTTTCGATGTCCGCCTCGTCCACGACGTACAGACCGCACAGGTCGCACAGCGTCAGAAACTGCGGATCGGGCGGATAGTGCGACGTGCGCACGGCGTTGACGTTGAACTGTTTCATCAGCGTCACATCGCGCAAAAGGTCGTCGAACGTCAGCGCGTAGCCGCGCACGGGATGGGTGTCGTGGTGGTTGACGCCCTTCATTTTGATCTTCTGTCCGTTGAAGTAAAACACATGCCCGGCGATCGCGACGGTGCGGAAGCCCGTGTAATTGCGCACGGTCTGCACCGGTTTGCCGTCGACGCAGAGTGTGATGTACAGCTCGTAAACCGTCGGCGCTTCCGGGTTCCATTCCGTCACGGCAAGATCGCGCAGCACGGCCGTCTCTCCCGCGGGAGCGGACGTTTCGGCGATCACGGCGCCGTCCAGCATGAGCGTGATCTCCGCCGTGCCGCCGTCGGCCTGCGTCAGCACGGACAGATCGTAGCCGCGTGCCGTTTTCTTCGTGCGCACCTCGTAATCGCGCAGATAGGTCCGCGGCAGTTCGTACAGCAGAACGTCGCGGAAAATGCCGTTTTCGCGGAACATGTCCTGACACTCGAGGAACGTGCCGGTCGACCATTTATGTACCACGACGAGCAGTTCGTTGCGGCCCGCCGCGATAAAGCTGCTGACGTCGAATTCGGACGTGTTGTGCGCGCCCTCTCCGTAGCCGACGAACGCGCCGTTGAGAAAAACGTCGATGCACGCAGCCGCGCCGAGAAAATCCAGCAAAAAGACTTTGTCCGTGTCCGTCACGTCAAAGAACAGACGGTACACGCCGCACGGCATTTTCTCCGGCAGCTGCGGCGGTGCGTCGTCGAACGCGTATGGACAGTTGATATATGCCGGGTTTTCAAAGCCCGTGCGCTGCCAGGTGGACGGCACCTGCACGCGGTCAAAGTCGACGGCGTCGGTGTCGAGCATTGCGGGCAGATCCGCAATGTCGGTATAATACTTGAAATCCCATTCCCCGGACAGCACGCGCACCTGGTCGGAGCTTGTGCGTTCCTTCTCGAACGGCGTTTTGCGCAGCGTTTCCCTGTCGGAATACGGAATCGCGTACGCCCGCCCCGGCAGACGGTTCACCTCGAACGTATCGAAATCTCTGTAATGCGTCGTGTTTACGGCGTAGCGCATGTTTCGTCCTCCATCGCTTTGTATTTTTGAATCATGATCTTGGCAGCCTTGTAGATGTCGCCGCAGCCGAGCGTGATGACAAGATCGCCCGGCTCGGCCGTGCGCACCACATAGTCCGCCACTTCCTCAAATGTCCCGAACCAGACAGAACCGGGGATCTTCGCCGCAAGCTGCGACGTGTGCACGCCGTAGGTATTGCGCTCGCGCGAGCCCATGATCTGTGTCATGACGATGCCGTCCGCGATCGACAGCGCCTCGGCAAATTCGCCGAGCAGCATCGCCGTGCGCGAATAGGTGAACGGCTGGAACACGGCGATCACGCGTTTGTAATCCATCGCCTTGGCCGCCGTCAGCGTCACCTCGATCTCCTTGGGGTGGTGGGCGTAGTCGTCCGCGACCGTCACGCCGCGGAACGTGCCGAACACCTCGAACCGCCGTCCCGCGCCGCGGAAGCGCGTGAGGCTGTCGGCGCACTGCTCGGCGGGAACGCCGTTCTCAACCGCCGCGGCAACCGCCGCCAGCGCGTTGTAGACGTTGTGCTCGCCCGGCACCGCCAGACGGATCGTCGCAAGCGTCCGGCCGTCCTTCAGGACGTCGAACGTCGGAAACGCGTGGTCAACGCAAACGTTCACCGCGCGGTAATCGCAGCCCTCTCCCCTGCCGAATGAAATGCGCCGCTTGCCGTCCGCCGCGCGCGAGAGCGCGTCGAGCGTGCGCGCGTCGTCGCCGTTGTAGAGGATCGTGCGGCTCGTCAGATCGGCAAACTTCGTAAACGACGCCTTGAGGTTGTCCACGGTCTTGAAATAGTCCAGATGATCCTCGTCGATGTTGAGAAACACGGACATGTCCGGCGACAGGTCCAGGAACGTGTCGACGAATTCGCACGCCTCGCACACCATGGTGTCCGTGTGTCCCACGCGGCCGTTGCTGTTGATGAGCGGGAGCTTGCCTCCGATCACGCAGGTCGGGTCGGCGCCCGCCTCGATCAGAATCTGGGCGAGCATGGAAGTCGTCGTCGTCTTGCCGTGCGTACCGCAGACCGCGATGCAGTTGGGGTACATGCGCGAGATCGCGCCGAACAATTTCGAGCGCTCGAACGTCGGAATGCCCGACGCCTTTGCCGCGACCAGCTCCGGATTGTCCGCCAGCAGCGCGGCCGTATAGACGATCATTTCCGCGCCCTCGATGTTCTCGGCGCGCTGTCCCATATAGACGGGAATGCCCAGCGCACGGATGCGCGCGAGCGTGTCGCTTTCGTTATTATCGGAACCGGAGAGCGCATAACCCTCCTTGTGCAGGATCTCCGCCAGCGGACACATGCCGCTGCCGCCGATGCCGATGAAGTGCACACGCTTCACCTGTCGCAGCAGTTCGTCGATCTGCATATCCATCACCTTCTTTATGATCTCTGATTGTGAAAAAGCAGACTATACCGCATTATCCTATTTATTATATTCTATTCTTCCGAAAAACTCAATCATTTTTTGAAAAAAAGTGAAACACCATGTGATTGACAAAAAAAGAATATATGATATAATAAAATAGTTATAGCATTTTTAGAATTGGATAAGTGTCGGGAAGGCGGAGGATTTATGGCAAAGATACTGGTGACCGGCGGTGCGGGATATATCGGTTCCGTGCTGGTGCCGCTGCTGCTGCGGGAAGGGCACGAAGTGACCGTGCTCGACAATTTTCTGTACCGGCAGGCGTCGCTCGTTGACTGCTGCGCGAATCCCGCGTTCCGCATCCTGCGCGGAGACTGCCGGGACGAAGCGCTCGTCCGCCGCGCGCTGGACGGACAGGAGTTCGTCCTGCCGCTGGCGGCGATCGTCGGTTTCCCCGCCTGCGACAATGACAAGACCGCCGCGCAAACCGTCAATCAGAACGCGGTCGAAATGCTGCTGCGGCTGAAATCTCCGGAGCAGAAGGTCATTTTCCCCTGCACCAACAGCGGCTACGGTCTCGGGCAGGGACAGACGTACTGCACCGAAACGTCGCCGATCAATCCGATCACGCTCTACGGCCGCACAAAAATGGCCGCCGAAGCCGCCGTGCTTGCTTCGGGCAACGCCGCGGCGTTCCGCTTCGCAACGCTGTTCGGCGCGTCGCCGCGGATGCGCACGGATCTGCTGGTCAACGACTTCGTCTACCGCGCCGTCTTTGACCGCACGCTCGTCGTGTTCGAGGGCACGTTCATGCGCAACTATCTGCACGTGCGCGACGCCGCAAACGCATTCCTGTTCGCCATCAACCATTTCGACGAGATGAAGGGACAGACGTTCAACTGCGGGTTGAGCGACGCAAACCTCTCGAAGCTGGAGCTGTGCGAAAAGATCAAAGAACACATCCCCTCGTTCGTCTATCTGCAGGCGCCGGTCGGCGAGGACCCCGACAAGCGCAACTACCTCATCTCCAACGAAAAGATCGAGCGGCTCGGCTACCGCACGCAGTACTCCCTCGACTTCGGGATCGAGGAGCTGATCAAGGTTTATGCCATCCTCAAAAAATCCTCCTACGGAAATGCGTGATACCATGAAACTGCTGGAAATCATCGAGCCGGATTTTTCCTTTGCGGACGAGCGCGGCCTGCTGGTGCAGATCGCGCACAAGGACGTCGCGCAGGTCAACGCCGTCTTTACGAAAAAAGGCGCCGTGCGCGGCAATCTGCACTACCATAAACAGGCGGCGGAAACGTTTTATATCCTCACGGGCAAAGTGCGCGTGACGCTGGTTCTGGGCGACGAGCGGGAAGAAGCCGTCTTCGCCGCGGGCGACGCGTTCCGCATCCCGCCGAACGTGAAACACACATTCGATTATCTCGAAGACACCTACCTTGTCGGGCTGTACTCCGCGCGCGTGGAACTGCCCGACGGCACAAAAGATATTTATACGTAAAGAACAGCGCATGAAAATCCAAAGAAAGGAGGAAACGGCAGTCCGATGAAAAACATCTACTTCGTACAGGTCAACGACATCTATGCCGGCACGCAGGACAACATCTACATTCCGTATGCCGCCGGGTGCATCATGGCATACTGTCAGCAGATCCCCGTGATCGCATCGGAATATGCGTTTCAGGAGATCATCTACCGCCGCATCGCCATCGACGACGTCGTTTCCGCCCTTCACGATCCCTTTATGGTGCTGTTCTCCTGCTCCGTCTGGAATACGCAGTTCAATCTCGCTGCCGCCCGCGCAGTCAAAGAAGCGTTCCCCGCGTGCTATATCACATTCGGCGGGCATCAGGTCTCCTCGGACGAGAGCTATCTTGCGAACTATCCGTTCGTCGATTTCATCACGCACCGTGAAGGCGAGGAGTCGACGGCAGGTATTCTGGAGTGTCTGGCCAAAGGCGCCGATCTGTCCGACGTGCCGAACATCTCCTTCCGCGACAAAACCGGAAAGGTCGTCACAACGCGCTATGCGCCGCAGACCGGTACCGACTATCCGTCGCCCTATCTTTCCGGCGTTTTCAAGAATATCCTCAAGGATAACTATGCCTTTTCCGCTCTGTTTGAAACCAACCGCGGCTGCCCGAACGCCTGCGCATACTGCGACTGGGGCACGCTCAAATCCAAAGTACGTCTGTTCCCGCTGGAGCGCGTGTTCGCGGAGATCGACTGGATGGTGGAAAACAAGATCGAGTATATCTACTGCGCGGACGCCAACTTCTGTCTCTTCAGCCGTGACGAACAGATCGTGGACTATATCATCAAATGCAATCAGAAATACGGCTATCCGAAGCACTTCCACGTCAATTTCACAAAGAACCGGCAGGAGTTCGTCTTTGACGTCAGCTCCAAAATGGTGCGTTTCGGACTGTCCAAGGCGCAGACGATCGCGTTCCAGAGCATGTCCGCGGAGGTGCTGCGGAATATCGGCAGACAGAATATCTCCGTGGACCATTATCAGCATCTGCTGCAGAAATTCACGCAAAGCGGCATTGCGACCTATACGGAACTGATCCTCGGGCTGCCCGGCGAAACGGTCGACAGCTTCTGCGAGGGGGTCTGTACGCTGCTTGAACACGGACAGCATTTTGCCGTGGAGATCTATCCGTGCGAGCTGCTGCCGAATTCTCAAATGGGGCAGAAATCGTATCGGGAGCGCTATCGGATCGGCAGCACCCGCGTGCCGTTCCGCATCAAGCACACGACTTATCTGGAAAACCAGAACGCAATCACGGAGTACACCGAGTTCGTCACGTCGACGTATTCCATGTGCAAGCAGGAATGGGCGGATTCGTTCCTGTTTGCATCGTATATTCAGGGGATGCACAATCTCGGCCTGCTGCGCGCCGTCGCGATCTATCTGCGTTATGCGCGGGATGTTCCCTTCCTGCGTTTCTACCGCGAGCTGATCGCCTATTCCGCGGCGCATCCGGAGCTGCTGCTCGGGCGTCTGTACACGCGCATCCTGTCGCTTTGCCAGGGCGTCTCGTCCGGCAAAAACGAATTCGTGCTGCGGTGCGCGGACACCGACAACATTCTGTGGGGCTTTGACGAGCTTCTGTTTTTGTACGCGTACAGGGAACTGGACGCTTTCTATCGGGAGATCCGGGACTGGATCGTGCAGACGTACGGCGATGCGGAACCGCTCGTGCAGCTCATCGACTATCAGAAAGACATCGTGAAAAAGATCGGTCGGACGTCCGTCCGCATCCGCGCGTCGTACGACTATTACGAATTCTTCCGCCACATTTACCTGAACGACCCGATCCCGCTCGAAAAAAAAGAGATCCTGCTGGAAGTGCAGGATACGAAACCCGCCGCGTCTTTCGCGCAGTTCGCGCGGGAAACCGTCTGGTACGGGCGCAACCGCCGCGAGCCGGACTACACGAGCGGATTCTATCCCGTCCGCGATCTGTCCGCGCAAGCAGAATGAACGACAATACAGAAACAACACGGAGAACGCCGTATGAAAAACGTCTATTTTGTGCAGGTCGGATTCGGCTTTGACGGGTCCGTCTATTTGCCGTATGCCGTCGGAACGCTGATCGCCAACTGCCGCCGGTATCCGGAGATCACAAAAGAATATGCTTTCCCGGACATCATCTTTTGCCGGGAGAAATTAGCGGACGCGATGAAAAAACTGCGCGATCCGTATATGGTCGCGTTCTCCTGCAGCGTGTGGAACATCGAATACAACAAGGCGCTCGCGCAGCGCATCCGCGCGGCTTATCCGGACTGTCTGATCGTCTTCGGCGGACACAATACCGGCACGGATTCGCAGCTGCTCGAGCACGAAAAGTACATCGACATCCTGTTGTTCGGAGAGGGCGAGGAGGCGTTCGCCGAGCTGCTGCGCCGGCTTCCGGAAAACGATCTGCGCAGCGTCCCCTCGATCGCATTCCGTGAAAACGACAAAGCCGTCTGCACGCCGAAGCGCGCACCGGGCAAGCTGAACGACCTGCCGTCCCCGTATCTGACCGGCGTGTTCGACCGTCTGTTCGAGGAATATCCGCAGATGGACTTCCTGTCCGTGCTGGAAACGAACCGCGGCTGCCCGTACGCATGCGCGTACTGCGACTGGGTCAACGAAAAGAATATGCGTTTCTTCCCGATGGAAAAGGTCAAAGCCGAGATCGTCTGGCTCGCCGAGCACAAGGTCGCTTACTGCTTCTGCGGCGATTCCAACTTCGGCATGTTCCCGCGCGATCTGGAGATTGCAGCCTTCCTGGTCGAAACGAAAAAGAAATACGGCTATCCCGAGGTCTTCCGCCCGTGCTACGAAAAAAACAGCGCCGACCGCGTGTTCGAGATCTGCTCGCTCTTAAACAGCGTGCAGATGGACAAGGGCGCGACGCTCGCGTATCAGACGCTGTCCCCCGAGGCGCTGCGCAACATCGGCCGCTCCAATCTGACGATGGAACACTTCTCCGATCTGCTGCGCCGGTACAACGAGGCGCAGATCCCGACGTATTCGGAGCTGATCTTGGGACTGCCGGGCGAAACGTACGAGAGTTTCTGCCGCGGCATCTGCCGGCTTTTGGAAAACGGCCAGCACAATTCCCTGAGCGTTTACCACTGCGAGATGCTGCCCAACGCGGCGATGGCCGATCCGGCATATATAAAAAAACACGGAATCCAGATCATCCGTGTTGCCTTCAATCATATTCACAGCGCACCGAAAAAAGACGAGGAGGTCAAGGAATACTCCTATCTCGTCCGCTCGACCGCGACCATGAGTCCGGACGACTGGGTGCGCGCCAATCTGTTCTCCGTCTGCGTGCAGTGCTTCCACTCTCTGGGCTTCCTGCGCGCGTTTGCGATCTGGCTGCATGAGGCGCAGATCGTCGATTACTATGCGTTCTACACCGGGCTGCTGCGGTACCTGCTGGATTCCGACGGCATGCTCGGCGAGCTTTGGCGCGATTTCCGCCGCCGGTATGCGGATTCCCTCGGCGGCGAATGGAACTACTACAATCCCCGCTTCGGCGATGTGACATGGTTCTTTGAGGAAGGCGCGTTCCTTGAGTGCATCGACCGGCAGGACGAAGCATACGCGCTGCTCACGCCGTATCTGCGCCGGTATCCCATCCCGGACGACGTGTTCGGGGAATTGCTGCGCTATCAGCGGCTCGTACTGCGCAAGCCGGGAGACGACGTCTGCGAGGACGTCTTCGCCTGGGATTTTCCGCTCTTCTTCGACAAAGCGAAAAAATGCGAACACCCCGTGCCGGAAAAGCGCAGCATCCGTCTGCGGATCGAACCGCATGTGCGCGCGAAGGATCTCAGACAGTACGCCAAGGAGATCGTCTGGTTCGGCAGACGCAGAGGTCTGTCCGTCTATCACCGCGACGAGCAGATCGTCACCGGCGCCGACTCATAAAGAATCGGCAAACCGCAGAAGGTTCGCAAAGACCTGCGTACCGTCCGGAACCGGCTCGTCCGCGTTTTCGGTCAGCAGGACAGGTCTGCATCCGGCATTCCGCGCCGTCTGCACATCCGTCTGCGCATCGCCGACCATGTACGACGCCGACAGATCGATATTCAATTCCTTCGCCGCGCGCAGGAGCATCCCGGGCTTCGGCTTGCGGCAGTCACAGTCGGTCTTGTACAGCGGATTCTCCCCCGCAAAGCCCTTGTCCGGGTGGTGCGGGCAGAAATAGACGCCGTCGAGATACGCCCCTTCTTCGCCCAGCAGCGCCTCCAGCCGGCAATGGATCCGGTCCAGCATTTCCGGGCTGCACGCACCGCGTGCAACGACCGGCTGATTGGTCGCCAGCACCGCGAGATACCCTTTTTCGTTGATGCGGCGCACCGCATGCGCCGCGCCGTCGATCAGCTCGATCGCATCCGGTTCGGAAATATAACCCTTGAATACGTTCAGCGTACCGTCCCTGTCCAGAAACACTGCGGCATGGGGACGTTTTTTTTGCCGTCTTTCCGGAATGCCCTGCGCCAGATCGCGTTCGACCTCGCAAAGGCGCTGCGGCGTGCCCATGTCCTTGACGTATTCATAACTTCTGTAAGCAAAGATCCTGCCGCTGTCCACATTCGGCCGCAGCACGTCGCGGTCGAGATCCATCGGCACGCGCGGCGTACACCGGCGCAGAAGCTCCGGCGAGAGGATCGCGATCCCCGCGTTGCTCAGATTGTGCGCGAATGCGGGACGCTCGTCCGCACGACAGAACGCAGATACGCGTCCCGCGGCGTCCGCACCGATCCATGTGCTGTCGGAAGGGTGCGTGCTCGGATGGGCAAACAGCGTCGCAAGCGCGCGGCTGCGCGTGTGGAAATCCCGCATACTGCCGAGATCGACGTCGAACACCAGATCGCCGTTCAGCAGCAGAAAGTCCTCGCGCAGATCCAAATGAAACAAGGCGCCCGCCGTACCGAGCGGCTGCGCCTCCGTACAATAGCCGATCCGCACTCCAAACGCTTCGCCGTCCCCGCAGTAGTCCCGGATCTGCTGCGCAAGATGCCCGCACACGAGCGTCACGTCCCGTATGCCTTCACGCCGGAGCATCTCCAGTTGTCTTGCCAGCACCGGCTTGCCTGCAGCCGGCACGAGCGCCTTCGGAATGTCGCTGCGCAGCGCAGCCAGTCTTGTACCGCGCCCGCCGGCCAGAATGATCGCTTTCATATCGTCACCTGTCTGTCGTCACACGTCGCTTTCAAATACGACGTTGACGCCGGAATCCTCAAATGCGAACGGCACAAAGCGGACTGTCGGGAACTGCCGGCAGAACTGCGCGCGCTGTTCGAGCGGGACATACAGCAGCAGATAGCCGCCGCTGCCCGCGCCCAGGAGCTTGCCGCCGTAGGCGCCGGCGTGCAGCATCTGCGCGTAGAGCGCGTCGATCGCATCGGTCGAGATCTGGCTGGACAGCGTGCGCTTGAGCAGCCATTCCTCGTGCAGCAGCCGTCCGAAATCGTCTGTCTGTCCGTCCTGCAAAAGCTGCAGCGCCTCGTCCGTCATCGCCTTCATTTCATGCAGGACGGGTATTTTATCCTTGATGTTCTTCTGCTGTTCCTCGGCGACCAGACCGGACAGACGCGTTGTCCCCGTAAAGGCAAGGATCAGGTTTTCCTGCAGCCGGTTTCTGCTGTCCGCCGGGATCCGGACGGGACAGACTTCGTAACCGTCCGCCGACATTTTGATGACGTTCAGTCCTCCGAACGCCGCGGCAAGCTGATCCTGCACGCCGCCGCTCTCTTTGCACATCTCGCGCTCCAGATAGATTGCTTCCTTCGCCAGCGTCATGCGGTCCACGTCTTGCGCGTGCAGTTTGTGCAGCCCCTGCAGAAGCGCGACCGCAAACGAGGAGCTCGACCCGATGCCGGACCGCGCCGGAAGATCACCGATATAATTGAGCAGGATGCGGTCGGTCGGGATATACTCCAGCGCCGCGCGGATCAGCGGATGCCGCGCCTCACGCGGCGAGTTGAACCGCTCGATCACGGAATAGGTCGCCTGATTCCGGTAGTCGAAATACGGCGGCAGATCGCGCAGCGTCACATAGCAGTATTTGTCGATCGTGGTGGAGAGGACCTGACCGCCGTGAACAGAATAGTAGTCGTAAAAATCCGTGCCGCCGCCAAAAAAAGAGACGCGGAACGGCGCTCTGGTTATCAGCATGTCAGACCTCCAATTCTATACTTTGCAGCCCCAGCAACCGCTTGAGCTTCGTGTTGTCCATACAGGCAGAGTCGGCGCGTCTGTCTTTGAAGAACCGCTCGCCCTCCCGCGCGGAAAGCTTGTGTACGAGCGATGCGGAACAGCCGACCTTTTCGGCGAGCAGAAGACCGATCTCGTACTTGCCGAAGCCGCGGTCGCCGCAGACGTTGATCGTCTCGCCCGCCGGCAGCGGCAGCGCCGACAGCCGCACCAGCAGCTGCGCCGCCGTTCGGTAACTCAGCGCCGAGCGCGTCATGCCGTCGATCATGTCGATCGGCGTGCCGCTTTGCAGCTTGCGCACGGATGTGTCGTAGAAATTCGGCTTTTCGCACAGCGACGGTCCGAACAGGAACGGGAACCGCAGCACGGTGAAGCCGTGTGCGCGCACGATCTGCTCGGCCTCGGCTTTCTGTGCGCCGTAGACGTTGATCGGGTGCAGCGGATCGTCCTCCCCGAAACGCGGATGCAGCGCGTCGTTTTCGCCGTAGACGCAGTCGGTCGACGCAAAAAAGAGCTGCCGGATCGAAAGCCCGCACGACAGGAACGCGCGAAGGCCGTCCACGTTGACCGCATATGCCGCGGCAGGGTCGGTGAACACGGCGTCGATGTTGTGCATCGCCGCGAAATAGTACACCGTCAGCGGCTCGCTGCCGCAGAATGCCGCAAGCGCCGCGAGATCCGTCCCGGAGCGCACGTCGCAGACGCGGTACACGATCCGCTCCGACAGCGGCTGCGCCGGGCTTATTGCGTGCGCGTTCACCGCAGCGATCGTCTCGCTGCCGTCCGGCAGCGCGCGCAGCAGGTGCCGGCCGAGAATGCCGCAGCCGAAGATCAGGATCATACAGTCTCCCCTTTTCCGTGCTTTGCCGCCCGACAGCCGGCGGCTTTTGTTTAGAAAAATAGTATAGCATAATCCCGCATAAGAATCAAGGCTGCGCCGCACAATCGGCATATGCGGGCAGTCGCGCAAGGCTTTTCGTCAGACTGCACAAAAATCCCGCGTTTTCGTCGGTGTAAGCCAAATTGTTTTTGTGCATCATGACGAAAGCGGATTCGGACAAGGTGCGCGTCCGGTTTGCGGCGGCTTCCCGGGCGCCGCACAAACAAAGAAAAGCTCCGCATTGCAGGATAGAATCCCGAACGCGGAGTTTTTTCTCTTGTCTGTTTTGCTGCGGATACGCTTTGGACGTTCCGCAGCATCCGAACGCGGCTCAGCCGCTCCCGTCAGCGCGGACATCCCGTCCTCAGTGCGCGGCACGCGTGCCTTCCTGTCCGAACATAGCCAGACAAACTCCCAGAAACGCCGGTGCAAAGAGTACTCCCGAAATCAGAATCGCCATCATTATTTCCTCCTCTGTTTTATTTACAAGCCTATTATAGCATCTGAATTTTTAAGAAACAATGATGCAAATACTTAAGAATTCCTTAAGAAAAAACAACCCCTGTCCGTCGACGGATTTCGCAGCCGCAGCAATCGGCCGAATCCGTCAAAGGACAGGGGATTTTTCCTTGCTTATCCTTCCGCTTTCTGGAAGGTCATGTCCACGCGGAACAGGTCGCCGTCGACCGTCACGTCGAACGTGCCGCCCTGGATCTGCGTCAGACTCTGCGCGATCGAGAGGCCGAGTCCGTACCCTTCCGAATGGCGCGAGGCGTCGGCGCGCGCAAAGCGGCGCGTCAGCTCCTCGCCGGAGACGTGGATGGGATCACGGGAGACGTTCTTGAACGTGATGCGCACACGGTCGCGACCCTCCCATGCGACGTCCAGATACACACGCGTACCCGTCTGCGCATACTTGAGGATATTGCCGATCAGGTTCTCGAACACGCGCCAGAGCTTGTCGCCGTCGGCAAAGATCTGCATCTCCGGTGCGGCGAATGCCGTCACGAACTCCAACTGCGCGGCCTCGAGACGGTCGGCAAACTCCGACACGGTCTGCTCCACGAACGTCACAACGTCCAGGCTGTCCATCTGCACGGAGATGTCGCCGGCGGTCAGCTTGGAGACCTCGATCAGGTTTTCCAGCAGCTTCTTGAGCTTGACCGACTGTGTTTGCAGTATCTCCATATATTCCGCCGCGGTCTCGTCATCCGTTCCCGTGCGCTTGAGCAGATCGACGTAGTTGACGATCGACGTCAGCGGCGTTTTGATGTCATGTGAAATGTTGGTGATCAGCTCGCTGCGCATCTGATAGCTGCGGTTCTTTTCCTCGGCGGCGTCCATCATGTCCTCGCGGATCTTGGTCAGGTTCGCGTTGATCTGGCGGAAATCGCCGAACATGATCTGCGAGTCCGCGTCGAAGGCGTAATCGCCCTCCGCCAGACGCGCGCCGTTTTCACGGATGCGGCTCAGGTTCAGCGCCATCATGAAAAAGACCGGGATCAGGATGAAGCGGCCCGCCGCCCAGAAGCAGACATAGTAGATGAATTTGAAATCGTGCAGCAGCCCGCTCTCGTTGGTATAGTAGGAATACAAAAAGAACAGCAGCACGATCAGCTCCGCCAGCACAGCCAGACCGACCGTCAGCAGCGCCTTGCCGATGAACGGAACTTTGAAATAGCCGTCGTTTTCCTTGCCGGCCATCTTGCGGATGCGGGCAATGACGCGGAACACCAGCGTGTTGCGGTAGACGTGGCCGCGCTTGACGCGCGACGCGAGCGACAGGTTGAACACCATGGCGACCACGATCAGGAAGAACGAGATGATCAGGATGACCGCGTTCCACAGCACAATGTTGGTCGATTTCACGTCCGCGACGGCCGTCAGCGCCACAAGCACGCCGAAGAAGCCGAACACGAACAGCAGCATCAGAATCAAAAGATCCAGCGGGATGCGGTCGATGAAGTTCTCCCGCTTGAAATTGCCGTTTGCGTCCGTCACCTCCACGCTGCTCATCAGCGCGCCCAGGATCAGCAGCGCCAGGATCACCGTCAGCACCAGCATCACCACGATCGGGTAGCGGATCATGACGGCGATGTGCACAAGCTCCGCGACCAGGCGGAAGGAATCCTTGGCCGTCAGTTCCGGCATGAGGAAGAAACGGACGGAAAGATCGGTCGGCGTACCGTTCTCGTCATACACCGTGCGCTCGGCAAACCGCCGGAACGTAAAATCGTCCGTCCCGCCGTCCTGCGGCATGAAGCGCAGCAGCGGCTGCACGCCGCCGTCGGCATAGACCTCGAAGCGCGCGTTGGTCATGCCGGGCACATATCTTTTCTCGTACAGAGAGAGTTCGCTGCGTTCCTGTGCCGTCAGCTCCGCACCGCTCTGCTGCTTTCGGTACAGCACCGCGTACGAGGCGATGTTGTCGATCTCCGCCTCGCTCTTCACGCCGAACGCCGCCTGCGTCGCGTAGGTCTTGTAGTCCGACGCGTAGAAGTGGTAGTCGTACATACAGCTTATGCCCAGCACGAGCGACACGGAGATCTCCATGAACAGGATGAACAGGAACATCGCCGTGACGCGGTCGGTCGTTGTTTTAAGCAGGATCTTCATGCGTCGTTCCTCTTATCCATTTTATATCCGTGTCCCCAGACCGCGACGATGTAGCGCGGCTCGGCAGGATTGATCTCGATCTTCTGCCGCAGATGACGGATATGCACGAGCACGGTGTTGTTCTCGCTGCCGAACGGGTCGTCCTTCCAGACGTTCTGATAGATCTCCTTGTGCGAGAGGACCTTGCCCTGGTTCTGCAAAAAGCACTTCAGAATGTCGTATTCGATCGGCGTCAGGCTGACCGGCTCGCCGTCGATGCGCACCTGCTTGGCGTCATCGTCCATCTCGATCCCGCCGCAGCGCAGCGCGGCGCCCGAAGAGGCGCGGTCGCGGCTGTTGCCGAGCACGACGTACCGGCGAAGCTGGCTCTTGACGCGCGCCATGACCTCGGCGGGGTCGAAAGGTTTGGTGATATAGTCGTCCGCGCCGATGTTCAGACCCAGCACCTTGTCGGAGAACTCGCTCTTCGCCGTCAGCAGGATCACCGGAACGTTGCTCTTCTGCCGCAGCTCCACGACAGCGGATATGCCGTCCATCTCCGGCATCATCACGTCCATCAGCACGAGATGGATCTCCTGCTTCTCCAGTATCTCGAGCGCCTGTTTGCCGTTATACGCATCCAGGACGTTATAGCCTTCTCCGGCCAGGTACACATGCAGTGCGCGCACGATGTCTTTTTCGTCGTCGCAGACGAGAACATTATACATATCTTTTCCTCCTTATTTGCCGTTCGATTGAATTATACAGGAAACGGCGGACGATTGCAAGCCGCCGTAAAAAGAACAACGAGATAAAAATCGCTGCGCACACGGTTTTTATCTCGTTTTCCTTCGTCGGAATGGTTGAATCAGATGCAGAGCGTTTCGTTGTCTTTGCTGAGCATGACTGCGCTGACGCCGACGATCGCCGGAATGAAAAGGATACCCGAAATCAGAATGGAAATCATATTTTTCTCTCCCCTGTGTTTTATTTACAAGCCTATTATAGCGAACCAATGATTAAGATACAACGTGCGAAATCCTTAAGAATTGATTAAATCCCCCAAACAAAAGCACAACCCGCCGCAAAATGGACGGGTTGGCGGTTTAAATATGGGTACTATGTGACTAACCCGGAGGATTGGGAAAAGACCGCAGAGATCGGTCTCACCAGGCCTCTGAAAGACTACATAGCAAAACCCACAGAGGTAATAAAGCATCGGCCGGGCACCGGTGGTGAGCTTGCCATGTGCCACGGCACGGTCGCTTTGAACAACTCCACTGCCATAGAATTATTCTCGCCGCCGGAACTGATGCTGAAGCACACCTTCGACGACTGGTTCTGCGGATGGAGATCAGAAGACGCCATCTACATCTGAAATGTACAGTGCATCTTTGTCCCCACACAAAATCCCGCTTGCAGCAAATAGTTGCAGGCGGGATCGTGGCATCGGTGGAAAAGCAAGCGTGATTCGAGCACGAATTATCAAAACGGAAATTTCTTAGGATATGTCACTTCCAACCTGTCAGATAGTTTAATGGAGACAAATCTGTCAATCATTTCGTTATTATAAAGTTTCGAAATAGAGTGATTAATCTGACTGACTTCTTGATTTTGAATGAATGCTGTAACACAATCGGTAGCTGTGTATTTCCCTGAATCATTGTATGGATCATTTTTCTGATATGAGAATACGATATTAATGCATCCCATTCTACCATCATCTCGATAAAGGATATACTTAATACTGGCATTTGTAGGTATTTTATCAAACGCACTCTGCGTTCCCTTAATCCTTAAAGCATCCTCTTTTTTTATTTCTATTGCCCCTAATTCGATAAAGGCATCCTTTTTCTCATCAAAGTAAACATATTGTAAATCCTCTGTGTGATACATTCCTGCTGTCTTATTACCATAGTCAACAAGTATCCATTCACGTGATTGATCCTCATATAATGTGCAAAATGATGGTATATCGCATGGCACAGTTTCATATCCACTTTCTTTAGTGATTGAAAGTCCCGAATCCATCCAATCGCCATTGTGATTAACATAAAATACTTGGTAATAACTTGATCCGTCTGCTCCAACAGTATATTGACAGTATGCATATTTTGTGCCGCTTGTATTAATTGGGATAGTTGAGTTTTCTTTCCCATTTCCAAATGCGAATAAGGTTGCTACATATGAAGACTGTTTTTTATTCACAAACCAGATTTGGTTTTTATTCTCAGTGTTGCCGTTGCCATAATCTAAAACAGCAAAAGCTTCTAATTCTCCATCCCCGTTGTAGTCTTGACAAGAGAATGACAGCACTTCTTTCTCTGATTCTTTCGTTAGTTTTTCTCGTAGGATATCCGCTGTTACACCGTCATCATCTATAGTTGCCGCTTCCGAAACAGATTGTTCTGTTATCGATGTATTTGATTCTTCTGTATCATTTTTAGCGAAGTTAATTGATTCAGCTTCTGTTAAGGTGGAAATTGATTCCTTGTTTTGTAAAGCAAGTAGGAGGCTAATAGCCGTAACAGTGATTATTAATATACCTAAAGAAACAATACCCCTCTTTTTAATCTTCCGTTTTCTATAATTTTTCAAAAATTGCTTCGGGTCGATGCCTTCGACGTTTTCCGGCAGGTCCTTCCGCAGCGCGTCCAGCAGCTCTTTTGCGCTTTGGATGCGGTCGGCGGCGTTCAGCGCCATGCCGTGCCGGATCGTTTCCTGCGCGCTTTGCGGCACGTCGGTCTGCGTCAGCGCTTTGAGGTCGCTGCCGTCCTTGTCGCGCGTAAAGCTGTCCGGCGGCGTCTCGCCCGTGAGCATTTTATACATCGCGGCACATGCGGCGTAAACGTCGGTGAACGCGCCCTGCTTCGCCTTGCTGCTGTACTGTTCGACCGGGGCGTAACCCGCCTTGAGCATCACGGACAGCGTCTTTTCGTCCGTATCGCTGACAACGCGCGCCGCGCCGAAATCCAGCAGTTTGATCTTGCCGTCCTCGCACACGAAGATGTTGTCCGGCGCGACGTCGCGGTGGATCATCCCGACCCCGTGCATCGCGTCGAGCGTCCCGAGAACCGGCGTCATGATGCGCATCGTCTGCGCAAAAGACAGCCTGCCGCGCTCGGCGATGATCTCCTTGACCGTCCTGCCGCGCAGCAGCTCCATGACGATATACGCCGTGCCGTTTTCCTCGATACAGTCATAGACTTTGACGACACTTTCCAGCTTGTCAAACCGCGAGAGCGCATGCGCCTCTTTGCGCGTCTTCGCAAGACCCAGATCGAACTGCCGCCGCGCTTCCTCGTTGTAGCACGAAATCTCCTTTTCACCCGTCATGCGCGACGCGAGCGCGTTCGGCATATACTCTTTGATCGCGACCGCACGGCCGATCTTGTTGTCCCACGCGATATACGTGATGCCGAAACCGCCCTGTCCGAGCGCTTTGCCGAGGGTATAGCGATCCTGCAGAACCGTACCCGGCGCAAGATGGTTTTTGGACGCGGCTTCCGTCCCGACGATATACCCGCAGTGCGGACAGACGTCGTATTCCTCGCCGAATTCCCGCATACAGCCGAGGCATCTGTGCATGGTGATCTCTCCCTTTTTCAACTGATAACAGTGTAGCAAAACAGTCGTCTCTTGTCAATGAAGATCAACCGCAAAAAGGACGCCGAGCGGCGTCCCTTTGTTTTGCGGTGCGATCAGCGGCAGGCGATCGCGGCGATCGTAACGGCAGCGGCTGCCAGAATGGAAGTGACAACGATGAGTGTCATGGCGGTTTCTCCTTTCTGTAAAGTGTTGTATGTTTCAGTTCATTGTTATCTCGTTGCGATGAGCGCGACCACGACGGCTGCGGCTGCGGCGATGACGGCGGTGATGATAAGTTCCATTTTTCTTCTCCTTTCTTCAGCGTATTGTATGTTTCAGTTCGTTGTTATCTCGTAGCGATGAGCGCGACCACGACGGCTGCGGCTGCGGCGATGACGGCGGTGATGATAAGTTCCATTTTGTTTCTCCTTTCTTCTATTTTTTCGGGGTTTCTCTGTCCCCCGTCGACACCCGTACAATAGCACAACCCGCACAAAAAATGTGCAGGTTGTAATATTTGACCTGATATTTGTAATTTTTGACGAAATCGGGGACGGATGCGGCTTGTGACCCGCGGCGCGTCTTTTTTTCTTGCGGTTTCTCTTGCACGCCGCACAGATTTGCGGTATACTATATTGTAATGCTTTGTAACTATACTTTCGTCCGGGGGGATGACGATGCATACATTTGAATCGCTGCGGCGGGACTATCCCGTCTTTGCCTACGACGGCTTCCGCATCACGCGGGAGGACGGCGGCGTGCGCCTGCGCTTCGACTTTTCCGTCGAGGGGCTCTGCGCATTCCACCCGGAGACGTTCATCCGCACGGACGGACTGACGCTTCTCAACGATCCCGACTCCGAGGCGGCGCGTGCGATCGTCTTTGCGCTCGGGCTGACCGAAGCCGTCAGCTACTACAAAGCCGTCTGCTCCCCCGTCATCGAGGTGCGCTGCGGCGCGCTGACCGACGCGCAGAAGAAATGGTGGAAAAAGCTCTGGTTCCACGGCCTGGGCGAGTTCTTTTACCGCAACGGCATCGAGACGACCGAAACAGATTTTGTTGACGTGCGCTGCGCCGGAACATGGCAAAAGCCCGCGTGCGCTTTCGTCCGCGGCGGGGCGCATATCGTCCCCATCGGCGGCGGCAAGGATTCTGCAGTCACGCTGTCGCTTCTGCAAAACGAGAAGGACAAAATATACGGCTTCACCGTCAACGACCAGCAGGCGCGCACCGACACAATGACCGCCGCGGGACTGCCCGCGAGCCGTATCCTGCGCACGCACCGCACCATCGACCCGGAGCTGCTGCGTCTGAACCGCGAGGGATTTCTCAACGGCCACACGCCGTTCTCGGCGATCGTGGCGTTCCTGTCGCTCTACTGCGCGTATCTGATCGGCGCGGAGAACATTGTGCTGTCCAACGAGTCGAGCGCCAACGAATCGACGGTCAGCGGTTCCGACGTCAATCACCAATACTCCAAATCTTACACGTTCGAGCGGGATTTCACCGCCTACACACGCGACGTTCTGGGACTGCCGATCCGCTATTTCAGCCTGCTGCGGCCGTTCAACGAGATGCAGATTGCCAAGCAGTTCGCCGCTCTCCCGCAGTACCACGCCGTGTTCCGCAGCTGCAACGTCGGCAGCAAAAAGAACGTCTGGTGCTGCGGCTGTGCAAAGTGCCTGTTCGTGTGGTGCATCCTCTCGCCGTTCCTGTCCGAGGACGCGCTCACCGGCATTTTCGGCGAGAATCTGCTGGAAAAGCCGTCGCTGCTGCCGGAGCTGGAGGCGCTGTGCGGTCTGTCCGCGGAGAAGCCGTTTGAGTGCATCGGCACGGTGCGCGAGGTCTGCGCCGCGCTGCGCAGGACGGCGGACAAATACCGCGCCGCCGGAGTGCCGCTGCCCGTGCTGCTGCGCGGGGTGATCGACCGTCTGCCGCCCGCAGAGGACGATCCGCTCCTGGACCGCAACGACGAACACAATGTGCCCGACACATTCATGCCATATGTAGAGGAGATGTTCCGCTTTGTCCGCGCTGACTGATTACCTTGCCAACAAAAAAATCCTGATCCTCGGCATGGGGCGCGAAGGACGCTCCTCGCTGCAGTATATCCAAACGCACGTCCCGTCGGCGCAGATCACGCTGGCCGACCGGAACGATCCGCACATAGACGGGTTCGACGGTTTCTACGGCGCGGATTACCTCGCGCACATGGACGGGTTCGATCTCGTCCTCAAATCGCCGGGCATTCCGTTCGTCGGCATCGACGTCCCGCAGGGCGTCGAGGTGACGTGCCAGACCGACCTGTTCGTGCGCTTTGGCGGCTGCGTCTGTGTGGGCGTGACCGGCACCAAGGGCAAGACCACGACCTCCACGCTGATCCACGAGATCCTGCAGGCGGCGGAAGTGCCGAACGTGCTCGCGGGCAACATCGGCGTGCCGGTGCTGGACGTGATCGACGACTGCGCCGGCAAGATCGCGGTGCTGGAGCTGTCGTGCCATCAGCTCGAATTCATGCGCGCGTCGCCGCACATCGCGGTGTTCACAAACCTCTATCCCGAGCATCTCGACCATTACGACGGCTTTGCGGGCTACGCCGCCGCCAAGATGCACATCACGCTCCACCAGACCGAAGACGACTGTCTCATCTACGGCGACGTCGACGGACTGCGGGAATACCTCGCGGGACAGCCCATCCGTGCCCAAACCGTGCCCATCGGCTACGACGCCGACCGCGACGACCCGTTTCTGCAGCGTCTGGGCAAATGCAACGCCCGGCTCGTCGGCAAGCACAACGCACAGAACACGTTTTTTGCTGCCGCCGCCGCCCGACGGCTCGGCATTCCGGACGAAGCGATCGAACGCGGCGTGCGCAGTTTCGGCGGCATCGAGCACCGCATGGAGCCGGTCGGCACATTCCGCGGCATCCGCTTCGTCAACGACAGCATCGCCACCGCGCCGGAGGTCGTGCTGCTCGAGCTGGAAGCGCTCGGCGACGTGGACACGCTGCTGTTCGGCGGGCTGGACCGCGGGCTGGACTACGGGGCATTCGTCAGGGCGCTCGCGCAAAGCAATGTGCGCAACCTGATCGGACTGCCGCAGACGGGTCACGCGATCTGCGACGCGCTCGAAGGGACCGCGGGCAAAACGCTCTGCAAAGCCGCGGACATGGAGGACGCCGTGCGCGCGGCGTACCGGCTGACCGAAACGGGCAAAACGTGCCTGTTCTCTCCCGCCGCCGCGAGCTACAACGTCTACAAAAACTTCGAGGAAAAGGGTCGGCATTTCAAGGAACTCGTCCGAAAGTACGGCGTTCATGAATAATTTATGAATTCTCTCCCAAAAATATTGACTGACAGTCATTTTTTGCGTATACTGGCAATAGTGACTGTTGGTCATTTTTTTACTGCTTTCAAAGGAGGCTGATTCTGTGCCTACCGCTGCCGAAAACAAACACCTCAAGCAGCTGCATATCCTCGACGCGGCGACGCGCCTGTTCCTCGACCGCTCCGTGACCGACACGGCGATCGACGACGTGGTGAAGCTGGCCGGCGTCGCCAAGGGTACGTTTTACCTGTATTTCCGCGACAAGTACGATCTGCTCGACCAGATCGTCATGCGCCGCACGGCGACGCTGTTCACCGAGAGCTGCCGCGTCATGCGCGCGCGCGCCGAGAAAGAACAGCTCGGGCCGGTCGAACAGATCGAATATCTGACGGACGAGATCATCGCCCGCATGCGCGAGGACCGCAAGGTCACGGCGCTGATCGACAAGCGCTTTTCCGCGTGTTTCTCGCCGAAGGCCATCGAGGAATATCCCGAGATGCAGACGCATATCGAGTATCTGACCGGTCTGCTGGAGACGCCCGCCTGTCCGGGCGAAGAAGCGCGGCGGATGCTGTACGTCCTGGCGGATATGATCGGCTGCGTCTGCTGCGACGCGATCCTGAGCGCGCGTCCGTATGACATCGACGAGCTGATCCCGACCATCCATTCCATACTTCGCAAACTGCTGGAGGTGCGCGTATGATCGAAAAACTGTCCTTTTGGATCGCCCGCCACCCGAAGACCATCTTCCTCATTGCGTGCGCGCTGCTTGTGCCGTCCGTGCTCGCATTCCTGGTGACGCCCGTCAACTACGACATCATGACGTACCTGCCGAAGGATCTCGAATCCGTGCAGGGCGAGGTGATCCTCGACGAGGTGTTTCAGGAGGCGTCCAGCTCCATCCTCATGATCGAGGACATGGACGCCGCCGACGTGCTGCGCATCAAGGCGCAGATCGAGCAGATCGACGGCGTGTCGCAGGTGATGTGGGTCGACTCCATCGCCGACGTCACCATCCCGAAGGAGATTCTGCCGGATGTGCTGCGCAGCATCTTCTACTCCTCGGACGGCAAGACCACCATGATGATGATCCTCTACAAATACGGCAGCGCGTCCGATGAAACGATGGCGTGCATCCGGCAGATCCGGCAGATCATGACAAAGGAATGCTTCCTGTCCGGACTTGCCACGCTGCTGGTCGACACGCGCGATCTGACCGATTCGCAGGCGCCGCTCTACGTCACGGTCGCCATCGTGCTGGCGCTGATCGTGCTGAGCTTTACGATGGATTCATGGGTACTGCCGCTGGTGGTGCTCATCAGTCTCGGCTTCGCCGTTGTGTACAACATGGGCACAAATCTCTTCTTCGGCGAGATCTCGTTCATCACGCAGAGCATCGCGGCGATACTGCAGCTCGGCGTGACGATGGACTACTCCGTGTTCCTCATCGACCGGTTCAACGAAGAGCGCAAACGCTTCCCGGACGACAAGGCCCGCGCGATGGGCGAGGCGATCCGCAGCACGTTCACGTCCGTGCTGGGCAGCTCGCTGACGACCGTGTTCGGCTTTTTGGCGCTGTGCTTCATGACGTTCACACTGGGTCTGGACATCGGTCTGGTGATGGCAAAGGGCGTGCTGCTGGGCATCGTCAGCGTCATCACGGTGCTGCCGAGTATGCTGCTGCTGTTCCAAAAGCCGATCTACCGCTTCGGCCACCGCAGCTTCGTGCCGCAGTTCGGCGCGCTGAACCGCTTTTCGGTGCGCGCGCGGCATGTGCTGGCGATCGCGATCGCCGTGCTGATCGTGCCGATGGGCATTTTCAGCGTCATGCCGGAGAAGTACTACAACGTCGTGGACTCGCTGCCGCAGGATCTGAGCTCCGTGTCCGCGCTCAAAAAGCTCAAAACCGACTTCAACATGGCGTCGACGCACTTTATCCTGATCGACGCCGACCTGCCCGCGGGCGACGTTTCGCGGATGCTGACGGAGATCGAATCGCTCGACGGGATCGAGAACGTGATCGCGCTGAATTCGTATATCGGTCCCGCGATCAGCGAAACGATCCTGCCCGACCAGATCCTGGCTGTCTGTGAAAAAGAGGGACTGCAGATGATGATGGTCAACTCCTCCTTCGACGCCGCTTCCGACGCGTGCAACGCGCAGGTGGACGCGATGAACGCCATCGTCAAAAAATACGATCCCTCCGCGCTGACGACCGGCGAAGGCGTTATGGCGAAGGATCTGATCGAAGTTACCGACCGCGACTTCCGTGTGACGAATTTTATCTCCATCGCCGCGATCCTGATTCTGATCGGTATCGTGTTCCGCTCGGCAACCATTCCGTTCATCCTGGTGGCGATGATCGAATTTTCCATCTTCGTCAACGAAGCGATCCCCTTCTTCACCGGCACGACCGTGTCGTTCATCGCGCCGACCGTTGTCTCGTGCGTACAGCTCGGCGCCACGGTGGACTACGCCATCCTCATGACGACGCGCTTCCGCGAGGAACTGCGTCTCGGCAGGGACAAAAAGACGGCGATCCTGAACGCCGCAAACGCGTCCTGCCGCTCCATCTTCCAATCGGCGCTTGTCTTTTTCAGCGCTACATTCGGCGTATACCTGATCTGCGACATCGCCATGGTCAAGGGCATCTGCGCCATGCTCGCGCGCGGCTCTGTCATCAGCGCGCTGGTCATCATGCTGATCCTGCCCGCCGTGCTGTATCTGAGTGAGGGCGTGATCCGCAAAACCACGTATCATTGGGTAAAAGGAGACGATCATCATGCGTAACTATACAAGGATCCTTGCATTGCTGCTGGCGCTGGCCGTCGTGTTCGGCGCCGCGTCCTGCGGCAAACAGCCGCAGCCGAGCGAACCGGCCGCCGAAACGGTCAAAACGACGCAGCCGACCTATGCCGCCGCGCCCGCATCGGTGCGCAAGGCCGAAACGGTCTACGTCAATCTGGACAACGCCGGAAAGGTGCAGACGGTCAGCGTCACCGACTGGCTGCACACGGACAAGGGCGAGGTCGCCGTCGCGGACAAAACAGACCTCAAAAACGTGGCCGACGTCAAGGGCGCCGTCACGCCTGTCGAAAGCGGCGAATACCTGACGTGGCACATGCCGACGACAGACCTGTACTACAAGGGCACAAGTGACAAAAAACTGCCCGTGGAATTCACGGTCGAATACCGGCTCGACGGCAAAAAGATGACCGCCGAAAAGATCGCCGGAAAGAGCGGCAAGGTCGAAATACGCGTGCAGATGAAAAACGTCTGCGAAAAGGACGGCACGTATCTGCCCGTGCTGGCGGCGGGACTGCTGATGCTGCCGGAGGGCGTATTCTCCGGCGTGCAGGTCGAAAACGGACTGTGCATCGGCGACGGCGCGAAGCAGATCATCGTCGGCGCGGGACTGCCGGGCATGGCGGACAGTCTGCATCTGAAGGACGGCGCAAAGCTCGGCAGCATCGAGATCGCGGACAGTTTCACCGTCACCGCCGACACGGATCGCTTCTCGCTCGACAACCTGTACTTCGCCGTACTGCCGCTCTGCTCGATGGATATTGCCACGCTCATCCCCGGCAGCAACGAGGAAGCCGCGCAGTTCCTCAAGCAGGTGGAGACCCTGCTCAAAGCGCTCGGCGATCTCGATCTCGACCGGCTGCTCGACGCGCTCAGCGGCGACCGGATGACGGAACTCGCGTCCATGGTCACCGAAGCCGTTGCGCTCTACAACAAGAACGAGGCGCTGCTGCAGGTACTCAGCAAGTACATGACGGCGGAAAACCTGGAAAACATCTCAAAGCTGCTGACCGCGCTGCAGGACCCGAACACGGCCGATATGCTCGAAAAGCTCAACAATCCTCTGCTGCGGCCGCTGCTGTCCGGCATGCCGGAGCTGCTCGAAACGATCGAAGCGCTGACGCCGACGCTCAACGGATTGCAGGAAGACCTTAAAGATCCGAAGGTCAAACAGGCGCTCGACACGATGCCCGAAACGCTGGAATCGCTGTCCGCGCTCAAGGATACGCTCGAAAAGAACAGCGACCTGATGAATCTGCTGCACTCTCTGGCAAGCGAGAATGTTCTCGCTGCGCTGCAGACGTTCTCGAGTTCCGCCGACGCGCAGACGCTGATGACGGATCTGGCGGAGAACGCGGACGCGCTGCTGCCCGACCTGCAGAAATACATTGCGTTCGGCAAGGAATACGGACTGTTCACCGACGCGGCGGAAGGCATGGACGTCAGTCTCCTGTTCGTCTATATGACGCCGTCCCTGCATCCGGCGCCGGAAAACACAACGGAGCCCGTAACGGAAAACGTTCCCTGGTACAAAAAGATACTCGGCAGATCCTGATCCCTTCGTTCGTCCTCCCCGCATAATCCGCCTCCCTTCCGCATAGAAATAGCAAAAAAGGATCTCTGTGCAGAAAGGAAGGATGATTATGGCGCAAGCGGAATACTTTGCCGCGCCCAAAAGAGAGAAGACAAAAAAGAAGGCGCTGCTCGTGCCGGCGGTGCAGTGCGCCGTCTGTGCGGCGCTGGTGCTGTCGGTGTTCGCACTCGCCCGTTCCGGCAGCGCGCTGTATACGACGCTGCGCACGCAGTATGCGTCGCAGATGCGGGAAGATTACTGCGCCGACGGCGTATGGACGGCGGCAAAGCGCGCGGCGCACCACGTACTGGAGCCTGCCGCGCAGACCGAACCGGCAGTAGAGGCCGTGGCGACGATCGACGAACGCGCCGAGGTGGAAACGATCCAATCCGCCGGCGGCGAGGATATCCGTGTGCTCGACGCGCTGCAGGATTCCTCGTTCGATGCGGTCAGCGTTTCGCAGCAGGCGGTAACGCCGGTCGAGGGCAAGGTCACGTCCGGTTTCGGATACCGCATCCACCCGATCACCGGAAGCCGCAGCTTCCACACCGGGATCGATCTGGCGGCGCCCGAGGGCACGCCGATCGCCGCGGCATACGGCGGCACGGTGCAGGAAACGGGCTGCACGTCCGGCCGCGGAAACTACATCCTGCTCTCGCACGGCGAGGGTCTGCAGACGCTGTACTGTCATCTCAGCGAGATACAGGTACAGAAGGGCGACGCCGTTGCCGCGGGCGGCACGATCGGTCTGGTCGGTTCGACGGGCATGTCCACCGGACCGCATCTGCACTTTGAGCTGCGCGTAGACGGCGTGCGCTGCAATCCGGTCTATGTGCTCAAGGATCTCGTGTATGCGTAAGAATATCCGCTGGCGTTTCTCGCTGCCGGCGGCGGTCTGGCTCACGCTCTGGCTTTATTACGATCAAAACGGCGACGCGGTGTACAGCATCTGCGCCGCCGCTTTTCATGAGTGCGGACATCTGCTGCTTCTGTGCGCGCTGCGCGATATGCCGCAGGCGATCTGTTTCGGCGTGAGCGGGATGCGCATCGATCGCGCGCGGACAACCCGCCTGTCGTATCCGCAGGAGCTGGCGGTTTACGCGGCGGGACCGGCGGCCAATCTGCTGCTCGCCGCCTGTCTGCTGCCGTTCTGCGGAAAGCTGCCGCGCCTTTTCCGTGCCGTGCGCGTCAATCTCCTGCTCGCCGGATTCAACCTGCTGCCGTTTCCGGCGCTGGACGGCGGCGGGATATTGTACGCGTCGCTCTGTCTGCGCATGACGCCGGACGCTGCCGCCGCGCGGCAAAAAAAGATTGCCGTCTGCGGCGCGGTACCGCTGGCGGCAATCGGTCTGATTCAGTTTTTTTGCGGGCACGGTCAATCGTTGTTTTCGCTGTCGCTCATCGTGGTGGTCGTCGCGGTGGTCCTGCCGGCAACCTCGATGTGATTGTTGTCGGCGTACCGCTCCGCGGCGGAGCCCTCGGGACAGGTGATGACCAGCTCGTTGCAGTTGTAGAACGCTTTGGAGCCGATCGTATTGACCGACGCGGGGATGGTCGCCGAGCGCAGACCGGTACATCCGCTGAATGCGGAATTGCCGATCGTGCTCATTCCGTACGGGAACGTGATGTCCTTGAGTCCCGTACAGCCGTTGAATGCACCGTCCTCGATCTTGCGCAGGTTGGTGCTGAATTTGATGCCCGTCAGCGAAACACAGTCCGCGAACGCGTTCTGCCCGATCGTCGTGATCGACGCCGCAAGCGAGACGCTCGACAGCGAACGGCAGCCGACGAAACAGTTTGCGGGCACCGCGCGAATGCCGCTCGGGAACGAGAACGACTTGAGCGACGTACAGTCAAAGAACATCGAATCGCCCAGCGTGCTCAGATGCGTGCCGCTTTCGATCGTACAGCGGGACAGGGACTTGCACTCGTAAAACACGGAATTGCCCAACGTCGCCACAGCGGACGGAATGGCCATGCCGGTCAGGTTCGTACAGTACGCGAACGCCCAGTCGCCGATCGACGACACCGAATTGGGCAGCGCGACGCTCGAGAGCGCGGAACACTGGTAGAACGCCTGCGCGCCGATCTTCTTGAGTGAAGAGGACAGCGTGATCGCGCTCAGTCCCGTACAGCCGCGGAACGCATTGGGTTCGATCGTCGTGACGGCAGCCGGCAGAGAGATGCTCTGCAGGCTCGTGCAGCTGTGGAACGCGCTCTTGCCGATGGTGCGCACGGAGGTCGGCAGTTTGATCGACGTGATGGAGGAATTGAAAAACGCATTTTCACCGATCGTCGTGACCGGTTTGTTGTTGATCTTGGCCGGAACTTCTACGTTCGTTTTGCTGCCGGAATAGCCCGTGATCGTCACGGCGCCGCTGGATTCGATAAAGGAGAAGTCTGCATGCGGCGGCGCGGTCGTGATGACCGGCGTCGTCGGTTCCGTTGCGCCCGGCTCCGACGGCGTTTCGGTCGTGGCAACCGGCTCCGTCTGTGTCTCGGGCTCGGTCGTTTCGGTCGTCGGCGGTTCGGTCGGCGCCTCAAACTCCGTGGAGAAAATATACCGTTCCGACGGGAACGTCGTAGCCGTCAGCGTCAGCGTGGTGCGGTCGGTCTGGTTTTCCATGGTACGGCGGCGCTGGTTGTAGGTGTGCAGCTGCCGGACGCCGACGATGCAGAAGACCGCGATCAGCACAGCGAGCACGGCGATCAGCGTCGGCAGAGAAAAGATCGCGCGCAGCGCGCGGTGCTCCTTGGGCGGAGCAATGTTCTGCATCTGGAATTCCGGTTCCGGCTCGATCTCCTCCTGGGAAGCGACGTCAAGAAACTCGTCGGAGACCAGCTTTTCCATAACCGTCCGATAGCATTCGTCCGTCTCATCCGGCTGCGGCGCGTACTTCTCGGTACAGCGCAGCGCCCACGGAATCGCCGATTCGGCGTCCGTGCCGCGGAATGCCGGGCTCTGCTGCAAAACAGCGTCGATCTGCGGCAGGACCGCTTCGCGCGTCTGCTGGAGCATGCCGCAGACTTTGTTCACATGTACGCCGAGAATGTCTGCGATCCCGTCGGGCAGCATCTGCACGTAGTAATACAGATACGCACAGATCTGCGCTCCGATCGAGAGCGCATGGAAACTGTCGAGTATACCGTCCGCCTGCGCCGCCAGGTTCAGACCGGGCAGCGTGTCAAAGTCGTGGATCTGCGGCGGGTTCTGCCGGAAGCCGAACGCGTCCGCTTCGCATCCGTCGGGCAGTTTGAAAAGTTTCCCGGACGGACGCAGTTCCTGCGCACGGCGGATCGTGAAACGGTTCAGCTTTTCGCTGAAATCACTGCCCGTCTCCAGCGCTTCCAGATTCTGAAAAATCTCCACATAGCCCTCCGCCAGAATGTCGAGCGAAGCGCGTTTGTCGGCCGTGATCGCATACAGGATCAGATATGCGGGACGGAAAGAGGAAAAGAATAGCTCGTCGATCGCCTGACGGTCGCCTTCCCGCGCCATCAGGATGAGCTGCCAAATACCGCGTTGATTCATTTCGTTCCTCCGATAAGCAATAGATATAAACTATACTGCCTATACTTATACTTTTATAGTATACGATATGCGGCGGTAAAAGTCAAGGATTTGCAACTTGCAAAAGAATATGCTATACTATATGGACAACGTACTGTATAGAACAGTTTTTTCGGAAGGAACGGAATTATGCCGGATAAAGTAATGGAACGGATACTCGCTGCCGTTCAGAAGCCGGGACGCTATACCGGCGGAGAACTGAACAGCGTCGTCAAGGATAAACATGCGGTCGATCTGCGCTACGCTTTCTGCTTCCCGGACACCTATGAGATCGGCATGTCGCATCTGGGCATGAAGATCCTCTACAGTCTCGTGAACGCGCGGCCGGACGCCTGGTGCGAGCGTGTGTTCGCGCCGTGGACGGATATGGAGGACGCGATGCGCAAAAACGGCGTCCCGCTGTACGCGCTCGAAAGCGGTGATCCGGTGCGGGACTTCGATCTGATCGGCTTCACGCTGCAGTACGAGCTGTCCTATACGAACATGCTCAATATGCTCGATCTGGCCGGTCTGCCCGTGCGCAGCGCCGACCGGACGGCTTTGACGCCGATCGTCGCGGCGGGCGGACCGTGCGTCTGCAACGCCGAACCGGTCCATGCGTTCGTCGATCTGTGTATGCTCGGCGAGGGCGAAGAAGTGACGAACGAAGTGATCGATCTGCTGATCCGCCACAAGAAACGCGGTTCGGACAAGCAGACTTTCCTGCGCGAGGCGGCGCAGATCGAGGGCGTTTATGTTCCCTCGCTGTACGACGTGTCGTACAACGCCGACGGCACCGTACAGGCGGTCACGCCGAAAGACGGCGCGCCGGCGACGGTGCGCAAACGCATCGTGTCGGATCTCGATACGATGTTCTGCCCGGATGAAACGGTCGTTCCGTCCGTCGAGGTCGTCCATGACCGCACGACGACGGAGATCTTCCGCGGCTGCATCCGCGGCTGCCGGTTCTGTCAGGCAGGCTTCATCTACCGTCCCATCCGCGAAAAAAGCCCCGACGTGATCGACGCGCAGTGCCGCGCGATCTGCGACGCGACGGGCTATGACGAAATCTCGCTCTGCTCGCTGTCCTCAAGCGACTATACGCAGATGGAAACGCTCATCCGCAAGCTGATCTCGTGGACGGACGATCAAAAAATCAACGTCGCGCTGCCGAGCCTGCGCGCCGACAACTTCCCGAAGGATCTGATGGAGAAACTTGCGGGCGTGCGCCGCAGTTCGCTGACCTTCGCGCCGGAAGCCGGTACGCAGAGACTGCGCGACGCGATCAATAAAAATGTGACCGAGGACGAAGTGCTGCACACGGCAAAGCAGGCGTTTGCCGGCGGATGGACGGCGGTCAAGCTCTATTTCATGCTGGGTCTGCCGACCGAAACGGATACGGACGTGCGCGGCATCGCCGATCTGGCGCAGAAGGTTGTGGACGCGTATTACGCCAATCCCGACAAACCGAAGGGAAAGGGCGTCACCGTCTCGATCAGCGCGTCGACCTTTGTGCCCAAACCGTTCACGCCGTTCCAATGGGAAGCGCAGGACGATCTCGACACCGTGCTGCGCAAGCAGACGCTGCTGCGTGAAAGCATCCATACGCGCAAGGTCAGTCTCTCCTGCCACCACGCGCAGACCAGCCGGCTCGAGGCGGTCTTCGCGCGCGGCGACCGCAAACTCGCGGACGTGCTGGAATCGGCATGGCGCATGGGCTGCCGCTTCGACGGCTGGGACGACCAGTTCCGCTTCGATCTGTGGGAACAGGCGTTTGCGCAAGCAGGCATGTCCATGTCGTTCTACGCCAACCGCCGCCGCAGCTTCGACGAAGTGCTGCCGTGGGATCACCTGGACTACGGCGTGTCGAAGGCGTATCTGCGCCGCGAAAACGAAAAAGCCGCCGAGAGCCGCACAACGCCCCACTGCCGGGAGAGATGCGGCGGATGCGGCGCGGACAAGATGAACGGAGGGAAATGCGATGCGCGCTGTAAGGCTCTGGATTAAAAAAGAAGGCAGGGCGAAATACATCTCCCACCTCGATATGAACCGGTGTTTTACACGCGCGGTGCGCAGAGCCGGTCTCAATCTGTGGTACACGGAAGGGTTCAACCCGCACCCGTACCTCAACTTCCTCACACCGCTCTCGCTCGGACAGGAGAGCGACGGCGAACCGCTGGACATCCGCATGGAGGACGACACGTCCGACGACGAGATCCGCACGCGGCTGAACGCGTCTCTGCCTGAGGGCGTCTCGGTCGCACGTGTACAGGATGCCGTGCGCAAACCGGCCGAGATCGCGTTTGCGTCGTACACCGTCCGCATCGAGCTGGACGACGCGGCGCAGGCCGAAGCGTTCTGTGACAGAGCGCGCGCGCTTCTCGACAGCGGCGAGCTGACCGCGGAAAAGCCCGGCAAACAGGGACACCGCAAGGTCATGAAGCAGGTGCGGCTGTGCGAAAAGATCCGCGATATCCAAGTCGCGGCAGACGGCGCGTGCGTCGTGCTGCAGGCCGTTCTGCACGCGGGCAATGATATGCTCAATCCCGCGCTGCTTGCCGACGCGCTGCAAAAGAACATCGGCACGGACGGTCTCGTCCGCATCCGCCGCCACGCGTTCTTCTGCGCGGATATGACGCCGTTTGAATGAGAACACATTCAGACCTGCAACAAAGACAATCCGGTCGCGAGAATACTGTATGAGCGCCAAGTCTTTTCCGCCACCGGCGGCGAAGATAAAGACGAGATCGAACTTGTTTTGATGCTGGCGTGATCCGTCCGAAACACGTGTAAACGGTCAACGCCGTTTTGAGGGTTTGAATCCCTTGCTCTCCGCCAAAAGCCTATGGAAGTCAAGCACTTCTGTAGGCTCTTTTTTTCTGCCCGGAGCACTCTTCCGCGTCGACGAAAACCACCCAAGACGACCTCACGACGACGAAATATTTTCGGACGAACTGGCTATGAGCGGCAAGCAGGTATGATAATTCCCCGTCCTCGAACATGAGAACGGGGATTGCAATTGACAAGAAATCAATCGGGAAGAATAAAGTCGATCATCGAGGTGCTGAGAGCATTAGTTGCTTTTTAGCGGATTATTGATTCAAGTCCGTTTGCTTTTGTGCTTTCTTTGTATTGTGGGAATGCTTTCTGTTTAGTTTGTCGGTGCGTTTTTCCATCCATTGAAGGACTTTGGAGATGAAAGAATAATACTCTCCGCCTTGGTTTTTTCTCTCCAGAAAAGGATTGATTCGCCTCTTGATTTGTTGGCCATCCAAATAACCATGCGCAAGATCATAGACTACCTTTTTGTCATAGATATTTCGATCGACACCAACACAGAAATGCTCAATTCGTGCGAGATACCCGCTGACGCGCTTGTAGTCTTCAGATCGAGGATTGTTTGCAATCTGACACATTTCGGATGGCTTCATCAAATTCAATGGATCAAACGCTTCTTTCTGCAAACGATTGAATGCATCAAGTGTATCTTGTTTTCTGTCGTGCTGAACTGCTTTGAAATAGGTAAATAACGAAAAGCCGAAAGAAAGCAAAGACAACATAATAGGCAAGAAAGTACTCCATTCGAAATGATCCATGCTCCACCTCCAAAATAATACCGAAAATCAGCTTTCAACAACTTTAGGGTCGAAGGCAACATAAATGCTGTACTCTACCATTTCTCCACTGCTATCTTTTGTAGAATACTTAATCTGAATATGATCCATTTCTTCTTTCTCGTTTCTAACTTGTCTCAAAATAACATCGTTATAAGTTACGCCATTAAATAGTTTATCATTCCACGCGCCGTCTTTGCCGTAAATCATATTGTGCAATGCTGCACTGTTTTTTGTTGAATTTCTATAAACAATCCCAATATAAGGCGTCATGGACACCGTTGCAGTTTTAGTTCCTTCCCATTCGGCACGGATACTTGCAATCAAGCCTGCACTATTAAAAATCTCATTTTCACCTGCATCCATATAGCGATTCAGTGCGCTTGCACGGAGAACTCTGGAGATGTTAACAGTGTAGGTAACATATTGACCGCATTCTGTACTAAAAGTCTCAAAAGTAATATCTTCGTTTAAGTGATAAGGATTTTTTGAAGATCCTTTTCCTTTGACCTCAATTGAATCATCAGGAGAGCCTAATGTAACATGTACATTGGATGGGTGCTTCCTACCAATAGAGTAACCGGGCAAGAATCCTACAACAAGCAAAATAAGTGCCATAATAATACAGGTCAGCTTTTTCCGCTTCATGGCAAAGGCTTTGACAGGGGCAAACTTTGGAGAAACGATGGCGTATAGCTGCCTTGCTTTTTCAACCAAACTTTGCTTGTTTGGCTCCTGTGATATTTCTGACTCAGTCGATGCAATCTGTTGCTTTTTTGCTTCGTATTCTTCTTCAGTAAGAATACCTTTTTCTAACAAATCTTCCAATTGTTCCATTGTGTTTCTGCTCATGTTTTGCTTTTTCATCACTTTTCACCTCAATAACCACACATTAGTCCATCTAATGTGGATTTGTAAGCGTCATAAGTATCCTGATAGTAGTTGCCGGAATTTGAGTAGCCGTTTTGCTGTTCGACAATTCGCTCCATGGCTTTTGATTGACGCTGCAATTCTTCAAGCTGCCTTTTTTCTACTTGCTGTGGCGATGCGTACCATATCAGACTTGTTCACGGCCAAAGTAATTCTCTTTTTTGCTTAAATGAGATTTTTTGCCTTCGTTCCGTCCCAATCCCTCGATATTGGTCTTGGAATTCTCATTCATCTGTCACCATCCTCTTGCTTGACATTAGAAAACGTATGGATATTATAGCACACTTTCCCGGCAAAAACAACATAATGGTACGAACGCAGCAAAATGCGGCACGAGCGTCGTTTTGACAACAAAAAATGCGCAGTCGATGAAACTGCGCACGAAAAACACAGTCTCATTTGTCGCCAAACAAATTCTAAACATTCTCACAAGTAGCATGTCAGATCGAGCCTGCATTTTTACCGAAGTAAAAATACACACTACAAGTGAGAAACCTATTGAATCTGTTTGGCACGTAAATTATAACATGATATTGTCAAAGAGATCAACGCTTTCCGGATGCGAAAAGCTTGCGGAAAGCGTATCGCAAATTCCGCGCGGATAAACAGAACGACCCGCCGTGCTTCGATCGTGAAACACGGCGGGCTGCTTTTTGTCTGTTTAATACTTGTTGTGTACCTTCTCTGCGAACATCAGCATGTCGCGCACTTCGAGTTTCGTGCCGTCGTCGAGGATCGCGGTACCGTTGAGGCGGCCGAACACCTGATGCTGGTCGGACACGATCACCTTGGCGTCGATTTTGGCGGCGCGGTCGAGTACGGGCGCAAAGTCCATCTCGAACCGGCCGTCGCTCGAGGAAAACTTCCACGGCTTCATGTAGCTGTCGGGCGGAATATGGAACGTCACGTCGTCGAGCTTGTGGCACTTGCCGTCGTAGAACAGGATGTTCTCGCTGGCGGCCTTCGTGTTGCCGAAGCCGTAGCCGATGTTGAAACCGAACGCCTTGCCGTCCACAACACCGTTGCCGCTGCCCCAATACCATGTGTTGTCATACGTCCAGACGCCGCGTCCCCAATCGAGCGTACCGAAGTCGGTTGCGGGATCGAACGTGTATGTTTTGCCGTCGAACGTCGCGCTGCCGCTCGCGCGCATACAGTTGATCTTCTGGTTGTAGTAGAACGCGCCTTTCTTGTCCCACGGTGTCGCGATCACCATGGAATCCATCGGCGGCTGCTCGAGCGTGATGTCGCAGGAAAACGGTTTGCCGTCGCAGAAATTCTTGAAACTGCAGACAAGACGGCGCTTGCCGGGCGCAACGATAAACTCCATATTGAGCCGTTTGTCGTGGTAGACCGTGTTGCCGGAGGACGAGTTCGACGGCAGCTTCAGCTTGCCCATCGGAAACGCGTTGAGGACCGTCTCGGTGTGCTCCCAGCTCTTGGTGAAATCCAGAAGCGACACGCTCTGCAGTCCGATGTAGCCGTCGTCGGAGATCGTCATCGCCACACCGAAATCATTCTTTTGGGACAGAACCAGATAGTAGTCCCACTCCTTGATGCGGAATGCGGGCGCCTTGATCGCTTTGCGGTCGTAGACCTGCACCATGCTGCGCGACCAGCCCGGTTCACGCAGCGTCCCGTCGGCCTTCAGCAGCGGCTGTACGGTCGTGACTTCGTGGTTTCTCATGCTTTTTCACCTTTCCTTATATATAGTTATATATGGTCCGGAACCGGTTACCCATACATTATATATAGTATGCGCACAGATCAGAGCAGCTGTGCGTCCGTCCCGCCGGCAGTCCTGCCGTGGTTATAGAATTTGCGGTTGTCCAGCGCCCACTGCCGCGCGGAAAATTCGCCCTTGGCAACGCCCGCGATCGCGGACTGCATCTCAAAAATACGCGCGTCCAGCATGTCGAGCGACGAGAGGATCTCCGCCTCCAGGAACATCGGCCGCAGCGCGGCGCCGAATTCCGGCTCGCCGTGGTGCGACAGCAGCATGTGCTCGAGCAGCGTCACCGTTTCTTTGTCTGTGCCGAGCTGCTCCGCCTTCTTCTCGATGAGCATCGCTCCGCGCACAAGATGCCCGATCAGCGTGCCCTCGACGGTGTAGCCCGACGCGATGCCGGTCTGCGCCACATGGAATTCCTCCGTCTTGGCGACGTCATGCAGAATCGTTCCCGCCAGCAGCAGTTCCCTGTCGACAAAGGGATAGACGTCGCTCACCTGCTGCGCCAGACGCAGCAGCGACAGCGTGTGGTACAGAAGGCCGCCGCGCACCGCATGATGCAGTTTGAATGCCGCCGGCCAGTACAGCAGCTCCTGCTTTTTGTCCTCCAGGATCGCGCGCACGATTTGCCGCAGCTGCGCGTTCCGGAAGCCGTCCACCACGTCGAGAATCGCGCGCAGCATCGTCTCTCCGTCGTACGGCGCGGACGGCACGAAATCCTCGATCCGCACGCCGTCCGCATCGGATACCGGCCGGATGCGCTCGGTGCGGAACTGGTCGGCGCCGTTGAATTCGGAGATCACGCCGCGCACCTTGACGAGCATATTGGGCGAGATCCACCCGTGGATCTCCTCCCGGTAGTCCCAGAGTTTGGCGACGATCTCCCCGGTACGGTCGGTCAGTATCATGTCGAGATACGGCACGCCTTTGACGTTCACTTTCTTCTCCACGGTCTTGATCAGACAGTAGCCCTCCGCGGAGCCCTTGTTGTCGATGGTCCGAAATTCCATGCAGTTAATCCCTCCCGAAAATCCGGTATCATTATACCACATTTACATGCGTTTGCATAGTCTGAATTTTCGGACATATACTCTTTACTGATTAGGAAATATAGTAAATAATTGGGTTTTTCTGTGAATAATTTGCAGATTTTGGGTCAGAATTGGGTCAAATCCCGTTTTTTTGAACTTCTTCAGTTTTGCACAAACTTTTTTCCCATTTTCTGGGACAAACGACAAAGAAGTATTCTTTTGTGCGTTATCCGAAAAAAAATCCAAATTGGTTTTTGTACAGATTGTACAAATCCCTTTATCGAAAAAAATTTGACAAATGCAAAAATGGACAATATAATGACAGACACATCGAGAAGCCTCGGCTTTCAGGACGTAGAAAAGCACGATGAGACATCCCCATGGAACACCGCAAGGAGTGAAATCCAGATGACGAACCACGCTTTTTCAAAACTGAATAGACGACGGAACCCAACGATCCGGAGAATCCTCGCCGGCGCGATCGTCAGCATGACTTTCGCCGCCTCTTTGACGATGTCTTTCTCCTCTCTCGCCGCTACGGTATTCCATGTCCGCGTCGCCGGTGACCCCGCGGTCACGCAGGTGCACACCTTCCGCAAGGACCCCGTGCGCATCGTCAACAGCGTCGGCGTTACGGTGGACGAGGACGATCAGATCAGCGTCACACCGATCAACGGCGGCGAAAACAGCAACGTGGTTGTTTACAGAAGCGGCAAGGCCGCGCTGGACGTGGACGGCGAGGAACGGCTGGTCGATACCGGCGTTACCGTTGCCGACACGATCGCCGACAGCGGCGTCACGCTTGCGCAGGGCGACACCGTCAACGTCGATCTTGCATCCCTCGCATATGACGGGATGGAGATCAGCATTGAACGCGCGTACGACGTGTTCGTGCAGGACGGCGACGATACGTACACCTACCGCACCACCGGATGCAAGGCCGGCGAAGCGGTCTACGCGCTGGGTCTGACGCTGGACGAAGAGGACGAACTGGACGTCGCACCCGAAACGGAATTGTCGGAAGGCGACACGGTCGAGATCCTGCGCTGCGCGTACGACGAGCGGATCGAACTGGAGGACGTTGCGCACGAGACCAGATATATCGACGATGACAGCCTCTTCGAGGGTCAGAGCCGCATCGTGTCCGCCGGCGTCAACGGCATCGAGAAAGTGGTTTACCGCGATAAACTCCTCGGCGAGAACTGTGTGGAATCCGAAGCGATCCGCCGGGACGTCATCATCGAACCGGTCGACGCGGTCAAGGCGGTCGGCACACGCGTGTTCTCCGTGTCCGGCAAAACGCCGATCTCCAATCTGCCGCTTCCGGAAGGGTTCAAACTGGATCAGAACGGCGTTCCCGCATCTTACAAATCCTGCTTCGACGGCGTGGCGACCGCGTACTACGGCGGCGGGCTCACCGCGTCGGGCGTGCCGGCAGCCGTCGGCTACGTCGCGGTCGATCCGAAGGTCATCCCCTACGGGACCCGTCTGTGGGTCGTCTCGCTCGACGGACAGTACGTCTACGGCTACGCGATCGCAGCCGATACCGGCGGCTTTGTCAAAGGCGGCTGGGCCGACATGGATCTGTATATGAACACCGAAGGCGAGTGCCGGAATTTCGGGATCCGCGACGTGCGCATCTATATTCTCTGACACGCTATAACACGACCTGTACCGGCTGTCGTATCCGACGATACGGCAGCCTTTTTTCTTGACAATACCGCTGCTTTCTGGTAGAATAAAAGGTGGTATATGTCAAATTATTTCCTTTACGGAGGGATCACCGGATGAATACGGACAACTTATGCATGGGCTGTATGCGCGAAATCGGTCGGGAGAAACAATGCCCGCACTGCGGCTTCGCGGCGGATTCCGTACAGGTCTCTCCCTACCTGCCTATCCGGTCGGTCGTCGGCGGCCGCTATCTGATCGGCAAGCTCCTTGAGTACAACGGCGAGGGCGCGACCTACATCGCGCACGACGCGCAGACCGGACGCACCGTCTGCGTGCGCGAGTTCTTCCCGCTCGGGCTTGTCAAACGGATGATCGACGGCATCGCCGTGGTTCCGCTGACGCAGACGCAGGATACATACGCGGACTGCTACCGCAGCTTCCGCGAGCTGTGGGTCAAGCTTGCGCGTCTGCACGAGCAGTCGGGTCTTGTGCGTGTGACCCACGTGCTCGAGGACAACAACACCATCTACGCCGTGCACGAGCATCTGGACGGCATCACGCTGCGCGAGTTCCTGCTCGGCAGCCGGACGGGCTATATCTCCTGGGACAAGGCGCGGCAGCTCTTGATGCCCGTGCTCGACACGCTGGAGGCGCTGCACTCAAGCGGCATCGTCCACCGTGGTCTGTCCCCGCACACGCTTATTCTCGGCCGGGACGGACGCATCCGCATCTCCGGGTTCTGCATCCCGCAGGTGCGCACCGCGCGCAGCGAACTCAAGGAACAGCTCTACCCCGGCTATGCCGCGATCGAGCAGTACGGCTACAAGGGACAGCAGGGGCCGTGGACAGACGTGTATGCGTTCGGCGCGGTGCTGTACCGCGCGCTGATCGGCACCGATCCGATCGAGGCCACGACGCGCGTTACCAACGACCGTCTGATGGTGCCCGGCAGATTTGCCGAGCAGCTTCCCGCATACGTCATCAACGGACTCGTCAACTCCCTGCAGATCATGCCGGAGGATCGCACGCGCACCGTCGAGCAGCTCCATGCGGAGATCACCGCTTCCCCTTCCGCCACCGTTGCGGAAGAGCATTTTGTGGAGTCCCGCCGCGCCATGCAGCAGTCCGAACCGCGTCGCGCGCCGGCGCAGAACACAACGTCGAGATCCAAAAAGCGCAAGGCCAAAAACGGCCTGCAGACCGCGTTTGTGTCCGCGCTGATCTGCATCGTCGTGGGCTTTATCGCGTTCGTCCTCGTCAGCCTGTATGTGCTGCCGGAGGAATACAACGTGTTCCGCGATCTTCTCGATCCGGAACCTGTCACCGAGGTCACGACCGACGCTGCCGGTCAATACTCGGTACCGGACTTCCGCACCAAGAGTTATACCGAAGTCATCGTCAAGGACTACTACAAGTCCCGCTTCCGTTTCACCAAAACGGACGTCTACAGCGACGAAGTGGAACTGGGCTATATCATCGAGCAGAGTATCGAACCCGGCACGTCCGTCCCCGGCGGAACGGAGATCCGCTTCACCGTCAGCAAGGGTCCGGAACGGATCACGCTGCCGAACGTGGTCGGCCAGGATTACGCGCAGGCATATGAAACGCTGACCGGGCTGGGGTTCGTGGTCTCAAAGACCGAGCGTGCCAACGACGGCACACGTCCCGCGGGAACGGTCATCCAGATGAGCCAGAATGCCGATATGCAGTATGAAAAAGGCACGCACATCACGCTGCAGATCTATGCCGAGCCGATCACCGAACCGCCGACGACCACCACGACCACCACAACGACGACCACCACAACGCTGCCGCCCGATACCGATCCGGAAACGGTCACCCACGAGGTCGAAGAACCTGCGGCGGAAGAAAACGAATAACCAACCCACAGCCGTCCGCATGGGCGGCTGTTTGCTTTACCGGCAAATAAATCGGTTGCAAAACGCATAACGCTGTGGTAGAATCATTTTGAAGAAAGAACAGGGACAAAAACCGATTGGAAAGGAGAATCCGTATGAAGAAGCTCTGGGTTCTGTTGTTGTCGATCCTGCTGTGTCTGCCCGTCTGCTTCCCGGCTTTTGCCGATATGATGGGTCCGGAAATCGTCTTTTACAAGATCACGGTAAAAGCAGGCACGCCGTATTACGAGTCGGAATGGAACGATGAAACACACGAGCTGATCTACAAGCAGGCCGGCACGTTCGATGAGGATACCGAATTGACAATCGAGAACGAAGACGAAACCGGCGGTATGTTGTTCGGTTCCTTTTACCTGAAGAAAAAGAACGGTTCCGGCGAAGCGTTCAGCGGCTATGTGCGTCTGGACAATCTGAACATGGTCGACCGCGGCGTCTACCCCGCTTCCGCCGGATACAAGCAGAGCGTTCCCGTGCGTCTGCGCGTCATGGATCCGAAAGGCGTCACGCTGTACGCGGGTCCTTCCCTCACCTATGCCAAAGTCGGCGTGATCCCGCAGGGAACGGAGCTGACCGTGGACACGATCGACCAGCAAGATTACGCATCCGGCGAATGGATGTACATCACCTACGGCGGCAAGAGCGGCTGGTCGCCGTGCTGGCTGTACAGCGGGCAATACTGCCCCATGGCGGAACTGCTGCCGAACAACGGAACGGGTACCGTCTGGGTCGTCAAGGACAACGCCTGGCTGAAGGACAGAGACGGGAACAACGTCATTCAAGTGTCCAAGGGCGAAAAGCTGACGTTCGACTCGTTCAACCGCTACCCGCATTCGTTCCTGTACTACGTGAACTATCAAGGCAAAAGCGGCTATTTTGAGTCAAACGACGACGGCGGCGCAAATGTTATTGCCAGCAACAGGAACTATGCCAGCTACCTGAACATGAACGTGAAGAAGGACTTCACCACCTTACTCTACTCTTATCCCGAAGAACTCAGATCTGTCGGCACGGTCAGTTATAAACAGGGCGACACAATGCGCGGAGAGTTCCTGTTCTACGGCGATCCCCCGAAAGATAGTCGCGGCGGCACGGAATGGTTCTATGTGGAAAAAGACGGACAAAAGGGTTGGATCAAACCTGACCCGGAGATCGTCGATATCCCAGCCCCGTTCGACGAAAACATCACTGGCGACATTCCTCACCTGTACGATTCCGAATCTACGCCGCCGACCGAAACGATGACTGTCACACAACCGACCGCCGCGCAGACCACAACAGCCGCACAGACCGCGACTGCGCTGCCGACAGATGCGCAGCGGAACGCTGTGCAGACCGCAGCAGCAGTCGACACACCGCAGGCAGACGATACAGACGCCCCGCTGCAAACCGGCGAAACGACCGAACCGGCATTCACCGTATGGTTTGAAACGACGGAGCCTTCGACCGAAAAAGCTGTCCCCGCATCCTCCGGACGCGTCCTCTCCCCGACAGGGTTCATCGGCGTCTGCGTTGCAGCGGCGGTCATTCTGGCGCTGACCGCCCTTGTCACGCTGTCTCTGATCCGCCGCAAAAAAGGCAGCTGACCGCCGTTACCGATGCTTAGCCGCTGCGTTCCCGTGTATATGCAGGAATGCGGCGGCTGTTTTCAGCTTTGAACATTTTGTGCGATTTGGCAAGCCGTTTTCTATTGACGAAGCCGTATGAACGTGGTATACTATAGGGAACGATGCATAAGGGGGAGATTGACTTGTCCGAGAAAAAACGCACGGGGAACGTCGTTGTCGGCTACCTGCGTCACATCTTCATCGACGGTTTATCCGGCATGGCGCTGGGACTTTTCGCCACGCTGATCGTCGGCACCATCCTCTCCCAGATCGCCTCGTTCTTCTCCGGTTCACCCGCGTTCTACATCGGCGCGGCCGCCTCGCTTGCCAAGGCGCTGACCGGCGCGGGCATCGGCGTCGGCGTCGCCGTCAAATACAATCGCGCCCCTCTGGTCACGGTCTCCTGCGGCGTTGCGGGTCTTGTGGGCGCATTCTCGTCCAAGCTCCTCGCCGGAGCCGTCCTCGTGGACGGCGCGGTGCAGCTTGCCGGCCCCGGCGAACCTCTGGGCGCATTTCTCGCCGCATTCGTCGCCGCCGAGCTGGGCGGTCTCGTCAGCGGCAAAACCAAGCTCGATATCCTGCTCACGCCGATCGTCTCGATCATTTCGGGTTCGGCCGTCGGTCTTTTGATCGGCACGCCGATCTCCAACATGATGACCGCGCTGGGCAATCTCATCAACTGGGGAACCGTGCAGCAGCCCATCCTCATGGGCGTCGTCGTCGCCGTGCTGATGGGCATGGCGCTGACGCTGCCGATCTCCTCCGCCGCCATCGGCGTGATCCTCGGTCTGTCCGGCATTGCCGCGGGCGCGGCATGCGTCGGCTGCTGCGCGCAGATGGTCGGTTTCGCTGTCATGAGTTTCCGCGAAAACCGCTTCGGCGGCTTGATCGCGCAGGGCATCGGCACCTCCATGCTGCAAATGCCCAACATCGTCAAGCGTCCCGTCGTCTGGCTCCCGCCGATCATCGCGTCCGCCATTCTCGGCCCCGCGACGACGCTGCTGAACGTGCAGTGCAACGCCACCGGCGCAGGCATGGGCACCTCGGGCCTGATCGGTCCGATTATGACGTATCAGACCATGCTCGAATCCGGCGGCAAGCCGGGACTGATCCTGACGGAGATCGTTGTGCTGTATTTCATCGCACCGGCCATGCTGACGCTTGCGATCAGCGAACCGATGCGCCGCGCCGGGCTCATCCGCGCGGGCGACCTGAAACTGGACGTATGAAGCGCAGAAACTTTGCCGTCATCGGCCGAAACTTCGTCGTCGATACCTTTCTCGAAGCTGCCGCGGAACGGGACGATGTGCATCTTCTGGGCGTGTACTCCCGTCTGGAATCCACCGCACGCGCCTTCGCCGAAAAGCACGGCGCCGACCGTGTATACACCGATCTGTCCGTCCTCGCTTCGGACGGTGATCTCGATTTCGTCTACGTCGCAAGCCCCAACGTCTGCCACGAGCCGCAGACGGTCGCGCTGCTGCGCGGCGGCAGACACGTCCTGGTCGAAAAACCTGCCGCACCGACACGCGACGGTTTTGCCCGCATGTGCAAGGCGGCGGATGACAGCGGCCGCATCCTGATGGAAGCGATGATGCCCGCGCACATGCCGGCGCTCTCCAAAGTGCGCGAATGGCTGCCCCGTATCGCGCCCGTGCGCACTGCGCACTTCTCCTACTGTCAATACTCCTCACGTTACGATAAATTCAAAGCCGGGATCGTGGAGAATGCGTTCGACCCCACGCTCGGCAACGGCGCGCTGATGGACATCGGCATCTACTGCGTGCACTGGCTCGCCGCGCTGTTCGGCGTACCGGACAGTCTGTGCGGCACATGCACGTTCCTGCCGCACAGCATCGACGGCGCCGGCATGTTCTGCGCCCGGTTCGGCGAAACGCTCTGCAGCGTCTCGTATTCCAAGATCTCGGACGGCACGCTCCCCTGCGAGATCCAGGGGGAAGGCGGCGTGATCCGCATCGACCGCGCATCCCGTCCGCGCAGTGCGGAGCTGCGCCTGCGCGACGGCACCGTCGAACGCTTCGAGACGGCCGACGCGCACACCGACATGTACTATGAACTGACGGATTTTCTCGCCCTGCTCGACGGCGCGGACGCGCTGCCGTTCCGTCGGATGACGCGCGACGCGCTGACGATCACCGATCTTGCGCGCGAAGCGATGGGCGTCGATTTTCAAAAAGAGTAATCTATTCTGCTTTGCAGATCAATACAGCACAGGAGGAAATCATTATGAGTAAAAAAGCCGGATATGCTGTCGTCGGACTCGGCGTCGGCGTCAACCACGTGGACGCGGCCGCAAAGTCGGAGCGTGCCGATCTGATCGCGGTTTGCGATCTGATCCAGGAAAAGCTGGACAAAATCAGCGAGAAGTACCCCGGAACGCTGACCTATCTCGATTTTGACGAAATGCTGAAGAATCCCGACATCGATATCGTCAGCATCTGCGTCCCCAGCGGTATGCACGCCGATCTTGCGGTGCGTGCGCTGGAAGCGGGCAAAAACGTCCTGGTCGAGAAGCCGATCGATATCACCGTCGAAGCTGCCATGCGCATCGAAGAAGCGCGTGTGCGTACCGGCTTGAAAGCCGGCGTCATCCACCAGAACCGCAACAACGCCGACATGGCGCCCATCCTTGACGCGGTGCGTTCGGGTCGGATCGGCGACGTGTACTACGGTGACTTCGAGGTCAAATGGTTCCGCACGCAGCAGTATTATGACGACGGCGGCTGGAGAGGCACGTGGGAGATGGACGGCGGCGGTTCTCTGATGAACCAGGCTGTGCATACCGTCGACCTCATGCAGTGGATCATGGGCGACGTGAAAGCCGTCACGTCCAAAATGGGCATCTACAACCACAAGATCTCGACCGAGGACTTCACCGCCTCGCTCGTCGAATTCAAGTCCGGCGCCGTGGCGACGTTCGTCAGCACAACGTGCGCCTATCCGGGTCTGAATACCGGCATCAAGGTCTACGGCACCAAGGGTTCCATCGAAGCCAACGGCGACACGCTCGAAATGTGGAAGATCGAAGGCGCTCCCGAAGGCGAAGAAGAAGAAATGCTCAAGCAGTATTCCGGCAACAGTGCTGCCGCCGCGCTCGATCCGACGCTCTGCACCGGCCACGCTTCGATGGTCGAGGATATGATCGCCGCCGTACTGGACGACCGCGACCCGCAGATCCTTCCGCTCGAGGCCATCAAGAGCGTGCGCATCGTCAACGCCGTGTATGAATCCGCGCGCACCGGCAAGCCTGTCATTTTTGATTGAGAGAGTGATTATTCTTGAGTGAAAATACAAACGTACCGGAATCGCCCGATACGCTGAATCCAAACACCGAAGCTGTCCCGCAGGCGCCGCAGATGCCGACGACGGACGCGCCGGAAGAGCCCGATATCCTGATCCAGGATCTGGAGAACATCCCGCAAACCGCCTCGCCCGAGCCGGAAGAAACCGGCAGCCGCTGCGCACGCTGCAACGCCGGCATCCCGGACGGCGAGGAGTTCTGTGACGCGTGCATGCAGACCATGCAGGCGTATCCCATTGCGCCCGGCGCATGGATCGGCGCGGTGCTCGGCGTTCTGTTCGGCCTGTTCGGCCTGTTCGTTCTGTGCGTCAGCACGCTGATCGCAAACCCTGTCGTCAAGGGCGACAAGGCCGTTGAGGAAGGCGATCTGCGATCCTGCTACGCGTACTACGAGGAGTCGTACAACACCGCACAGCGGCTGAACGATCTGATCGTTCCGAACAGCGATCTTTCCTTCTTCAACAACGGTTCGCGCACACTCGAAAAGCAGATCATCGCGCTCAGAAAGCTCAACGGCCCCTATCAGGCAGGCAAGGCGATCGAGCAGTTCTACGGCGAGAAAGCGCCGAAACTGCTGCGCGGGACGTATGACGAGTACAAAAACATCTCCGCGTTCGTCGAAGAGATGCAGACGCAGTATTATGCGTACAAGAATACGCTCAAGCCCGGCGAGACCGGCGACTGCGAAAAGATGCTCGATATCGTGGAAAAGACAGCCGCGAAGCTCCCGAAAACGCCGGAATATCTGGTGCAGTACTACCGCTTCTCCGTCTGCTTCTCTGCCTCCAACGATCCGGCGCGCACGTGCAAGCTGCTGGACAAACTGGTCGAGATGGAACCGGACGCGCTGTGGATGTATGCAAGCGAAGGCATTCGTGCCTATAACCAGAACGAAGAATACGAAAAAGCGCTCGCGATCTGCAACCGTCTCATGCAGCTCGACGCGTCCGACCCCGCCACAGTCGCCTACACGATGGCGGAGCTTCGTCTGCTGCAGAACTATTACGACGCGATCGAGATCTACGAGCGCGCGCTCAAGCTGACCGAAGCGAGCAGCGAGATGCAGCGCCAGCGCGCCATCATCATGATGCTGCAGGGCGACTACGAGAAGGCACAGGAAATGCTCGTCGAATCCTACAGCCCGTCGACCGCCACGCTCGAACATGTGGCGACGATCGCGCTGTGCGCCTTTGCAAACGGCGACATGGACGTTTATACGGAATACAAGACGATGCTCGACAGCTATGTGCCCTATGAGCAGGTCGATCTGTTTGCGGCGGGTGAATGCACACTCGAGGACATTTTCCTTTCCGGCGGAGGTGAAGTCAAATGACGTTCCTGTATGTTCTGACCAAAACCATCTACTTCCCCGGAACCTTCATCAAGGCGTTCTGGGAGCATGTGATATGCCGTCTGCTGGGTGTGGAGATTTTCGCCGCGGACACGTATCTGTCCCGCAACCGGCTGTGCGGCCACGTGTCGATGCTGCCCCCGGCAAACGCAGGCAAGAGCTTTTTGGTCTGCTTCCTGCCGACGCTGCTGAACTTCTCTCTCGGCTTTCCTGCGTTCGCGGCCGGCGCGGTGACGCTCGGCTTTTTGGGCGTGGATGTAGTCGATCCGATGACCGGCAAGTTTTGCCCGCTGTTTATTCTGTACGTGCTGGTCTATCTGTTCGGCGCATCGTGCCTGTGCAGCCTGTTCCCCTACGTGGACGACGTGCGGCACCTGTGGCGCACGCACTACACCGCCGACAGCACAGCGTCCGGCGCAGGCAAGGTTTTCGCCTTCCTGCCGACATGTCTGATGATGATCGGCGCATATCTGGAAAAGTATTGCGTCACGTTTTTTGTCACCGTCGCTCTGCTGATCTACTGGATCGTGACCTGACGAAACACATGGGCTGTCGCGCAAATGCGGCAGCCCTTAAATTTTTTCAAAAAAAGTGTTGACTTTTTGCGGAAATGATGTATAATAGACAAGCAAACAAACGAGCCGCGTTGTTTACACATTGGGGAATAGTGTAACGGTAGCACGACAGACTCTGACTCTGTTTGTTGGGGTTCGAATCCCTATTCCCCAGCCATGAAAGAAACGTCTTTTGTCTACCACGACAAAAGGCGTTTTTTCTGCGTTTTGGGCAAAAATAGGGCAAAATCAAGCAAAATAGGGCTTCGGAGCGGTCGATCGGCTTCTCCGGAGCCCGATTTTTTGTTTTCCGAGCCCGAAAACGGTCAAAAACGCTGGTGTACTTTTTACGTTTCTTAGCTCTGCAAAGAAACGCAAAAAGTGTTGAGGCGTAGGGATTCGAACCTTCACTATCTGTTTCTCAGAACGGCTTCTCTTGCGGCGCTGAAAACGGCGCCGTATTTCTTTTTTTCCGAATTCAGGCAGGCAATGTAATAGGTGGTTTTCGCATCGCCGTCCTCGATCGGGATCGTGACACGGTCGGGATTGGGGCCTGTGCGCTCCAGGATGCGGTCGGAAGTGAAGTGCGGCAGCGACGACGCCTCGATCAGGTCATACAGCGCCTCCATGCTGTTCTGAATCAGCAGATCTTCGGTATTCAGCCGGCGACGGCAGACGTCCATCCAGAAGCCGATCGCCGCGCCGAGCAGAACCTTGTTTCCGCGCAGATCGTCAAACGTCACAAATTGTCTTTCTGCCAGCTGGTGATCCGGCGGCAGGACGATAAAGAGTTTCTCTTCAAGATAATGCTGGCAGAAAAGATCTTTATCCTCCGGCTTTTCGTGCAGGATCGCGAGCTGATAGACGCGGTTGCGCAGCCCGGAGAGCAGTCTTTCGTCATCGGCAAGCTCGGTCGTTACCGCCATTTGAATATAGCGCTCCTGTATGACCGGCGTCAGTTCTCCCAGCGGGAATGGCGCGCAGGCGCCGACCGAAACGGTGCGCTGACGGCGGTCAAAATCGGCAACGCCTTCGCACATTTCCCGGTCGAGTTCAAGGATACGTTTCGCGTATTCCACCGCGTGAAGGCCGGTCTTGTTCAGCGCGATCCTGCTGTTATCCCGGTCGAACAGTGAAACGCCGAGCTGCGTCTCCAGCTTTTTCATCGAACGGCTGAGTGCGGGTTGTGAGAGATAAAGCGCCTGAGCCGCTTTTAAGAGCGTGCCGTGCTCCGCCACGGCGGCGAGCTGCTCAAGCAGGTATATTTCGATCATAACGTCCTCCTAAGTATAACTGCGAGTAATACCATTATAACATGCCGGAAGTGGACAGTCAAGCATTCCTGTGTTATGATTAAGACACAAGGGCGGGGAAATATATAACCGCCGCGAAATCAAATGATAAGGAGCACGCCAATGAAAAAACCGCTTGTGTTATACTTTTCGGTCTACGGGACCGCAAAATCCACCGCAGAGGAAATCGCAAGGCAGACCGGAGCGGATCTCGCAGAGATCGAGCCCGCCGTTCCTTACGACGGCGACCGCAACCACTACAACGCCCTTGCGCGTCTTGCAAAGCGGGAGCACGATGAGGATCAGCGCCCGGCGATCAAAAACGATCTGCCGATCGCGGACTACGACACGGTCTTTATCGGATACCCGATGTGGTGGTACACCTTCCCGATGATCATTTACACCCTGTTTGAATCCTATGACTTCGCCGGAAAAACGGTCATTCCCTTCAACACACACATGGGCTCCGGTGATGGCGGCACCTATGAGACAGTCAAACAGCTTTGCCCGAAAGCAAACGTTCTGCCCGGACTTCCGGTCGAAATGTCCGACGCCGAACGCGGCGTGCCTGAAAAGATCAGCCGCTGGCTTGAAAAAATCTATTATTGAAATTTCGGAGGAAGCACAAATGAAAAAGACAATTTCCCTTATTCTTGCAGCCTTATTTCTGTTCTCCCTCGCCGCCTGCGGCACGGTCAGAAACGAAGAACAAAGCACAAGCACAACCCCCATACCGGAAAACACCGAAGCACCCGCGAGTGACGCCGTGTCGAATGCGGTTCCGGATGAAACTGAACAGGAATCGACAGCAGCGACCGCCGGAAAAATCCTCGTCGTCTACTTCTCCTGGTCCGGCAACCTCGACAAAATGGCGCATTGGGTCGCCGATGAGACCGGCGGCGATCTGATCCGCGTTACGGCGAAAGAAGCCTACCCCGATAACTACAACGACACAGCCGACCGCGCCAAGAACGAAGTCGACAACGGCATCCGTCCCGAGATCAACGTCGATCTTACACCCGAGCAGATGGCGCAGTACGAAACGGTCTTCTTCGGTTTTCCGGTCTGGTGGTACGATCTGCCAATGTCCATGTGGACCTTCCTGGAAAGCTATGATTGGGGCGGCAAAACGATCATCCCCTTCTTCTCTCACGAGGGCAGCTCCAACGGCGCGGGCGCGCTTCCCACGGTAGAAAAGCTCGCGGTAGGCGCGACGGTCCGATCGGACGACGCGCTTTCCATCAGAGGCGGCAACGTCGCGTCGTCGGAAGACGCCGTCAGAGACTGGGTCAAAGGTTTAGGCTATTAAAATTACAAATACTTTACGGAGGTAGAAACAATGAAATACGCAACACTGAACACAGGAGCAACCATGCCGCTGGAGGGCTTTGGCGTTTTCCAGATCCCGGACGCCGCTGAATGCGAAAGAGTCGTTTACGACGCGATCAAAACGGGCTACCGGCTGCTGGATACCGCAGCCGCCTATATGAACGAGGAAGCGCTCGGAAAAGCGGTAAAGCGCGCGATCGGGGACGGACTTGTGACCCGTGAGGAGTTGTTTATCACCACAAAAGTGTGGGTGCAGGATCAGAAAAACGAAGAGACCGCCTATCAGGCGGTAAAAACCTCGCTCGCCAAACTCGACATGGAATACGTTGATCTCGTGCTTCTTCACCAAGCGCTCGGCGATTATTTCGCCGCATACAGAGGCATAACCAGAGCGTACCGGGAAGGGCTTACAAAAGCCGTCGGCGTATCGAACTTCTATCCGTTCGTCCTCGCCAACTTCTGCGAAAACGTGGATGTGATACCGGCGGTCAACCAGATCGAGCTGCATCCTTTCTTTTCACAGGAAGACGCGCTGGCGCTGATGAAGGAATATGGGATCCAGCCGCAGGCATGGGGACCGCTCGCGGAAGGAAAGCACGGGATCTTTACCGACCCGCTGCTTGTCGGGATCGGCCGGAAGTACGGCAAAAGCGCGGCACAGGTCGTCCTGCGCTGGAACACACAGCGCGGCGTTTCGATCCTGCCGAAATCCACGCACGTGGAACGGATGGAACAGAATATGGATATCTGGGATTTTGAACTGACAGAAGACGAGATGAAGCAGATCGGCGAAAAGGATCTCGGGCACAGCGAGATCATCAACCACTTCGACCCGGGCCTTGTCAGGGCTTTGAACGGCATGAAAATCCACGAATAAGGAGAAAACGATGAACGCATTCACCTACAGCTATCCGACAAAGGTTTATTTCGGCGAAAAAGCCGCAGAGAAGCATCTTCCGGCAGAGCTTGCCAAAGTCGGTCCGAACGTACTTCTCGCATACGGCGGCGGTTCGATCAAAAGAAACGGTATCTATGACGAGCTGCTTTGTATCCTGAAGGACGCCGGGAAGACTGTGACAGAATTTACCGGGATCATGCCCAACCCCACCTATGCTAAGGTGCAGGAGGGCGCGGCGCTGGCGAGAGAAAAAAACATCGACTTTATCCTTGCCGTGGGCGGCGGCTCCGTTATCGACTGCTGCAAGATCGTCTCCGCCCAGGCGCTGACAGAGGATGATATTTGGTCCCTTGAATATGAAAAGCACGGTGCGCCGGACTCGTTCATTCCTATGGGAGCCGTCGTCACGGCTTTTGGTACCGGTGCGGAGATGAACAACGGCGCAGTGATTACCAATGAAGACAAGATGCAGAAATCGCCGCTGTGGGGAGCGTTTTATTCCTTTGCAATCCTTGATCCGGTCTATACGATGACGATGCCGATGCAGCAGGTCATCTCCGGCGCGTTCGACAGCCTTTCCCACAGCATGGAGACCTATATGGGCTCTCCGCGTGCGGTTAATTATTCCGATGAGATCAATGAGGCAACCCAGCGGAATATCATCCGAAATATCCGTAAAACGCTTGAAGATCCCCATGACGCAGAGGCGCGAAGCGAACTTGTGTGGGCGGCGGCCATGGCGGAAAACGGAATGCTGAAGATCGGTAAAACAACCGATTTTCAGTGCCACATGCTGGAGCACCAGTTGGGTGCGTATACCGACTGCAATCACGGGCAGGGACTTGCGGTGATCCATCCGGCGCTTTACCGGCACATGCTGCCGGAAGCAACCGGACAGTTCGCCAGAATGGCTACGGAAGTCTGGGGTGTCAGCCCGGAGGGAAAAAACGAAGCGGAACTTGCCAAGGCGTTCGTTGACGCGCTTGCGGCGTTCATCCGTGAAATCGGGCTCCCGACGACATTCTCCGAAATGAAGATCTCATCGGACACGGATTTCAAAGCGATTGCCGATTCCACCATACTGACCGGCGGCTGCGCGAAAAGATTTACGAAAGAAGAATTGCTGGAGGTGCTTTTGGAATGCAGATAACGATCAACAGAAATATGAAACGGATCCTGGCCTTTCTGCTTGCGGCGACCATGCTGCTCGTGCTTGCTGCCTGCGGAAATAACGGCGAGCCGTCGAATACTGTCGGTCCGGAAAAATCGGACGCTTCCGCAGAAAACGGCACGCAGACGACGGAAAACAAGATCCTTGTCGTTTACTATTCCGCATCGGGCAATACGGGACGAGTTGCGGGTTTCGTCGCGGACGAGCTGAACGCGGACACCTTTGAGATCGTTCCCGCCCAGCCGTATTCCGACGCCGACCTGAATTGGACGGACCGGAACAGCCGCGTCTGCCGGGAACACGACGATCCCTCTCTGCAGGATATTGCGCTGGTTTCCGCCGAAGCGCCGAACTGGAGCGACTATGACGTGGTGCTGTTCGGCTATCCGATCTGGTGGCGTGAGGCTGCCTGGGTGGTCAACAGCTTTGTGAAAAACAACGATTTCACCGGAAAGACCGTGATCCCCTTCTGTACTTCCACCAGCTCAGGCCTCGGAGACAGCGGAACCAATCTGGAAAAGATGGCCAGGACCGGCAATTGGCTGGAAGGTCAGCGGTTCAATGAAAATCCGAGTGAGGACAGCGTCCGGGGATGGGCGCGCGGGCTGGACTTGGAATAAATGACTCCGTGCCGAATGGCTCGATCGGCACGGAGAACACGATCCCGGCGCCGACGGAAATCGACTTTGGCGACGAGGTTATCCGCGGCTTTCTCTTTGATAACATTCTGCACAGTGAAAACGACGGGGATATCCACTTTGGGCTGTATATTCCCGGGAGCTATGACGGCTCCGAACCTTATGCGCTGTACGTTACATTACCCGGCTACGAAGGGCTGTACTTCCAGGGCGTAGGAGTCAATATCCGCGCCGAAGACTACGGAATCGAAGCGCAGAAATACAACGAGAGAATGATCATTGTTGCGCCGCAGCTAAACGACTGGAAAGAGACCTCGGCCAGACAGACGATTGCACTTACCCGGTATTTTCTGGGGCATTACAACATTGACCCCCAAAAGGTTTACCTGAACGGCTATTCCGGCGGCGGCGAAACCGGGTCGCTGGTCATGGAGTTCGCACCGGAACTTTACACGGCATTCCTGCACTGCTCCTCGCAATGGGACGGCGAGCTGAGGTCTCTTGCGCAGGCGGCGACGCCTGTTTATATGGTTACAGGTGAAAACGACAGTTACTACGGTTCCTCTTCCGTGCGTGAGACATATGAGAAGCTCGTGCAGCTCTACCGGGAAAAGGGTTTTACCGATGAGCAGATTGAAAAACTGGTCACGCTGGACCTGAAAAGTCAGGCATGGTTCGAAGAGCGCGGCATTCGAGACCAGCATGGCGGCGGAGGATACTTTGCCCATGAAGCGGACATAATGAACTGGCTGTTTGGCGAACACGCGCAATAAATACTGAAAAGGAAATAAATAATGAAGAAGTTACGCATGACAATCGATATCGCGATGACCGTGGTGCTGATCGGACTGATGGCGTATTCCCTTATCGGTACGCTGACGCACGAGATCCTCGGCGTTGCCATGTTTGCGCTGTTCACGGTCCATCACGCCCTGAACAGAAAGTGGTTCGGCGCGCTTTCCAAGGGAAGATACAAAAGCTTCCGCATTTTTCAGACCGCTCTTGTCTTTCTGCTGATCGGCTCGGTGATGGCCTCGGTCATCAGCGGGATCGTCCTGTCGGAGCACGTATTCGCGTTTCTTCCGATCAACAAAGGGACAGCGTTTGCCCGGAGCGTGCACATGGTATGTGCCTATGCTAACTACATTCTGATGTCACTGCATCTGGGAATGCATTGGAACGTGATGCTCAGCGCGATGCGCAAAAGCAAAACGAAAACAACCGGGCTGAGAGCATGGGCTCTGCGAGGAATCGCCGCAGCGATTGCGGCTTACGGCGCGGTTGCGTTCGTCCAAAGGCAGATCGGAGAATACCTCTTCCTTAAGACGCATTTCCTGTTCCTGGACCCGACGCAGCCCATCTTCTTTTTCTTCCTGGATTACATGGCAATTATGGGCCTGTTCGTTTTCTGCGGGCATTATCTTGGCAAAGCGTTGAAACTGCTTGACAACCGCGCAAGAACAGAACGGAAAGAAACTTAAGAAATGAAGATTTTATACTTTACCGCGACGGGAAACAGCCTTTACGTCGCAAAAAAACTCGGAGGACAGTTGCTGTCGATCCCGCAGCTCGTCAAAGCAAAGGTCGATGAGATCGAGGATGATGCCGTGGGCGTCGTCTGTCCCGTTTACTGCGGCGAGCTGCCGCGCATGGTCAGAGAATTTCTTCTGAAAGCGAAGGTCAGAACGAACTACTTTTTCTTTGTTTTGACCTACGGCATGAACGAAACAACATCGCGGTTTCACGCCGGAGCCCTCTGCGATGAGATCGGCCTGCGGCTGGATTACGCGGACGCGGTCCTGATGGTGGACAACTACCTGCCGGGCTTTGAGATGCGGGAGCAAATGGATTCCGTCGCGCAGAAGGTGCCGGATCGACGGCGCGGACGCGTTCACCGCCGCTGCGACAATGAAAGACGGCGCCGTTTATGTGACAGTCGTCAACGACAGCTTTGATCGAAGCCGTGATTATGTGATTTCATGCCCCGCAGGCAAAGCGGAGGGCATTTTGTATACCTCGCAGGAAGTATCGCCGCACAGCTTTTTTGAAGAAAAAAAACGCTTGCAGTCGGATCGGATGAAACAGGCTGTTCCATCTCGCTTCCGCCGCACAGCGTCGCCGCGCTGACGATTCATACGAAACAAATCTTATAGTCAAAATGCGTCTTTTGTCTGCCGCGGCAAAAGGCGTTTTTTAACGATGTGTTCCGCTCCCGGCAGCGGCGGATTGCCAAAGGGAGTTGTTTGTCCGCGAGAGACAAATGATCGCGCATGATGCACGGGCGGTTTCTTTCTTTTGTGTTGAAATCCGCAGGTTTTTCCTGTATAATCCAAAGTGTAGTTTTCACTCTTACAGTGACGGTCGGTGACGGTATGACGCTATTCTATACGAGCGAGCGCGCCGCATGGCGGGCGTATCTCGCAGATCACTTTGAAACCGAATCGGAGATCTGGTTCGTGTTCCCCACAAAGGATTCCGGCGAACAAAGCCTCTCCTACAACGACGCAGTCGAGGAAGCGCTCTGTTTCGGCTGGATCGACGGCAGAGCCAGAACGCTCGACGACACGCACCATATCCGCCGCTTCACGCCCCGCCGGAAGGGCAGCGCCTATTCCCGCCCGAATATCGAGCGGCTGATCTGGCTGGATGCGCACGGCATGATCCACCCGAAGATCCGGGACAGCGTTCTGCCGGTGATCCGGGAGCCGTTCGAGTTCCCGCCGGATATTCTCGACGCCATCCGGCAGGACGAAGCCGCGTGGCGGCATTACACGCAGTTTTCGGACTCCTACAAGCGTATCCGTGTCGCGTACATCGAGGCCGCGCGAAAACGTCCGGAGGAGTTCCGGAAGCGGCTGTGCAGTTTTATCGAGAAAACGCGCAGCGGCAAGCGGATCATGGGTTACGGCGGGATCGAAAAATACTATTGAGGACAAATGAGGTGTGTTATGCGCACGAAAGAAGAACGAATCTCCCGCGAAATCGCGCGGCGGGAACGGCAGCTCGGAAAACCGCGCGGCAAGTGGTACTTCCCGTATCTTGTGCTGATCATTTCGCTGGTCTACATCACGGATGAGATCTGCTCGCAGATCGGTACTTTGATGAAAACCGAGATCGCCAACGACATGCTTTCGCACTTCGGGCAATCGTCCGTGGGCGCGCTCGATATTCTGTCCATGATCTCCGTGCCGTTCCTCGCGCTGGGGATCGTGTACAAGCCGCTGTCCGACCGCTTCGGGCGCAAGCCCTTTCTCGTTATCAACACATTCGGCATGGCGGCAGGCCTGCTGATCGTATATCTTTCGCGCAGCGTCCCGGCATACGTTGTCGGCGCATGTGTGATCCAGTTCTTTGTCCCGCACGATATGCAGGCGGTCTATATCATGGAGGTCGCGCCCGACAAGCACCGCGCCAAGCTCTACTCCGTCGTCAAATGCGTGGCTATGCTCGGCGTGATGGTGATCCCGCTGCTGCGGCGTATGCTGATGCACTCGACCGCGCAGTGGCGGCGCGTCTACCTCATTCCCGCGATCGTGGGTCTTGCGACCGCGCTGACGGCGCTGCTGCTGGCAAAAGAAACGGACGCGTTCAACCGCTCGCGCATCAACTACCTGCGCGGCAATACCGAAGAAAACGGTACCGCGGCGGAGGGCGGCATCCTGCCCGCGCTGCGCTTTGTCTGGAAGCACAAGCAGCTGCGCTGGCTGTTTATCGCGCTCGCCTGCTCGGAAACGGGATTTCTTTTGACGATCGACTATGAGGTCATTATGACCTACGGCTACGCGGGACACTTCATGAAGAGCGGCCTGTTCTCTACGCTGGAGGCGGCCGTGGAGAGCGCGGGCGTCCACGAGATCACCGCGGCGCTGTTCCTGTTCCCGGTGGGCTGTGCGCTCGGGCAGTTGATCCCCGGCTTCATTGCCGACCGCAAAAGCCGCAAAGCCGCCGCGCTGTCCGCTTCTCTGGCAAGCGTCGTGCTGCTGCTCGGTTTCATGCTCGGCTCCATGCGCGGCGCGCCGCCGTACCTTGTCGGGTTCCTCGCCGGCGCGTGCATCGGCTCCTTCTGGTCCAACATCGACACGCTCACCATGATGGCCGGCGAATCGGCGCCCACCGCGCTGCGCGCGTCCGTTTTGGCGGCGACGAATCTTGCGACGGGGATCGGCATCGGCGCCGCATACGGCGTCACGCTGCCGCTTCTGACGATCCTGGGCAATGCGTCGGCAGGCGTCGTGATCCTGTGCGCCGCAGTGCCGGGACTTGTCGCCGCGTTCACGATCCTCGCACTGAAAACGCACGACACCCGCGGCGTCAATCTCAGCGCCGTCAAGGGGAACGAATGGGAACAGCGCGAAGAAACGGAAGAGGTGCGCGCACAATGAACAACCGTCAGCGGCGCGACAAGGGACTGGCTTACGTGACGGACGCGTCTGTCCTGACGGAGCAGTTCCGTTCGCGCATATTGCAGAAAAGCTATAACCGCATGCTCCCGTTCAACGTGCCGAAGGCGTATCTTCTGCTGCGTCTGACGGGCGTGAAATTCGGCAAAGGCACGTTCATCGATACCCCCTTCCGCTGCGACTACGGCAAGCACATCACGCTTGGCGACCACTTCTACGCGAATTCTTACTGCACGATGATCGACGCAGCCGACATCACGATCGGCAATCACGTCATGCTCGGCCCGCATGTGCAGATCATCACGGCAGGACATCCGCGCCATTACGGACGAGGACAAACCGTTTCTTTACAAGGATCGCCGGTTTGACGACGAAGCGTGGCAGGAAATCGAGGCAAGACAAAAGAATAAGTTTTCAAAAATCGCAGTTTGGCGGAGACAAACTGCGCGTGATGCGCGCCTGCGGCGCATGATGTATTCCTTCGGAATATGATGTTTTCCGCTTCGCAGAAAATGATGTGTTTTGCTCCGC
>CADARP010000002.1:72827-128196 GCA_902790325.1 Oscillospiraceae bacterium | reverse complement strand
AATACATCATGTTTTCGCGCGGCGAAAACACATCATGTGCGACAGCACGCATCATTTTGCATGGCAAAACATCCTTTCGGGCGCAGCCCGACAAATTCCACTTTATTAAAAAGTAACAGACAGGAGAGAAACAAATGACATTTCGTGAACGCGTACGGGAACTGGTGTCCCGCATGACGCTCGAGGAAAAATGCAGCCAGATGCAGTACCGCTCCCCCGCGATCGAGCGGCTGGGAATTCCGGCGTACACCTGGTGGAACGAGGCGCTGCACGGCGTGGCGCGCGCGGGATGCGCAACGGTATTCCCGCAGGCGATCGGCATGGCGGCGAGTTTCGACGATACGCTGCTCGGCGAGGTCGCCGAGGCGATCGCGGACGAGGCACGCGCCAAATACAACGAATATAAAACGTTCGGCGATACGGATTGGTATCAGGGTCTGACGTACTGGTCGCCGAATATCAACATTTTCCGTGATCCGCGCTGGGGCCGCGGACAGGAGACGTACGGCGAGGACCCGTATCTGACCGGACGCATGGGCGCGGCGTTCGTCAAGGGTCTGCAGGGTGACGGCAAATACCGCAAGCTCGACGCAACCGTCAAACATTACGCCGTCCACAGCGGGCCGGAACGTCTGCGTCACGAGTTCGACGCCGACCCGTCCGACAAGGATCTGTATGAAACATATCTCGAAGCATTCCGCTACTGCATCGAGCATGCGCATCCGGCGGCAGTCATGGGTGCGTACAACCGCTTCCGCGGCGAAGCCTGCTGCGCGAGCCGCGTACTGCTGCAGGACATCCTGCGCGGCGAATTCGGTTTCGACGGCTATGTCGTCTCGGACTGCGGCGCGATCTGGGACATCCACGAGCACCACCACATCACGAAAACGCCCGCCGAAAGCGCAGCGCTGGCGGTGAACTGCGGCTGCGATCTCAATTGCGGCAGCGCCTACGAATGGCTCAAAGAAGCCGTCGATCAGGGACTCGTTTCGGAACAGACCGTCACGCAGTGCGTGGAGCGGCTGTTCGAGGCACGCTTCCGCCTGGGCATGTTCGACGACGACTGTCCCTATGACGCGATCGGCACCGAGGTCATCGAATGCGCCAAGCACACCGCGCTGAACCTGCGCATGGCGGAGGAAAGCATGGTGCTGCTCAAAAACGACGGCATCCTGCCGCTGCGGGAGGATATGCGCGTGGCGGTGATCGGACCGAACGCCGACAGCCGCGACGTGCTTCTGGCCAACTACAACGGCACGCCGTCCGTGTACTACACGCTGCTGCGCGGCATCCAGGAGTCCTGTAAAGGCGAAGTCCTTTACGCAGAAGGCTGCGGACTGGTGCGAACCGACGGGCAGTCGGCCGAGGCGCTGCTGCGCGAGGCCGTGCTGCGCGCACGCCGCGCGGATGTGGTCGTGATGGTCTGCGGCATCAACGCGCGGTTCGAGGGCGAGGAAGGCGACGCATGTGATTCGTTCGCGGGCGGCGACCGTGTGGATATTGAGCTGCCTCCCGTGCAGAAAGCGCTGTATGAGGCCGTGCTGGAAACGGGTACGCCGATCGTATTCGTCAACGTCAGCGGCAGCTGCATTTCGCTGTGCCGCCAGCAGGAAACAGCAAATGCGATCCTGCAGTGCTTCTACCCCGGCGCAATGGGCGGCAAGGCGCTCGGCAACATTCTGTTCGGCAAGACTGCGCCGAGCGGCCGACTGCCGGTGACGTTCTACCGCAGCGCGGACGACCTGCCCGACTTCGAGGATTACTCGATGGAGAACCGCACCTACAAGTTCTTCAAGGGCGAACCGCTGTATCCGTTCGGATACGGGCTGACGTACGGCGAAGTAACGGAAACGTGGGAGGATGAAAACACGGCCGTCGTGACAAACCGCGGCACAATGCCCGTGCGCTATGCCGTTCTGCAGTTTGAAACCGTCCCGCACAAAAAACTGCGCGGCTTCCGCAAGCTGCTGCTGCAGAGCGGCGAGACCGTGCGCGTAGAGTTCTGACCGCGCAGCAAATACGAAGCAAAAACCACACCGCCGCATATCGGATCATCTCCGGTGTGCGGCGGTTTTGCTGTTTCTATTGTATTTTGCAGTCCCTTCCCGCGCTATACGCCGCGGATCGTGCAGCGGCTGCCGTCCTCTCCCTTGACGATCTCGATCTGTGCGGGAATGTTCTCGCGCAGCGCTTCCACGTGGGAGATGACGCCGACGATCGCGCTCTGCCGCTGCACGCACTGCAGCACGTCCAGCGCATCCTGCATCGTATTGCGGTCGAGCGTACCGAAGCCTTCGTCAATGAACATCGCGTCCAGCCGGACGCCGCCGCTGCGCGACTGCACGACCGTGGACAGACCGATCGCCAGACTCAATGCCGCCAGGAACTTCTCACCGCCGGACAGCGTTTTGACGCTGCGGCGCACATTCCCCTGCCGGTCGAGTACTTCCAGCTCCAGTCCGCTGCGGCGCACGCCGCCCGTGGATGCGTCGGTGCGGTGCAGACTGTACCGCCCGCCATAAACGCCGCGCAGGATCTCGTTGGCCTGTTCGGTCACGCCGGTGAGCATCACGCCCAACACATACCGCTTCAGACTCATGCCGTTTGAACCGGCGATACGCTTCTGAAAGACCGTATCCTCCTCCAGCCGAAGCTGCAGCGCTGCGCGCTCCTTCTCCTGCGTTTGCAGCGTCTTGCGGTCGTGCCGCATCTTCTCGCATTTGTCCGCAAGCACCGCGGCGTTTTGCGACGCCTCGTTCCACGCCTCCTCGACAGCGCGTGCCTGTGCCTGCGCCGCATCGACGTCCGGACGCGTTTTGCCGCGCACTTTTTCGGACAGGCTTTCGACCTGCTGCGCCGCCGCGGCACACGCGGCGTCATATTCCGCCAGCGAGCGTGTGATCGTCTGGATCTGCTGCGGCTGCCGCACTGCCGAGAGAAAGCTCTGCGTGTCGGCAAAACCCGCTTCGACCCGCGCCGCCTCCCACAAGTCCGTTTGGGATGCGAGCGCCTTCCGTGTCTGAGCGCACGCACTCTGCGCGGCAGTCAGCAGCTCCGCCTTCGCTTCACGCGCGGCAAGCGCACGCTGCGCCGCGTCCTGCAGCGCGTTCTCCTGGTGCTCGTAGAGGTTGATCTTCGTTTGCAGTCGTGCGATCTCTTCCTCGAGCTGCTCGGCGGTTTCAACGCCTTCGATCAGCAGACTGCGCGCGTGTCGCTCGTCCGACTGCGCCTGCTGCAGCACGAGAGAAGACGCCGCGCACGCGGTCTTCGCCGCATCCGTCCGGCTCTTCGCCACTTCGTACGCCTCGCGCGCTTTCCGGAACGCCCGATAGCACCGGTCGCGCTGCGCTTCGACCGCTTCAAACGCCTGCTGCGTCATGCCGTCCTGCGGCGGCTGCGCCGGATGCGGATGGTGCGTACTGCCGCAAACGGGACAGGGTTTACCGTCCTCGAGCGCCTGTGCGGCAAGGTTGCCGCTGATCGAACGCATATACCGTTCCCGTGCCGTGCGGCAGTCTGCGTCCGCCGTGTCGAACGCATCGGAGCTTTCCTGCAGCGTCCGCTGCGTATGAGCGCTCTCCCGTTCCCGCGCGTCAAGTGCCTGTCTGTCGCGCTCCGCCTGCGCGGCAGCACGTTTGAGCGCCTCGGTCGTCCCGGTCACGGCGGCATACGCCTCGCGCGCATCGCACAGTTTTCGGACCGTGTCGGTCTGTTCGAGATACTGCGGCCGCGCCTGCGCATGTTTTTCCAGTTTATCCTGTGTCAGCACGAGCTGCCGCTGCGCTTTTTCCAGCGCGTTCTTCGCGTCGGCCGCATCGCGCTGCGCCTTTTCGTCGTTCTTTCGCGCCGCCGTGCACGCTTCATAAACCGCGGCGATCTTTTGCGCGCGCTGTGCGTCCAGCAGCTCTTCCCTGTGCCGCTGCATCTCGCCGTGTTTCTGCGCCAGGCGCGACCGGCGCGCGGACGCCTCGTCAAGCTGCGTGAAAGCCTCGTTCTGCATGAGCGCCGCCGTGTACCGCTTTGCGGCAGTTTTTCTGTCTTCGTCAAGCGCATCGGCGCGCTGTTTCGTTTCCTGCGCCTCGAGCTGCTTTTCCGCAAGCGCCTGCGAAAGCGCCTCGATGCTCTCGCATTTGTAACCCGCAAGCGTCTGGCGCATCAGGATCGTCTGCACCTCAAGCGTATCGCGTTCGCGTTTGACCGCATCGGCGATATACTTTTCGATCCGGTCCCATCGGTCGGCGTGGAAAATACTGGTCAGGATCTCTTCCTTTTCCTTGGAGTCGGAAACCAGCAGCGTCTCAAATTTGCCCTGCGGCAGCACGATGACCTGACGAAACTGCTCTGCCGTCAGTCCGATCAGCTCGCGCGCCTTCTCATTGACGCGCGTTTTCTTCGGGTTCTCAAACAGCGGCACATACACGCCGTCGCGGTATTCCAGGCAGTTGTGCTCGTCTATAATATTCTTGTGTCCGCAGCGCAGCACGCGCACGAATTTGTAGCGCCTGCCGCCGGAATCAAAGACGTACTCCACGCGTGTTTCTTCTGTTTTTTCCGCCTGCTTGCAGCGCATCGCTTCGAGGTCGCCGCGGCTTTTGTTGCTCGCCTCACCGTACAGCGCGCAGCAGATCGCGTCCAGGATCGTCGATTTGCCGCTGCCGGTCTCTCCGCTGATGAGAAAAAGCCCGTTCTTTTCGAGCAGCGAAAAGTCGATCGTCTGCGGCGCGCGGTAGGGGCCGAAGCACTGAAAAGACAGCGAGATCGGTTTCATGCGAGTTCCCCCTCTCCCGACGCTTCCAGCAGCGCCTTTTGAAATATCTGCATCTGCTGTACTGTCGGCTTGTCGTCGTACAGCTCGGCGAAGAAGTTCTCTAAAATGTCTGTCTCATCCATCCGCGCGATCTGCGAAACGGTCATGGCGTTCGCCTCGCCCGTCGCTTCCGTCGGTTTGCCGTACAGCTCCATCAGCAGCGGAAACCGCGCACGCAGCAGACCGAGCGTCTCCGGTCCCGCGAACCGGTCGGTCAACTGTACCCGCAGATACGCGTCGTCCGCATCCTGCGCTGCCAGCACCTCGTTGAGCGTACCGGTAAGCGTACGGCGCGCGTGCAGCTGTGCAAGCGGGATCACGCGCTGCGTCCGATCCGCGGTATCCAACAGCACGACGCTCTTTTCCTGCGTCTCCTCCGCGCCGAACGCATATGGGATCGGGCTGCCAGAATAGCGCACGGTCGCACTGACGGCCTGCGGCTTGTGGATATGTCCGAGCGCGGTATAGTCGAACCCGTCGAACACATCCTTCGACACGGCGATCGCCTGCCCGATGCGCGCTGCGCGGTCGGATTCGGAAAGCTGCGCGCGCACCACCATTGCATGCGCGAGCAGGATATTGCAGCGGTTCGGGTCCATCGTCTCACGGATGTGACCGCACACGACACCGAACGCCTTTTCGTACGATGTGATCTCCTCCCGCTTTTCCGGGAACAGCGCGGCGACCTCGTCCCTGCCGAAAAACGGCACCGGATAGACCGCGGCGTCCGTGCCGAGCAGCACCGGCTCCACGTCGCGTGTCAAACGGCCGGTCACATACAACCCCGCCGGTTTGAGCAGTTCCCGACAGGCAGCCAGCCGCGCACCGCTGTCATGGTTGCCCGCGATCACGACCATCGGCACATGCATCTCGCCGCAGATCTGCGTCACCGCGTCGTTGTACAGCCGGATGGCGTCCGCATTGGAAACGCTGCTGTCATAAATGTCTCCCGCGCAGAGCACCGCGTCGACGCGTTCCGACTCCAGGATCGCGCATAATTGACGCAAAAAAAAGCGCTGATCCGCTTCGTAAGTGTCTGTGCCCCGCGGCATGCCGAAATGCCAGTCCGAGGTATGAAGGATCCGCATGGGATGTTCACGCTCCTGTCGGTAAAATGTGAAAAAGCCGCATCCGTCACGATACGGCTTTGCCTGTTTCAGTTCAATACTTTGTGGTGCCACACAAAGGAATCGGCAGACAGCACATCGAACCGATACCCCGCTTCGCGGTACGCGGCGACGATATCCGGCAGCGCCTCCACCGTCGACGTTTTGGCCTCGGCGTCGTGCAAAAGCAGGATGATCTCCTTCTTCTGCCCGATCGCCGCCGTGGAATTGCGCACGATCTTGTCCGCCGGCACATGCACCGCGGAGGCGTCGCCGGAGTCGACGTTCCAGTCGAAGTAAACATAGCCGTTTTCCGTAACTTGTTTCGTCAGCTTCGTCATGATGCCTTTGCTGTATTTGCGGCTGATCGTATTGCTCGATCCGCCCGGAAACCGCAGCAGATTCGAGCGCACGCCGGTTGCGTTATAGACCAGATCGGATATTTTTTCCAGATCCTCGAAATACGTCTTTTCCGACCGGTAGATCGAGTATCGGTGCGAGTACGTGTGCAGCGCAACGCAATGCCCGCGCTCGTGTATCGCGCGGATCTGTTTCTCGCAGCCGTCGTATGAGTGGATGACAAAGAATGTGCCGCGCACATCATTGTCTTCGAGAACGTCCAGAATGTTGTCCGTGTTGGCCGTCGGGCCGTCGTCGAAGGTCAAATAGACGACCTTTTCCCCGCTTTGCATCCTGTCTGCGGAAGCCGGCGCCGCGGACGTCGCAGATGTGCTCGACGTCGTCGGCGCGGTCGTCGGCGTTTCGGTCGTCGAAGCGGCTGTTGTCGGCGTTTCGGCCGGCGGCGCGGCGGTCATCGAATTCGCTGCGGTCTGCGTTTCAGACGCAGTGCGCGAGGCACCGCCGTCAAAATACTGCATCGTTTTCACGCCGGCAACAAAGGCAAACAGACAGATCAGCACAACGAAAAAAAGCGCCAGTCCCTTATCGGCGGCGTTGCCGCGTTTCTTTTGTTTCATGATTCGGCGCCCTTCTCCCCTCTCCGGTTTGCTGCCGCCCGTCACAAGCCTTCGCGTGACGGGGTTCTACAGATTCTGATCGCTCCATCGGTACTCCCGCAGCGCGCCGGAACAGGAAAGCTCCGGGAATCCCCACTGCCGCAGCGTTTCAAACACGCCCACAGCCACGCTGTTCGACAGGTTCAGACTGCGCGCTTCGTCGATCATCGGGATGCGCACCGTCGTTTCGGGATTCTGCGCAAGCAGCGCTTCCGGCAACCCCTTTGTCTCCTTGCCGAACACAAGAAACGCGCCGTCGGGATACCGCACGTCTGTGTAGGCGTGTTTCGCCTTGGTCGAGAAGTAGAAAAACGTGCCGTCGTTGCGCGAAAAGAATTCGTCCAGATCTTTGTAGATCGTGATGTCCAGCAGATGCCAGTAATCCAGCCCCGCCCGCTTGAGTTTGGCGTCGTCGATACGGAAACCCATCGGCCCGACCAGATGCAGATGCGCGCCGGTGACCGCACAGGTCCGCGCCACGTTGCCGGTATTCTGCGGGATCTCCGGCTCTACCAATACAATATTCAGTGTTGCCATATCGGGAACGATCTCCTTCAAAGGAAAAAATCGGTATGCACGATCCGTGCGAAAAGCGGAAATACTATTTCCGAACGATCGTGAAAGGAGGAAGAACCATGTCAAAGAAAGCGGGAAAAATCGCAGCCGGACTCGGACTCGGCATGGCGATCGGCGGCATGACCGGCGCCATCGGCGGCGCGGTGATGCACAAAGGCAGCGCCATGAAACCGATGAAAAAGAAAGCGGGCAAAGCGCTGCAAACCATGGAGGATGTCCTCGACAGCTTGCAGACAATGCTCAAATAATCAGTTGTACAGTCCCATAGCCTGCTCGATGTCGCCGCAGACGATCTTCTGCGCGGCGTCGCAGGCTTTTTCCGACGCTTCGCGCAGCGCCGTCAGTTCTTCCTTGCGAAAGGGCGACAGTACCCAGTCCGCGAGGTCCCACTCCGGGTTCGGCTTTTCGCCGACGCCGAGTTTGATGCGCGGAAAGGCGTCGCTGTTCAGATGATAGATGATGCTCTTGATCCCGTTGTGGCCGCCGTCGCTGCCCTTGCGGCGGATGCGCAGCTTGCCGCAGGGCAGAGAAACGTCGTCGAAGATCACCAGGATACGCTCGGGCGGGATCTTGTAGAATGCGGCAGCCTCGCGCACGGATTCGCCGCTGTTGTTCATGAACGTCTGCGGCTTTAAAAGCAGACAGCGGCGCCCGCCGAGCTGCGTCTCGCCCAGCACGCCCTTGAACTTGATGCGTTTGATCTGCGTGTTCTGCCGTTCCGCCAGCAGATCGAGGCACAAAAAGCCTGCGTTATGACGCGTGAACGCGTACTTCGTGCCGGGATTGCCGAGCCCGACGATCAAATACTCGGGCGCAGCGGAACCGCCTGTCTCCTGTTTGCGAAAAAACATATTGAAACTCCAATGATTACTTCAATTCGGAATACACGTAAGACGGCGTCGTATCGTCGTCCTCGGGCGTCGTGGCATACTGCAGCTGCATGGGCATCCGCGCGAGTTTATCCAGAACGGTGATCTCTCCGTCGGACGCTTTGGCCAGGACGTAGAATTCTTCGGTTTCCGCTCCGCCCGGCGCCAGACCGATCTCCGCGGAGAAGTCGCCGCGCACAAATACGTCGCCCGTTCCGTTGCCTGTCACGTCAAGGTAGTACATCGTGACCGGCGCCTTTTCGTTGTTTGTAAAAGCGATACGAACCGTATACAGGTTCCAGTCGTCCGGCTTTTTCAGGATCTCCGCCTGCTTGTCGCCGGTGATCCCGAACCGCTCCAGATCCTTCGCTGTCAGCGAACCGACCTTCTGATCGGTTACCTTGAGGCCGTTCAGCTTTCCGCTGACGCCGTTTCGCATGACGCGCTGCGCAACGATACTCGACGTGCTGCCGGAATCGTTCGTCGCGGCCGTCCCGGCTGCTTTCGTCGTCCCGGGCGCCTTCGTCGCCTCGGCTGCTCTCGTCGTTTCGACACGCCGGTTCGTTCCGCCGGAGCTTGGCGTTCCGCCGGTTTTCGTTGTCTCGACAGCTTTCGTCGTTTCGCCGGCCTTGGTCGTTTCGCCGGTCTTCGTCGTTTCGCCGGCCTTGGTCGTCTCGCCGGTCTTCGTCGTCTCGCCGGCCTTGGTCACTTCGCCGGCCTTCGTCGTTTCGCCGGCCTTCGTCGTTTCGCCGGCCTTCACTGTTTCACCGGCCTTCACTGTTTCACCGGCCTTCGTCGTTTCGCCGGCCTTCGTCGTTTCGCCGGTCTTCGTCGTCTCGTCTGCTTCGGCCGTTTCTGTGGCCTCGGCCGCCTGTTCGTCCGCGGCGGCAGTGTCCGCTTCCGTTTCCTGCGCCGCCGTTTCGTCCGCATCCGCGGTCAGACCGGCAGACGCGACAGGCTCCGGATCAAACACGTCTTTCTTGCCGCAGCCGACGCAGAGAACGCTCAGCGCAAGAAGCAGCACACATATCCATTTTATCCGTTTCATGGTTTCCTCCGGTTAACCTTCGTAGAGTATAACGCTCGTCGACAGCTGCGACGGATCGATCTCGGCGTCCATGTCCGGCGCTTCGCTCCCTTTCATGTATACGCAGGTAATGCCCATTTCGCCGAGCGTCTGCAGGATCTGCTCTTTCGACAGCAGCGTGGACGCGATCACGGTATAGTAGAGCGCCTCGCCGCCCGAATATTTTGCGGGCAGACCGATCGGCATGGACTCGGCAAGCGCGGCAAAATACACGTCGCCGGTTCCCTGTTTTGCGACGTCCATCTGCAGATTCAGCACTTCGACGTCGAAATTGTTTTGGTTTTGCACATCGATCTGCACCATGTAGCTGCGGTATGCGTCCGCTTCGCCGAATTTCGTCATAAAGTCGTCCAGACCGAACGACGCGATCTCGTCCTGATGCCCGGCGGGATCTGCCAGGATCTGCTCGATCAGATCGGTTTCGGACAACGCGGTGAAACGCGCCTTCAATGTATCGTCGGGCTGCTTGCCGCATGCGGCGACAGCCAGCGCCAGCGCGGCTGCCAGAAGCAGCGCAACGCCGTTTCGTAGGATTCGCATGATGATAACTCCTTCAAAGCTCCATTGTATTACTTTCTGTACGGATTCTTGACTTTGACCCAGTCTTTTTTGATAACCTGACGCGCTCTGCCCAAAGCCAGCGCATCGTCCGGCACATCCTCGGTGATCGTGGAACCGGCGCCCGTATAAGCGCGCGCGCCGACACGCACAGGCGCGACCAGACTCGTGTCGCAGCCGATGAACGCATGGTCGCCGATCGTGGTGCGGAACTTCTCCTTGCCGGTGAAGTTGACCGTTGCGCAGCCGGAGCCGACGTTGACGTTCTGCCCGACGTCGGTGTCGCCGATATAGGACAGGTGCGAGATCTTCGTGCCGTCGCCGACGGTGGAATTCTTGACCTCGACGAAATTGCCCACACGCACATCGGCGCCGATCTGTGTGCCGGGACGCAGCCGCGCAAACGGACCGACCTGCGTATTCGCGCCGACCGTCACATCCGTGCCGAACGTCTGCACCACGCACGCGCCCTCGCCGACCGTACAGTTCTCCAGCACCGCGTTCGGACCGATCACGGCGTCTTCGCCGATCACGGTTTTTCCTTTGAGGATCGTCCCCTGCAGGATCTCCGCGTCGCGGCCGATCTGCACGTCCGTTCCGATCACGACGCCCGTGTCGAACGGGATCGACACACCGGCGAGCCGGTGGCGGCGGATGACCTGCAGCCGCGCGATCTCATTGAGCTGAGCGAGCTGATCGCGGTCGTTCGCGCCCAGCACAACGTCCGGGCTTTTGGAGTTGAATGTGCTCACGCGCTGCCCCATGGAGCGCAGGATCTCGATCGCGTCGGTCAGGTAGTATTCCTTCGCCGCATTGAGCCGGTACTTCGCGTTCGTTTCCATCTGTTCGAGCGCGATCAGAAGCGCCTGGATGTTGAACCAGTACGCGCCGGAGTTGACCTCGCGGATCTGCTTCTGCGCATCGTTTGCGTCCTTTTCCTCCACAATACCGGAGAAATCTCCGTTCTTGTCGCGCAGGATCCGTCCGTACCCCGTGGGCTCGGACACGTCCGCAGAGATCACCGTCGCCGCGCTGTTTGCGCGTGTGTGATACTGCAGCGCGCACGCCACGGTCTCGCCGTCCATGAACGGCGCATCACCGCCGAGGATCAGCACATTCGCACTGCCGTGGCTGCGCAGGAATTCCCGCGCCTGCATTACCGCGTGACCTGTCCCGAGCCGCTCGGTCTGCTCGACTGTCCGCACACCCTGCGGCAGGTGCGCCGTCAGCAGCTCCTTGCCGTGACCGGTCACGACGCAAATATTCTCCTCTTCCATCCCGCAGGCTTTCGCGCTCTCGATCACCCAGTCGATCATCGGTTTGAACAACACTTCCGCCAACACTTTCGGTTTCTTGGATTTCATCCTGGTCCCCTCGCCCGCAGCAAGGATAACCGCACAGTTACCCGTCATGTTTAAAACCTGCCTTTCATTAAAATGGAGGATCTGATTTGATCCGTTTATATTATGACAGAACAAAACGCAAAAAACAAGAGAAAAATAGACTTCGGATACATTTTCTTTTGCCGTTTCAGGAAGTTTTCAAAAATGTTTCAGTACATACACGGATTCTTTACAAAATCGTCATAATTGCGGGGTATACTAAAGATGCTTCCGAGAGGAAGTACTTCATCATTTTTCTCCTCTTTTTTACACCCCAATTCAATTGGCAGGACGCCCGTGGCCGCACTCCACGGGCGTTTTGCTGTTTTGCGGCGGCATGCGCGATCATTGACATTTCAAAAAAGAACCGCTATAATAAAGCCATCTGAACACACAAGGGGGATCGTTATGGCGCGGATCAAACTGGCGTATGTGACGCACGGATTGTCCTCCAACGGGATCGAGTCACTTTTGGTGAGCATCGCGCAGCGGATCGATCGGGAGAAGTACGACGTGACGTTTGTGCTCGCGCTCGACCCGGACGTGATCCCGCTGCACGAGGAGACGATCCTGTCTCTGGGCATGCGCGTCATCCATGTGTGCGATCTGGACACGCTCGCCAAAAAGAGGCAGTATGCTTCTTCCCTGCGCACCATTTTCGCGCGCGAGCGGTTTGATATCGTTCATGCCAACATGGATCTTCTCAACGGGATCGTTCTGCGCGCGGCGAAACAGGCCGGTATTTCCCGCCGCATCTGTCACTCCCACAACTCCAAAACACAGTACGCCGTCGGCGACGGCATGAGCCTGCGCAAGATCGCGCAGCGCGCGTACCGCTTCGTGATGCGCCGGCTGATCCTGCGGTATTCCACGGATCTGCTCGGCTGCTCCGACACGGCGAATGCGTATATGTACGGCGATCGTCCGGCTGTGGTCATCCACAACGGCACCGACCTGCGGCGATTCCGCCTCGCGCGCGAAACGGGAGACGCCGCGCCCGAGCTGCGGGAGGCGAGCGTGCATCTGTGCACGGTCGGCCGCGTGTCCGCGCAGAAAAATCCGCTCTTCCTCGTATCGGTCGCTGAAGAGCTTTACAAGCTCCGGCAGGATTTCGTCCTGCACTGGGCAGGCACGGGCGGGATGCTCGAGGCAGTCAGGCAGGCGGTCGAGGCGCGGGGTCTGGAGTCGTGCGTACAGCTTTTAGGGCTGCGCACGGACATTCCGCAGATCATGGCCGGCTGTACGTATTTCCTTCTGCCCTCGCTGTTTGAGGGGCTTCCGGTCGTGCTGGTCGAGGCGCAGGCGTCGGGGCTTACCTGCTTCGTCTCAAGCGAAGTCTCTGCGCAGACCGACGCGGGCGGGTGCCGTTTCCTGCCGCTGGATATCGGCGCAGCGGGATGGGCCAAAGCCGTCGACGAAGCGATCCGCAGCGGTCTGCATCTCGCTGCCGATCCCGAAAAAATGCGGTTGTTCGACATTGCCAACACGGTCGAAGAACTGGACAGGATCTATTCCGGGCGCTGACACGCCGGAGAAAAGAAAACAAAAAACTGCCGCTGATCAGAACGAATCTGATTTCACGGCAGCTTTTTTCTTTTTTTATGTTCCGCGCGGTCGGATCATTCCTCCGCTTCCTCCCACACGACGGTCGCGTTTTCGTCCACCCAGTACACGTTCCATCCGTCCACGGCGATAGACTTGCCGATGACATGCACCGTCAACTGCGCACAGTTGCCGAACGCGTCGCGCTCGATCACAGCCACGTTTTTCGGGATCGTGATCTCCTCGAGCCCCTTGCATCCCTCGAATGCGCCGGAGCGGATCTCGGTCAGCGTCTCGGGCAGCGTGATGTTTTTCAGGCTTTCGCTGTTTGCAAACATCTCCCGCGCGATGACGGTCAGTTCCTGCGGCAACGTCACCTTTTCCAGGTTGTTGCAGTTATAGAACGCGCGCGCGCCGATCGTCTCGACCGTATCCGGGATCGTCACGGAACGCAGACCGTCGCAGTACGCGAACGCGCCCTCGCCGATCTCGCGGACGCTGTCCGCAACGGTATAGTACGAATCGCCGTATGCGTAGGGAAACGCCAAAAGGATGGTCATTTTCTTGCTGTACAGCACGCCGCGATTGTCCGCGGCAAAGCTCGGATTGTCGTCCGAGACGGTAAAGCGCGACAAACGCGAGCAGCGCACGAACGCGTTTTTGCCCAGATGCGTCATCGTCGCCGGGATCTTGCATGAGTAGATGCGCTCACAGAACGCGAACGCCTCGTCGCCGATCTTCTCCAGTCCGTCCGGCAGCTTCGCGTCGGACAGATGGTCGCACAGATTGAACGCGCGGTCGCCGATCTCGAGGACGCTTCCGGGCAGCGTCACGCTCCACAGCGCCGAGCAGCTCTCAAAGCAGCGTTCCGGCACCGTTTGCACACCGTCCGGAATGCGCACGCTGCTGAGCTTCGCACAGCCGCTGAACGCGCCCTTCCCGATGCGTTCGAGCGTATCCGGCAGCTGCACGCTGTACGCTTTTTCGCAGAAGGCAAACGCGTTGTCGCCCACACCGGTCACGCCGCTTTTCACCTCGATGCGGTAGATATTCAGGCGGTCGGGATTCCACGGCGCCGTCTGAAAATCGTACATGTCTCCCTCGCCGGAGATGGTCAGCGTGCCGCCGGAGGACAGCGTCCACGTCAGCGCCTCGCCGCATTCGTCCTCGCCGAGTTCGTGCGCCGCGGTATGCGCGGTCTGTGATTCAAGAACCGGCTGCGTCTCGGCTCCGGTCGTTTCCGGTGCATTGGGCTGCGGCCCTTCCTGATGCAGGCAGCCTGCCGCAGCAAAAAGCAGCAGCGCGCATAAACCTGCCGTAAGCAGTATCTTTCTCAAATCCTCACCCGTCTCAAATCCTCGCCCGTATTTTCTGAAAAGAACGCCGCGCCCGAAACCGGACGCGGCAAATCCGCATATAGATGATTTACGCAAGCTCCGCGAAGTACTTGATCGTACGAACCATCTGGCTGGTGTAGCTGTTTTCATTGTCGTACCAGGAAACGACCTGAACCTGATAGGTGTCGTCGTCGATCTTGGTGACCATCGTCTGGGTCGCGTCAAACAGCGAGCCGTAGGTGATGCCGATGATGTCGCAGGAGACCAGCGGTTCCTCGGTGTAGCCGAAGGAATCGGAGGAAGCAGCCTTCATCGCGGCGTTGATGCCGTCCACGGTGATGTCCTTGCCCTTGACGACCGCCACAAGGATCGTGGTGGAGCCGGTCGGGACGGGAACTCTCTGTGCGGAGCCGATCAGTTTGCCGTTCAGTTCCGGGATGACCAGGCCGATCGCCTTGGCAGCGCCGGTGGAGTTCGGCACGATGTTGACCGCAGCGGCGCGCGCTCTTCTGAGGTCGCCCTTTCTGTGCGGGCCGTCGAGAACCATCTGGTCGCCCGTGAAAGCATGAACCGTGGTCATGATGCCGCTGGCGATGGGCGCGTAATCGTTGAGCGCCTTGGCCATCGGAGCCAGGCAGTTGGTCGTGCAGGAAGCGGCGGAGATGATGGCGTCGTCCGCAGTCAGCGTATTCTCATTCACGCTGTAAACGATCGTCTTCAGATCGCTGCCCGCGGGAGCGGAAATGACGACCTTCTTCGCGCCGGCGTCGATGTGCGCCTGCGACTTCGCTTTGGACGTGTAGAAACCGGTGCATTCCAGCACGACGTCCACGCCGAGCTCGCCCCAGGGCAGATCGGCAGCGTTCTTCTCGGCATAGATCTTGATGGTCGTGCCGTCGACAGTGATGCTGTCCTCGCCCGCGGTGACTTTGTCAGCCAGCGCATAGCGACCCTGTGCGGAGTCGTACTTGAGCAGGTGTGCGAGCATGGCGGGGCTGGTCAGATCGTTGATTGCGACGATCTCGTAGCCCTCGGCGCCGAACATCTGACGGAACGCGAGACGGCCGATGCGGCCGAAGCCGTTGATTGCAACTTTAACAGACATGATGGTTACCTCCAAATATTTAATATACTAACCGTATACATTTTACCTTTTTCTGCGCGCGTTTGCAAGTCGGATTTGTAATTTTTGTGCCGTTCAAACAAAGTTTGGAGAATTGTACAAAACGTACAAAAATCTGTTTGCAAAGTCAGGAATAACGCACAAATTTCTTTTGCTTATTTGTCCGTATCCTGCGTCATATTTTCACGCCGCAGCACGACGCGCACCGTTTTGCCGAGGATCTTCAGATCGTTGACAAGACTTTGCGTGCGCACGTATTCGGCGTCGTACGCCGCCTTTTCCGCATCGGACAGATTGTCCCTGCCGCTCACCTGCGCCAGACCCGTCACGCCCGGGCGCACACGGTAGACGCCCATCTGCGCGCGCAGCCGGTCGATCTCCCGTTCCTGCGGGATCAGCGGGCGCGGTCCGACGAAGCTCATCGTGCCGCCGACGATATTGAACAGCTGCGGCAGCTCGTCGAGACTCGTGCGGCGCAAAAAGCTCCCGCCGCGGATGAGGCACGCCTCGTAGTTCCGCAGGTCCTTTTTGGCCACGTCGCCGACGCCCTTCTTCATGGTGCGGAATTTGCAGATACGGAAGTGTTTTCTGTCCTTGCCGATGCGTTCCTGCCGGAAGATCACGGGGCGCCCGTCGGACACGAACACGGCCAGACAAAGCGCCAGCATCAGCGGCGACAAAACCACGATCGCCGCTGTACCGAAAACGATGTCCAGCACTCTTTTCATTCGGTTTCCCTATCTCCTTATTTTGGGCTGCTCCAGAGGCTTGCTCCAGAAAACATAATCGTCCGCCAGAAACGCGCGGGCAGGCGCGCCCTCCGCATCGCCGATCTTCATCGGCAGCGCGATCAGGAAGTAGTTGCCCGGCTCCACCGCAGACAGATCGAGCCCTTCCAGGATCACGATCCCCTTGCGCAGAAACGCCTTGTGCGTCTGCAGTTCGCTGCCCTGCATACCGACGGAAAGCGCGTCCGTCCCGATGAGGCGCAGCGGCAGTTCCGCCGCCTCGAACGCAGCGGAATCCATGAACGTCACCTCGCCGTTTCCCTTGATCAGCACGCGCTCGGCATTCTGCGGAAAGCGGCGGTTGACGCACTCGCCCGTGATCGGGGAGTCTTTGATCTCCAGCACCGTGCACGGCCCGATGAACGCCTCGCTCGGAAGCTCCGTCACGCCGGCGCCGTTTTCGATGAAATGCAGCGGCGCGTCCATATGCGTACCGGCGTGCACGCACGTACACAGCACGGACAGGTTGTAGTCCGATTCTTCTCCGATGGTCTTCACCCGGCGCACGACCGTCGGCGGATCTCCGGGATAGACCTCGGCCGTCGTGATGTCGCGCGTGATGTCGATCAGATGCATCTTATCTTCCTCTCGCTCAGACGGTCTTCAGCGATTCCATCTTGAGGTACGCGTTGATGAAGCCGTCGATATCGCCGTCCATCACGGCGTTGATATTGCCCATCTCGTAACCGGTGCGGTGATCCTTGGCAAGCGTGTAGGGCATGAACACATAGGAGCGGATCTGGCTGCCCCAGGCGATCTCCTTCTGCACGCCCTTGATGTCCTCGATCTTGTCCAGGTGCTCGCGCTCCTTGATCTCAATGAGCTTGGACTTGAGCATGCGCATCGCCACCTCGCGGTTCTGATGCTGGCTGCGCTCGACCTGCGAGCTGGTCACGATGCCGGTGGGTATGTGCGTGATGCGCACGGCGGAGGACGTCTTGTTGACCTTCTGTCCGCCGGCGCCGCTGGCGCGGTAGTAGTCGATCTTCAGATCGTCGGGGTTGATGTCGACTTCGATCGTATCGTCGATTTCGGGCATGACCTCAAGCGAGGCGAACGACGTGTGCCGCCGGCCGGACGCATCGAACGGCGAAACACGCACCAGGCGGTGCACGCCGGACTCGCTGCGCAGGTAGCCGTAGGCGTTCTGCCCCTCGATCAGCAGCACCGCGGACTTCAGTCCCGCTTCGTCGCCGTCGAGGAAGTCGATCATCGTGCATTTGAATCCGTGGCGGTCGCTCCAGTGCTGGTACATGCGCACGAGCATCTGCGCCCAGTCCTGCGCCTCGGTGCCGCCCGCGCCCGCATGGAACGTCAGGATCGCGTTGTTGCCGTCATACTCGCCCGTCAGAAGTGTGCTGAGCGTCTGCGCGTCCAGATCGCGCACAAACGACTCGACGCCCGCCTTGCAGTCCTCCAGCAGATCGAGGTCGCCCTCCTCATCCGACAGCTCGATCATGATGAGCGTATCGTCGAAATGATTTTTGAGCGAGTCGTATGCCGCGACCTTGCTCTTGAGCTGCGCGATGCGGCGCTGCACCTTCTGGGAATTTTCCAGATCCTTCCAGAAATCCTCGTTCGCCGTTTCGGCCTCGAGCGTTTCGATCTCCTGCTGCACTTTGTCGAGACCCAGCGCCTCGCGCAGATCCTTCAATTTATCGCTGTAAGAAAGCAGTTCCAGTTTCAATTCTTCAAATTGGATCATATGTCGATCTCCTTCGGCTTTTGTTGTTATAGTATTCGTTCGAGATATGTATCAACATCGGATCATAGCCCAAGCTCCTTCTGTTCATGTATTAACTTTTTTATTATAATAAATTTTTTGTAAAAAGTAAAGAAACTTTTTGCAGAAAGATTGAAATTTGTAAAGAAAGCCGTTATAATATATGGGAAGAAAGAATACGCCGGAGTCGGCAGACGCCTTGTCGGCCTCCGGATCTCCATACAGGATGGTAGCAATATGACGTTTGAATACGATGTCTGTCCGATCTGCGCGCAGCAATTCGTTTCGTCCGACGACATAGTCGTCTGTCCGGAATGCGGAACGCCGCATCACCGCGCATGCTGGGCGGAACACGGCGGCTGCGCCCATGCGGACAAGCACGAAAGCGGCTTCGTCTGGCAGTCCGGCGCGCCGCAGACGGCAGAGGAAGCGCCGGTCTATACGCGCTGTCCGCGCTGCGGCGAGGAATGCGCCCCGAATGTACTGGTCTGTCCGGAATGCGGCAAGCAGCTCGGCGTTGCCGCGGAAGGCCGGTTCGATTTCAACGACGACTTCTTCCTGCGGGGCGTCGGCACTGATCCCGACGCCGACCTCGACGGTTTCACCGTGCGGGAAGCGGCAACATTCGTGCAGTACCGTGTAAACGACTACGTGCGCAAATTCGTCCGCATCAAAGAAGGCAGAAAGGCCGGCTGGAACTGGGCGGCGTTCTTCTTCTCTCCGTTCTGGTTCTTCTACCGCAAGATCCGCAAAGCCGGCGTGCTGTTCATGGGCGTTCTTCTGGTGCTCGCCGTCTTTATGGCGATCCCGCTGCAGAAAGTGCAGCAGCAGATGCTCACGACGGTGGAGGAATATGTCACGATCGACGAAACCATGACGCCCGAAAAGTTCATGTCCGATATCTCCGCGCTCGACCCGTCCCAGCAGGAAAAGATCCAGAATGCCGTTATGCGCTATTCCGCCGCTATCCTTATATATATCGGCGTTCTGTTCCTGCCGAACTTTGCCGCGGCGATCGTCGCCGACAGCGTATATAAAAAGAAAATCGAGCAGGATGTGCGCTCCATGCGGGAATTTGCCAAAAACGCCCAGACGTTCCGCATGCTCGCGCTGCGCCGCGGCGGCGTGTCCGTGCTCGGGCTGGTCGCCAGCTACATGCTCGTCAATCTCGTCCTGAATATGATAATCCTATACCAATAATCTGGAGGTCTTCACATGCAAAAAGTCAAGAAAGCGATCATTCCGGCGGCAGGTCTCGGCACGCGCGTACTGCCCGCATCCAAAGCCGTTCCGAAGGAAATGCTCAACATCGTGGACAAACCCGCGATCCAGTATCTCGTTGAGGAAGCTGTCGCTGCGGGGATCGAGGACATCCTCATCATCACCAACCGCGGCAAAGGCGTGATCGAGGATCACTTCGACCATGCATTCGAGCTGGAAAAGAATCTCGAGGGCAAGGCGGAAAAAGAAGCGGCGCTGCGCTCCATCAAGGAGATCGCGGAGCTGGCCAACGTCTACTTCGTGCGCCAGAAGATCACGAAAGGTCTCGGCCACGCGATCCTGTGCGGCAAATCCTTTGTCGGCAACGAGCCGTTTGCCGTGCTGTACGGCGACGACGTCATCATTTCCGACGATCCCGTCACCGCGCAGCTCGTGCGTGTTTACGAGGAATTCGGCTGCGGCACGGTCGGCGTTAAAGAGGTTTCCCGCGAAGCAGTCAAGAAATACTGCACGCTCGACGTCACGCCTCTGCGCGACAACGTGATGAAAGTGCACAATATCATCGAAAAGCCCACAGAGGATCAGATCCTGTCCCTGTACGCGATCCTCGGCAGAGTCGTGCTGCCGCCCGAGGTGTTCGGCATGCTCGAGGATGGCGTCAAGCTCTGCACGCAGGGCGAGTTTTACCTCACCGACGCCCTGGCCGATCTCGGCAAGGCCGGCAAGCTGACCGCCGTCGATTTCGTCGGCAAGCGGTACGATATGGGCAACAAGCTCGGCATCATGCAGGCCAACTGCGAGGTCGCGCTGACACACCCGGAAATCGGCGAGGATTTCAAGGCGTATCTCAAGCAGCTCGTACAGACATTCTGACGACCGGCAGCGTTCTCTGCCCGATCCGAAAAGCGTGCGGTTCCGGCCGCACGCCTTTCCGTTTTCCGGCATAAAATGGGTCAGAAGGCGCGATTCGTCCAAATGCACAAACCGGCCCGAAAATCCCGGATTTTTTTGGTAATTTCTATCTGAAATCGAATATTGTTCGTCATTTTAACTAAACCATTTGTTCAAAATTTGTTCATTTTTTTATTCTCATTTTTTCAGATTTCTATGGAAAATGCTTGAAAAATCCCTAACCTCATGCTATAATATGTTTGCTAAAATAGTCGGTGAATGGGGTGATGTCCCATGACCCGACGCTCAAGCCCGGCATGTGCGGTTCTACCATGGCGCCGCTCATGCACAAATCTGTTAGGAGGAAAGAAAATGAAAAGAATCATCGCCTTGATTCTGTCATTCCTCATGTCCATCCTCGGCGCACTCGGCATTGCTGTTCCTTCGGGCGACGGCACCTTTGTCAAACAGGGCGAGTGGCTTGCGTTGGTCATTGAGGATTTCGGAATCGCAAAGCAGGATGTTGAGATCCCCTACGAGGGCATCCCCGCTGAGTATCTCGACATCGTGAAGACTGCGTACGGCTATGGCACCATCGTCGACAGCGACAAGATCGACGTCGATGCGTATGCCACCAATGCGTTCGTCGCAGCCACGATCAAGCGCACTTCTACCGTGGACGTCGACATCGACATCCCCGAAAGCGGTCTGAAGGCAAAGTTCCCGGCAAAACTTGACGATGCTCTTGCAGCACTCGATGTTGCTGTCAAGGCAAACAACAACAAGCAGGTTCCTGCTGTTGCACAGTCCGAAGTCGAGCCGCAGGCCGGCGTAGTCGACCTGTCCGCCGCGGAGTACTCCGTTGTCGGCGACAAGCTCGTCTATGCTGCTGCTGATTTCAAACTCGCTGCCGGCGACAAGTTCATCGCAGGTGCAAACGAGTACAACATCAGCGGTGCTGCGTACGAAGTCAAGGGCGTGCAGGTCATTGACGGCGCTGCGATCGTTGACGTCGCTCCTCTTGCTCTCGAAGAAGCTGTTGAAGCTGTCGACTTCGAGGGTACTGTGGATGTCGATGCCAAAGACGCTACCGTTTATGACAACAACGGCAACGTGGTCGAAATCGCTGATGAACCCGCCGTCGCAGGCCAGGGCTTCATCAAGGATAAGACCGGCGAACTGATCGACAAGGGCGTCGAAGCAGCGAAGGAATACCTGAATGCTCCGCACATCTCCTTCAGCATCAAGGGCTTCAAAGTCAAGGCTGCGCTTAACAACGGCCGTGTCGACCTGAGCATCGGCGGCAATGTTTGCGACGGTGTCTATGTTGAGAAACTGTACACCATGAGCAACATCAAGATCGATGCGAAGTACAACGCAAACATCAAGAAGCTTGACATCAAGGAAGCTTATGTCAAGACCAACTATGATCTTGTTGAGACTACCGTGATCACCGGTTCCTATGCTGGTTCCGTCGTTCCGGAAGGCGGCTCTTTCACCAACGAAGGCGCGAACTTCCTGGAGAAGGTCAAGAACAATCTCAGCAACCTGACCCTGCAGCCCGGCGGCGGACAGAAGGTCAACATCTTCACGTATGAGATCCCGATCGGCACCACCGGTCTGACGGTCGAAATGAACGTCTCCCTGACTCTGTCGGTCAACGGCAGAATCGAGATCATCGTGACCTCCAACGAGACCAAGGGCTACGAAATCATCAACAACAAGGGCAGAGTCATCCACGAGTCCACCGTTTATGACAGAGCGTTCAACATCTCCGGTGATTTCCGCGCTGTCCTCGGTCTGGATCTCAGCCTGACCTTCCTGACCTTCAAGATCATCGACGTCGAAGTCAGCGGCGGTGTCGGCGCTTATGTCCTCACCAAGGTCTTCAACGTCAAGACGCACACCACGACCACGTCCGATGTCCCGCTGGATGTCGCTGTTGAAGCAGCCTCCGGTCTGGACGATCTGGAAGATCTGAGATTCTGTGCTGATGTCACGCTGTACGGCATCCTGAGTGTTTCCGTCGGCAGAAACAGCATCCTCAGCAAGATCGGCCTGTACAAGACCTGGAACATCTATGACAGAGACAATGGCACGTTTGCCCATCTCCACATCGAGAACAGCGGCATCGTGGATCAGTGCTCCTATGCTGCGTAAGTAAGCAACCAACGGCGGCTGTCGGGGAAACCCGGCAGCCGTTTTTCGTTTCCGCGCTGCTGTACCGAACATGCGGCGCGGCGATAAGAGGGATTGGATATGAAGAAAAAACACAGTCTCCCCGTCCGCATTCTCGGCGCTTTCGGAAAACTGCTGCTGTGCATTCTCGTTCTCTCGGCCGGTTTTGTCGGTTTTCTCTCCCTGACGGAGTACAAACCGCAGGAGCGTGAAACGATTCCCGTTACCGCAAATGCAGCCGACTCCCCGTCCGAAGGCGAATCGTTCACCGTTGCCGCGTGGAACATCGGCTACGGCGCGCTCGGCGACAACGCCGACTTTTTTATGGACGGCGGCAGCATGGTCAAAACAGCCGACAAAGCGCGTGTAGAGCAAAACATAAGCGGCATACTCGACGAGATCGAAACGATGAAGCCCGATATCCTGTTCCTGCAGGAGGTGGACGTGTCGTCGATGCGTTCGGAAATGGTCGACGAATACGTCCGTTTCTGGAAACAGTTGGATGAGTACGACGGATCTTTTGCGAACAATTTCAAAGTCGCCTTCCTGCCCTATCCGTTCCCGCCGATCGGCAAGGTCGATTCCGGCATTGCGACGTTCTCGTCCTTCATCGTCTCGTCTTCGGTACGCGTCCAGCTTCCGGTACCGTTCACCTGGCCGATGCGCATGGCAAATCTCAAGCGCTGTCTGCTCGTCTCCCGCGTGCCGATTTCCGGCAGTGATCGGGAACTGGTGCTGGTGAATCTGCACCTTGAGGCGTATGACAACGGCGAAGGAAAACGCGAACAGACCAAAATGCTCGCCGAGCTGCTGGCGGCGGAATCCGCGAAGGGCAACTATGTGATCGCGGGCGGCGATTTCAACCAGATCTTCTCCACAACGGACGGCAGCGCCTTCCCCGTGCAGACCGGCAACTGGGCTGCAAACGAAATAGACGTAACGCAGTTCAAGGGCGACTGGCAGTTCCTGATGGATGAAAAAGTTCCGAGCTGCCGGAGTCTCTGCAAACCGTATGCCGATGCGGACAAAGACACATTCCAGTATTATGTGATCGACGGCTTTATCGTATCCGGGAACCTCAAGGTAGAGACATTCGCCGCGCAGGATCTCGGCTTCGTCTCGTCCGATCACAATCCGCTGCTGCTGCGCGTAACGATGCAGCCGTAAACAAAACAAAGTCAAAAAAACCGGGGGCATGTTTGCAACTCTGCATCCATGCTCCCGGATTTATAATTGGTATAGCTTATTGCATTCAGCGCTTCGCCTTCGCCTCGCAGTAGACGCAGCGGTACACGCCCTTCTCACGGTCGGTGAGCTTGAACTCATGACGCAGCTCCTGCTCGACCGACGTGATGCAGCGCGGATTCTTGCATCGGATGACGTCCGTGATGCGCTCCGGCAGCGTCAGCCGTTCGCGCTTGGCGAGCGCGCCGTCGCGGATGATGTTGACCGTGATGCCCGGATCGATGTAGCCCAGGATCGCGAAGTCGAGATCGATCACGCGGCCGATCTTGATGATGTCCTTCTTGCCCATCTTTTCGCTGTCCGCATTCTTGATCATCGCAACCGTGCAGTCCAGATCCCCCAGACCGAGGATGCGGTAAATGTCCATGCCTTTTCCGGCGGTGATGTGGTCGAGCACGATACCGTCGCGGATCTGTCCGATAATCATACGTTCGCCTCCCCGAGCAGTTTAAGGATCAGCGCCATGCGGATGTACTTGCCGTACAGCACCTGCTTGAAATAGCACGCGCGCGGGTCGTCGTCCACCGAGACGGAGATCTCGTTGACGCGCGGCAGCGGATGCATGATGCACAGATTCTCCCGCGCGGTGCGCAGCTTCTCTTCCGTCAGGATGTAGGTATCTTTGAGCCGAACATAGTCCGCCTCGTTGAAGAAGCGCTCGCGCTGCACGCGGGTCATGTAAAGGATGTCCAGTTCGTGCATGACCGGTTCAAGCTCCCGGCACTCCGTATAGGGAATTCCCTGCGGATCGAGCACCTCGCTCTTGATGTATTCGGGGATGCACAGCTCCTCGGGCGAAATGAGCACGAACCGCGTGCCCGCATACCGTGACATGGCAGTCATCAGCGAATGCACGGTACGGCCGAATTTGAGGTCGCCGCACAGACCGATCGTCAGATTCTCGAAGCCGCCCTTCTCGCGGTGGATGGTCAGAAGATCGGCAAGCGTCTGCGTCGGATGGTTGTGTCCGCCGTCTCCGGCGTTGATGATCGGGACGCTCGCACGGCGCGACGCCACCAGCGGCGCGCCCTCCTTGGGGTGACGCATGGCGATGATGTCCGCGTAGCAGCTCACGGTGCGCACCGTGTCGGATACGCTCTCGCCCTTGGCAGTCGAGCTGTTCTGCGCGGAGGAAAAGCCGATCACATGGCCGCCCAGTTCGTACATCGCCGCCTCGAAACTCAGGCGCGTGCGCGTGGACGGCTCGAAAAACAGCGTCGCCAGTTTCTTGCCGTCGCATTTGTGCGCGTAGACGTCCGGATGCGCGATGATGTCCTCGGCGACAGCGATCAGCGACTCGATCTCATCGGTCGTCAGATCCTTGATGTCGATCAAACTTCTCATATCTTCTCCTTATTTCCCGATCCAGCTCTCGTCCGACGGGCAGTTGCGGAACGCGATCAGTCTTTCTACGTCCTGCGAACGGATATAGCCTTCTTGCGCTGCGACCTGCGCAATGGTGTCAAAATCGGTCAGACTGATATTTTGGACTTCGGCTGCCGCTAAGCGATCCAGCCCCTTCTGCATCCCGTAGGTGAAGATGCTGACGATGCCCAGCACCTCGGCGCCCGCTTCGCGCAGGATGTTGACGACTTCGATCACACTGCCGCCCGTGGAGATCAGATCCTCCACAACGACGACCTTCTGTCCGGGCAGGAGCTTGCCCTCGATCTGGTTTTTGCGGCCGTGATCCTTCGCGCCCGAACGCACATAGCCCATTGGCAGACCCAGAAGGTGCGCCGTGATCGCGGCGTGCGCGATGCCGGCGGTGCTGGTGCCCATGAGCGCCTCGGCCTGCGGGTAATGCGTCTTGACCAGATCGGCAAGTCCGTTCTCCACATCTGCGCGCACGTCGACGTCCGAGAGCGTCAGACGGTTGTCGCAGTAGACGGGACTCTTGATGCCGCTCGCCCAGATGAACGGTTCCTCCGGGCGGAAAAAGACAGCCTTGATTTTCAGTAAATCTTTGGCAATGGTTATTTTCATAATAAAACTCCTTTCAGCCGACAAACTCTTCGACGCATCTTCTGTACGCCGCGACAGGATCTGCGGCGGCGGTGATCGGTCTGCCGACGACGATGTAATCCGAACCGATCTCTTTCGCTTTGGCTGGCGTCGTTACGCGCTTCTGGTCGCCGACATCGCCGTCCGCGAAGCGCACGCCCGGCGTAACGGTCAGGAAATCCGCGCCGCAGGCGTCGTGCACCTTGCGCGCCTCGAGCGGCGAGCAGACCACGCCGTCCAGTCCGGCGGTTTTGGCGTTCTGCGCGTAGTGCAGCACCACCTCGTCAATCGGCGCGTGAATGAGCAGATCCTTTTCCATACGTTCCTGGTCGGTGCTCGTCAACTGCGTGACCGCGATCAGCAGCGGACGCGTGCCGTCGGAACGCGTCAGTCCCTCGAGCGCCGCCTCCATCATGGCGATCGTGCCGGAGGCATGCAGGTTGCAGATGTCCACATCCAGCCCCGACAGGACGGCCATCGCTTTTTTGACCGTGTTCGGGATGTCGTGGAGCTTCAGGTCAAGGAATATCTTGTGTCCGCGCGCCTTCAGTTCCCGCACAATCGCGGGACCCTCGGCGTAGAACAGCTCCATGCCGATCTTGACGAACGGCTTTTCTTCTTTGAACGCGGACAGAAAGTCCAGCGTTTGCTGCCCGCTTGCAAAATCGCAGGCAATGATAACGTCGCGTCCCATCAGTGTGCGCCTCCTATACAGTCGGAAAGATTCTGAATACCGTATTTTTCCATGACGGCGGGCAGATCGTTTACAATGTCGCGGCCGGCAAACGGATTTACAAGATTGACCGCGCCGATCTGCACGGCCGCTGCGCCGGCAAGCATCATCTCCACGACGTCCTCCGCCGTAGAAACGCCGCCCATGCCGACGATCGGGATCTTGACCGCTTCGTACACCTGATACACCATGCGCAGCGCGACCGGAAGGATCGCCGGACCCGACAGCCCGCCGAACGTGTTGGCGAGCACGGGTTTTCTTCTGCGCAGATCGATGCGCATACCCTGGATGGTATTGATAAGGCTCAGTCCGTCCGCGCCGGCGTCCTCGCACGCCTTGGCGATCTCGACGATGTTGGTCACGTTGGGCGAGAGCTTCATCAGCACAGGTTTGGTCGTCACGGCCTTGACCCTGCGCGTCACCTCGGCAGCCATTGCGGGATCGGTGCCGAAGCTCATGCCGCCGCCGTGTACATTGGGGCAGCTGATGTTGACTTCGAGCCAGCCGATCTGCGGCGAAGCATCCAGCATCGCACACGTTTCGGCGTATTCCCCGACGGAAAAGCCGCTGACGTTCGCCATGACAGGCTTGCGGAAATACGTCGCCATCTGCGGCAGGATGTCCGCGAGCACCGCTTCGACGCCGGGATTCTGGAGCCCGACGGAATTGAGCATCCCGTCGGTACACTCCGCGATGCGCGGCGTGGGATTGCCGAAGCGCGGCGCGCGCGTCGTGCCCTTGAACGAAAACGTGCCCAGGCAGTTGATATCGTACAGCGCGGCAAACTCCGCGCCGTAGCCGAACGTACCGCTGGCGGGGATGACCGGATTATCGAGCGGGATACCGCAAAGCGTCACTTTCGTGTTCACCATACGATCTCCTCCTTATACAGCACGGGGCCGTCGGTGCAGATGCGCTTGTTGCCGTACTTCGTTTTGCATGTGCAGCCCATGCACGCACCGAAGCCGCACCCCATGCGTTCCTCGAAGCTGAACTGTCCGTCTGTATTGACGGCGCCGTACACGGCCTTGAGCATCGGTTCGGGGCCGCAGGTAAAAACGTAACTGTAATCGCCGACGTCCGCAAGCGCGTCGGTCACAAAGCCGCGCGTGCCGACAGAGCCGTCCGCGGTCGTGACGAGCGTCCGCACGCCGAGCGCGCGGAATTCGTCCGCGTAAAAGACGTCCTCCGCCGTATTGAAACCGAGCACGGCGGTGACAGTCTTGCCTTCGTTTTGCAGCAGTTTCGCCGCAAGATACAGCGGCGGAACGCCCACGCCGCCGCCGATGAGCAGCGGCCGGCTGCCGCTTTTTCCAAGGTCGTAGCCGTTGCCCAGACCGGTCAGAACGGACAGCTCCGTCCCGTCCGGCAGCGCGGCCATCTGCGCGGTGCCTTTGCCCACGACCTTATAGATGATCGTCAGCTCCTCCGGCTCCCAATCGCACACAGAGATCGGACGGCGCAGATACAGACCGTCGAGCTTGATATTGATAAACTGTCCCGCCGCGGTGACGGCAGTCGTGTCGCCCGCAAGGATCATGCGGTACACGTCCCGCGCAACGCGTGTTTGCGAGACGATTTGCAGAGTCACTTCTTTCATGGTCTTCCTCACGCGTCGATGGTCGAGATCTCAAACGTGATCTCCTCGATCACGTCGAGCACCGCGCGCACCGTGTCGAGCGCCGTGAACAGCGTCACGCCGCTTTCGACGGACAGACGGCGGATCAGATGGCCGTCGTGCACGCCGTTGTCGGAACCGAGATCGCGCGTATTGACCACGTATGCGATGCGTCCGCTGCGGATCGAAGCGGGAATATCGTCGGGATCTTCGCTGATCTTTTTGCGGATGTGCGTGCGGATGCCGTGTCCCTTCAGGAACGCGGCCGTACCCTCGGTCGCCTCAATGTTGAAGCCGAGGTTGTAGAAGCGGCGGATCAGCGGCAGCGCTTCTTCCTTATCCTTGTCGGCGATGGTCGCCAGCACCGTGCCGTAATTCTGCAGGTGCATGCCCGACGCTTCGAGTGCCTTGTACATCGCGCGTCCGCGGTGCGTGTCGTAGCCGATCGCTTCGCCCGTGGACTTCATCTCGGGCGAGAGCACGGTATCCATGCCGCCGAGCTTGGCGAAGGAGAAGACCGGCACTTTGACGTACCACTTCTTCTTTTCCGGCGGGTAAATCTCGGTGATGCCCTGTTCGCGCAGGGATTTGCCGAGAATGACGTTCGTTGCGATGTCGGCAAGACTGTAGCCCGTGGACTTCGACAGGAACGGAACCGTTCTCGAAGAGCGCGGGTTGACTTCGATGATGTAGACTTTGTCTTCTCTGTCGACGATGAACTGAATGTTATACAGGCCGACAATGCCGAGGCCCAGACCCAGCCGCTTGGAGTAGTCGAGGATCGTCTGCTTGACCTCGTCCGAAATGCTGAAGGACGGATACACGCTGATCGAGTCGCCGGAGTGCACGCCCGTGCGCTCGACAAGCTCCATGATGCCCGGCACGAACACGTCCGTACCGTCGCAGATCGCGTCGACCTCGACCTCCTTGCCGAGAATGTAATGATCGACCAGCACAGGCTTGTCCGTGTCGATCTCGACGGCGGTCTTGAGATAGTGGCGCAGCTGCGTCTCGTTGGAGACGATCTGCATCGCCATGCCGCCCAGCACGAAGCTCGGGCGCACCAGAACAGGATAGCCGACCTCCTCGGCGGCGCGCACGCCGTCCTCGATGTTCGTCACGGCTCTGCCCGCCGACTGCGGGATCTGCAGCTTTTCAAGGATCTTTTCAAACACGTCGCGGTTCTCCGCGTTGTCGATCGCCTGCACGTCCGTGCCGATGATGTGCATACCGCGCTCCATCAGCGACGCGGCGAGATTGATCGCCGTCTGGCCGCCCAGCGACGCGATCACATCCTCGGCGCCCTCGTAGTGCAGAATATTCATGACGTCCTCCGTCGTCAGCGGCTCAAAGTAGAGCTTGTCGGCGGTGGTGTAGTCGGTCGAAACCGTTTCGGGGTTGTTGTTGATGATGATTGCTTCGTACCCGTTTTGGCGGATCGTCATCACGGCGTGAACGGTGGAGTAGTCGAACTCCACGCCCTGCCCGATGCGGATCGGGCCTGCGCCGAGCACGACCGCCTTCTTGCGGTCGGTGATGATCGACTGGTTCTCGCCGGAGTAGGAGGAGTAAAAGTACGGGATATAGGCGTTTGTGTGGCAGGTATCCACCATCTTGAAGAACGGGAAGATGTCGAGCGATTTGCGCATCTGCCACACTTCGATCTCCGGCACCTTCCAGCACTGCGCAATGAACTTGTCGGAGAAGCCGATCTCCTTCGCCTCGCGCAGGATCGCGGCGTCCCTGGGATTTGCGCGCAGCGTCGGCTCATAGTCGACGATCTCCTTGACTTCCTGCAGGAAGTAGGGCGTGATCGCCGTCGCTTTGAAGATGTCCTCGACCTTCGCGCCCAGACGGAACAGCTGCGCGATGGCGAAAATGTTGTCGTCGCGGAATTCGCGGATGTAGGCGAACAGCTCATCCGCCGTCCAATGGTCGAACTTCGGCATATGGAAGTGGCACACGCCGATCTCCAGGCATCGCACCGCCTTTAACAGGCATTCCTTGAACGTGCTGCCGATACCCATGACCTCGCCCGTCGCCTTCATCTGCGTGCCGAGTTTGTTGCTCGCGGACGTGAACTTATCGAACGGGAAACGCGGGAGCTTGGCGACCACGTAGTCGAGCGACGGCTCGAACGCGGCGTTCGTGTTGGCAATGCGGATATCCTCGAGCAGCATGCCGACGGCGATCTTGGCCGTGACGCGGGCGATCGGATAGCCGCTGGCCTTGGACGCGAGCGCGGACGAACGCGACACGCGGGGGTTGACTTCGATCAGGAAATATTCGCTTGTTTCGGGATGCAGCGCGAACTGCACGTTGCAGCCGCCCTCGATCTTGAGGGCACGGATGATCTTGATGGCGCTGCTCTGCAGCATATTCAGATCGTGGTCGTTCAACGTCATGATCGGCGCGACAACGATGGAGTCGCCGGTGTGTACGCCGACGGGATCGACGTTCTCCATGCCGCAGATCGTGATGGCATGGTCGGCGCTGTCGCGCATGACCTCGAACTCGATCTCCTTGTAGCCCTTGACGCTCTTTTCGACCAGCACCTGATGCACGGGCGAAATACGGAACGCCTGCGTACCGGTCTCGATCAGCTCCTGTTCGTTGTTGGCAAAGCCGCCGCCCGTACCGCCGAGCGTGAATGCCGGACGCAGCACAACGGGGTAGCCGATTTCCTTTGCCGCCGCGACGGCTTCCTCGACATTGTAGGTGATGCGCGACGGGATGACCGGCTCGCCGATCTCCTCGCACAGCTCTTTAAACAGTTCGCGGTCCTCGGCGCGCTCGATGCTGCGGCTGTCCGTGCCCAGGAGCTCCACGCGGCACTCATCGAGAACGCCGCTCTTCTTGAGCTGGATGGCGAGATTGAGACCCGTCTGGCCGCCGATGCCGGGAATGATCGCATCGGGGCGTTCGAGACGCAGGATGCGCGAGATGTACTCCACCGTCAGCGGCTCCATGTAGACCTTGTCCGCGATCGCGGTATCCGTCATGATGGTGGCGGGGTTGGAGTTGACGAGCACGACCTCGTACCCCTCCTCGCGCAGCGCAAGACATGCCTGCGTGCCGGCGTAGTCGAACTCCGCCGCCTGACCGATCACGATGGGGCCGGAGCCGATAATCAGAATTTTGTGAATATCCGTACGTTTTGCCATATCTATACCTCCTATGTTAAACCGTCATAAAATCCGGGTCCTGATATACGATCCTGCCGCCGCAGATTGTGAGCATACACTTGCCGCGCACCGTACTGCCCGCAAAAGGCGTCGCCCTGCCCATGGACAGAAATGTGTCGGGATCGACCGCATACTGTGCGGACAGATCGAATACCGTGCAGTTCTGCGGGAAACCGCCGCCGACGCCGAAGCGTCTGCAGGGGTTGTCGTGCAGCAGCGCAATGAGTTTGCCGAGGGAGATCACGCCCGTCCGGACGAGCTGCGTATACAGAAGCGGGAACGCCGTTTCCAGTCCGACGATGCCCATGAGCGATTTTTCCAGGCCGCGGCTCTTCTCCTCGGCGGAATGGGGCGCGTGATCGGTGGCGATCATGTCGATCGTGCCGTCGCACAGTCCCTCGAGCAGCGCCTCGCGATCGGCTTTTTCGCGCAGCGGCGGGTTCATCTTGAACCGTCCGTCCTCCTGCAGGTCGTCCTCGGTCAGCAGCAGGTAATGCGGCGCCGTCTCGCACGTCACATCGACGCCCGCTTTCTTCGCCTCGCGGATCAGCGCAACGCTCTCCTTGGCCGAGATGTGGCAGACGTGGTAGCTGCAGCCCGTTTTCGCCGCCAGACGCAGATCGCGCTCGATCTGGCTGTATTCCGACGCGGAACAGATGCCGCGGTGTCCGTGCGCGCGGGCATATGCGCCGTCGTGGATATATCCGCCGCGCAGCAAACTGTTGTCCTCGCAGTGCGCGGCAATGATCCTGCCGAGCTTCTTCGCCTCGCGCATAGCTTGCTCCATGCGTTCCTCCGCCTGCACGCCGCGCCCGTCGTCGGAAAACGCGACAACCGTGTCCGCCATTGCCGCCATGTCCGCGAGCGTCTCTCCCCGCTCCCCGCGCGTGATCGCACCGTACGGATGCACGCGCACGACGGCATCTTTGCGGATCGCGTCGAGCTGCGGCGCCAGATGCGCCGGGCTGTCGGGCACGGGATCGAGGTTCGGCATCGCGCACACGTCGGTGTAGCCGCCATGCGCCGCGGCAAGCGTGCCGGTGCGGATGGTTTCTTTATAAGAAAAACCCGGCTCGCGCAAATGTACGTGTACATCCGCGAAGCCGGGAAAAACAGCAAAGCCGGTGCAGTCAAAAACGGCGGAAACAAAAGCATTGTCAACGGAAATATCCTGCGGCGTACCGTCGCCGCCGAAATACACGCTGCCGTTTTTGAGCAATATCCGCATGTTGACGTCCCCTCTCGGTACAAAAAAAGAGACCCTGCAGCCGCAAGGTCTGTGCACACTGAACGCCGGACGCACGTGCGTCCGCAACGGGAACAAACCTTGGCGGCATCTCTGTACCGCGTTAAAAATTCATTGCAGTTATCATACCACATTCCATAGAAATTGTCAATGCTTCGGGAAAGTTTTTTCGCCTATCTCTTGAAAATCAGATCTGTATTTATTATAATGAAAGATGATGAAAAGGAGGCGCTTTTTTTATGAAAAAAGTCATTTCCCTGCTTTTGGCCGTAACGCTCGTGTTCGGCACGGTCATCCCCGTGTGCGCCAAACGGAAGTCGTCCGCGCCCGCCGTCACGACGGCGCAGTCGATGAAGGGCGTGCGCGCGGCTGTCACGGCCGAGTACCCGATCATCTTCGTCACCGGCATCGGCCAGACGTGGTCCCATCTGGTGGACAAAAACGGCAATTACAAGGCAAACTCCAAATCCGATCTCTGGAACTACAATCTCTTTGACCGCGAGGAAGATCCGATCGATTACAACCTCTTCTATCCGGATTCCAACGCGTTCAAGAATCCGAAAGTACTGTTTGCGACGTTCCGGCTTCTGGGCCAGGTCATGCTGACGCTCGTTCTCAAGCGCAACTTCATCTCGCAGAAGGACGTCGCCACCATCTTCTCCGGCGTGCTGAGCCGCAACATCATTGACGAAAACGGCAACCTCCCGCCCGACGTGGAGGACTGCGCGCGTCCGTACCCGATCAGCATGTATAACGATGTCGACCTGGAGAATTTCTACTACTCCATCCCCTGCCAGTCCATCGTGGACGAGATCGGCGCGGAAAATATCTTCTGCTTCTACCATTCGGCGTTCTCGTTCCTGTACCGCGACGCGGCCGATCTGGACAAGTTCATCAACGACGATGTGCTCGGCAAGTATTCCAAGGCCAAAAAGGTCGTGCTGGTACCGATGAGCATGGGCGCGACGGTCGTCAACGCCTACCTTGACCGCTACGGCAGCAAGGGACAGGTCGCCCGCGTGGTGAGCATCGTCGGCGCCTGGAACGGCAGCGACGTGATCGCGGATCTGGTCGAGGGCAAATTTGCCAAAAACGCGCCGGAGCTTCTCTACAACGGCGCGCTGCTCGACGCCATCGACGAGCCGTGGTGCTACGTTGCCAACATCGCCCTGCGCACGCTGCCCAAGCGCACGCTGCGCGCGGTGATCGACACGCTGGTGTCCGCCGTCGTCGAGAGCGTCATCCTGCCCACGCCGTCCATGCTCGCGCTGATGCCGGGCGAGCGGTATGCGGCGGTCGAGGAAAAGCTGCTCATGGACAGCAAGTATGACAAGGTACGCGAGCAGGCGCGCGCGTACAACAAAGCGCAGCTCAATCTGATCCCGCGCCTTCGGGAGCTGGAAGCCAACGGCACGGAGTTCTTCTTCATCTGCGGCTACGGTTTTGAGTTCGGCGGCGGAGACGGCGGCTATGAATACTTCCGCTTCATGGAATCCGCCGCAACGACCAACTCCGACGAGATCATCCAGATCTCTTCGACCGCGCCCGGCGCGACGTTCGCGCCCGCCGGAAAGAAGCTCGGCAAAACCGGTCAATACGTCTCGCCCGACGGTTCGATCGACCTGTCCACATCCTTCGCGCCCGACAGAACGTGGTGCTTCTTCAAGCAGAAGCATGAGCTTGAATACAACAACACGGCGCTGCGTCTGGCGATGGATATTTCGACCGGCCGCGTCCGGAGCGTGCGCGGTTCCGCCGACGCCTATCCGCAGTTCAACGAGTCCCGCAACGCCAAAGCGCTGCTGCGCGGCGACGAAACCTATCTGACGCGCCTGCAGGGCTTTATCGACGCGAACAAATCCGACCCCGAACAGGCGGAAAAAGTCGCGCTCGCGCAGGACGCGATCGATCAGTGCAACGCCATGCTTGCGCGCACACACAATGACCGCGAGGCGGACGACGCCGTGATCGAGAACGCCTACCAGGTGCTCATCGCGCTTGGTCTTGAGGAAGCGCCCAAGGAAAAGAAACAGAACGCCGTCGAGAAGTTCTTCAACAAGAGCCTCAAAAAGCTCAACGACCGCGTGTACGAAACATTCGGCGCCGCAGGCTTCCTCGATAAGTTCACCGGTCTGTTCAAAAAATAATACGACGTACACCGCAGCCGCAAGTCGGATCTCCGTCTTGCGGCTGTTTCCATTTTTCCTAATACAGTTTTAACGGATTTAACGGAAAGGATGTGACAGATATGCTGCGTAAACCGAAAGGATCGAAACGACAGGATGCTCCGGATGAGTCCAAGCAAGTGACTTTCGAGCCGCTGCGTTGGACGACCCGTTACGACTGGATCAGAAAACTCCTTAAAAATGCCGGCAGCTTCTCCGCTCAGTATTTTGAATGCATGATCCCGAAGGATGGACGTTTTCAGAAGCAGTCCGTCTCCATCACAATAGACTCGAAAGACCGAGCTGTCTTTGTGCTGCATATCATAATGGAACCGGATGCGGTCGAAGCGCAGACGTGCCGTCTTTCTGTCGGCGTATCCATGCCGCAGAGCGATGTCTGTGTGTCCAATTACATCTTCAAAGGCGCCAAAGAAGAAGCGTTCGCCTATCTGAACAATGACTTTTCGACTGACGCCATACTGGATCGTTTGCAGATTCTGACCAAAAAGCTCACAGATCGGACGGGTGTATGACCGGGCGTACACCGCCTCACGATCGCTCCGGTAAACCGCACTGCAGGATAACCGTCTGTTCTGCGGGCGCGCTGCGCGGATCGTTCAGCCTCTCCCGTGTAAGCCATGTCCACAACGAAAGCGGAATATGCCGGGCTGCGCCCGAAGTGATGTTTTGCTTTGCAAAATGATGCGTGCTGTCGCACATGATGTGTTTTCGCTGCGCGAAAACATGTTTTGCGGAGCAAAACACATCATTTTCTGCGAAGCGGAAAACATCATATTCCGAAGGAATACATCATGCGCCGCAGGCGCGCATCACGCGCAGTTTGTCCTTTCCCGCATCCGAATTGCATCACCACGTGTCCCGTTTGCGCATACACTGTGATTGAATCGTATTCGGAAAGGATGATCCCGGTGCCTGACAAGCTGCACTTTACCGTTGCGGGCGGCGACAACCGCCTGCGCTATACAGCCGAATCCCTGCGTGAACGGGGATTCTCCGTTTCGCGGACCAAAGCGGACGCGGACGAAAATTTTGAAAACACGGACGTGTTGATCCTGCCTGTCCCGCTGAGCCGGAACGGTGCCGACGTCTTCGCGCCGCAGGCGGACAATCCGATCGCGGTCGCACGGCTTGCCGGTGCACTTCCCTGCACCGCACGCGTCTTCTGCGGTATGCCCGGTCAAAACGCGGAACCGTTTTTCCGTCGCGGCATCCGGCTCTATGATTACGCCGCGCGGGAGGAATTCGCCGTTCGCAACGCACTGCCGACCGCGGAGGGCGTCGCGCAGATCCTGCTGCAATCGCTGCCGGTCACCGTTCGCGGCGCGACCGTGCTCATTACCGGCTACGGCCGCACGGCACGTGCCTGCGCGCGGCTGCTTTCCGCCATGGGCGCGCATGTGACCGTTGCCGCTCGCCGGTGCAGCGCATTGGCATTCGCCGATACCGACGGCTACCGCAGTTTGTATCTGCGGGAACTGCCGCGCTTTATGCACGAGATGGACGCCGTCGTCAATACCGTTCCCGCGACCGTGCTCACATACGACGTGCTTCGGGAGATGCGGCGCGACTGCCCCGTGATCGAGATCGCCTCCGCACCCTACGGCACGGATCTCGACGCGGCCGAAGCGCTCGGCGTACATGTGCAGATCGCACCGTCCCTGCCCGGCAAAGCCGCGCCGAAAACCGCCGGCGTCATCCTCGCCGATACCGTTCTGAATATTCTCAGGGAGGGAAACGAATGAACGGACTTACCGTCGGCTTCGCGCTGTGCGGTTCCTTCTGCACATTTCATAAGGTCATCCCCTGCATACAGGCGCTCGCAGACGCGGGTGCGGACGTCATCCCGATCCTGTCGGAGACGGCATACGGTACGGACACGCGCTTCGGCACGGCGGCGGACTTTCGCAGCCGGATCGAAACGATCTGCAAAAAGCCTGTCCTGCACACGCTGACGGACGTTGAACCCATCGGTCCGCGCAAACTGCTGGATCTGCTGATCGTCGCGCCGTGCACGGGGAACACACTCGGAAAACTGGCGGGCGGGATCACGGACTCCTGCGTGACGCTCGCCGCCAAAGCGCATCTGCGCAACGCGCGGCCGCTCCTGCTCGCGGTCTCGACAAACGATGCGCTCGGCGCATCCGCGCAGAACATCGGACGGCTGCTCACGGCAAAGCACGTGTTCTTTGTCCCCATGGGGCAGGACGACCCGGCGCAGAAGCCCAATTCCGTCGTCGCGGATTTCGGCCGGCTTGTCGAAGCCGCCGAGGCTGCGCTGCACGGCGATCAGCTCCAGCCGCTGCTTTTCTGAATCCGGTATGCCGCGGGCGGAGGACCCTGTCTTCTGCCTGCGGCAAATTGCTTTCACGCGGCGATTTCTGTCGTATCGGCAGCTTTTTTGTTTGCAAGAGAATACCGAATCGGCATATTTTCAGCGCGTTTTCAGCCGGACAATAGTTGAAATCCTTCTATCTTTGTGCTAATATATAAAAACAAAGGTAATCCTTTTTCACATATATCGCTATCCACAGACTTGTTTCGACAAATAAAGACAGGGGTTGAATTGAATGAGAATCAGAAAACAGGCTCTTGGAGACCGCAACATCATCGGCGAAAAAGTTGAGCAGCAGCGCAAGTCCATGGGCATGAAGCAGAAGGATCTGCTCACACAGCTGCAGATCAAGGGGATCGATCTGAACGCATCCGGCCTGTCCAAACTGGAAGGACAGCTTCGTTCCGTCTCGGACTATGAACTGAAGGCGCTGGCCGATGTGCTGGGCGTTTCCGTCAACTGGCTGCTGGGTCTCGAATAACCAAACCGTGCAAAAAATTACCCGTCCGTTTCGGACGGGTTTTTACTTTTTGTGCCGCTGATGCAAAGTATCCGGTTTCAGGCTTTCTTTTCGACGGTCAGCGTCTCGCCTGCCTGCGTGAGGACGCAGATCTCGCCGCGCACTTCCTGCTGTGAACCGTCGCCGCGTGTGACGAGCGCCGCTGCGAACGGGTTTACCATGCGCAGCAGGCTCCCTTTTTCGCTGAAGACGCGCACGTCCTCAACCGTGCCGCCGCTCTGCCGCGCAGACACAAGGAACGCGCCGTCCGCGCGCAGCGTCTCAAACGATGCGTCAGACCGCCACACAGGGAACAGCCGGATCACCCCGCCGACGCTCTGCAGCAGCATTTCGTTAACGGTGGTCATCGTCATGGTATTGTGTTCGAGACCGCCGCCCGCGTGATCGAACAGGCCGTTCGGCAGGCGGAAGCGCCGGATGTGCCGGTGCAGCGCACGCGTCAGCGTCCGCTCATCCATACCGATGCGCGCGCCGGCAGGCAGATAGGAATTCGCGCCGTTGTCGTCGAGCGAACGGTCCTCGACCGTGTATGTGTTCCGCGCGACCTCGAGAAGATGCGCGTCGCTGCCCAGATGGATTGCACCGGCAGGGAAGATATGCTGGATGCACAGCGTGTTCCCGCGGTTCCAGTCGCGTCCGCGCTCGGTGTAGCGGAACACCTCTTTGCCCTTGTATCGGAACGTCGGGAACGGACTGAGCTTTTCCACGATCGCACGCCAGTTTTCCGCGCTCTGCGCATCGACGCCCAGCGCGTCCGCCATTTCCGCCGCGGCGGGAAACAGCATCCGCAGCAGCCCCAGCGTCAGCAGATTGTTCGTGTCGGTCGTGAAGTCGTCCTCGCAGCCGTATTGAAAGCCCTCCCAGTAAAGCGGCACCTCGTGGATGGCGTCGTTCTTGATCTGGTACCGGCCGTCCTCGAAATCCATGTAGTCCTCGAAAAACTGCGCGGCAGCGCGCACATACGGGTAAACACGCGCGGCATAGGCTGCATCACGCGTGGCATTCCACCGCAGGATCAGGATGACCGCTCCGTATGCGGCGTCGCTCTTTTGCCCGTGGAACAGCTCATTGTGCTCGAGCGAAGGCGCGCTCGACGTGTTGAGTCCCTTTGGTCCGATCCCGACAGGATAATAGATCCCGCGGCAGCCGAGGAATTCCCGCGCGTTCCGCTCCCCTTCCGGCATGAAATCGAGCAGCGGCGATTCATACCCGTCCGAAAGCGCAGGCCGGTTCGCCGCAAACACGCCGTAAAACGGCGCCTGGTAGTTATAGTTGAGATGGTAGTCCCCGTGCCACGGCACGTCGTCCGAGTGGATGAAGTTGCCGTACAATCCGGGCGGGAATTCCGGATCGCCGCAGCAGCACGCAAGAGCATACTGGTCGGCATACCACTGCTGTTCCAGCACTTCGTCCGACAGCGTCACGCGGGATCTCGCCCAGAAGTCACGCCACCATGTATCGTGCGCCTGACGCAGCGCTTCGGCGTCCGCCTGCGCCGCCAGAGATAGCGCGCGTTCGCGGAAGTCCGGCGCATTGTGATTCGTCACGACGGCCAGCACAAACGTCTGCACGCGCGTATCGCCGCGCGTCTGCGCATCCTTTTCCGCCAGCACGGCACAGACTGCGCTCGCAAAGCGCAGTTCCGCGCCCTCGAACCGGCGCTCCGCCGCGGTCATGCCCGCCGGATGTTCCGTTTTTGCCTCGCTGCCGCCGCCCTGCGCGATGCACAGGCGCAGCCCGACCGGCGGATTTGCGGCAGGCGTTTCCACCGTAAAGACCGCGATATTCTCCGGCGCGACGAACATCTCCCACCGTGTTTTGCCGGCACAGGCAGCGACCGTCCCCTCGTCCATGCGCATCTCGGTGCACATCGCGCGCGGTTTGATCCCGATCATTTCGACCGTGCCGACCGTCTTGATCCCGCCGTCCGTCTGTCCGCCGGGCAGACCTTTCCAGAAATCGCTCTTGCCGATGTGGAACGTCAGCGTCTCCTTCGCGTCGCCGACCATCAGACACAGATCGCCGTTGCCGCAGAAAGCGCCCGAAGGCATATAATATTTCGCGCGTTTCGGAACGCCGCGGATCGTCATCGTATGCGTCATTTTGTTACCTCCCAATCTGCCGGCAGACCTGCTGATGCTGCTCGTATGTCGGCGAGTAATAGTAATTGCCGTCCGCGTCCGTCACAAAATACAGGTCGTCCGAATCGGCCGGATACAGCGCCGCATGGATCGCATCGCTGCCGGGGTTGCAGATCGCGCCCTGCGGCAGACCGGCGAAACGGTAGGTATAGTACAGATCCGCATATTTTTCGTACACCGCATCGTCCCAGCCGTCCGGGCACAGATACGGCATCACGGTTTTTTCCAGATAATAATACGTCGCGTCGCACTGCAGTTTCATCCCGCTGCGCAGCCGGTTGTGCAGCACCGCCGACACCTTCGGCATTTCGGACGGTATGCCCGCCTCCGCCTGGATGATCGACGCGAGCGCAAGCACTTCGTCCGTCGTCATGCCCAGCTCCCGTGCGCGCGCCTGCTCGCCGTCGGAAAACTTCCCCGAAAAGTTCGTCAGGAACCGCGACAGCGCCATGGACGGCGACTCATTTTTGTAGAATTCGTAGGTGTCGGGGAACACATACCCCTCCAGAAGGAACGGCCTGTCCTGTCCGCGAAGCGCGGCGGCATAGTCCGACTCCGAATCCCGGACCGCCTGCAGAAAACCGGCTGCCGAACACACGCCGTTTTCTTCGAGAAGCTGCGCGATCTGCAGCACGGTCTTGCCCTCCGGAAACGTAACCCAAACCGTATTGGGCGCGGGTTCCGACGTTGTCGTCTGCTGCGTCGTTTCGCGTCCGCAGGCGCACAGAATCAGCAGCGGCACACAGAGCAGGATACTAAGCAAGCGTTTTTTCATTTCGTTTCTCCGTTTGTCATACAGCCCGAATAACCGCCACACCCTTCGTCGGATGCGGCGGTATTCTTTCGTTAAGCATTCAGATCGAGTTTCACATTGGTCTGTGTCAGGAGGCTGTCGACGAACTCGATCTGTGCGGTATAGTGCAGCACGTCGTAGACCGCCTCGCCCTCATTCCGGAAAACGATCCCCGGTTCGACGCGAAGCGTGATCGTATCGCCGAGCGTGAAGTCCTGTACCTCGTCAAAATACAGATCCGCAAATTCGCCGTGGCCGGGCAGCTTGAACGTGCGCCCTTCGCCGTCCAGATAAGCCTTGAACGTGTCCGGATTGTCCGCGTCGGCGATCACGCTCAAGCGTCTGGATGCTTCGACTGCCGCCTTCTCGCCGGTATAGAGGTTGTCGGACAGACGGTCTTCCTCGCGCAGCAGCACATGCAGCGTTTCCCGCCGCGCGTGCACGCCGGCCGAAAAAACATACGTGAACGCGACGTCTTTCTTTCCGTCTGCGTTGTAGTCCGCGACAAACAGATCCGGCTGCGCCAAACGCGGATCGAACCGCCACGGGAAATACTGCACCAGACCGTCGAACTTCACCAGCACGCCGGTGACGACCTTCGGGTCGAGCGCGTACACATACAGCTTCTCTTTCGGCAGCGCGGCCAGAAGCTGCGCCGTCTCATCGACCGGCAGCAGGTTGTCCGTGTCCTCGCTGAGCGAGTCGGCGTCGATCTTCAATTCCTTCGGAAAATCCCGCAGCGTGTAGCTGCTGCGCCCGCAGGCGGGCAAAACCAGCGCCGCAAGCAGCAGGATCAGGACCGAAACACTGATTCTTTTCATTCTGACGTCTCCGTTTCTTCGGCAGCTTTCGCGTCTTCGGCAGGCTTGCGGAAGACGATCCATTTGCTGATAAAGTAGTTCAGCAGCACGATCACCACCTGCACGATGATCTTGGCGATCATTTCGGGCAGGGACATCGCTGTCACGAACAGCACCATGAGACCCGTGTCGACCAGCAGCGTCGCCACACGTCCGCCGACGAACGTCGCCAGCTCGCGCAGCACGGTTTTTTTGTCCGTTGCCCTGGACTCGAAAACGAAGAGCTTGTTGGTCACAAACGCAAACAGCACCGCGCAGATCCAGGAGATCACGTTCGCCTCGACATAGGCGAAGTCCTTGTCGGAACCGGTGACGTAGTGCACGATGCCCTGATAGCCGAGCGCGGAGAACAGTTTGTCCGGAATCCAGAACGTCACCAGCGAAACCACGGTCGTCAGCGCGCCGAACACGAGATACGACAGCATCTCGCGGTTGAATATCTTGCCGAACAGACGGTGTTCGTTCAACCATCTGTACAGTCGGATCTTTTCGATCCATTGCCAGAGTTTTTCCATCATGATCCGATCAGTCGACCGTTACCGTACCGTCTTCGTCCACGGTGATCTTCATGCCGTCCTTGACGTAAGCGAGAAAATCATCGCCCAATCCGTCCACAGCCACGATCGTGCGGCCGTCGACCCACACGTCGGACAGGATCACGCCGGCAGCCGCCAGCGAGTCGATCGGCTCGGAGAACAGCATGGCGCACGGCGCGATGCCCATGGCGCACACGGAATACAGCACCATGCCGCCCGTGGTGGAACCGATGGTCTTGGGCAGGCAGATGACCTTGTCGGTCAGATTCTTCTGATACAGGTCGGGATTGTTCTGGTCGGAGCAGATGACCTGCTTCGCCTTCTTCAGCGCACTCTTCTGGAACGACGCAAGCGTGTTCACGCCCGCGTGCGAAACGACGGCTTCCTTGCCGTTGATCTTGCCCGCTACGACGGGACGTCCCTTGAATACCTTACTCATGCTTAAAATCCTCCCTTCACAGCGATGGCGGTGATCTCATCGTCCGTGAAATACCGCGCGGTGGTGTATGTACGCAGCTTGTTGGAATTTGTGATGACAGCCTTCTTGCCGCACAGCGGGTTGTTCATGTACATCAGCGGGCAGATGCTCGTCAGCTTGATGCCGTAGGACAGGAGCTTGTCGTACGCCGCCTTGTTGTCCTTCTTGAAATGCTCGATCACGGGCACGGGAGAGGTCATGACGACGTTCAGCGCGACCTTCGACTTGCCCTGCTTCTTGAGCTCTGCCTCGAAACGCGCAGCCCATTCGCCCAACTGCGTGAAAGTCAGGTGCGGGCAGCCGATGAAGACGCGTTCGGGATTCGCGTTCGGATTCTTCCAGATGTTGGGATAGCTCTTGCGGACACGTTCGAGTTCCGCATCGTCGATCACGTACGTCTTTGCGTCGTCACGAATGAGCGCGTCGCCCAGTTCGACCGCTTCGGGCGTCAGATTCTCGATGTGATACAGACCGACCGCGCCGTTCGACGCCGTTGCCGCGCCGAAATCCTTGAGATACCCTTTGGTCGCCTCGTTCAGTTCGGTGCCGATCCACGCATCCAGTCCCTTGACGTACGGCACGTCCTCCATGACCTTCATGCCGATCGCGGAGCCGAGGATCTGCGCCTCGGGTTTCTTGGTCGTCTTGACTTCGACGATCCACTTTGCCTTTCTGCCCTCGTCGGTCAGCAGATCGAATTCGGGCACCTTGCCGAGGATGGAACCGAACAGCTCGATGATGCCGGAGTTGCGGTTGCAGCGCGCGCCGAGCACGGAGTTTGCAAACACCACAGCGGAGGATTCCGCCCAGGACAGCACGTCGCCCTTCTTCGGCACATTGTCCACTTCGTCGAGGTAGCTCGCGCAGGTGAATGCGTCGTCGCCCTTGAGGCCGAGCTTGCGAAGCTGCGCTTCATACGGAGCCTGCGCGCCGTACATGATCTTGCTGAAGATCAGCTTTTCGATCGGATTGCACTTGACGTTGGCATAGTCGATGGGGCGCGGATCGACCGTGAAGGTCTCCTCGACCTTCAGCCCCGCACCGATCAGCTCGTCCATGATCTTGAACACAGGCTGCAGAACGGACAGGCCGAAGCTCGTCACAAGATGTCCCTTGCCGACCACGGGCACGAACCGCTCCGCGCCGAACGCGTCGCCGTACAGCACAAGGGACTTCATGACCTTGGCCATGACCTCGCCCTGCGAGCCGTTCAGGATGCCCTCCTCCTCGGGAGTCAGTTTCATTTTGTACTGCATTTGTATGGGTACCTCCTCTGTTTGGTTTTTATGTTTACATCGCGGCGTACAGCGCATACAGCTCGCTGTACAGACCGCCTTTCTCGATCAGTTCACGGTGGCTGCCCTGTTCGACGATACCGTCTTCGGTCAGCACCAGGATCTCCGTCGCGTTCCGGATAGTCGTCAGCCGGTGCGCGATCGTCAGTGTCGTGCGGCCGCGCATGAGCTTCTCAAGCGACTGCTGCACCATGCGTTCCGACTCGTTGTCAAGCGAGGACGTCGCCTCGTCGAGGATCAGCACGGGCGGGTCCTTCAAAAACACGCGCGCGATGGAGATGCGCTGTTTCTGCCCGCCGGAGAGCTTGACGCCGCGCTCGCCGATGTATGTGTCATAGCCGTCCGGCAGCGCGTCGATGAACTCCGCCGCGCCCGCCTTCTCCGCCGCGGCGCGGATCTCGCTGTCTGACGCGTCGGGCTTGCCGTAGCAGATGTTTTCGCGGATCGTGCCGGAGAACAGATAGACGTCCTGCTGCACGATGCCGATCCCCTGCCGCAGCGCGCGCAGGTTCAGCTCGTAAATGCTGCGGCCGTCCAGCAGGATGTCGCCGTCCGTGCATGTATAGAACCGCGGGATCAGGCTGCAGATCGTCGTCTTGCCCGCGCCGGACGGTCCGACGATCGCCACGCTCTCGCCCTTTCGGATATGCAGGTTCAGATGCGCAAACACGGTCTTGTCCGTGCCGTCGTATTGGAACGTCACGTCGCGGAACTCAATGTCGCCCTCGATCGTGCCGGGGTCGACCCCTTCGCCGTCGCATCCGCTTTCGCCCTCGATGTCCATCACCTCGGCAAATCGCTCGATACCCGTCATGCCGCGGTTGAACTGCTCGCTGAAGTCGATCAGCCGCCGTACAGAACCGATCAGCGTCGTGACCATCAGCAGCAGCGCCGTAAAGTCGCCCGCCGTCGTCTTGCCCGCCTTCATGAAGAACGCGCCCGTGCCGACGCACAGAATATACAGCCCGCCGTCGAACAGCCGCGACGTCGTCTGGAATCTGCCCATGTAGCGGTAGCTGTCGCGTTTGATGTCGAAATACTGTGCGGAGCCCTCAAGGAACTTCTCGTTTTCGTAGTCCTCTTTGGCAAACGATTTGACCACGCGGATGCCCAAAAGGCTGTTTTCCGTCTGGGCGTTGATCTCGCCCACACGGTGGCGCGACTGTTTGAACGCATCGCGCATACGGCGCCGGTCGCGCCGCGTTGCAAGGAACATGAACGGCATGAAGGCGAAGATGATGATCGCCAGAAGCCAGTTCATGGACGCGAAGATCGCAAAACACGCGACGACCTTGATCGTCGTAATGAACGCTTCCTCCGGCATGTGGTGCGCGAACTCCGTCACGTCGAACAGATCGGACGTCAAGCGCGACATGAGCTGGCCGATCTTGTTGTTGTCATAGTAGGAAAAAGACAGCTTCTGCAGGTGCGCGAACAGATCGTTGCGCATCTGCGTCTCGATGCGCGTGCCCATATAGTGCCCCTGCGTGGCCATGAAATACGCCGCCGCGCCGTCCACGACGCGCAGCACGATATACAGTCCGACCATGGTCAGGATCAGCGTCGTCGTAAGGCCGCCGCTCGACTGCACCTCGGCGTTGGTGATGCGCCGCACGATCAGCGGCAGCACGATCTCGCAGACCGTCGTCAGCGACGCACAGCACAGATCGAGCGCGAGTGTCCTGCGCTCGGCGCGCAGATACGGCAGGAAACGCCGCAGCAGCGCGCGGTTCTTTCGGAGTGTGTTTTTCGGCATATCTTCCACGGCAATCCCCCCGGTCCCGATTCGGATAATAGATATATTATATACCAAATGCGGCGGTTTGGCTATATCAAAAACGAATAAAAAGAACGCTGCGCAAAATATTTTCCCGAAATACATGTTGTAGTAGAATTATACTACTTTCGGGAGGATAATGTCAATTGTAAATACTGTATGGAAGGCGCCGCGGACGCCGGCACAGGCGGTTCTGTCCGATATGCGGATCGCACAAGGCAGCGCACGCAAATACGCCGCCGCACGCGTCCCGTGAAAGCAGCAGCCGGACAACCTTTTCGGGCTGTCCGGCAGATGGTTTTCTTATCGTATTCGCGGGGCTGTCTTACCGCGTCGGCCCTCGCCGTTTTCCTTACACGTTCCGCTTGTCGTAATTGCGGATGATCTTGAGCGACGTTGTTTTGGGGAACTCGGTGTCGCGCGTCTTGATCCGGCCGATCTGCTTGAACGACGGCATCCTGCGGTTGACGGCGTCCACATCGCTTCGCAGCCGTTCTGCCGCGTCCGGGGTATTCTCGGTGTCAAGGAAGAATTCCGCCGCGATCCGCCGACCCTCTTCGTAAACCAGCACTTCCTTGACGTAAGGGATCGCGGAGAGCTTGTCCTCCAGTTCCTCGGGCGACACATTCTTGCCGTTTGACAGGACGATCAGATTCTTCTTGCGTCCGCGGTAATACAAAAAGCCGTCGGCGTCCATATAGCCGAAGTCGCCGGTTTTGAACCACTCGCCGTCGAATGCCTCGGCCGTGGCTTCGGGGTCGTCGTAGTACCCCAGCATGACGTTGTCGCCGCGCACATAGATCTCGCCCACGCCCTCCGCGTCCGGGTCGTGGATCATGATCTCGCAGCAAGGCAGAGGCAGTCCCACGCTGCCGAAACGGAAGTTGTCCAGCCGGTTGCATGTGACGGCGGGCGAGCACTCCGTGATGCCGTAGCCGTTGATGATCCGGATGCCGAAATCGTACATGCCGCGCTCGTATTTCTCATCCAGATAGGCGCCGCCGCAGACGATCATTTCCAGGTTGCCGCCGAGATTGTCGATGATACGGCGGAATATCCTGCGGCGCATGTCGATACCGTGCCGCATCAGAAAACGGCTCAGACGCAGACCCTTCTGCATCGTCTCTTCCATACCGCCCTTGCGCGCGGTCTTCCAGATGCGGTCGTAGATCGTCTCCACGACCAGCGGAACGGCGGAAAAGTTTTGCGGCTTGTATGTCTTCAGATCACTCTGGATGTCCTTGATGCTCGTGCAGATATAGCCCCAATTCGTCAACAGACAGCCGGTGAACAGCGCGCCGACCCATGAAAACGTATGGTTCAGCGGCAGAAAACCGATCGCGTGGCCGCCGGTCATGACACGCACGGCGGCAGCGGCGTCGGCTGCGACGTTGTTCTGCGAAAGCATAACGCCCTTGCTTTTGCCGGTTGTGCCGGACGTGTAGACGATAAAGGCGAGGTCGTCGGGCAGCACCTCGTCGTCAATATAGTCCGCCGTGCCTTTGGCCAGGTCGTCATAACCCTCCTGTACGAGCGCGTAGAATGCCTCGATCGGGATATAGTCCGTCAGGCGGACGTTTTCGTCCTCCCGCATCATGGCGATCGCGGGCGCGTACGTTTTGCTGTAAACGATCGCGTTGCAGCCGCTGCGCACCATCAGCTCCGTCAGATCCTCCGCGGGCAGCTTCGGGTCGAGCGGAATGGCGGTCATTTTGCCCGTGATGACGGCAAAGTACGCGGCGATCCAGTAGTAACTGTTCTCCGACAGGATCGCGATCTTTTTGCCGCGCAGACCACGGGCATAGAGCATCTGTCCGAAGCCGTGCACGTCGTGGAAAACCTCGCGGAACGTCTTGGTCTGCACGTCGCCGTCGAAGTTCTCGAACATATATTGTTTTTTATCCGCACCGTGTTCGGCGCCGTACAGCACGATCTGTTTGACCGTGCGCATTTCGGGGAACTGCGCCGTTTCGCGGTGGGAATTCTTGGTCTTCATATCGGATCACGCCTCTCCTTCTTCGGGATCGGGGAGTACTGTACGCGGCTTGCCCTGCTCATATGCGGAGACAACGCCGCGCGCATACAGCGCATCGAGCAGACGCACGCACAGCGCGTAGTCCGCTTTCAGCTTGCGCTGCAAAGAGGTCGGGGAAACTTTCTTTTGCGTGCGCACATACCGCTCGGCGCAGCTTACCAGCCGCTCAAACAAAAACGGCAGTTCGCGCGCCTGCGGGAATGTGTAGAGATACAGGATGTCCTGCACGTCCAGATCGGCCTTTTCCAGCAGATCGGGACGGCGCTCGAGCGTGCGGGAAAGCATCTGCCGGCGCTGCCAGAGGTCAATGTTTTCGTGATGACCGGTCAGCAGAATATCCGGTACGCTCCGCCCGTGCCAGACAGGCGGTTTGGTGTACTGCGGATATTCGAGCAGCGACGCGTAGTGGCTCTCCTTCTCGAACGCTTCGTCGGCCGCGAGGACGCCCGGCTGCATACGTGTGATGCAGTCCGTGAGCACCAGCGCGGGCAGCTCGCCGCCCGTGAGCACATAGTCGCCGATGGAGATCTCTTCGTCGACGATCTCCTCGAGCACGCGCTCGTCCATACCCTCATAGTGTCCGCAAAGCAGCGCCAGATGCGGCAGCTTCGCCAGCTCGCGCGCCTTCTGCTGCGTGAGCGTCTGCCCCGCGGGGGACAGATACACCAGATGCGGCCGGCTTTCCGTTTCGGCGCACAGCGCGGCAAAACAGTCGTAGACGGGCTGCGCCTGCATCACGAGTCCGAAACCGCCGCCGTAGGGCGAATCGTCCACACGGTGATGCTTGTCGCGCGTATAGGGACGGATATCGCGGCAGCGGACGTCGATCAGACCTGCGCCGCGCGCACGTTTGAGGATACTCTCGGAAAGCACCGCCTCGCACATGTCGGGAAAGAGCGTCAAAATATCAATCCGCATCGTCGAAGATTCCTTTCAGCGGACGGATACGCACCACGTTCCGTTCCACATCCGTTTCGATCACCACAGGCGGGATCGCAGGCAAAAGAAATTCCTGTCCGGCATCGTTTGTCACATGCCAGACGTCGTTTGCGCCGGTTTTGCTGACGTCGGACAGCGTCCCGTAGCGCAGTGCGGGATCGTCGGCGTCGAGAACGTCGCAGCCGATCAGCTCGGAAATGAAGAAATGCCCCGCCGGCAGACGCGCGTCGCTGCGGCGCATGTACAGGACTTTGCCGCGCATGGCTGCCGCCTGTTCCACCGTGTCCACGCCGGACAGGGAAAGAAGTGCGACGCCTCCGTGAGGACGGCACGCGCGCACTTCCACCTCGTTTGTTCCGTTTGCATCCAGATACAGCCGCTTGAACCCCTTGATGAATGCAGGGCTGTCACACCACGGATGGACGCGGACCTCGCCGCGAACGCCATGGGTGCCGACGATCTGTCCGATTTCGAGAAACCGCTTAATCAATTTCGACAGAAATCTTCTGTCCGCGTTTGACGGAAGCGGCACGCATCACGGTGCGGATCGCCTTGGCGATCCTGCCCTGCTTGCCGATCACGCGACCCATGTCGCCCTCCGAAACGTGCAGATGGTACACAATGACGCCCTCCTCGTCGGGCGCGTCCGCCGTGACCTGCACCGCGGCCGGATCATCCACAAGACCCTGTGCGATCAGAACCAGTAATTCTTCCATCGTTCTTCCTCAGCTTACAGGATGCCGTTTTTCTTGAACAGCGCCTTGACCGTATCGGTCGGCTGCGCACCGTTCTTGATCCACTGCTGTGCTTTTTCGGCGTCGATCTTGACCTCGGCCGGATCCACGAGAGGATTGTAGGTGCCGATCTCCTCGATGAATCTGCCGTCACGGGGATAGCGGGAATCCGCTACGACGACACGGTAAAACGGTGCTTTCTTCGCGCCCATACGGCGCAGTCTGATTTTCACTGCCATGGTAATTGCCTCCAGAAAAATATTTGTTTATTATAATGTAAAATTATAAACGATCAGATTTTGAACCCGTTCATGTTCTGCATGCCCTGCATCATGTTCATGCGGCGCATCTGCTTTTTGGACGACTTGCCGTTCATCTGCTTGAACATCTTGCGCATCTGCCGGTATTGCGCCAGAAGGCGGTTGACGTCCTCAACCTCCTTGCCGCAGCCCGCCGCGATGCGGCGCTTGCGGGACGGATTGATGATGTCCGGATTGGCGCGTTCCGCCGGCGTCATGGAGTAGATGATTGCCTTGATCTTGTCGAACTGGCGCTCGTCCACGTCGACGTCGCGGATCTTGCTGCCGATACCGGGGATCATGCCCAAAAGATCCTTGATCGAGCCGAGACGGTTGATCTGGTCGATCTGATCCATCAGGTCGTTGAGATCGAACTTGTTGCGGCGCAGCTTTTCCTCGAGCTCGAGCGCCTTTTTCTCGTCGAGCTTCTGCTCCGCCTTTTCAATCAGCGAGAGCATGTCGCCCATGCCGAGGATTCTCGACGCCATGCGGTCGGGATGGAAGACGTCGAGGTCTTCGAGCTTTTCGCCGACGCCGATGAACTTGATCGGCTTGCCCGTCACGGCACGCGCGGACAGCGCCGCGCCGCCTCTGGTATCGCCGTCGAGCTTGGTAAGCATCAAACCGTCGATGCCCAAAGCGTCGTTGAACGCCGTGGCCACATTGACCGCGTCCTGACCGAGCATCGCATCGACCACAAGCATGATCTCGTGCGGATGAACCTCGGCCTTGATGTTCTTGAGCTCGTCCATGAGCGCCTCGTCCACGTGCAGACGGCCTGCCGTGTCGAGGAACACATAGTCGTTGCCGTGATCTTTGGCATATCGGACGGCCTCGCGGGCGATCATCACCGGATCGGACTGCCCCATCTCAAACACGGGCACGCCGGCCTTTTCGCCGACGACCTGCAGCTGCTTGATGGCGGCGGGTCGGTACACGTCGCACGCGGCCAGCAGCGGATGGCTGCCCTGATTGCGCAGCATCAGCGCGAGCTTGGCGCAGTGGGTGGTCTTGCCGGCACCCTGCAGGCCGCACATCATCACAATGGTGGGCGGATGCGGCGCGGTATTGAGCCGGGTACGGGTACCGCCCATCAGCTCGACCAGTTCCTCGTTGACGATCTTGATGACCATCTGCGCCGGCGTCAGGCTCTCCATGACCTGCGCGCCGATCGCGCGCTCGGTCACCTTGTTGGTGAAATCCTTGGCGACCTTGTAGTTCACGTCTGCTTCCAGCAGCGCCAAACGTACCTCGCGCATGGCGGACCGCACGTCCGCCTCCGTCAGGCTCCCCTTGCTTTTCAGGAGTTTGAATGCATTTTCAAGTTTATCGGAAAGACCTTCAAAGGCCAAGAAATCACATCCTTTACTGATCGCGCAGATCCTGGGCAATAGCCTTGATCTTGACGGTGTATTCGTTGATCTCGCGGGACAAGGAGTGGCGCAGGTTATAACTGTTGATCAACTCGGCGTATTCCGTGATCTCGGTCAGACCCTTTTTCGTTTCGGCAAAACGGCGGACAAGACCCAACTTTTCCTCCATGTCGAACAGCTGCTTTTCCGCACGCTTGATCGCATCGCGCACGCCCTGACGGGTGATCCCCTCATTGGTCGCGATCTCGGAAAGAGAAAGGTCGTCGCCGTAGTAGTATTCCAAAAAATCGTGCTGCTTTTGGGTGAGCATCTCACCGTAAAAGTCGAGCAGCGTAACGATTTCCAGGTCCTTTGCCACCGGTTTCATCTCCTTGACTGGGTGTAAAGTTTTTTATCTTTACAGGGGCATATTATACAGAAAAAATCGCCGCTTGTCAAGGGCTTTTTTTCGCCGGTTTTTCTTTTTTTTCGGGATAAGTCTGTGGACAACGCGTGCAGAAACCGATCGTCTCTATCCGTGGTGGGCACGCAGAAAAAAAGATGCCACATCCTGTGCGTCCGAACGCAGAGGGTGTGGATAAAACGGTGGAAAAAATATTTTTATCGGACCGGTAAAATGCAGTCTGTGACCATATGAATCACGCCCAGATCCGCAGTTCTCGCAAGCGTCTCGCGCGTGTTGACCGGCCACGCCCAGAGCTCCAGATCCCATGCGCTGCGCAGGTCGGTTTCCGCGGTGCGCACCGGGTCGAACGCGAGCGCAAAACCGTGCTGCGCACAGTACCGCAGATCGCGCTGCGACGGCACTTGCGTGCGGTAGCAGAGCCGTGCCGCGCCCTCCAAAAGACCGAGCACATCCTTCTGTGTCGAGACGACCATATACGCGCTGCGCAGCGCTTTACGCAGCACTTCGGGCTGCGCGGTACGCACCGTTCGCAGCGAGAGGATCGGCTGCATCCCGTACTGCGCGCAGACACGCAGCGCGTCTTCCAGGGACGGGATCGTCACGCGGTCATAGTCGCCGATGTTCGCGCCGTTGTCAAGCGGGAACCGCGCAAGCTCCGCCCATGTGAACGCGCGCACGCGTCCCCGCCCCGCCGTCATGCGGTCGATCGTCTCGTCGTGCAGCAGCACTGCCGTCCCGTCTTTTGTACACGCAACGTCGAGCAGCACATACGGATAGCCCGCTTCTCCCGCCGCTCGGACGGCTTCAAGCGTGTTTTCCGGCGCCGCGGCCGACAGCCCCCGGTCGGCGCACAGCCGCAGTTCCCGGCGCTGCCTGACTTCCGTGAATGCAGACAGCCGGTACATCGCCATCGGTTCGATCTTTTTCTGGCGGTACGCCGTCTCCCGGCGGGCGTAAAAAACGCCGCCGCCTGCGATCACCGCCGTCAGAGCCGCGCACAGCGCGACGACAGCAGCGCGTTTGAGTTTCATTTGTTCACCTTCAGCTCCAGAATGGTCTGACCGTCATTGAAGTAATCGGGACGCACACGCACAAGACGCGGCGAGCGCAGCGCGCGCACCATGTCGCGCAGCGCCTGCCCGCTGTTGCACCCGTGAATGACGCAGATCGCCCGGACGTTCGCGCCGCAGGACGCGAGCAGCGACTCGAGGCGGAACTGCGCGTCGGCAACGCGCATCCCGTGGATATCCACAACAAGGCGGTCTTTTTCCTTTTTTACGGTCATGGCTTCCTCTCCTTTAGCATTTCCCGCCGCGCACGAAATGTGCATGACGGACGCAGTGATCTTTTTCCGAAAAAAATTTGTCGAAATTAACACTATATTTACAGTATATTCTAATTAAGAATATTATATGCGCATTTCTGTGTTATACTATATGGTAACGTCTGCGAAGGAGCGGGGTGATCATATGAGCGACGAGCAGAAAGACTGGAACGTATTCTACTGCAAAAACGAGGATGACGGCAAGACCGCCGGTAAAGCTGACCACAGCAGCGCAGACATTCCCGTTTCTAAATATACGCATGATCCGGAACCTGATGACACGCTGTACTACAATGACTACGATGCGGATACGCCGGAGGAGGACAACTACTCCAACGGATTTTCGCGGTTCTGGCTGAAAAAGAAAAAGCGCAATCTCAAGCTTCTGGTGGTTGCGATCCTGCTGCTTTTGGCAGCGGGGATGGCGGCTTTCCTGCTGATTATCAACCAGAAACTGAATCTGATCGACTACGATCCCGGCATCAACTTTGAAAACGCCGACCGTACCGAACTCATTGAAGAAGAAGACCCCGTCTTTACGCCCATGCACGACGTGGCCGACGCGTCCTCTCTGAAGGATTGGCTGCAGAAGTGGGCGCTCAACGGCGGCCAGAGACTGCACAGCAAGAACGTAATCAACTGCCTGTTGTGCGGCGTAGATACCGAGGAGGGCTCCGACGGCCGCACCGACGCGATGATCCTCGTCTCGCTGAACAAAAAGACCAAAACGATCTCGCTGGTGTCGTTCATGCGCGACAGCTATACGTACATGAACATCAACGGCCAGGATCGGTGGTACAAGATCAACTCCGCCTACAACTGGGGCGGCGCGGCAACGCTTGTCCAGACGATCGAAAACAACTACAAAGTCGAGATCGACAACTACATCACCGTTGATTTCGACACGTTCCCCAAGCTGATCGACGCGCTCGGCGGCGTGGAGGTGGACGTGGAGGAATATGAGGCGCGGTATATCCGCCGCACTTCCTCGCACAAGAAGTTCCCCTACGGCGAGGGCGTCCGGCTCAACGGCGACCAGGCGCTGATCTATTCGCGCATCCGCCACAGCGACGCCGACGGCGATCTGTCCCGCACGCGCCGCCAGCGCAAGCTCGTGACCGCGCTGATCGCAAAAGCGTCAAAGGCGTCGGTCGGACAACTGAACAACATGATGAATCTGGTGCTGCCGTACGTGCAGACCAACTACCGCCGCGCGCAGATCCTGTCGCTCGGCACGCAGGCACTGCTGCAGGACTGGATGCAGTTTGAAATGCGGCAGATCTCCTGTCCGCTGCTTGTCAGCGAGGACGAGACGGAAACGCTGACCGGCAAAGACAGCTACATGATGACCGGCTACGGCAGAGCGCAGGAGTTCGTCTGGGTCGTGGATTACCAGCTCGACGCACACCGCGTGCAGCAGGCGCTGTACGGCATGAGCAACGTCGAGATCCATGACGAAGTGCGCGAATCGCCGTTCAATTTCCTGTCCGGCACGACGCGCTCGTCCGACAGCACATACTACTATACGACCACGCGCGCCTATACGCCCGAAGCGGAACAGGCGGAAACGACAACGCGCCTGTTCGACCGCTGGTTCAACAACGACAACAATCCCTTCCGGCGCACAGAAGAACCGGCAGACGAGAACGAAACGCCGGGAGAAACACCGGTGGACGAGCAGCCGCCCGAACAGCAGGAACAGCAGCCTGTCGAGCAGCCGATCGAGACGCCGGAAGTCAACGAATCCCCCGACCCCGTCGATGCGGAAAGCGCGGAATGATCCGCCGGCGCAACATCCGATCCCTATATACACAAAGCGGCTCCAATCGCGGAGCCGCTGCTTTTTTGCGTTATGCCGTTTTATGCTTTGCGGATGATGGCGATGGGCGTCTGCTGAGATTTCTGTCCGAGCGGGTTGTCGCGGAAGATCTCCTTGCACATCTCGATGTCGATGGACGGGTCGGACACGCCGAGGATCTCGCGGCCGATGTCGTTGGCGTCCATGATGACCACCTTGCAGCCGATGTGTTTTTCGAGCTCGGCCGCAACCTTGTCGGGGTCCTTCGGCGCAAGTTTCGCATAGTGGTTGTAAGGCGGCAGCGTGTAGTCGCACGGGCCGTCGATGGCGCGTCCCTTGTCACCGACGATCTTGTAGAACACGCCGCGCACGCCGAACGGCTTCGTCACGGCGGAACAGAGCGCGGCAAACAGGATCTTCGGTACGCCGATGTCCCGGATCGCCAGCTCCATCGTCCACGGGCTGCCCAGACCGATGCCGTAAGGCGACTTGTAGACGAACTTGCACAGGAAGTTCGCCAGCTTCGACACCTCGATGTCGTCGATGTCGAACGCGCGTCCCTGGCTGATGGCGATGATCTTCTCGCTGATGAAGATCATGTCGCCCTCCTCAAGATAATCCTTGACGTACAGATCGAGGATATCGGGGATGCTGTCGCCGCTGACGACGACGTGCGTCTTGACCGGATAGCGCAGGAAATCGCCGTACTTCGTCGAAATCTTCAGTTCCTTGCCTTCGTTGGGCTTGAGTGCGTCCATGTTCATAGTTTTGACCTCGTTCTATTTCTTTCTGACATTCTACTCCACAAAATCGGATTTTGCAAGTTTTTTTGCCGTATATCGCGCACTTTGTATAAAAAAGGTTTATCGGATCAATTCGCCGTCAAAATACTGTTCCTGAAAACGGATCGCTTGCAGGATCTCCTCGTCCGGATAGTCCGTGCCGTCCGGAGAGACGATCCATTTGTCCTCCGCATCATGAAAGCGGTGGTAGATTGCAATCACTTTTCCCTCAAATGCATCCAGAGGCTTGTCCGTCCCCAGCACATATACGTCCTGTTCCGCGCCGTCGGGGGCGAAAATGCCGTCGAGGTACCCGTAGTTGATCGGATAGATCATGTCCGGATACCGGGGATGGCGGCTGCCGATCGGACGGTCGATCGTCCCGCGCACGGTTTTGCCGATGATGTTCTGCATACGGTACACTCCAAAAGCGGAATTTGTCGGGCTGCGCCCGAAAGGATGTTTTGCCATGCAAAATGATGCGTGCTGTCGCACATGATGTGTTTTCGCCGCGCGAAAACATGAT
>CADARP010000002.1:0-72785 GCA_902790325.1 Oscillospiraceae bacterium | reverse complement strand
CATTTTCTGCGAAGCGGAAAACATCATATTCCGAAGGAATACATCATGCGCCGCAGGCGCGCATCACGCGCAGTTTGTCTCCGACAAACTGCGATTCGTCTTAATCAAAAACGAAGCTCTCCGTTTTCAGATCCTGATAATACCGTCCGCCGGTTGCGACGAAACGTAAAACACAGTAATCGGGATCGGTTACGCCTTTTTTATAAAACATGGTATCGCCGGTACGCCAGATCCTGTTTTTGGTTTCCTGATCCGTCAACACTTGCATCGTTCCTTTCAGCATAACGCCGGTATAGCGGAATCTGCCGCGGTGGTAGAAGTAGATCGACGCTTTCGGATTGGCAAGATACTGCGCCACGCGCATGGAGGACGTGTTCGTCGTGAAATAGAAAGTCGCGCCGTCTCTTTCGCGCGGCGAGAGCATCGCTTTCACATTCGGAAAACCGTCTGTGTCCACCGAACCGATGAAGGCGGTTTTCTGAGAATCCACAAACTCAAATATTTCTTTCTGTGTCATCTTTATCCTCTTTGCAAGCCTGTTTGTACAGACTTCGGTTTATTGTGCCCCGATCGGCGTTTCGTATACGTTCAGATCTTTATCGCGGCAAAGACTTCGCCGACGTTCTGCCGCAGCACCAGTTCGGCCATGGAGTCCATCTGTGTCGCGTCGCGGTTGATGAGGACGAAATGCCTGCCGCGAAAGTACCGCACGAATCCCGCCGCCGGATAGACCGTCAGTCTTGTGCCCGCCACGATCAAACAGTCCGCGTTTGCGATCGCGTTGACCGACTGCTCGATCACGTCCTCGTCGAGCGACTCCTCGTACAATACGACGTCCGGCTTCCACACGCCGCCGCAGGGGCACTTCGGGATGCCGTCGCAGTTCATGACGGCGTCGAGGCCGCTGTGCTTGCCGCATTTCGTACACGTATTTTGCAGCGTCGTACCATGCAGCTCCAGCACCCGTTTGACGCCGGCCTGCTGGTACAATCCGTCGATGTTCTGCGTCACGACCGCCGACAGCTTTCCGGCGCGTTCGAGCGCAGCCGCCGCGGTGTGGGAGGCGTTGGGCTTTGCGCCCGGATAGATCATCTTCGTGCGGTAATAGTCGAAGAAAATATCCGTATGATGGACAAAAAACGTATGGCTGAGCATCGTTTCGGGCGGGTAGTTAAACTGCTTTTCTTTCTTTTTGTACAGTCCGTCCGCACTGCGGAAGTCGGGGATGCCGCTTTCGGTCGACACACCCGCGCCGCTGAAAATGACGATGCGTTCGCTCTCGTCAAGAATGGACTGCAGTTTTTGTATATCGTTCATGTTCGTACCTCCGGAAGCGGCTTATCGGGCTGTCCCCGACGCATACCGCGTGATCAGTCCCTGCGGATATGGTTTCCGCTTTGCGAAAAAGCGGCGGCAAGAGGATGCAGTCGGTCCGGCCGCTTCGGTTTTACAGATAGCTGACCGTTTCGTCCAACCCTTTCCGGCTCGCGTGATTCGGCAGCGGACCGGCGCCTTCCGCAGCAAAGCCGAGATCCAGCAGCATCAGAATCTCTTCATTTTCGGGCAGTTCCAGCGCGGACGCCAGCTTGTCCGGATCAAAGAAGTTGATCCAGCAGTTGTCCACGCCTCTGTCCGCGGCGGCCAGCATCAGATGCGTCGCCACGATGGTTGCGTCCTCCACGCCGGAATCCCGCTTGTCTCCGGGATAGGTAAAGACGTTGCTTTTGTCGAACGCAACGACCAGCACGGTCGGCGCCCCGTAACGGCAGGGCGTTGCCGCGTCGATCTTTGCGAGCGCGTCGGCGGACTGCAGCACATAGATGTGTTGTTCCTGCAGGTTCTTTGCCGTCGGCGCCAGACGGCCGGCTTCGAGGATCGCCGTCAGATCTTCGCTGTCCACCTGTCTGTCGGAATACTTTTTGCAGGAGTAACGGTTCCGGATAACATGTTTGAATTCCATAGCAATATCCCCTTCTTTGTTTCATTTCAGGATAGATTATACCACTTTCGCCGTTTCCTTTCAATACCCGTTCTTTACACATTCCCGCCAAATACCGCACAGATATGATCCCCCGCACAGTCGGCATCTCTCCTGCATTATCTGTTTTTCGCGCCATAATCTAACGACGATGAAGTCCGGATGCCGGCGGTCTTCAGGAAGGGCTGCTGCAGCACGGGTCAAGCAGCGATCGGCCCGACGATCCGCACACAAAAGGCGGGCTTGGCCGCCGCAGCCCGGGCAGCAGACAGGACACAACCAAATAATTTAAAAAAAGGGTTGATTTTTTGCAAATCATATAGTATAATAATCCCCGTTGAGCAAACGGAGAGTTGTCCGAGTTGGTCGAAGGAGCACGACTGGAAATCGTGTAAGCCGTCAAAGCGGCTTCGAGGGTTCGAATCCCTTGCTCTCCGCCACGCAAGAACGGTTATTTTGATACAATGTAACCGTTCTTCTTTTTTTGTCCAAAATCGTTGATATACAACAAAATCAGCCCTCTCCACCCCAACAGAATAAACAAAGAAATCGGCATAGAGAAGCGTTTTTGGCGCCTTTTCTATGCCGGTTTTTCTACTCGGTCGGATGTTTTGCCCGAATGGTTGCATTTGGTTGCAAGGGTTGCACGCGGTTGCATTTGGTTGCAATGCCTATGCAACCGCTATGCATTGATAATAAACGGATAAAAATCTGATATCTTTTTGATAACTTTATATGTTGTTGATATGCTTCCTGAAATGCATAATTAATAGTACTGTTCAACGTAACTATACGCCTTTGCAAAGACATCAGGATCCTTAATCCTGTATTTGCGCATGATGACATCACGAAGGTTTTTGCTTACTTCTTTCCTGCCGGTTGATGTGTTTTGCCAACCGGGGAAACGAACGATTCTTACGATACCATCGATATCGTTTACTATGCGTTCCACAATGATTGGCGTGTTATCGTTCTTTACATTTTGGAAAAGCGATGTCAACGCTGCTTTTCCTTTATCCACTTCTTCTTCCGGGATGGTTTCTTTTTCAACTTGTGCGACGTCCTTCGCCAGTTCAAGCAAGGCTTTCAAGAACTCCATGCTGGTCAGAAGTCCCGCTTCGTGCTCTTCACGCAGCTTTTCCATTCTTGCGCCGAGAGCGATAAAGCGCGGATCATCCGGGTGCTTATGAATTATAGCGGCCAGATCGATTTCAATTTTTCTGCTCTTTTTCTTCGCGCTGGTGTCGCCATCAATAAACTTTTGGATGATCTCGGCATCCATGGCGAGCACGTCTTCGTCTGCATCAACCGATTCAACCGAAATGTTGTCATGAACGAGCTGTATGGTCTTCGGGCCAAGAGCAGCCCAGATCAGCTTGCCTCGTTCATCTGTCGGTCGGATGGAGTCATAAACCTTCGACAGCCATCTATAATCCGCTTTGTATGGTTTAAGGCAATCGTCCGGCGACAGCGCATTCCAGACGCGGTTCAGCACGCGGTACTGTGCGCCGAATTGGTCTTTGACCTCATCATTGGGCAGACAATCTTGTGCCGCGACAAGGCCTTCCCAGTCATCACGGGTTCTGTCTACACCGGGGAAGAATCCAACACAGGTCGCAACGAATAACGGCACCTTTGCTTTTACGCTTTCAATGTTGCTGATTATTTTTTCTACTGCTTCAGCATCAAAGGAAAGCGCTTTAGCAACGTCGTCAAAAATACCGACATAGTCGACGATCAAACCATAAGTTTTATCTTGCCCGTAAACACGATTGGTGCGGCAGATTGCCTGCAGCAACGTATGATCCTTCATCGGCTTGTCCAGATACATGACCTGTAAAATGGGCGCATCAAACCCTGTCAACAGTTTGCTGGTCACGATCTATTCTTTTGCCAAGACGTGGGATGTCATACTCGAAAATAATACGTCCGTCTTTATCGCCGAGCCACGCAAGCGTTTCCTGCATAATAGTTATTTCGGCTTTCCACGCTTCTCGCGTTGTGGTTCGTGCATCGCCATGGTAATTATCACACAGGGTTCCGAGGATTGACAGGTCTGATTCACTGATAAATGATTCAAAGGTGCTCTCGTATAAACAGCGAGGATTGCTTCTCATACCAGCCACTCCCTTCACTCGAATCCTGATTTAGTCACAATAAGCCAAAATATACTATATTATAGCAAATTGCGATGTGTAACGCAAGATTTTAAAGCAAATCCATTTTGAAAACTCCGACATTTATAACAGCATTTATGCGGTTACCCTGCTTCGCGTGTAAAAGCAGAATGACCGCTATTGCCATTTCTACTTTATAGTTTCCGCACGAAACCAGTATTCCTCGGTGCCGGATACGTACTTCTCGTAATCTATTCTGATCAGCTTTTCTCCACCGATCGTATCTGCACCGGCTCGAAATGCGATCATGCCGTTTGCGCCGACATAATTCAGTGTACTGTCGTGGTTGATCGCCATTACCGTTGCATACGGATTGTCCGTAGGTTTGGCGCCGGTGTCGAACAACATGCCTTCCGCTTCTGCTTGCGCAAGAAACGTTTTCCCAGCTTCATCGTTTGCCAGATAGACGTAAACGCGTCCGTCCAGTTTTGTCAGTGCTTTCAGTGTTCTTTCCATTATCCTTTCCTCCAATCAAGAATTTTCGTACCAATAATCCTCGGCGTCTTCGTAGTCGAAGAAGTCGTCGTAGTGGTCGTAGTAGAAGTCATCCGCATCCACATAGTCCTTTGCATTCAGCGGATCGTCGTCCTTCGTCGCTTTTGTCGTCCGCTGATATGTGTACGGACGCTGCGAGGTCGTCGTGCGGCGCGTGGTCGTGGTGGTCGTTGTTGTCGGAACATATTTGTATGTTGTCTGGAATCTTGCAGTTGTATGAGATGATCTGTACGACCGGCTATTGTTGTTGCTGCAGCTACCAACACCAATCAGTAAAAACAAGACCAACCCGATCACAATGGCTACAGGCCAAAAACAACCTGAATCCTGCTTCTGTCCGTTCATAAGTCATCCTCCTCTTCCGGTTCCTCGTCTTCGTCGTCATCATCTTCTTCCGTATCGAAGAAGCCTAACAGCTCCAAGCCGAGCAGTTCCTCAAATAGACTCGCTTTTCCGTCGCCGTCGAAATCAAAGAAGTTTCCGAAAAGTCCCATAGAAATATCTCCGTTTTACTTGTTTTCGCAAATCAGCCGTTCCCGAAAACAAGCAGAAGCACAATGATCAGCAGACCAAGCACAAGCATCGGCAGACAACCGCAGCCGGATTTCTCGCTGGGTTTGGGTTCATCTTCCTCGTCATCGTCGAGTAAAAGCATATACTCCATCCAGTGTGATGATGCCAACTTCCTCAGCGATTCGGAGAGGATCTCTTGTGCCGCAGGCGCGGACAAGGTTGTTTGCGCTTTTATACAGCTTATACGAATCCAAATGAAACACCTCCCAGCATACATAAAATGAATGCTATGGTTAAAGTCTAAACTCTCAACTGTCCGAAATAACGGACTTAGTCCGCAGCGTCTTCAGAATCAGCAGACTTTTTGTACTTTTTCGGCGTATACTTTTTGTTGATCTCTTTGCTGATGAAATATGCCCTTTGCAGAGAGATCATCACAGCGTCTTTGTCTGCATCCGACAGCTCGCCGCTGGCGAACAAACCGGACAGCTGCTCAACAAGCTGTTCCGCCTGCTGCTTGCCGCGAAGCCCGTACTGATCAGACGCCTTGATCACGAACTGCGCGTTCTCATCCAGCAGAAACTCCAGATCGCATCCGAGAACGAAGGCGAGGTTCTCATAGGTTGAACGTGCCTTCGGATGCTTTCCTTCTGCCTCATAACCAATATACGCTCTGCGGGTGATACCGGCGGCTTCCGCGACTTCTCTTTGTGACAGACCCTTTTTCTTGCGTAGTTGTAACAGTTTTTCACTCAGCTGCATACAAATACCTCCTGTTTCTGTAATGAATGCCATTCACTCGTTGAAAAAATTGTCGAAAAAATGTTCGGCTTTTTCTCAACATTCACTTGACAAGTGAAAAATGGCGCGATATAATGTGCTTGCAACATTCACCTTACGTTCACATCATACACCAACTTGTGCACGTTGTCAAGAGGTGAAATCAAAAAAATGAAAAACATTTTACACTCCGACATGAACTGTTTTTACGCATCCGTGGAGATGATGCTGGATCCTTCCCTTCGGGGAAAGGCGGTGGCGGTCTGCGGCGCGACGGAAGACAGGCACGGGATCGTGCTCGCCAAGTCGGAAAAAGCGAAAAAAGCCGGCGTGAAGACCGGGATGGTCAACTGGGAGGCACGCTCCGTCTGCCGGGATGTGGCTACCAAAACACGAAAGGAGCAAAACAAAATGACAAACGAGCTTTACACCCACCACGATGCGCGCACTGCGCAGAGAGACTTCTGAAAACGGTGCGTTTGTCCGCTACGGCGACAAGGTTTTCCGCGTCGACGGAAACGAGCACGACGGCTACACGGCGGAGGTGTACGAATTCCCCGACATGCCCGGCGAACTCGGCTACCCCGAAGACGAATGCAGGCTGCAAGGCATTGCGGGACCCGGCAAACGCCACCCCGACGCGGGAAGTGCCCTCCACTGGTGCATCCGCCTGCACTGAACGGCGTACAACCCCTGCACGGAGCCTTCGGGCTCTGTTGCTCGTAGTACGGACTGCCGTTGGCAGTTCTTTTTTTAGGTTCTTCACGGATTTTTGTGGGATGAAGAACGAACGGCAGGAATTGAGAGATAGCGAATAAGAGTAAAGAAGAAGGCATCGTCACGGTAGGATCAATGGGCGTCTGATATCATTTGATTTGCCTGCTTCGGCGATATGGAGGACACGCTGACTTTACTGCTCGCCAAATATACACTTGAACATTTCTGTTTGTCCAAACGACGCATCAATCATTCACGATTTTATTGGGCGAGCAGTAATTACATTTCATCCAAAGTTTTCTTCATTTTCTTTGGATGGCATACGACGCTATGCTTTGCGCATGTCGGGCAGTACACGGCGATATCCGGCGCAGAATCCCAGTCGGTTTCCTGCCAGCCATGGTGCAGAAAGTAGTCCGGTTCTTTGGCACAAACCCACAGCGTGCGTACACCCATCTGCCGTGCTTCCCGGCACACGGTCTGCAGCAAAATTGCGCCGTATCCTTTGCGGCGCATTTCCTTTTTGACTGCAATGTCGCCGAGCACATAGACGCCGCCGCGCATTTCCAGCGTGACAGCCGCAATCAGTTGACCGGCTGCGGCGTCATCCAATCGTCACATTTTCAGGATGCGATCCGGCTTTTCCGTTTCAATTTGCATGCCCAATCCGTTTTCGTGAAAGAAGGTGGACAGCGTGCGGAAGTCCACGGTCTCCCGAACGGTATACGGATGCAGGATCTGCATTTCGGCCAGCTTGTTCCATACCGCTTCCGCCAGACTCCGGTGCCCGTCGGCATCCAGATGCTCGTCGTCGACAGGGCTTGCCGTGACGTGATCTGCCGCAGCCAGAAACGCCGTTCCGCAGTCCTGTGCGACCTGCCGGTATTCAGCCGTAAGCGCACGGCAGGTGTGCACGCTCTGCGGACTGAACGCGGGATCTTTTTCGGCTTTCCACACGTCCGCGCCGAGCAGCGGCGGCGCGATCAGCAAGATGCGGTTAGCGGGAACGTACGCTTGCAGAACGGACAGAAGCGCGCGCATATCCTGAGCGATCTGCTGCGGCGTCAGCGCAAAGACGGCCTTGCAGTCGTTTGTACCGAGCATGATGACCGCCGCGTCGAGCGGAGCGTGGCGTTCCAGCAAAAGCGGCAGCGTCTGCATACCGCTGCGCCCCGGCCGGTCAGCGTCCTCGTGCGCGATCGTCCGCCCGCACAGACCGTCTGTCAGAAACCGGACGTCCGGGCACATCGACTGCAGTCTGCACGTCCACCGGATCTCCGGCGGGTACTGTGCTGCGGGATCGGAGCCGGGGATCAGACCCCACGTGTTGGAGTCGCCGTAGATCAGAACGGATTTCATGTGCGTTCCTCGTTTCCTCTATGCTGCCGTTCATTGTATTGATTGATTGCTGTCGTGATCCTTTTATCTCTGTAAAACACATAGCACAGCAGTGCGCCGAGAATAAAGCCGGCTGCGATCAGCGCAGTGCGGCGCACGCCGCCGTAATATGCCACGCCGTCTGCGACGGAGCCGGTGATGACGATCGGAACGATGAACAGCACGACCGCCTGACTGAGCTGCTGCAGAAGATTGCGCGACGCTACGAACATCGCCTGCCGGTTCTGGCCGGTCTGGATCGTGTCATACTGTGCCAGGTCCGCAAATGCTGCCACGGGGATGATGTTGGTGATGGAGATCGGGAACCCGATCAGCACGCCGATCAGGATGCCGGTCGCCGCCGCGCCGAACGCGCGCACAAAAACCGCCGAGAAAAAGATGCCTGTATAGATCAGCACGTACGCTGTGCAGGCGAACAGCAGCAGCACCTTTTTGCCGACGCGTGAAGCGAGGAAGTTGACGAGCGGATACGTCGCCACGCCGACCGCCATCGCCGCCGCCATGACAATCACGGCATAATTGTCCGAAAGCCCCAGAAGCATCGTGACATAATACATCAGTGTGGAATTGAAAAAGGAAAACGCGATCCACATAAGCATATACCCGATCAGCAGCACCGTGAAATCCCGATACCGAAACGTCGCGCGCAGCGAGGACAGCAGCGGCGTATAGCTCTGCTCGCGCACAACGTAATCTTCCTCCTTTACGCTGAAAGACGAAATGAACGCCGTAAGTGCGCCGAGGATGCCGAACACGAGAAATGCGGCACGCCACGCAACCAGCTCGCTGTATCCGTTTGCCACGAGCGCATTTTTGATGATCGGCGTGATGTAGATCACCGCGCTGCCGATGACGAACAAAAGCGTGTTGATGGTGCTGAAAAACACGCGGCGTTTCGTGTCGGTGACGAGCTCCGCCATCAGCGCATAGTACGGCACCAGAAACAGCGACGACGACAGATTGAACAGCAGCAGCATCACGAGCAGCCAGACGGCGTTGATCCACGACTGCGCATGCACGGGCATAAACACCATCAGAAGCGCGAACACGCCCATCGGGATCGCGGCAAATCGCAGGAACGGGATGCGCGCACCGAGACGGCTTTTGCAATTGTCGCTGCGCGAGGCGATAAACGGGTCGATCAGCGCGTCAAAGATCACGCCGATCCCGCGGATGACCGCAAACGTCAGCGCGCCGTACGGCAGCAGGACCGGCAGCGACGAATTCTCCGCCGGGATGAACAAGTACATCAGATACGTTGCCGTCAGTCCGTTGAATATCGCTCTGGAAAAATCCCCGAGGCAAAACAGAAACATGGCTTTTCCGGTCAGCTTTTTCTGCATAAAGATCCTCTCCTGTCAAATAAACAAACTCATATCCGACTGCTCGCCGGAGCCGAGGAAGGTGGACACGCCGCCAAGCTCCACACCGTCAATCAGTTCCTCTTTGCGGATACCCATAATATCCATCGACATCTGACACGCAACGAGCCGTACGCCGTGCATGGTCGCGGAATCGATCAGCTCTTCCAAAGAGCTTACGCCCTTGCTTTGCATAATGCCGCGGATCATCTTTGCGCCGGCGCCGCCCATATTCATGCGCGACAGGCCGAGCTGCTTCGTGCCGCGTGGCATCATGATGCCGAACATGCGCTCGATGAACGCTTTTTTGACCTTAACACGTTCCGGACGGCGCAGGATGTTCAGACCCCAGAACGTGAAGAAGATCGTGACGCTTCTACCCATTGCCGCCGCGCCGTTTGCCATGATGAACGCCGCGATCGTCTTATCGAGATCGCCGGAAAACACGACGAACGTTTTGTCGTTCTGCCCCGTCTGTGCTGTCGGCGCCGTCTGTGTTTGCCGTGTGACATCCGCGTGGATGATCCCGTCCGTAAAGGTAATATTGTCCAGCCGGTTGCCCGTTCGGGCACACCAGACCCGGATGTCGGAATAAAAAGCGTCCTCCGTCGCTTCCACGTGCACGCGCGTGCCGTCGGGCTGGTCCCGCAGGAAGTCGGCGACCTTGACGATCGGACCGGGGCATTTGAGCCCCTTTGCGTCAATCAGAACCGGTTCCGCTGTCGTGGATGCTGCCGGCTCCGGCGGCGCTGCGCACTCGGTCAGCCTGCGGTATGCGTTGTACCCGCCCTCGACGTGCGCCACATCGTATCCGCGGTCGGCGAGGATCTCCGCGATCTGCTCGCTGAAATCGCCCACACGGCAGTAGACGATCACCGGCTTGTCTTTCGGGATGTCGTCGAGTTTTGCGGCGAACTGCGAAAAGGGGATGTTGATTGCGCCTGCAATACCGCTGACAAGCAGCTCGTCCGGCTCGCGCAGATCGACCAGCGTATATTTCGTAAAATCCAAAGCGGCAAATTCTGCCGCCGAAATGGTTTTGAATGTGTTGTCCATGACGAATTCCTCTTATTTAATCTGTAGGTTTTCTTTTCTTACGTTCCCGTTCTCAATATGGAAGGCGTTGAGCACGGGCGTTTCGCCGGCGAGTGACAAAATGCAGTAGGTTGCGTTTTTATCGAACGCCAGACGAATATCCTCCGCGGACGGACGGGACGGCGTTGCCGGGTGGGAGTGCCAGTTTCCGAGCGGTTTGAGGCCGTTTTGCCGCATGTTGCGTATCGCGGCAAGCTGTTCGGCGGGATTTAAACGAAAATGCTCCGGCGAATGATCCGCATTCTCCAGTACGTAGATCTTTCGTATAGTGCGCACGCCGTCGTCGTTTGTCCCGGCCAGCAATCCACACGCTTCCTCGGGCGCTTTCCTGTTCGCTTCGTGCAGCATGACCGCATACTCCCTGCGGGATAGACGGATCGTTTCGGGCAGTACGTTCATGCTTTCACCCCTTTTAAGCCGCAGGCGGGCGGATCGTAGTCAATCAGCTCCGTGATGGTCGGATGATCCGAACACACGGCGCAGCCCTTTCCGCGCGGCGGCAGTTTGGCGGTATGAAAACGCATTTCCAGCGCGTCGAAGATCAGCAGTTTTCCGGTCAGCAGCTCGCCCGCACCGGTGATATACTTGATTGCTTCCAGCGCCTGCAAACAGCCGATGACGCCTGCCATCGCGCCCACGACGCCCGCCTCGCGGCAGGTCGGCACCGCGCCCTTGGGCGGCGGATTCGTGAACACGCAGCGGTAGCAGGGCGTCTGATGCGGGATGACCGTCATCAACTGACCCTCGAACCGGATGATCCCGGCGTGTGTAAACGGCTTGTTTGCCATGACGCATGCGTCGTTGATAAGGAACTTTGCCGGAAAATTGTCCGTTCCGTCAAGCACGTAATCGTACTCCGCGAGAAGATCGAGGATGTTCCGGCTGCAGATGAATTCGTTATACGTTCTGACGTCCACGTCCGGGTTGATCGCCTGCATCGTCTCTCTGGCAGACTCAACCTTGGGCTTTCCGAGATCGTTCGTCGTATGAATGATCTGACGCTGCAGATTCGACAGATCGACCGTGTCCGCGTCGGCGATTCCGATCCGTCCGACGCCCGCTGCGGCAAGATACATCGCTGCCGGTGCGCCGAGTCCGCCCGCGCCGATGATCAGCACTTTTGCGGCAGCGAGCTTTTTCTGTCCCTTCACACCGATGTCTTTGAGGATGATGTGGCGGGAGTAGCGTTCAAGCTGTTCGTTCGTAAAGATCATTGTCCGCCTCCCATGTAGTAGAGAAACTCTATGACGTCGCCGCCGTGCAGAACGGTCGTGTCGAAAGCGTCCTTCTGCACAAACTGCTCGTTTACCGAAACGCTGACGTATTCCGGCATCTCCACATTTTCAAGAACCAGAAGCTGCGCGACCGTGGCGCCTTCCTGAATTTCGCGGCGTTCGCCGCTGACGAGGATAATCATACGCTTACTCCTTTTCTTCTTTTGCCGTCAGGTCTTTGACGACCTCTCCGGCGATGATGAGTCCGACGACCGACGGCACGAACGCGTTGCTTCCGGGCACCTGACGGCGCTGGGTGCATTTGCGCGCCGTGCCGGGCGGACAGATGCAGTGCGTGCGGCAGGATATGGCCATGTCGTCAATCGGCGTGATCGGCGGTTCTTTGGACCAGACGACCTTCAAATGCGGTATGCCCATGCGCCGCAGCTCGTGCCGAATGACCTTGGCGAGCGGACAGACGGATGTCTTGTAGATGTCCGTCACCGTAAACGCCGTCGGATCGAGTTTGTTTCCTGCGCCCATCGAGGAGATGATCGGCGTTCCGACTGTGTATGCCTGCTGCACCAGCTCCAGTTTTCCGGTAACGGTGTCGATCGCATCCACGATATAGTCATACGCCGTGAAATCGAACTGATCGGCTGTCTGCGGTGTGTAAAAGGTCTTGTGCACTGTGACCTGTATCTGCGGGTCGATCTCCGCGATCCGTTCGGCAGCGACGTCCACCTTGTATTGGCCGATCGTTTTACGCGTGGCGTAGATCTGCCGGTTGATGTTCGTCAGACAGACCTTGTCGTCGTCGATCAGATCGACCGCGCCGATCCCGGACCGGACAAGCGCTTCGACCGTATAGCCGCCGACGCCGCCGATGCCGAAAACCGCCACGCGTGCGTGCCGCAGCTTCTCCATGGCTTCGCGGCCGTACAGAAGCTCGGTTCTGGAATATTGATTGAGCATTTCATCGTCTCCCGCACGATCATTATTGCATTAATTCTTATTATGTCTATTGACTTAATATGCTATTGAGTATACAATATGGTTTAATCGCTGTCAATACGCGCGTTTATTCCTGTTTTGTATAGCGGAATATAGGTTGATTCTATTGCAGATTTGAGGTAAAGACAATGGACACAGGCTCAAGCGGTTTGAAGATCACGCTCGAACAGATCGCGGATCTCGCGGAGAGCACCTACACGCTGGCAGACGTTCGGGATGAAATCTCTTTCCGCTACGGTACGATCCCGCGCGCGGCACATGCCGGACGTTCTGCGGCAGGCAGAGAACGGCGCACTGGATCCATGACGCAGGTAGCGTAGCTGTGTCCTTTATGGATGGCAAATTCATCTACAGCAAGGATTCTCGGCTTGTATCCGGCTTTCTTCAATGCGTCCTCGTGTTCCCAAATGGCAGTATCCATGATCTCACGCTGTACCTTGCGGATGGTGTCCCAGTGTATGCCGGTCAATTCTTGTATTGCTTTGATAGATACTTTCTGCTGCAAGAATCCTTTGATCCAGTTGGCAGCACGATAGGTAATCCGCGTTCCGGGATGTTTGAAGGGAATATCTTCCGTAAACGTTTCCTGACAACTGTTGCATCTGTACCGGTGTATCGTGCAACTGCACGTATGCTCCACGTCCTTCCACAACGGCATATCCTTGAGATTGACGTGATAATTCTCATATATGTACACGCCGTCCCCACACACCGGACAAAGTACCGTATCTGTTGACCGCATGCTCTCCAAAAACATGACGGTCTTTTCTTTCTGTGGGCTTGTGCCTAAACGTGTTCCTTTAAATCCTTGACTTTCAATTTCAACTTTGATATCATCAAAAATGAGCATAGGGTTCACTCCTTCTTTGTTGTCTCGGCAACTACAATTTTGGAGTATCCTATGCTCTTTTTCAATATTTTCTTTTTAGCTATCCCACAAAAATCCGTGAAGAACCAATATATTTCGACCTTTTTTTAAAGGTGTTGACGCGGTGTCAGCGCTGGTGTATAATACAAGTGCTGACACTGTGTCAATGCTGATTGGGAAGGTGACGTTATGATCAAAGGAACGCCGGAGTTGATTGCCGGACGGCGAGAGGAAATCATCAATGCCTGTGAAAAGCTCTATCAGGCAAAGAGCTTCAAAGAGATCACTCTCAAGGAGATCGGAAATGAGGTGCCCTTCTCCCGCCCGACGATCTATAACTACTTTGAGACGAAGGAAGAGATCTTCCTGGCTCTTTTTCAGCGGGAGTACGACCGCTGGAACGAAAACTTGACCGCCATAATCAACGGCAATGAGCAGATGACGAAGGCGGAGTTAGCGAAAGAAATCGCCGCGTCGCTCTCGGGACGGGAACAGCTCTTGAAACTTCTTTCCATGAACAATTACGATATGGAAGCAAACAGCCGCCAGGAGCTGCTGACCGCTTTCAAGCAGTCGTACGGGCATTCCATGCATCTGATGTGCATGCTTCTTGAAAAGTTCTGCCCGGACATGCGTGCGGCAGAGATTCAGAACTTTATTTATACCTTCTATCCCTTCATGTTTGGAATATACCCCTATACTGCGGTCACAGAAAAACAGAGAACCGCCATGAAGGAAGCAGGGATCAACTACGTGTATCAAACCGTCTATGAGCTCACCTACAGCTGCCTGATCCGGCTGCTGGGTGAATGACGGATGACAAATAACAAGCACTTACAGCAAAGGAGAGCAAATCAATGGCAAACTTACCGAAAATCGCGCTTGGCGCATGGGCATGGGGAAATGACGGAACATTCGGAAATAACTATACGGCGGACAGCCTGAAGCATATCTTTGACACTGCAATGGTCAACGGCCTGAATCTTTGGGATGCCGAAAATGCACCGTGTCTGCTGAAAGGAGCAGCTATATGAAGTACACAAAACTTGGCAATTCGGATCTGACCGTATCCCGCATCTGCATGGGCTGTATGGGCTTCGGCGATCCCGGCAGAGGCCAGCACAGCTGGACCATCGATGAGGAGCACACGAGAGAGATCATAAAGCGCGGACTGGAACTCGGTGTTAACTTCTATGACACTGCCATCGCTTACCAGAGCGGTACCAGCGAGCAGTATGTCGGCCGTGCTCTGCGCGATTTTGCGAAGCGGGACGACGTGGTCGTCGCTACCAAATTCCTTCCGAGAACGCAGGAAGAGATTGAAAGCGGCATCAGCGGACAGCAGCACATCGAGAACATGATCAACACAAGCCTCAAGAACCTCGGGATGGACAACGTGGATCTGTACATCAATCACATGTGGGACTGGCAGACGCCCATCGAAGACATCATGGACGGTCTGAACCGCATCGTGAAGGCAGGCAAGGCCAGATATATCGGTATCTCCAACTGCTTTGCTTGGCAGATCGCCAAGGCCAATGCCCTTGCAGAAAAAGAAGGCTTTGCGAAGTTCGTCTCTATCCAGGGGCATTACAACCTGATTTTTCGCGAGGAAGAACGGGAAATGGTTCCGTACTGCAATGAGGAGAACATCGCGCTGACGCCTTATAGTGCCCTGGCTTCCGGCAGGCTTTCAAGGCTCCCCGGAGAAGGCGGAACAAAGCGTGCCGAGGAAGACGACTACGCAAAATTCAAATATGACGCCACGGCGGCGCAGGACAACATGATCATCACCCGCGTGGCGGAGATCGCGGAAAAGCGCGGCGTGACCATGACGGAAGTTTCTCTTGCCTGGCTGCTGACGAAGGTAACGTCTCCTGTTGTCGGCGCGACAAAGACGCATCATATCGAAGGTGCGGCTAAAGCAGCGGATCTGACACTGACGCCGGAAGAGATCGTTTATCTGGAAGAGCCCTACGTGCCGCATCCGTTGGCGGGCGTTATGGCGCAAAATAAGCCCGCCGCAGCAAAAGAAAAGCACGTCTGGTCCACAGGCGACCAAAAGATCGGAAAGGTGAAGGAGTAAGAGATAAATGGCTGAAAAAACCGTACAGACCGCCGGCAGAAACCGGCTTGGAGAATTTGCGCCGATGTTTGCGCATCTCAATGACGATGTGCTCTTTGGTGAAGTGTGGAGTGAGGAAGAATGATGAAAAAGATTAAAACAGTATTGGCAGTTCTGATGGTATTTACAATGGTCCTTTGTCTGACTGCCTGCGCAGGCACAAGCTCAAACGGGAACGCAAATAAACAGGAAAACGAAGCGCAAAACACGTCAGCGGAAAATGTAACCGCAGCAGAGCCGGAAAAGGCGCCCGCCGATAACAGCACTGCTTCAGAGGAAACAGCAGATACGGCAGCCGCCGGTGAGGATTCTGCTGCTGAAAACACTTCTGCCGAAGATACTGCTGCCCATTCAGAAGTTCTGGCGGCTTATTTCTCCGCTACCGGTACCACGAAGGGCGTTGCCGAAAAGATCGCCGCGATCACCGGCGGCGACCTGTATGAGATCGTTCCCGCAGAGCCGTATTCGGACGCTGATCTGAACTGGAGCGATCGTAACAGCCGCTCAACAAAAGAGCAGAATGATAAGCGTGTCCGCCCGGAGATCGGAAGCGCGGACATTTCACTGGAAGGCTATACGACCGTTTACCTGGGCTTCCCCATCTGGTGGGGTGAAGAGCCGCGTATTTTGGATACCTTCGTCGAGAAATACAGCTTTGAAGGGATCACGGTGATCCCGTTCTGTACATCTTCGAGCAGCGGTATCGGCCGCAGCGGCCTCAACATGGAAGCTCTTGCAGGTACCGGTACCTGGCTGGAGGGCAAACGCTTCAGCGGAAATGTCTCGGAAGCGGATCTTCAGTCCTGGATCGAAGGCCTGAAGTAAACAGATCCACAGAAAGGACGGAACTATACAATGTAACCGAGATCCTTTTTGTCTGAAATCGTTGATATATAACATATTCTATAATGCGTCGCGCTATGCAGGTTTCCTGCGTTGAGGGTCGCTCTGCAGCAATCTTTCTCCGCAATCTGCGTGAAATATCTTGCCTATTCAGGAAAGCTGTAGTATACTTTTGATAAAGAGGTTTCCGCTCGTTTTCCTTAGACAGAAAGAACGGCGCAAGGGCTCTGTGCGGGCGGCTTGTGTCCTGACGCGTGAGAAGAGGAGGAAACGGTATGAAGAAGCAGATCGTGAAAAAGGTTCTGTGCGTGCTGCTGTGCGCGGCGCTGCTGCTGCCGGCGTCTTTGCCGGCGGCGTTTGCTGCCGACGCCTTCACGGAAGTGAACAGCGGGGATTGGACGTACCGCGTCTATACCAACGGGCGCACCATGCTGTACCGTTACACCGGCAGCAGTGAGAACGTGGTCGTACCGGCGCAGATCGACGGCAGGACCATCACCGGATTGTTCAGCGAGGGGACCGGCGCCGAATCGGTGATGGGCGGGAACAGAGCGGTCAAAAGCATCACCTTCCAACTGCAGCCGGCGTCTATTTCCGTGCGCTTTGCCAAAGGCTGTCCCAATCTGACGAGCGTGACGCTGCCGGACAGCGTGACCCATATCCAGAAAGAAGCGTTTTATGGCTGCGTGAATCTGACAACGATCCATTGGCCGGTCGCTCTGGAACAAATCGGCGTTAGAGCTTTTCAATCCTGCATGTCGCTCACGTCGGTCGATCTGCCCGATTCGGTGACGACGATTCACTCTTTTGCTTTTACCCTCTGCTCGAATCTGACGACGATCAAGCTGCCGTCCGCGCTGCAGGTGCTGAGCCCAAGCGTCTTCAAGAACTGCACGTCGCTCACGTCGATCGATCTGCCCGCTTCGCTGACGACGATTTCACAGCTTGCTTTTGCAGGCTGCAAGGCGCTCACGTCGATCGACGTCCCGGATACGGTGGAAGAGATCGGAGCAGGCGCATTTCAGAGTTGCGTCAACCTGAAAAGCGCCAAGCTGCCGCGCGACCTGACGGTGATCAGCAGCACCCTGTTTGACGGCTGCGAATCGCTGGAAACGGTCAATATCCCGGGCAGCGTGAACGACATACAGGAGTTTGCGTTTAACGGCTGCAAAAAGCTCCATGACGTCACGCTGCCGCCGCGGCTCTTTAACCTGAGGGACGGAGCGTTCCGGGGCTGCGCGGCGCTCACGTCGATCGCGCTCCCCGGCACGGTAACGAACGTCGGCGCATACACGTTTGCCGGATGCACTGCGCTCAAAACCGCGGTGCTCGGCTACGGCGTGCGCACCATCGGCCAAAGTGATCGTGCAGAAGAAACTCAGGCTACGGTATACGACGGTTACACATTCTCCGGAGACCAACTCCTGACGGTCACGCTGCCCGCGACCGTGAATACAGTTTATGGGTCTTCGTTCAGCGGTGTTCCCGTAAAATACTTCGACGGCACGAAGAACCAATTTGACAGTGTTGGATTTGAAAGAGCGGAGGATATACAAAACTTCCGCTACCGCGTGTCGGTCGGATTCCAAAGCGACGTCGGCACGCCGCCCGAAACGATGCATCCGTATCTGGGCGACACGATCCCCCTTCCGACGATGGCGGCGCAGGGCTATGCGTTTAACGGCTGGAGAAATGACGACACTCTCTATACCAATACCTACGTGCCGACACAGGACGCGGTCACGCTGACGGCGAATTGGACGGCTGCGGAGAACACGATCGACTTTGTCACCGACAAGGGCTCGACGCCCGCGCCGCAGATCGTGACCAGCGGCGATACGCTGTCCGATCCGGGCGGGCAGCTTGTCGGGAATGAGTACCTCGCCGGATGGTACAAAACCCCTGACTGCAGCGGCACGCCGTACGACTTCTCCGAAGTGGTGGTCGACAGCTTCACGCTCTACGCCAAATGGGAGCCGGCGCCGCTCGTCGAAGTGAACGTCACCGGCGCGGGAGAAGGGGACGCGATCACCTTCCGCGATCCGCGGAACGACGAGGTCTTTGCCTCGTTTACGCAGTCCGGCTCGGCGTACGTCCCCGGCGACGCCCAAATGGTCGTGACCACCGCGGCCGGCGTCAACTGCACCGGCGCGATCGCGTCGGAGGTCCCGGCGGGCGACGGCACGGTTTATCTCAAGACGCAGGACGTCGTCAACGAAACGCGCGTCTACACGCCGCAGTACGGCACGTACGCGCGGGTGGACGTCACGTTCTCCGCCACGCCCACGGTCACGGTCAACGCAGCCGCCGACGGCGGAATCAGTACGGACAGTCTCTGGTCGCTGCGGGACGGCTACAACAATACCTATACCACCGGCAGCGCGGTGACGCTGCCGAGCGACGGCGTCGCGAATGAGAAGATGAAACTGACGCTGACGCTCTCCGTGCCGGACGGGTATGGCTGCGACGGCACGATCCTCAACGGCGGCAGCACGATCGCCGTCGCCGACGGCATGACCTCGGTCACGTTCCTGCCGCAGGGCAGCGTCACGGTAAACCTGTATTTTTACCAAAGAAGCGCGTACACGACGCTGACCTTCCGCGACCCGAACGGCGTGACCGGCGTGTATTACTCGCAGAAATACCTGCGCACGGAAAGTACGTTTTCCGCGCCGGAATGCCCCTTCACCAGCACGTCCGGTGTTTTCGCCCGCTGGAAACAGGAGGGCACGAACGCGACGCTGCAGCCCGGCGTCATCACGCCGCTGCCGCAAACGGATACGGTCTACATCGCCGTATGGGACCCGGCGCGCTTCATCAGCTTCAACAAAAACAGCGGCACGGGCGCCATGGCAAAGCTGCCCGCGCTCGAAACAGAAAATTACACGGCGACGATCCCGGAGAACGGCTTTACCCGCGACGGCTACGCGTTCACCGGCTGGAACACGAGATCGAACGGCAGGGGCACCGCGTACGCGCCGGGCGATCCGGTCACGCTGACGGCGAATATCACGCTCTACGCCCAGTGGACGAGCGCGTACACGGTCTTTCTCGACCCGAACGGCGCCGCGGGAGAAGCCGTCCGGCAGGAGATCGCAAGAGGCGCGAGCGCCGCGATCCCGGTCGTGCCCTTCACGCGGTACGGCGGCGTCCTGACCGGTTGGAACACCGCCGCGGACGGCAGCGGCACGGCGTACGAGAGCGGCGGGACCGTCACGCCGAGCGCGAACCTGACGCTCTACGCCCAGTGGCGCGCGGACGCGCAGGCGCTCGACCCGTATGATCTGCTCTCGATCGACGAGCTGCCGAACGGCGGCAGACTGCACGCCGGACACACCTACCGCCTGACGGCGTCCTATCCCGAACTGGGACTGCCCGCGGACGTGACGTGGCGAAGCCTCGATCCGTCGGTGCTGACCGTGGACGAGGGCGGAAACGTTACCGCCGTGTCGAACGGCTGGGCGTCCGTGATGGCGGTGGACGCGACCGGCAAAGCGGCGCAGGTCGAGCTGACCGTCTTTCTCAATGATCCGGCCGTGCGCATTGCCGGCGACGTCGACATGGACGGCGCAGTCGGCGCCGCGGATATCGTCCTCATTGTGCGCACACTCGCCGGCGGCTGGAACGTGCGGATCTGGGAGCCGCAGGCCGACGTCAACGCCGACGGCGTCATCGACCTCAAGGACGTCGTACTGATCCGCCGCTATCTTGCGGAAGGCTGGAACGTCACGCTGGTTTGACAACGGAAACGGCAGGCTGTACGCTTCACACGATCATCGTCTTCTTCTGACAGGAGGGGTGCTGCATCATGACAAAAAACAGATTTGCAAAGAAAGCCCTGAGCATTATGCTCTCTCTGGTGTTCCTGTTCTCCGTATTCACGGTCGCGGAAGTCCTTCCGGTGGGGTATGCAGAGCAGGGAAACGGAGAGGGGTATGATACAATCAACTGGGACAATGTCAATGCGGCCATCGAAGCCATACACGATATCGGCGCGGCGGAATTTACCGCCGAATGTATGGCCCGGATCAACGCCGCGAGAGCCGCCTATGATGCGCTCAATGGCAGAGAAAAGAGGGAAGTCTCCAATCTGGGTGATCTGACGGACGCGGAGGCCGCGTTTCATCATCTTTCCCGGGGACATAATACCGCCGTGCGGTTTATCGCGGACGGCGCCGTGGACGGCCTTCTGGACACGCATGAGAACCGCGTATATTTCGGCAGTTACGATCCGGCCGGTGATTCGTCTGCAGAGCCGATCCTATGGCGCATGCTCGATCATTCGGGCGGCAAGATGCTGCTGCTGTCAGACAAAAATCTTGAAATCAAACGGTATCATATCAGCGACGCCGTCCACGTTTCATGGTCGACGTGCAGCCTGCGCACATGGCTGAACGGCAGCAGCGAGGGAATTGCGGGTGAAACGGACAACAGCTTTTTCAACAACGCTTTTTCCGGCGTGGAACAGTCCGTCGTACGGGACACTGACGTCAACGGGATCATTCCTTCAGGCGACACCGGTCAGACAACAGAAGACGGAAATCTCGACAAAGTGTTTATTCTGTCCAGTGCGGAAGTCATGAACCCGGCGTTCGGTTTCCCGGACTCGACTGCCGCGACCGACACGCGCGCCGCGGAACTAACGGAAGCGGTGCAGCTTTATGCGTCGAGCGGCTGGACAACTGCCAGAACTTGGTGGCTGCGCGACACGAATGCCGATACGTCACGCTGGGTCGACGATGACGGACAAGTGTTAGCCTCGTCCGATACCGGGTCCTTCAAGCAGAACGACCCGAGAGGCGTCCGGCCCGCGCTCTATACAGACCTTTCCCGGGTGCTGTTCGCTTCCCCGGCGTCGGGCGGTAAAAACGCGAACGGCGCTTTGGCGGAGATCCCGGAGTATACCGGAAAAGAATGGAAGCTGACCGTCCGGAACAACAACTACAGATTCAAGGTCGATGAGACCGCTGCGACTGCAGTGCGCGGCGGAACGGTGACGCTGCACTACACAAAAGCGAAGTACGGTACGAAAGACCGGATCTCCGCCATGCTGGTAAACGCGGACGGTCATCCGCTGTATTACGGGCAGATCGCGCAGGCGGCAGCAGCAGCCGATTCGGTGGATATCACGATCCCGCAAAGCGTCGTACCCGGAGAATATACGCTCAGAGTGTTCAACGAACAGCTGAACGGCGATTACGCCACGGACGCCGCAAGCGCGTTTTCCGACGTGGCGCTTACGGTCACCGTCGCGCCGGGCGACGTCGACCGCGACGGCGAAGTCGATCTGGGCGACGTGGTGCTGATCACGCGCTGGCTCGCCGGCGGCTGGAACGTCACGCTCGAAGAGACCATTGCCGACGTCAACGATGACGGTATCGTCGACCTCAAGGACGTCGTACTCATCCGGCGCTTCCTTGCAGGCGGCTGGAACGTCGCGCTGGTATAAAAATTCCGACCTGCTGCAATCGGCTCCCTCGGGAGGCGACTGCGGCAGGCCGTTTCTGTTCGGACACATTTTTTCAATTATGCCTTGAACGATCCGGATAAAAATGATAGGATATAATAAAAAAGACAAGGGGGAGCATGTATGAAAAAAGCGTTTTCTTTTCTGCTGTCGCTGCTGGTGGTCTGTGCCGCCTTGCCGCTGACGCCCGTAACGGCGCAGGCATTCGACAGCTACGCGCAGGCGTACGATGCGGAGTACTATGCTCCCGCGTCGGCAAGTTTCATCTATCAGATCGGGCTGTACTTTTCCAGCTCGAGCGATGAGGACGCGATCAGCCACATCGAGTCGGCTGGGTATACCCCGTTCGGCGGCGACTTCAACGCCGGTGCGGGCGGCAAATACGTCCACGCGGGCTATAAAACCACTTCCGATCCGAGGAAAGCGCTCACCGCGTTGCGCATCTGGGACTATACGGCCGGCGGCGACGACCCCCAAACCCCGCGCGATTCCGCGACCGGCACAGTAAACGGTTCCGCCTGCGCGTTCTACCGCGTCGGTTCCGGCGCCAGCGAATGGACGCCCAACGTGCTGGACGGCGACGTCAACCTGAACCAGGGCAACAGCGGTCACCATCTGAAGCTCTACGTCACGACCGACCGGAGCGCCGGACTGCCGCTGGCGGCGCTCGATACCGCCCACGACAAAACCGAGGCGACCGCATACAATACGCTGCTGAACGCCGGGTACACGGTCGCAACGAGCTTTCAGGCGCCCTTATCGTATCAGGATCTGAACGCAGGCGCCGGCTCGAAATCGGACTACAACTACCTCGGCTTCAAAGCGTATGCGTTCACCGCCGTGGATTCCTCCGGTCTGCGCAGCACGTATGCTGCCGCGAAGGAACGCTATGAAAACGGCGGCTCTGCGTACAGCTTCCTTTCGGCTCCGCTGACCGCAGCCGCGGCGATCCTTGCCGATCTGAACGACGGCTTCACCTCCCGCACGCAGACGGAGATCGACGACGCCGCATCCGCGCTCGGGAACGCCCTGAGCTTTACTGTCACCGTGAGCGGCGGTACGTGCAGCGGCAGCGCCTTCCGGGAGGGCGACAGTGTCACGATCACGGCGAACGCGCCCGCAGCCGGAAAGCGGTTCAAGGAATGGAGCGGCGCGGACGGTCTGACATTCACCTCCGGCAGCAAAACCGAGGCGACGGCGACCTTTACGATGCCCGCGGCAAACGTGAGCCTGACGGCGACGTATGAGGACATGATCTACACTGTTACCGCCATAAGCGACGGTCACGGCACTGCATCTGCGAAGCCTTCTTCCGGCGTATCCGGCCGTATGATTCACCTGATGGCCGCGCCGGACAAGGGTTATCGCTTTGCGGGGTGGGAGGTCATCTCCGGCGGCGTACAGGTTTTTCAGCTTGAGAATGAAAAATATCTTAAAATCGGTACGGAGAACGTTGTGGTCAAGGCGAACTTTGAGCGAATCGTATATACTGTCACGTTCAGCCCGGGCGAGGGAACCGGCAAAGATATCGTCTTCAGCTCCGCAAACCAATCGGAATTCCCGACGATCAACAACGCCGGGTTCAATGAGTTTTATTTAGAAAATGACGGCAGCATGGGATTCCGGTTTGATTCCCTTAGCTGCCCCGCGGGCTGGAGCGCGCCGGACGGCAAAGCATTTGACGGATTCCTTGGAGCGGCAGATTATAACAAGCTCCGTCAGGAAAACGCTGTCTTCACGGCAAAATGGGTCTCCAAAGGCAGCATAACCTTGACGTCGAACATCACACTCGATTATGACAGTATCGACGCGGAGGGCTTTCTGCCGATCACCATTGAAGTCTGTGACATCGATTTCGGCGCGGATGCCTCTGATCCCAATGCGAGTGTTTCTTTGTTATTAGGGTCTGCTGCAATGACAGACGGATACGGTCATGCGTTATCTTTTGACGTATATACCGCTGACCACAGCGAGAGAGTCGAAAGACTACTATTTTTGCCCAAGGATGCAAACACTCATCATCACCTTGCGCTAAAGTTTGATCCGGCGGCACTGGCAAACGCGTACGGAAAATATGATTGCGCATGGTTGTGTAACTTAAATTGGAGCATGCCCGGTGCTGACGAACACGGTCAATTTCCTCTAGAAGCCGTGATCTCTCTTCAGATGGAGAGGCAGGATCAGAACACCTATTCCGTCAACGTGACGGCAGACGGGCGCGGCACGGCATATGCTTCTCCCGCCTCCGGCATGTCAGGAACGGAGGTCACCCTGACCGCGACGCCGGATGAGGGTTGGTACTTCAGGGAATGGCAGGCCGTTTCCGGAAATGTGACCCTGACGGGGAACAAGTTCAATATTCCCCACGCCGACGTGGAGATCAAAGCGGTCTTTGAGGAGATCGCGACGCACACACACACCGTCACCGTCACGTACACGGATGGCGGCACGGCATACGCTTCGCCCGCATCCGGCGTATACGGCACGCTTGTCACGCTGACCGCCGTACCGGACCACGGATACGGTCTCAAGGAGTGGCAGATCGTCTCCGGCGGCGTGACGATCACAAAGAATACGTTCACCATCGGTGACGACGACGTCGAGATCCGAGCGGTTTTTGCAGAAGATTCATGCTATACGCTCATCGTGCCGGAGCTTGTCACCGTCACCCCCAATCAGATTTATACGCCTGTGCCGTTGAATGTGACGGAGTTGTCCATGATTACGGGAGTCAACGGAAAGAAGCCCGACCAACTGCGCATACAGCTTTATGCAGTTACGCTCACCGATTCGGACGACGGAAAAACGATCGTGACTACACTTGTAAGAAGAGCAGGAGAAGAAATGAATTATTCGAGTAATATCTCTCTGGATTATTCATCGGCACAGAGCAAAAACTATTATCTCAGAATACCAGACGACAGTTGGAACGCTGCATCGCCCGGCACGTACACCGGATCATTAATCTATCGCGTGTTTTGGGTTTATGAAGGAAATGACCGGTCAGACGTCATCCAGCAAGGTTCCATCCCCGTCACGCTGACGATCCCCGGCGCACCCGGCGACGTCGACTGCAGTGGCGACGTCGGTTTGAGCGACGTGGTGCTGATCACGCGCTGGCTCGCCGGCGGCTGGAACGTCACGCTCGACGAAACCGTCGCCGACGTCAACGATGATCTTGTCGTCGACCTCAAGGACGTCGTACTGATCCGCCGCTTCCTTGCGGAAGGCTGGGACGTCGAGCTGGTATAAAATTTCCGACCTGCTGCAATCGGCTCCCTCGGGAGATGACTGCGGCAGGCCGTTTCTTTTCGGGCACATTTTTGGTTCATCACGGAAAAATGGGGAATCGTGCAAACAAGAAGTACTGTCATTGCGAACAACCGATGCCGGTAAAAAGTATCACCTTAACCGGCATCTTTGGGAGATCGCCGCGTCGCTTCGCTCCTCGCGATGACACCGGAAAACGGAATCCCCCAACTTTCCGCGAAGAGCGAAAAACGCGGACGTTTCGGGCAGGAATCCGGGATGCAGCGAAAGCTTCGACCGAGGAATCAAAGCGGAACACGGCGCGCCGCACACGGCCGGAATCCGAATTCCTCCTGCATCAGAATCATCAGCGGAATGCCGAGAAGCAGAGGGAAAACGGTTCCGTTGAGAAATACTGTCGCCGCAAACAGCGCTGCATTCACGTCGGCATATACCAGCATCACGACCGGCGTGATCAACAGGGATTCCGAGGCGGCCGACGCCGCGGTCACAGCGAGCTGTTTGAGCAGATCCTTTCCCCTGCGCAGCGAAAACGTCGTTTTGGACAGTCTGCTCCAAAACAGCCAGAAGACAAACGGACCGGCAAAATTCGCCGCAAATCCCGCAATCGACGACCACTTCAAGCTGTCGCCGAGCAGATCGCCGATCAGGTTGCCGACGGCAAACGCCAGACAGCCCGGGATGCCGAAGAAAACGCCGTACACGGGTTTCAAAAGCTGAACGGGACGAATCTCGGTAAAACCGGGGATGACCGTCATAACCCGGAACGGGACAGCCAGAATCAGATACACGAGAACCAGTACCAAAAACAGTCCGGCAGTCCGAAGAGTTTCGTGAAAACGCTTATTCTTTGATTGCATTCCGGACCCTCCTGCTCTTGAATTCAATGATCTCAATCAGACTTCCCGCCACGATAAACAGCGCGCCGATCACATGATACGGCGAAGGCGTCATGCGGTCGATCAGTGATGCGGGCAAAATATAGCTCCAAATCAGCGAAAACACAATTTCGAGAGAATAGATGATCGTTGCGCCGGTGGCTGTCGCGCGCTTCTGCGCAAAGATGTTCAGCGTCTGCGCAAACGCGACAATGAAGTAGGCGTAGATGAAAAAGCTGGCGACCACGGTTCCCGACCAGGGGATCGCCGCAAATGTCGAAGGCTGAACGAAAACCCAGATCACAAAGGCGAGCACGGTGCTGATGATGCTGATCCATGTGGAAAGCGTCATCGGATCGTGCTCTTTGGCATATTCGTTGAGCTTCACAATAAAAAACGCACGTACCGTGCAGCCGATGAACATGATCAAAAGCCCTAAAAACTGTGCGTGAACCAGTGTGCCGCCGAGCGCACAAGCGATTCCGGCCAACACGAGGATGACAGACGCCCACGTCTTTTTGCTCACGTCTCTTTTCATCGTCAGCAATATGACGGGGAGCACCACGACCGTGATGCAGAATGTGAAAGCGCCGGTCGATACGTCAAAGTAATTCAGTCCGTACAGAAACAGGATGTCATACGCGGTTTTTACAACACCGAGCAGCAGACAGCGCAGCAGAAGCTTTTTGCCGCTGCGTGCCATTTCCTGCTTTATCCGCCTGAAAAAGCAGACAGACAAGATCACAGAGGCGATTCCGGATGTGATCACCGTTGTGGCAAACGGCAAAATACCGTCCGGGATGCAGGAAAAGATAATCACCTCTGTCGACCAGCACAGCGTTACGCAGATCAGACACAGATTTGCCTGGAGTTTGTTCATATACACACCTCTGTCACGGATACTTCACGTCGCGCCTTTGACGCTGATGGAATTGAGAAGAAAGCGAGAAAAAAGATAACCGCTTCATGTGCGCGGATCGTTCTGGTTGTCCCAGTATACCATACTGTGCCCGATCCCGCAACAGCGGATGTAAAATAATCCCATACCGTGCAGCCGTTCTTTTTTGCCCGGAATCGTTGGCAGAGTCAAGGCGCCCGTATTTTTATAACAGCCCGTGCGAAATCCTCCGGCGCCGACTTGTCGGCGGGATTGTCCGGATAGCCGCGGAGCATTCAGATAACAAACGAATGACATATTGTCGCGAGGAATTGACAGATGTTTAAGGTTAGTGTATAATAATCCAAAATACAGAAAGACAGGCGTCGGCCGGTTTCCATACGGGGAACGCTGCGAAAAAACCGACGCCGGAAAAACGGAGAAGCAAGATTATGCCGATGATCTCAGGAACCGTAAACGGGAACATCCATTCCCCCTGTGCCGCTCCGGATCGGAGCGCGCTGGAATCCTATCTGCGTTTTTCCTACCCATTGGGAAAGAACGGGCTTTTCGGCGGCAATGCCGCGCCATACGAAAAGCCTCGTTTTCATTTTGAGCCCGAAAAAGAGAAGGACGAATACCTCGGCGAGCTGATTTGCATTCTGAACGATATTTTGGAAACGGAGCGCGAATACAGCGAAGCCGCGTTTCTGTCCTCCGGTGTGGACTCGTCGCTGCTCGCTTTCGGGATCCGCGCGAGGAAGACTTTTTCCGCAGCATATGAGGACGCGGGTTTTGATGAATCCGCCGCTGCCGAGCAGGCCGCGAGAGAACTCGGCAGCGAGCATCACACGGTCAGGATCAGCCCTTCGGATTATCTGGACGCAGTGGATGAGGCGCTGTATTACCGCGGCGCGCCGACGGGCGACGCTTCTTACATCGCGCTGTTTTTGACAGCGAAGCAGGCAGCCCGACACACAGACACCATCTGTTCCGGCGAGGGACCGGACGAGCTTTTCTGCGGGTATCCCTGTTACAGCCGATACTTTGACGATCCGCGCGAAGATTTCTGGCTGGACGTCAATTCCGTGATGAACGTCGGGGACGTCCCGTCTCTGCCCGATTACGACGCAGACGGCTTTCTGAAAATGAACGCCTGGGATCTGACGGTCTGGATGCGCGGAAACATCCTGCCCAACGTCGCGGCGGCGGCAAAAGGCGCTGGGATTGCGATCCGCACACCGTATATGAGAAACGATCTTCTGGACTTTGCCCTGTCTCTGCCGGTCAGGTACAAGGCGGATCGGAATATGGGCAAGCTGCTCTTCCGAGAGGCGGCGCAGCGATACGTGGGTCGGGAGATCGCCTTCCGGCAAAAAAGAGGGTTCCCTGTGCCGGTGCGCCGGTGGATGCGCCTCAAACAGTACAGAGAACAGATTGCGGACGCGCTTACCGGCTCACTCGCCCGAGAAACGCTTTTCTTTATAGACACGGAACCGCTTTTGTGCAGATTTTATGACGCCGGGGATGACAGCGTGTGGAAGCAGGTCTGGGAAGTATTCACGCTGATCCGGTGGATCGGGATCGGAGAAACGCTATGAGATCGCTCGCTTTTTTTGACGAACGGTATCCGGTGCGGACCGTCTTTACAGACAACGGCGACCTGTCGGTATTTGCCGGTCTTCTGACCGAGGACGCCGTCAAGTCTCCCCTGCAGGACTATCTTCGCACTCCCCTGCGATCGGTGATGATTGCGGATGAGCGCCACTCGGCAAACGTACTCGCCGTTTCGGGCCAAGCAGGAAAACGCCGCAGGATGACAGAATATAACGGCGGCGCAAATTCCGACGGCGGTTACGACGCGCTGGTTACGGACGAACCCGGGATCCTGCTGTGCGTACGCACGGCGGATTGTCTGCCGCTGTTTCTTTACGATACGGAAAAACACGTCGCGGCAATTGCACACTGCGGCAGGATAGGCGTCTGCGGCGGGATCGTTTCCCGCACCGTGGGCGTGATGACGGCGCGTTTCGGCGCAGCGCCGGCGCATCTGGTCGCCGCGTTCGGCCCCGGCATCTGTGCCGGCTGCTACGAGGTCGGCGGCGAAGTGATCGCGGCGTTTTCGGAACGCTTCCCGCGTCGGGAACTCGAAGAGCTGTTCCGCGCAAAGCAGAACGGGAAATACCTCCTCGATCTCGGTCGAGCGGCCGCGTTCGAGCTGATGCGTGCGGGCGTCCCGGCGGAGAATATCCGCGGCGTGGAGGTCTGCTCCTATGAATCGGAAAACTATCCGTCTTACAGAAGAGGCGGAAAAACAGATTTTGACCGGCAGACGCTGTCGGGAATCGTATTGCTCTGAAATGAACGGATGATGGTATGAGCGGGAAGAAAAAAGAAATGGGCAGCGCCGTTGCGCGCAAGTCGTCACTGATCGCCGGCAGGACCGGCAGAATGGCGTTTGTGTACATCGGCAGCACCGTATGCTCCGCAACCGTGACGCTGATCAATTCCCTCGTCGCGGGTATCAGCCTCGGTTCCGACGCGCTTGCGGCCATCGCCGCTGCCGGACCGCTGCTTGCTTTGGAACAGATCCTGCACTGCATGTATGGCATTGGGATCGATAAGCTGATGGTGCGTTCGGTCGGCAAGGGAGACCGCAGAGAAGCAAATCGCATCTTTGGCGCCGTGCTGATCGCGGTGCTCATCCTGTATCTTCTGGTGCTCGTTCCGATCCTTGTTTTCGAGCAGCCGCTCCTGTCGCTGTTCATCAAGGATGAGGCGCTGGTCGGTATGATGATCGATTACACACTGCCGCAGCTTGCGCTGTCGCCCGTTTTCGAGTGTCTCCTCTGCGTGGAACGGGCGTTCCGCGTGGACGGAAGAGCGCGGCTGCTGTCCAAACGCGGCATTGTCACGAACGTCACGACCATCCTGTTCGACATTCTTTTCGTATCGATCCTCGGAATGGATCTGTCCGGACTTGCCTGGGCGTCCGTGATCGGCTCCGCGCTGGGATATACGCTCCCGCTCAGTCATTTCTTCAGCAAAAAGCGGACGGTAAAGCCCGATTTTTCCGTGATCCTATCGTTCCGGGAATTCCTGTATTATATCAAAGAAGACCTGCGCATGGGCAATCCCGGTACGGTGGACGAGATCATGGACGGCATTGCGCTGGGTGCACAGACCGCCGTCGTCGGCATCATCGGCGGATCGGGAGGTCTGGCGATCTGGGCGGTGTTTAAGTCCCTGCGCGGCGTCGTTCTGTCGATCGCCAACGGCGCATCCGCCAGCGTCTGCGTGCATACGGGGCTTTTGTACGGTCAAAAGGATTACGAAGGCGTCCGGTATTCGGTCAGAGAAAGCGTAAAAATCGCGCTGGTGACGTCTGTGTGCACCGCCGTATTCGTTCTTGTTCTTCCGGGACTTATCGCCGACCTGCACCAGATCGGGGCCGAACTCCGCCCGCTCTGCGTACAGTGCCTGCGCATCGGCTGCGCAGTCTTCCCCGCTTTGGCGCTTTTGACGGTTGTCTGTGCTTATCTGCCCACCGTGGAAAAACTTGGACTGACAAACACGCTTGTACTGATTCAGAAAGGTCTTTCTATCGTCGCGGCGGCAGCCGCTTATTACGTAGGATTGCAGAGCTTTTTTGCGGGTTACGTCCTCGCCGTATGGACGGCGGCGATCGTTCTGATCGTTCTTCTGATCCGCGACAGACATTGGTTCGTGCCGGAACGCAACCCGGAAACGATCGGAAGCTATTCGATCCGCCTGCGGTCGGATTGGATCTCTGCGCTGAGCGTGATCGTGCAGGAGAAGCTGACCGGGTTCTCGGACGCTGCAGAATTCAACTCCAGAGTCGCGCTGGTGCTCGAGGACGGTCTGAACTATATCGCGCAGCAGAATCCGGAAAAGGAGATCAACACGGATATCGAAATCAAGCATGCCGGGGACGGCGTTCTGATGACGATCATCGACGACGGCAGAGCATACAGCCCGCTTCCGGAGCTCGCGCGGGAGGATCCGGGCAAACCGGGCGCGCTGGAAGCGGCGGTCGTGCTGGGACTGTCTGCGGAAGTCAACTACGACAGAGTGCTGGATCTGAACGATCTGAATCTGCACGTGAAGCCCATTGCGCCGGGCAGGTCTGCCGAATGAGGAAGAAGATGCGCAACGAATACCAAAGCTGGATACAGACCGCTCCCCGTTTCAACCGGGAGGAAGCGTGGCCTGCGCGGCAGTTTCCCGACGCGCAATACCGGTATTTCCGGGACGCCGGATGCCTTGTCTGCGCGCTGGCAGTCATGCTGGAGCGTCACGGCCTGGATACGGCGAACGCAGACGGGTTCGACCCGTGGATCCTGAATCAAAGGCTGATCGGCTGCGGAGCTTTTTCTTCCGCAGCCGATCTGGAACTGTCTTTTATCAATATGCTTTATCCGCTTGAATACCTCGGCGCCGTGCCGTATACCGAAAGCGCCCTGCGCCGGATCGCGGAAGAGGATGCGCCCTGTCTGATTACCGTACCGGGAATCAATGCGGAGCGTCACTTTACCGCGTTTCTTCGTTTTACGCCGGAGGGCGCGGTCGTATTCGATCCGCTCTGCGGCGAGAGGATGCTCGATGCCTACGGGCAGATCTGCGAAGTCTGCGCATTCCGATGCACCGGGAACGACGCGGATGCGGATCCTTACAGATCTTTGCAAAACCAGTAAGCCGATTTCCGGTAGCCCAGCGACTCATACAGCGGGTAATTCTTTTCCCGCCGGAAAGATGACGCCATGCCGACGGACGATACGCCCCGCTCCCGCGCCGCCTGCTCGGCACGAAAGATGAGCTGTGTTCCGATTCCCCTGCGCCTGTATTCCGGAAGAACGGCGATCCCGTTCATCTTGACGTATCCCTCAGGCTCGTCGAACGACAGTACCTCGACAATGGTGATAAAACCGACGATTTTTCCATCGGCGGCGGCAACGTACGTACAGTACCGGCCGTCGCTTTTCATTTTTTCATAAGTTCTTTTTACATGCTCGTCCGTCGCGGAAGCGACGTTCAGCTCTTCACGCCACAAGGCCGCGACAGCGGGACAATCCTGTGCGCGGATCTCTCTGATCTCAACGTCCATTTTCTCATCCACCTTTTCTGCGGAATTGCCGCTTCGTCAGCGCATCAGACAGACGGTCGCCTTGTATGATGTTCATGCTGCGGCTCAGGAATTATCGGAAGATTATTGACTTAAAAGGAAACAAGTCCGATGAAAGCAGCGAACACCAGGCACAGGAGCGAAAAGCTCCAGACATACAGGGAGCTTGCCTTGATGTGTTTCTTGATCGTAACATCCGCCATGCCCGTGCCCAGCAGCAGGGCGGCCGTCATGGGACAGATGAACGTGGCGCTGATTCGCAGGATCAGCATGGTGATCGCGATGGGCAGGACCTCCAGACCGAAAGCCTGTCCGATGCCGAGCATAACGGGCAGCATCCCATAGAAATAGCTGTCTGTATCGAAGGACAACGCCAGCGGCACGGCCAGCGCGCAGAGCAGCAGATTCAGATGCTTTCCCAACGCGGCAGGCAGCGCATCGGAGATCAAACCGGCAAGACAGCGCATCACCGAGGGAACGGCGCCGGGCGGCAGTTCGATCGTACTGGAGGGAAGCACATTGCCGTCCGCGCCTATGGAGGACGTCAATATGCCCATCAAAACCGCAGCGCCCATCATGGTGATGCACATCGTCAGCGCAGGCGCCGCATGTCGGTTGATGATCTTTCTGTGAAAGGAAGCCTTAAATCCGTAGTTCACGAACAGCGCGGCGACGGCGCCCAGCATGGCGGGATAATAGCCCGGAAATCGGTTCCAGGCAAGCAGGGCGATCACGGCGACTGTCAGGATAACATTCACGAGGAACCGTTTCGGCCGTGCCAAACCTTCGCTGTCGGCCTCCTCCTCGGCAAGCGTCTCCCGTTCCACGACGTCTTCCGGAATTCCCTTCGCACCTGCTCCCCTGGCCTTTTCCTGTATTCCTGCCAGGAAAGCGTGTCCGAGGGACAGCGCGACTGCAAAAATCTGCACGGGCAGCAGCGTGTGCCAAAGCGCACCGCCCTCCATGCCCAGAACCGTAGCCGTGCGCAGGCTTGCGCCGGACCAGGGCAGCAGGTTCATCGCGCCCATACACACGACGCCGATGCGCAGCAGCGTCGTCTCGCGCATACGCATGCGCCTGTACACCGGCAGCATGGCGGGAATCAGGATACAAAAGGTCGAAGCGCCGCTGCAGTCCAGATGCGCCACCAGCGTGATGACGGCGGTGACCATCGTTACGCCGACCACACTGTTCCCCACCAACGCCATCAGCTTTCGGATGATGACGTCGAACATGCCCGTGTCGTTCATGATGCCGAAGAACAGAATGGAGAACACAAACAGCGCCGCGGTGGGAACGGTACTGTTGAGTCCTGAACGGATCATGGCGGCGACATCGTCGAAACTGTACCATTTTCCGATGATCAATATGACCGCCAGAGCCGTGGGACACAGTATAAATGTGATGGCGGGCTGCGTCCTGCCCTTGAGCAGGGTTATGACAATTGCAGCGATACAGAACAGGCCGAGAATACCGACCAGGCTCTCATTCATACAGACATTCCTCCAACAACGACATGCCCCGATAAATCGAACGCCGGACTAAATGACCGTTTTTTTCATGGCAACGGCAAACAGTATGCTCAACAAGGAAAAAGCCCAGACATACGGCAGGCTTTTCCTGACGTGATCCTTGATCTCCACCTCCGCGAGCCCTGTGCCTAAAAGCGTCGCGGGTTCCATAAAGCTGATATAGCAGCCGGTCATGCGGCAAAGCAGCATGGCAACGGCAACGGACATGGGCTCCGTGCCAAATGCCTGTCCGACGCCGATCAGGATGGGCAGCAGCCCGTAGAAATAGCTGTCGGTGTCGAAAACGATGCCGATCAGCACGGCGGCTATGCCGATGATCAGCGGAAGATGCCTGCCCAGCACGGACGGCAGGATCAGACTGATCCGGTCGGCAATGCAGCGCACCACGGAGGGAACGGCGTCGGGCGGCAGGTCGATCACATTGGCGGGCAGCACCTTTCCGTCCGCGCCGACGGAAGACGTCAGAATACCCATAAATACGGCCGCGCCCATCATGGTAGAGCAAATCAAAAGCGCGGGGCGGACGTGGCGGGTGATGATCTTTTTGTGCATGGCGACGGTGGCGCCGTAGTTTGCAAAAAGGGCTATTCCCGTGCCGAGCATAAAGGGAAAATAGCCGGGGAATACGCCCCATATCAGCAGGGCGAAAACCGCAGCGGTGAGACAGACGTTAAACACAAACTTTTTCGGGCGGGTCATCTGCCTGATTTCAAAGATATAGTCTCCGTCTCCGATCTCAATATCGCCCTCGGTTTCCGCCAGCCTGCCATGCATGCCCGCGCCGCGTGCCTTCTCCTGAAAGCCGGCCAGAAGCGCGTGGGCAAGGGAAAGCAGGATACCAAAGATCTGTATAGGCAGCAGCGTCCGCCACATGGAGCTGACCTCAATACCCAGTACGGCGGCCGTGCGCACGGTCGAACCGGCCCAGGGCAGCAGGTTCATAATGCCCATGGGCAGTATCGCGATGCGCAGAAGGGTTGTCTTGCGCATGTGCATGCGCATATACACAGGGAACATCGCGGGGATCACGATACAGAAGGTGGTTACTCCTTCTCCGTCCAGTTGGCCGGCCAGCGAGATGATGGCGGTGACCATGGCGACGCCGATCACGTTGTCCCCCATCAGCTTCATGAGTTTTTTAATAAGTACATCAAACATGCCCGCGTCCGTCATGATGCCAAAGAAAAGCACCGAGAAAACAAACAGCGCGGCGATGGGGGCGATGCTGGCAAAACCGGCCTTGATCATCGCTTCGACGTCCGCGAAGCCATATCGCCCGGCAGCTACCATCGTCAGCGCCAGCACGGACGGCCACAGGATGAACGCCATAGCGGGCAGCATCTTGCCCCTGGTGAGCGAGATGACGGCGGCAGCTATGACAGCCAGCCCAAGTATTCCAACGAGCATATCGTTCATGCAGGTCTTCCTCCGAATGATGAACCGACGCCTGTGCGCGAACGCGGTCAGCAGGCCGAACGGTCCATAGTCGCTGTTGTCCGTAAATGGTCGGTTATAGATACAGTATAGCAATCAGCCGCAGGCGTTTCGCTCCCGCGGCAGAAAAGACGCTTGCCGCGCTTTTCCCCATCACCCTCTGTGAATAAACTGCTTCCACCTTCCGAGTACATCTTTCAGCGGCGCATCCAGATAGGAATACGCCTTGTCCTTGATCCGGTCCGGAATGCCGTATGCCGCCTCTGCAATGCTGCCCGTGATCGCCGCGAGCGTGTCGCTGTCGCCGCCTAGGGAGACGGCGTTTCGGATCGCGTCCTCAAAGTCCGTGCTTTCCAGAAAAGCGATGATGGCCTGCGGCACGGTATCCTGACACGTCTCGTTGAAACGGTATGCGGGACGGATCTCATCCAGCGTCCCAGAAAGGTCGTAGCCATACTCGTTCTCAATATGATTCCGGATACGTCGCTTACATGCATCCGGATCGTTATGGATAGGCTGCTCATAGTCGCCGCAATAGCCGCCGAAGTAATACCGGCACATGAAGATCGCATCGGCTGTTGCCATCGCGCCTTTGACGCCTTCCGGGTGGTTATGCGTAACCTCGGCGGAAAGCCGCGCAAGGGCTCTGCCGTTTGACGGCCACATGCCCGTTCTCGCACAGAAGCCGCAATCCATTATCCATGCGCACGGGGAAACGCGCATCGCCGAGCCGTTGCCGTAACTGTTGTACGGTTTACGGTCATCGGAGGCAATCCACGCGCCGAATCTGCCGCCGTATCCCGCATCGGGGTACATCCGCCCGTATTTCTTCATCGCGTCGATAAAATCATCGCGCTCCCCGCCGTTCATGACCGCTTCCGCAACCGCGCAGGTCATGACGGTATCGTCTGTGAAAAAGCAGTCGTCCCGGAACAAGGGAAACGCCTTTGTTTTTATATTGTGCCATTCGTAAACAGAGCCTACGATGTCGCCGACTATTGCTCCAAGCATAGAATCCCTCCTGCAAAAAACATGTCATAACACGATCCATCTTATGAACTGCGGCCGCTCCGCGTCGGAGCAGAGGAAAATCAACGGCTGCGTACTGCGGCTGATTGATGCGCGCGATCGGGGACTGCGTTTCCGGAGCATCAACCCTCTCCGTCCGTCACGCCGTGGGAAGCACTTCCAGCCAGTAGCCGTCAGGATCCTGAATGAAATAGATCCCCATTTCCGGATTCTCGAAGCAAATACAGCCCATCTCTTCGTGGAGTTTGTGCGCCGCCTCAAAATCATCCGTCCGGAACGCAAGATGGAATTCCTCTTCGCCGATGTCGTACGGATCGGGATGCTCGCGCAGCCAGGTGAGTTCAAGCTCAAATTCACTGGATTCGTTGCCGATATACACGATGATAAACGAGCCGTCCTGCGCGCTCTTGCGGCGCTTCTCCGTAAGTCCCAGCGCCTGTTTGTAAAAGGCCAGCGATTTGTCCAGATCCCGCACGTTGTAATTTTCGTGAATCATTTTGAATTGCATATTCTGAATCTCCTTTTATATTTCCCAGTGTCTCCCCTTCGCGGTATTCAGCAGGACGGAATCACCGGAGGTTTTTTGTTTGATAAAACGCTGAACTGCGCTGCTTCCCGCGGAAAAATGCATGGGCAGCACATATTTCGCCCTGCATGCGGAAAGGAAGAACTCCATGCCCTTTGCGAAGTGCGCCTCAAGCCGATCGTCCAGAACAACAAAGGCAGCGTCTATGGGGACGCCTTCGAGTTTTCGGATCTCGCGCTTGAAGACGGTCTCCTGCTCCATGAGCCACCCGGGATCCTCGCCCGGCCAGTCCCACCAGTTGAGATCGCCTGCATGGAACAGCGTTTCCGATGGGGTCGTTACGAGAAAAGCAACACCTTCATCGGTCGAAACGAGAGTCCGTACCGTACCGAGCCCCTCAACACGGTACGTCCTGTCGGCGTCAAGAAACTGAACGTCACAGTCCTTCGGCACGGCAGGATTTCCCCGGATGTCAAACGACACAAGATACTTCGCCGCACGGGCGTCACCGGAAAGAGAAAAAATCTTCGGATTGAAGTGATCCGCATGCGCATGACTTGCGAAAACATAAAGCGGCTTGTCAGAGACTGTTTGCCGGATGCATGCAATATCCCCGCAATAATAATCAAACAGCAGAACAGCTTTTTCCGTTTCCGCAAGAAAGCCGCTGTGGCCGAGATAATCTATCTTCATATCAAAATGATCTGTCCTTTTTATACCAAACGGTACTTCGTCAGATTTACGCTTTTGCGGCGGGCGCCTCTGTCCAGAACGCAGAAAACGGGCATACCGTCCGTGTCCGCATAGACTGTCAGATCCTCCGCTTCAAACGCCTTGCCGATGTTGCGGATAAACGCGGCGCGCACATCGCCGGTCTGCACATCGACGGAAAACACGCGTTTCAGATCGTTCTCTTCATCACAGGAGAGGTAGAGTTTGCCGCCGAACATTTCTCCGCCCTGCATACGGTCGATCGGCGCGGACAGCGGGATCGTCCCGATCAGATGCAGGTCGTCGAGCGCAAACACATTCAGCACGGCCGCGTTGCTCCATTCCGCAGTATAAAGCACATTTTTATCGGCGTCAACCGCACACCACGGCACGCCTTCCGTATGCAGATCCTGCGGCAGTTCATAGCATTTTCCGGTGTATTCCAGCGTGTCCGCGTCGTACAAAACGATAAACGGATGCAGATAATCCGGCCCGTCCTCGATAGCCGCGTATACGATCCCGTTGTGATAACTCAACCCGCCGATGTGATTGCAGCCCAGTTTTTTCAGCTCTTTCGGAATGGGCGACGTGTTGATGCGGAAAATCTCGCCGGTCTGCATATCGGCTTTGCCGAGATTCTTCTGCCCGCTGAAATAATAATACATCCCGTCGTTCGTGACGCCCTGATTGTTCATATAGCGGTCCTCCAGGACATAACGCTGTTTCGCAACGATGACCGCACCGTCCGGATCGGGAAGATCCCGCTCGTCCATGCTGACGATCAGCAGCATGATCGCGGAAATCAAAGCAAGGCACCGTTTAAAAAACACATACGATTTGGAATACATACTTATCCATCTCCCGATTTTACTTTATGATCGCAGCGCTCGTTCACGGGCTTTCCGAACGTCCGGCAGAAAAGACCGCTTTCGCCTTATTCGTTTTTTCTCTTCCTGCGGCGGGAATCGCTGCCGATGTTTTATACAGTATACCACAACACAGCCGTGTTGGGAATCCTTTTTTTCGTTTCTGCGCCTTTCCGACGGCTCGCTGCCCGTGCAGTCTTTCCGGCTTTTGCACGATCCAGCGGAAACGATTGAAAATCGTCTGTTAATGCTGTATACTGTATGCGTCGACGGTTCTTTAGTTTTTGCGATAAAACGGGATTCTGTTCCCGAAAGCACGGACACACGGTTTCCGTTGATTATTCAGTTTGTCAAGGAGAAGAAAATGAAACTGTATTTTGTCGGCACTTCGCACGGTGTGCCGGAATCAGACCGACGCTGTTCTTCCTGTATTGTGGAAGTCAACGCAAGCTATTATCTGTTCGACATGGGCACGCAGGTCATAGAAGATCTGCGAAAGCGCAGCATCGCCGTCGAAAACGTCCGGCTCGCGATCTGCTCCCATCCGCACGGAGATCACACAGACGGACTGATTTCTTTTGTGGATTTGGTAAACTGGTATTTTAAAGCCGCCGATCCGTTGATCCTGCTTCCGGATGAGCGGCTGATTCCGCCTCTGCGCGCGTGGATCACGGCAACGATGGAAGGCAAACCGCTGCGGGAAGATCTGCGCATCGACACGTTCCGCGAGGGCGCTGCGTATGCGGACGAAAACCTGCGGGTAACGGCGATCCGGACCAAACACTGCGAAAACGCGTACGCCTTTTTGATCGAAGCGGAAGGAAAGAAAGTTTTGCTGACCGGCGATCTTTGCCGTCCGTCGGTAGATTTTCCGCAGATCGCGTTTGATATGGACCTGGATCTGCTTGTGTGCGAGGCCGCGCATTTTTCGCCGGATGATTGTATTCCGTTTTTCGACAAAACGAAAGCAAAGCGGATTCTGCACACGCATATCTACGACAAGCGCTGGGCGGAAGCGTTGTCCCGTCAGCTTGCCGCGCCGCATCCGTACCGGTACGGCGCAGCTTTTGACGGAATGGAAGTGACTGTTTAACGGGAGCATAAGGAGCGCGAACAAATTGAACGAAGCACATCTTTCCGAAATCGTCGCGCTGCGGCACGAACTGCACGCATGTGCCGAACTGTCCATGCACGAGACACAGACGATGCGGGTCCTGACAGACTTTTTGCGGACGCATACCGCGCTCAATGTCGTACAGCGTGAGGGATGGTTTTATGCGGTCAAGCCCGGCGTTCCCGGAAAAAAGACGATCGCGCTGCGCGCAGACATGGACGCGCTGCCGATCGCGGAATCGCTCTCCCTGCCTTACGCCTCGCGGCAGGACGGCGTTTCGCACAAATGCGGCCACGACGGGCACTGTGCCGCATTGTGCGGGGCAGCGCTCGAACTGGACGATACGCCGCCGCAGGCGACTGTCTGTCTGCTGTTCCAGCCCGCCGAGGAAACCGGCCGGGGCGCATCCATCTGCCGGACGCTGCTGCAAGAGCGCGGGATCTCGGAAATCTATGCGTTTCACAATCTCGGGGGTTTTCCGCAGGGCAGCGTCGTGTACCGCCGCGGTCTGACGCAGCCCGCTTCCGAAGGACTTCGTATCCGTATGACAGGCAAAACCGCACATGCCGCCGCGCCGGAGTCCGGCCGCAGTCCGGTCGCTGCGCTCGCCGCTCTGGCGCTTGCCGCGCAGGCATATACACAGACGCGGGACGACGATCTGCTTCTGTGCACGGTTGCGGGACTGACGCTCGGCAGCGGTGATTTCGGCATCTCCCCGGGGGAAGGTGAAATCTGTCTGACCCTGCGCAGCAATTCCGAGGTGCGATTAAAACAGCTTGAGCGCGACCTGCTGTCCCGCGCCGAAGCGCTGGCCGGGGAGTCTGGAGTCGGCATGGAATACGCCGTGTGCGACGCGTTTCCACAAACACGCAATCATTCCGCGTGTCTCGACCGTGTGCTGCGCGCCGCGGATTCGCTCGCGCTGCAGACCATAGAAATGCCGTCGATGTGGCGGGCGTCGGAGGATTTCGGGCATTATCTGCACGTATGTCCCGGCGCGATGTTCTACATCGGCACCGGAGAGGCATACGCGCCGCTGCACACGGCGGCGTATGATTTCAACGACGCGATCCTCGGGAACGCCGTCGATCTGTTTACGGCTGTCATCCGCGATTTTGAAAAAGAACCGCCAAACGCCGCTTCCTTCGTTTTCGGATGAAAACTTCACACCGAAATATCAAAGCCGCCATCGGATTCACTCCTTTGGCGGCTGATTTGTTTTTAATCGAGGGGTCGGTTTTATCTGCTGTTTCCCGGAAAAGCAGTCGGTAAGATCCGCACAGTTTATCCTTGTTTCATTCTTTGCGGCTACGCTGCTATTCTGTATTTTTTCCTTTTGATCCTCCATACGATCAGGGATGTGCCGATGCCCGCGGTAACCAAGGCGACGCCGGAAGGAAGCAGTCTCATTCCCCACACACCGGTATCCGTCACGTATTCGGGCGCGCACTGGTTTTCCGCTTCGATCCTGTGACTGGACGTGGAAACGTCGGCAGCCGTGAGCATAAAGTCGTCCGGGCCGTCAAGCGGCGCGGTTTCATGTTCGCTGAACCAGAAATAGAACGGACGCGGATTGTCCGGAAGAATATATCCGGCAGGCGCTGTGGTTTCCATAATGCAGTAAGCGGTGTCCTTGCTGTATACGTTCGTTCCGTTGGCATATTTATCCGTCGCTTTTATGATGATTTTACCGTCTTCATCTGTTGTATAGGATTTATCGGTCACGGACCAGACACTGTTTTGAGAATCCCATGTATAGACAGTGAACACCGCGCCGGACAGAGGTCTTCCGTTCTCCTGGTCTATTTTGATGAGCCGGTATTCCTTGAAGCTCGATTCACCGGACGTCTGGAAGTCCTCCACGCCGATATGCGTGTTGTTGTCTCCGGATTCATCTCCGTGTCCTTCCACCGTCGCCGAGTTCTCAAGCGTAATACCGTCAGACATGGAACTGTTGACATGATAGCTGTACGTCAGGCGCAGATGCGTGCTGTCAGGGATTTTCATTTCGATGAACGCCTGCTTTACGTTCGGATCGGTGGAATCCGACTCGGTGTACGCCGTCCAATGGGTGTTCGGCAGCGTAGTCCAGACGCCGTTTTCCTCCTTTTCGAGGACCACGGAATTCAGATTGAGGACTGCCTCGCCGGTACCCGTTCCCTGTTTTGCCGTATAGGTCAGCACATCCGTAAACATCAGCCATTCCGGATCGATTGTTCCGCCGCTGCTTGTAAGCAGGTTTTCCGCAGCCGGGTTGATATCTACCGTATAGGTGATCAGATGGGTCTCTCTGTCCCAATGGCCGGTCTTTCCGACCACGTCCTGTGTGTTGGTCGCGTCGATGATGATCTCGTTTTCCGCCTCGCCGTATTCGACGCCGTCGGCGGTGACGTCAACCGTGTTTTCGAGCGTAAGGTGCACCGTTCCGTTTGTGGGCCACGCGTCCTCGGAAAGCTGACAGTAATAGATCACGTTAAACGGCTTGCCCAACAGATCGGCAGCCGTGGAGTTCCGCGACAGTGTGACGTCCACCACTTGCCTGCCGTCGGCGTCGGTCGTAACAGAGCCGGACGCAAACGTCTTGTACAGCCAAAGGTAACCGAGTTCTCCGGAGATCGTACCGTCGGCAGCAATCGTCAGGTTATTGTCCACGTTATCGGTTATGCGGGAATTATACATCGTCAAAGGGGATGGGTACACCTTGATACCGATCAGCTCCACGCCTTCCGGAAGCGTGTCGATCACGCGGTACTGCATCACATCGGACGTCGGCGTGACCTCCACCGCCCAGGTGAACATCTTGTCCTCGTCCTCATAGTCGAACGCGAGCGTAGTCGGATCCTCGGTGAAAATCATTTGCCAGTCGCTTATCTTTCTGGCATTCAGTTTCTTGACGTGCGGACTGATGGTATTGCCTACCGGAAGCGTTTTTGTACCGTCCGTGATCGTATTGGTGAAAGTCTCCTTGACTTTGCCGCCCATATCGCCGGTGGTTTGGTACTGCCAGGTGATCACATCCATCAATCCGTCATCCAGCAGATAACCGCCGCCTTCGGTCCCGACGGTAAAGGTATATCCGGTGATGCTGTCCGCGGTATAGACCGGCGCGACGGTAATGGGTGTGCTGCCCCATGCGGTCTGAAGCGCCGTTACGAGCGCGTTGTACTGCGCCTGCGTCATGGTGTGTCCGACGGGACTTAGCGTGTCGGTGAACGTCGTCCCGGACTGAATACCGCCCAACGGGACGTTGACGCTGACCGTCCAGTCCATCGTATGCAGGTCGTTGCCGATGCTTTCTTCGTCGTCCGCCGTTTTCTCAATATCGCCGCCCGTCATCACCACGTCGTAGGAAGCGGTATCACCGTCAAATTCCGCCTCATTGTGCACGATTGTGGTTTCGCCGTAGGCGACGTCGGGATACGTATAGTAGGTGATATGATAGAGATTGGTGTTGGGTGTACTTCCGTCCGCCGGCAGAAAACGTACGCCGATGATCTTGCCGTCGTTGTTGTACACGAACTCGTAATCCACGCCGGGTGTCGCGTCCGCCCAGCCTTTTTGCACGACGATGCCGTTTGTGCCGTTGATCGTTTCGTTGCGCTCATCGGCAAAACTGTCGTCGTAAATGACTTTTCCGGCAATGTCGCCGCCGCGCTCGTTCACGGAAATATGCCACTGGATGTAATCGCCGAACGGGATACCGTCCTTGCCGACCTTGTTACGCTGCTGATTGTAAATGAAATAATCCGTCGAATCGGACGTCGACTCATGCTCGTCGCTTGACGTTGCTTCGATGGCGTTGTATGCCGAAACAGCCGCGTCCTCAGCCGTCAGACCGGTCACAGCATAGTCATAAGTCAGCGTGTAATACTCATTATCGTCGAGCTGCGGCAGGCTGAGCGCGATGTCATACACATTTTGCGACGTGGACGTCACATGCCCCTGCGCGGGAATGCTGAACGTTTCGATGGTTCCGTCCGCATGATGCTGCACGACCGAGAAGGTCGTCGGCGGACTGACCGTTCCTTCACCCGAATACGTAAAGGTATCCGCAAGCTCCACCGTAGACGGCGTTCCGTTGATGGAGCTTACCGTCACCTCGTAGCGCAGCTTGCCGTCAGAGGTGAATGAACCCGTTTTCTGCGTAGAAATATCGTAATCTTCGTTGATCTCATCGGGCGGGATATGCAGATGCTGGTCGTCGGTAAAGGTGATATCCAATCCGTCTCCGGTGTCCCCTTCATCCACATTGATGTAGCATCTGAAACGCAATGCGTTGAAAATAAAATCGCTTCCGCTTATGACTGCATCCTGCACGTAATCCTCGTCGAAAAGGATCTCCACGCGGAACGTTCCGTCGCCGTTGGGTACGAAATTGTACTCGAACGCCAGCTCAAGGGGGAAGCTGTCGAGCTTGTATGCAGAATACGGACCGCCTTCGACGAGCTCATCAAGAACGGTTACCTCTTCCGGAAGTTCAAACACGAATTTGTGTCCGGAATTGATTACATCCAGCGCGATCTGCGGATCGAGGTCGAAAGCAAGTTCGAGCATCGTCAGATAATGATGGTCGTCGATCTTGGTTGTGCCCGTTGCGCTGACGCCGGTAATATAGGTATCCAGCGGTATGTCCGTGGATGATCTCGTTCCCGATTTGAGCGGCCCGGCAGATTTGACAGCGCGCGCTTTTTTGGGCGAAGCCTTCCGCGTGCTGCTGCCGATCCACGACGATCCCGATGTAGTGGCTAAATGCGCAGGAAGCGTTTCGAAGACATCGGACGTGCCGTTGTCGTCGGACGCGCCGTTGTCGTCGGACATGACGTTGACTGCGGGCGTGTTATCGTTATCGGTTCTTCCGCCGACGTTGGTTTCTCCGCCGACGTCTGTTTTTTCTTCTACGTCGGTTTTTCCGCCGACGTCGGTTTTTCCGCTGACGTCGGTTTTTCCGCTGACGTCGGTTTTTTCTTCTTCGTCGGTTTTTTCCGTGACGTCGGTTACTTCCGTAACGTCGGTTACTTCCGTGACGTCGGTTACTTCCGTGACGTCGGTTACTTCTTCTTCGTCGGACGCCGTGCTCGACGTTATGACAACATTCAGCACGCCGTATCCGAGAATCGTTTCGTCGGAAAGCAAAATCTCGGTTTCCTCGACCGTTTCGTTCGAGTTGCCCTCGATCGCTGTGATCTGCTCCGCATTGGCGAAAGTCACGATCCCGATACCGTCGGCTGTGCCGTCTGCGTCACGGTCCAGAAACACCAGGTCGCCCGGCTGCGGATTATACGCGTCCGCCTGCGAGAAAGCGCCAGCGTCTTCCCAAAGCCGCTGCATTTCATCGCACGCCGCATCACACAGCGCATCGACGTCCTTCAATCCGGAATAATGCAGACAGAACGATGCGAACGCGGCCGACCAGTTGTCACAATACGGCTGGTCGATGAATGCGCCGTACCGCGTGTAGCCGTACATCACATCTTTGTCATCATCTTCATCATTCTCATCGTCGGGCTCCGCAAATTCAACGTTGCGTCTGCTTTCCGCATAGCCCAACTGCGATTCTGCGATCCGCACAATATCCGACACGGGATAACCGGAGAGTTCGGGCAAAGAAGCCTCCCACACATCGGACGATTCGACGTCCAGAGTCGGATCGGGGAAGCACTCCGCGGTGTGGCTGTGCTCTTCCAGACCGCAGGACCAAACGGTTTTATAACACGCGTCTGTGTGAACATGATCGGGATTCTCGCACATAAGCACCCAATCGGCAATGCAGTTCTTGTCATGCGTATGTTCTTCGATGCCGCAGCAGGGTCTTTCGGTCATTGCGATGCCGATCGTTCCCATCCGCCAACAAACAAACAGCGCGGCAGAAACCAAAACCAGGCACAGAACCAGAATGGCTCTCTGCCGGTTTTTTTTATCTTTATTCAGTTTTGCGAATAAAGATCTTTCCATTTGGCTGTTGCTCACTTTACGTTATTTGCGCTTCTATCTTTAACGCATGCTTTTCCTTTTCATAATATGATTCATCGGGGCTTTTCCGTGCGCGGATTCTTCCATATACGTACCATGCCCTTGCCGATCACTTGATCGTCATGTACACATCCGACGAGCGAACTTCTCGAATCCAGCGAAGAAACGCGCTCATCGCCCATCACAAAATAACTGTTTTCCGGCACCTGAAGCGGATACGAAACATCGCTTTCGCCAAAGCTGAATTCCGATACATACGGCTCGTTCAGAAGGATGCCGTTTACATAAACTCTCCCCGATTTGTCTATCATTACCCAATCGCCCGCACATGCAATGATGCGCTTGAGCAGCGTCTTGTCGTTCCAATGGAAGCTCACAAGATCACCGGCGGTGAGTTTGTGTGTTTTTGTCAGCAGAATGAGATCTCCGTCATTCAGTCCCGGCTCCATACTGTCTCCCGAGATCAGCATAAGCGGAAAAAGGAAAGAACAGACCAGCAGGGAAACGGCGAAAGCAAGCAGGAGTATTCTCGCCGCGCTGTGGAATGCGCGCTTTACCGATTTCTTTCTCCGCACGGCAGCTTCGGCAGTCGATCGTTTCTCTGCGGGAACGGAAACCGTTTTTTCTCTTCGAAGCCTCATGTGTGTCCTTTAATCAGTCTATTGGTGTTTAACGTATACAGCAGCGCCAAACAGAACAAACCGGCGGAGGACGTCATCGCGATCAGCACATAACGGGTCAAATGAGACTCGTCGCCCGTTTTCGGCGATCCGAAGATGCGGAGAATGCGGGGTGTTTCGGGTGTGCCGGGCGTTTCTGGCGTACCGGGTGTTTCTGGTGTGCCGGGCGTGTTCGGCGTACCGGGCGTGTTCGGCGTACCGGGTGTGTTCGGCGTACCGGGTGTGTTCGGCGTACCGGGTGTGTTCGGCGTGCCGGGTGTGTTCGGCGTACCGGGTGTACCGGGTGTGCCGGGTGTATTGGGCGTGCCGGGCGTACCGGGCGTACCGGGTGTATCGGGCGTGCCGGGGATATAGGGGCCGTCCGGGGTGTCGGGGTTTGTGGGCTCGGGGTTCTCGGGGTTCTCGGGCAGATGCGTTGTGGATTCCTCCGGAACTTTCTGGAACCGGATTTCATCCGTCTTGTTCAGTGTACGGTTGCTGTCGATGACGGCAACGGAGTACAATGTACCGTCCACGCGCATATAGACCGTCACGGTCAGGTGGAAAACCTCTTCCGCCGGTCGTTCTCCGTCGGGTTCGGCAAAGCCGGCCTTGATCGTATAGAAGTATCTGCCCGCCTCGGTGAATGTGATATAAAAATGTCCGGTCCGGCCGTTACCGATCTGTATAGATACTTCCTCCGGCAGCGGACAATTGACGCCTGGTATTATATATGCCGTTCCGCCGCCTTCAATGGTCACAGGAATATCTGCGCCTGCGGCATCATCGGCCGCAAACGCGATTCCGGCGAGTCGGAGCAACATAATCGTAAACAGTAAGATGAAACTTACCGCAAGACATTTGCGCTTCAAATAATAAATCTCCTTAGGAACTCTTCTCTTCCATCACACCGAACACGACCATGCGGTCGATGGTGTCGGCGTCCTGGCATGTGGAAAGCGCGATCAGCTTCAGATCGTCTTTTGGCTTCGGCGCTTCATAAATTATCGCGGAATCGGACAGTTTTTCCAGCAGACTTTCGGGACTCGTGTACATCGGACGGAACACGGTCTCGTCTGTGGCCTGCACCATGGCGGCGGCAAAGAAACGGATGTCGTACGCTTTTCCGCCCACGGTGATCAACTGACCTGTCCGGTGAGAATCGAAATACTCTCTATTTTTGAATTCATCCAGCGCGCCGAACATGGCGCCGTAATCCATATGGTGTCCGTACAGCATGGAATATCTGTCGGAAAAATCGGTTTTGTTGCGGCTGTCCAGGAAGATACTGCCGGACAGCGCATACTTGCCAAAGGGGTTTTTATTCAGGTATTCGCGGTTGTCCTTGCCCTGCATGACCGGATAGTCGATCCGGGTGTTGTCCACTGTGATCCACGCGATGGCGTCTTCGGATATTTCGCGCAGCACTTCGGGATTGGACAAGTCGGGTTTGTATTTCAGAACACTTGTGTCGTTCGCGTTATAGTAAACCATAGCCGCGTCGTACATTGCATAGATGCAGACCAGGAAGAAGAGAAGCGATACCAGAATCACGATCCTGTCGAATAATTTATCGCAGAATACGATCATTTTTCTGCCCATCGCTGTTCTCTCCTTCCGTCTGTCATCAAGAGTTTGATTCGCACTGAATCAGATGATGGATGAGCGCTCATTCATCATCTGATTCCTCATTCTCTTCTTCTTCGTCGTGGTTCCTTCAGTAGGCGAGTCTTCTGCGCTTGCTGATCATGTAAAGAATGATCGCGCCGAACACGAACAGGCCGATTGCGAACGGAGCGATCATGATGATCACGCCCGTGGGGATGATACCGGTGCGGTCATTGGTGTAACTGGTCGCGGCATCGTCCTCAACATCCGTATCGGTGTAAGGATCGGTGTAATTGGGCACGTTCGCTGCCGTGGACTCATAGTCTTCGGCATCTTCAGTCACGGTGTAGCCGTAGCCTACGGGCAGGTCAAGCACTTTCACGGTGTCGCCGTCGGCAAGATAGAAGTACGCGGTGCAGGTACCGTCATCTTCGACCTCGATCGTATACACGCCGTTATCAGCGGTAACATTGCTGTCATCATCATTGATGACGGCGTCGCGGCTGACTTCCACAGTGTACAGGCCGGGGTTTGCGTCGGTGATCTCAAGCGTGAATTTGAACTGCTTGTTCTTGTCTGCCTGGTTACCGGTGATCGCTTTGGTGAACTCAAGGTCAACCGTTTCCAGCTCGTTGGTGTAGCCGCTGGTCTTGACGGTCGGATTGGTCACGTACTGATACTTGTAGTCGCCGGTTTCCTGATCCTGAACACGCTCAAAGCTGGTCGCCGTGTCTCTCAGAGAGTAGGTCGTCACTTCAAGTTCGGTCGGATCGTCTTCGGACGGGAACACAAACAGGTCGAGGTAACGGACAGCGTTCGCGTCGTTCGTGACGCCGCTGAGCGTGGTTGCCGTCTCGGTGATCACATAACGATACACGCCGGGAGCGGTGAACGTCACGCCGGTAAGGTCGATGTCGACGTCGTCCACAGCGAACTTCTTGGTGGTGTCCGTTTCATCCTCAGGCGTGCCGGCCGTCGTGGTCATGCCGCTGGTGAACTGGGCGCTTTCGATCGTGGGGGCGCTCGCGGTCACGGGGCCTGCCTTGATCTCAAGAGCGTTGTTCGCACCACCGGGAACGGGGGTGCCTGCTGCGATTGTGAACTCGAATTCCACATTGGGGATCTGTGCGGTGCTGTCTACAACGAGGTTCTTTTTGAAGCTCGTGCTCCCACCGTTGGTCGCCGTATAATCAACTGCGGCCGCGGAGACAGCGGCAAAGGACATGACGAGTGCGAGCGTCATGACGATTGCCAGGAGTTTGCTGACGTTTCTTTTCATTGCATTTCCTCCTTCATGAAAAGAATAATGTATGCAAAAAGATTTGCATCCGAATTGTGAGGCGGCATTTCAGCCGCTGCCGAAGCATTGTGCCCCGGCTTTAAAAATTCCTGCGCCGAACGGTAAACAGCATCGGCCCTTCCAGATCTTTTTTGTCCACCGCGCCGAATACGCGGCTGTCGTTGGTGTCATCGCGGAAGTCGTTCAGAATGAATACCTTGCCGCTCTCCACCGTGTACGGAAACTCTATGGAAGAATTCTCCGCCTGATAGGTGGCGTAGAAGATCTCGGCGGTCGGCGCAACGCCGTTGACGGTCAGCAGACCGTTTTTGGCAATATCGACAACGCTGCCCTCCAGCGCGATCACTCTGCCGACTTCGGTTTTGCCGTTGATGCGGTAGAGTACCACGGAATTGATATAGGGCTTCTGCATCCGCAGGCTGACGAGCAAATCGCCGTCGTGCACTGCCGGGAACATGTTGTTTCCGTAGTGAACCGACATGCCGAGCACGAAGGTGAATACGGACCAGACCACCGCCGCGGCAACCGCAATCTTGACCAAAAGACCGATCAGCAGGCGTCCCGTTGATTTGGGCGGCGCTTTTCTCGGCGGGCCCTTCTTGGGCGGGCCCTTCTTCGGCGCTCCTTTTTTGGGCGGCGCTCCTTTTTTAGAAGGCGCTCCCTTTTTGGGCGGCGCTTTTTTGGGCTCCGATTTTGGCGCGTCGTCCGCCGGCTGCTTTTCCGGCTCCGGCTCGGACGTGTCGTCCGCCGGCTGATTTTCCGGCGTCGGATTCCCGTCTTTTTCCTGTTCGGGTTCGGGAACGACATCGGGCTTCTGCACGTCGTCTTTTTCCTCTGCAGGGTCTATCTGCCCGGACATCTGCAACAAAACCGATCCCTCCCATCTAACCTATCATTTTGATAGGGTAATTAGTATTATATCACAATTTTCAAACCGCTGTCAATGTAACGGATGTATAATTATACACTAAACTTTTGCACCGAATCCCATGCAATAGTTGGGATTTTTCACAAAAATGCCGTTTTATCCGACTTCATCGGCGTCTGTCCGATATGCAGCCACAACGAACCGCCCGTCTTTTGTATGGTAGCTGCAGGTGGATAAAAACAACAACTGCGCGGGATACTGCGGCGCATTCGCCAGATCGATCATCGACAGGGAGCGCACCTGCGCCACCGTATCACGATACGCCATCTCGTCGAGGGCGCCGATCTGCTCATAGTATTTGAAGACGTCGTCCTCCGGTTTATAGATCCGGCTCTGGAACGCGGCAAACACACGGTACAGGCGGTCTTCCGTCGGTGTGCCGATTTGGATCATGCGGTGCTTCAGCGCATAGTCCGTGTCCATGAACAGATCCAGCTCGCCGAACATGGTGTCCGCATCCATATTGTGTCCGTAGATGATGAAGGAATCGGAATCCAGATTGCAGCCGCCGCCGATAAACAGACACCCGGCGGAAGAGTATTTTTTGTCGAATCCCCTTCTGAGGTAATACTCCGGATCATCATCCGATGTCTTCATCACAGGATAATCGATAACGCTGTCCGGGATCTTCAGCCAGCATGCGAAATCCCTGTTCTGCTCCATCACGGATTCATAGCGGTTCACAAAAGCGTGTTCGCTTTCCGACGGATCCTCGACGGCGATCTCTTCCCGCAGACGGACCAGGGTGTTCTGGTCACGCCGCTGCGGCAGATAGACCCGGATCGCGCAGATAGAAGAAATCACGAACACCACGATCAGAATCGAGGCAGGGATCACATAAAACCATGCGCTTCTATTTTTCTTCCGACGCATCGTGCCGTTCCTTTCAAACAATCATCGGGTGCGCAGACAGCTCTGCAGCACCAGCAGTATGCAGCGATTCGCGGGAGAGCTCACGCACTGCTTTGAGATACTTCACAGCCTTAGTCCATTATCCATGATAATTATACAATAATAACTACAAAAAAGGCAATTGATTTCAAAAAGAATACCTGTTCCAAAATGGAACAGGTGGTAAAATGCATGATAAATAATAGCAAAGCAGAATATTGGTTGTGCAATATGTCGAAAGCAGGATGCGGCGCATCGTCGATTCGATTCGGCAAGTCGACAAAGCAAGATACAAAAGGCGCTGTTTTGTTCGGATTTCACATCAGATTCAAGCAAAATCGAATTCCTTTGCCGCAGGTATCGTCACCTTGACCGACGTGCCGCCTTCCTCGCGCGTCGTGATCGTCAATTTGCCGCCGCACATCATATCGAGCCTTTGGCGGATATTGTCAAGGGCGATATGCGGCTCGTCGTTGTCCGCCCGGGAAAAGCCGGGGCCGTCGTCCTCCACGATGATCTCGCTGCCCGCGTCCGTCATCCGGGTGACGACCGAGATGTGAATCGGTGCGCTGCTCATGCGCATGCCGTGCTTGACAGCGTTTTCGACGATCGGCTGCAGCGTCAGCGGCGGCACGCGGAACATGGTGTGCGGCGTATCGAAAGAGACAAAGAGACTGTCCTCAAACTGCGCTTTCTCCACGGCGAGGTAAGCGCGGGTATGCTCCATCTCCGTCACAAACGGAACGGTATTCTCGCTCGCGATCGCCGTGAAATTCTTGCGCAGATACGTCGTGAAGTCCAACGTGACCTGCTTCGCCTTCTGGGGGTCCTGGTCGCACAGGTAGTAAATGCTCATCATGGTGTTGTAGATGAAGTGCGGCCGCATCTGCAGCACCATAACGCTGGCGCGCTGATTGGCGATCTCGCGCTGCTGACGCGTGTACTGGATCACGTTGTCCGAGATGATCAAACCGTACATGACCAGCGCAAAAAGCGCCATACAGAATACCAACAACACGTCGACGGAGACAAACGAATGGACAAACAACGCGCCCGTCATCGGGATCAGATAGAGCAGAAGCGCCACATAGTACCGCCGGGAAAGTTTCTCCCGTCTGCGGACAGTGCCCGCAATATTAAGAAGCATAATGACGTCCAACGGGAATATCAGCAGTGCAAACAACGGACCGCGGAAGTACTGATTGTCCGGCGTGACGTAGTAGAAAGCGTCCGTGAACTGCGCATAAATCAGCATAACAAAGTATACGCACCACAGCGCTGTGACGGCTTTGGTCAGCGTGCCGCTTACGGCGCTTTTGATGGTTTCGCCGCAGCAGTGCATCAGAAAGACCGTCGGCAGAACCATCAGCGACGAGAGACATAAGCATTCAAAGAAATAGACGACTCTTTCCGCCGCCGCCATATTGGGGTCGTACCAAAGGATCAGAGCAAGATAGCAGCAGACGGAGCACAGAAACAGCAGCGTGAAAAACGCGATGAAATACCGTTTGCTCCACTTGTCGCTCGCAGGCATCAGCGCAGACTGCGCGATCCCGAACAGCATCATCACCAGCAGCGCGCCGCCGATCGAGAAGCCGAGAATCATTTCACTCATTTGCCCTCGCCTCCCATCCGGAACGGATGCCGCAGATTCTTGAGCTGCTCCCGGACGCCCTCGGGCGTGATGGGCTTGAGCAGGAAACCGCTTGCGCCCGTGCTCCACGCGTCGAACGCATACTCGCTGTACGCGGTCAGGTACACCACATTGGTAGAGGGATTGATGTCGAGCAGCGCACGGCACAGTTCCAGCCCGGTCGTATTTCGCAGTTCGATATCCAGAAAGGCAAGCGCGACACGGTTCGTTTTTGCGAATTCCACGGCTTCGGCTGCGTCGGTAAAGCCCGTGACGTTCGCGTTCGGCATGACCTCTTCCAAAACCGGCAGACTTCCGGTGAGGATCAGCATTCTGTCATCCACAATGATGACGTTCGGGCACTCGTCACTCTGTGCGAGGGCAGAGAGCAGCGCGTTCACGTCTGCTTCCAGCACCTCGGCAAGTCGGGAAATCATGACAGCATCCGGCAGACGACTGCCCGACTCCCACCGGGCGACCGTGGGACGGGTAACGTACATCTTATCCGCCAGCTCCTGCCTTGAGAGTCCTCTTTCCGTTCGCAGTTTTTTTAGTGTTTGCGAAAAATTCTGATCCATAATCTTTTATGTTCCACCGTAAATAGTAAATTGAGATACCACTCTATTTTCAAGTATAAACAAATGTCAATTAAAATACAATACTTTTCATAAAATAAGGGCGTTCCGTTCTGGAACACCCCCGGAAAACAAGCAAAAGACGTCAATCGGAACGGTTTGTGCAGCAGCCTGCGCAGAAAGACGAGCGATGCGCACAAACATCTGCCGCAGGCCGCTCTCAAAGTGTGATCTTATCCTTCAGGAATGCATCCACCGTTGTCCAGTACAGCTTGGGGTCCTTGTACACCGACCGCGCGTGGTCGGCGCCCTCAACGGCCTGCCTGGCCTTTGGCGCCGCGCAGGCGTCGTAAAGCTTGTCCATCATACCGAAAGGCACAAATTCATCCGCGGTACCGTGCAGGAACACCGTCGGCGTCACGGAGCGGCGGACGGCTTCGATCGGCACGTTTTTACGCAGATTAAAGTTTCGGCGCAGAACGGACGCTGCGTTCACGGCATAGAGAAGTGGAAACGGCGGGAGTTTCGTGTAGTACTTTATCACGTTTGCGTACTGATCCCAGCAGCTTGTAAAACCGCAGTCCGCGACCGCCGCCTTTACCTGGGCAGGCAGCGTTTCTCCGGTGGAGAGCATAACGGCAACCGCACCCATGGAATAGCCGTGCAGAACGATGTCGGCGTCCGGGTCTCTGTCGACAATATAGTCGATCCACGCCATGCATATATCCTTGTCATGATACCCCATGGTGCAGTATATGGTTTCATCGTTGCCCCAGCCGCGCATGGACGGGCAAATGCAGTTGAAGCCGAGCTTGTGATAATGCTCCGCGAAAACGCCGGTGGATTCCGGCGAAGCGTTATAGCCGTGGCAGAGCACCGCCCATTTGTGCGACGGGCTTTCGGACGGAATGATATACGCGTGTATCCGGCCGGTCGCGTCGGTGACGATCACCTGATCCTCCCCTTTGTGCTTCTCCATCCAGCCCGGATCGCGCCGATACGCCTCTTCACAGTCGGGCGCATCCTCCGGCGCGGCGACCCGGTTAAGCCGCTTGATAAAAAAGCCGTTCACTTTTGTGTTCAGCGCGCACTCATACACCAGCGCTCCCGCGCCCAGGACTGCTGCCGCGGAACCGACGCCGACTTTGACCAAACGCTTGAATACAGCCACTGTATCATCTCCTCGTTGACTGAAAGCATAGATTCTGACCTTTCGGTTTACAGTGAGATTATAGCAGTTCCGCTCTCATGAATCAACTGCAAATCGTTATAATTTGGCGCATTTTGATTCTTCTTCGGAATAATGCGATTTTGCAGGCATTTTTATCGGACAGCATCTGTGGTAGACTTTAAGCATCGGAGCGGTTGATTGCAAAAGTGAAGCCCGGATTTTTGAAAAAGATGCGCAGCTTTCCGAGGTTCGCTTTGACAAATCACAGCCGTCGTTTGGAGGCGTTGGGATGGATGATTTTATGGAGTATATGCTTTTGCTCGACGATGACGAGGAAGATGAACCGAAAGCCGGCGAAAAATCCGGCTGCGGCTGTCTGCCGATGCTGGTGATCGGTTTGCTGATCGTGGTGCTTTTCCTGATTGCCGGCAACGGTTGATCTGTGAAAACAAGTGAAACGGAGGTGTTGTAACGGACATTTTCGGAAACTTCTTTGATCTCGACGGCGGCGCCCAAGCGAGTCTTTTTGAAGAATTGCCGGGGTCGGAGCTTTGGGGGTTCTTTGACGCCGAGGAAGACAACGAATTCGATGACGAGGAACCGGAAGAGGAGGATGACTTATGAACGGACAGAAACAGGATTCAGGTTGTTTTTGGGCAGTAATCATTGTGATCGGCTTGGTTTCGCTTTTGCTGATCTGTATCGGAAGCTGCAGCGACCACAATACCCGGTCGCGCAGATCGTCTTATACAACTTCACGATTCCAGACCACATACAAGTACGTTCCGACAACAACGACCACCACGACCACACGCCGCACAACATCTTCGGCACGGCCGTATACATATCAACGGACGACAAAAGCAACGAAGGACGACGATCCGCTGAATGCAAAGGACTACGTGGACGCTGACGATTTCTACTATGACCACTATGACGACTTCTTTGACTACGAAGACGCCGAAGATTATTGGTACGATAATACTTGATTGGAGGAAAGGATTATGGAAAGAACACTGAAAACACTGACGGAGCTGGAGGGACGGGTATACGTCTATCTGGCAAATGATGAGACCGGCAAAGCTTTTCTTGCACAGGCAGAGGAAGAAGGGATGCGGTTTGAGGACGGAGCCGCGCCGACGAGCAGACCGTATGCAACGGTAATGGCAATCAACCGCGACGGTACGCTGCACTATGTCGGAACAAACGGCATGATCGCATTTCAGGCAGGCGCTGACACCGTCGGCGGGAAAAAGCTGATCCGCGTGGATTACGGGGAATATGTGTCCGGTGCGGCGGATTATCGGTATACCCGCAGGCAAACAGAATAAACCAAATAGGAAAGGATAACCGTCACGTCACGGAGCAGCGTGATCGGTTATTCTTTTTCACGGATCGCGGCGAAGAGGAAAGGTTTTGTTTTCACTGTCGTTTTTTCTGAAATCTTGCGTTGTCTATCGGTATCTGATATAATATACATGCTGTTTACAGCATCATTTGGATTTTGAAAAATGTAGGGAGATGTGCCGAATATGAAGTTTGCATCTATTCGCTCCGGACTGGCTGTTTTATTATGCTCTGTAATGCTCTGCATGTGTGCTCTGCCGCAGTGCCTTGCTGCCGGACAGAGTGCCGAAGACGTGATCCTGTTCACGCAGATGGATGAGGAAACGGGATTGTATCTGCGCATGGACGACGCGGTCCGCAGCGTGTCACAAACGCTTTCCGCAGCGTTCATCCCGAAAAACAACATGCAGTTCGTGCCGCAGATCGACAGCGGCCGGATTCGCTGTCTGCTGCCCTGCGCCGAAAACGGTGAGCGTCTTGAGCTGTTCCTGCCGGTGAGCTGGACGCCGAACGACGCGGTGCTGCGCATTACGGGGCTTTTGGACGGCGGCGGCAATGCGGTCGAACGGGATATTTCGTTTTCCCGCGGCAGTTATACCATAGACCACGTTCAGATCGATTACCCCGATCCGGACAAGACGGAAACGATTCGCAGTTATACGGGCGACGCGGACACGATCTACTGCATACAGGGCGACACGATCCGCTTCGGCATGGACAGCGACGCGCTGCTGCGCCGCACACAGGCGATCGTCGGCAGCGACGCACTGCGCGTGGAAGCGGACAACGCCGTCACGGCTGTTTCGCCGGGAGAGAGCACGCTCACGCTGCGCATTGCGCAAAGGATGAACTATACCGTCCGCATTCACGTTTTCGCATCCGCACAAGCCCGGAAACGCTTTTTGCTGCAGTCGGCGCTCACCGATTCCGGCACGATCCTGGACCGTTACTTCCACAAAGTCGTCTCGCTGGCAGTCGTACTCGACCCGTTCTCTTTTCTGGCAGCGCCGATCCTCTATCCGCTTGCCGTGCTCATTGCGCCGATCGGGTTCACCGCGGAACTGGTCAAGCTTCTGCTGAACAAATGAACTTCCTGCAAGAGGTAAAGCATGATTGAAAAAAACGAACTGCACACGGATGTTTTGGTGCTCGGCAGCGGTCCGTCCGGCTTTGCCGCCGCCTATACCGCCGCAAAGAACGGGGCGGACGTAATCCTTGTCGAACAGTGCGGCGACGTCGGCGGGATCTCGACATCGGGTATGATGAGCCACTGGACGGGAAGCTGCGGCAGTCCGCTGTTTTCGGAGATCCTGCGGCGCAGCGCGCAGAAAAACGAGGGTGCGTTTGCGGGAGAGATCACCGAGCTGATCGATCCCGAAAAGCTGAAAACGCTCTATCTCGAAATGCTGGACGAGGTCGGCTGCCGTCTGATGCTGTACACGTTCGCAATGGACGCCCTCTGCGACGGGGACAAAGTATGCGGCGCATCCGTGATCAACAAAACCGGACAGTACGATATTGATGCCGCGGTCACGATCGACGCGACCGGCGACGGAGACATTGCCGCCAAGGCAGGCGCCGCGTTCGTCCTCGGCAGAGAAAGCGATCACAAAATGCAGCCCGCGACGCTGATGTTCAAAGTGGGCGGTGTGGACACAGACCGCGCCGTGTTTTTGGGATCGTTCGAGTCGACCTATGAAACGCCGAACGGCGAGCTGCAGGCGCTGGCAAAACAGCATCTCCCGCATCCCGCCGGACATATTCTGACGTACCGCTCCACCCTGCCGGGCGTCGTCACCTGCAATATGACCAACGCCACCGGGATCGACGGCACGAACGCAGAGGATCTGACCAGGGCAACGCTGACCTGCCGCAGACAAACGGAGGCCATCGTCCGGTATTTAAGGCAGTTTGTTCCCGGTTATGAAAACTGCTTTCTGCTCAGCTCGGCGTCTCTCATCGGCATCCGGGAAACGCGGCACTTTAAAGGCCGATATACGCTCACGGAGCAGGATATACTGGAAGCGCGTGTGTTTGAGGATTACGTTGTCAAAGACGCTTTCTTCAACTTTGACGTGCACAACCTCACGGGTGCGGGACTCGATGCAGCCGGCGTGCAGAAACACTTTCCCCAGGATAACGGCTATACCATCCCGTACCGCTGTCTGCTGCCGGAAACAAAAGAGAACCTGCTGCTTTGCGGACGGAATATCTCCGGCACGCACATCGCGCATTCCAATTTCCGCGTAATGCCGATCTGCGTCGGGATCGGCGAAGCCGCGGGCACTGCGGCAGCGATCGCCGCCGCACGGAAGTGCAGTCCGAGCAGCATTCCGGCAGACGAAATACGAAAGCACATCGGGATCTGACAATACTGTAACCGAGAGGACATGTATTGTCGCCGCAAAAAAACAATATCGGCAAAAAGAAGTTACAACCCGACGGTAAACAGGTTTTTCACGACATGAAAGAGCGTGCGGAAAAAGCGCGCCAGCTTTGCGAAAAAGGTTTCCGCCTTGTACGGTGTGTCCGTGCCCGTGCCGGCATAGCAGCCGATGTTGCGGCTGATGATCGCATTGCCGAAAAAGTCGACCGCGCAGTCGTCGAAAGGCAGAGGGACGCCCGCGCCGATCAGCGGGGAATCCTTCGAGAGCGTGAACGAAGCGGGAGACGTTTCGTCCGTGCCGGTAAAGCCGGGAACCGTGTTGAACCGCGTGCCCGTCAGCGGCCCGGAAATGCAGTTGTAGTAGCAGTTCCCGGCAACCACGCTGCCGCGGCGTTCAAACAGAAAGAGCATCGGATACAGCCGGTGTCCCTCCTGCAGAACGATGATATTGTTGACGAAGTACGAGTCGTAGATCCCGTCGAAATCAAAGCGCTGCGAACCGATGATCGTGTTGTTGTAGAACTGCAGACCGCGTTCGCCCGGCCCGCCCGTGAGCCGGTTTCTGCCCTTGCCGTCGTTGACGGACAGGCAGTACCGCACGACGTTGCCGACCTGTGCGCTGGTCTTGGCGTTGTTGACCACAAAACGCATGTTGTCGTGCGAATAGATATACTGGTACGTACAGTGATTCGATTGAGAGTCAAAGTCCACGGTCATGCCGTCGCCGACGTTCTTCTGCCCGGCGATCTCGCAGTATTCAATCGTGCTGTTTTCGCTGCCCCAGAACCAGGCGGCAGCAGTAAAATACAGGATCTTTCCGTTTTCGTCCACACCTTCGCCCTGGCAGCAGTCGATCACGCGGCAGTGCGTCATCAGCGCGCCGTCGCAGATGCCGATGACGATCGCCTCGGCGTCCATATCGTGGAAATATGTGTCGCAGATCAGCGCGTTCTTGTTGTACACGGGTCCGCATTCGCTGAACTCGTCACCTTCAAAGGGATTGCCTTTCCTGAAATCAAATGCGCCCCACAGACTGATCCCGTTGCCGCAGTCATACAGTTCGCAGTCGCGCACGGTAAAGTCGTTGACCGGATGCAGAGAAAGCCTGGGCAGCCCCTTGACCATTATGCACGCGCGCGCAGCGGCAGCGCCTTCCGCAAGGTTATCACGGGACGTAACGGTGTAATTCTGTATGTCATGGATCGTCAGCCGTTCGAGCGTGATCCCGCGGCTTTCGCCGTTGGTTGCGTCGATCCAGATCCCGCCGCCGTTGTGCGCGGTGATCTCCAGATCGCTGACCGTGACATAGGAACAGTCGAACAGGCGCAGCACTTCCGTGTTTGCATCCGTCGTCAGGAGCGGCTGTTCGCCCTCGCCGTACGCGGAGATCACGATCGGCTCGTCCGCCGTGCCGCGGCTGTCTTTGACCGTCAGCGTGCACGCATAGACGCCGCCGCGCCGAAAGAGGACGGCGTCGCCCGCGGACAGCGTGCTTTCCTTGACCGGAATGCTCTTCCACGCGGTATCGGGAGAAAGGCCGTCGCCCGTCTCGTCGCTGCCGTCGATGCTGTCGACATAATACGTCGTGCCGTGTGCGGCATAAACGAGCGCGGGCGGAAACACGCCGACGCAGAAAAGAAGGACGCAGAACAACACACATACAGTTTTTTTCATGGCAATCCGTCCTTTTGAACATTGTTTGTGAAAACAAGCTTTCTTTGCTTTGTCTTTATAGTACAGTATGTTCTCAAAAAATGCAACTGCGCAGGAAAAAGAAAAAACAAAAATCCAATCATAAAGGTTAATCGAGGCGGTGTTAAAGATGGACATATTCGGCGGTCTTTTCGACTTCGACGGCGACGGCAAGACAAGTCTTTTTGAAGAGTTTCTGGGGTTAGATCTGCTCGGCTTCTTCGATACGAAAAACATCAAAGATAACAAGCATGATCGTTGGAACGCATACAAAGCGGAAGAAACGGAAGAGGAAGAGGATGATGAATTGGAAAACGGAGAAGAGATCGAAGAGGAAGAGGAAGAGAACGAGGAAGACGAATTCTGACGCAGAGCAGATCCGATGCACGGCGTCGGGAGCTTATTCTTCGGATGCGTGAGGCGATTCATCCTCCGGACAAAAAACACGATATAACCAAACAGAAAAAGGCCGGCGCCCGATCGGAGTACACTTCAAATCGTGTATACAGATCGGACGCCGGTATTCTTTCGGAACTGGAAACAGCTTTCCGGAACACACCGTGTGTATTCCACACTTTGTGTAACCGTCTGGTCAGACGGACAAAGCTTTTTTACCAGACAAAATCGGTGAACGTCTCGGTGCTGACAATGTTGCTGACGCTGACATCTCCGAGAATAGACACCGTCGCCTGCACATCCGCCGCAGCCGAAAACGTACAGCGGACGATCCTGTTTGTCTCGCTGTCCACTCTTGCGGTTACATAACCGTCGTGATAATTCATAGAAACGTTCTTTATGCCCGGTATGGATTCTGCGCTTGACACCGTGACCACCGACATACATCTGCCGTATGAAGACGTCTCGCCGGGTGTGGGATTCGTCTCGGTGCCCAGGTCAACCCGAATATCATAGAATTTTCCGTTCTCCTCAATCGAGAATTTCGTCACGTCGCTCTCTCTGAGTCTGCTCGACCAGCTGTAACCCGCGGCGGGGAAAATATCTGTGTAATCGGTGCCCTTCTGATAGGTCTTGGTCTCGTTCTGTCTGATGATGCTGCTCAGCCATCCGGGAAGCCCGGAGATATCGCCGGCCGCGTCTCTTTTATACGCTTTCGTGAAGCCGGGACGGTTTGCCTTGACAGCGTTGAGCGCGTCGTTGAGATAAGCGATGACTTCCGCCTTGGTCTTGGGAGCGGTCGATTCCGCTTCGGTTTCCTCCTCGGCGGCGGTTTCCTCCTCGGCGGCGGTTTCGGCCTGAGCGGTCGTCTCCTGCGCGGCGGTCTCTTCCGCAACTGCCTCGGTGGTCTCTTCAAAAATGTCTTCGGTCGTTTCGGCCGCTACGGTCTCTTCCGTTGTCGCTTCAGCGCTCGGCGCGTCTGTCGGTTCGGGATCGCGGGTTTCTTTTCCGCAAGAGGCAGCCGAACAAAGAAGCACGAGTGCAATTACCACAGCGACCAATTTTTTGACATGAGCATTCATAAGACTTTCCTCCTCGAATTATTTAGAGCCAAAATTAGTTGACGATCTTGCGAAGCAGTTTCATGACCTGCCCCAGATCAATTTACAGTATACAATACTATCGCTTGGTTTTCAATAGATTGTATCTGCGCTTTCAAACGCCTGCGAATCATATCCCGCCAGCGTCTGCATCAGCGTAACGGCATAGACGCGGGACAGGTAGTCGTTCGGGTGATTGATATTGTTGCCCGTAATATCGATGAACCGCTTGCGCTTCAGGATTTCCGCGCTGACCGACGTCATTTTCGCAACGTCGCAGGCAACGCCCTCGTCGTTCAGTTTTTCGGAAAGCCTGACAAGTTCCGGTTCCTGCACCGATTGGTTTGCATTCCAGCCGAGGCCGTCCGGATTCGGAAGCATCGTCGAGATCAGCATGACGGCGGCGTCTTTGTTCACCGAAAGAATACGCCGAACGATCGCTTCGCAGTTTGCCGCCGTTGTTTTGGGAGGTCTTGTGCCGTCGTTCATTCCGAATCCGAGCACAAACAGATCGCACCCGTATTTTGCGGCCTGCGGCACAATATGCGTGTCCGTTCTGTTTACGCCGTCTTCGGAATTCCAGCCGCCGACCGCGGTGTTGACGAGCGTGATCGTTCCCCTTTTGCCTGTCGGCGCTTCCGGGAAGGGCCCGCTGTAAGATTTCTCCGCTTCGGGCAGCACAAAACGGACGGAATACTCATAAATGTCCGCAAGCGCACAGACAAACCGGATCGGAAAAGACGGCTGATACGGCGGCAGACGGTGCGTAAGGCTGGCGTCCGCACCGAACGTAATACTGTCACCGTAAAAGAAGACGGTCATATCCTCTCCGTTTTCGAGCAGACGGATCACGCGCGCAAGCCTGCCGCTGCAGGGCGGGAGGATCGCGCGTCCGTTTTTGTGCGTGTATGTGACCTTGACCTGATATTTCCCCAGCGTTCCGCTGCCGTTGAACCAGCAGGGCGATACGCTGCCGTCGGGCTTCTTCACCTTTAAAATCGGTTCGTCGCCGTCCGAATAATAGACGTCCGGCGTCATCACTGGAATGGCGGTGTGTTCGCAAAGCGCAAGTTTTCCGTCGTGCAGAACATAGTCCCTGCCGTTTTCATAAACCGTTTCGCCGTCGTAAGACTTTACCGACAGGATGCCGTCCATATCAAACAGAAGCTGCCTTTCCTCGCTGCGATCCAAAAAAACGACGGTTTCGTCTTCGACAAGACCGCCCCTGTCAAAAGCCGCCAAAGGCGTGTTTGCAAAAAGCTGTTCCAACGTCATGATAAGTCCCCTCTGTCGAGTCTTTTGCGCCGATCCTTCGCGCTGCCGAAAAAACAGATCGGTCGGATCACTGACCGAGAATTGTACAATTTCGTTCGTTTGCGGCGATCTCTTCCAGTTTGCCGTAGAGCGGGAACTGTTCTGTCAGCGCGGCATACGCGGATTTGCGCGCAAGCAGAAGATACTGCGGTTTGCCGTTTTGCACCGAAAGAGAGGTCAGTATATCCGCTTCCGCGATGACATTCATCAGCTCGATGCACTTCTCGTATCGCTGCCCGTCGACGCCGCTCGTGACGGATACCGCATCCACATACATACACGGCCGGTTTTCTCCGTCACCGAAGCTGACCGATTTGATATCGGTCATCGGACCGCGGCGCTCTAAAAAGCGCATCGTTTCGCTGAAGCTGATATAGCCCATACCTTTTCCCGCGTCATACGCACGCGCGATCTGTTCCGGCTGATCCTGCGCGTGTGCGTCGATCGCCAATCGATCGATCAGCGCCAGGATCGCATCCGTCCTGTCGGTACCGTTTCCGGCAGCGGGATCCGCGTCGCCCGCGGTATCCGCCCGGATTTCCCGGACATACTCCGCCCTGGTTTCGGGATCTTCGGAACCGATCACAAGAAACTCCGATTCATCGGCTAAATCGGTGATATGTTCCGCTTTTGCAAGAACGTCGCACCCGCGATCGTAAATCAGAAAATTCCCGCAGAGGAAAACGGGAATGCCGTACAATCTGCCGTCTGCCGTCAGCCCGTCTACGGCAAAAGGAAACAGGTCGCCCGCATCCCGAACGTCGTCTTTGTCAATGGGTCTGATCCAGCCGCTGCCGATCAGCGCATCCTGCATAACGGCATCATACATCAAAACATCTATGCCTTCCGGCGCTTTGCCGGTGTAGCAGTCCCAATCGGCACGAACCAATCTGATGTCCGGCTCGATCTCCGCCCAACGCCGTTCGACCAGTTCCTGATAGTATTCGACGTCGGGCAGATACGGAAACAACGCATAGGTCAGGGACTCCGCTTTTCTGCCGCTTCCGCAGGACGCGCACAGAATCAGCATCAACAGCGACAGCACGAACGCCGGTATTCTTCTCAAAGCAATCATCTTCTCCGTTCATCTCAATTTGTCACGCTCTGTCAGCAGGAAACAACGGACAGTATGTATTCCGCGATCTTGGCGCTGTTCATGATGTATCCGCTGTGGCCGGTTTTCGGAAAGATTTTCAGCTTTGCGCCCGGAACGGTCTCGGCTATATGCCGGGTGTGTTCCGGCTTTATGACGTCCTTTTCGCCTGCGGTCACGAAAGTCGGCACGCGAATCGCCCGCAGCATCTCGTCCGTGATGTCGGGTTCACGCATCATGATGCGCATCTTGTCGCTTCGATCCACATGGCTCCAGAGTTTAAAGAATTTCATCGGCAGATCCTTCGTGCTGCCCGGATTCAGACTTGCCCCGCTGACGATCAGCGCCGAAAGCAGATCGGGATATGCGCTCGCGAGGAGCAAGCCGATAATGCCGCCGTCCGAAAAGCCGTAGAACACCGGTTTTTCAAGTCCGAGAGCGGTGATGAACTGCACCATATCCTTCGCCATGTCTTCATAATGCAGCGTTTTGACTTTGCTGCTTTTCCCGTGGTCGCGCGAATCGGGACAGTATACGGTAAAACGGTCGGAGAGGATCCTGACGGACTTGCGGAATATTCTATGATCCATGCTGTTGCAATGCGCCATAACAAGCGGTCTGCCGGACCCTGTCTTTTCATAGTACAGTCTGACGCCGTTTACCGTTATATACATATCCATCCTCCTTCGGCGACGCGGATCATTCCCGGCGCGACCGGATTCGTCCGCATCCTCGCCGAGCGTTTCCTGTTTCCCGCCGTCCGATATGTCCTTTGTCGATTACAGTTATCATTATAAACATAAATCCGGTTTTTGCAATAGCCGACAGCAATTGTTTTGCGCGGCGTTCACAGGGAACAAAAAACCGGCTCGGTTCTTGCGGGATCGGGTTGGGTGTGGTATACTGTGTTTATACAGGCTGTTCATAAGAATCGTCTGAAAAGGGAAAGGAGCAAAAAACATGAAAAAAACCTTGTCCGTTCTATTCTGTTTGTATATGATCGTCATAACCGCGATGCCCGCATTTGCCGCGGACAAGCAAACGATCTCGGAGGTTCGTTTGTCTGTAACAGAGCCGGTCGTCGGCGAAGCGCCCGACAAAACCATTGAATCCGCAGAACCCGACAAATACACCGCGACGTTCCGTTATTGGATCAAAAGAATGCACGCCGACGATCCGGTCGAGACGTTTGAAGCCGGTTTTGAATACGCGTTGGTGTTTTATGTGACACCGGCCGAAGGCTGCAAATTTGAAGAAGCGAAAGACGGCGAAAGTTCCACAATCGTCTATGTGAACGATCAGAAGGCGGAGCGCGTCTCGGCGGAATCCGACACACAGCTCGGCCGTGCTTATGTTGTGACGCCTGCCGCAAAAGAAGAGAAGCCTCTCAGCTTTTTCCAGCGCGTCATCCGCTCGATCAAAGATTTCTTTACAAATATCACCGACTTCTTCAAAAAGCTGTTCGGAATGAAATAATAAGGAGGAGAACGATGTCTTTTACAAAAATCACGGCATTTTTTATGGCGCTGCTTGTGCTCCTGACGGGCGGTGTAGCGTCTGTGATCGGCTCTACGGACGCCAAACCTATCGTCGCAGCCGAGCGGGAATACCGTTTTGACCGCGACAGACTTCTCTTCGGCGCTTACTGCTTAAAGGTGGACGATCAGTTTGAACAGACGCGCGCATGGTTCAAAGAGGCGGGTCTGCAGTTCCCCATTGCCGTCAGCGGCCGGCAGTTGAGCGAGGCGGATCTCGACTGGTTCGCGGACAACGGAATGGGCGTCATCGCGCCCAGAAGCGACTACTACCTGAATATGAAACACGACGCGATCTGGGGCATCGATCTGTGCGACGAACCGCCGGCCGGCGATTTTCCGGCGCTGCAGAAACGGGTGCAGGAGCTCTACGCCCAGGACCCGAACCGGTTCCCGCTGATCAACCTTCTGCCCATGTACGCCAGCGGCGAACAGCTCGGCGAAAACGACGCGCTGCCCGGGTTCATCGGCGATTCGCCCTTTGATACGTTCTGCGAACCGGCGGTGCGCTACCGTATGCACGTCTCCGATTATATCGGGACAATCGACTCGGACATCATCAGCGTAGATATCTATCCGCTCACCGTCAACGAGAAGGGCGAGCTCGGCACCTATATGCACTGGATGCGGAACCTGGACATTCTTGCCGAAGCCTGTCGGGAGACCGGCCGGGATCTGTGGGTCATCACCCAGGCAGCGGGTCTGAACGACGTCGACGAGGGGGTAACCGGTACTCGCTACTGTAAGACGGTCGAGGATCAGCGCTGGCAGAACTACACCGCAATCGCGTTCGGGGCGAAAGCGATCATCTACGGCTGCTACTACGGCGGCTGGTGGCGCGCCGATTCGCATATGCTCAACGACGAAGGCGAACGCACCGACACGTACTACGCCGTCCAGCAGGTCAACAAGGAAATGGCCGTGTTTGCAGAGACGTACGGAAAATACGAAAACCACGGAGCGGTCATGTATAACCGCATCCATCCCAAGGCATCCGGCGTCAGCCTCGGTGCGACGAAAGTCGACGCCAAATATAAACCTGTCATGCTGACCTCCGCCCCGGTGCTCTGCGGCTGCTTCACCGAAAAGGAAGGAGACGGCAGCGCGTACGTGTTCACCAACATGTTCGATCCGCAGACGGGCAAGACGGCTTCGTTCACGGCAAGCTTCCCCGGCGCAAAGCAATTGACGCTTTACCGCAAGGGAGAAAAGACCGTGATCGACGGCTGCACGCTCCGCCTGACGCTCGACAACCGCGAGGGTGTGTTTGTCACGGTTGAATGAGCGAATCCCGGCAAATGCCGGAAACAGGAAACGGCAGCGATAATACACAAATCAGAGGATGGGGTTTTATGGATTTTCCGAGGCAATTCATCTGTGCGTCGGAGGCGTATTCTTCCTATCGTCATTTCGTTCCTGCGCCCTATTTCAGAAAGGTCTTTACCGCAGACGCCGAAGACGCCCGGCTGCGGGTGACCGGGCTCGGGTTCTACCGCGTGTGGATCAACGGCAGGGAGATCACGAAAGGATTGCTGGCGCCCTATATTTCCAACCCGGACGATCTGGTTTATTTCGATGACTACGATCTGTCGCCCTATCTGCATTTAAATGTCGAAAATGTGCTGGGCTTTCAGCTCGGCAACGGTATGTTCAACGCTCCGGGCGGCGCGACCTGGGATTTTGACAAAGCACCGTTCCGCGCCGCGCCGAAGCTGGCGTTTCTGCTGGAGGTCTGCGGGACGCGGACGGAAGCCGACGACAGCGTTAAGACCGCGCCGTCTGCGCTGTATTTTGATGATTTGCGGGCAGGTGTGCGCTACGACGCGCGGCGGGAGATTCCCGGCTGGAACCTTCCGGGGTTTGACGACAGCGGCTGGGCGCAGGCGATGCGCTGCGATGCGCCGCACGGCGAATTCCGTGTCTGCACGGCGGCTCCGATCGAACCTGCGGGCGAGGCGCTGCGTGCCGTTTCGATCCGTCCCGGACGGCTTCGGGATTATACGCCGCGAGACGACGTGGAACGCGTGTGCGCCGCCGAGGACGCGGCGGACAGCAGGGAAGGTTTCCTGTATGATTTCGGCAGAAACGACGCCGGAATCGTTCGCCTGCACATCAATGGGCGCAAAGGGCAGCGGGTCGTGCTGCAGTTCGGCGAGCTGCTGACGGACGGTGAGCTCGATTATAACAACATCCTTTTTTATCCCGACGGTTTTTCGCAGCGGGACGTATTTATCTGTAAAGGCGGAGAGGAAGTATTCTGTCCGCCTTTTACCTATCACGGCTTCCGTTACTGCCTTGTGATCGGCATCGACGAGGCGCAGGCGACGCAGGAGCTGCTGACCTATATCGTCTGTTCTTCCGCCAAAAAAGCGGGCAGCTTTTCCTGTTCGGATAAAACCGCAAACGCGATATATGCAATGTGTGACGCGTCCGACCGCTCAAATTATTATTATTTCCCTACCGACTGTCCGCACCGGGAGAAGATCGGATGGACCGGCGACGCCGCCCTTTCCGCCGAGCATATGCTCATGACGATGGATATCGGCGCAAGCTGTAAGGAATGGCTGCGGAATATCCGGGCCGCGCAGCGGGCAGACGGCGAATTGCCGGGTATGGTCCCCTGCTGTGACTGGCCGTATCAATGGGGAGACGGCCCCGTATGGGACTCTGCGTTGATCGTTATCCCGTATTATACGTATAAATATACCGGTGATCGGGAGATTCTTTCGGAAAACGCCGCGGCGATCCTGCGGTATCTGCATTGGGCGGCGGACAAACGGAATGAAAACGGCCTGATTGCGTACGGGCTCGGCGACTGGTGTCCCATCGGCGGAGTCGTCAAGTCCTCTCAAGCGTTCACCGGCACCGTGACGCTTCTCGCCTGTGCGGATCTGGCCGCGTTTATCTTTGACGTTCTGGGGCAATCGGCAGAAAAAACGTATGCCCGGAGCCTCTCCGTCGAGCTGCGCGAGGCTGTTCGGACGCATCTGATCGACAAAAAGACGTGCGTCGCCGACACCGGCTGTCAGACGAGTCAGGCAATGGCGCTGTATTACGGCGTTTTCGACGAGGCGGAAAAAGAAAAAGCTGCGGCGTATCTGATCCGCACGATCCGCGAAAACGGCGATTTTCTTGACACGGGCATCGTCGGCGCTCGGGTTATTTTCCACGTTTTGAGCGGCGCGGGAGAAAGCGATCTCGCGTGGAAGATGATCACGCGAAAGGAATTTCCTTCCTACGGCGCGCTGATCGATCTCGGCGAGACCACGCTTCCGGAGTTTTTCCGGCTTCCGGGAGAAGGATACTACTCCCACAACCATCACATGTACGGCGACGTCAAGAACTGGTTCATCTCCGCGGTAGCCGGTCTGCGATACAATCCGGACTGCACGGACCACGGACGCGTTCTGGTGCAGCCCGCCTTTATCGACGGTCTCGCCTTTGCCGAAGCATCCTTCGACTGCCCGAAGGGAAAGATCTCCGTGCGCTGGGATCGGACGGACAGCGGCGCCGCGCTGCATGTCCGCACGCCGGACGGCGTTTTCGCGGATGTCGTTTTTCCCGACGGCTCCGGGATCGCCCGCACCGGAACCGGGGTTTACTACTATCACTTCTGACAAGCCATAGCTTTTGGCGCCGATCGGAAAGAACAAAGTTTGGATTATGAAACGGGGTTTGGAAATATGCGTTCTGTACTTCGACGACTGACAGCAGCCGTCCTCGTCTGCACGCTGCTACTGGGCGGATCGTTCGCTGCGTCCGCTGCGCAGCAGACCGGATACGATCACGAAACGCCGCCAATGACCGCGTACGGATTTGTTACCGCGGATGACGGCGTACAGATCGAATACGGCACGTACGGTGACCCGGATGCGCCGGCTTTGCTTTTGCTGCCCTGCAACGGGTGCGACATGCATGAATATGACCGCGACCTGATCCCGGAACTTGTCAAAACGCATTACATCATCACCGTCTCACCGCGCGGCACAGGCAACACCGCGCACGGGCCGGTGAAACTGACCTTTGAGCGGGACAGCGCGGATCTGATCTGCCTGCTGGATACGCTGGGCATTGAAAAAACTTCCGTTTACGGTTACTCGGACGGCGGCAATCTGGCGCTCGTTTTTGCCGTGCAGCACATCGACCGTGTTGAACACATCGCCATCCAAAGCGCCAACATCAACACAAGCGGCACAAAATTCTGGTACCAGATCAAGAATGACCTGCGGTATCTTTGGCTGACGATCCGCTACAGGATAAGTCCAAGCGAGGAACTGCTTGTGCAAAAAGATATTCTCGGCAAAATGGTCGGCCAGCCGCGTCTGCATTTCCGCGATCTGCGCAAGATCACCGTACCGGTTCTGCATCTGTTCGGGCAGTACGACATGTTTTACCGGCTGCATTTCCGGCTTATTTCCGCATATTTGCCGGACGTGCGGGACGTCATGATCATGGACGGCGGTCATGTGGCCAACTGGGAACATCTGGACACGGTGATCCTCCCTGCGCTGTTGGAATTCTTTGCGGTTTGACCATACGTTGGATCTTGCCGTTTTCTGCATTTGACAAAAGCGCGAACGCCAAAACGGTCTGTCTTTTCCGAACAATCTTAACCGACTTGCGCCGACAGCTCTGTCGGCTTTTTTCGCTCATCACGGAAAGTTGGGGGATTCCGTTTTCCGGTGTCATCGCGAGGAGCGAAGCGACGCGGCGATCTCCCAAAGATGCCGGTTAAGGTGTTGCTTTTTACCGGCATCCGGTTGAGATTGCCGCAGCCCCTTCGACCCTTCGCAATGACAAGACTTCTTGTTTGCACGATCCCCCAATTCTCCGTGATGAACCGTTTTTTTTGATGATTTCGTTCACGGACCTGCCGCCGATTTGAAAACGGGCATAAAAAACGCGCCTGCAAAGAGACGCGTTTTCTGTGTTTTCTATTCGGTTTTGTCGCCGCCGTGACAGCCGCTGCGTTATTCCAAAACAGCGTCGCGCAGCACACAGTACAGAAAAGGTCCGTTCATAAATGTGTCGAACGTACCGGACACGAGCACCATACCGCCTTTCGGCGGAAGATCCGTATTTGTATCCGCCGGCTCAAACTCGATCCCCTGCGTGCAGCATGCCGTCGCATCCTGAATCAGACAAACGCAGTGCGGCTTGCCCGTTTCTTCGTCGGTATACTGATCGAACGGTCCGAGAACGCGCACGGTTTTGCCGAGATACCGATCCGGATTGTAGATCATGTCGTAGACCTGCGAATACATCATGGTATTGGACACGGCAGACAGATCATAATCCACTTCCGGCAGATCCTGCGGCATCACGAAGGTTGTCGGCGCAGCTTCTGTCTGTACCTCTGTCGTTGAAGCGGTCGTTTGCGCTTTTGTCGCGGAAACCGTTTCCGCGGGCGGTTTGTTCTGAACACAGCCCGCAAGACCGAGCGGGAGAAAGAGCAGGAAACAAATAAGCAGTTTTCTCATTTTCATCTGTTTGTGCCGCAGGCTGCCGCGGCTTTTTGAACATCCGGTGTGTTTGCCATCATCACATTATCCTTCCGAAAAGAGAACTATGCATCCATCACCGCATCCACAAGCTGGCAGTATTGATGCTCGCCCTCCTTGTACGTATCAAAAACGCCCGTCACCGTGATCTCCGTTCCTCGTTCCGGATAGTCTTCGGGAAATGTTCTTTCGTCTTTCAGGACAAACTCGATCCCCTGCGAGCAGCAGGCGGTCGCGTCTGAAATCAGGCAGGCAAAATAGTATTTGTTGTCCCCCTGTGCATACGCAAACGAGCCCTTCATTCTGACACGTTTTCCCATATAGTCTTCGGGCGTATTCATCATATTGTAAACTTCGGAATACACCATCGTCGATCCCAGTTTTGTCAGATCCACATCAACCATTTCGGCGCCGTCGGAACGGACTTCCGCGGTCTTCCCCTGATTGCCGTCCGCTTCTCTTTCCGCCGGCGAAGCGCCGCATCCGACGAACGAGAGGAATGCCAGCAGGATGGTCATGATGTATATGGCTTTTTTCATTTTCCGACACCTCTGATCAAATTCAAAAGATACAGCAATCCGGAGCCGTTCTCCCTGCTGTTATTGCAGCGCGTCCTTCAGGACCTCAAGGTTCTTTTCCATGATCGTTAAATAGGACGCGCCGTTTTGAATATCCGCCGCAGTCGTGGACTGCATGGAATCCAGTGTCAGGATCGTCTGGTTTTTCGCCTTTGTTGTTTCTTTGATCGTACCGGCGATCTCTCCGTCGGCGCTTTCGATCTGCAGGATCGTACTGAGACCGAGCTCATCCACCTTGCCTGCAAGGAATGCGATCGTTTCAAAACTGGCTTCGCTTTCCGCGGAACAGCCGGAAAACGCGGCGTAGTAGTCCAGGCCGTAATCGTCCGCCAGATACCGGAACGGGAAACGATCCCCGAACAGAAGCGTCTTCGTTTTCGCTGCCGCAACAGCTTCTTTGTATTGACCGTCCAGCGCACGCAGTTTTTCGATGTATGCGTTCGCATTGGCGGTGTAGACGTCTTTGTTGGCGCCGTCAACTTCTCCGAGTTTTTCCGCAATGACTTTGCAAAGTGCGGCGGCGTTTCTCAAAGAGAGCCAAACGTGTTCGTCTTTTTCCGACCCTTCCTCCTCGTGCTCATCGGACTCTTCCTTTTCGTGCTCCGCTTCCATACCCTCCACGATCTCTTCGTCCTTCACGGCGTCCCCGAGTTCTTCGAGAAGATTGACCACAACCATATTCTCATTCTTGGCAGTTGCCAGCGTATCCTCGACCCACTCGTCCGATTCACCGCCGACATAAATGAACAGATCGCAGTTCCCGATTTTCAGAATATCGGATGCCGAGGGCTGATAACTGTGCAGATCGACGCCGTTATCCAGAAGCATGGTCATGTCGGCGTCCGCTGCTTTCTCGCCAAGGATCTGTCTCACCCAATCGTATTCCGGGAAGATCGTCGTGACGATGCTGATTTTTTCGGAACGGGGCGTATCCCCGCTGCCTGCTTTACCGCATCCTGCGGCGATACAGACGATCATCATTAAGCAAAGTACAATAGATATTGTTTTTTTCATAATCATAAAACCTCCAAATAAAAACAAGATCATCAAAATGGGCGCAAAAATACAAGGGGCCCGGCATACAGCCAAACAACTCCGCCTGTAATCCGGCAGAGTTATCCCCTTGTTGTTGTGATCTTATTTAATTGGAGAGTTTGACTTTCAAGGAAACGGGCGTTTTGTTTTCCCGCGCTTTCAGAGAAAGCGAACCGAAAAACAGCATGAAGCAGCCGAACATGGCGATGCACACTGCGGCCGCCAAAGCGCTGCCCAGAACTTTGACCGTATTCTGACAAACCGCAACAAGCGCGCAAACGACGCAGTTCTCGCCGATACAGTCATGGTCGGCCTCGTGCGCAATTACAAAAAAAGATGTTATCATTGCGCCAAGAAAAAGCGCCGCAAGAATCAGTGCGGACAAACGACGCCTGCTCTTCATGATAACACCGCCTTTCGTAACGTGATTGCGCATCAGAGGCACCGGCATGTGCATGATCCGGATTGCTTCCGCCGCGTCACATGTACAATTCTAACACCGCGGCCGCGCTTTGTCAAGCCATATCCATCCTTGCCTGCGCACACGAATGTAGGTTTACAATAGATGTGTTACACCTGGCAAAAAAGAGTGACGAACAGGAGCTCCATGTGTTACAGTTAAGTTGCTACACCAAAAAGCAACAAGGA
>CADARP010000001.1 GCA_902790325.1 Oscillospiraceae bacterium | reverse complement strand
CCTTGTTGCTTTTTGGTGTAGCAACTTAACTGTAACACATGGAGCTCCTGTTCGTCACTCTTTTTTTGCCAGGTGTAACACATCTATTGTAAACCTACACTTTGAATTATTTGAAAAAAATGCTTGCATTTTATATTTGGTTGTGCTAAACTACTATAGCATTTGTGTCCGTCTCTCAGGACGGGGTTTAATGCCAACACATTAAAGCGGGTGGTCCTCTGGCGCCGGAAGCGTTACGAACATCTGAAAACTGGAGGAAAAGAAAATGGACGCACTCAAACTCATGGCGCAGAGCAGCATGAAAGAGCAGAAACCCGACATCGCCATCGGCAACACCGTGCGCGTGCACGTCAAGATCCGTGAAGGCGAAAGAGAAAGAATCCAGGTCTTCGAGGGTACCGTGATCGCGAAGAAGGGCTCCGGCGTGTCCGAGACCTTTACCGTTCGCCGCGTATCTTACGGCGTCGGCGTGGAAAGAGTCTTCCCGATCCATTCTCCCAACGTGGAGAAAGTCGAACTGGTTCGCAAGGGTCGTGTTCGCAGAAGCAAGCTGTATTATCTGCGCGACAGAGTCGGTAAGGCAGCCAAGGTCAAGGAGAAGCTTTGATCCTTTGCGGCCTGTCGTCGGCGTTTTGTTGGTGCCGGCAGGATCCGAGATGCGAAGGCGCGGTGTGATCTGCGCCTGATCGAGCCCGGCACGCGCGATCGTTTCCGTTTTTTGCGGGAGCGGTGCGCCGTGTCGGGTCTCTTTCTTTACAAAAAACTACTTCGCTGTCCGCACGCCGGAATGATGCGATGTTTCCGATATGGAATGAGGTGTACTTTTTGCTGGGATTGATACAGAACTATTGGTTCCGTTTTGTGCGTACAATCGACGATGTGCAGGATGAGCCGCAGAAAAACGTGCGGTTGTGGACGTTTCTTTATGAAACGGTTGCGGCTGTCGCTTCGGCTGTGGTGATTCTGTTTGTCGTTTTTACCTTTTTTGCGCGCGGCGTAGGCGTTGTGGGCGAGTCCATGGAACCGACGCTCCACGACGGCGATTGCCTTGCCGTGTCCGTCCTGTCTCCCGTCAAGCACGGCGATGTTGTGATTGTGACGCAGCCGAATTCCATTGAGAAGCCGATTGTCAAGCGTGTGATCGCAATGGGCGGCGAGGAGGTCAATATCGACTTTGTCTCCCACGTGCTGACTGTGGGCGGCAAAGTGCTCGAGGAGCCGTATGTTGCGGAACTGACCGAAAAGGCCGGCGACGTGACGTTCCCGCTTGTCGTTCCCGAAGGACAGGTTTTCGTCCTGGGCGACAACCGCAACAACTCAATGGACAGCCGCTTTTCCGGAATCGGATGCATCGACGAGGACTATATTCTCGGCGTTGCCAAGTACCGTGTTTATCCGTTCAGCGGGCTTTCCGATATAACGATTCATTAAAGTAGGCAAGGTATTAAACATTATGGATGAAGAAAAAGAATTGACAGCCGAAGAGCAGGAGACGACTGCAGAGGTTCCGGAAGAGACTGCCGCGCAGGAAGATACTGTTACGCAGGAAGAAGCTGCCGCAGGTGCAGCGGAAGATGCCGCGGGCGCGGAAGATTCCGCCGAAGAAGTTTGCGGCGAAGAAACGACGGAGACCGCCGCGGAAGAGGAGCAGAAACCGAAGACGCGCAAGGAACGTATTGCGTTTCACCTCTTTGATATTGCGTCCGTTGTGGGAACCGCCGTTATTGCGATCATGGTCGTGTTCACGTTCTTCTGGCGCGTGGTCGGCGTGGTCGGCCCTTCCATGCAGCCGACGCTGTATGAGAACGACTGGCTTGCCGTTTCCGCCATTCCGAAGACGCTCAAGGCGGGCGACGTCGTGATCGTGACGCAGCCCAATGCATTCGACGAGCCCATTGTCAAGCGCGTAGTTGCGACTGAGGGACAGACCATCGATATCCATGACGGGCATGTGTTCATTGACGGCGTGCAGCGTGTCGAAACGTATATTGCGCCGGACGTAATGACCGAGCGCGAGGATCTGGATAATTATCCGCTGACCATTCCGGAAGGCATGGTTTTTGTGATGGGCGATAACCGTCCGCACTCGACTGACAGCCGTTCGTCTGCGATCGGTATGATTGACACCGACTATATTCTCGGCACGGTTTCCTTCCGCATGATGCCGTTCGGCAAGTGGAAGGTCGGCATGGAATATAACTACGCATAAAGGAACAATGCAGCAGGATCAGACGGTACAATGGTTTCCCGGACATATGGCGCGGACACGGCGGCAGATCAAGGAGTATTTGCCGCTCGTGGATGCGGTGACGGAGATTCTGGACGCGCGCATCCCGCAGAGCAGCCGCAATCCGGAACTCGGGGAACTGATCGGAAACAAACCGCATATCGTACTTCTCAATAAATGCGATCTGGCGGACGCGCATGCGACAAGCGCGTGGATTCGCTGTTTTGAATCGCAGGGCGCCGCGGCGCTTGCTGTGGACTGCCGCTCCGGCAAGGGGCTGAATGCCTACCCGGAATTGGTGCGGCGGGTGCTGCAGGCAACGATCCGCAGAAACACCGAGCGCGGAATGGCAGGAAAGCCTCTGCGGATGATGGTCGTCGGTATTCCGAACACGGGCAAATCTTCGTTCATCAACCGCATGGCAGGGCGTAACCGTGCCAAAGTTGCCGACAAACCGGGCGTGACGCGTCAGAATCAATGGTTTGCAATCGGCGGCGGGATCGAACTGCTGGATACGCCCGGTGTGCTTTGGCCGAAATTCGACGACCCGAAGGTCGGCGACAGATTGGCGTTCATCGGTTCGGTCAAGGACGAGATCCTGGACAATGAGCTTATGGCAGTGCGCCTTTTGGAAGTGCTGCAGACGGATTACGCAGACCGCATCCTGGACAGGTACGGCTTTGCGCCCGATCCCGATGCCCAGGCGTGGGAGATACTCGAGCAAATCGGCCGTGCGCGCGGTATGCTGATGCGCGGCGGCGAGATCGACACATCCCGTACCGCGAATATGCTGCTGGACGAATACCGTGCCGGACGACTCGGCAGGATCACATTGGAAAGACCGCAGGAAACAGTTTGAGTCAGGGCAGACGCTTTGATCCAAGCTGTTCTTTTTTGAAGTATGGAGGGATTCCTATGCAGGTGGAGTGGACGCCGTATGAGCATCAGATCATGGGGCTCGGAGCGCTGCATGTTTGCGGCGTGGACGAGGCGGGACGCGGACCGCTGGCAGGCCCCGTTTATGCCGCTGCGGTCATTCTGCCCGCGGACGTACAGATCGAAGGTTTGAATGACTCAAAAAAACTGACGGAGAAAAAGCGCGAGGCATTGTTTCCGATCATCTGTGAAACGGCGGTCAGCTATTCGATTGCTTTTGCGGACGAAAAGGAAATAGATGCATATAATATCTTGCAGGCGACGTATCTTGCCATGCGTCGTGCCGTGGAAGGGCTGGATGTCCCGGCGGATTATGCGCTTATCGACGGCAACCGTATGCCGCCGCTTTCGATTGCCGGCGAGACGATCGTCAAGGGTGACGCGGTTTGTCAAAGTATCGCGGCAGCGTCTGTTTTGGCCAAGGTGAGCCGTGACCGGTTCATGCTGGAAATGGACAAAAAGTATCCGCAGTACGCATTCGCCAAGCACAAGGGGTATGGAACGAAGGATCATTATGCGGCGCTGCGTGCATTCGGGCCGTCTCCGATCCATCGCCTGACGTTTTTGAAGAAGATGCATTGAGGAATAACATGCGGTTTTTGGATTTACACTGCGACACGGTAACGGAATGCCTTGCACAAGGCTTCTCTCTTTCGGACAATCCGCTGCACCTCGACGTGCAACGCGCATCCTGCTTTGATACGTGGATTCAGACGTTTGCGATCTGGATACCGGACACACTGCGGGGCAAGGATGCTTGGGCGTATTTCGAGCGCAATTACGACTTTTATTTGCAGCAAACAGATCTTTGCGGCCTGACGCGCTGTGTTCGTTATGCGGATATGGAACGGGTTGTGTCGGAAGGCGGCTTTGCTTCCATTCTTGCGGTGGAGGGCGGCGCCGTGCTCGGCGGAATGCTCGAACGCACAGACGAACTGTACCGCCGCGGCGTGCGCATTTTAACGCTGACGTGGAATGCGGAGAACGAGCTCGGTTTCGGGTGTCAGTCGGAAGGCGGGCATTTGAAACCGTTCGGCAGAGATGTTCTTCGCAGGATGGACGCGCTCGGTATGATTGCGGACGTTTCACATCTCGACCGTATCGGGTTTTATGACGTCCTCGAACAGACGACGCGGCATGTGCTTGCGAGTCATTCCACGAGCGAAGCCGTGCTGCGATCTACGCGCAGAGAGAGTGTTGACAGCCGATTTTCCAAGCGCCGTGCTTTGAGCGACGACCAGATCCGCGCGCTTTCGGCGCACGGCGGGTTGATCGGCCTCAACTTCTGCGGCAGCTTTTTGGGCGATCCGGGTGACGACGGCGTACAGGCCGCGATCCGCCATGCGGCGCATATTCTCGAACTGGGCGGAGAGGACATTCTTGCGATCGGAAGCGATTTCGACGGATGCGCGATGCACGCCGATCTTTCCGGGATCGAAAAAATACCGGCGCTCTATGAAGCGTTTCTGCGGAATGGATTCGGCAGCGCGCTTTGTGAAAAAATATTTTTCCGGAATGGTTTGCACTTTTTCAAAAATATGCTATAATAAATAAGTTAGTTTATTATTCCGAAAGGATGTTTGATATGCTGTATACGAGTACAAGAGACAAGACGGTTCATGTAACTTCCGCCGAGGCGATCACGCACGGCATTTCCGCGGACGGCGGACTGTTTGTCCCCGAGAGCATTCCGCAGTTGACCGCGGATGATCTGCAGAGACTGGCAAAGCTCGACTATAAGGGACGCGCGAAGGAGATCCTTTCGCTGTACCTGACGGATTTCTCCAAAGAGGAGATCGACCGCTGCGTCGAGGGCGCATATGCCGACGGCAAATTCAGCAGTCCGGCCGTAGCGCCGATGGTCAAGCTCGCGGACGGTTCCCACATTCTGGAGCTGTGGCGCGGCCCGACATGTGCGTTTAAGGATATGGCGCTGCAGCTTCTGCCGCATCTGCTGACCGTATCCGCCGAAAAAGCGGCGGGCGGCAGACAGATCGTCATTCTTGTGGCGACCTCGGGCGATACGGGCAAGGCCGCGCTTGAAGGATTCCGCGATGTGCCGAATACGCAGATCATGGTGTTTTACCCCAGCGAGGGCGTCAGCCCCATGCAAAAATTGCAGATGGCAACGCAGGAGGGTTCCAACGTTGCCGTGTGCGCGATCGAAGGCAATTTCGATGACGCGCAGACCGGCGTAAAGAAAATATTCACCGATCCGCTCGTTGCCGAGAAACTGGCACAGAAGAACAAGATGTTCTCCTCGGCAAACTCCATCAACTGGGGCAGACTCGTGCCGCAGGTCGTTTATTACGTTTCGGCGTACTGCGATCTGCTTGCAAAAGGCGAAATCCAAAACGGAGACCCGATTCACGTCGTGGTGCCGACCGGCAATTTCGGCAATATCCTTGCCGCGTATTATGCGCGCGAGATGGGCGTGCCGATCGACCGCCTGATCTGTGCATCCAACCGCAACAAAGTTCTGACCGATTTCATCGAAACGGGCGTATATGACCGCCGCCGCGACTTCTACTGCACGTCTTCGCCATCGATGGATATTCTGATCTCCAGCAACCTCGAGCGTCTGCTGTTCCTGCTGTCCGGCATGGATGACGCGCAGACACGCACATGGATGCAGAACCTGTCCGCGGATGGCGTTTATGACGTCGGTGAAGCGATGCGGAACAAGATCCAGGCTGTATTCAACGGCGGTTACTGCGATGAGGACGCTACGAAAGAATTGATCGGATCTGTTTATCGCAGCGAAGGGTATCTCTGCGACACGCATACCGCGGTGGCGGTGCAGGTATACCGTGATTTCCGCGCATCGACAGGGGATGAAACGCCTGCCGTGATCGCGTCTACCGCAAGTCCTTATAAATTCAGCCGCACGGTGCTTGCTGCCGTTGCGCCCGAAGTACAGGCGGCAGATGAGTTCGCTATGGTGGACGCACTGTATGAGAAAACCGGATTCCCGTGCCCGAAGCAGCTGCTGGAACTGAAGAACAAACAGGTGCGCTTTACGGATATCTGCACACGTGATACGATGGAAGAAGCCGTGCTGCGCGCAATGCTGTAAGAGAGGGTAGAAGCGTGTCTCTGTTTGCCATTGCGGATACGCATTTGTCTTTCGGCACGGACAAACCCATGGACGTTTTTCACGGCTGGCAGGACTATGAAGCGCGCCTGGCGGAGAACTGGCGCGCGATCGTGCGCGAGAATGATACGGTCGTGATCGCGGGCGATATTTCCTGGGGCATGGATCTTGCCGAAACGCTGCCGGATTTTCGGTTTCTGCATGAGCTGCCGGGCCGCAAGATCATTCTCAAAGGCAACCACGACTATTGGTGGTCAACGCGCAAAAAGGCCGAAACATGTTTTGCCGACAACGGATTGACCACGTTGTCCGTTCTGTTCAACAATGCGTTTGAGGTCGGGGATGTCGCCGTTTGCGGGACGCGCGGCTGGCTCGCGGAGAGCTGCACGGACGAGGATCGCAAGGTTCTGCTGCGTGAAGCCGGACGGCTGCGGATGTCCATAGACGCAGCCAAAGCATTCGGAAAAGAACCGGTTGTCTTTTTGCACTATCCTCCTGTGAACGCGGACGGCACGTGGTGTCCGGAGCTTTTCTCTATCCTGCAGGAGGAAGGTGTGCGACGCGTATATTACGGCCATCTGCACGGTCCTTCCTGCCGCATGGCGGTACAGGGTGAAACAGACGGGATTCGTTTGACGCTGATTTCGTGCGACGCGCTGCACTTTTCGCCGAAATTGATCGAGAATTTCTAAAAAACAGTGGAATTCTCTGAAAAAGTGTGCTATACTATTACGCAAATAAAATGCGGGAGTTTCGCCGCAGAGTTGTAAACTGGAAAGGAATGGATCATCATGAGCTTGAAATCATCCAAGAAAATCGAAACCAATACGTATGAACTTGAAGTTTCTATCAGCGCGGAGGATTTTGCCGCTGCTGTTATGCGCGTCTATAATAAGAAAAAGAACAGCATTTTAGTCCCCGGTTTCCGCAAGGGTAAGGCGCCCAAGCATGTTATCGAAACCATGTACGGCAAGGGTGTTTTCTATGACGATGCACTCGAAAGCATCTATCCGCAGACCGTGGACGCCGCGATCAAGGAAGCCGGCATCGAGGCTGTCGACAATCCGCACGACGTGGAGATCAAGGAAATCGGCGACAACGGCGTCGAGATGACCATGAAGATCACCGTGAAGCCCCAGATCGAGGTTAAGCAGTACAAGGGTCTGGAAGCTGCCAAGCGTACGGTCAGCGTTTCCGAAGAAGAAGTCAACGCGCAGATCGAGCGCATGCGCGAGCGCGGCGCGACCATCACCGAAATCACGGATCGTCCGGCGAAACTCGGCGACATCGCCGCGATCGACTACGACGGTTCCGTCGACGGCGTGCCGTTCGAGGGCGGCAAAGGCTCGCATGATCTGGAGCTCGGATCCGGTTCGTTCATCCCCGGCTTTGAAGATCAGGTTGTCGGCCACAGCATCGGCGATGAGTTCGACGTCAATGTTACCTTCCCCGAGGAGTATCATGCCGAGGAGCTTTCCGGCAAGCCCGCCGTGTTCCGCTGCGTGCTCAACGGTCTGAAGGAAAAGACGCTGCCGGAGCTGGATGATGAATTTGCCAAGGACGTCAGCGAGGACGCCGATACGATCGACGATCTGAAGAAGAATATCGAAGCCGACCTTTTGAAGGATAAACAGTCGCATGCCGACGCTGACTTTGAGCAGGCGCTGCTTGTATCGCTTGCCGACCAGGTCGAGGGCGAGATTCCGGAATGCATGTTTGAGCAGAAGGCTGAGGAAAACAAAGAGAGCTTCTCGCGCCGTATCGGCCAGCAGGGCATCAAGCTGGATATGTATCTGATGTATATGGGCATCGAGCAGTCGCAGTTCGATTCCGACATGTACGATCAGGCCGTGCAGCAGGTCAAGGTGCGTCTGGCGCTTGAAAAGATTGCCGAGATCGAAAAGATTGAGGCGACCGACGAGGATCTCGAGGCAGAGTATGCCAAGCTTGCCGAGATGTACGGCGTATCCGCCGACGCGGTCAAGGGATTCTTTGCCGCGGATTCGATCCGCAGCGACATCGTCTGCGAAAAGGCGATCAACGTCGTCAAGGACGCTGCTGTTATTACCGAGCCGAAGGATGAAGACACGAACGGCGAAGCAGCACAGGCGGCTGAATAATTTTTGCACGAAACGACTATACTATTTTGAAACATGCGGCTGTCCTGCTTGAGAAAGCAGGACGCTTGCTGTTACGCAGAGCATTGAAGGAGGTCATTTTATGGCACTGGTACCGTATGTAATCGAACAAACCAATCGCGGCGAGCGTTCCTATGATATTTTTTCCCGCCTTTTGAGCGACCGCATCATCGTGCTGTCGGATGAGGTCAACGACACGACGGCGAGTCTGGTCGTTGCGCAGCTTCTGTTTTTGGAGGGACAGGATCCGGAGAAGGACATCAGTTTATATATCAACAGCCCCGGCGGTTCCGTGACGGCGGGCATGGCGATCTATGACACGATGCAGTACGTCAAATGCGACGTGTCTACGATCTGCATCGGCATGGCGGCGTCCATGGGCGCATTCCTGCTTTCCTCCGGCGCCAAAGGCAAGCGCATCGCGCTGCCCAACAGCGAGATCATGATCCATCAGCCGCTCGGCGGCGCGCAGGGACAGGCGACCGAGATCAAGATCATCGCCGACCACATCCTGCGCACACGCGAAAAGCTGAACCGTATTCTTGCCGAGAATACCGGCCGCTCCATCGAGGAGATCGCACGCGATACCGAGCGCGACAATTATCTGAGCGCGGACGAAGCGAAAGAATACGGCCTTGTCGACAAGGTGCTTTACAAGAGATAACCCCGAAGGAGAAGGCATATGCCCAGAGATGACGACCGTTTTGAGAAGAACATCAGTTGTTCTTTCTGTCACAAAACGCAGGGACAGGTCGAGAAACTGATCGCAGGCCCCGGCGTATATATCTGCAACGAATGCATCGAGCTGTGTGAGGAGATCCTGGAAGAGGACGAATCGTTCGGCTCGCGCAGAAAAACACAAGCAGCCAAGGAACTGTCCGATCTGCCGAAGCCCATGCAGATCAAGGCGATGCTGGACGAATATGTGATCGGACAGGACGCGGCGAAGGTTACGCTGAGCGTTGCCGTCCACAACCATTACAAGCGAGTTCTTGCCGGCGTGGACAACGACGTGGAGATCCAGAAGAGCAACATTCTGCTGCTCGGTCCTACCGGCGTGGGCAAGACGATGCTTGCGCAGACGCTGGCCAAGATCCTTGACGTCCCGTTTGCGATTGCCGACGCCACGACGCTGACCGAGGCCGGTTATGTGGGCGAGGACGTGGAGAATATTCTGCTCCGTCTCATCCAGGCGGCGGACTATGATGTGGAAAAAGCCGAACACGGCATCATCTATGTCGATGAGATCGACAAGATCACCCGCAAGTCCGAAAACGCATCCATCACGCGAGACGTCAGCGGAGAGGGCGTGCAGCAGGCGCTGCTGAAAATCGTCGAGGGAACAGTTGCCAATGTTCCGCCGCAGGGCGGAAGAAAGCATCCGCAGCAGGAGTTCATCCAAATCGATACGACGAATATCTTATTCATCTGCGGCGGCGCATTTGACGGGATCGAAAAGATCATCGAAAAGCGCATCGGCGGTTCCGCGTTGGGATTCGGCGCCGATATCCGTGACAAGAAGGAGTACGAAGCGGCGGAGCTTCTGCCGAAGATCGTACAGCAGGACATCATAAAGTTCGGGCTGATCCCGGAGCTTGTCGGCCGTCTGCCCGTTGTGACAACGCTTGAGGAGCTGGATAAGGCTGCGCTGATCCGTATTATGACAGAGCCGAAGAATGCGCTGCTTAAACAGTATAAGGCGCTGTTTGCGCTGGACGACGTGGAGTTGATCTTTGACGATACGGCACTCGAAGCCGTCGCCGATAAGACGCTCGAAAAGAAAACGGGCGCGCGCGGCTTACGGTCGATTTTAGAAAACGTGCTCATGCCGACGATGTACAGCGTTCCGTCGGACGAGACTGTGGAGACGGTGCGCATCACGGCGGCGTGCGTCACGGACGGCGCTGCGCCGATTATCGAGCGCAACCCCATGAAAAAAGCAAAGATGCCCGAGAAAAAGCAGCCTCTGCCCAAGGCGAAGCTGCGCACCAAAAATTCCGTTTCCTGACGGATGAAGGGAATAAAGAAGAGACGCGCATACGTCTCTTTTTTTCAAAGAAAGATATGGATATGACAACCTCAAAACTGCCGGTTGTCGCGCTGCGCGGACTTGTCGTTTTTCCGGGTGCGCAGATACATTTTGACGTCGGCAGACCGAAATCCATCGCGGCGTTCAAAGCGGCGATGGCGGCAGACAGGATGATCTTCCTGACTTGTCAGAAACAAATCGAGACAGATGATCCGACGACGGACGACGTTTATGCCGTCGGCGTGATCGCATCCGTGCGGCATATTCTGAAGCTGCCCGGCGAGGACGGCGTGCGCGTTGCGATCGAAGGACTCCGCCGCGGACGGATCGTGACCGAGACACAGAACAAGCCGTTCCTTCAGGCCGAGATCGCGCCGTGTCCGATGTCGTTTTCGCGCAAGGACACGCGTTCGCGCATGGAGGCGCTGATGCGGCAGGTTAAGGCGCGTTTCGATGCATATGCGCAAATGGTGCCCGATCTGCCGGTCGATATGATGCTGACAGTTATTGCCGAGCACGAAGCGTCAAAGCTGTCCGACTATATTGCCGGAAACATCATGCTCGATTTTGCGGACAAACAAACACTGCTGGACGAAATGAATCCGGCCAAACGTATCGAAAAGCTGTGCGTTCTGCTCAAGCGCGAATGCCGTTTGATGGAGATCGAAGACGACATCAATGACAAGGTGCAGGAACAGCTCGACAAGAATCAGCGTGAGTATTACCTGCGCGAACAGATGAAGATCATCTCTACCGAGCTCGGCGACGGCGTTGCGCCGGAGGAAGAAGTCCGTCGGTTCCGCGATGCGGTTCTGGCGCTGCATCTTCCGGAGGAATCGGAAAAGAAGCTGCTGCGCGAATGCGATCGTATGGAACGCATGAGCCCGCAGTCGCCCGAAGGCGCTGTGACGCGTACATATTTAGAGACCGTCCTTTCGCTGCCGTGGAATAAAACGACGAAGGACAAGCTCGATGTCCGTGCGGCAAGACGCGTTTTGGATCGCGATCACTATGGGATGCAGAAGGTGAAGGAACGCATCCTCGAGACGATCGCCGTGCGCAGGATGTCACCCGACATCCAGGGGCAGATCCTTTGTCTGGTCGGACCTCCCGGCGTGGGCAAAACGTCGATTGCGCGTTCCGTGGCCGAAGCGATGGGCAGAAAGTATGTGCGCATCTCTCTGGGCGGCGTACGTGACGAAGCTGAGATCCGCGGCCATCGCAAGACATATATCGGTTCCATGCCCGGCAGGATCATTTCCGCGATGCAGACGGCCGGTTCGTCCAATCCGCTGATGCTGCTGGATGAGGTCGACAAGCTCGGCAGCGATTACAAGGGCGATCCGTCTTCCGCGCTTCTGGAAGTGCTGGACGGTGCGCAGAATTTCGCGTTCCGCGATCATTATATCGAGATCCCGTTCGATCTGAGCCATGTGTTTTTCATCACCACGGCAAACGACCGATCTGCGATCCCGCAGCCGCTGCTCGACCGTATGGAAGTGATCGAGCTGCCGAGCTACACGCATGAAGAAAAATACAACATTGCCAAGAAGCATCTGCTGCCAAAGCAGATCAAGCGCCATGGTATTGCGACGAAGTCGATGCGAGTGCGCGACGATGCGATTCATGCGCTGATCGACGGCTATACTAAAGAAGCGGGCGTGCGCACGCTTGAGCGCGAGATCGCATCGCTTTGCCGCAAGGCGTGTATGCAGTTTGCGGACGGAACGGAAAAAGTGACTGTGCGCACGGAGGATCTCGAAACGATGCTCGGCCCGGTGAAGTTCAAGGATGATCCGCTGACACTGACGGATATGGTCGGTGTCGTCAACGGACTTGCGTGGACGGCTGTCGGCGGCGAAATGCTGCAGGTCGAGGTCGCCGTGCTTGACGGCTCCGGAAAACTGGAATTGACCGGTTCTCTCGGCGATGTGATGAAGGAATCGGCAAAAGCCGCGGTGACGTATGTGCGCGCACATACCGCGGAATACGGCATTGAAAAGGATTTTTATAAGACAAAGGACATCCACATCCATGTGCCGGAGGGCGCTGTGCCGAAGGACGGACCGTCTGCGGGTGTGACGATGACAACTGCACTCGTATCTGCGCTGTCCGGACGCGCAGTTCACGGCGCCGTCGCCATGACGGGCGAGGTGACGCTGAACGGCCGCGTGCTGCCGATCGGCGGCCTTCGTGAGAAAACGATGGCAGCTTACCGCGCGGGTATTTCGACGGTCGTGATCCCGAAGGAAAACGAACCCGACCTTGCCGAGATCGATCCGAAGGTGCGCGATCTGTTGTCTTTCGTGCCCGTATCTTCCATGGATATGGTACTGAACGCTGCGCTTGTTCCGGAACAGACCGAGAAAGCGGCCGAGAAACCTGCCGCACGTCCCGTGCCGCAGACGCACATGCCTGTCCGGCGTTCGATACGCAGCTGAGGTGTATCATGAAATACGAATCGTTTGTGTTTGAAACTTCTTTCGGCGTTGCGGCGCAGCTTGGTGCATCCGATGTGCCGGAGATTGCGTTTGCCGGACGCAGCAACGTCGGCAAGTCCTCTCTGCTGAATCGCCTTTTGGGTCGTAAAAACCTTGCGCGTGTCAGTTCCGTGCCCGGCAAGACGGCGACGATCAACTTCTTTAAAGGCGACGGCGTTCGGTTCGTCGATCTGCCCGGCTACGGTTATGCAAAGACGTCGCGCGACGAAAAAAAACGCTGGGCGTCCTTGATGGAGCATTATTTTACGTCGGGACGTCCGATCCGTCTGGTTGTGCAGTTGACCGATATGCGTCACCCCATCACCGCGGATGACCGCACAATGCTTGATTTTCTTGAGCAGAGCGGCATACCGTATCTTGTTGTGATGACAAAAGCGGACAAGCTCAACAAGACCGAAACGCAGAACCGCCTTGAAAAGATCAACGAAGAGCTTGCGCCTTACCATCCGATCTCGGTGCTGTGCTTTTCCGCACTCAAGGGGACGGGTGTGCCGGAGCTCAAACTTGCGATCGAAAACGCGCTTTAAATTGCGTATTATAAACTATATAATCCTTGGAAAGGGGAGAGAAAAATGTTTGTATCCGATTGTTTGGCAGTCAACGAAAAGAATCACCTGACCATCGGCGGCGTCGACGCGACCGAGATCGCGCGCCAATACGGCACCCCGCTGTATGTCATGGACGAGGGACAGATACGAAAAAACTGTCGCGCTTTCACATCGTCCATGCGCCGTAATTACGGCGAAAACGGTTTGGTGCTGTTTGCAAGCAAAGCGTTTTGCTGCAAGGAGATGTGCCGTATCTGTGCCGACGAAGGCATGGGTATGGATGTGGTGTCCGGCGGGGAGATGTACACGGCGAAATCGGTTGGTTTTCCGATGGACAAGATCTGCTTCCACGGCAACAACAAGTCTCCCCGTGAATTGGAAATGGCTGTCGAATTCGGTGTAGGCCGTATTGTGGTCGACAATCTGGAAGAGCTGGACAGACTGGAAACGATCGCCGCGCAGCACGGCAGGACGGCATGTATTCTGCTGCGGATCAAACCCGGCGTCGAGGCGCATACGCATGAGTTCATTCGTACCGGCCAGATCGATTCCAAGTTCGGTTTCGCGCTGCAAACGGGCGAGGCGGACGCGGCGGTACGGCATGCAATCGCGCTGGAGCACATCTGTCTCAAGGGATTCCATTGTCACATCGGTTCACAGATCTTCGATATGGAGCCTTTCGATGAAGCAGCGCGGATTGTGCTGGAATTCGCGTCACGCATGCGCTCCGAAACGGGTTACGTGATGCAGGAACTGAATCTCGGCGGCGGTTTCGGCATCCGCTATACGGAGTCGGACAACCCGCCCCGTTTGGATCAGTACATGGATTCTGTCGGCGCCTGCCTGCACGAATGCTGCAAAACGCTCGGCTTCCCGGTTCCGTTCATCTATATCGAGCCGGGCCGTGCAATCGTTGCCGATGCCGGCATCACGCTCTACACCGTCGGAACGGTCAAAACCATACCTTCCGTGCGTACATATGTCGGCATTGACGGCGGCATGTTCGATAATCCGCGCTATATTCTCTACCAGGCTGCCTATGAAGCGGTCTGCGCGAACCGTGCGGGTGATCCGCGCGATGCGGTCGTCACGATCGCGGGCAAGTGCTGCGAGAGCGGAGATCTCATCCAGGAACACACACACATCCAGCCGGTGCAGCCGGACGATTTGATCGCGGTGCTTTGTACAGGCGCATACAATTATTCCATGGCTTCCAACTACAACCGCAACTGCCGCCCGCCCGTCGTGTTTGTGCGCGACGGCGAGACGCGTGTTGTGATCCGCGGCGAGACGTACGATGATCTGCTTCGCGCTGATATTTAAGATGACATAACAGCAGACAGGCAAGTGAAGATTTGCCTGTCTCTTTTTTCATTTGTACCGCCTTTTATGCCGTATGTTCAAAATGCCGATCCCGCCCAGAGCGCCGAAAAACAGCATCAATGCGCATCCGATCGAAAAGCCTTTGCCGACTGTGCCATACATTGCGAGGCAAAGGATCAGCAGCAGAATGCATAACGGTACCGCAGCGAGCAATCCGCACAGCAGACCGCTTTTGCCGACGGATTTTGCTGCGAAGCATCCGGCAGTCAGGGCGGAGAGGGCGCAGCAAAGATATGCCGACAGCCGCAGCGCCCAGCCCGATGCGTCCTTTTGCAGGCACACAAATGCAGCAAGGAACAGAGAACCTGTCAGCAAAGCCGTTCCGGCCGCGGATGATAATACGAGTCCCGTAAGTTTTGCTCTGCCTGCGGCATGCTCCGGACGACGTTTTGTTCCGATTTTTGCAGCCATAAAAAAATCCCCCTCATACGATTTGTACAATCCTATGAGAGGGGATATGATTTTATGCGGATCAGTCGTCTCTTTTCTTGCTCTTCTTTCTCTGCGCTTCGCTCTTCTGCTTGCTTTCTTCCATCTTCGCAAGCTTTTCGGCCTCGGCAGCTTCCTTGGCGGCCTGACGCTCGGCCTCGATCTTTTCGTTGGCGGTGTTGTTTGTGCCGACTGCCCAGCGCATGATCTTCATCTTGTTGCGATCCGCGCCCGTTTCGATAATCAGACTGTCGTCCTTGACGGTGACCACGCGGCCGACGATGCCGCCGATAGTTGTGATCTCGTCGCCGATCTGCACGTTGTCGCGCATCGCCTGTTCTTCTTTTTGCTTTTTCTTTTGCGGACGGATCATCATGAAATACATGATCGCGAACATGGCGACCAACATGATGATCATGCCGATTCCGCCGCCGGCGCCGTTTCCGCTTGCATTGCCTGCGCCGCTGTTTGCCGCGCCGCCGAAATTCATGAGTGCGAATTGATACATATTTTTACCTCCAAATCAAACTATTCTTTATTATATAGGACAAACAGGAAAAAGGCAAGAGAAAAATGAAATTTTATTCGAGCGAGAATTCTTCCGTGCTGTACTCCGGCAGCTTTGCCTTTTCCTGCGGTACGCGTTTTAGCGGGTCATAGCGGAATGCACGGCAATGGGAGTCCGGCTGCATGACGCCCTTTTTGACACACAGAACGCTCTCGCCGTCACAGGACAGCTTGCCGACCGCGCAATACGCGCAGGCGGGACGGATCTTGGCGTTCAATAGGGATTGTTTCATCGGATCACTCCTGTCGTTTGAATGGATATATAGAATTCGGCCGGCATGAACCGTCAGACGTTTTGTCCCGCAAGTCGTCCGGTCGAAAATGCGATCTGCAGATTGAAGCCGCCTGTATAGGCGTCCACATCCAGCACCTCTCCGGCAAAAAACAGTCCGCCGACCAGCTTCGACTGCATTGTTTTTGGATCGACTTCGGCGGTTTTTACGCCGCCGGATGTGACGATCGCTTCGTCTACGGGACGAAAACCGGTCACGGTCAGACGCAGATCTTTCAGCAGATCAACAAGTTTCTGCCGCTGTTCGCGTGTGATCTGGTTCGTTTTCAGCGATGCGGGAATGCCGGAAAGCTTGACGATAACGGGTACGAGTTTCTTGGGAAGCAGACCGTTCAGTGCGTTGATGTAGTTGCGGTTGATGTTTTCGGAGAAATCCCGCTGTACGCGCCTATCCAGTTGTTCAGCTGTAAGTGCGGGTTTAAGGTCGATTGACAACGTGTACCGGCCGCGTTCCATCTGCCGCATATGTGCGCTCGCGGACAGCACCAGAGGACCGGACACGCCGAAGTGCGTGAAGAGCATTTCACCCAGTTCCGAATAAACTGTACGGTGTTTCTGATTGTCGATCGCATGCAGCGTAACATTGCGCAGCGACAGCCCCATCAGGTCGGAACAGAATCCTTCGTGACAGACAAGCGGCACGAGCGACGGCTTCGGCTCGACGACCGTATGCCCGACGGATTCCGCCAATCGGTAGCCGTCTCCGGTGGAACCGGTCAGCGGGTAGGAGAGCCCGCCCGTAGCGACGATCACACGGCTGCAGTCGTACATCGTGCCGTCTTCCGTTACAGCGCCAAATACGTTTCCGTCCCGCACAAGCAGTTCCGCGGCTCGCCCGACGGCAAACCGAACGCCTGCCTTTTTCGCAAACCGGACAAGCGCTTCGGCAATGTCGTGCGCCGAATCGGATTCGGGAAACACACGGTTGCCGCGCTCCGTTTTGAGCGGCACGCCTTGTTCCTCAAAAAAATGCATAGTGTCCGCAGGCATAAAAGAAGAAAATGCGGAGTAAAGAAAGCGTCCGTTTCCGGGAACCTGCGCGATCAATGATTGCAGATCGGCACAGTTATTGGTCACATTGCAGCGGCCTTTTCCCGTGATGCGCACCTTTTTGGCGAGGCGCTCGTTCCGCTCAAGCAGCGTCACACGCAAACCGCGCGAAGCGGCAGTTCCCGCGGCCATCAATCCCGCCGCGCCGCCGCCGATCACAAGTACATCCGTCATAGTCAGATCTCCATCAGCTTGTCATATGCAAGGCGCAGATTCTCCTCGCACAGTACGCCTTTTGCCGACACTTCAAACGTCAGATAACCGGAATAGTCTGTTTCTTCCAGCGCGAGCATGATTTCATGCCAGTCGTTTCGGCCGAGGAAGGGCAGCAGATGACGCTCATCGATCATGTCGTAATCCGACAGATGCAGCGTCGCGATCTTTCCCGCGAGCGCGCGGATGCAGTCGGGGTTCGGCTGCCGCAGACTGTGATTCGTGTCAAAGCATACGCACAGCGAAGGAATCTCGTTTGTGATCAGCTTGATTTCCTCATGGATACAGCCCAGGCAAGTGCGCGGCAGATTCTCGACCGCGAGCCGAATGCTGCAGGCGTCTGCCGTTTCCGCAAGCTGTCGCAGCGTATCAACGGCGTATTTCATCCGTTCGCCGCGTTCAAATGCGCGGTACGGTTCGCCGCTCGGATGGATTACGGCGATCGGTACGCCGACGTCGGCCGCAGCGCGCAGCAGCTCACTTTGATAGGCGATGATCTCCGTGCGGATCTCTGCGTCTGTACTTGCCGGATCCAGCGTTTCAAAGGGTGCAAACGGCAGATGGACGGACGACGGCTCGACGCCGCAGTCCCGCATTTCGGCAACGATCTGTTTGGCGTTGTGTACAAAATCCAGCTCGTCCCAGAACGCGCGATTTCCGCCGCTGAGTTCGATGTGATGAATGCCGGCCGCAGCCAGTGCGCGGTAGGCTTCCGGGTTAGCTCCCTTCCAATCCGTCGATACGGCGGGAAGCCAGTTTTTTCTGTTCGTCATGATTAAATCCTCGTATCCAGCAGATCGACGTACTGTGCTTTGAACTGTGTGAAGGTCCCTTCGTCCAGCGCGTCACGTATTTTCTGCATGAGCGTATTATAGAAATACAGGTTGTGCTGTACGCACAGCCGCATGGCCAGCATTTCCTTGGCTTTGAACAGGTGGCGAATGTAGGCGCGAGAATGCTTGCGGCACGTCGGACAGTCACAGGTCGGATCGATCGGGGACAGATCCTTCTCGTACTTTGCGTTGTTGAGATTGATCACGCCCTGCATTGTATTCAGATGTCCGTGCCGCGCGTTGCGGCTGGGCATCACACAGTCGAAGTAATCTACGCCGCGGCTGACCGCTTCGAGAATGTTGCCCGGCGTACCGACGCCCATGAGATATCGCGGCTTGTTTGTCGGCATATACGGTTCCACGGCCGAGATTATGCGGTACATTTCCTCCTTCGGTTCGCCGACCGCAAGTCCGCCGATGGCATATCCGTCAAGGTCGAGCGATGCGATGCGGCACATGTTCTCGACGCGCAGACGATCGTACGTGCAGCCCTGGTTGATGCCGAACAGCATCTGCTGCGGGTTGATCGTATCGTGCAGCGCGTTCAGCCGCGTCAGCTCCTCTTTGCAGCGGTACAGCCAGCGCACGGTTCTTTCGCAGGATTTCTGCGCATACTCGTAGGGCGCGGGATTCTCGACACATTCGTCAAACGCCATTGCGATCGTCGAGCCGAGATTGGATTGGATGCGCATGCTTTCTTCCGGCCCCATGAAGATGTGCCGTCCGTCGACATGGGAGTTGAACGTCACGCCTTCTTCTTTGATCTTGCGCAGCGACGCGAGCGAAAAAACCTGGAAGCCGCCGCTGTCCGTGAGGATCGGACCCTGCCAGCCGGTGAATTTGTGCAGTCCGCCCAATTCGCGGATGAGCGCGTCGCCGGGACGCACGTGCAGGTGGTATGTGTTGCAAAGCATCTGCTGGCAGCCGATCTCTTTCAGATCCCCGGCGTCAAGCGCGCCCTTGATCGCCCCGCAGGTTGCGACATTCTGGAACGCGGGCGTCTGCACCGTCCCGTGCGGCGTTACGAACTCGCCGCGTCTGGCGGCGCCTTCGGTCTTGATGAGTCGAAACATGGTTTCCTCCGTTACAGGATGAGCATGGCGTCGCCCAGGGAGAAGAAACGGTATTGTTCTTCAACGGCGACCTTGTAAGCGTGCATGGTGTTTTCGTAGCCGCAAAACGCTGCGACGAGCATGATGAGCGTGCTTTCCGGCAAATGAAAATTGGTCAGAAGGCCGTCAATGCACCGGAATTCATAACCGGGATAGATGAAAATGTCTGTGTTGCCGCTGTGAGCGGTGATGCCGCCGGTCTGCGCGCAGACCGATTCAAGCGTCCGGCAGCAGGTCGTACCGACTGCGATCACGCGTCCGCCGCGCGCTTTCGTGTCGCGGATGATCTGCGCGGTCTCCTCGGGTACGGAGTAAAACTCCGAGTGCATGTGATGATCCTCAATATTCTCTGCTTTGACCGGACGAAACGTTCCGAGGCCGACATGCAGCGTCACAAATCCGACAGAAACGCCGCGCGCGCGAATGCGGTCGAGAAGCTCGGGCGTAAAGTGCAGACCGGCTGTCGGCGCCGCGGCAGAGCCGAGTACGTTGGCATACACGGTCTGGTAGCGATCCTTGTCCTCCAGCTCGCGCGTGATGTAGTGCGGCAGGGGAAGCTGGCCGACTTCGTCCAGGATCTGGAAAAAGTTTCCTTCAAAGAAAAACCGTACGATACGGTTGCCGTTATCGAGCGCCTCCAGAACGACTGCCGACAGCTTGTCGCCGAATGTGAATCGCGTGTCCGGTTTGGCTTTTTTGCCCGGACCGGCCAGCGCTTCCCACGTATCGGCGGAGATCTGACGCAGGAGCAGGAATTCCACGCGGGCGCCCGTTCCTTCGCGCACGCCGTACAGTCTTGCGGGAAGTACCTTGGTGTCGTTGAGAATCAGACAGTCGTTCTCCTCGAGCAGGAACTCGACGTCACGGAAGATCTTGTGCTCGAGCGCGCCCGTTTTCCGATCCATGACCATCAGACGTGAGCTGTCACGCGGCGTGGCCGGAATCTGTGCGATCAGTTCGGGCGGCAGGTCGTAAAAAAAATCACTTTTTTTCATAAAAAACCTCTGATTTTTTTGGAAAAGGTTTGACATTTCCATATGCTGTATGCTATGATATACAGTAAAGTTGTCAAGAGACGACGGTGTTTTCAAAGCTCGTTTCTTATTATATTGTATTCCGACAGAGAATACAAGAAGTTTTTACATTTTATTTTTAATCCCGCATTTTCTACGGAAAGGATGATAAAGAGATGAAAAAGTACAAAGTCGGTATCATCGGTGCAACCGGTATGGTCGGTCAGCGTTTTGCGACGCTGCTGGACGGACACCCCTGGTTTGAAGTGACGACGCTTGCCGCAAGCGCCCGCAGCGCCGGTAAGACGTATCGTGAAGCGGTCGGCAAACGCTGGTGTATGGATACGCCGATCCCCGAGTCTATGGCGGACATCATCATCCGCAGCGCTTCGGACGACATTGCCGAGATCGCAGCCGCGGTTGATTTCGTGTTCTGCGCGGTTGATATGAAAAAAGATGAGATCAAAGCGCTGGAAGAAGCGTATGCCAAGGCGGAGTGCCCGGTGATCTCCAACAACAGCGCGAACCGTTTCACGCCGGACGTTCCGATGATTATTCCCGAGCTGAATACGGATCATTCCGCTATCATTCCTGCGCAGCGCAAGCGTCTGGGTACCAAGCGCGGCTTTATCGCAGTCAAATCCAACTGCTCGCTGCAGAGCTATGTTCCCGCGCTGTTCCCGCTGCATGAAAAATTCGGCGTCAAGGATGTGCTTGTTTGCACATACCAGGCGATCTCCGGCGCCGGCAAGACGTTTGATACATGGCCGGAAATGATCGACAACGTGATCCCGTATATCGGCGGCGAGGAAGAAAAGAGCGAGAAGGAGCCGCTGAAGATCTGGGGCAAGATCGAGGGCGATGCGATCGTTCCCGCCGCTTCGCCGAATTTCACGGCGCAGTGCATCCGCGTTCCCGTGTCGAACGGTCACATGGGCGCTGTTTTTGTGCGGTTTGAAAAGAAGCCGACCATCGAAGAGATCAAAGAGATCTGGAAGAACTTCAAGGGCTATCCGCAGCAGCAGAAGCTCCCGCACGCTCCGGAGCATTTCCTCAACTATTTTGAAGAGGACAACATGCCGCAGACGAAGCTGCACCGCGATCTGGAGGGCGGCATGGCCGTTTCGATCGGCAGACTGCGCGAGGATACGCAGTATGACTACAAGTTCGTCTGCCTGTCTCACAATACGCTGCGCGGCGCCGCCGGCGGTGCGGTTCTGCTCGCGGAACAGCTTTGCGCGCAGGGCTATCTCGATTAATCTGATTGAATTCTATTTGCAGAATTGGAGTGAACGATCATGAAAAAGGTTCTGTTTACGGGTTCCGCGATCGCGATCATTACACCGTTTGACGCGGAAAACAAGATCAATTTCAAAAAGCTGGGCGAGATCATTGACTACCAGATCGAAAACGGTACGGACGGCATCGTGATCTGCGGCACGACCGGCGAGGGCTCGACGCTCGATCACGAGGAGCATACCGAGGCCATCCGCTACACGGTCGAGCATACGGCGGGTCGTGTGCCCGTGATCGCCGGTACCGGCAGCAACGATACGAACTACGCCGTCAAGCTGTCCAACGAGGCAGAAAAAGCGGGTGTCGACGGTCTGCTGATGGTTACGCCGTATTATAACAAAACATCGCAGGAAGGTCTGATCCGGCATTACAGCTACATTGCCGAACGTGTCAGCACGCCGATCATTCTCTACAATGTTCCGTCCCGCACGGGCGTGAATATCCTTCCGGAGACGTACCGCGAGCTGTCCAAGCTTGACCGCATCGTGGCGACGAAAGAGGCCAGCGGCGACATTTCCCAGATCGCTGCGACGATCGCGCTTTGCGGCGACGATCTGACCGTCTACTCCGGCAACGACGATCAGGTCACGGCCATCATGTCTCTCGGCGGCAAGGGCGTGATCTCGGTGCTGTCCCATGTCGCACCGCGTGTTGCGCATGACATGGCGGCGTCGTTCCTTGCGGGCGATCCCGCCCGCAGCGCGAAGCTGCAGCTCGAGTGGTTCGATCTGTGCAAGGCGCTGTTCTGCGACGTCAATCCCATTCCGGTCAAGGAAGCAATGAATTTGATGGGGTGGGATGTCGGCGAGTGCCGTCTGCCGCTGACGGCGACTACGAGCGCGAAGCGCGAGACACTGCGCAAGGCGCTTGCCAATCACGGCTTGGTATGATGGATACGTGTCATTCCGGGGTTCCGGATTGACACGTTTTCTTTAAAGAAATCAAATAGTCTGGATGTGAAAAACATGAGAAGGATCATTCTTTGCGGTGCGCTCGGAAAAATGGGAAGAACGATCGCGCAGATCGTTTCCGAACGCGACGACTGTGAGATCGTTGCCGGCGTCGATGTCGGGACCGGTTCGGCGGAGTTTCCGCTGTACACCGCTCCGTCTCAGATAAAAGAAAAAGCGGATGTGCTTGTGGACTTTTCGCATCCGTCTGCGCTTGGCGGTATTCTGGAATACGCTGTGGCTGCCGCAATGCCGGTCGTGCTTGCGACGACGGGTTACAGCCCCGAGCAGATCACGCTCATCCATCGCGCTGCGGAGCGCATTCCCGTATTCTTTTCGGCGAATATGTCTCTGGGCGTCAATCTTCTGTCCGAGCTTGCAAAGATCGCGGCGCGCGTGCTTGCCGGTTCGTTCGATATCGAGATCGTCGAGATGCACCACAATCGCAAGATCGACGCGCCGAGCGGTACTGCGCTGATGCTGGCAAACGAGATTTCCTCTGTGCTGCCGGAAAAGCCGCAGTACGTATACGACCGCCACGAAAAGCATGAGAAGCGCAGCAAGCAGGAGATCGGGCTGCACGCAGTGCGCGGCGGCACGATCGTCGGTGAGCATGAGATCCTGTTCTGCGGTACGGACGAAGTTCTCAAACTCTCGCACAGCGCGGGAAGCAAGGCTGTGTTTGCGGCCGGTGCGGTCAACGCGGCGGTCTTCCTCGTCGGCAAGTCTGCCGGTTTATACAATATGCATGATCTTGTAAAGGAGTAATGGAAATGTTTGAAATCACGGTACGCGAAGACGTTACACTGATCTCTATGCACGATTCTCCCGCGGACATCGATACGGTCGCCAGCGTTTTTCAGAAAATTGCCGAGGCGGGAATCAACGTCGATATGATCTCCCAGACGCCGCCCAACGGGCACCATTCCAGCCTGTCCTTCACGGTAGACGGCGACGACTTCGGCGGGATCCTGCGTGTGTGCGCGGAGATGCGGGAAAAGAACCCGGATCTCAAGATCAGCGTCAGCTCCGGCAACTGCAAGATCAACGTCTATGACGCGCAGATGAATGAAGCGGCCGGCTATGCCGCCAAGGTGCTGACGGCAGCCGCAAGTGTGGGGTCGGATATCCGCATGGTCACGACCTCGGAATGCGACATTTCCATTCTGGTCGTGCAGGCAGATCTGGAGAGCACCGTGCAGGCGATTCAAGCCGCTCTTTGATCATCGCTCGCGTTCGCGTTTTTTCGCGCCCGTCCCGTGCTATGCTGTACGGGATGGGAGGAATGGACATGAACCCGATCACTTTGAACCGTATTATCAAATCCGGCGATAAAAAATACAGCGTCCCCGCGCTCAATATTCTTTGCGGGAAACGCATACGTCATGCCGATCTGAGAATGTCCGAACCCCTGGAAGTGATTCGCTGCACATATACGGGGCGCGTATGTCACTATGCCAAGGGCGTAAGTTTGCACGGGTGGTTCCGCTTGTGGTTTATATGAAAACAAAAGTGCTGCCGATCTCGGCAGCCTCTTTTGTTATAAATCGGTTTTTTGTCTGTCCACGAAGTCCAGAATGCTTTCGGCAACTTCGAGATCGTAGGGCGTTGTGATTTTGAAATTAAAGAATTCGCCGCGAACGATATGGATCGGCAGTCCGCTCTTGAAACAAACCATGGTCGTTTCGGTAAGCTGCTTTCTGGTTTCGGCGTCCAGACGGCCGAACGCGTCCAGCAGCGCGTTGATACGAAAGCCCTGCGGACTTTGTCCGGCAAAAAGCTCGCTGCGTTTCGGCATCCCGGTGATGCGCGTGCCGTCGGCGGACTGCACGATCGTATCATTGACGGGTACGACCGTGTTGCACACGTCGCAGAACTGCATTTCATGGATCACGTCGCGTATGATGCGCCGCGTCGCGAAGGGGCGGACGGCATCGTGGATCAGGACAATGTCGTCGTCCTCGACCGTGTTGTGCTGCCGGATAGCCGCCAGGGTGTTGAGCAGCGTGCCCTCACGGTCGGCGCCGCCCTCGCAGATGTGGATGCGCGGATCGCTGCTGCAAAATGACGCGATCTGCTGCTGCGCGAGCTCCAGCCAATCTCCGTTTGAGCCGATCCAGAGTTCCTCGATCTGCGGCTCGGAGAGCAGCGCGCGCACGGAATGGATAAAGATCGGCACGCCGCCCAGAGGCAGAAACTGCTTCGGGGTCGGGGAGTTCATGCGCGTTCCGCTTCCGCCTGCGAGAATGACGCCGTATACTTTTCCGATCTTCTTCAATATAAACCCTTCTTTTTCGTCATATTCTACGGGAATGATTCTACCATATTCCGCAAAAAGTTGCAAGAAAAACTTCTTTGCGGTTTTTACTTGACAAGAGACGGATTTGATTGTAAAATAAAGAATGACTAATAATGGAGGTAGAATATGAAAAAACGTATTTTTTCCTTTCTTTGTATTTTTGCAGTCATCGCAGTATTTGCGCTGACCGCACACACGTCGTCTTTGTCGTGGAAGGCCGGAGCGGAGGGCGACGATAATTCGCCGATCACCGCAGCGCCCGCAACCACATCTACAACCATGTACCATGCGAAGGAAGACGAAAACGGTCCGACGACTTCGTCGACGACCACCACAACTACAACGACCACGACGACAACCACGACCACCACAACGACCACGACGACAACCACGACCACCACAACAACTACGACGACTACGACCGGACAGGACAACCACGATCCAACAAAGCCGTCCGAAACGGAAAAAACCGACCCGCCGAAGACGGAGCCGGGTTCGGAGACGGATACCACAAAAGGTAACAACGATACATCCAACACCAAGAAAGACAACAACAAAACGACGTCGTCAAACAAAAGAAACACTACGACGACCAAGCGCTATGTAACGCGCATGACGATCCCGCAGGTCGCCAATACCACGGTCGAGGGCACGACGCTCGAACCGCTTTCGGCATACTTTGAGCGCATCAGCGGCGACAGCAACACGTTTACGACAATCACTTTTGAAGAGACGCAGACCATGGAAGTGGAGGAGATCGAGGAGGAAGAGAGCCCGGTTTCCACGATCGCGATCGTTGCGATCTGTCTGGGCGGTATCGCGCTCGTGACAGTTGCGCTGACTGCCGGATTTGCCATCCGCAACAAGCGCGCGAACGACGCCGAGGATGCTGCGCCGGACTATGAGCAGAACGCCTACGGCACGGACGAATACGATGCGCCGGATGAACCGGAGCAGACGCAGCCGGCCGAACGTCCTCAGGTGGACGAGAGCGATTCTTTCACCGTCGTTTCGCTGGACGACAAGGATTATATCGATTAAAAACAATCAGGCGTATGCGCGGATGCGTATGCGCCTGAATTTCAGAATGGATGCATACATATGACGATTGAACCTGTAGCCCGAATTCGTACCGATTTTACGGATAAATTCGGCATTCCGCGTCAAAGCGGCCGCGTTCCCGCGTTACAGGGCAGGATCGTATTTGAACCCTCCTTCCGCAATCCGGACGCTTTGCGGGAGATCGAGGGTTTTTCGCATTTGTGGCTGATTTTTGATTTTTCACAGTCGCACCGTGACGGATGGTCGGCGACCGTGCGACCGCCGCGGCTGGGCGGCAACAGGCGTATCGGCGTGTTTGCCAGCCGTTCGCCGTTTCGTCCGAATCCGCTCGGACTGTCCTGTGTGCGTCTCGAACGCATCGAGGAGACGGACGACGGGATGGAGCTGATCGTCAGCGGCGTCGACTTGCTGGACGGGACGCCGATCTATGACATCAAGCCGTATATCCCGTATGCGGACTGCATTCCGCAGGCATCCGGCGGCTATACCGAAAGCACATTCCGCTATCGCCTCGAGGTGGACTTCCCGGCGCACATGCTGGATCTGCTGCCGGAAGACAAGCGCGACGCGGTCATCGGCTGTCTTGCCGAGGACCCGCGTCCGTCTTACCAGGACGATCCGCAGCGCATCTATTCCATGCGCTTTATGGATTATGACGTCCGGTTTCGTGTGTGCGACGGCGTATTGACCGTTACCGAGGTTGAAGTTTACAGAACGTCTTCCTGAAAAATTGCCGCCCGCGGCAGACTCCAGCGGAAGCTTGCGGCGAGGAAACGGATCAATAGTATAAGCGCCGCGCCGCCGGCAAAGGCTGCAAGACGGTTGATCGGCCAAAGCGCAGCGCACAGGACAGCGCCTGCGATGGAAGCGCAGGCATAGATATGTTTGACGAAAATATACGGCGTGTCTCCGGCCAGGACATCGCGGATAACGCCGCCGCCGACGCCGGTCAGAACGCCGACGAAAACCAGCAGAAAGATGTTGCGGTTGCCGTGTTCAAATGCCGTTTGTATGCCGACTACCGTGAAGATCCCGAGTCCGACCGAGTCCATGAACAGCATGATCCGGTGGTAGACGGTGATATTTCTGCCGAGCAGCCGTCTCACGGCCGGGAAGAACAGGATGACCGCCGTCGCGGTCGCCACGATTCCATAGACCGGATGACCGAACGTGCCGGGCGGCTGGATGCCGAGAATCAGATCACGCAGAATACCGCCGCCGACCGCGGTCGTCATGGCGAGGATAATGACGCCGAATACGTCCATATTTTTGCGCATGGCGGTCAGTGCGCCCGATACGGCAAACGCGATGGTACCGATGATTTCTGCTGCAAAGATAAAAGTTTCCATAATCTCCCTCCGCATGGTATTATATGCGGGTTTCATCTTTTGTCAAGTGTTTGATTTGCGAACTGTCACTTTTGATACAAACAATCGAACGGAGGAGTAAGTATGTCCGAGTTAAAACAATTATTACAGGCAGAAATCGACCGCGTCTGTGCTGTGCTTGAACGTGCAGGCGAGGAAAAGCTTTCACTTTTGTTCCGCAACTGCTATCCGAACACATTTGAAACGACGGCCAAGTGTGAGGACGACGGGACGACGTATGTGTTTACGGGCGACATCCCGGCGATGTGGCTGCGCGATTCCACGGCGCAGGTGCACCAGTATCTCGCTTTGACGGCGCAGAACGATCGGGTCGCGGATGTGATCGAGGGGCTCGTCCGCCGCCAGATGCAGTGCGTACTGTACGATCCGTACGCCAATGCGTTCAACGAGGAGGAGAACGGTCACGGTCACATCAAGGACCGTCCTCTGCAAAAACCGATGGTATGGGAGCGCAAGTACGAGATTGATTCACTCTGCTTTGTGCTTTGGCTCTGCTGCGGGTTCCGCAAGTTTTCCGGCAGGACGGAATTTTTACTGGACGGTTTGTTCGAGCAGACGTTCCGCGCGATCCTGGCGCTGTGGCGGACGGAACAGCATCACGGCGAGCAGTCGCCGTACCGGTTTGTGCGCGAAAACTGCCGTGCGACCGATACGCTTTCCCATGACGGCATGGGCGCTCCCGTGCGGTACACCGGCATGACATGGTCCGGTTTTCGCCCGAGCGACGACAGTTGTGTGTACGGCTATCTGATCCCGGCAAATCTGTTTGCCGTGACGGTGCTGCGCGAGACGGCAGAGCTCGTTGAGCGCGACCTGCAAAAGGCAGATCTGGCGGCCGAGGCGCGCGCGCTCGCCGATGAGATCGACGCCGGTGTCCGGCAGTACGGGATCGTCGAACATCCGCAGTTCGGCAAAATGTACGCTTACGAAACGGACGGCATGGGGAATTATGTCTTTATGGACGACTCCAATGTGCCGAGCCTTATCTCTATTCCGTATTTCGGATACTGCGATGCGCATGACGAGATCTATCAGAACACGCGCCGCTTTATCCTGAGCAAAGAAAACCCGTACTATTACGAGGGCAGTGTGCTGCGCGGTACCGGCAGTCCGCACACGCCGGAGGGGTATGTGTGGCACATCGGTCTGACGCTGCAGGCGCTGACCGCGATCGACACGGATGAGCGGATGCGCGTGCTGCGGATGCTGGAGGCGTCCGACGGCGGCACGGGATATATGCACGAGGGTGTCTGTGCCGACGATCCCAATACCTTTACCCGTCCGTGGTTTGCGTGGTCCAATTCTATTTTCAGCGAGCTTCTGCTTGAATATGCCGAATCGCTGGAGGAACAGGCATGAACCGGGACTTTACGGGTTTGTCGATCTGCGCCGTTTCCGCAGCCGAACGACAAGCCGCACAACTGCTTTCAGAAGAGCTGCGGCGCCGCACGGGATGTGAACCGCCGATCACACAGACGCCGACGCAGACGTGTATCCGTTTTTCACAGTCCGATGCGTTTGCGGACAAGGACGTCTTTTCGATCGAGCAGAACGGCGCGCAGCTGACCGTTTCGGGCAGGGGGATCCGCGCGTTCATTTACGGCTATTCCGTGTTTCTGCGAAAAACCACGTATACCGACGGCAGGATAGTGCTTGTCGAGCCGATCGCCGGAACATATACGCCCGACAAACGCATTCGCGGCCACCAGCTTGGTTACCGCAGCATCAACAACACATATGACGCGTGGTCGCTCGACGACTACCGTCGGTACTATCTCGATCTGATGGCGTTCGGCTGCAATACCGTCGAGCACATACCCGGACATGTCGGCGGCGAACGGGACAAATTGATGCGGTATGCGCAGGACGATTTGTGCGTGCAGGCTGCCGCGATAGCCGATTCGTTCGATCTGGATGTGTCGCTCTGGTATCCGAACGATGATCTGTCCGTTGAAGAGACGACTGCGATTCGCAAAGCGTTCTTTAAAAAATGTCCGCGGCTGAACGTCGTGTTTCCGCCCGGAGGCGACCCCGGCCATTATCCGGCCGACGCATTCATCGAACGCGTCAAGTCGATTTCCGGCGCACTGAAATCCGTGCATCCGCAGGCCGAGATGTGGCCGTCCGCGCAGGCGCCGCATTCCGTACCGGATTGGGGTGATGTGTTCATCCGGGAAATGGAGAAGCTGCCGAGCGAGATCGACGGCGTAATCACCGGCCCGAACCGCGCGTTCCCGCTGGACGTTCTGCGTCGTAAGCTGCCGGATAAATACCCGATCCGTCTGTACCCGGATCTGACGCACAATGTGCGCTGCGAGTATCCCGTGCACGCCGACCGGGACGACTGGCACTATGCGCTTGCCGCGACGCTCTCACGCGAGAGCATCAATCCGCGTCCGCGCGAGTACCGGCTCATTCACCGCCTGACACGGCCGTATGTGATCGGTTCGGTCAGTTATTCCGAAGGCGTCAACGACGACGTCAACAAAATGGTCTGGGCGGATATGGATTTCGATCCGGCGTGTGATCTGCGCACGACGCTGCTCGACTATGCACGCGTATTTATCTGGCAGGCTCCGGCAGAACCGATAGCCGACGCCATTCTCGCACTTGAGGCAAACTGGGTCGGTGATCCTGCCGAAAATCCGCACATTGAATCGACGCGCATGATGCTCGACACGCTTGTGTCGGACTATCCCGCGCTTTCGGAAAACTGGCGTTTTTGTCAGCTTCTGTTCCGCGCGTGCTGCGACGCGTATGTCCGCCGCCGCCGGTTGTTCGACCTGTCGCTCCTGCGAGAAGCGCGTACGCTGCTCGGACAAAACGAGACCGAGCAGGCGCAGAGGATCTTGCGGCGTGAATATCCGGACGATGTCTGCAAGCTGCGGGAACGGCTGTTTGAGCTGGCAAAAAAGCTGTTCGATCTGATCGGTATGCAGCTTGACGTTTCGCATTTCGGCGCGGCGCAATGGGAACGCGGCGCGACGCTTGAGACGATCGATCTGCCTGTGACGGATAAAGAGTTCTATCTGAACCGCCTCGCGTTCATGCAGACGATGGACAAATCCGAACGCCCGGCGTTTCTGCGCGGGCTGCTTGACCGCAGCCGCGCTGCGGGCGACGGATATTACTTTTCTTTTGCGGAGCACGGCCTGAATGTGCTCGGCGAAGAGCAGACGCCGGATTTCTACATGGACTTCCAGGGCGACCGGCCGAATGTGAACGACGGCTCGATCCCGATGGCGCAGCTCAAACTCTTTGACCATTTCAGCTTTCGCTGTAAACTTGGCGGATTTGCGAGCGGAAAGGACTACAAGCTGCGCGTGTCATACTCCTCGCGCAAAACGGCGGGCGTGTCGGCACACCGTGTGACGCTGAACGGTCATGTGATCTACTGCGGGGCGCAGTACGGCGGCGAAAAGGATGCGGAATTTGACCGCCGGTACCTTGCGCCCAATACCGAAACGGCAACATATTTGCTGCCGGGCCGATATTTTGAAAACGGTTGTGCCGAACTTGTGATCGACGAACCGACCGTCGGCGTGATGCTCGGCGAATTCTGGTTTTTTCCCGCTGAGGCTTGACAGATAAACAAAAATGGTCTATTGTATTGTACATATAATAAGAGTGGAGGTTAATTATGGAATATCGTGAAATGAACAAAGATGCATTGGAAGCCAGACTTTCCGAGCTTCGTGCGCAGTACGAAGCGTTTCAGAAGATGCAGCTTTCTTTGAATATGGCGAGAGGCAAGCCCGGAAAGGCGCAGCTCGAACTGTCCGACGGCCTGTTTTCCGCACTGCAGGCGGGCGACGCGATGCAGGGCGAGGACAAAATGGATATCCGTAACTATGGCGTTCTGACCGGTATCGGCGAGCTCAAGCAGATCTTTGCCGATCTTCTCGGCGTGAAAAAAGAGAATGTCATCCTCGGCGGCGGGTCGAGCCTTAATCTGATGTTCGACTACATCAGCCAGTGCATGACGCACGGCGTTTGCGGCGGCTCGCCGTGGTTCGGACAGAAGATCAAGTTCTTGTGCCCCGTGCCCGGATACGATCGGCATTTCGGCATCCTTGAGTATTTCGGCATCGAAATGCTGCCGGTCGAAGTGGACGAAAACGGTCCCGATATGGATATGATCGAGAGCCTGGTGCGCGATCCGTCCGTCAAGGGCATGTTCTGTGTGCCGAAGTATTCCAATCCCGGCGGCGTTACGTTCTCCGACGAGACGGTGGATCGCATTGCGCGTCTGCAGCCTGCCGCGGAGGACTTCCGCATCATCTGGGATAATGCTTACGCCATCCACGATGTCAGCGACACGCCGGATACGCTGCGTGAGATCTTCTCCGCTTGCAAACAGTACGGCACCGAAGATCACATCATCGAGGTCGCTTCGTTCGCGAAGGTGACGTTCCCCGGCGCATGTGTTTCCTGCATTATTGCCTCGGACAACAATCTCGCGCAGATCGAAAAGCGTCTTTCCTATCAGATCATCAACTATGATAAGGTCAATCAGATGCGTCACGTTGCGTTCTTCAAGGACGCCGACGGCGTGCTGGCGCACATGAAGAAGCACGCAGCGATCCTCAAACCGAAGTTTGACGCTGTTCTCCATGCGTTCTCGGACAAACTCGGTGGAAAGGGTATCGCGGAATGGACGAAGCCGAACGGCGGCTATTTCATCAGTCTGAATGTTATGGACGGCTGCGCAAAGCGCGTGGTCTCTCTGTGCAAGGACGCCGGACTTGTGCTGACAGGCGCCGGAGCGACATATCCGAAGAAGAACGATCCGCGCGACCGAAACATCCGTATCGCGCCGACATTCCCGTCGACCGAGGAACTGCTGCAGGCGATGGACGTGCTTTGCGTCTGCGTAGAACTTGCTTCTTTGGAAAAATTGTTGAACAAATAATTCACACAAACGGCAACTTCTTTCTGCATTTCATTTGTCTAATCTTTATGTGTGCGTATATACTATAATCGAACAACAATTTGCAGCAGATTGCTCACGGGCGATCTGCTGTACTGCTGCATTGCACCCTACATGAAAAAACTCTGCGTTTTGAATAAAAAATTGCACAAATACCTTTACAATTCCACTTTTTAATGGTATAATAATTTCTACCATATATCGTGGATTTCTTTGAGTGTTTTTCTTTATATAGTTATAGAATCTCTTGACGGGGGAAGTGAAGAGTTTTGGACAAAATCGTCATCAACGGCGGTAATCGTCTGAATGGCAAAATAGACATCAGCGGCGCGAAAAATGCGGCGCTTGCGATTGTGCCGGCTGCGATCCTGACAAACGGCGTATGCCGCATTGAGAATATCCCGAATATCAGCGATGTAACCATTATGTTCAAGATCCTTACGGCGCTCGGCGCCGACGTGCGCATGATCAACCGCAATACGGTTGAGATCGACTCGCGGAACGTACAGTTCTATACCGTACCTTACGAAATGACGCGTCATCTGCGCGCATCGTATTATTTCATCGGCGCGCTGCTCGGCCGGTTTTGCAAGGCGCGTGTGGCTATGCCCGGCGGATGCAACTTTGGCGGCGTTCGTCCGATCGACCAGCACGTCAAGGGCTTTGAGCTCCTGGGCGCAAAGGTCGCCATCGAAGAAAATGCGATCGTCAACGCGAATGCGGATATGCTGCTCGGCAGCGCGATCTATCTGGATACCGTTTCTGTCGGCGCAACCATCAACATCATGCTTGCGGCCGTCCGTGCCAAGGGACTCACGGTGATCGAGAACGCGGCAAAAGAACCGCACATCGTCGATCTGGCGAACTTCCTCAACTCCATGGGCGCCGATATTCGCGGCGCCGGTACGGATGTGATCAAGATCCGCGGCGTTTCCGAGCTGCACGGCTGCACATATTCCATCATTCCCGATCAGATCGAGGCCGGAACGTATATGGTGGCGGTTGCGGCAGCCGGAGGAGATGTGCTCATCAACAATGTCATTCCGAAGCACATGGAGTCCATCACGGCTAAACTGCTGGAATGCGGAATTGAAGTCGAGGAATTTGACGACAGCATCCTGATCAAATCCGACCGTCGCCCGACCCGCTGCAATATCAAGACCATGCCGCACCCCGGTTTCCCGACGGATATGCAGCCGCAGATGGCGGTCCTGCTGTCCATTGCGGAGGGGACAAGTATCATCAACGAAAGCGTTTGGGACAGCCGCTACCGCTATGTAGAGCAGCTCGCGCACATGGGCGCGCATATCAAAGTGGACGGCAAGATCGCGGTGATCGAAGGAGTGGAGCAGCTCAAGGGAGCGCCGGTTAAGGCGGATGATTTGCGTGCCGGTGCGGCGATGGTGATTGCCGGCCTTGTCGCCAGCGGTACGACCGAGATCGAGAACGTGCTTTACATCGACCGCGGGTACGAGGACATCGTCGGAAAGCTGGCCGGCGTCGGTGCGGATATTCGCAGGGTGCCCGTAATCGATCCGGAGGCGCAAATACAAGTTTCCTGATTGCATGAAAGGCGGGGTTTCCCGCCTTTTTCCAAATTTCGCATGGAGGCCGTATGGCAAGGTTTTGTTCTTTGTTTTCCTCCAGCAGGGGGAACTGTACATACATCGGCGCGCCGGACTCCGGTATTCTGATCGACTGCGGCGTCAGCGCGAAGCGTATCGGTGATACACTCTCGCAGATGGACGTGGATGTGCATTCGATCCGCGCCATTTTTATTACGCACGAGCATACCGATCACATTTCCGGACTTCGCGTGTTCGCATCGAAACATCATATTCCCGTTTACGCTTCCGGCGGCACGATCCGAGCGCTGGAGGGGATGGGTATTTGCGGGACGTTTACGCTGTCGGAGATCCATGCGCAGGGTGTGGACGAGGGCGGTATGTTCGTCCGTCCGTTTTCACTCTCGCATGACGCCGCACAGCCTGTGGGCTATACGGTCGAGACTGCGGACGGCAGACGCATTTCTGTGGCAACCGATACCGGCATTGTGACCGACGAGATCCTTTCCGCGGTCAGCGGAAGCGATCTGATTCTGCTTGAGTCCAACCACGACGTCGGTATGCTGCAAACCGGACCTTATCCGTATGCGGTCAAGCGGCGCATCCTCTCGGATAAGGGGCACCTTTGCAATGAGGTCTGCGCCGAAACGGCGGTTCGCCTGCTGGAGAGCGGGACGACGCGTTTCTGCCTGGCGCATTTGAGCCGTGATAACAATATGCCGCGTCTTGCGTATCAGACGACCTATTCGGAAATGCTGCTTTCCGGCGCCTCGGAAGGGTCGGACTATCTGCTGCGTGTTGCGGGAGGAGAGCCGGAGATGATGGTTCTATGATCCATGTGGATCTGATCGTGCTCGGAAAGCTCAAAGAACCCTATCTGCGCGACGCGTGCGCGGAATACGGAAAGCGTCTGCAGGCGTTTTGCAAACTGCGTACCGTCGAATTGACGCCGTATCGTCTCCCGGACGACCCGAGCGACGCGCAGATCATGGACGCGCTCGAGCGGGAAGCTGCCGAGATCGAAAAAGTGATCCCGCCGAACGCGCTTGTGTATGCGTTGTGCATCGAGGGGAAAACACTGTCATCCGAACAGTTCAGCGCACAGCTCGAACATGCCGCAGTGGACGGCAGCGGTACGATTGCGTTTGTGATCGGCAGTTCGTTTGGTCTGTCGGATCGGATCAAACGGCGCGCGCAGTTTCGCCTTTCCATGTCGCCCATGACGTTTCCGCATCAGCTTGCCCGCGTCATGCTGCTCGAACAGATCTACCGCGCATTTCAGATCCGCGCAGGCGGCAAATATCATAAGTGAGGAATGGATATGAAGAAGTTTTTGTTTTATCTCATTCAGTTTACCTGGGGACTTCCGCAGAATCTTGCAGGTTTGATCGGGTACCTCGCTTTGTATAAGAAATCACGCCACGAAAAATACGCAAACGCGTTTATCACACTTGTCGATACCGACAAACCATTCGGCGGCATTTCATTGGGCGTTTTTATCTTTGTCAACGGAAAGAAGGAGGTTGAGTGGCTGCACGACACACGCATCCATGAATACGGCCACACGATCCAGTCGCTCGTTCTCGGCCCTTTGTATTTTGTGGTGATCGGATTCCCGTCCATCCTTTGGTGCAATCTGCCGCCGGTCTGTCGATACCGCAAGAAGAATAACGTTTCCTACTACACGCTTTACTGCGAAGGATGGGCAAATCTTTGGGGAAGCCGTTTCGGCGGACAAAAGTTTATCACAAAGGAACTGTTGGAGCGCGGACGTTTCGGCAAGCCTCTGAAACAGGATTAAAGGAGAAATCATTTTGGACCAGTACGACGCTTTTTCGGCCGGCGTGGAAACCGGCGGGTTGTTTCATACCGACGAGATCAAGACGCTGATTTGTTATCTGCTTCGTAAGGTGGATCAGCCGCTTTCATCCGAGCAGATCCGGCAGACGCTCGCCGCACAGGGTTTGGCAAACTATTTCGACGTCAGCGAATCCGTTTCGGAGCTGCTGCGTGCAGGTATCGTGACGGCAGATTTTGTCGACGATCAGGAGCAGCTTCGCCTGACGCCGATCGGTGAGAACGCATCCATGGAGCTGCTGCGCGATATTCCGAAGTCCGTTCGCGAGCAGGCGCTATCCGCCGCATTGGAAACGGTCGCCAAGGTGCGCAACGCGCAGCAGACGAAGATCGTTGTCGAACCTTGCGGCAGCGGATTCAACGTGACCTTTTCCGTGGCGGATCGGGATGACGATCTGATGCGGATCACACTCTATGCCGCGGATCACACACAGGTCGAACGCATGAAAGACAATTTTCTGAAGGATCCCGTGCGGATCTATTCGGGTATTCTGGCTTCATTTATCGTATAGGAGGAACTTGACATGGCGAAATATTCCATCGGTCTTGATTTTGGCACGCTGTCCGGCAGAGCGCTGCTGGTGAACGTTGAGACGGGCGAGGAACTCTCGTCCGCCGTTTTCGATTATCCGCATGCCGTTATGGATACGCAGCTTCCCTGCGGCAAGAAACTTAAGGCGGACTGGGCGCTGCAGCATCCGCAGGATTACCTCGACGTTGTGCGTATAACGATCCCGCAGGTGCTGCGCGAGGCAAACGTATCTGCGGACGATGTGATCGGCGTGGGCGTCGATTTTACGGCATGCACGATCCTGCCCGTTCTGGCGGACGGGACGCCGTTGTGCTTTTTGGACGAATACCGCGATGAGCCGCATGCCTATGTCAAACTTTGGAAACACCATGCCGCGCAGGATCTGGCTGTGCGCATGAACGAAGTAGCCGAGGAACGGGGCGAGCCGTGGCTTGCCAATTACGGCGGCAAGATCTCATCCGAATGGGCGATCCCGAAGGTCTGGCAGGTTCTGCGCGAAGCGCCGGAGATTTATGACAAGGCGGCTTTCTTTATCGAAGCTGCGGACTGGTTGATCTGGCAAATGACCGGCAAGCAGACGCGCAATGCCTGCTGCGCCGGATATAAAGCGATGTGGAACAAGAAAACAGGTTTCCCGTCGGACGACTATTTCAAAGCGCTCGATCCGCGCCTTGAGCATGTGATCGACGAGAAGTTCGGCCGCGACATCCTGCCGCTCGGCGCGAAAGCAGGGGAGATGTGCGAAAGCGGCGCCGCGCTTACGAGCCTGAATGTCGGCACATCTGTTTCGGTTGGCGTCATCGACGCGCACATCTTTGTGCCTGCCGTCGGCATCCACGAGGCAGGGGAGATGCTTGCGATCATGGGAACGTCCACGTGCCATATGATGCTCGGCGAAAAGGAAGTGCAGGTGAAAGGTATCTGCGGTGTGGTCGAGGACGGCATCATGCCCGGCTTCTTCGGATACGAGGCGGGACAGGGCTGCGTCGGCGATCACTTCCAGTGGTTCATCGAAAACTGTCTGCCCGCGTCCTATTACGAGGAAGCGAAGAATGCCGGCGTGAATATTCACAAATATCTGCGGCAGAAGTGCGAAACGAAAAAACCGGGCGAATCGGGTCTTGTGGCGCTTGATTGGTGGAACGGCAATCGCTCCGTACTTGTGGATGCGGATCTGACCGGCATGATGCTCGGCATGACGCTGCAGACAAAACCGGAGGATATCTACCGTGCGCTGATCGAAGCGACGGCATACGGCACACGCATGATCATCGAAACGTTCTGCGAGCAGGGGGTGCCGGTCAAGACGTTCTATGCCGCCGGCGGCATTTCGCAAAAAGATCCGATGACCATGCAGATCTATGCCGACGTCATCAAAATGCCGATCAAGATCGCGGGCAGCGCACAGGGCGGCGCGCTCGGCAGCGCGATCTTCGGCGCGGTTGCGGCCGGCAAAGCGAACGGCGGCTACGACGACGTATACGAAGCCGCGTCCGTGATGGGCAAGGTCAAGGATACTGTCTACTACCCGAATCCCGAAAACAGTGCGATCTATGACAAGCTGTTCGCGGAGTACAAGATCCTGCACGACTACTTCGGCCGCGGCGCCAACGACGTGATGAAGCGCCTCAAGAAGATCGCCGCAGCGGAATAAGGCATTAAAAAAAGACAACCGCTTTCTTTTCCACTTGTCATGGAGAGAAAGCGGTTGTTTTGTATCAATCAGCCTTTTGCTATTCTTGCCCCGATTTCTTCAAATTACAATCCCTGCAAAGCATCTGTAAGTTTTCCGGAACGGTCTTTCCGCCTGCGTGCCAGGGTGTGATATGATCTGCGTGCATCTTATCGAAATCGAAGTGCTTTTTACATATCGGGCAGATACCCTGCTGCTGTTCATAGGCTGCTCTCTTGTCATCGTCATCAAACTGACGCAGGCTGAGAAACTTCTCCTTGCCACTCAGCAGATACTCATACACTCCACTTTTCTTGGTGATTTCTTTATCTGCCATGAGAGCGGATATTTTTGTCTCCAATGCCGCAGGATCAAGCGAATCATTGCCGTACTGATTGAACAGTAAGCCCCATTCCAAACCTTTCATTTCCTTGCGATATTTCGGAAAGATAGTCTGCACCCATGTAATAACACTATTGAAATACAGCCACAGGGCGGAAGCGTTACTGTCGTGCTGATGAACTGACATATACTTCTCGATGCCGATGCCTTCACTGGCAGCAATCCACTTTATCGCACGTTCAAGATATGCCTGACGGTTCATTTCTCCATTGAGATACTTATTCGCCGTTTTGTATGCAACACAGCCGTTCTTGCTGAAATAACGCTTTGCATCTGTAAGCCACGAGCCTGTGTAGATAGCATTGCGAAGCTCCTGGGCTGTCAGTACCGCTCCTGCGATATTAATCGTTCTGAACCAGTCGAGCTTTTCCTTATCGTTTCCCTTGCAAACATATATCATCAGCTTATAACTGAGAAATTGCTGCTGTTCATAAGGTGTGAGATTCCCAAAAGTACGGGGCTTTCCGTCAATCAGCATAGAAAAATCACCGTTACAATACTGGCAAATACTGATTGTCCGCTGCTGACCGTCAAGCAATTCGTAACCGCCCTGCTCGTCCTCAATCCAATACATCACATTCAAGGGAAAGCCTTTGAAAACAGTATCAATGACGGCATTACGTTCTCTTTCCTTGTAGACAAACTCTCGCTGAAACGCAGGACGAATATTGAGCTTTCCGCCGAAGCCGACTACACCACTTTCATCATTATCCTCATAGCCGTTGATTATCTCTGCTACCGTATGTTCTTCCAGTCTGATCTCCATAGTTAACCCCGCTTTCTAATAAGAATTCTTCCGAATTTGAGCTTGCCGCCTATATACGGACCATCTTTACCAGTGCTCGAAGTAATACCAGCCAATCCCTTGATGTTTCCTGCAATCAGACCAACAATCTGGAACTGCTCTGGATTATATTTATCCATAAAGGTGATTGGCACGCCCATAACGCCTGCGTAATCAATTGGAATTTCACTTACCTTATCCACATTGATTGCATCGTAGTTATCATACTTCTGATAATCATTCTCCGAGTAATTTCTGTATAGTATCAAATCTTCATGACGCTTTTGAATATCTATATTGGTATACCAACAGATATTTCCCATACTACGCCATTTTTGTCCGTTCTCATCTATCCAGAAGCGTGTTTCTCTCGGCTCATAGCTATCAGGAACGGTAAAAGCCATATCTCCGAATTTGTAACCTAACCATACCTTATTATCACGAAGCAGTGTAAATATCTCTTTATATGTAATCGCATTCTGGTTTCCAATGATAATAAACTTCTTATCATATTCTATCAACTGCGCAACATACTCCCGAAATAAAGAAAAGGGCGGATTAGTTACCACCACATCTGCCTCTTTCAGCAGGGTGATGCATTCGTCAGAGCGGAAATCTCCATCACCCTGCAATAGTTTGGGTGGATTGTTCCGGAGCATAGACTCAAAATCATCAAGATCTATCGCTCCGTCACCGTTCTCGTCACGAACCTCAGTAATTTCAATCTTATAAGGTTTCTTTCCCTCTCCAACGCTGCCGATTGGTTCTGGCTCTCCAAAGAAAGTCAGCTGAGAATACATTACAGGTGATGTTGCATAGCAGGTAGCAATCAGCTTCTTTAGACCGAGAGCATTAAAGTTCATAGCGAAATACTTGACAAAGTTACTCTCAAACGGATCGTCGCAGTTGCAGAAAACTATTTTATCTTTAAAAAATGACTTGTAATGTCGTAATTCATTTTCAACATCAGCAAGCTGAGTATAAAACTCATCTTTCTTAGCTTTGCTCGCTTTTCCCAAGCTACTATTCTTACTTGCCATATCGCACCTCCAAAACTTGCATCAATTGAAACAATTTACGATGAAACTTGCGCCTTTAGAATGTATTTTAACACAAACTATCGTGTATAGCAAGTATAATCGGGTATAATATTCCAATGTGGAAACCCGGAGGTGAGGCAAGTGTACGACCTCGGAGCAATGATAAGATCATTACGCAAGGAACGGAATATAACGCAGAAAAAGCTCGGAGAAATGCTCAATGTTACCGAGGGAACCATCAGCAAGTATGAAGCCAATACCATGATTCCTCCATTTGAGACACTTCGCTCTATTGCCAGCATTTTCAATGTTTCCATGGACACACTCTGCGGCATGAAGCATCAGGGGACGATTTCCACTCACGGCCTGACTGAAGTGCAGAAAGAAACCGTCAAAGCTCTGGTCAATAGCTATCGAGTTAAAAACGCGCAGACGGGCAGGCAACTCACGCAAGAGCAGTTTGCGGTGCTGGGGAGAATAACAATCGAACTGACAAAATAAAAAGAGCTATCCGATTCGTAATTGAATCAGATAGCTCTTATCTTTTCAGAAGAATACTTTATATACTGTTGTTAAATAAAAGTAATTGTTATCAAATCGTCGCTGCGGTTATCGTGAAAACAGCAAAGAAAACGTCTCTATGCCATTCAGATGGCGTTTGTATTACTCCCACTCAATCGTGGCGGGCGGTTTGCTCGTCACGTCGTATACGACGCGGTTGATACCCTTGACCTCGTTCGTAATGCGCGCGGATGCGCGGGCAAGCAGGGCATAGGGCAGATGCGCGAACTCGCACGTCATGAAGTCGTTTGTCTGTACGGCACGCAGCGCGAGCGTATAGTCATACGTGCGGAAGTCGCCCATCACGCCGACAGAGCGCGTATTGGTCAGCACAGCGAAAAACTGATCCGCTTTGGCACGGCTTTTTTGCAGCTCCTCGCGGAAGATGGCATCCGCTTCGCGCAGAATGTCGAGTTTTTCGCGCGTCACTTCGCCGATCACGCGGATCGACAGCCCCGGTCCGGGGAACGGCTGGCGCTCCACCAGCTTTTTCGGAAGCCCCAGCATTCGTCCCAAATGCCGCACCTCATCCTTGAACAAACCGCGCAGCGGTTCGACAACGCCGATAAATCCAAGATCCTCCGGCAGTCCGCCCACGTTATGATGGCTTTTGATGACGGCGGATTTGTTTTTGCCCGACTCCACAACGTCCGGGTAAATGGTGCCCTGCGCGAGAAACTTCGCGTGGCTGTGCTTCTTTGCCTCGTCCTGAAAGACACGGACAAATTCGTCGCCGACGCGTTTGCGCTTTTCTTCGGGATCGGTGACGCCCCGAATGCGCGCAAGGAACCGCTCAGACGCGTCCACGCGCACAAAATCGAGATCGCGTCCGGCAAAGGCTTTTTCGATCTCCGCTGTTTCATTTTTACGCATGAATCCGTGATCGATGTAGATACAGGTGAGCTGTCCAGGGATCGCGGCCGACAGCAGCGCCGCGCACACGGAGGAATCCACTCCGCCGGAAAGACCGAGGATCACGTGTTCATTGCCGACCTGACGGCGCACGGAGTCGATCTGCTTTGCGAGATAATCCTCCATGGAGTAGTCTCCCTTTGCCTTGCAGATCGCGTACAGGAAGTTGCGGATCAGCTCCGTGCCGTGTTCGGAGATCTCTACCTCCGGATGAAACTGCACGCCGTAGATGTTCTTGTCTTTGGCCGCGAATGCCGCGACCGCGCAGTCGGCCGTATGCGCCAGAGAGAGGAAGCCGTCCGGCAGCGCCGTGACTTTATCCGTGTGGCTCATGAGTACGTTCGTCATCTCCGGAATCTCTCCGAACAGCGGATTCTTTGCATCGACTGTCAGCCCGATACGTCCGTATTCGCTGCTCTCGCATGGCGACACCGTGCCGCCGAGCATATGACAGATCAGCTGCATCCCGTAGCAAATGCCGAGAATCGGCACGCCGAGCGAGAACACGCCTCTGTCGCACTGCGGCGAATCCGCCAGGTACACGCTGTTCGGTCCGCCCGTGAAAATCAATCCGATCGGTTTGATTTTTTTCAGCTCGTCAACCGCGGTGTCATAGGGGAGTATGACTGAATATACGCCGCATTCGCGCACGCGCCGCGCGATCAGCTCTTTGTACTGCCCGCCGAAATCAAGAATCACAATTGTTTGGTTATCCATGACGTGCACTTCCTCCATGTAAAAAAACGAAGTCACATACCCCTTGCGGGGTTGAACTTCGTTGCTCATCTGTATTGTACACACTTTCGCTGTCTGTGTCAATGAAAAATAGAAATAAAACCGAAAAAATCGGAAAAAGCGGATTTAGGCTATTGACAAATACGCTGTATTTTTTATACTATTGAATATAACGATTTATACTTATCGATAAGAAGGGGATTTCCATGAGCATTCCGGATTATTTCGGCTGTATGGTTTTTAATGAGGCGTGCATGAAAGCGCGTCTTCCGAAGGAAACATATCAAGCCATGAAAAAAACGATCCGTGACGGCAAGAGTCTGGATCTGACAGTTGCCAACGTTGTTGCGAACGCCATGAAGGATTGGGCGGTCGAGCACGGCGCGACGCATTATACTCACTGGTTCCAGCCGATGACCGGTATCACAGCGGAAAAGCACGAGAGTTTCATCTCTCCCGCGGGCAAGGGTACCGTGATTATGGAATTCTCCGGCAAGGAATTGGTCAAAGGCGAGTCGGATGCGTCCTCGTTCCCGTCGGGCGGTATCCGTGCGACTTTTGAAGCGCGCGGATATACGGCTTGGGACCCCACGTCCTATGCGTTCATCAAGAACGGTACGCTTTGTATTCCGACGGCATTCTGTTCCTTCGGCGGCGAGGCGCTCGACAAAAAGACGCCGCTGCTGCGCTCGATGGAAGCGATCAACCGTCAGGCGCTGCGCGTGCTTCGGCTTTTCGGCAATACGGATGTGACGAGCATCAAGACGACGGTCGGCGCGGAACAGGAGTATTTTCTCATTGACCGCGACGTCTATGACCGCCGCAAGGATCTGATCTATACAGGACGCACGCTCTTCGGCGCAAAGCCGCCGAAGGGGCAGGAGCTCGATGACCACTACTACGGGACGATCAAGCCGCGCGTTGCCGCCTTTATGAAAGAACTGGATGAGGAGCTGTGGAAACTCGGCGTTCTCAGCAAGACCGAACATAACGAGGTCGCGCCGTCGCAGCACGAACTGGCGCCCTTCTTCACGACGACGAACATTGCGAGCGATCACAATCAGCTCACGATGGAAGTGATGAAAAAGGTTGCGGCCAAGCATCACATGGTTTGCCTGCTGCATGAGAAACCCTTTGCTGGCGTCAACGGCAGCGGCAAGCACAACAACTGGTCAATCTCGACCAATACCGGCGTAAACCTCCTGGAACCCGGCGAAACGCCGTATGAGAACGCGCAGTTCCTTCTGTTCCTGTGCGCCGTCATCAAGGCAGTGGACGAGTATGCAGATCTGCTGCGCATTTCGGTCGCCAGCGCCGGAAACGATCACCGCCTCGGTGCGCAGGAAGCGCCGCCCGCCGTGGTGTCGATGTTCCTCGGGGACGAGCTGAGCGAGATCCTTGACGCGATCGAAGCCGACACGGCATACGACGCCAAGGAAAAGACACTCATGCGCGTGGGCGTGCATGTGCTGCCAAAGTTCCCACGCGACACGACCGACCGCAACCGCACGTCTCCGTTTGCCTTCACGGGCAATAAGTTCGAGTTCCGTATGCTCGGTTCCGCCGATACGATCGCCTGTGCCAATATGATGATCAACACGGCCGTTGCGGAGGAACTGCGTCAATTCGCGGATTATCTCGAAGGCGCTGACGATTTCCATGTCGCGCTCAACAGCCTGATCCGTAAGACGATCAAGGAGCATAAACGCATCATTTTCAACGGAAACGGCTATGACGAGTCGTGGATCGAAGAAGCGACGACCGTCCGCGGACTGCCGAATCTTGTCTCTACGCCGGATGCGCTGCCGCATTATACCGACGAGAAGAATATCGAACTGTTTGCGAAGCATAAGGTATTGTCGGAGGTCGAAGTCCGTTCGCGGTGTGAGATCCTTTTGGAGAATTATGTGAAAGTGCTGCACATTGAGGCGCTGACGATGATCGACATGACAAACAAAGATCTTCTGCCCGCAATGAGCCGGTACGCGAAAACGCTGTGCAAAACGATCGCGGAAAAGAAATCCGTCCTTCCGGATTTGGACTGCACGTACGAGACCGCTACCGCGGCACGTCTGTCGGAACTGACGAACGATACGTTCCATCTTTTGCAGACGTTGGAGCAATATGCCGTGCACGCAAAGGAGATCGGCAGCACGCTGGAAACGGCAATGTATTACAAAGACGTTGTACTGCCGTGCATGGAGCAGCTGCGCAAATGCGTGGACGAGGCGGAGACGATCACGGCGAAGGAATATTGGCCGTACCCGTCCTACGGCGATATGCTGTTCAGCATTAAATAATCAAACGAAACGTCAAGAGAGCTTCCCTTCCTTTTCTTTGGAGGAGAAGCTCTCTTTGCGTCTTGTCAGCGGTCTTTCTGTTTATGTACGGCGCGGTGTTTTATTCATCGCCGAACAACCGTTCTGCATAGCGTTTTCCGTCTTCCGTCAGGATGATACGTCCGTACTTTTCGTAAAGGATCATACCGGTCTGCTGCAAAAACTGTGCCGTCTTCTGCGCGGCCGCAGACGGCAGCCCCAGCTTCGCGGCAACGAAATTGATTTGAACGCTCTCTGTGATTTTAGAGTGACGATAAATCGTTTTCAGGTATTCCTGTATTTGTTCCGATAGAAGGCGTTCGCTCTGCGTCAGATTCATCATGTTCGCATCCTCATTTCCGCATGGTTTGTACACTATCCATATGCGAAAATGCAGAAAATGATGCAAAAAAGAGAGCGGCGAACCGCTCCCGAAACAGATTGTCAGACCGTCAGACGTCCATACGGCGCAGACAGCGAACGAGCGCGTCTTTCCAATGCGGAAGGCGTGTAAATCCTGCATCCTCAAGCGCCTGTTTGGACATGCGTGAATTGAGCGGACGGCATGCGGCGGAGGCGTATTCCGCGCTCGAGACCGGCCATACACAGACCTTGCGTCCGGCAAGCCGCAGAATCTCTTCGCTGAATTCGTGCCAGGAGCAGAATCCTTCGTTGGACGCGTTATAGACGCCGTACCGTTCGGTAGCGATCATGGCGCACAGCAGCTCGGCGAGATCCTCGGTAAAGGTAGGGGAGCCGACCTGATCGCACACAACGCGCAGAACGTCCTGCGTGTCGGCAAGACGGAGCATAGTTTTGACGAAATTGTCGCCGTGCAGCCCGAACACCCACGACGTCCGGACGACAAACAGACGCTCGCAGCACGCGGCCGACTGTTCGCCCTCGTATTTGGTCTTTCCGTAAACATTGACCGGGTGCGGTTCGGTCGTTTCCGTCATCGGGTCTGTCCCGCATCCGCCGTACACATAGTCCGAGCTGATGTAAACGAGTTTTGCGTTGTGCGCTTCTGCGGCTTCCGCGATGTTGCGCGTTCCGTCAACATTGACGCGCGTGCACGTTTCCGGGTCGGACTGCGCACGGTCAACAGAAGTGAAGGCGGCGCAATGGATCACGGCATCGGGTGCATAGGCGTCAAAAAAACGCCGAACCTGCCGTGCGTCCGTGATATCGACGTCGGGCAGATCCAGTCTGAATACAGTATGTCCTTTTATGGAGAGCGCGGCACAGACGTCGCGTCCGAGCTGACCGCTGCTTCCGGTCACGATCACATGCATACTTGATCCTTCTTCCATACAAACCGAATGTCGGAATCGCAAAGCGGTACGTTGTTCTGATCTTTTACGGACAGGATCGGATCGGATTCGTTCCATTCGATCGAAAACGCGCTGTCGTTGTAGCGGACGCTGCGGTCGCAGGCGGGTGAATAGAAATCGTCGACTTTATAAAACACTTCGACATTTTCGGTGCGTGTAACGAATCCGTGCAGATAGCCCTTCGGAATATACAGCATCCGGCGGTTGTCGGCGCTGAGCTCAACGGCGAAATGCTGCATGAAGGAAGGGGAACCTTCGCGGATATCCACGACCACGTCCGTTATCACGCCGCGCGTGCAGCAGATCAGTTTTGTCTGCGCATGCGGTTCGGTCTGACAATGCAGACCGCGCAGCGTGCCTTTTTGCGCGGAGAACGAGCGGTTATCCTGTACGAATACCGTATCGATACCGATCTCGGAAAACGCATTTGCGGAATAGGATTCGTAAAACCATCCGCGAGCGTCGCCGAAGACCTGCGGCTCGATGATATAGCAGCCTGCAAGAGGCGTTTCGATCTTTTTCATGCTTGTGCGGTGCTCCTTTACGGCTGCGAATAGATGTCTGCCTGGCTGTCGTCCTCGCGTCCCCAGCGCGGACGTTTGCCCGGCGACGTCGTATAGAGAATCTTGCCCTCTGCCACACGGTAAAGGTGCTGGCCGTAGGAGGACTTGCCGTATTTTTCGGCAGACGCCAGCAGACGACGCTTGGAGATCCAGCGCATGTTGTACGCAATCTCTTCCGGCGCGGAAATCTTGATGCCCTGCAGCGTTTCGATTGTGCGCACAAACTGTGCCGCGTTCATCAGGTTCTCGACCGTTCCGGTGTCCAGCCAGGCAAAGCCGCGTCCCATGAGCTGCACATCCAGCTCACCGTTTTCGAGGTAGATGCGGTTGATGTCGGTGATCTCGAGTTCACCGCGCTCGGAAGGCGACAGCGATTCGGCATATTGAACCACACGGTTGTCGTAGAAATACAGTCCGGTTACGGCGTAATTGGATTTCGGGTTCTTCGGCTTTTCTTCAATCGAGATCGGAATGCCGTCGTCGTTGAACTCGACCACGCCGAACGCTTCCGGATTGTCCACGTAGTATCCGAAAATGGTGGCACGGTTTTCGTTCTTGACCGCTGTGCGCAGCATATGTCCAAGACCGTTGCCGTAGAAGATGTTGTCGCCGAGAACCATTGCAACGCGATCGTTCCCGATGAAATCTTTCGCAATCAAAAACGCCTGCGCGAGACCCTCCGGTTTTTCCTGCACGGCGTATTGCAGACGCAGTCCAAGCTGCATGCCGCTGCCCAGCAGCGCATGAAACTTCGGCGTGTCGTCCGGGGTAGAGATGATCATAATGTCCCGGATTCCGGCGAGCATCAGCGTCGACAGGGGATAGTAGATCATCGGCTTGTCATATACGGGAAGCAGCTGCTTACTGGTGACCATTGTCAAAGGATACAGACGCGTTCCGGAGCCGCCGGCAAGAATAATTCCTTTCACAGTCATCGCACACTCCTTCGATTCATGATAATATTATGTATGCGAACCGTTCTTCGGATAACACGATTTACGCAACATTTCGCATGAATCTTACCATATTTGGTGCTCGATGTCAATTTATCGAATGAATTGTTACTTTTTTGATACAGATACAAAATCTTTCCTAATGTGAAAAACGGATAAAACGAACCGCCTTTTCGCACGATACAACAGGGTGATCGCATGAACAAATCAGCGGAATACGGATCGGTGTTTTGTCTGGGAAGCATCTTGTACAGCGCGTCGGAAATTGTGTTTCGCGGTTGTACGCATTGGACAATGGCGCTCACGGGAGGCGCCGCACTGTGGATCGTATATCGGATATATGAAAAATGGGAACCGGCCGGACGGCTGCTGCGCTGTCTGGCCGGTTGTCTGTGTATCACCTGTATGGAGCTGTTCGTCGGAAGTGTCGTCAACTGCCGTATGGGACTGCACATCTGGGATTATACATCGTTTCCGTTTCATTTCAGGGGTCAGATCTGCCCCGCGTTCACCGCACTGTGGTTCGCGCTTTGCGTTCCGGCAGACTTTCTTTGCGCCTTTATGCGTGATGCGCTTAGTTATACGCAAAGAAATCACGGATACCGTTTGCGATTGCAGAAGCGATGGAATCCTGGTGCTTGGAGTTCTGCAGGATCCTGCATTCTTCCAGATTGGAGACGTATCCGCACTCGATCAGCACGGACGGACACTCCTCGATGCGCGTTACACTGTATGGATAGAACACGGTTCCGCGGTCTATGGTACTCTTGTTGGTACCGTAGATATTCTGCACGTAGGTATTGACAAGCTGTGTGTGAATAGATTTGGCAAGCGCATAAGAGAACGGCCGGTAATAGAACGCTGTCGTGCCGTAGCCTGTGGAGGAAGCGGCGGCGTCCAAATGGATGCTGACAAAAACGTCCGGATTATTCTGCCGCGCCATGCGTTTGCGGTCGACAAGCGTCAGATCGGAGTTGGAGGTGCGCGTCATGAGAACGGATGCGCCCATTCCCTGCAGTTTTGTTCTGACCTTTTCGGCGATTGCCAACGCGATTTTTGCTTCGTTATAGGTGCTGCCGTTGACCGCACAGGGAGCGCCGCCGTCCGAACCGCCATGACCCGGGTCAAGCATTACGGTCTTGCCGGAAATGGAATCGGAACCCTTTTCCTTGATGGAGATATGCAGCGTATCGTCGGCATTGTAACCGATCGAGTAGCCGTAGAAGCGGGAGGCGGAACGCAGATACAGACGCAATGTGCACGTCTGCGCGGACGAAGACTGCACCCATTCGCAGCTGCTGACAACACCGCTGGCCGAGACGTTCGGCTGTCCGATCGCCTCCGCCGTGTAATAGAATGTGATGTCCAGACTCTTGGCGCTCAAGGAGGAGACTGCGTATTCACGCTTGTTTTTCGGATCGTTGATGTATCTTTGACCATTCAGAACCGAATTGTACGGAACTTTCCACTTCAAGTGCAGGTCGATGTTCGTCTTGCCCGAAGAAGTGCCGGAGTTCACCAGCGTCAGCACATTCGCCGGCATGGCGTAGCCTTTTTCAATGACCTCGACGTCTTTGCGGTATACGCGTCTGCCGGAGCCGAGATTGTAATACGTGTATTTATCGAAGCTGCTTTCGCCCGTAATGAAATCGAACGTACCGATCGGCAGAGGCGTCGTCAACGGAACGGACAAATCGTTCAGCGGCGAGAGCGGCATCGTTTCGGTGTAATATGTTTTGATCTTGCACATCCGCTTTGTGCCGGGAATGCCGTTGTAATTGTACGGCGTCAGCGGGGGATCGAGTTTCTTCGCGGCTGTGGTCGTTGTCGTGGTTGTAGTCGTCGTTGTTGACGACGATGAGGCAGTATCGCCTTCGGAACCGGATTCGGACAGGTCGTCGGTCGATTCGGACTGCTCGTCTTCTTTGGCTGTCGTGGATTCGGTTGTGGATTCGGTCGTGGATGTCGTGCCGAAGGTCGTTGATACCGGCGTCTCCACAACAGGAAGCGCTTCAACCTTTTCGGTTGCCGTCACAATCACGCTTGCGCCTGTGATGGAATCGGAAACGTTCTGATAGGAAGCGAAAGCCTTGATCGAGCCGAGCGACATGCTTTTGGAAGTGCTTTCGGGCAGATTATATTTGCCTGTGAATGTGACATAGTCCGAGGAAGTGTCCATGTGCCCGCTGTCCGAATCGGACAGCAATGCGTTGCTGCCGACCAAGGAGATCTTTGCGCCGTTGAGTGTGGCGTAGACCGTTGCGTTGCGGTGCGCGACGACAGAGATCTCCAGCGCGCTGCCGCCGGGCGTCTGCAGCGTACCGGAAGGCGAGATGCTGCGGATCAGGTCAAGATTGTACTGCACATTGTAGCTGTATGTTTTTCCGTCGCAGGAAAAGTCGAATTTATTGCTGCCGACTTTCAAGTCGTACTCGACAGAGAAAAAGCCGTCGTCCGTGACCGGGACGTTCTTTCCGCTGCACGATAGGGGATATGTCGGATTGCATTCGCCGATGAACGTGATCTTGGACTCCGTGGTCGTCAGGGACGTGCCGCTGAGATTGGTCACCTTGAAAGTTTTCAGATAGCTGTCGGGCACGAATCCCTGCGCCATGCAGCTCTGCACGATCTTTGTGCATTCCGGATCGGAAGCAAATGTGTCATACGGTGCAAAAACAAACGAGACAGGCGACTGCTCTGTTTCCAATTTCAGCAAAGATGACGCCTGCGAAAACGCGTCTTCAATATGACCGAAGCCTTTTTTCTCGCCCTTGACTTTGTCCGACAGTCCGAACCAGATCGTCTGCTTGTCGGCGTAGGAGAGCCAACTGTCGGCGGCAGACGCAAATGCATCGCCGGAAACGTCGGAAGAGACGTACATTCCGGTGTATTTCGCGTCCTGCAGCGCGACAGAGAAGGCGGTCAGAATGCCGGCGTTTTCCGCTGAAACGCGTGCATCGAACGGGATGTCCCACAGCAGCGCGCTTACCTGCGTGCCGGATATGGCAGTTTCATAGGCGAGGATTGTGTCCCGCAGTGCGTCGAGCGCCTGCGTTCGGCTTTTCTCAAACAGACCGGACAAAACCAGAGCGTCCGCACCGCAGCCGCTTGCGAAGAGCGCGACCGCATCGGGGGTATCGTCGTTCATTATGACCGCCGTGTACAATCCTACGCTGCGCGCATCCCGGATCAGTTGGGTCAATGCGGACGGATCATCCTGTGCGGAAAAGGCGGGAGCCGTTTTGGATTTCAGCAGCAGAATACTGTTGAAACCGCTTTGCGCGATCTTCTGCATCTTCTCCGCCGCGGAGCCGTCGATCTCTTCCGAGGCGAACACTTTTGTGCCGCGGACAGCTTTCGGCAGTTCGGCCTTTTTGCCGACCGGAAGCGGTTCGATCACGCGTTCGGTCGTCGGGACGGTCACGGATTCTTCTGCCTTTCCGGGCATATGCCCGCTCAACAGCATGCCGCTGATCACACAGACCGCGGTCAGGACAATGGTCAGCACACCGATCAGGATTTTTTTGTTCGTTGTATGCATATCGAATGTTCCTCGATTTCTGTGTCTTTTGACGATGAATTACAAATTCATTACAATTATAACATATTGATTACACTTTTCATTTCTAATTTAGAATTATTCGACATTTTTTCGCCAAAAGTATACGCATACGAGAACAACGCAAACCCCGAACTGCCGTCAAAGGAGCGCAAAAAGGCGATCTGGCGAGACAGAATGTCTGTGTTTTCGATCCATTCTCTGCTGCCGGAACCGGCATATTTATCCTCGGTTCCGCACTTGTAAGCGGCAAGCCCGAACAGCAGGCGTACACTGGCGGATCTTTTGAGCGACAACCACTCCCGTACCGTTTCGCGGAACGGGTGCGTCTGATTGGAGAAGCCGACGTAAACCTGCGGGATCAGCCAGTCGCAGTATCCGCCGTACGATGCCCAGCGAGCGACGTCGGCATACATGGTCGATCGGTTCTTTTCGATCTCCATCGCGGGACTGATGCTGAAGATCTTTTGACTGCCAAAGGATTTGACGCATGTGTACATGGAAGAGACCAGTGTATTGATTTGCGTACGCCGCCAATCTGCCCGTGCTTCCGTGCCGCCCTGCGCAATATATGCATCGTAGTCTTTTTGGTCGATAAACAGATCTGTGGAGGGATAGAAATAGTCGTCGATGTGTATGCCGCCGATCGCATAGTTTTGCAGAAGTTCGCGCACACCGGCAAGAATCAACTGCTGGTTTTCCGGATCGGCGGGGTCAAAATAGAGCGAACCGCCCACGCGCACGATGCGGGCGTCGTTGTTTGGGTCATTGTCTGACAGGATCTGTTTTGCCGGGTTCGACGCAGCTTTTTGATCGAATTTGGAAGCGTCGCCGACACGGAACGGATTGATCCATGCATGGACGGACAGGCCGGCCTGCTTTGCGCAGTCGCAAAAAATTGCCAACGCATCGTAACCGGGATCCTTTCCCTCCGTTCCGGATATGTATGCGGAATACGGGTACAGGGACGAACGGTACATGGCGTCGGAAGCGGGACGTACCTGCAGGAATACCGTGTTCATTCTGCCGTCGCGGATATTCCGGATCATGCTGCCTGCGATGTTTCGGAATGCTTTTTCCGATCTGTCCTTGGTCAATGATGAGAAATCCAGATAGCTGATCCATACGGCACGGATCTCGTTTGTGCTTGCCTGCGGAACGGGCACGGGTACGGAGGAAGACGGTGCAGTCGTTCCGGAAGCGGATACGGTCGGTCGTGCGGCTGCGGATGCGGGCGCGGAAGGGGAGACGGTTTGGGTAATGCGTGTGGAAGAAGCTGCCGACGTTTCGGAGAGAACGGCGCCTGCGTCGGCAGAAGGAGATGTGGACTCTGTCCGGGAAGGCGGTGCGGTGGTTGTAAATCCTTCAGGTGTGATGAAATCGGAATCGTTCACTTCGACCGGCATATCGCTTGTTCCATGATCGTAGGAAGCGGATGCCGATGCTTCGTTGAAGGCGCTTTCCGACAACGGCTGTTTCACGGTCTGCACAGCGCACCCGCTCAACAGCAGACATAAACAAGCGGTCCATACAACAGATATACGAGCGTATTTTTTCATAGCGGATCACCTCAAAAGGAAAACGCCGTCCTCAGGACAGCGTTTGGACGTCAGGATTCGGCAGTCTCCTCCTGCTTTTGTTCGACGACGACGACAGAAGTCTTTTTGACCTCCACACGGTCGTACATCTTTTTGAAACTGACGCCGACCTTGACCTTTTGGTCGCAGTGCGGGCAATAGAACAGCGCGCGGAAATGACGGCTGACGAACCGCCACTCTGTCAGGCGTTTCGCGGGACGGCCGCACGTTTCGCAGATATAGGTCAGCTTGCTCTTGTCGACAAGCGGATTGTTGATGTTGCCGATTACATACGGTTTGAAGGACAGACGGCCGTAAAAATCGCGCGTACAGGGGCGGATAAAACCGCGAAAGGTTTCGGGATCAAAGATCTTTCGGAAGACATCAGCCGTGAGCAGACTGTCGTCGAGCGCTCGGTGGTGCGAATAATCCTCCTCATCGATCCCCAGCAGCTGCGCGGCGGCGGAAAGACCGACCTGCCTGGAGGGCGGAGAATTGAATATGCTGTGGAAATAAGACTGAAGATCCGCATAGTTTGACAGGAACGGCACGATCTCGATCCCGTTGAGATACCGGCAGTTCTCGATCAGCACGCGGATATCTCCGTCTCCCCAGGTGACCACAGTGTTGTCCCGGTTGCCGATCCAGCGGCGAAGCTGCGAGAGCGCTTTCGTGAACGGGAGTCCGTTGTCCAGATCTTCGTTTGTGATGTGCGTAAGCTGCTTGACGCTGCCGCGCAGTTTCTTGCCGATCTGTGAGCGGATCAGGCTGGAAAAGCGTGATATTTCACGCAGGTCTTCATCCAGCATTACGGCGCCGATTTCAATGATCTCATTGATAAAGCTCTTGGTTTTACGGCCGTATGTATTGTTCCATTCCAGATCGAGGATCACATAAACCATCGAGTCATTCCTTTTCTTTACATTGAAACAATTATACCAAATTTACGGCCGGATTGCAACCCTAAATCACGATTATCCGATCATTTCCGCCATTTCCTCCTTGAGCCTGCGGATGATTCGTTTCTCCAATCGGGAAATATAGCTTTGCGAGATGCCGAGCAGATCCGCAATCTCCTTTTGCGTATGTTCGCGGTTTCCGCCAACGCCGAACCGCATATACAGGATCAGCTTTTCCCGATCCTCTAACTTATCGATCGTGCGCAGCAGACAGTTCTTCTCGTCCTCTTCTTCAATTGTGCGATGCACAACGTCGGGATCGCTGCCGAGAACGTCCGACAGCAGCAGTTCATTGCCGTCCCAATCCATATTGAGCGGTTCATCCATGGAGATGTCTGTTTTGGTTGTGCTGTTTTTGCGCAACACCATGAGAATCTCGTTTTCGATACAGCGCGATGCATATGTTGCCAGCTTGATGTTTCTGTCTGGGCAGAATGTACCGACCGCTTTGATGAGACCGATTGTGCCGATCGAAATCAGATCTTCGATATCGACGCCGGAGTTTTCAAATTTTTTTGCGATATAAACGACAAGCCGCAGATTATGTACGATCAATTCTTCGCGCGCCGCTTCGTCTCCGTTTGACAGACGCATCAGAACGTTCGCCTCTTCCTGTTTCGTCAGCGGCGGCGGAAGCGTCTGCGGACCGTTGATGTAATGTACCGCCGATGCAAGCTTTGCGCGAAGACGCAAAAGCCGGAGGCGTATTCTGTCGTAAATACGGATTCTCATGTCTGTATGCTCCTTCCGTGATTTCGTCGTACAGCGCCGCGGGGAACAGTGCATCCGTCTCGCCGTGATACAACTGCCGCGGCGCTGCTGCAATATACAGTTTTTCTTTGATACAGGAATCGGACAAATGCGAAACGACGACGCGGTCGCATCGAAATGCCGGCAGCAGTCCGTCATTGCCCAGACTGCTGTACGGAAACAGGCGCAGCCTTCCGCGCCAGGCGTTCGGGATGCTGCAGCCGGACAGCTCCTTTCCGTCCAGAAAGTCCGCGACGCCTTGCGGGAGCAGCGGTCTGACAAATGCCGGCCGGACGATCAGAACGGGTTTCCCGGTAAACCCGTCGGAGAGATGGTTTCCCGTATCGAAAATGCCGTTTCCGGTCACTGACCGATCCCCAACGCAGATCGTTACGGTGCCGTTGTGCGTACGCGCCGGTCTTGCGGCAAAGAGCCGTGTGACAAGCCGGATACACAGATAGATCGCACAAGTGGACAACAGTAGATAGGGAATGCGTACATCCAGATAGACAATGCCGTTCGCAAACAGAAGCTGCGGCACAAACAGTCTGCACAGCAGCATTATGCCCGCGAACAGCCCGTTCAGCAGCAGAAACACGAGTACGCTCTTCAAAAACATCCGCAACGACCTGAACCCGTCGGCGATCAGCCGCAGCAGGATACATACGGCAGCGCGGACTGCAAAGGATAGAATCGGCGGAAGCGGTTCAAAGAGGATCGAGAGCGCGTAAAGTCCGCCGAACACGGACGCCGCAAGCACACGCAGCCGACGCGGCGGTCTGCGGCACAAAAGCTGCGTGCTCATCAGCAGAAAATATGTTACGAACGTGTTGAGAAACACGAGCGTATCGGCATAGATCGTCACACGCACAGCCTGCCTCCCTCTGTGTTTTTTCTGATTATAACGCAGCATGAGAAAAACAATTGTCAATATGTGGTGTCGTTTGACAAAAAAATGTGTAAATATGGATGATTTGTGCAGTTTTCTATTGACTTAAATGTCAGAAAACGGTAAAATGGTAAACAGAATACGTATAATGGAGGAAGAATTATGCGTTGTCCGTATTGCGGCGAAGAAAACCAGAACGGCTCAAAAGAATGTGCGGTCTGCGGAAGACCTCTTACGCAGCCGAATCGTCCCGCGCCGGGGCAGGAGGGTGCGCGTCCGCGGGCTGAAAGACCTCCGCAAACCCCGAACGCTTCGCGCCCGCAGCCGAACCGTACCGCTCCCGCTGCGAATGCGGCGCGTCCGCGTCCGACGGCACAGGGCAGATCCGTGAACCGTCCGGTTCAGCAGCGTCCTGCCGGGCGTCCTCCTGTGCGCAAAAAGCCGAAGACACGCTGGAATCCGAAGTTCCTTGCCGCATGTGCGGGTATCCTGCTCGTTTTGATCCTCATCCCGATCCTGATTGCGATCGCCGTGCACCACGGGGATTCGATCGAGTCGCGTCAGATCCAGATGTTCTACTCCGGACATTCCGGAAAAACCAGCATCGTTCTCAACGGCAAAGTGTATGATAAGAACATTACCGGCAAGGTGGCGCAGTCGTCTTGTTCGCGCGACGGTCTGGTGCAGGCCGCTCTGACCGAATCGGGCGAGCTGTACTACATCACCGGTCAAAAGATGAACGCTGTCGCGTCCAACGTGCAGAGCTTTGTGCTCAGCGCGGACGGCAGTAAGCTGGCATATCTGGTGCAGAACCCGCCGGATGCCTCGGACACCAGCGAATCCTCTACCGAGGAAGAGACAACGACTGCACGCAGTTCCAAGAAGACCCAGAAACAGGAGGAAACGACCGAGAGCACGACAGAGTATGTTCCGGCAGGTGCGCAGGCTTTTCTGACATATGCCGACACGTCTCTGTATCTGTTTAACGGATTGGATTCGGCCGCACCGATGATTGCATCCCATGTATCGGCTGATTCCGTTTCGCTTTCTCCGACCGGCGCGAGCATGGCTTATACTGTCACAGCGGACGACGGCGAGAGTTTTGAGGGCTTCGTTTACAACGGGGAAACGCCGTCTTCGCTCGGACGCAATGTCCTGCCGATCGCGTCTTCCGACGATTGTCAGCGGATTTACTATATCAAGTTCGACAAGATGGAAGAGGTGTGGATCCAGAAGCTGTTTGCCCGCAACGGAGAGAACGAGATCAAGCTCGACGAATTTGTGGACGGCAATAAGCTGAGCGTGTATCTGAATACCGACTATTCCCAGATCGTATACAGTATTACAGGCAAGAGCGGCGCATATTTCTTCTGCGGGGCAGACGGCGAAAAGTCCAAACTTTCGGGCGGCTATACGCCGATCTATCCCTACGGACAGCGCGAGACAGCGTCGGGTAAAGTGATCCTGACGCCGTATGAGACGTTCTCCAAAACGGTGTTCCGCAACGCGGCAGGCGCGGCGCAGCAGATCGACGGCAAATATCTCACGGTCGATCTCGGCGCGAGCGGCACCATGTTCCGCGTTTCACCCGACGGCAAAACCGTCTACTATCTGGACGAAAACGAAAGCCTCAATTCCTGCGTGATGCGCAAGATCGTGAAGAAAGAGATCGCGCAGCATGTCATGACCTTCGAGCTTTCTCCGGACGGCGAGTATCTCTACTACGTAGATTCCGATAATAAGCTGCACTGCGTCAAGGGCAGCAAGGATACGCCGGTTGCGGACGATGTGTACACGTCCAAGACGGTCGGACTTGCGGTGACCGAGAGCGGCCATGTCTACTTCCTGCAGGACTATGCATACGGCAGCGGCACACTCTGCTATCTCAAGGGAGACGGCGCGATCCATGTCTGCAGCGACATCAACAACGTACACGACCTTGCGGCGGACACGGGCGAATACATCTACTTCCGCAGCGATTTCGGCCAGATCACCGGCACGTACGATCTGTACTACGGCAAGGGCAAGAAATACACGAGACTGTTTGAAAAGATGGGCTGATGACCCTATACAGGAGGAAATATAATGATTGAAATCACCATGGAAAACGGCGGCGTGATCCGCCTGGAGCTGGACGCAAAAGCGGCGCCGCTGACTGTTGCGAACTTTGAAAAGCTCGTCGGAAGTGGCTTTTACGACGGACTGATCTTTCACCGCGTGATCCCCGGATTTATGATCCAGGGCGGTGACCCGCAGGGCACTGGCTACGGCGGTTCCGACGACAACATCAAGGGTGAATTCCTGATGAACGGCGTAGCGAATCCTATTTCGCATAAGCGCGGCGTGATCTCGATGGCGCGCTCGCAGGACCCCAATTCCGCGTCTTCCCAGTTCTTCATTATGCACGAAGACGGCGAATTCCTCGACGGTCAGTATGCCGCGTTCGGCCGCGTGATCGAGGGTATGGACGTCGTTGACGCGATCGCTGCCGTGCGCACCAACGCCATGGATAAACCGCTGGAACCGCAGCGCATGAAGACTGTGCGCATCGTAGACTGAGGAGGGGATTGATCATGGCATTTACACCGGAATTCAACAGTATGTTCCGCGAATACGACATCCGCGGCAGGGTCAATGACAAGGAGCTTTGCCCCGAGAATGTTTACCGCATCGTCAAGGCGTACGCGAAGTACCTCAACCGCCGCGGCATCGACCGCGCAGTCGTGGGCTACGATAACCGTGAGTGTTCTCCGTCCTTTGCGGATGCTGCCATCCGCGCGCTGCGTGAGTTGGGCATAAACGTCTGGTTCATCGGTCTTACGCTCAGCCCCGTGACGTACTTTGCGCAGTATCATCTGCAGTGTGAAGGCGCTGTCATGGTGACGGCAAGCCACAATCCGAGCGATTGGTCCGGCTTCAAGCTGGCGAACGGCTACTCCAAGACGCTGGAACCTGCCGACATCCGCGAGGTGTACGATCTGGTCGACTCCGACGACGCGCCGTATGCGGACATCCCTGAGGGAGATCTGACGACAGTCGATGTGCGCGACGCATATATCGAATCCGTCGTATCGCGCATCCACATGGGTCCGAAGAAACCGCGTTTGGTGCTCGACGCGGGCAACGGAGGCGCAGGCGTCTATATCTACGAAGTATTCCAGCGTCTGGGCTGCATGACATTCCAACTGCACTGCGATCCCGACATCACGTATCCCAACTATTTCCCGAATCCGTCCGATCTCAAGGGCAGAGCGAAGCTGCGCGAGATGGTGACGCATCCGTATATCCATGCAGATCTCGGTCTTTCCTTTGACGGTGACGGCGACCGCATCGGCGTGATCGACAACGCCGGCAACAATATTTGGAGCGACATTATTCTTGCGTATATTGCGAAGAATCTGCTTGCGAAAAAGCCCGGCATCACGGTCGTGTACGATGTGAAATGCTCCGAAGCGCTCACACAGGTCGTTCGCGATAACGGCGGCAATCCTGTGATGTGGAAAACCGGACACTCCTACATCAAGGCGAAGATGCACGAGCTGAACGCCGACATCGCCGGCGAGCGCAGCGGACATATCTTCATCGGCGGCGACAGCTACTACGGGTTTGACGATGCGGTATTCGTTGCGGCAAAGCTTGTCGAGGCACTGTCCTGGGACGAGGATACGATTTCCGAAGCGATTGCCAAATTTCCACAGTACGTCACGTCTCCCGAGATCAAGGCACACTGCGCGGACGACGTGAAGTACGGTATAGTCGACAAGATCGTCGATACGTTCAAGGCGCGTTATCCCGGCAAGGTGATCGACGTCAACGGTGCGCGCGTGCAGTTCGAAAACGGATGGGGTCTTGTGCGCGCATCATCCAATCTGCCGGAGCTTGTTCTGATTTTTGAGGCAACGAGCCGGGAGGAGCTGCTCTCGATCCGCAAGATTTTCAAGGACGTCCTGTCGGCGTATCCTGAGATCAGCGAGACTTGGGACAACGACGTGGAATGATTTTTGCAATTCTCTAAATTATTTTTAAAAAAGACTTGATTTTTCGGCGGCTTTATTATATAATATCAAAGCCGTCGGACATCGGGGTGTGGCGAAGTTTGGTATCGCGCTTGGTTCGGGACCAAGAGGCCATGGGTTCAAGTCCCGTCACTCCGACCAGAGGCAAAACCGCTGAAATCGTTGATACATAACGGTTTCGGCGGTTTTCTTTTTGCCTCTGTTCAAAGTGCAGCAAAGCTCTACCGTTGAGCCATGTCGGCATGAAAAAGGCAGAGCGTCCGAAGATGCTCTGCCGGGAAAACAGCGAACCTTTCAATTACCGGTTACTGCCTTTCAACAGGATTGCAAGGTCGAATAGGGCATAAAGAAAGCCGACCGGCACGTCAGTACCAATCGGCTATCTGTTTCATTGTATTCAGCTAACGTATTCAGGACGCCAGCCCTGTTCGTATTTTGATCTATACTCGTTCAAGCTGATTACATTTGGACCGATGTCAAAATCGGGATCGTTTTCCTGAACAGAATCATCCTCCCATCCACAAACAGGGCAAATCTCAAATGATCCATACTGGCTGAATTTGTACTTTCCGCAAACGGGACAGCTATGAGGTTCGTTAAACTTATTCTTCATCAACAGCTTCCTCCTTCGGCTTTACATCTATACCATTGAGTATCATATAGCTTCATCCCTCTTTCTGTAGAGTTCATCGAGTTTATCTTCTTTCAGATTATCAAACTCATTTGTGCTTATGCTTAACAGTTTAGAACAAAATGTTTTTTGTTGTATTGAAAAGTCTTTGATTAAAGGCTCAAATAATGCCATAGTATCCCCCTGACTTGTTTTGCTTTCTCCGCTTCGCACTAACATTATCTTATCAAAGTGTTCCTTCATAGTCAAGCTTGTAGGTTTTTTAAGATCAATATAATCGTTTTACTCTATTATTATGCTTGACATGCAATACTATGCGTGATATAGTATTATACGAAAGGAGGCATTGGATGGATATTCAACTCAAGCGCGGACTGCTGGATGTATGTGTGCTCGCCGCAATCCGGCACGAGGATTCCTACGGCTATCAGATCATCAAGGATATGAAGCCGTATGTGGAGATGTCGGAATCGACGTTGTATCCGATCCTGCGCCGCCTGGAGGCGGCGAACTGCCTGACGGTGCGCAGCGCGGAGCACAACGGTCGTCTGCGCAAGTATTATCACATCACGCCTGCCGGGATACGACGGCTCGAGGAGTTCCGATCAGACTGGCAGGAGATCGTCTCGATCCATAGATACATCACAAAGGGGGAAGGGGAACATGGATAAACAGGCGTTTCTGGATGCGCTGTGGCAGGCGCTGCAAGATCTGCCGCAGGATGACGTCCTGGAGTCGCTGGAATACTATGAAGAGATCCTGGACGACAGCATGGAGGACGGCATGACGGAACAGGAAGCTGTCGCACAACTCGGTTCGCCGTTGGAGGTTGCGCAGCGCATTCGCATGGATATGCCGCTGACGACGCTTGTGCGCGCACGCGCAAAGCGCAGACATATGCGGGCGTGGGAGATCGTGCTGCTCGTTCTCGGCAGTCCCGTCTGGCTGCCGCTTCTGCTGTCGGCTGTTTTGATCCTTTTGAGCTTGTATATCGTGATCTGGTCGGTTCTGATCTCGCTGTATGCCGTCGTACTGGCGCTTGCCGCTGCGTTTCTCGGTTCGCTCGGTCTCGCTGCATTTACAATGCACGAACAGGATCTGCTGCACGGCACGTTTTTGCTTGGCTGCAGTCTGATCTGTGCAGCGCTGTCGATCCTGCTGCTGTTGGCGTCGATCGGACTTACCAGGGCGGTTTGCCGCGGGACGGCGGCATGTGTCCGTAAATGTAAAAAACGCATCGTCGGAAAGGGGAGCGTGTCATGAAAAAGAGTACAAAAGTGTTTTTGATTGCTTCCCTGATCCTGTTGATCGGGGGTGGTTCGCTTGTCTTTTATGCGCTCTCTCGCGCGGAATTTGACTGGAACAAGCTGACAGTTTATTCGGAGAACGAAACATATGACTATGCGGTTGCGGGAACGGTTCGGGATATCCGGATCGATACAAAGCAGGCGGACGTCCGTGTGGTTCAATCCGCAAACAGTTCCTGTACCGTTCGTGCAAAGGTGTCGTCGCGCGATAGCTGCACCGTCGAATCGGAAGACGGGTTTCTTGCGGTGACGTGTGATGACGATCCGCACCTGCCTTGGTACAAACGACTCTGGAGACAGGACGACATGACTGTGACGGTATTTTTGCCCGGCAATGCCTATAATAGACTGCAGATTATAACCGGCAGCGGCGACGTTTACGTCAGTGATGCGCTGTCTTTTGTCGTGGCAAATACAAATACCGGCTCCGGAGACGTGGAGTTTGTCGCGCCTGTTTCGGTCGGATTGTCCGTAATAACGTCCAGCGGAGATGTTGCGGTCAAACGTATGGGATGCGAGGATATCTCTGTCACGTCTCAATCCGGAGAGATCTGCCTCGATACCTGCCGCAGTGATTCTGTCTCCGCTTTCGCATCTTCCGGATGTGTGTCGATATCCAATTGTTCGGTGCAGAATCTGCAGACAAATACCGCATCGGGAGACATTATGATTTCTCAGGTTGAGGCGTCGGAGCAGATCAAAGCGACCAGTTCGAGCGGCGATATTCTGTTTATGTATTCTTCTGCCGCGGACATGAATATCACGGCAAAGTCCGGCGACGTGACAGGAACGCTGACCGCGCCTATGCTGTTTGACGTGCGTTCCGACAGCGGCGACATCGTAGTGCCTGCGTCCGCGGGCACAAACCGCTGCACGGTACGTACCGGCAGCGGCGACATTACATTCGTGCTGCAGGAAGCCGACGAAGGGTAAGAAAATCTATGGAAAAAGAAGATCAATTTCTGCTATCGCATATCGAAGACCAGTTCCGACGCTGCGAGGATCGGAATATACCGACACACACAGGTTTTTTAGACATGCGGCAGCAGACGATCGCGTCGGATTATTGCCGTTCGATCGGCGCAAGCCCGCAGTTTCTCGGCGGTTATGCGGACGCAGAACGGCGGATTTGTGCGTTTCTGCCGGATTACCTTGATGCGGAAACCTTTGACGGGATCACTTGCGTGCGCGTGCAGACGGCTGCCGCGCTGCCCAAACCCCTGACGCATCGGGATTATCTCGGCGCGCTCATGGGCATGGGGATTGAGCGTGAAACGGTCGGCGATATTCTTGTGCGGGAGGACGGCGCGGATATCCTCGTTTTGCGTGATATGGTCGGGTATTTGACGACTCACTTTGCCGGAGCCGGGCATGCGCGCTTTGAGGCTAAGGAGATCGCGCTGTGCGAAGTGATCGTGCCGCAAGTTAAGACGACGATCGTGCGGGACACCGTGCCTTCACTGCGGCTCGACTGTGTGCTGTCGTCCGCGTTCCGACTGTCACGCGGGAACGCCGGGGAATACATTGATGCAGGCCGCGTATTTGTCAACGGTATGCAGATCCTTAAACGGGACGCCAAAATCAGCGAAGGCGATAAACTGACCATCCGCGGAAAAGGGAAGGCTGTGTTGAAATCTGTCGGAGGCCGATCCAAGAAGGAACGCATTTTCATTGAGCTGGAAATCTATGGGTAAGACAACATGCTCCTATGGTATTATTGATATCATAGGAGTTTTTTTGTAACCTTTTTCGGCTCTGTCGTGTTATATGAGTGAAAGCAGCTTTCAAAAGGGCGGTGGTCAAATGACGCAAACAGAATACGTTCAAGCCGTGGAACGGAACAACAGGCGTCTGTTTCTGATCGCGCTGTCGTTTCTGCGGAATCGGACGGACGCGGAGGATGCGCTGCAGGATGTGTTTCTGAAACTGTGGAGCCGGAAGCAACCGTTTGAAGATGAAGAACATACGGATAAATATCTGACGCGCGTGTGTGTCAATGTCTGCAAAAACATGCTCCGTTCGCCGTTTCGCAAACGATGTACGGATCTTGACGACGCGCAATCGCTGTACACGTTTGACAGCACGGAGGATTACGATCTGTTTTGCGCCGTTATGTCACTGCCTCTGCGTGAGCGCACGGTCGTGCATTTGTTTTATTATGAGGATCTTCCGGTCAGGGAGATCGCCGAAACCTTGCGCGCGAGTGAATCCGCGGTCAAGACTGCGCTGCACCGTGCCAGAAATCACTTAAAAAACTGCCTGAAGGAGGAAGGAAACCGTGAATAAGAAACATTATCAGAATGCACTGTCCGGCGTCCGTCCGTCCGAACAGAGCATAGAAAGGATTCTATCTATGACTGAAAACAAACAAAAACATGTAAAAAAGGGTTGGATCATCGCGTTGGCTGCCGCATTTATTCTGGCGTGCGCGTTGTTTACAGTCAACGCCGCAACAGACGGCGCGGTATTCAACGGCGAGTTGATTCATGGACTGATCGTGCGGATCAACAACAAAGAAATGCGATTGGAAGACTACGCGTACACGGTCGAAGACACGACGGATAAAGACGGAAATCCGGTCGTTCATTATTCGTTCGACCTGCCGGAAGGAAAGTCGATCGACGCCTACGCCGCCGAGGAGTATACGGCTTTCGGCATAGATGCGCAGGATGCGGAATCGGTACAGATGATCTTCGGGGAAGCGCAGACCGATTCGGCTGAATGAACAAAACAAAAAAACTGCCGCAGATCAGATCGACTGATTTGCGGCAGTAAACTTTTTTACTCTATTTGTTTTCGTTCAGCACCGATACGGCCTTTTGAAGCTGCGTATCTTCCGATTCTTTCAGCAGATCCGGGGCTGCTGCAGCGTCTGCGTTCAGCGCGACGGTGAAATCCGGCTTCAGTCCGGTTTCTTGGAACGATCCGCTCTTGTACGGCAGGATCATGGACGTTGTCAAAACGACCGCGCTGCCGTCCTCAAGCGTGAACGTCTGCTGTGCCGTACCGACGCCGGCTGTTTGCGCGCCGACCAAAACCGCTTTGCCGAAATCGCGCAAATCACACGCGAACAGTTCCGCCGGTCCGGCGGTCTTTTCGTTGACCAGAACGACCATCGGCAGATTGAGGTTATTGGACGTGGACGGGTAGGAGAGCAGAGACGAACCGTCGCGGCCGACAAGCTTGACAAGCACCTCATCCTGGTTGCTGCAGATGGGCGTGATGCAGTCGACAGCGGCAGCGGCATACTCGACCGTTCCTTCGGACGTGCCGCGCAGGTCGAAAATGAGGGAGGTGATCCCGCTGTCCTGCAAAGCGCCTATGGCTTCTTTGAGCTGCTCCTGCGTGTTGGCATAGAAATCCGAGATGCGGATGTATCCGACGGAACCGATCGTTTTACGCGAAACGGACAGATAGCTGTAACCAACCGTCACATTGAATTCCAGTTCCGTATCCTTGCGCTTACAAGTCATGGAGATCGTGGAAAGCGTGTCGCCGGACAGCGTTTCAAGAAGCGATTCATAGTTCGCGGACGTCACGCGTTCCCCTGCGATTTTGATGATCACATCGTCCTTTTTGATGCCTTTTGTCGCCGCGGAGGAGCCGTTTGCAACAGACGTCACAACCAGCGTGCGAGCGTTGGCGTCCCATGCCGTCGTGATGCCGACGCCGGATGCTTTGCCGTTCAGACGGTTGTTGTAAGCGATGTATTCCGTTGCGGTCAGCAGACGGCTGTGCGGATCTCCCAGACCTTCAATGTAGCCGTTGGTGATGCTGCGATTGATGTTTTCGTTGTTGATGGATCCCAAAAAGTAGTAGTTGCCGCGGATCAGCGCATTGATGTCGTCCACGGCTGCATACATTTCCGCGCGTCCGGAAATGTTGGAGATCAGACGGTTATAGATCGACTGCGAAAACGCCATCGTGATCGCAAACGTCGCGGCGATCGCGGCGAGTACGAGTGCGAGCGTAACGCCGACAGAGATCTTCTTACTCATGGAAACTCCTTTAAGGCTTTGAAACGTAATTCAGCGGGTTTTGCCTCTGGACGGTGCCGTTCTTGTTGGTACGTACCTCGAAATGCAAATGCGGGCCGGTCGTGTTGCCGGTATGACCGGCTTTGGCGATAACCTGTCCCTGCTTGACTGTCTGTCCCTGACTAATCAGAATGGTGCTGCAGTGATAGTATGCGGTGAACAGACCGTTGCCGTGGTCAAGGATGATGTAGTTGCCCATGGACCAATGACCGTAGCCGACTGTCATGGCTTTGCCGCTCTGCGCGGCGATGATGTCCTTGCCCTCGGTGCCGCCGCTGACACAGATGTCGATTCCGTGGTGCGGACTTCCGTCCGAGTAGGCCGGATAATAAGCGGATATGTAGCAGTTCTTGTACGGCATCGGCCAGATCAGCGTGCCGTCGTTCTTGATGTCGACTGCCATTTCTTCGCCCTGCTGGGAGCCCTGCGCGGCGATCAAGGCGTCGATTTCGGCAGCGACCTTTTCTTTTTCGGCGGCAAGCTGTTTGTTCATGCGCTTGTACTCCGCGCTCTGTTTGTCGAGCGTGTTGAGCATTGCGACTGCGTCACTGCGCTTGCCGTTGATCGTGCTCTTTTTGTAGGCAAGGTCGTTGGCGGAGGATTGAACGCTTGCCTGCTTTGTCTGCAGTTCTTTTTTCTGTGCTTCGACCTCTGCTTTTTTTGTGTTGACGCTTTCCATTGCGGCGTCCAGCGTTACGTTCATTTCGTGCAGTTTGTCGATGTCTTCTTCAAGACTTGTGATGAGCTGCTTGTCGTATTCGGCTGCGTTCTGCAGATACTGCTGACGTGTGAGGATGTCTGACAGGCTTCGTGCGCCGATCATGACTTCAAGCGGGGAGGACTGTCCCATCATATAATTCAGCTTCAAACGATCCAGGACTTTTTCATACGTCAGATCGATCGTTGTTTCGGACATAGCTATGTCGATCTTTGTGGCAGTGATCTGCGCGTTGATATCCTCAATTTCGGCGTCGAGCGCCTGGATGTTACCGTTGAGGTTTGAAATGTCCGAATTGAGCAGGCCGATCTTCTGATCCAGCAGACCGATCTGTTCGTTCAGCCCGCTGATCTCGGATTCCAAAGACGCGATCTTGTCTTTGGTTTCGGATCGGTTTTCTGCGTTTTGCGACAGCTTCTTTTCATTCTCTTTGAGCTGCTTTTCTATCTTATTATACCGTTCCTCAAGCTGTTCGACCGTCTGTGCGGCATGAACCGGGGACGGCAGCACAAAGCAGGAAACAAACAGAACGAGCGCCAGCACGGCAGATACTGCGCCGCGCAGCGTTATGCGTCGCTTGATTCGATCATGCATTGCTTTCGCCTTCTTTCGTCATCTTACGGTACGGAAATGTAGTTGAGCGGGTTCTGACGGATCAATCCGTTTTTGGTATTGATCAGGACTTCAAAGTGCAGATGCGGGCCGGTTGCGTTGCCCGTTTGACCGACGGTGCCGATCTTTTGTCCCTGTGAGACGGTCTGCCCCTGCGAAACATTGATCGTGTTGCAGTGATAGTAGCGCGTAACAAGACCGTTGCCGTGGTCGATCTCCATATAGTTGCCGCAGGAGGAGTGGCCGTATTCTACCGTGATTACCTTGCCGCTCTGTGCGGCAACGATGTCGTGACCGAACGTCTTGCCTTGATCGGTTACGACGATGTCGATACCGTGATGTTCGCCGCCGTTCTGATAATACGGATAGGTTCCGCTGACAACGGCATGGCTGTTTTGGATGGGGCAGATCAGGTTGCGGGATTTCGGACTGTTGTCCGTGAACGCTGATACCGTTGTGGACGGCTGCGTCGTTGTGGCCTCGGTTGTCGTTTCGGTCGTAGATTCGGCAGTCGTGGCGGTGTCCGGAGCGGATTCGTCTTCCTGTCCGTTCGGATTCTCATTTTCATCGCTCGGTGCGGTCGTCGTAGTGGTGGTTGTGGTGGTGGTAGTCGTCGTGGGGGCGGTCGTCTGCGGGACGGGATCTTCCTGGACGGACGCAATCTTTGCAAGTCTCGCGTTCATCTCGGCGTCGATTCGCTCTTCCTCAGCACGCATTTGTGCGTCCAGCTGCTGATACTCTTTGCTTTCTTTGTTCATGGTTTTCAGCAGTTCATATGCCTCGATGCGTTTCGCGTTCGCTGTATCTTTTTTTACAGTCAGGTTATCCGCGGAGGAAGAGACGTCTGCCTGTTTCTGTTCGAGCTCCGTCTTCTGCGCTTTGGCTTCGGCTTTTTTAGCTTCGGCGTCGGCGATCGTCGTATCAAGCTGTGTCTCAAGATCCTCCAGTGCGGAGATGTTGAATTTCAGCGTATCGATGATTTTTTTATCGTATTCCGAAGCGTTTTGAATGTATTGCTGCCAAGTCAGCACATCAGCCAGACTCTTTGCGCCCAGCAGCAGTTCCAGATCGGACGCCGTGCCGGCCATGTAGGACTTGGATAGACGCGTGATCACTTTGTCGTACGTTTCGTCGATCTGCTCTTTCGCGACGGCGATGTTTTCGCGTGTCTGCGTTATCTGCCTGTCCATAACGGCGATCTCGCTGTCCAGCGACTGTATGTTGCCGTTGAGCGAATCGATCTCGCCGTCGAGCAGCTCGATTTTTTTATTCAAAATGGTGATCTGAGAATTGAGCTCGCCGAGTTCGGACTCGATCTCGGTAACAACTTCTTTCTGATCCTTGGACTCCTGCTTCTTTTCTTCGAGCTTTTTCTGGTTCTCCTTGATCTGTTTTTCCAACTGGTCGTACTGCGCCTGCAGCTCCAGAACGGATTCTTCGGCGTGAGAAATCGGGGTCGGAAATACAATCACAGCGCAAGCAAGCGCAAGCGCCGATGTGGACAATTTGATTTTCCAGTTTTTCTTTTGCATTGAGTCAGTTCTCCTTTCCGCTGCAAAAGCTTTAGCCAGGCATTTTGACAAATTTCAGGGGATTGACGCGCGTAATCACGCCGCCGCGGCTGATCCGCACTTCAAAGTGCAGATGCGGACCGGTTGTGTTGCCGGTATGTCCGGCGAGGCCGATTACTTGTCCCTGCTTGACGTGATCGCCCTTTTCCGCAAACAGTTTCTGCATGTGGTAATAAGCGGTAAACAAACCGTAACCGTGGTCGATGATGATATAGTTGCCCATGGACCAATGATTGAATCCGTATTGAATGACCGTGCCGTCTGCTGCTGCGACGACATTCTTGCCTTCCGTTCCGCCGCGCACACAGATATCGAGTCCGTGATGCTCGCCGCCGGAAGGATACTGGCCGTAATAGGCGGAGATATAGCAGTTTTTATACGGCAGCGGCCAGATAAGCTCCAGCGACTCGGGCGAGACGACCTGCATATTCGTCGTGGAGGGGAAGGTGATTTCGTTTGTTCCGGAGACGGACGACGTCACGGTCGTCTTCGGAGCGGCGGTTCCGGTGTATGCCGTGATGGGGGAATCCGCATATCGTCTTGTCGATTCTGCAGCGGTTTCCGACACGTCACCGTTTTCCGCGGAAGGATTCGTTACGGATTCTGTCTGGACCGCGTCGTCAGCGGAGGAACCGTATTTGAGCAGGTAAGAGTTGATTTCCGCGTCGACCTTGTCCTGCTCTTTTTCGAGCATGCGCAGCATGGCTGTGTAATCGTTGCTCGACTCATCCAGACTCTTGAAGTATTCGACCGCTTCGTTGTACTTGTGCTCGGACAACTGCTTTTTCATATCCAGCACGTACTGCGAAGATTCCATGTCGGACTGCCGGTTCGAGAGCGTATTTTTTTCGCCGGAAAGTGCGGATTCTTTGGCGTCCAGCGCGGATTTGTCGGCGGACAGCACTGCGTTGAGATTCTGAAGCTCTTCCAGATCGTCCTCAAATTCCGTCATGATCTGCTGATCGTAGTCGGACAGATTGCGAATGATCTGCAGCTTTGTGAAAAAAGAGGGGAGGTCGCGAACGCCGAGCATCACTTCCAGATTGGAAGCGGCGCCCTTCATATAGTTGATTACAAGACGGCCTTTGATCTTGCCGTAAAGAATATCGGTCTTTCTTGTCACATCAAAGATCTGATCCTCTGTGTCGGAGATTGAACCGTTCAGTTTGGTGATCTCGCTGTTGAGGACGTTGATGGAGGAATTCAGCTTCGTAATATCCGAATCCAACACGGTAACGCGCTTTTCCAGCACTTCAATCTGTCCGTTCAGGTCGTTGATGTTGGACTGAATGATCTCAATATTTTTGCTTTGCTGGTTTTTGCCGCTTTCCACATCGTCGAGCGTTTTTTCGCCCTCCTGGATCTTTTCCTCCAGATGGTCATACTGCGCCTGCAGAGAAGCGAGCTCTTCGCTGGTCGTCAATTCCGCACTGCCTGAAGCATCCGCCTGCGTGGTGGTAGTTGTCGTACGATCGGTGTAGTATGTGAAATCCGCATAGACCGGCAAACCAAGCCTGCCGGTCAACAGAAAAATGAGCAGAAAGCAAACAACATATCGAGAATCAATGATGATGGTGCTCCCGAGCCTCTTCATAGGCCTTCTCCTTAAGGTACTTCCTGATGGATATTGCGCTGCCGAAGCCGCCGGTCGTGATGCCGATCACCTCAAAGCCGATCAGGATCCAGTACCAATAATCCGTGAAGGGAACAGGTTCGATAAGCTGCAGAGTGGCAAACGCGGTAGACAGAGACGTCAGAATCAGTTGGTACAGACCAAATACGATGCCCAGCGAAACCAGTCCGGAAAACGCGCCGAGCACCATGCCCTCTACCATGAACGGCCAGCGGATGAAGGAATTGGTCGCGCCGACATTTTTCATGATGGAGATTTCCAGACGTCTGCTGTGCATGGTGATGCGGACGGTATTTGAAATGATGAACAGGGACACGAGCAGCAGCATGGCGACGGCACCGATGCTGATATACGAAACGGAACTGCGCAGCGTCACAAGGAAGGACGCAAGTTCCTTGCTTTGGCGGACGTACTGGATATTGTCCAGCGCGTTGATCTTTTCCAGCGTTTGGTCGAACTGTCCCATGTCGGAGAGGTGGACTTCAAAGGATGCCGGAATGGTTTCGGCTTCTTTGTCGTCAAAGTAGTCCACAAGCAGCTCGCTCTGGATCTGATCGTAAAAGTCGCGGCTGTTTTCTTCCGCGGAGTGGTAGTCGATATGTTCGATGTTCGGCAGTGCGTCAATACTGTTGCCGATGGATTCAATCTGTTCCGGCGTCAAATCATTGTCGACAAAAATCATGACGACGTTTTGATCGTCCACTTCGTCAAGCAGCGCCTGCACGTTTACAAAGCACAAAAACGCGACGCCGATCATGATCAGACACGACATCAGCACGCAGACAGACGCGATACTCATGAGCCGGTTGACCCAGACGTTGCGAAAACCTTCTTTGGTGAGATAACCTATTCTTCCGGAATGCATACGGTACAACTCCTTTCTCTTACTGCGAGTCCGATTCGGAACCGGCAGACTTGTCCAGATAGACCGTAAAATCGCCGGAAGTGTCCTTCAGCTTGGAATTGCCGTATTTCTTGATGGATTCATCCAGTGCGGCAGCGGTGTTTTCGCCGGTAATGGCAAAAGTCGGATCGAAACTGTCGATATACGCACGGTCGAGATGTCCCTGAGAGGACTGCAGCATATCGCCGCTTTCCTTGGTGTTGCCGTCATACACGACGCGGCCGTGTTCCAGGATGACGACACGGCGGTCAAACTGCTGCACGAGTTCATGCGCATGCGTGACCATGATGACTGTTGTGCCGCCGTCGTTCAGACGCGTCAGCAGTTCCACGATCTCCAGCGACATCTGCGGGTCGACGTTGCCGGTCGGCTCGTCGGCGATGATGATGTCGGCGTTGTTGGACAGCGCGCGCGCCAAAGCGACGCGCTGCTGCTCGCCGCCGGAAAGCTCCTGCGGAAGGTTGCGCGCTTTGTTTGCAAGGCCGACCAGGTTAAGTACGTAAGGCACGCGCTTGCGGATGGTGGATTCCTTGGTGCCGATCACGCGCATGGCGAATGCGACGTTATCATATACGGTCATCGTCGGAATCAGGCGGAAATCCTGAAAGACGATGCCCATCGTCCTGCGAAAATAGGGGATCTTGCGCTTGGGAAGCGTGCCGAGATTGAAGTCGTTGACCTGGATCGAGCCGCCGGACGGGACATCCTCTCGCATCATAAGCTTCAGAAACGTGCTCTTGCCGGCGCCGGATGCGCCGACGATGAACACAAACTCGCCGGGATTTATGTGGATGTTGACGTCATCCAGCGCGCGAGTGCCGTTTTCATATACTTTTGAAACATGTTTGAATTCAATCATACTATTCCTTTCTTGCTGATACGCCGCAGCGATTGCGGTGAAATCGGTCGGGATCAGAATTTGACTGGTTTGGCATCGAGATACTTTTTGACCATCAAAGCTACTTTGAATACGATCGCATCGTCAAATTCACGCAGATCGAGTCCGGTGAATTTCTTGATCTTTTCCAGTCTGTACACCAGTGTATTGCGGTGGACGAACAATTTACGTGAGGTTTCGGAAACGTTCAGATTGTTCTCAAAGAAACGCTGGATGGTGAACAGGGTCTCCTGATCCAGGCTCTCGATGGAATTGCTCTTGAACACTTCGCGCAGGAACATGTCGCAAAGCGTCGTCGGAAGCTGATAGATCAGACGGGCAATGCCGAGATTGTCATAGCTGACGATCACTTTTTCGGTATCGAATACTTTGCCGACCTCAAGCGCGACCTGCGCCTCTTTGAACGAGCGCGCCAGATCTTTGATATCCTTGACCGTCGTTCCGATGCCGACCAGCGGCTGCGTCAGGAACTCCGTGCTCAACGCGTCCGAGATAGAACGCGCGAGCTTTTCGAGATCGCCGGTCTCGGTCGAGGGCCGCACTTCCTTGACCAGCGCGATGTCGGTGTCGTTGATGTTGATTACAAAATCTTTGGTCTTGTCCGGGAAAAGGTTCTGCAAAAGATCGTAAACAGAGACGTCGCTGCTGTTTGCAAGCCGGATCAGCAAAACGACTCTGGAGACTTCGTTGTTGAAACGAAGCTCGCGCGCCTTGAGATAGATGTCGCCCGGCAGAATATTGTCCAGTATCACGTTCTTGACAAAGTTGCCCCTGTCATACTTTTCGTCGCCCAGCAGCTTGATGGATTCGAGGGAGACACGACACAGATCCGCAAACTTCGCGGCAAGCTCGTCCGTTCCTTCCACGAAAACGGCATACTCCGCCTGAAGCTGCGTGCCGAAAGGACGGAAGGTGAATCCGTCCGCCTGCACGGCAGCCTGGTCGGCAAACAACTCGGCCGGGATGCCGGTGAGCACTTCGCCGATCCTGCCCAGTTCGCTGCAGGAAATCACCGATCCGGTTTCGTCAATGACGCCGACCGTCCGATCCATTGCATCACGCATCTGATGAATTACGCCTTGAAACAGTCTGTTTGACATCCGTAAAACTCCTCTACTTTTACACCTCGTCAATGTGTGCAATTTGACAATCCAAACACAGTTATTTTACACAATTTCAGTCGATAATGCAAGGGGTAAAATGAAAAAACTATGATTTTTTCTGTATTTATTTGTGGAAACGCTCAAAAACAAAACATAAATTTAATAGAAAATTCACAAAAATTTACACGATTATTCCCGAACGGAACATTTGTGAAAAATAACGAAAAACAAAACCGCATCCACGTATACTGTCAGAACAGAATATACAGATCGGAATGCGGTATACTAAACGATACTAAAGGGGGATAGGGAATGCTGTTGAAAAACTGCAAAAAGCAAGCGAAAAACTGCCTGAAAAAACGCAGAGTCCGCGCCGTTCGCATTTCGCTGTGCATACGTGCGGCAGCGATCCTTTCCGGGGCTGCGGCCTATGCCGTGATGCAAAAAGCGGATTTCGGCAAATACACAGACTGCCTGCTGCTCGTCCTGCAGATCGCCTTGTGCATTTTGACGTGCGGACTGCTCGGCGCCATGCGCGAAGGAAGGACGGCGTGGCTGTATTGCAGCGCGTGCGGCAAGGAGCCGTCGGACGTGCAGTTTCTGTACTGGCTGCGTCGCGGCAGAGGATTTCGCGCCGCATGGCTGTTTTTGAATCTGCGTGTGCGGAAAGCGGCATGGACTGCGATGCTTTCGCTGCCCGGAGCGGTGATGCTGACAGCCGGAATACTGCTTGTCGACCGGATAAGCCGGGACGTGCGGATGTTCACGTTCGCCGGCGGTGCTGTCTGCCTGACGCTCGGCGTTGTTTTCGCGTGGATCATTCGTCAGAAATACGCGCTTGCGCCGATCCTCCTTGTGCGTTCGCCGCAAAAGGGTGTGCGCTCCGCGATCAGGAACAGCTGCTTTCTGATGGAAGAGGACTGCGCGAATCTTTGTCGTTTGCAGCTTTCGTTCCTTCCGTGGGCGGCAGCGTGTATTACAATGATTCCGCTCGTTTACGTCGTGCCGTATTATCAACAGGCCAAAACCTGTATGCTGCGCAGTATTCTGCGTGCGCATACGGTATGACGATCAGCGGATCTTTTTGCGCAGGATCAGCGACGGTACGACGATCAAAACGCAAAGGATCGCCGACGCCGCAAATATCTCCGGTACGGGAACAAGCACGGATTCGCCGTAGTCGTTGATATACGTGCCGAGGTCGTGACGCGAGGCAAACGTCTGCGTGACGAACGCGCCGATGTAGGAACCGAGCACCATCGGAATCAAAACGGCGAAAATCATGCGCACACCTTGAAACTGTCCGACTTTTCCTTCGGGCGTAAAGTCGCGGACGGTCGCGTTCAGGATGATCATCATCAGGCCGTATCCGCAAAACATGACGGCTGCAAGCAGCGCGAATCTGCCGATCGTAGCGGCAAATGAGATCAGCACCAGACCGCCGATAAAGACAAGTGTGGACAAAAGAATAAAATGCTTCTTTCCGAATTTGTCAAGCAGTTTGCCGAACAGCAGGATAACCGCGATGAACCCGATAAGGACAAACACGGCGATCACGATCAGCCTGATGCTCAAGGCGGACAATAGGGTGCTGAAATCGAATTTCAGATAGTGCTGGATATAGATGAACAGATACGGCATGAAGATCTGGACGGACGTATTAAAAATGCAGACGCAGACAAGAGACAGGTACAAATATTTGTTTTCACGAACGACCGTCGGTCGGAATCCGTAGATCAAATCTTTGATATACCCGTTGTTTTCCTGCTTCTTTACGGTTGTATCACGCACGGTGAACAGGCCGATCACGCCGCACAGCACAACGACTGCGCCGAGAATGAGAAAACAGACCGGATAGCCGACAGCCGTTACGCCCGCGCCGAATCCGACGCTGACCAGCAGCGTTGCCAGAATCGGCAGAACAGACAGTGCGCCTTCGGCCAAGCCGCGGTTTTCGGGAACCGTGATATCCGTGATCCACGCGTTGAACGCGGCGTCGTTACCGGTCGATCCCATAAACGTCATCAGGCAGTCCATGACGATGACAATGCTGACCGTGGCGGTCACGACCGCGGCCGTATCGGAAAGAGAGAACAGTTTCTGTACGGTCTCGCGGCTGATCCATGCAAAGCACGCGACCGTCAGTCCCCATGCGATATAGCCGAAACAAATGAACGGTTTGCGTTTTCCGACGCGGTCGCTCAACGTTCCCATGAGGAATGTCGTCACGACGGCTGTGATCGCGCTGAGCGCGACCATGCGTGAAATATCGCGCGTGCTGCCGCCGACTGAATTGAACAGAAACGTGTTGAAATACACATTCTCCACGGCCCAGGCGATCTGTCCCATGAATCCGAACAGGATCAGATTCAGCCAGATCCTTCCGGAAAGCTTTCGGTTATCCATATAATCCGCCTCCTATGCGTCTATTCTACCAGATCATCCTCCGAAAGTATAGTTTTTTTTCGTTTCTTGTTGCAATTATACTTTAATAATTGTATAATAACGAATAGATTACCATTTCGGAGGCAACTGTTTTGTTTGTTGATATTGCAAAAATCAAAATCAAAGCCGGCGACGGCGGCGACGGAGCCGTTGCGTTTCATCGTGAGAAGTATGTGGCCTCCGGCGGACCGGACGGCGGCGACGGCGGACGCGGCGGGAACATCGTCTTTCAGGTCGATGACAATCTCGCCACGCTGTCTGATTTTCGTTACAAGCGCAAGTATAAGGCGCCCAACGGCAGTAAAGGCGAGGCAGGTCACCGCAGCGGAAAAAGCGGAGAGGATCTTGTGATCCGCGTTCCGCGCGGCACGATCATTCGCGAATGTGAGAGCGGAGCGATTATGGCGGATCTGTCCACAGACGAATCGTTTATCGCGGCAAAAGGCGGCCGCGGCGGATGGGGCAACAAACATTTTGCCACACCGACACGCCAGACGCCGCGTTTTGCCAAAAGCGGTACGCCGGGCGAGGAATGGGAAGTGCAGCTCGAGCTGAAGCTGCTGGCGGACGTCGGTCTGCTCGGCTTCCCGAACGTCGGCAAATCCACGTTGATCTCCGTGGTCAGCGAGGCGAAGCCGATCATCGCGGACTACCATTTCACGACGATCATTCCCGTGCTGGGCGTGGTCACGATGGGCGAGGGCGATTCGTTCGTGATGGCCGATATTCCCGGACTGATTGAAGGCGCCAGCGAGGGCGTCGGACTCGGCCACGATTTCCTGCGTCACGTTGAACGGTGCCGGATGCTTGTCCACATTCTCGACGCCGCCGGAAGTGAAGGCCGCGATCCCATTGAGGATTTCAAAACCATCAATGCCGAACTCGAACGGTTCGATCCGCAGTTGGCGTCGCGCCCGCAGATCGTCGTTGCCAACAAAATAGACCTTGCCACGGACGAGCAGCTTGAGAGACTGCGTGCGTTCATCGAATCGCAGGGTCTGGAGTTTTATACCATGTGTGCGCCGATCGCGGAGGGAACACGTGAAGTGATTCAGGCTGTTGCCGCGAAACTCAAGACACTGCCGCCGATCGTGCGCTACGAGCAGGAAGAGATCCCGAAAGAGATTTTTGAGAAAAAGAAGAACACAGGCTTCACGATCCGTGCGGAACAGAACGTCTATTTCGTCGAGGCCGAATGGCTTCTGAAGATATTGCAGCGCACCGATCTTGACGACTATGAATCTCTGCAGTATTTCCAGCGCGTGCTGGAAACGAGCGGCATTTTGGATGCGCTGCGTCAGAAAGGCATTCAGGAAGGGGACACGGTTTCGATCTATGACCTTGAATTTGAATTTGTCGAATGACACGTCGTGCGATCCGAAGCGCATGAGTCCGCTCACGCTTGCGTTTGTAGGTGATTCCGTGTTTGATCTTTTGGTGCGGGAGATGCTTGTGCGCGAGGCGAACCGTCCGGCAAACCGGCTGCACAATCTTGCGGTCGAACGTGTTCGCGCCGCTGCGCAGGCCGACGCCGCGCGCAGGCTGTGGGAAGGCGGTTTTCTGACGGATGACGAGATTTCCGTGCTCAAGCGCGGCCGCAATGCCCATACGAACCATCTGCCGAAGAATGCAAGCGAACAGGACTATCACCTTGCAACCGGACTGGAAGCGCTATTCGGGTATGTCTATCTTGCGGGCGACGGCGCACGGCTCGGGGAGCTGTTCGCGTTGGTTTGCGGATTCTTTGACAACACGCAGGGAGATCGGGTCAGGGCATGAATAAACCTTTTCGTTTCAACAAAGATAACGTCCGACGCATGCTTGTCGATACATGCTTTTTTGTGGTCGGCAGCATGTTTTATGCGGCGGGCATCAATATTTTTGCCGTGCCGAACAACATTGCCGAAAGCGGCGCGACGGGTCTCGCGATTGCGGCGAACTATCTGTTTCATGTGCCGGTCGGCGTTGCAAACTTCATCATCAATGTACCGCTTTTCATTCTTGCATGGATCTTTCTCGGCAAACGATTCGTCGGCAGGACGCTGTGGGTCGTGGTGATTCTGTCCGCGGCGCTCGATCTGACGACGCTGTTTTATCCGACGTACACCGGCGATCCGATTCTCGCGTCGCTGTTCTGCGGCGTGCTGACGGGCGTCGGTCTCGGCCTTGTGATGATCCGCGGCGCGACGTCCGGCGGTACGGACATCGCCGGAAAGATCGTACACAAGTTCTTTCCACAGGTCAGTCTCGGCGCCGCGATCGCCGTGTCGAACTCGATCGTCGTGCTGCTCTGCGCACTGGCGTTCCGCAGTGTGGAAAGCGCGATGTATGCCGTGATCGTGATCGTACTCAGCGGTCGTGTATTGGACTATATCGTCTATGGACTCGGGCGCGGCAAAATGCTCATGATCATCACCGAAAAACCGCAGGAGCTGTCGGATGCGATCCTGCAGCATGTCGGACGCGGCGTGTCGATCCTGCCGGTGACGGGCGCATATACGGGGATGGAAAAGAGTATGCTTGTCGTTGCCATTCACCGCAGTGACGTCGCCAAGATTTACAAGGTGCTCAAAACCGTAGACGAGCACGCTTTTACCATCGTTACAGAGGCCGGCGAGGTGCTCGGACAGGGCTTCCGACGCCGGGATGAGACATAATTGTACACAAAATTTGGATTTGGAGGTTCATATGAACGAGAAAGTGAATTCGATCAAGAACGCCGCGGCGAAGGCGGCACGTTTTGCGTCGAACAGAGTCAAGCGCGTTGACGTGTCTGCGCTCGGCAAACTGGCAGTACAGACGCTGAAGCTCCCGGTCCCGGACTGGGATGAAATGGATAACGGCATGGCAGCGACGCCCCCGATGGGGTGGTCGAGCTGGAATCTGTTCCGCAATAAGATCAATGAGGATCTGATTTATGAGATCGGCTGCGCGATGAAAAACAGCGGGCTTCTGGACGCAGGTTATCAGTACCTGAATCTGGATGACTGCTGGCAGTCCTCGGCGCGTGACGCCGAAGGCAGGCTGCAGGGCGATCTGTCCACTTTCCCGTCCGGGATCGCCGCGCTTTGCGAAAAAATCAACGCGCTCGGTCTCAAGCTTGGCATCTATTCCTCCAACGGTACGTACACATGCGAGGATCTGCCTGCGAGTCTCGGCAACGAAGCGCTTGACGCCGATACCATTGCCGAATGGGGCATCGAGTATTTCAAATATGATTTTTGTCACAACAAGCCCATCCCGTTCCGTGCGCCCGGCATCGAAAGCATTCTGCTGCGCTGTGCCGAAACAGGCGTCGAAAAAGAATGGATGGCCGATACGGCCGTGCTGACCGGCAAGGCGCGTATCGTGCAGGATGAGCGTATCTCCAGCGGGCGGTACATCGACGGGCTTTCCGGCGCGCTCGGAACAGCGACGTTTACCTGCGATGTCGAGACGGCAGGCGAATATGTCATGACGATTTGTATGCGCAAAAAGAGCAACGCCCTGAAATATGCCGAGATCAAGGTCAACGGTACGGATCTCTACAAGATCACCGTTCCGCCGACGATGGCGCTGTCCGGCAACGGCCGTCATCAGATCCGCATCCTGCTGAATGCCGGCGAGAACACGATCGAGTTTTATAATCCTGTTGCATCCAGACAGCTTTCCTCCGCCATGCAGTACCGCGGCATGGGCAAGGAACTGCAGCGCGCCACACGCGAATACGCCGAAAAAACGGGCAAACCGGAAAAGAAGATCTGCTACTCCATCTGTGAATGGGGCCTCAATTTCCCGTGGAAGTGGGGACGGTTCGCCGGCAACCTCTGGCGCACCACGCCGGATATCAAACCGTTCTGGGCGTCTGTGCTGGCAATCTATGAGTTCAATGTGCGGCTGGCAAAGTATGCGGGCATCGGGCACTGGAATGATCCGGACATGCTCGAGGTTGGAAACGGTTCTTTGACCGCCGAGGAGAATAAGAGCCACTTCACGCTCTGGTGCATGATGGCGTCGCCGCTGATCCTCGGCAATGACGTGCGCAAGTTTGTCAAGGAGGACGGTACACCCGATACGGACGATCCGACGTACCGGATCGTCACGAACCGTGCGCTGATCTCGCTCGATCAGGACCCGCTCGGCGTACAGTGCCGCCGCGTCAAAACAAGCGGTATCGTGGACACGCTCGTAAAACCGCTGGCAGGCGGTGAAGCGGCGATCTGTATTTTCAATAAGTCTTCGGACTATGTTTGCCGCAGTTTCGACGTGCGTGAGATCGCATGTAACGCGTTCTCCGGCCTGCCCGTTTCGCCTCTGTATCGGTGCACCGAGCTGTGGGAAGATACCGTTTATGAGACGGACGGCGCGCTGTCCGTTAAAGTTCCTGCGCACGGCGTCAAGGTATTCCGTGTGCGCGCAATCGAAAAAAAGGAGGATTGATTCTCAATGCAATATCATTTTTCTGACCGTATCAGTACGCTGAAGCCCAGCGCGATCCGTGAGATTTTCAAGTATGCTGCAGACCCGGAGGTCGTTTCTCTGTCCGCGGGCAATCCTGCGCCGGACGCATTTGCCGCAAAGCAGATCGGTGAAATCGCCGCAGACATTTTTGCGACGCATCCGATCGACGCGCTGCAGTACAGCGTTACCGAGGGCTATCCGAAACTGCGCGCTTTTATGCGGGATTATATGAAAACACGCCATAACATCGGCCGCGCGTTCGACGATGTGCTTATCACATCCGGCGCGCAGCAGATCATGGAGATGTGCGCTAAAGTGCTGTGCAACGAGGGCGACTATGTGATCGCCGAAGATCCGAGCTTCATCGGTTCGCTCAACTGCTTCCGCAGTCTCGGCGCGCAGCTCAAGGGCGTTCCGATCGAACCGGACGGTATGTGCATCGAGGCGCTGGCGGATGCGCTTGAGAATACGCCGAACGTCCGTTTCATCTATACCATCCCGAATTTCCAGAATCCGTCCGGTGTTACGATGTCGCTTGAAAAGCGTCATGCGCTGTACGATCTTGCCAAAAAGTACGGCGTGCTGATCGTGGAGGACAACCCGTACGGCGATCTGCGGTATTCCGGTGAAAACCTGCCCAACATCAAATCATTTGACGAGGACGGCATCGTGATCTATTCCGGCAGCTTCTCCAAAGTGATCGCGCCCGGTCTTCGCGTCGGCTACACGGTCGCGCCGTCGGAGATCATGAAAAAGATGGTCGTCGCCAAGCAGGGCGAGGACGTGCATACGAACATCCTTGCGCAGATGATCTGCTATGAGTTCATGACGCGCTATGACTTCGACGAGAATCTCGCGTTCCTGCGTCGGCTCTACAGCCGCAAGGCACAGTTTGCGATGGATCTTTTAGATAAATATGTCGTCCCGACGGGCATTACATACCTGCCCATCCAGGGCGGTCTGTTCCTTTGGTGCACGCTGCCGGACGGTGTCGATATGGCCGACTTCTGCAAGCGCGCCGTTGTGGAGCACAAGGTTGCCATCGTGCCCGGCACGGCGTTCCTGTGTGACGAAAAAGGCAGCAGCCAGTGCTTCCGTATCAACTTCACCACGCCGTCTGACGAAAAGCTCGAAGAGGGCATCAAGCGCCTGGGCGCATTCGCAAAGATCGCGCTGGGGTAATAGAATCCAAATGTAAGAACACAGCAGTATTGCGGTTGATTCGCAATACTGCTGTGTTGTTCTACTGTCTGTCTTGTCCGCATACAATACGGTGAAAGGAATGGTAAGATGTTCACAGTGATTCAAAAGCGGACAGGACGCATCAAAGGCTATTATAACGGAGAAAAGCATCCGTCACACCGGGAAGAGATTCTGCTGTTTATGTTTTTTCTTGCGGGTCTCTTGCTCGGCGCGATCGCCGTACGAAAAAACAGCAGTCTGCTTTCGGTGCGGCTGCTGTCGTTGTTTGAAAACTATTCGATTGTCAAGAGCGGTCAGTCGGCGGCGATCAATTTCTGTAATGCGCTTTTTAAACAGCTCATACTGCTTCTTTCGACGTTCTGCATCGGACTGTGCGCGGTCGGAATGCCGTTTTTGTTTTTGATTACATTGGGTTACGGAACAAGCGTCGGAATCGTCAGCGCGTTTCTTTATAAAACGTATATGCTCAAAGGGATCGGATACTGCGCGCTGATCCTGTATCCGGGCGTCATCCTGACCGCGGCGGCGCTTGTCTTCGCGTGTTCGGCAGGTATGCAGATGAGCCGTTTTCTCATGAACGGTCTGCTGATCCGCGAATCGGAGAAACAAGAGACGTTTCGGCAATATTGTTTGCGCTTTCTGGCTGCGGAAGCCGTTTGTATCTGCGCGGCACTGGCGGAAACGGCATTGTACGCTGTATTCTCCGGGTATTTTCAATTTTCCTGATCGTCGGAAGGGGAGAGGCTGCCGAGCGGATTTGAGAGCATCGCCTCACGCACCTGATTGTCTACAACATGCGTGTAGATCTCCGTTGTAGACAGATTCTCGTGACCGAGGATTTCCTTTAAAAGCAGCACGTCCACGTCGCCGTGCTGGTACATCAGTGTAGCAGCCGTGTGACGCAGCTTGTGCGCGGAATAGCCCTGACCGTCGAGACCGGCTTTTTGCAGAAATTTCTGCACGACGTTCTGCACCGCGCGTACACTGATGCGTCTGTTGTTGCGGCTGATGAACAGCGCATTGCGATCCTGCACGCCGTCTGCCGGACGCACCTGCAAGTATCGTCTGATCGCCGCGACGCATGTCGGATTGAGATAAACCGTTCGTTCCTTATTACCTTTGCCCAGCACGCGCAGCGTGTCATCGCGTCGAACGTCAGTCAGATTCAGGGATACAAGCTCCGAGATACGCAGGCCGCAGTTCAGAAATAATGCCAAAATACAATAATCACGTTCCCTGAAATTCCCATCTACGCAGCCGAGCAGATCGAGACTCTGTTCAAGCGTCAGATACTTCGGAAGCGAACGTTTGATCTTCGGAGATTCCAATTCCTGCATCGGATTGCGCTCAAAGCCGTATTTTTTGGGATCGATGGATAAATAACGAAAAAAGCGCTTGATCGCGACAGCCTTGCGTGCACGTGCCGCCGCGTCGTTGCCGCGGTTCAGATAACAATACGTCAGAAACGCGTGCGCGTCATCGAGTGTGATCTCACGCAAAAAATCAATGTCAAGATCTGATATGGTTATGGAATTGAAATCGGCGTCATTCGGAACGAGTTGTTTCCGGATCTTCATATAGCGCAGAAACATTTGAATGTCCAAAGCGTATCCTTGAACAGTCAGTTTGGATTTCTGTTTAATTGACAGCAAATAAAACAAATAGTCCTGAACAGGTTCAGGGAACTTTTGATAATCCGATTGGTTCATACGATACCGCCAATCCTTTTAGAATAGATAAGAATGTTGACAAATAAGGTTATCTGATCGAATTGCAGCTAAAACAACGAAAGCCGTACTTTTCACTCCCCTTAACTGCACAAAATATCTATTTTGCGCAGTTGGGCATTTTTTTTCTACCTTCATTTTCATATGGCAGATGCTTTATATGTGCCTTATGGGTTTTGCGGACCAACTACTCTATTCATGTACAAACAGCTTCAAACGCATCGCGCACCGTTCGTGCTCCGACGATCTCAATGCTGTTTGACAATTCCGTTGCGAGTTTCGGAAGATTGTGTTTTGGAATCACGCACTTTGCAAATCCCAGCCGCGCAGCCTCACGGATGCGCTGCGCGCATGCATTGACCGAACGGATCTCTCCGGCAAGTCCGATCTCACCGAATGCCAGAACGTCGTCGCGGATCGGGACGTCTTTCAAACTGGAGATCAGTGCGAGCGCAACCGATAGATCGGATGCCGGTTCATCCAGTTTCAATCCCCCGACGACGTTGACGTATGCGTCCATGTTGCTGAAATAATATCCTGATCTTTTTTCTAAAACAGCTAAAAGCATCGACAGTCGGTTATAATCGAATCCTGTCGTCATGCGGCGCGGATTGCCGAAGCCTGTTTGTGTGACAAGTCCCTGAACTTCCGCCATCAGCGGACGCGTGCCTTCCATCAGGCACGCGATGCAAGTTCCGGATGTGTTTTTTGGTCTGCCGGAAATAAGCATCAAGGACGGATTCTCCACTTCGACAAGACCCTTGTCCGACATCTCGAATACGCCCAACTCGTTGGTCGAGCCGTATCTGTTCTTGACTGCGCGCAGGATGCGGTAGGAATAATTCCGTTCCCCTTCAAAATACAGCACGGCATCGACGATATGTTCGAGTACTTTCGGTCCCGCAATGTTCCCGTCCTTGTTGACGTGTCCCACGAGGAACATCGGGATATTCATGGATTTCGCAGCGCGCATGAACAGATTTGTCGACTCGCGTACTTGCGTGACCGAACCCGGAGACGATGACAGTTCGTCGATGTTCATTGTCTGGATAGAGTCGATGATGACCAATCCCGGCGTCGAAGAGCGCATATACTCGACGATCGCCTGAACATCGGTCTCACAGAGAACGGACAAATGTTCTGTATCGACGCCGAGGCGATCGGCGCGCAGCTTGATCTGGTGTGCCGATTCTTCTCCGGATACATACAGTATTTCCAGACTGTCGCCCAGTTTCTGACAAATTTGTAGCAGAATGGTCGATTTGCCGATGCCCGGATCGCCGCTGACGAGCACGAGCGAACCCTTGACAAGTCCGCCGCCGAGTACACGGTCCAATTCGCCGAGACCGGTCGGATAGCGGTGCTCCCCGACTGCTGTAATCTCTTGAAGCCGTTCGGCATGAGCGGCTCTTGCCTGCTGTCTGCCGGCAGAAGCCGCTTTGGAAGCAGAGGGCGTTTGCCGCACTTCTTCCGTCAGCGTGTTCCACTCGCCGCATCCGGGGCAGCATCCGTACCATTTCTGCGTTTCATGCCCGCATTGAGAACAGACATAAACCGCTTTTACTTTTCCTGTCATATGGTTTACACTTCCTCGCAAGACTGTAGATAATTCATGATCCCCTGCGCCACTGCCAGCGCCATCTGCGTTTGGTATTGATCGGTCTTCAGCTTTTCCGTTTCCGCGGGATTGGACAAGAATCCGCACTCCACCATCACAGCCGGACGAACGGCATGATATAAAAGGTAGATTTCCGTTCCGCTCTGCTTGATCCGGCGTGTGTTATCGGGCTGCAGAGCCGAAACGACCGCCGATTGAATAAACTGTGCCAACGGTTCGCTGCGCACATCGCACGCGGAGTAAAACACTTGTGTGCCGTGATATTTTGACTGTGAAAAATGATTCTGATGTATGCTGACAAAGACCGACTCCGGCGTTTCCTCCATAATGCGCAGTCTGTTCCGGATGTCCGATATCTTTTGCTCGCGTATACCTGTGCAGGATGGATCATGTATGGAATCGTCGCCGGTGCGTGTCATGACGGTCTGAAGACCGGCGCAGTCGAGCACAGCGCAAAGGCGCTTCGCAATCGCAAGGTTGACAACCTTTTCGACCGTGCCGTCGGCAGCGACCGCTCCGCCGTCAAAGCCGCCGTGCCCGGCGTCTACGATGACCGTGCGGATGCGCGGCGTCTGCGATGCGGTCTGCATTGCGCGCGCGTTTGCATATGCCGCTGCCGGAACCAATGCGCCGAACAGCAGCGCGATCGCGCCGGCAACATACCAAACAGCCTGTTTTCTCATGCGCATCCCCTCCGTGGGAAAAGTATGCGCTTTCAGGCGTGATTATGCGCTGGGGGCTTGAAAGATCGTCGTCTCCTCCCCTGCCGTGCGCTTTTCGCGGATTTTGTCACACAGGAACGAAAGAAAATACCCGAAGTAAAATCCGAACGCGTTCATGATGATGTCGTCGACGTCGAAATCGCCCATGCCCAAAAGAATCTGCGACACTTCGATCAGCAGCGACAGGACAATCGGCAGAAGGATCAGACGTATCCGGTCGGATTTGCGACGGCGGATACGGTAAAAGAATCCGAACGGAAAAAAACAGAGCACGTTTCCGATCATGTAGAATACGCTCTCATAAGCATACGACATGGAACCGATATAGGCAAGGATCATGGAAAATGGGATAAGGTTCATGCCGCTCTCCCCTCCCGGGCGTCGCTGCAGCAGAAAACAATAGATCAGCACGCACACGTAGAACAGCAGAAAAACGCCGGAAGCGTCCTTGAAGAATTGCACGTAGTCTGTGCGAAAAATCGCATACGCATCTCGCTGCGGCGAAAACAGGCGCAAGGCCATCAAAAGAACAAATGCGACCGCCCATACGACAGCAACAGTCAGAGGCCGGTCATAGAAGAATGTGTGTACCCAACCGATCAGCTTGCCCGCCCGGATCTGCTGGACGATCTGCCCGGCGATCGCGGTACACAGCATCGCGCAGAGAAACAGAGACAAGCCTTTTCCGATCACCAGAAGACTGCGGGGAAGGATGAAAAAGAACACGACGGTACAGCCAGCCGAAAACAAAACGGATAACGTCATCTGTACGGCGAATTTGCCGATCATGTGAAAAGACGGCAGGCAGCATAAAAAATAAGCGGCTGCGCATATACCAGCAGCCGCCCACTGCAGCACAGGATGCAGAGTCGGTTTTGTTCTATACAGTTCCGGCATGATGGATTCTCCTGTGTTCAAGATAAGATTGCAGAATCATCACGGCAGCAACACTGTCAATGATGGCCTTACGTTTCTTTCCGAATGTTTTTGTGTTATCGAGCGCGGCATGAGCGCTCACCGTCGTCAGCCGTTCATCCCAAAGGACGGTCTCGATTCCGGTGATCTCTCCCAATTCCTTTGCGAACGCCGCGCATTTCTCCGCGCGTTCGCCGATCGTGGCGTTCATGTTCTTCGGATAGCCGACCACAATTTGCTCGGCGCTGCGCTCCTTGGCGATCTCCGCCGTCTTCCGAAGTACGTCGGGAATATAGCGCGCATGAATTACCGTCACCGGAGACGCGAGCATTTCCAGCTTGTCGCAGACCGAGATGCCGGTTCGGCTGTCGCCGAGATCTACTGCTAAAATAATCATAGTCCTTAATCCGGTCTTAAAAGACTGAAAATGTTGTTGATGGATTCAGCCGCTTTTGTGGCTTCTTCTTTGACTGCGTCCTCGAAAGAAACACTTGCCGTGCAGGAACTGCACTGTTTCGGCAGATCGCTCGTCTTGTACCAGCCGTAGCCGCCGGTGCCGCAGTACTTGCCCGCAAGCAGACCCGTCCGGGAACAGAACGCCTTTTTAATGGTTTTGCCGCTCTTGGGGAAGGTTTTGTTGGGGTCAAGGTTCTTGTGGATCTTGCTGAAAACGTCAAGGAATATGCGTCCGCAGGGATTGACGGTCGTATGCATATTTTTGGCGAGGTCATATCCGTACCAGATCGAGCAGACATAATACGGCGTACCGGCGCAGAACCAGCGGTTCATATCCTCGTCCGTCGTACCGGTTTTGCACATGACCGGGAATTTCTGCACGGTATAGCCGCTTCCGTAGCTCGAGATCGGCACGGTTTGCAGCAGTTCGCACATGACGTCTGCCGTGTCGTCCGAAATTGCCCGCTCGCCTGCAATATCGCGGTTGGTGATCTTGGTCTTCAATGACGGGTCCTGTTTGGGCAGGATCACCTGACCGGAACTGTCGCGTACTTCATAGTATGCATATGGTTTATAGTACAGTCCGCCGTTACCGAACGTCGCATAGGCTGCCGCCATTTCAAGCGTCGTCGCGCCGTACGTCATAGCGCCCACGCAAACCGGCGGGAGCGAAGCGTCGTTGGTCATGTCGACGTGCTTGAGATGGTAGTGATTGGTCAGGTAATCGAGCGAAGTCGAGATGCCGCCGGGCAGGATACCGTCGTAGACGATTCGCGCAGGAACCGTGTTGAGCGAAACTTCCAGCGCGTACTGCACGGTGCGGCTGGAACCGCTCGTGGAGCCGTCGACATTTTTGGGCCAGAGTTTGCCGTCGAAAGCGATCGCCTGGTTCTTGATGTAGGTCGACCATGTGATGGCATTCTTTTCAATAGCCGGACTGTACACGGACAGCGGCTTGATGCTCGAACCGGGCTGCCGCGGAGAGTCCGCCGCGCGGTTGAGGCAGCGAACGCCGTCTTTTTCACCCGCCTGACCCACGATTGCGACAACGCGGCCGTGGTAGTCCATGATGGTCATGGAGGACTGTACAGCGGGATGATCCTCGGTATCGGTCTCGTGAGGATTCGGGAAAGCGGAACGCGTGGAATACACGTTTTCGAGGATATCCTGGATGTTGGGGTCCACAGCGCAGTCAATGTGCAGACCGCCGTAATAGATCATTTTGGTGGCTTCCGAGCGTGTGTAGCCGTATTGGGACACAAGGTCGGAGATCACCTGATCGATGACAAAGTCGACATAGAAGTTCTGATACTGTTCTTCTTCCTTCTCGGCTTTCTTTTCTTTGGTCTCGACATAGCGCGGGTCGTTTGTCAGAATGACGTCCTCGGCCAGCGCGCCGTTGTACTGCGCGTACGTGATGAAGTTCTGCTCAAGCATCATATCGAGACAGTACTTCTGGCGCGATTTGTTCTTTTCGGGGTTGTACAGAGGGTTAAAGGAGTACGGCGCCTTGGTGATCGAAGCGAGCACGGTGCATTCGGCGAGATCCAGTTCGTTCAGGTCTTTGCCGAAATACGTTTCCGCGGCAGTTTTCACGCCGTAGCATCCGCTGCCGAGATACACGACGTTGAGGTAAGCCTCCATGATCTCCTTTTTGTCATAATTCTTTTCGAGATTCAGCGCGCTGAGGATCTCATTGTACTTACGCACAATGGTCACCTCGCGGTGATCGGTGATGTTTTTGATGAGCTGCTGCGTGATGGTGGATGCGCCCTGTTCAAAGGACAGCGAGGAAATTACGCCGCCCAGACGGTACCAGTCGACGCCCTTGTGCGAGTAGAAACGCTTGTCTTCCAATGCGATAAATGCATTGACCAGATCCTTCGGAATCTCATTGTAGTCGACCCAGATGCGGTTGATCTCACCGTGCAGGCGCATGTATTCGTAGGGCTTGTTGTTCTCGTCAAATGCGTATATAAAGGAGGTCTGATTCTGGTTCGTTTTTTCGTCCTCGAGGCTGATGACCGGATCGCCGCCGATGACAAGGAAAGCGTTCGTCAGCACATATCCGGCAACGACGCATCCCGTCAAAAAACAGATCAAAAAGAAGGCAAGCACTACGGAAAGGAACGTGTGCTTCTTCTTTTTCTTCTTGCGCTTTTTCTTGCTTTTTTTCGGCTGTACATTCGGTCCTGCCGTTTGCATGCAGTTATTGTCGAACAGCGAATCATCCCTCATAGATAAAATCCTCCTTATACATATTCGTATTATAACACATCTGATTGAAAAAGTTTAGTCTTTTCTGAAAAAATTTTCAATTTCTTTACTTTTTCCGCAAAATAAACACACTATTCTGATGTGGATGCAGAATAAACAGTCTCTATTTTGATCCGAACGCACTTGCTTTTGCACCGAGAACATGATAAACTATCGTCGAACACGCAAAGGAGGTGGAACCCATGGATTGGAAAATGACGATCATTTGGCTCGTACTGATGCTTGTGCTCGCGCTTCTTGAAGCGGCAACGACACAGCTTGTGACCATCTGGTTTGCTTTGGGAGCACTGGTGGCGATGCTCGCCTCGATCTTCCATGCGCCGCTGTGGCTGCAGGTTTTGCTGTTCGCTGTTGTGTCCGCCGCCGCGCTTGTTCTGACACGGCCGCTCGCAAAGAAGCTGACGAAAACAACCAAGGTACCGACAAACGCCGACCGTGTACTCGGTCGGACGGGAGTTGTGCAGGACGCCGTAGACAATACAGCGGCATCCGGTACGATCCTCGTAGACGGCGCCGTCTGGTCTGCGCGTTCCGCAGACGGCTCCCCTATCCCGGCGGGAACGCGTGTGACAGTCGAACGTATCGAAGGCGTAAAATGTATTGTGTCCGTTGAAGGAAAGGAGTAAACAACATGCTGTACTTTATCATTGCACTCGTTCTCGTTCTGGTTATCCTGGTTGTAGCCAATATCAAAGTCGTGCCGCAGTCCCGCGCCTATGTGATCGAGCGGCTGGGCACTTACAAGGAGACGTGGCAGACCGGCCTGCACGTCAAGATCCCGTTCATCGAGCGTATCTCGAAAAACGTCTCGCTCAAGGAACAGGTCGTCGACTTTCCCCCACAGCCCGTGATCACGAAGGATAACGTCACGATGCAGATCGACACGGTCGTTTTCTTCCAGATCACCGACCCGAAGCTGTATACCTACGGCGTTGAGAATCCGATCTCCGCAATCGAGAATCTGTCCGCGACCACTCTACGTAACATCATCGGCGAACTGGAACTCGACCACACGCTCACCTCGCGCGATACGATCAACGCCAAGATCCGCGTTATTCTCGACGAAGCGACCGATCCCTGGGGCATCAAAGTCAACCGTGTGGAACTGAAGAACATCATCCCGCCGCATGAGATCCAGGACGCGATGGAGAAGCAGATGAAAGCGGAGCGTCAGCGCCGTGAAGCAATCCTGCGCGCCGAAGGCGAAAAGGCCAGCAAGATCCTTGTTGCGGAAGGTCAGAAGGAAAGCCAGATCCTTTCCGCGCAGGCGGAGAAGGAAGCTGCGATCCTGCGCGCCGAGGCTGTGAAGGAAGCCAAGATCCGCGAGGCGGAGGGCGAAGCGGAAGCGATCCTGCAGGTGCAGAAGGCAAACGCTCAGGCGATCGCCATGATCAACGAAGCGGCGCCCGGCAACGGTTTCCTGACGCTCAAGAGCCTTGAAGCGTTTGAGAAGGCGTCCGACGGACAGGCCACAAAGATCATTATCCCCAGCGAGCTGCAGTCCGTTGCCGGACTTGCGACCGGCGTTGCGGAACTGCTGAAGAAATAAGCACAATAAGCACAGGAATTGTGTCCGGACGGTATCGGAAACACGGTACCGTCCTTTTTTGGACACATGGCATATAGTAATAATCCGGCACGGATCAGGTCGTTTGCCTGTCTGTGCCGGATCGGTATAGCTCTTGAATGGCAATAAACTAACGGTTGTGCCGATGAAAAACGCATATTATGAGAAACGGCCTTCTATGACGGAATAGCGCCGGTTCACAAACACACAACGATCAAAGCGAATCTGTATTGTCAATACGTAAATAACAAATCGCGCTCTGTCTTGTTGACATTTTGCCCAAAATTTTGCGTTCAGATTTTACAGACTGTGCACTTGACCTTTTGTGCAGATTTCTATATAATTTATTAGGTTGTGCGTATTGTGTGCACAATCTACTTCATGATTGGAGACGACACACCTATGCAACAGAAAAAGCTGCAGTTCCGCCCGGACGGTACGTTTAAAATCATGCAGATCACGGACGTCCACGGTATCTGCAAAAAGACGCCGGATACGACTCGTTTGATTGAGGGCATACTCGATAGAGAAAAGCCGGATCTCGTTGTGTTCACGGGCGACCAGATCAAGGGATACGGTTTGTCTTATCTGACCGGTGACAAGGTCAAAAAGGTCGAGCAGGCAATTGACAACTATACCGAGCCGGTTGACCGTCGCGGTATCCCGTTCCTCGTGACGTTCGGTAACCACGACCCGCAGGTCGGCATTTCACAGGAAAAGCAGATGGAGATGTACCGCGCGTTTGACAGCTGCGTTATCCCCGAAGAAGACTTTGAATTCGGCCCGGGCACATGCAGTGTCCCGGTCTACGGCAGCGACGGTACGCGTCCCGCGCTGAACCTGTACGCGTTCGATTCCGGAAGCAACGCGCCGGAAGGCGGATATGATTCCTTTAAACCCGAAATGATCGAGTGGTACCGATCCATCCGCGAAAAGCTTCGCGAGCAGTGGGGCGGCTATATCCCCTCTTTTGTGTTCCAGCATATTCCCGTCGATGAGATCTATAACCTCTATGACGAAGTGGATAAAAAGCATCCCGAGGCAGTCAAGGCGTTCCGTACCAGAAAGGGAAAGTATTACAGGCTGAAGGACGCGTTCGCGCACGACGACGTAAAGCTCTATGAGCCGTCCGGTTCTCCCGACATCAATACCGGCGAATTTGACGCCATGCGTGAAAAAGGCGAGGTTTTCGCCATGATGTTCGGGCACGACCACAAGAATAACTTCATCGGTACGTATGAAGGCATCGACATGGGCTACGGTCCGTCCTGCGGCTTTAACGAGTACGGCAACAGCGTTGAGCGCGGCTGCCGCATGATCGTGTTCAACGAGAACGACGTGCGCCACTACGATTCCTACGTCGTGACTTACCGCGACCTGTTCGGTACGAAGGTCAGCAATCCTTTCCAGAAAGGTTTCTACGACAAGGTGCCGACCTCGATCGACGCGGGCGTCGTCGCCGGGTCAAAGCTGCTGGCATGCGTAGGCGTTATCGTTGCGTCGTCTTTCCTGCCGATCGACTGGTACTATAAACTGCTGATCGACGCCGGCGCACTGACGACAGCCGGAATCGTTATCAAACGTCTGTAATTTATTTGAAAGGAAGAATAGATCATGTCCAACAACACAGAAAAAGTCAAATTCACCGAGAAATATGCCGAGCTTTGGAAGTTTATCAAATTCTCCATCGTCGGTTTTTCGTCCACGATCGTTGAACTCGGCGTCTTTTATCTGCTGCAGTACGTCGTGTTTAAAGATTCGCTGACCGCGCCGATGCCTGACAACGCGTTCTTCAAGTTCGTCAGCTTCACCGGTCTTGCGGATGGCATGGGCTACTTCTATGCGTATGTCATCTCCACCACCATCGGCTATATTATTGCGTTCATCCTCAACAGAAAAACGACCTTCAAGGCAGACTCCAACGTGCTTGTCAGCACGATCCTCTACATCATCATGGTCATCTTCACCATCGGCATGACCGCTTGGCTCGGCACGCAGTTCCAGATCTTCATGGCCAATCACGGACATCAGGCGCTTGGCGATGTGATCGGCAAGCCGATCGTCGCAGCGCTCGCGACCGCTTGGACTTATCCCATCAACCGTTTCGTCATCCATCGCAAGCATAAGGATGCGCCCGCCGAAACCGCTGACGAGGTCAATGAATGAAGCCGACTGACTTCATAACATTCTTTGAGGAATACATACAGAACACACAAGCGCTCGCTGCCTTTCGGGGCGGCGAGCTTCTTGCCATTTCTGCCGACAGCGATGCGCGCACAATGCAGATTCAGGCGCGGTTTCCGAAGCCGTTTCCCTATGCTGCGATCGCTGATTTTATCGCCGTTTGCAAGGGTGTATTCCGTCTGCGGTCGATCGATTTCGACTATGCCTTCCCTGCCGATGCATTCAACACGGTCACGCTGCAGTATCTCCTGCCTGAGCTGACGCAGCGTGTGCCGACCGTAAACGGTTTTTTGAACGACGCCGTATTTGAGGAACGCGGCGATACCGTCGTCGTGAATCTCAGTCATGGCGGCAAGGAAGTGCTTGAACAGTCCGGTGCGCATACCAAGCTCAGCGCACTGATCCTGTCCCGTTTCGATACGCGGCGCGCCGTCGAATTCGTTGAAACGAAAAAGGTTGACGCACAAAACGAGGAATACATCCGTATCCGCGAAAGTGTGCGCGATCTGCGCGTTGCCGAACCGGAGCCGGAACCGCTGCCGCCCGAAAAAGAGCAGCAGGAGTACGAGGATCTTCCGATCTCGCTCAAGAATGCGAAGGCGATCTACGGCCAGAGCCAAATCCGCTCTAAGCCGCAGACGATCCGCAGCGTCACGCCGCAGTCCGATACGGTTGTGGTGTGGGGCGATGTTTTCGGTCTCGAGACCAAAGAGACGAAAAAGGGCGACCGCATGATCGTCACGTTCAATATCACGGATCGGACCAGTTCGTATTCCGTCAAGATCTTTGAAGCGAAGGAAAATTGTGACGAGCTGCTGAAGGAGCTTAAAAACGGTGTGACGATTTTGCTTCGCGGTTTGGTCCGCGACGACGATTTCATGCACATGTCGGTCATCAACGCCAAGGCGATCACGCTCGTCCAAAAGATCAAAAAGACCGACGACGCGCCCGTCAAACGCGTCGAGCTGCATATGCATACCAACATGTCCGCCATGGACGGTATGGCGGGCGCGGACAAGCTGATCAGCCGTGCCGCAGAATGGGGACATAAAGCCGTTGCGATCACTGACCACGGCGTCGTGCAGGCATTTCCCGAGGCGATGAACGCTGCGCGCCGAACAGGCATGAAGATCCTGTACGGCATGGAAGGCTATCTTGTCGACGACAAGGTTCCTGTCGTGCGCGGCAGCGATAAGACTGCGTTCGACGGCGAGTTTATCGTGTTCGATGTGGAGACGACGGGGCTGTCCAAGTCGCGCGACCGTCTGACGGAGATCGGCGCGGTGCGCATCGTCGGCGGCGAAGTGACCGAGACGTTCGATACGTTTGTCAATCCCCTCATCCCGATCCCGCAGAACATCACGAAGCTGACCGGCATCTCGGACGATATGGTTTGCGATGCGCCGGTCGAAGATGCTGCGCTGCGTGATTTCTTTGCTTTTTGCGGCGATGCGCCGCTTGTCGCACATAATGCACCGTTCGATACGGGTTTTCTGCAGGAAGCATGCAAGCGGTGCGACATTCCCTACCGCTGCACATCGATCGATACTGTTCCCTTCTGCCGCAGCATCTATAAGGGCCTGAAGAATTATAAATTGGATACAGTCGCGGAGCATCTGAAACTGCCCGCGTTCAACCATCACCGTGCCTGCGACGACGCACGTGCGCTGGCGGGCATCTTTCGGCATCTGCTGGCGGACGCCGAACGTACGCTCGATATCCACGATATTTCCCAAATCAACGATTCGCTTGCGGGCGGCGACGTCAAAACGCTGCCGTCGTATCACATCATCATCCTGGCGAAGAATCTGGTCGGGCTCAAGAATCTTTATCAGCTCATCACGATGTCCAATCTGGAATTCTTCCGCAAGGTGCCGCGCATCCCGAAAAGCCGTTTAGAGCAGCACCGCGAGGGGCTGATCCTCGGTTCGGCATGCGAAGCTGGACAGTTGTTCCGCGCGATTCTGGATGAAAAACCGCACGAGGAACTGCTGGACATTGCGCGGTTCTATGACTATCTTGAGATCCAGCCGAACGGCAATAACCGCTTTCTCATCAATTCCGAACGCTATCCCAATATCCGTTCGGATGCCGACCTTGAAAACCTCAACCGCCGCATCATCAGTCTCGGCGACGAACTGGGCAAGATGACTGTCGCCACGTGCGACGTGCATTTTCTTGAGCCGGAGGATGATATTTTCCGCGCAATCATCATGTCGGGACAGGGATTCGCCGACGCCGACAGACAGGCGCCGCTGTACTTCCGCACGACGAATGAAATGCTTGCGGAGTTTTCCTATCTCGGCGACGAGACAGCATACCAGGTCGTTGTGGAGAATCCAAACCGCATTGCCGATCTGATCGAGCGATTCGAGCCGATCCCCAAAGGTTCGTTCCCGCCGCATATCGACGGCTCCGACGAGGAGCTGACGCGACTGTGCTGGGACAGAGTGCACAGACTCTACGGCGACGATCCGCCGCAGTACGTTGCGGAACGGCTTGAAAAAGAGCTGCGCTCCATCATCAAAAACGGCTTCGCGGTGCTGTATATCATTGCGCAGAAACTTGTCAAGAACTCCGAAGACCACGGCTACTACGTGGGCTCGCGCGGATCTGTCGGGTCGTCGTTCGTGGCGTTCGCTGCCGGCATTTCCGAGGTCAATCCCCTGTTCCCGCACTACGTCTGCAAGACGTGCAAGCACAGCGAGTTTATTTTTGACGGCAGCTACCAGTCCGGTTTTGATCTGCCGGTCAAGGACTGCCCCAACTGCGGCACGCCGATGTTCCGAGACGGACACAACATCCCGTTTGAGACGTTCCTCGGTTTCGACGGCGACAAATCTCCCGATATCGACCTGAACTTCTCCGGCGAATATCAGTCGCGCGCGCACAAGTATACCGAGGAGCTGTTCGGTTCCTCCAACGTGTTCAAGGCAGGCACGATCGGTACGCTCGCCGAAAAGACGGCGTACGGTTTTGTGCGCAAGTACCTTGAGCAGCACGGCACCGATCTGCCGAATGCCGAGGTCGAACGGCTCAAGTTCGGCTGCATGGGTGTCAAGCGCACGACGGGACAGCATCCCGGCGGCATGGTCGTTGTGCCCGCAAATAAAGTCGCGGAGGATTTCACGCCCATTCAGCATCCCGCCGACGACGCGGGCAAGGGCACGCGCACGACGCACTTCGACTTCCACGCGCTGCACGACACGATCCTCAAACTCGACAACCTCGGTCACGATGTGCCGACGATCTATAAGTATCTTGAGGATGCGACCGGCATTTCCGTCATGGACGTGGACGTGTGCGATCCTGTTCTGTATAAACTCTTTGAAAGTCCGGCGCCGCTCGGCGTGACTGCGGAGGACATCGAGTGCGAGACCGGCACGCTGTCCATCCCCGAAATGGGTACGCCGTTTGTTCGCCAGATGTTCATGGACGCAAAGCCCAAGACGTTCTCCGATCTGCTGCAGATATCCGGTCTGTCCCACGGCACGGATGTGTGGCTCGGCAATGCGCAGGATCTGATCAAGAACGGCACCTGCACGATCTCCGAAGTGATCGGTACGCGTGACAGCATCATGACATACCTCATCCAGAAGGGCGTGCCCAACCTGACCGCGTTCAAGATCATGGAGATCGTGCGTAAGGGCAAGGCAAAGAAACTCCTGACGCCTGAACATATCCAGGCGATGAAGGATGCGGGCGTGGAAGACTGGTACATTGACTCGTGCATGAAGATCAAATACATGTTCCCCAAAGCGCACGCCGCGGCCTATGTTATCGCGGCGATGCGTCTGGCGTGGTACAAGGTCTATAAGCCTATCGAGTATTACTCGACGTATATGACGGTGCGCGGCGAGGATCTCGACACCAAGGCAATCATGGAGGGACGTCAGGCGGTCAAACGCCGCATGGCGGAGATCCGCGCAAAAGGAAAGGACGCAACGGCAAAAGAAGAAGGTACGTATACGTCGCTGCAGGTCATCAACGAAGCGATGGCGCGTGGCGTGCAGTTCCTGCCTGTCGATATCTATAAGTCCGACGCGACGGTCTATCGGCTTGAGGACGGCAAGATCCGTCTCCCCTTCTCCGCGCTCAGCGGCGCAGGCGGCGTTGCGGCACAGGCGCTGCAGGCGGCGCGTGAGGACGGCCGCGGCAAGTATATCTCAATGGAGGATCTGCAGACACGCGCCAATGTGTCCAAGAGCGTGATTACGGCGCTCGAAGAAGCCGGCGCACTGGAATCGCTGCCGAAGACGACGCAGATCAGCTTGTTTGATCTGTAAAAAATACTTGTAATTCCCGCGCAAAGCCTATATAATAAGACAAACGATACGGAGGTGCTGCCCCCATGAAAAAAAGAACAAAAGTGATCCTCGGTACTGCTGCCGGTCTGACCGCGGCAAATCTTGTTCACGCCGCGCTGTACAGACCGAAGAAGGTCGATTTGGGCGAAAGAACACAGGAGGACGTCAACGAGGAACGAATGATTGCGAATGTTTCCAAGGCCATTCAATTCCGCACCGTTTCCAATGCCGATGAAATGAAGACCGATTGGGATGAATTCGATCGGTTCCATGCGTTTCTGGACGAGGCATATCCGCTCATCGCGCAGAAGCTCGAAAAGGAAGTCATCGGCCGCGCCAATCTCATGTACCGCTGGAAAGGCAAATATCCCGCGCTCGAACCGATCGCGCTGCTGGGTCACCAGGACGTGGTTCCCGTCTCTCCCGGTACAGAGGGCGACTGGGAGCATCCGCCGTATGAAGGCTTCAATGACGGCGAGTATATCTGGGGCCGCGGCGCAATGGACATGAAAAACCATCTGATCGGCGTGATGGAGGCTGTCGAAACGCTGCTTGAAGAGGGCTTCGAGCCGGAACGCGACGTTTATCTGCTGTTCGGACAGGATGAGGAAGTCGTGGCGTCGGAGTTCGCCGGCGCGCTGGACATAATGAATGTGCTGCGGCAAAGGGGTATCCGCCTCGATTCCGTGCTGGACGAGGGCGGCGCGATCCTGCCGGTCAACGTCAAAGGCGTGATCCACAAGAATCTTGCCGGCATCGGCATTGCCGAAAAGGGTTATTGTGATGTGGAAGTGTCGCTCGATCATAAGGGCGGCCATTCCTCTCAACCGCCGAAGCACACGGGTCTCGGACAAATGGCGCAGGTCATCCGCGATCTGGAATCGCACCAGTTCCCCGCGCGCATCGAGCCGTTCCTGTCAGAGCTGTTTTACCGTATCGGCCGCAGCACAACGTACCCGGTGCGCACGATTGCGTGTAATCTTCCCGTGATGCTTCCCGTTGTTCGCGAGGTACTCAAACAGATCCCGCCCGCAGCGAGCATGACACGCACCACGACCGCTGTCACCATGGCGCAGGGCAGTCCCGCACCCAACGTACTGCCGCAGTCGCCGACGATCACGATCAATTTCCGCATGATGCCGGGGACGACGACCGAGGACGTCGTCAACCACATCAAGCGCGTCGTGCGCAACAAGAACATCAAGATCAAAGTTATCCGCTCGAAGGAAGCGTCCAAGTTCTCGCCGACCGATTCGAGAGCGTTCCATATCATCGAGGAGATCTGTCAGCAGACCGATCCGGACAGCATTGTCGCGCCGTATCTCGTCATGGGCGGCACGGATGCGTGTTTCTACGAGCCGATTTGCGACAACATCTATCGCTTCTCGCCGTTTGTCGCGCCGACGGCGCTGCTGTTGTGCACGCACGCTACGAACGAGCGCATTCCGATTGAGTGTCTGCGCGGCGGTGTGGAGTTTTTCAAGACATACATCCGCAAGGTCTCTGCGGAAGAATGACCCGGTACAAATCAATCTGTCTTTCTCGGCAGGCGGCGTTTGTCGCCTGCTTCTTTTTTGATATTAGCGGGAATAGTGCACTGCGCATCTGCACGGATTTTGGTCTATTCATACGCTTCGACATTATGACTGCGAAAATGCCAAACGGCACGAAAAAACTGCGTTTTCCGATTGACATTTTTTGCACACGGATTATAATAGAACTATCAGTTTCCGATGCAGGAGTTGGCGTTTTTGGTTTTTTCCGACATCTTTTTTTTGCTGTTTTTCTTGCCGCTGCAGTTGATTGTTTGCAGCTTTTTCGACGAGACGAAGAAGCGCAACATCGTACTGCTGTGTTTTTCTTTGTTCTTTTATGCCTGGGGCGAGCCGATGTACGTCTTTCTGCTGGTCGGAATGACGTTTGCGGATTGGTTCTTCTCGCTGCTGATTGCGTCGCACCGCGGCAAACCTGCCGCAAAGCTTGCACTGATCGGTTCCGTCGTCGTCAGCCTCGGCCTGCTGTCGGTCTTTAAATACACGGGATTTTTCGCGGAGAATTTGCATGCGCTTTTCGGCGTGCCGGAGAATATACCGCACATTCCCCTGCCCATCGGCATCTCGTTCTATACGTTTCAGCTTTTGTCCTATGTGGCGGACGTGTACCGCGGCGACGCAAAATGCGCTACGAAGTTTCATGAGCTGCTGCTGTACGCGAGTTTGTTCCACCAGTGTATCGCAGGTCCCATCATCCGGTACAGCGACGTGCACCGCGAAATCCGCCTGCGCAAGATCAACTGGACGAACAGAGGTAAGGGCGTACAGCGCTTTGCGGTTGGCCTTGCGAAGAAGGCGCTGCTTGCCAACAGCTGCGGAGCGCTCGTCGATACGATCCTGCTGCCGGATGCGCAGTTGTCCGACTTGACAAAGCTGTCCGAAAACATCGAGATCCTTGCGTCGCGTCCCGTATCTCTCGTTTGGCTTGGGATGCTTTTCTACATGCTGCAGATCTATCTTGATTTCTCCGCCTATTCCGACATGGCGATCGGCATGGGTTTGATGGAAGGATTCCACTATAAAGAGAACTTCAATTATCCGTACACAACGTCTTCCGTGACCGAATTCTGGCGCTGCTGGCATATTTCGCTGTCTTCCTTCTTCCGCGACTATGTTTATATTCCGCTCGGCGGTAACCGCAAGGGGGAAGCACGCACGATTCTCAATCTGTTGATCGTGTGGCTGCTGACCGGTTTCTGGCACGGCGCGAGCTGGAATTTTATTCTTTGGGGACTGTACTATTTCATTATGCTCGTGTTGGAAAAGCGCGTGATTCTCAAAAAACTGCGCAAAATGCCCGGCTTCGTGCGTCATTTGTATACGCTCGTGATCGTCTTCTTTGGTTGGGTGCTGTTCCGGTTTACACGTATGGCTTATGTCGGCATCGTGCTGAAAGGGCTGTTCGGCCTCAATCATAACGGATTCACCAGCCATGAAGCCGTTTCCGTCTTTGAGAACAACCTCTTTTTCCTGCTCGTCTGTATCGTCGCCGTGACGCCGCTCGTGCGGAATCTGCGCGAATGGATCGAGGAAAGATCGAAATACTCGAAATCCTTACTGTATACCAAACGTATTCTTTTCACCGCGCTGCCGGCGATCCTGCTTGTTCTGAGCGTGCTGTCTCTTGTCGGCAATTCGTATAACCCGTTCCTGTATTTTCAATTCTGACGGAGGTTTCCAACTGTGGCGAAGCCGAAAAAAATCCGCAAAACCATACGAAAAAAAGTCAACAAATCCATGCGGCGGTGGCAGTTTAAAGTGTTCATTGCACTGCTTGCTGTCGGCTTTCTCGTTTCGTGGATGCTGCCTCTGCGTCCGAAGACGTCGGAGTCGGAGAAGCGTGAGCTGACTGCGTTTCCGACACTTTCCGTAAAAGCGCTGGCAAGCGGCACGTTTTTTGATGGGATCAATCTCTGGTTTTCCGACACATTCCCGTTCCGTGAGGCGATGGTCACGGCAAACGGCAAGCTGAAATCATTGTATGGGTTCGGCACGCAGTATGTCGGATTGACGGATGAGAAGGCCGATGAAATACCGGACGAGCCGAACGAGCCCGTTGCCCTTCCCGTTATCGAGGGACTCGACCCGGTCGACGACACGATCGATGAAACGATCGGAGGTACGATCGAAGTGGACAATGCGCTGGTGCAGAATCTCGGCGCTTTGGTTGTCGTCAATGACGCGGCGTATGAGGTATACAATTTTGTCAAGGACACGGCGGAGCGCTATGCCGCTATCGTCAGCCGCACCGCACAGAATCTGGAAGGCGTTTCGGACGTGTACGATCTTGTTGTTCCGACGAGCGTGGATATCACCATGCCCGACAAAGAACGCGCCAAAATCAACAGCTCCAGCCAGGCTGACGCGATGCGATACATCTTTTCGTGCATGACGCCGCAAGTGCATTCTGTCAATGTATATAATGTGCTGCGCAGCCATCGGACGGAGTATATCTACTACCGCACGGATCACCACTGGACGGCGCTGGGCGCATACTACGCCTATACGCAGTTTTGTCGTGCCATTCAGGATCAGCCGAAACCGCTTGACGCGTTCGAGGAGTTTAAGTTCGACGGTTTCAAAGGTTCTTTTGTTGCGGAAACAAAAAAGAACGCCGCGCTCGAGAATCATCCGGATACGGTTTACGCATACAAACCCAAGGCACCGGTCACACTGCAGTATACCGACAAAAACGGCAGGACGAACGACTGGGAAGTTATTTACGATGTATCGGAATGGAGCGCATCGTCCAAATACAGCACGTTTATCGGCGGGGACAATCCGTATACGATCCTGCGGAATGCATCGATTACCGAGCCGAAAACGTGTTTGGTTGTCAAGGAATCTTTCGGGAACGCTATGGTTCCGTTCATCGCCGCCAATTTCAGCGAAGTACACGTGGTGGACTACCGCTACTGGCGCGGCAGCGTCAGCAGTTTTGCAAAAGAACACAATATCGACTGCGTTCTGTTTATCAACAACATTTCCGCTACGCGCAGCGCGTCGCTGATGAACACGCTGCAAAGGGTTGCAAGCTAAAACAACATAAAAGACACGACCCGCCGTAATGACCGAAAAGGTATTACGGCGGGTCGATGCTTTTTTGGATTCCGATTATTCCGCTGCGGGAGCGCCAACCGGGCAAGTATCTGCGCAGGTGCCGCAGTCGATGCACTTATCTGCGTCGATCACGTACTTCGCATCGCCTTCGGAAATGGCCTCAACAGGGCATTCTGCTGCGCAAGCGCCGCAGGAAATGCATTCGTCAGAGATGATGTATGCCATAGTCGTCTTCCTCCTTTTTGATTTGTTATCATTGTATCACACTTTTCAGAAAATGCAATACATTTTTAATAAAATCATTCGATGCCCTTGAGCGCTTCCATCTCGGAGCGATCCACCCGGATCTGTCCGTCGCGCACGGTCTTGACCTTCTTGCGGTGGCAGATCTTGGGCGCGGCATCCGGTCTGGAATCGAGGCGCACCTTGAGCTGACCGGTCAGCAGATTGTTTTCGACGACCGTACCCTTGCCCTCGTCCGTTTCTACGATTGCGCCGACCTTGGGCGTGACACGGAGCAGATGCTCGTACGCGTTCTGCTCGTGCTTGAGACAGCACATCAGCCTGCCGCACGTACCGCTGATTTTAACGGGATTCAGCGACAGGCCCTGTTCTTTTGCCATCTTGATCGAGACAGGCTGGAAATCCCCCATAAAGCTGCTGCAGCAGAAAGGTCTGCCGCACATACCCAGCCCGCCGAGCATCTTCGCTTCGTCGCGCACGCCGATCTGGCGCAGTTCGATGCGTGTACGGAACACAGACGCCAGATCCTTGACCAGCTCACGGAAATCCACACGGCCGTCTGCGGTGAAGTAAAACAAGATCTTGCCGCCGTCAAATGTATATTCCACATCGACAAGCTTCATTTCGAGCTTGTGCTTTTCGATCTTTTCAAGACAAATATTGAACGCATTGACTTCTTTTCTCTTGTTGTCCTCAAGCGTTTTCATATCCTGCGGCGTTGCTTTGCGAATGACGGGCTTGAGCGGATGAACGATCTCATCTTCCGGAACATCTTTGTTGGCGACCGCTACGGTGCCGCACTCTACGCCGCGCGCAGTTTCGACGATCACATTGTCATTTTCCTCAAATTCGATTCCTTTCGGATCAAAGAAGTAGACTTTGCCAACCTCTTTGAAACGAACGCCGATAATGATTGCCATAGATTTATATCCTTTCGTTTGGATCGGTGCAAAGCTGTGCGCAGAAAATGTTGAGCAGCAGATTTGCGTTGCAGTTCCACTGCATAGATTGCACCGTTTTGTTTGCGATATCCAGATAATACAGGAGATGTTTTGCCGAAACGCGGCTGACGATTTCCTCTTTGAAGGCGTCGGAAAGCTCCGGCCGCACGGAGCTGACCAGCACGTCCGCCGTCAGGGATGCAAGCGCTGTGCATGTCAGACGAAACAGATCCTTGTCTTTTTCAAGGATTGCCGTTTCACGCAGCAGACGAGCCTCATCCTGCGACGCGATCGTGCGCAGAATCGTGCGGGCAAGCGCGTTTGCCTGCGCCGCCTTTTCGTCGTCTGCATCCGCCGACGACGCGCTCGGGCCGGAATAGACCGTCACACGCGACAGGATCGTGTCAAGCATCGCGCGTTGTGTGCTGCAGCAAAGCACAAAACGTACAAAATACGGCGGCTCCTCGATTATTTTTAACAGCGCGTTCTGTGCAGCCGGCAGCATGGTTTCACAGGCAAGAAGCAGGAAAACTTTGTATTCCGATTCGTTGGGTAGTATGCTCGCCTGCGCACGGATCTCGCGTACCGTGTCGACCTTGAAGCTGCCCGGCGTCGTTCCGCCGGAGAACACAAGGATATCCGGATGTGAATTTGCCGCCGCCTTGACGCAGGACGCGCATACGCCGCAAGGCTTCGTTTGTCCGCCGCAAAGGATTGCCTGCGCGGTCTGACGTGCCGTTTCCTCGCGTTCCGCAGCCGTGCCGCCTTCGATCAGAACAGCATGAGAGAGTTTGTCGTTTTGCAGATCATCGAGGATCTGCCGCAGTACGTGCTCCATATCAAAGCTTGTGGAACTGCTCCACGTCCAGCACGAACACCGTCGCGCCGCCGACGCTCACTTCAACAGGAACGGATACAAAGAAGTCTGCGTTAAAGGACGACTGCGTCTGCACGATCTGCTTGCGCTTTGAACAGAATCGGCCGATGATGTCCAGCAGTTCATCGAGCTTTTCCTCGTCGACGCCGATGAGCAAAGTCGCATTGCCGGCACGCAGAAAACCGCCGCTTGTCGACAGCTTTGTTGCACTGAAGCCTGCACGCGTGATCTCGTCCAATACGGTGTGGCAGTCGTCATTATTCACGATCGCTATGACTAACTTCATTGGAAGAACCTCCGGATGCGTCAAATATACTTAAATTTCGTTCAATCACTTTTGCGCCGCGCCAACCGTATGCCCTGCCGGTCAGGTCTTCGCCGTGCTCGGCGCGTGTTTTAATGCCGTTGAGAAAAAGATCAATCTCCGTTTTTTGGGCGCCTTTGTTTTTCGGACACGCTTTCTGACAAATATCACAGCCCCACGCGCAGCCGGTCGAGCGAATCATCTCTTCCTGCTCGGGCGTAAGCGGCTTTTTTTGCTGCGTGATAGCGGACAGGCAAAGCGTTTCGTCAAATCCGTTTTCGGAGAGCGCGCCTGTCGGACAAGCGCGGATGCAGAGATCGCATCCGTCGCATAATTTCAGTTCGTTCTGTGCGGCTGGCAGATGCATTGTCGTTACGATTTCGCCGATAAAGACCCACGAACCGTATTTTTCCGTCAGCAGCAGCGCGTTCCGTCCGCGGGTACCAAGGCCGGCGCGGACAGCCGCCGCCACTTCCGGCAGCGGAGAATTGCCGCAGAATGCGACAAATTGCTCCTGCGGATACAGCTCTGTGAGCCGGGCAGCCGCGTCGCACAGCAGATCCCGCAGAAAGTCGTTGTAGTCCGGTACGACGGCATAGCGGGAAATGTTGGAACCCTCGTACGCTTCTTCTCCCAGATAATACGGGAAAAGCGTCACGAGTATGCTCTGCGCGTGATCCGGCAGCCGTTTGGCTGCGCGGCACGGCAGAATATGATCGGCAAACGGCGCAAAATCACAAATGCCCCAAAGCGGAGAAACGCCGTTCAGAATCTGTGTCAATTGTTCCATACTGCTCCTTATGCCGGTATGCTCATCGCAAGTGCGATCATTGTCGGCATTGTTACGATGGAAACGAGACTTACTGCGCTGACTGTCTGCGCGGCAAGTCCGGTGTCCTTGTTATACTTTGCGGCAAACAGAACTGTATTGTTGGCGCTCGGCGCGCTCGCGGAAAGGATCAGCGCCGACAGCAGCGTTCCGCGAATGCCGAAGAGATAGTAGATGCCGAGCATCGCCAGCGGCACGAGGATCAGCTTGCATAGTGCGACAAAGAGAATCTTTGTTTCTCGGAACATCGAGCGGAACTTCGTGTTCGCAAGATATGTTCCGAAGATCAGCATGGCCAGCGGCGTATTCATGCTTGCCAGATATCCCAAAGGCTGTGACAGCACTTCGGGCAGATGAATACGCAGGAAGTACAGCGGCAGTCCGGCAAAGACGGCAAGTACGCCGGGATTGAGAATGATCTTTTTCCAGTCGAAGCTGCGTTTCTCCTGCCCGTCACCGGACATGAGATATACGCCGTACGTGAAGGAACTGATCTGGAACGAGACGATCACGGCGCTGCAGAAGAATACGCCCTCCTGCCCTAAAACAGCATTTGCCAGCGGCAGCGCCATATATCCGCAGTTGCCGAACACGGCGCCGTAATTGAACACAGCGTTTTTGGCACGGTCTCCCCTGCGAAAAAACGGAAACGCGATCAAAGCCGCCGTAAAGTGCATCAGCATACCGCAACCGACGGCGGTCAGCAGACCGCGCGTGTTTTCCGGCGTACTGTCCATGGACAGGAAGGACTGCACGATCACACTGAATGTGATGACATAGAACAGCAGATCCGTACATGCCTTGGCTGTCTTTTCGGTGAACAGATGCGTCTTGTCTGCCACGGCGCCGACTGCGACCAGAATGTACAGGATCAGTACTTGCTTGGCGGCAATCGCAATATTACTCAAAAACATGAAGGATTACTCCATACGTTCTTTCTGCTTGCGTTCTTTGTTGAATACTCTGGACCGATCGACCAGCACGAACAGGATGAACGCTGCAGAGGTCAGATCAACGACCTCGATGGACGAACCGTTCGCGATCAGATCGCCTTTGCCCAGAATGGTGACCGCAATGCGCGGGATGAAGCAGATCAGGCAGAACAACGCGGCAGGCATACCGTACGCATACAGTTTCCATTCCAGTCCTTTGCCGTTGACTTTGGCCGTGATCTGCGCAAACGCCATGAAGAACATCATCAGGAACACAATCATCGCCAGCTCGAAGAACAGTTCCGAAACGTTCAAAAAGCTGATTTTGCGCATGAACCGGTGCATGATGCGGAAGATTGCCCAGAATACCGGCATAACGGCAAGCAGTTTATACTCTGCCGGATCTTTTTCGGTCAGCCAGGCAATGCCGAGCATAATGAAGTAGATTGCCGAAACAACTGCGAAAAACGCCTCGAGTCCCATCGCCAGCGCGCCGGATTTCGACAGGTACGAAACCAGGCTCGTGTCCGCGCCGCCCGAGCTGTATTCAAAATACAGATCTGAAAACGCGGTGTACCGTGTGATCGCATCGACCAGCAGACCGGCCGACATCAGGAAGGACAGCACGCCGCCGAGCGGTTTCTTTTCCGCAGCGGGCTCGACCTTGCCCAGACCGCTTTTATAGACGAGCGCAAGAACGAGAGGCAGAACCGTGCCTACAAGTACGATTGCGTACAGAACAAAAATCGAAAAATGGGAATGATCTTTCCAGAAACCCGTGCCGCTCTCCACGTTGACCATCAGCTGGAACACGCGGAACGGAAGCGCAAGGATCACAGAAGCAATAAAAACGATGAAAAGAACAAAGGGATTGACAGATTTGCTGGTTTGATTTTGCATAATGTTCAGCACCTTTCTTTATGACTCAAACTCGTTCTTCGGACGGAATGTAATTCGGATCGGCCACGTAGCCCTCTGAGCGCTCATGGATGGGATAGTACTGCCGCGGGAGCGAAACGCTCTTGTATGCCGGACGAATAATGCGCCCGCCGGTCATCAGCTCCTCCATGCGGTGCGCCGACCAGCCGGCCATCCGTGCCACGCAGAACAGCGGCGTGAACAAATCCTCCGGAATGCGCAGCATATCGTAGATCAGGCCGGAATACAAGTCCACATTCGCGCATACTCTCTTTTTGGAGCCTTTGACGCGCTCGAATACCTCCGGCGTCAGCCTCTCGACCATGTCGATCAGATTGAACTGCTCCATGTAACCGCACTTCTCGGAGAAGGAACGGGCATATTTCTTGAGGATGATCGCACGCGGATCGGAGAGTGTGTAGACCGCATGTCCCATGCCGTAGATGAGACCGGAACGGTCCCCTGCCTCGTGCTTGAGAATACGGCAGAGATAATCCGCAACCTGCTCCTCGCTCGTGATGTCCTCGACGTCGCGGCGGATGTACTCAAGCATCTCGCGTACCTTGAGATTGGCTCCGCCGTGACGCGGCCCCTTGAGCGCGCCGATACCGGCTGCAACCGCGGCATATGTATCGGTCAGGCTCGACGTCAGCACGCGCGTGGCGAATGCCGAATTGTTGCCGCCGCCGTGCTCTGCGTGCAGGATCAAACACAGATCCAGCAGCTTCGCCTCTTCGTCGGTGAATTCTTTGTTTGACCGGATCGTGCGCAGAACGGTTTCCGCCGTCATGAATTCCGGGCGAACCGGATGGATATACATGCTCTTGTGGTAATAGTGCCGTCGTTTGACCTGATACGCATAGGACATGATCGTTGGCATCTGCGCCAGAAGCTGGATCGACTGACGCAGGACGTTTTCGATAGAGGTGTCCTCGGGGTCTGGATCGTACGAATACAGCGACAGCACGGAACGCGAGAGCTTGTTCATCACGTTGGGCGACGGAGATTTCATGATCATATCCTCAATGAAATCCTCCGGCAGATCACGCGCTTCTGCCAGGATCTGGCAGAACGAATCGAGCTGCTTCTGCGTTGGCAGATTGCCGAACATCAGAAGCCAGGCTGTCTCCTCAAATCCGAAACGGTTTTCCGAGACGCATGCCTGCACGATATCGTTGATATCGATCCCGCGATAACGCAGACGGCCTTCGCGCGGCACGCGTTCGCCGTCACTGATGTAATAGCCGTCGACGGAGCAGATGTGCGTCAGACCGGCCATCACGCCGGTACCGTCCGCATTGCGCAGACCGCGCTTGACGTCGTACCGTGCGAAGTCATCGGATTTAATCTTATTATGGTTGAGCAGTTCGTTGCAAAGCGGCGCGAGAGCCTCTTTGGAAATGGATGAAATAATACTGGACATGTGACACCACCTAATGCAGGAAAGCATAAAAATACATATAGTTATTCTATACCATTTAAAGAGGAAAAGTCAAGACTATTACACAATAATCATGAAAAATGGAGTGAAAAAAATGAGATTTTACGTATTGCTTTGCTGTGTTACGGCTGCCGCACTGGTGTTGGTTCCCGCGATCACCCTGCCGAACGGATTCGCACCGGTTCCGGAAGAGACAAGCACACGGAAGGAAGAGACAGTTACTGTGTTTTTGAACGCGGAAGAGGCGTCGGTCACATTACCGATGACAGAGTATCTGGTCGGCGCCGTCAGCGCGGAAATGCCGGCTGCATACCATCCGCAGGCGCTGATGGCGCAGGCAGTGGCCTGCCACACATATGCGTTGTACCGAAAAGCACAGGAAGCGAAATCTCCGACGGCATCGCTTGGCGGCGCGGATCTGAGCGACAATCCGGAGATGCATCAAGGGTATCTTTCCGAAGCGGACAGGCGCGAGAAATGGGGCGATGCATTTGCAGAGAACGAGAACAAGATGCGAAGTGCGGTCGAAAGCGTGCAGACATTGATCATGACATATGAAGGCGAACCGATTTGCGCGTCGTTCTTCTCTGTCAGTGCAGGTCAGACGGAGAGTTCTCTGACGGTTTTCGGGGACGATCTCCCCTATCTTCAGCCCGCCGCCAGCGACGCCGATCTGCTTTCGCCGGACTGTGAACATACGGTCTTATTTTCCGACAGCGAATTTACCGAAGCGGCGCAATCTCTTGGCGACATTTCGCTCGGAGATGATCCGGATGACTGGATCGGCGAACAAAAAACCACCGACAGCGGTTTCGTAAAAGAAATCACTGTCGGCGGGAAAACTGTTTCGGGCAATGCCTTTCGCCGGGCATTCTCCTTGCGCAGCGCCGTGTTCACGGTGACGCACACGGACTCCGGCTTTCGCATCCGCACAAAAGGACACGGCCATCTCGTCGGCATGAGCCAGTACGGCGCGAACGCGATGGCGCAGAGCGGAGCGGATTATCGCCGGATCTTACAGCATTATTATACCGGCGTTATGATAACGAGTGAATAAACAGTCCGGAAAGCAGCTTCGGTTCAAACCACGTTGACTTCGGCGGCATGATCGCGCCGGAATCCGCAATGTCGAACAGGTCATCCATCGTCGTCGGATACATCGAAAACGCAAGGCACATATCCGTGTTTACGCGGCGTTCCAATTCGCCGAGTCCGCGGATGCCGCCGATAAAGTCGATGCGTTTGTCGCGGCGCGGATCGTCGATGCCGAGAATGGGAGCGATCACCTGATCCTGCAGGATCGAAACGTCGAGCTGACGAACGGGATCGTCCGCGAAGATGTACGCCGGTTTCGTAGTCAATTTGTACCACTTGCCGCCAAGCAGCATGCCGAAGGTGTGTTTCGCGTCGGGTTTGAACGGCGACTGCGGTGCATCCTCGACAACAAACTTTTCGGAGAGTTTTGCAAGGAATTCGGCCTCTGTGTTGCCGTTGAGATCGGCGATCACGCGGTTGTAATCCATGATCTCCAGTTCCTGCTGCGGGAAAAGAACCGCAAGGAAGAAGTTGAATTCTTCCGTGCCGTCGTAGTCGGGGTTTTCCTGACGGCGCTGTTGTCCGACGTGGACGGCGGAGGCACAGCGGTGATGCCCGTCGGCAATATAGAAACTGCCGGTTTCGTCAAACAGATTCTTGAGTTCGTCGACCTTGTTCGCGTCGTCCACGACCCAGACGGTGTTGCCGACGCCGGTGTTTGTCACAAAATCATAGACAGGCGTGTGCGTCTGTTTCCAATCGGCAATGATCGCGTTGATCTTTGCGTTTTCGCGGTAGCACAGGAAGATGGGGCCGGTGTTTGCGTTGCAAGTATCTACATGGCGGATGCGGTCGGCTTCTTTGTCGGCGCGCGTGAGCTCATGCTTTTTGATGACGTTGTTGATGTAATCGTCGATGCTCGCGCAGCCGACGAGACCTGTCTGACTTCTGCCGTTCATGGTCTGACGGTATATGTAGAAGCAAGGCTGTGCGTCCTGCTCATACGTTCCGTCGGATTCCAGTTTCGTCAGATTCTCTTTTGCCTTTGCGTAGACTGCGTCGGAATACAGATCCGTATCTTCCGGCAGATCGATCTCCGCCTTGTCCACGTGCAGGAACGAATAAGGGTTCCCTTTCGCCATTTCGCGCGCTTCCGCGCTGTTCATTACGTCGTACGGCAGTGCCGCAACTTTGGCGGCACGCTCCGGAATAGGACGAATCGCCTTAAAGGGATGAAAAACTGCCATATTCCGTCTCCTTTCTGTATTGCATTTTATCGTTGAGGGACTTCAAAGTGTCTTCATCCATCTTGACGATCTCGCGGTCGTACGTCAGAATTCCGTTCACTTCAAATTCCACATCGGTGACCTGTGTATAGACAAATCCGCTCAGATACTTCGGAATGAGCGGAAGGATCTGCTTTTCCATGAGCTTGCGGTATGCTTCGGTCAACGTCCGTTTCGACCGGTACATGAGATAGCCGAAGCTCTTGCTTTTGTTCCAGACGTGCCCGTCAGGCACCTGACTGTAGCCGCCGAATTCGCTGATGACAAACGCGCGGCTGTCGGGCTTGATTTTCGGGATGGGCAGGATGTATTTGTGCATGCTCATCACATCCCCCGCTCCCTGGTCATACCAGCCGCTGGCGTGATCGACAATCCGGCTCGGGTCATATGCCTTGACAGTCTCGGCGATGCGAACGGCGTCGAACTGTCCCCAAGCCTCGTTGAACGGCACCCAGCAGTAGATACTCACGCAGTTCATGAGCGTGTCGAGCATTTCGCGCAGTTCCGTTTCATATGCCGCGCGCCATTCCGGTTTCTCCCGGCTGAAGCGCTTGTAATGACTGTTGTCATGCACGGTAAACGGCGTCAGTCGCGGACAGGCTCCCAGAATGTTCGGTACGACGCCGGCGTAAAAATTGCCGATCCATTTCCCGCCGCTGACCATGTCCTGCCACACGAGCATGCCGATCCGGTCGCAGTGATAGTACCAGCGCGCGAGATCGACTTTGATGTGCTTGCGCAGCATGTTGAAGCCGAGCTCTTTCATCTTGCGGATGTCGTAAATCATCGCTTCGTCCGTCGGGGGCGTCAGCCCGCCGTCCGGGAAATAGCCCTGATCGAGCAGTCCGCGCTGGAAATACGGCTTATTGTTCAGGAACAGGCGTGTGATGCCGTTCACGGTGCCTGTGGAAAACTTGCGCATTCCGAAATAGCTGCGCACGCGGTCGACAACGATTCCGTCTGCGCGCAGTTCCAGCTCGAGGTCGTAAAGGAACGGATCCTCCGGAGACCACAGCCGGGCATTCGGAACAGGGATATGCGCGTCGTCCGTCGGAACAACGCCTTCAAAGACGACGTCGCTGGCCGCTTTGACGCACGCAAAAACTTCGCCCTCGCCGGAAAGATCGGTGCGCAGACACACATTGCCCGCGTCGATGTCCGGCACCATCCGCACCGAACGGATATGCGAGTCGCTTACCGGTTCCATCCAAACGGTTTGCCAGATGCCGGATGTGCCCGTGTACCAGAAACCGTGCGATTCGAGCGACTGCTTGCCGCGGTTCTGCCAGCCGGCGTCCGTCGGGTCGTAGACGCGCACAACAATCGTATTCTCGCCGTCGCGCAAGAGATCGGTGATGTCTGCACTGAACGGACAGTAGCCGCCGGTATGCTCCATGGCCTTCGATCCGTTGACAAAAACCGCACACTGCCAGTCGACCGCGCCGAAGTGCAGAATGCAGCGCTTGCCGCGGAACGACTCCGGCACTGTTATACTGCGCCGATACCACAGCCGGCGGTCAGGATGCAGTTTGCGGCATACGCCGCTGAGCTCGCATTCCGGTGCAAACGGCACCGTGATCGTTCCGTCATACTCTTCCGGAAAATCTTTTATGTCAGCCGTGATCGCATAGTCCCACGGACCGTTGAGACACAGCCAGGTATCGCGTACCATCTGCGGCCGCGGATATTCCGCCAGCGGGCAGGATCGGTCGACCGAGTCAAACCATCGAGTTCTGAGCATTCGGTTTCCTCCTCAGCGCAGGAGCTGCCGCACGTCGGAACCGACGAAAGCAAGCGTCGTATATGTTCCGAAAATGCGTGATGTGATGCGGCGCGTGTAGCGCTTTTCCAGTTCTTTTACCGTGAGATTCGTGCTGATGATAACGGGTTTGCCGCTCATCAGGCGGGTATTGAGGATATTATAGACAGTGGAAACGGAAAACTGTGTGGAGAATTCCGCGCCGAGGTCATCCAGGATCAAAAGGTCGCATCCGAGAATGGCGTCGTTCGCACCCTCGTCCTCTCCTTTGAAGTGCTCGCGCTCAATGCGATCCAGAAGATTCTGCGCAGAGCCGTAAATCACGCCGAAGCCTTTTTTCGTGACGGCGCCGGCAATCGCAAGCGAAAGATGTGTTTTACCGAGTCCCGTCTCGCCGTACATAAACAGCGACGGAGAGTGCATATCGAAATCCGCGGCGTACTGTTTGCAGTAGTTCAGCACTTCCTCCATGCGCGTATACGGCACGACGCCGGTTTTCGGATCTGCACGCTTGGAGTAGAAACCGAGATTGAACGACTCAAAGGTGGATCGTTCCACAGGGAAATCACTGCACAGCGACGAATATGCAATCCGACGCATCAGATCGTCGACGCACTTGCAACGGATGCCGCCGCAGAAGCCCGTATCACTGCACAGCGAACACGTGTGTTTTTCTTTCAGATAATCCTCCGGGTAGCCGTTATCCCGCAACAAAACACGGCGCTTTTCCTGCGCCGCCAGATTTCGCTCGGAAAGAGACTGCACGTATTTCTGCGCGTCGCCCTGCATACCGATCGCCTTGGCGGCGTCTGCTGCCGCACGGCTGATCTCGGCGTCCAGAGCCTGCATCTGCGGAATCTTTCCGTAGACTTCGCGCCGGTGCTCCGCCGCGACCGCCTTCGCATCGGCGCGGCGGCGGTCTACGATGCTCAAGGCTTTCGTGTAGATCTCTGCGCTGTAACCCATTATGTAGCTTCCCTTCGATTCTTTTTCTTGTAGACGATGGGACCGTAAAGGAGCCGCTGCTCCATTTCGTCGATGTCATAGGACGCCGGAGGCTTGTCGTCGTCCTGCGATTTTTTTTCGCGGAAGCGTCGGTTGTCTTCGGCGACATCCTGCGGTGTTTTCAGCCCTTTGCCGTGCCAGTTGCGCAGCACCTTGTTCATGTAGGCAAAGCTGAGTTTTGTACAGTGATTTGCCATTTCCTCGTAGGCGAGGAATATCATGTCGCTCCCGTAACCCAGCTCCGTGCTCCATGCACGCAGATATTCGGATTGAACGGACGTCGGAGTCGGTGCTGTCAATCCGGCGGACGATGCGAGCTCCTTCCAGAGCTTTCCGCACCGGTGCAGTTCGCCGATCTTTTCTTCCGCCTTTTCGATCGTGTCGATCTCTTCCTGTGCCCAACTCTTGCCCATGGCGGCGATGTATGCGTTGGAAGTCTTGCGCACCTCTGCGCAGTACTCGATGATCATCAGGATCACTTCGACCGGCAGTCCGTAACGGTCGTGCATCAGCAGCAGCGTACACTGACCGTCATAACCGATCGTGCGGCTGAATTTTTTCTGCGCTTCCTGAAACAGAAAACCGAGCTCGGGCGTTTCCTTTGTCCGCGCGAGGATCTCCGCGGCAGTCGGCTTGTTTTCCGGCAGATCGGGCAGCGCGGGCTTTTCCGGTTTGCGTGTCTCGACGTGCCGGACAGTCTGTATTTGCGGTGCGGGAACTGTCGGCGCGTCTGTCTGCAAAATGCCGTTCTGCTGCCAGAACGCGACGTATTCGCGCACGTTTTCTTCGCTGTAGCGCAGTGATTCGGCGGCCTGTTCGGTCGTCGGCTGCTCGGCCGCATGCCGCAAAACCCACAGAAGTGTGCGTATCTGCTCGGCGCTGGCGAGCTTCATGTATTTATCGACGACAACTGCCGGAACGCTGAACACAGCGCCCCACAGCATCGTCGGATTTACACGGATCAGCATACGATCACAACAAACTTGCCGCATCCGGATCCAGATATACCGTGCAGTCCGGATGCGCTTTGAGGATGGATGCGGGGCAATGCGGGTCAATTTCGCCGCAAACCATGGCGCGAACGGCTTCAGCCTTCGATTTCCCGGTTGCGACAAGGATGATTTTGCGCGCGCGCATGATGGAGCCGATGCCCATAGTCATGGCGTAATGCGGCATGGGAACGTCGTCGAAATAGATGGAGTTTGCTTCAATCGTGCTGTCGGTAAGCTGCACTTTGAATGCGTCGTTCGTGAAGCGGTCGGACGGTTCGTTGAACGCGATATGACCGTTGCGGCCGATACCGAGAAACTGGATGTCGATTCCGCCCGCGGCTTCGATTTCGGCGGCATAGCGCGCGCTCTCCGCCCGGTCGTCGGGCGCGTTGCCGTTTAGAAAATGCACATTGTCCGGATCGACGTCGATCTTGGAAAAGAGGTTTTCAAACATGAAGCTGTAGTAACTGTTCTTGTGCGTTTTCGGCAGATCGCAGTATTCGTCGAGATTGAACGTCGAAACGTCTTTGAAACTGACCTTGCCCGTCTTGCAGGCGTCGGCCATGTAGGCATAAGTCGGCAGCGGCGTGGCGCCGGTTGCAAGTCCCAAAACGGCGTTCGGTTTCCGAAGAACGGTCTGAACAAACGCTTCTCCAGCCGCACGGCCGATGTCGGCGGCACAATCCAATGTAATCACACGCATTGCGAAACACTCCATTCTTTTTCCGAAATCGCGCATCGTATGCATGATCTCGGTTTCAAATCATAATTTACCGCAGATTATTATAACAAAAAGTACAGTAAATGTAAACTGTAATTTACGACAAATTTTCCGATTGTTCGCTTGGATTATGGTGGATTTTATCCGTTTTTGATTCTACGAATCGCGCTTTTTTCCAGTCGGGATACCTGCGCCTGCGAGATGCCGATCTCCCGCGCGACTTCCATCTGCGTTTTACCCAAAAGAAACCGCAGGTACAGAATGCGCTTTTCCCGATCCGGCAGAGCGCGGATGGACTGCTTGAGCTGGATCTCTTCGATCCAGTTTTCGTCCGTCACTTTGTCCCCAACCTGATCCATTACGTAGATCGTGTCGCCTCCGTCGGAATAAACCGGTTCATAGAGGGAAACCGGTTCTACGATCGCTTCAAGTGCGAGTACGACGTCTTCTTTTTTTCGCCCCATGCGTTTGGCGATCTCTTCGACCGTCGGGTCGCGTCCGAGCTCGGCGATGAGCTGCTCTTTGACCTGCATAGCGTGATACGCCGTGTCGCGCATGGAGCGGCTGACACGCACGGAATTGTTATCGCGCAGATAACGGCGTATCTCACCGATGATCATCGGTACGGCATAAGTGGAAAACCTGACCTGCTGCGTAATATCAAAATTGTCGATAGCTTTGATCAGACCGATGCATCCTACCTGAAACAGATCATCCGGGTTTTCACCGCGGTTCGCAAAGCGCTGCACTACGGACAGAACAAGCCGCAGATTGCCCGAGATCAGTTCGTCGCGCGCAGTGACGTCGCCTTCGTGCATGCGCCGCAGCAGCTCGCTCTTTTCGGACTCCCGGAGTACGCGGAGCTTTGACGTGTTGACGCCGCAGATCTCCACCTTGCTGTATTGCAAAAGAAAAACCTCCCGAACCTTGATGCAATGAGTATGCCCAGGATTCGGAAGGTTCATGCAGATGCAATTATTCTTCGTATTTCTTCGGGTCAAACGTGTCTTCCCAGAAACAGAGCAGATAATCATACCGTACCGACTGTCTCTGCGGAATCTGTACCGTACTCTTGAAAAGCAGGTTGTTCGGCGCCATCAGACCGTAATTCCGGATATGCCACGCTGTCGGATACTGCGCGTTGGACGGCCTGTCGTAGCAGGCGATGCCGAGCGTTTTGCCGTTGACCGAGCCGGAGTAGTTGCACCATTTGGCCGTTTTGCCCCAGCATGCGTCCTCATTGACGCCGCCTTCGGAATTGGAGAAAACACCGCCTCTGTCGGCGCGAAGCGCGTCCGCGACGCGTATGCCCAAAGGACCGGCCTCTTTGGTTTGGCCGAACGTCACGTCGCCATAGGTCGCAAAGAAGGTCAAAGTGATGTACACAGCGACACAGTCCGTCTTTTTCTCGAAGCGGATCGTGCGCACTTCGTCAACAAGTTTTCTGCCGTCGTCGATCGCGCTCCAGACGAGTCGGACAGATATGACCGCCGTATCTCCGCCGCGGACATCAAGGACAGAGTCAAGCGTCATTTTGCCCTTACCCTCGCCTTTTTCGTTCCAGCAGTCGACGCCGTTGACGTCTCCGACGCCGACAAAGACCGACCTTTGGTGCGGATGCTCCGCGTGGTGCGGCTCAAAACGCGTGAATTGTCTGAAATCCGATGCGAAAACCGGTCCCATGAACGGGCGCACATATTCCGGTTCATAGACGCAGGATGTAAACAGACGTCCGTCGAGATAAACGCGAAACGTCTGGCCGCTTTGTTCGACTGAAAAGCTCATTAAAACGTCTCCTTTAGGAATTTTAAAGCAGCGGCCGCCTCCGATTCCATGTCGCCGAACGTACATTCCACGGAAACATCGCGGTCAAATCCGGCTTCGCGAAGCTTGCCGATGCACTGCATGAAGTGCTCGCCCGCAAACTTGCCGGGATAGACGCGTCCGGGTGTTTCGGACACATGGATATGCGAGATCAGATCGCAATCGTCAAACAGTACCTGTGGATTTTCCTGCTCCATCGACATGTGGAACAGATCCGCCAGAATGCCGACATAAGGCAGATTCAGCGTCTGCATCATGTCAGCGGAATCCGCAACGGTGTTGAACATATTCGTTTCGTTCTGATTCAGGTTTTCGATCAAAGTCTTGATGCCGTAACGCACGCCGACCGTATTGCAGTATCTGAGAAAAGCGGAGAGCTTCTCGATTGCTTGCGCTTTTTCCATGCCGTCGGGACATCTGCGCGCAGCCCCGCTGCCGAAAATGACGGAACGAACCTGCAGAAGATCAAAGCGGCGCATTGCCTCGTCTACAAAATCATGAATCTCTTTTTCCGTTGAATCGTAGAGAGAAATCCTGCCGGGTATAAAGCAATTGCAGTACCGCAGTTCAAAAGACCCGTCTTTCGATCTTTGCGATAAATCCTGAAGCTGCGCCTCGGTCAGATCGGAGACGACGCCGACGGAAGCTTCAATATAATCGTAGCCGATGCGTTTCATCAGAGCATAGCCCTGCAAGAGCCCTTCGTAAGGATCATATCCGTCAAGATTGCCCGTGAATTCGGGCATGAACGTTTTTGAATTGAGAGAACAGCCAAACTGCATAACAGACCCTCCTTTTTTATTTGTCACCAGTATAAACACTAATTCGCTTTCTGTCAACCGTACAATGCATTTTTTCAGAGGCGAGATCCCATCGGACGTTGTATCCCGCACCGTGTGCGCAAAAGACAGAATCCGCCGTGTTCTCGAAATCAGCGTCGCGGTTGTACGGATGTGTTTCGATGACAGAGTCCGCGTCATGGCACAAGTCATATCCGTCGAACTCTACACGCATTATGCCGCGTCCCTTCGTGAAGGCGGAAAGCGACGCGCTGTATTCCATCAGCTCCGCCGCGGGACAACGACCGCCGACAGTGATATATTCCTGTTCGGACTCGGGTGCATCATAAACCGCTGCTTTCTTTTCGAGATCGGACAGCACGCGCCCGATGCAGTCCGGCGGCACGCTGATCCGGAAGCGGTAATACGGTTCGAGAAGAACGCTGTTTGTCCGGAAAAGCGCCTGTCGGATCGCGCGGTAAGTCGCCTGGCGGAAATCACCGCCTTCCGTATGTTTTTCGTGCGCGCGCCCGGTCAGCAGAACGACCTCGATGTCCGTCAGCGGAAATCCGCACAGCGCACCGAGATGTGTTTTTTCGTAAACGTGCGTTTCGATCAGACGCTGCCAGTTCAGTTTCAGCTCGTCCGTCGGACAGGCCGACGAAAAGCGGATTCCGCTGCCGCGCGGAAGCGGGCGAAGCAGCAGATGAACCTCGGCGTAATGCCGCAGCGGTTCGTAATGTCCGCATCCGATGACCGGGGCGTCGATCGTTTCCAGATAGACAACTTCACATTTTCCGAAGGAGATTTCGATCCCGAAGCGCTGCATGCACTGTTCCGCCAGCACCTCCAGCTGAATCGGTCCCATGACGCGTATTTGGATTTGCCGCGAAGATTCCTGTACGGAGACGGCCATCTGCGGCTCTTCTGCTTCCAACGTGCGCAGCATCGAGAGGACATTTTGTATCGGCACGGAATTGTCGAACAAAACAGACGCAGACAGCAGCGGCGTCATCTGCAGCGGCAGAACGGAATCGCCTGCGCCGATGACCGTGCCGACCGGCAGATGCAGGCCGGTAACGGCGCAAAGCTGGCCGGCGAACGCCTGCGGTACGGATTGGAAACGTCCGCCTTTGTACTGACGGATCTCGGCGACTTTTTCGTCACGGACGCTTTCGCGTACATGCAGTGTGCCGGAAGAAACTTTCAGGAACGTGACAGCACTGCCTTGCGCGTCGTGCCGCACCTTATACACACGGGCAGACAGCGCGCCGCTTGCGTCATATGTGGTTCGGACGAGCAGGTCAATGTTTTGCAGCAGCCGATCCACGCCGTCACCGGACAGTGCGCTGCCGGAAAACACGGGAAAAATCTGCCGCTGCATTGTCATCCGTGCGGCGGCGTCCTGCCAGCTATTTTCATCGTATTTCTGTTCGACGTACAGATCCAGCAATGATTCGTCGCGCTCCGCGAGCGCTTCGGCATTGCTCCGAAAGCCGTCGTCGAGCAGAACGGCGTCGCTGCTGCAGCGTGATTGGATCTGCCGCAGCGTACGCGCAATATCCGCGCCGACGCGATCGGTCTTGTTCAGAAAAAAGATCGTCGGCAGCCGATATGCATCGAGCAGTTTCCAGATCACTTCTGTGTGTGCCTGGACGCCTTCGACGCAGCTGACCACGACCACAGCGCAATCGAGCACGCCGAGTACCCGTTCCATTTCCGGCGAGAAGTCTGCGTGTCCGGGCGTGTCAACCAGCGTGATCTCGCTGTCCCGGTAGGAAAAGACTGCCTGATCCGCAAAGATCGTGATGCCGCGCCGACGCTCGGTCGGATCGTGGTCGAGAACCGTATCGCCGCGATCCACCTTTCCCGGTGTGCGCACTGCGCCGCAACGGTACAGGATCTGCTCGGAAAGTGTTGTTTTTCCGGCGTCCACATGTGCCAGAATGCCGATTGTTTTAAACATTTTCAACCTCGCGTGTAAAGTAGAAAAACTTTATAGCGTAAAGAAAATCGCTTTACAGTGTTAAGCAAAACGCTTTACATGCAACGAGACTTGTAAAGCGAGATCACTTGTCGATTCCGACGATCGTCGCGATTTCCTGCGGCGTTCGGACGATGTAGTCCGCGCCGGAAGAAGTCAATTCTTCCGCGGAACCGTAGCCATAAAGCACGCCGAGTGCGTCGACGCCGAGTTCTTTTGCACCGATCATGTCGTATTTTGTGTCGCCGACCATCAGTACACGATCCTTTTCGACTGCGCCGGCGCGGTTCATGACGTCGAGGATGATGCCGCTCTTGTCCGCGCTCTGCTCCTGCATGGGCATACCCAGCGCGCAGTCGAACCAGCTTTGCGCACCGAAGTGTTTGAGAATCTCTTGGATAAACCGATCAGGTTTTGCGCTGGCAAGACAAGTGTGCACGCCCGCTCTGCGCAGTGACAGCATCAATTCCGGTATTCCGTCATAAAAGCGCAGTTTATACTTCCCCTGCTCGCTGTAGTTTTCGCGATAGAAGCGGACGGCCTGTTCTGCCGTTTCATCCGACAGACCGATGAATTGGCGGAAACTGTACGGCAGCGGCGGACCGATAAAGCATCGCAGCGTCTGCTCGGACGCAGGCGGCAATTCCAGCTTTTTCAGTGCATACTGCACGCTCTCAAAGATCCCCTGCGCCGTATCGGCGACTGTGCCGTCAAAATCAAAAACTACGGTTTGATACCGCATTGTGATCGCCTCCCTGAAAATTATCATAGCATAAAAAATTATAATTTACAATTCTGTTTTCCTGTGGTATACTATGTACGTTTCACAATTCGTTATTTGAAAGGATGTATTCCGATGGAAAACACGCAGGAAAAGAAACAGCGTGTGCTCAGTCTGATCCAGCCCACATCTATTCCGACGCTGGGCAATTATCTGGGCGCGCTGAAAAACTGGAAAACGATGTCGCGTGATTATGACTGCATCTTCGGCGTGGCCGATCTGCATGCGCTGACTGTGCGTATCGAGCCGTCGCTTTTGCGCAGCCAGACGCGGCAGATGCTTGCAATGCTGCTTGCGCTTGATCTCGATCCGATGAATAACATCGTCTTTGTTCAGAGCCATGCGCACACGCATGCGGAGCTGAGCTGGCTGCTCAACTGCTATACGCAGTTCGGCGAAGCGTCCCGCATGACGCAGTTCAAGGATAAATCCCGCAAACACGCGGACAATGTGAATGTCGGTTTGTTCGATTATCCGGTATTGATGGCTGCGGATATTCTGATCTATCAGTCTGATTTTGTTCCGGTCGGCGCGGATCAGAAGCAGCATCTCGAGCTTGCCCGCAATATCGCGGAGCGATTCAACGGCATCTACGGCGATACCTTCACGATCCCCGAACCGTTCATCGGCACGAAGGGCGCAAAGATCATGTCGCTGCAGGATCCGACCGCCAAAATGTCCAAGTCCGATACGAATCCGAAGGCGTCTGTCTCCGTACTTGATACGCCGGATGTTATCGTCAAGAAGTTCAAGAGCGCCGTCACGGATTCCGAAGCGTCTGTGCGCTATGCTGAGGGCAAGGACGGCATCAACAACCTGATGACGATCTATTCCTGCTGTACCGGCCTTTCTTACGAACAGATCGAATCCGATTTCGCCGGCAAAGGCTACGGAGATTTCAAGGCGGCCGTTGCCGAGGCAGTGGTCGAGGAGCTGCGTCCGCTTCAGGCGGAATACAACCGTATTATTTCGGATAAGGCGTATATCGGCGAATGTGCCAAGCAGGGTGCGGAAAAAGCGCTGTACGTTTCACAGAAAACGCTGCGCAAGGTACAGAAGAAAGTCGGCCTGTGGCAGGTGTAAGCGCGTCGAGACGCATCGCCCTGCTTGATGAGATACGCGGCGTTTGTATTTACTGCATGGTGTTTTACCATGCGTTTTATCTGCTGGGTACGCAGCTGCAGCTCGATTTCTGCACGCGATTGTTCCGGCTTTTTGAGCCGGCCGAGATTGTATTTGCGTCCGCGTTCATTCTCATCAGCGGGATCTGTACGCAGTTTTCCCGGTCTGTGGCGCGCCGCGGAGCGCTGCTTCTGGCAGTCGCCCTTGTGCTGTCTGCCGTCACGATTCTGCTCCTGCCGCGAAACGGCTATGCCGCGTTTCAGGACCGGTTCGGGATTCTCCATCTGCTTTCCGTGAGTATGCTGCTGTATGCTTTTTTGCGAAAAGCGCTCGATCGCGTGCCCGTGCTTTTCGGTGCCGGAGCTTGTATAATACTCTATGCGGTTTCGGCTGTTTTCGTTCCGCGCGTGTATGTGACAACGCCGTATCTGTTTCCTTTGGGCTTTTGTAACGACGCGTTTTTCTCGGCGGACTTTTTTCCGCTGTTCCCGCATTTGTTCGTCTTTCTGCTCGGTACGTTTTGCGGACGCGTGATCCGATCGCGCGACGTTCCGGAGCGGTTTTACCGCGTGCACACGCATCTGTTTTCGTGGTGCGGACGGTACTCGCTGTGGATCTACCTGCTGCACGTTCCGGCTCTATTGCTGATCATTCAACTGATTGAAAGGATTTGATAAAAAATGTCTTCATGTAACGGAAACTGTTCCGAATGTTCATCCAAATGCGAAAAACAGGATCTGCGCCTGGCGCAAGGTCCGTTCAGCAATGTCAAAAAAGTGATCGGCGTCGTCAGCGGCAAAGGCGGCGTCGGCAAATCGCTGGTCACTTCCCTGCTCGCGTCGGAAACGCGCGCAAGAGGTTTTGAAACGGCGATCCTCGACGCGGATGTGACAGGTCCGTCGATCCCGCGTTCGTTCGGATTGTTTGAGCATGCCGTAGGCGACGAACGCGGTCTGCTGCCCGCTGTCTCGCAGACCGGGATCAAAATCATGTCCGTTAATTTGCTGCTCGAGAAAGAGGATCAGCCTGTCGTATGGCGCGGACCCGTGATCTCCGGCGTCATCCAGCAGTTTTGGCAGGAGGTCGCGTGGGACGACGTGGATTTCATGTTTGTCGATATGCCGCCCGGAACCGGAGACGTACCGCTGACGGTGTTCCAGAGTTTGCCTGTCGACGGCATTGTGATTGTCACGACGCCGCAGGATCTGGTCAACATGATCGTGCGCAAGGCGTACAACATGGCGAATCTCATGAATATCCCCGTGCTCGGTGTCATCGAGAACATGAGCTACATCGAGTGTCCCGACTGCGGTAAGAAAATCTCCGTATTCGGCGAGAGCAGTATCGAAAAAGTCGCGCTCGATCTCGGCGTGCCGCTGCTCGGAAAGCTGCCGATCCGGCCGTCCGCTGCCGGCATGATCGACCATGGGGACGTTGAATCCGTACAGATGCCGGAGATTGCACAGGCTGTCGATTTCCTGACAAAAGAATAATAGACAGGGGCTGATCCGTGTGAAACGGCAGCCCCTTTTGTATCAATAAAATGTAGCGACCTTTTGTGTCGGCGGTTCGGCTTTTTCTGCGCTTTGCAGTAAAAAGACCGGACCTTTTTTGCCGTACATTCGTGAGAACCGCAGGTCGATCTTCGCCGTAATGATATACCATCCGGTATTGTCGATCTGCATACCGTCCGCGATCTTTGACACCAGCGGACAGTACGTGATGTCCTCGACACAACACGTCATGATGTGCCGTCCCATCGCGCAGTGACCGTCCGGAAACCGTTTGTCCGTCACGGCCTGAACCTTGGTTCGCACGGTTTTTCCGACGTATTTGCGCGGCTCTTCGGTCAGATCCCGGTAAAACAGCGCATAGTCTTCGTCCGCAACTTCGATCACGGGCGCGTCGATATCGAACGGCAGCGGATCTTCCATCTCGTCCGGTACGACCTTGCCGTCATGATATTCGTAAATGATATCCGTCCGACGACTGACGCCGCGCACGATCTTATGCAGTTCCATGGTATCGGCGTCGTCCGGCAGACGGTTGAACACACACAGCTCGCAATCCTGCAGCTTATCCACGACAAGAGAACGCATGTTCGCGTTGTAGTTGAGAAACGATCTGCCGTCGAAAAACAGCATGTTCTGATACGGCAGCCATCCGCGCGGCATCGCGTCATACAGAGTCTGGATCAGCCACATGCCGTTGTATTCGATGATGACACGCTCGCAATGACTTTCGTTCGCCCAGCGGTCGAGGTTTTCCTCGGTCAGATCTTCCGCACCGTCCAATGTTTGGATCGTTACGTTGCGGCCGGAAAATTCCTCCGGTTCGTACTCCTGCTCGCCTTCCTCGCACACGAGCAAAAGTGTCTTTTCGCCGGAGTTGAACCGTTTGTCCTGCAATGTGTCCTGGATGAATGTTGTTTTTCCGCTTTCGAGAAAGCCGGTGAACAAATAGACAGGTATTTCTTTCATGGCTGATTTCCTCATACGCCGAATAGCGTGCCGAGTGCTTCCTCATGCAGTTCTGCTCCGATAACGCAGAGTCTGCCGATCACGCCTGCGGAGCCGGTACGCACGTCGGCCTCGCCGGGAATGTAGTCGAAGTGGATCCAACTGCCGTCCGCAGCGGGCACGATGCCTTTTGCACGCAGGATTCTGCCGTACAGCTTTTCGTCTTCCAGCTGCGAAAGAACGGTTTCCAATTCGTCCTTTGTGAACGATTTGGTCGATTCCCTGCCCCAGCTCGTGAACACTTCGTCAGCGTGATGATGGTGGTGGTCGTGATCATGGCACCCGCAGGTGCAGTCTTCGCCGTGCTCGTGGTGATGGTGTTCGTGGTCATGCTCATGCTCATGGTCATGGTCATGATGGTGGTCATGTTCGTGTTCATGGTCATGTTCGTGTTCATGATGGTGCTCATGGTCATGTTCATGGTCATGGTCGTGATGATGGTGATGCTCGTGTTCCTGCTCCTCCATCAGATGCTCGATTGCAGCGTTGAGGGTATCTTTGCGCTCGATGGCGTCCAGCAGCGCTTCGCCCGAAAGCTCTGTGATCGGCGTGGTCACGATGACGGCGGTCGGATTCTTTTCGCGCACGAGCGCAACGGCTGTCTCAAGCTTATCCGGCTTGACGACGTCGGCGTGACTCATGATGATCGTGCCGGCGTGCTCGACTTGATCGTTGAAGAACTCGCCGAAGTTTTTCATGTACATTTTGCATTTGCCTGCGTCGACGACTGTCGTAAACGCGTTGAGTGCAATTTCTTCGCTGCCGATCCCCTGTACCGCTTTGATGACGTCGGACAACTTGCCGACACCCGAGGGTTCGATCAGAATCCGGTCGGGCGCATACGTGGCCAGTACCTTGCGCAGCGCTTCGCCGAAATCGCCGACGAGACTGCAGCAGATGCATCCGGAATTCATCTCGGTAACTTCGATGCCGGCGTCCTGCATGAAACCGCCGTCGATGCCGATCTCGCCGAACTCGTTTTCGATGAGAACGAGCTTCTCGCCTTTATAGCTGTCGGCGATCAGGCGCTTGATGAGCGTCGTTTTGCCTGCGCCCAGAAACCCGGAAAAAATATCGATTTTTGTCATTCTTATTGCCTTCTTTCTTTATCGGATCACTTTATAGCCCGCCGCTTCGACGGCTGCGGCAAGTGCTTCTTGCGAAATCTCCGCATTCAGTGTCACAACGGCCTCTCCGGCCTCGTGGCTCGCATGCGCTTCGGTAACCTGGGGCAGCGCTTCGAGCGCCTTGGTCACATGCATCTCGCAGTGCGGGCACATCATGCCCTCGATCTTCAGTGTCTGTTTCATTTGCTTTGTCTCCTTTGGCTTTATCGCAGTTTTGTTATTTGACTTGAATCGGTTCAGCCGCAACGCGTTTGTCACGACGCAGAAGCTCGACAGGCTCATAGCTGCCGCGCCGATCATCGGGTTCAGCTCCCATCCGAACAGCGGCACAAAAACGCCGGCCGCTAACGGTATACACAGCGCATTATAGAAAAACGCCCAGAAGAGGTTTTCGTGAATATTGCGCAGGACGGCGCGGCTGAGACGTATTGCGTCGGGTACATGCCGCATCCCGTCCTCAATCAGCACCACATCCGCCGCATCGACCGCGACGTCCGTACCGGCGCCGACTGCGATGCCGACGTCAGCCGCCGTGAGCGCGGGCGCATCGTTGATGCCGTCGCCGACCATTGCGACTGCGCTTTCCTTTTGCAGCTCGCGGATCGCCGACTGCTTATCGCTCGGCAATAGCTGTGCCTTCACTTCATCGACGCCGATCTTTGCGGCGATGGCGGCTGCTGTACGTTCGTTGTCGCCCGTGAGCATGACGACGCGCACGCCCAATTCATGCAGCGATCCGACCGCCTTGATGCTGTCGCTGCGCAGCGTGTCCGCAACGGCAATACAGCCGAGCAGTTTGTCGTCATATTGGAAGAACAACGGCGTTTTGCCTTCCTCTGTCAGCTTCTGCTGTGTCGGAGTCAGTGTGTGTTCCAAATATTTCGCACTGCCGCCCACAAGCGGTTTGCCGTTCAGAACAGCGCGCAAACCGCTGCCCGCAAGAACGGAGAAATCCTCTGTCTGCGGCGGTGTGATGTCGGCCAGTGCCGCAGCTTCCAGGATCGCTTTGGACAATGGGTGTTCGCTCTTTTGCTCGAGCGCTGCAGCGTAAGTCAGCAATTCTTTTTCTGTGACGCCCGGCTCCGGCAGAACGTCCGTTACGCGCGGTTTGCCTTCGGTAAGCGTACCTGTCTTATCGAGCGCGACACAGCGTATCTTGCCGGTTTGCTCGAGCGCAGCCGCTGTTTTGAACAGCGTGCCCTGTTTTGCGCCGACGCCGCTGCCGACCATGATCGCCACGGGCGTCGCAAGGCCCAGCGCGCAGGGACAGCTAATGACCAGCACTGAGATGCCGCGCGCGAGCGCATAGCCGATCTCTTTGCCGCACAGCAGCCAGACCGCAACCGTGACGACTGCGATACCCAGTACGATCGGCACAAAAACGCCGGCAACCTTATCTGCGATGCGCGCAATCGGCGCTTTGCCGGCTGAAGCGTCATGTACCATGCGGATGATTTGCGAGAGCGTTGTGTCTTCGCCGACGCGTGTAGCTTCGCACTGAAGATAGCCCGATGTGTTGACGGTCGCGGCAAATACGCTGTCGCCTTCCGCCTTGTCGACCGGAATGCTTTCGCCCGTCAGCGCGGATTCATCCAGCGCGCTTTCACCCGCGCGAACGACCCCGTCGACCGGGATGCGCTCACCCGGACGAACAGCAAACAGATCCCCTTTGCGTACGTCTTCTATGGGTACGGTAATCTCTTCTCCGTCGCGCAGAACGGTTGCTGTCTGCGGCTTGAGCTGCATGAGACTGCGCAGCGCGTCTGTTGTGCGTCCTTTGGACTTCGCCTCAAGGAGTTTGCCGACCGTAATCAGCGTAACGATCATGGCGGCAGTCTCGAAATAATAGTCGAGCATCCGCGGCGTAACCGTTTGGATGAAGAGCAGGACAACGGAATAAACATAAGAGGTCGCGGCGCCGAGCGCGACCAACGTATCCATATTCGGCGCGCGATGGATTATTGCTTTAAAACCGCTGACAAAGAAATGACGGTTGATGAGCAGGACTGCGGAGCTGAGCAGAAGCTGCAATAGTCCCATTGCCGTATGGTTGCCGTCGAAAAACGGCGGCAGCGGGAGATTCCAGAGCATGTGACCCATGGACACGTACATGAGAATCGCCAGAACGCAGACAGACGGGATCAATCGCCGCTTCCACGGAAGGGACGGATCGCTGTCATTGGCGGTTTCCTGAGCGGAAGCAGGTTTGTGTGATCCCTGCTCCGACGCGCCGTAGCCGGCTTTTTCTACTGCTGCGATGATCGATTCGGCCGAGGCGTCGCCCTGAACCTGCATGCTGCCGGTCAGCAGATTTACGTTACACTCTGTCACATCCGTCAATGCGGAGACTGCCTTCTCGACGCGCGCGCTGCATGCCGCGCAGCTCATGCCCGTCACGGTAAACTGTTTCATATACCCTCCCGCGTCGATTTTTGATCTTTGGTGATTATAGCATATTTATTTGAAAATATCAATAATATATATTTTAATATTATTCGATTTACCCCTTGCTATTCTCTGGAAAAGAAGATATAATATAGATCAATTTCAAACAGGCGGTGAGCAATGTGGCTCGACAACATTTGCACTTTTGGGAGAATCCGATGATTATCCAGCAAAACAAGCTGGATGCGCACAATCCTGCTCTGCCGTTCGACGAGTCGGACGTTTGCAGTTTTGACGAATCGCGGTACAGGATTTCTCTCAACGGAACTTGGAAGTTCCATTGGCACGTGAATGCCGATGTTCCTGTCGAGAATTTCTTCAAGGACGATTTGAATGATTCCGGCTGGGACGATATTGAAGTGCCGTCTCTCTGGCAGCTCAAGGGATACGGGAAACCGATCTATCTGTGTTCCTTCATGCCGGAGGGCGTGTCTACGCGCAAAAGTCAGATCCCGAAAGTCTTTCATGATCTGAACGAAGTCGGGATCTACCGCCGTACCTTTTCTCTGCCCGATTTCTGGCGCGGTCGGCGCATCTCGATCCATTTCGGCGCGGTCAAAAGCGCCATGTATCTCTATCTCAACGGTACATACGTCGGTTATTCGCAGGGCTCCATGACGCCGGCGGAATTCGATATCACGCATTTTCTGCGCGACGGTGTCAACCAGATCACGGTACGCGTCATGCGGTACAGTGACGGAACATATCTGGAGAACCAGGATATGTGGAATCTGTCCGGTATCTCCCGCGGCGTCTATCTTTTGGCGGAGCCTGTCGTGCGTATCGACGACATTTACGCCAGAGCCACGCTGGACGGTACATATTCGACCGGCGTGCTCAACGTGGACGCTACGATCATCAACGCGCATCCCGTCCGCCGTCCGGTTTCCTGCGAAGTCTTGCTGAACGGCGAGTCGATCTACCACGAAGATTTTGAGATATTCGGCCGGTATTCCGTGCGCGCAAGCTGCCGCATTCCCGATGTGCTCCCCTGGAGCGCAGAGACGCCCAATCTCTATACGCTGACGATCGTGACGACTTGTCCGGACGGGTTTTTGAGCAAAAAGGAGATCCGCATCGGGTTCAAGCGCGTGGAGATTCGCGGCAATGTATTGTTTATCAACGGTCAAAAGGTTATCCTTAAAGGCGTCAACCGTCATGATTTCCATCCGGATACAGGATGGACGGTGCCGAAGGAAACGTATCTGCGCGACCTTACGCTGATGAAACAGGCAAACATCAATGCCATCCGCACAAGCCATTATCCGGACGATCCGTATTTTTACGAGCTGTGCGACGAGATGGGTTTCTATGTGATGGACGAGTGCGATGTGGAGAGTCACGGCGTGCGCCGCAAGAACGTTCCCGGCAACAGCAAACAGTGGCGCGATGCGGTGATCGACCGTGCCAAGCGCATGGTACTGCGCGACCGCAGCCATGCGTGCGTCTGCTTCTGGTCGCTCGGCAATGAGGCCGGCGACGGCAAAAACTTCTTCCTTATGCGCCGTGCGATCCAATACATCTGCGATCTGTATCCGATCCACTATGAGGGCGACGCCGATCTGACAAAATCGGATTTCATCAGCCGGATGTATCCGACGCAGAAGCAGGTCGAGTGTCTGCGGGAGAAGAAGCCGATCAAGACGACGGCTTTTGACAATGTTGCAAACCGACTCGCCGCAGACAACAAGCCCGTGCAGGAATCGTCCTATAAATATAAACCCGTGGTTTACTGCGAATACGCGCACTGCATGGAAAACAGTCTCGGCAACTTCCGCGAGTATGTCGAGGATTTTGAAAAATACGACCATATGTGCGGCGGATTTATCTGGGACTTTGTCGATCAGGCGATCCGTACCGGCACACAGGGCAGTTTCCGTTGGAATTACGGCGGAGATTTCGGTGAGAAAAAGAGCAATCTTTACTTCTGCTGCAACGGCATAATTGCCGCCGACCGCACGCCGCATCCGGCCTATTACGAGGTCAAGCAGGTATACTCCGACATGTGCGCGCGCGAAATCAATGCGCAAAAGGGTATTTTGGAGATTGTCAATAAGCGGTATTTCCGTTCATTGGACGACGTCACGCTGCATTGGTCTCTGACATGCGAAGGTATTGAGGTCGCAAGCGGCGACTATGCGCCGGAGGGTATCGAACCGCAAACCACCAAGAATATCACGCTCCCGATCGAAGTTCCGGAGACGGACGGCGAATGGATTCTGACTGTCAGCTTCCTTCATGCCGATGACGGCAGCTGGTATCGCAAAGGCGATGAGATCAGCTTCGATCAGTTTATTCTGCGTTCCACGCGCAAGCCGGATACCCGAACGCCGAGAGGCAAAATCACAACCGCTTCCGCGGATGGCGGTACGGTTATCCGTGCCGGCCAAAGCACGCTGACAATCGGCAAGGATAACAACATAGATTTCAAATTCGGCGGACGAGATCTTTTCCGTGAGAGGAAAATACGTCCCTGCTTCTATCGCCCGCTGACCGACAACGATCGCGGTTACCTTAATTTTGTGCCTTCGCTCCTGCGTTTTCTGCCGTTGAATCTTTGGAAGAAGACGGATGCGAGACTGCGGCCCGTGCGGTGTTCCGTTACGGAAGAACAGGACAGTGTGTGCGTTGTACAAAAATGGAGATGCGGATTGTTTGCCTCCGCCGCCATTGCGTATACTGTCTATGCGGACGGGACTATCCGCGTTGCAGTTTCCGGCAGCGGAAGGATCCTGGAAATGCTGCGCTTCGGTTTGTATGCCGGTATCTGTCCGGAGCTGAACAATGTCGAGTGGTACGGCCGCGGTCCCGAAGAATGCTACTGTGACCGCAAGACAGGTCAGCGCATTGCCATCCACCATAGTACGCCGGACGACATGTTCCATCCGTATGTGCGCCCGCAGGAAAACGGCAACCGTACCGATGTACGCTATGTACAGCTGACGGACGAAAACGGCAAGGGTGTGCGCATCACTGCGGACGGCACGATGGATTTCTCGTGCCTTCCCTACTCGCCCGAAGAACTTGACAGCGCAGAGCATTTGCACGAGCTGCACAGGAGCGATTATCTGTCGCTGCATCTCGACGCGAAAATGCGCGGCGTCGGCGGCGATCTGCCCGGCGTTGCGGCGCTGCACGAACCGTATCGGCTGCATGCCGGAAAATACGAACTTACCTGTACTTTTGAACCCATTCAATAAAGGAGCCCTTATCCCATGTTTGAAACCATAGCACAACAAACGCGGCAGGCGGCCGAAGAGCTTCTGTCGCTTACCAATCTTAAGAAAGGCAGTATTGTGATCATCGGCTGTTCTTCGAGCGAAGTGACCGGCGGCCGTATCGGTACCGCATCCAACCCGGAAGCTGCCGAAGCGATTTTTGAAGCGCTGGATTCTGTCTTTTCCCCGAAAGGCATCTATATTGCCGCACAGTGCTGTGAGCATTTGAACCGCGCTGTGATCATCGAACGCGAGGCGCTGCCGAACGCACCGATCGTCAACGTTCTTCCGCAGCCGAAGGCTGGCGGTTCATTTGCTACGGCGGCATACCGTCATTTCAAGGCGCCTGTTGCGCTCGAGTCCATTCAGGCAGACGCCGGACTGGATATCGGCGGTACGCTGATCGGTATGCATTTAAAGCCGGTTGCCGTTCCGCTCAAGCTGCATGTGCGTAAGATCGGCGACGCGATCCTGATCGGTGCGCGCACGCGTCCGAAATTTGTCGGCGGCAGCCGTGCCGTATACGACGAAGCGCTTCTGTAAACCTGCATCTATCCTTATGAAAGGAGGGTCTTTCCGTGCCCGGCATCAATATAGGCGTTGATCTCGGCACATCTAATGTGCGATTCTTTGTGGAAGGCAAGGGCCTGGCATTGACGGAGAATTCGGTTACCGCATCCGATATCCGTTCGGGAAGGCCTATTGCGATCGGTTCCAAAGCGTACCGGATGATCGGACGCACGTCTGAGCGTGTGCAAATACACTATCCGCTGCGCCATGGCGTCGTATCCGATTTTACCGCCTGCCAGGACATCCTGCGTTACTATTTGCAGATCATCTGCGGCAATCGGATATTCAAACCGAATCTTGTGATCTCTATGCCGTCGACGCTGACCGGTCTTGAACAGCGCACACTGCTGAATATCGCTGCGTCTTCCGGCGCTGCAAAAACATGCCTGATGGAAAAAGCTCTTGCCTGTGCGATCGGCGCAGGCGTCGATTACCGCAAGCCGCGCGGTGCGATGGTCGTGGATATCGGCGGCGGCACGACGGAGATCGCCGTGGTCACGATGGGCTGTCTTGCGCAGCATGAGAGCCTTCAAATCGCCGGAAATACATTCGACGAGGACATCCGTCGCTACGTTCGGCGCGAGCGCGACATTCTGATCGGCCGTCTGACGGCTGAGGAAATCAAGCAGAAGATCGGCTGCGCATACCTGCGCGACGCAGAGATTGCGATTGCTGTCAAAGGAAAGAGCTATCTGACCGGAATGCCCGTTCTGTTTGAAGTCAATACGACCGAGGTGTTTCTCGCGCTGCGCGAACATCTCGAACAGATCGCCGAAGCTGTGCGTTCAACGCTGTCCCGCACGTCTCCGGATCTTTTATCCGATATTGCCGAGCGCGGTATCCTGTTGACGGGCGGCTCCGCGCTGCTGCCGGGACTTGCGGGCTGTATCGAGCGCAAGACGCAGATCCGTACCGTTGCGGCGAAGGATCCGGCAAACTGTACTGTTCTCGGAATCGGTGAGACGCTGCGTCATATGGATGTTCTCTCCGGAAGCGGCTACTTGTTCAAAATCCAGCAGGAAGCTGCCGAACCTGCATAATCTCTCTTTGTAATAGTATAGCTGAATAATCCCTTCAAAAAGTGTCCATACTTCCGGCATATCCGGATACGGACACTGTTTTTTTGGAGGAATTATAATGCACAAAAAACACGCGCAAATTCTTTCGCTTGAACTCGCTGCTGCACTGGCGCTCATTCTGACGTTTGCCGCACAGATGCTCCCCTTTTGCCGCGGCTGTGAGAATCTTTATGATAATATGCTCCGGCTGCACGTCATTGCCGCGTCCGATTCAGACGAGGATCAGCGATTGAAACTCCTTGTTCGAGATACGCTCCTGCGCGAAGGCGCATCGGTATTTGACGGCAGCGCGGATGTGCAGAGCGCGAAGGAAAAGCTCACGCCGCACTTTCGGGAACTGGAACAGGCTGCGGAACGCGTTCTGCGGGAAAACGGCAGCAGCGACTCTGTACGCGTCTCCCTGGAAAAGACATACTTTGACACTCGTTCCTACGGCAGCATGACTGTTCCCGCCGGCACATATGAAGCTGTTTGTGTGCGCATCGGTGCGGCAAAAGGGCACAACTGGTGGTGCGTTATGTTTCCGCCGCTGTGTCTGCCTGCGGTTTCCGAACCGACGGACGCTGTGTTCAGCACCGATGGACGAGCTGTACTCGGGAGCAGTCCGCGGTACGATGTGCGGTTCAAAGTCGTTGAGCTGTATCAAAGCGCAAAAACAAAGTTGCACAAATAAAATGTTTACTTTTGTGCAGAGGTGTGGTACAATAAGGGCACAAAACTAAAGGAGGAGCACCATGATTAATATTATCGCGCATCGCGGCGCAAACAAGCGCGCACCGCAGAATACCATTCCCGCTTTTCGCAAGGCGATCGAACTGCAATGCGACGGCTTTGAAAACGACGTGCATCTGACCAAGGACGGACGCATCGTGATCTGTCACAACTACACGATCGACGAGACGTCTACCGGAAAGGGTCTCATCAGCGACTATACGTATGATGAGCTTCTGCAATACGATTTCGGCTCCTATTTCAGCCCCGAATTCGCCGGTACGAAGATCCCGCTTCTTGAGGAATTCCTCGACCTTTGCACGCCGGAACACAAGGTCATCAATATCGAGATCAAACCCCCGAAGGATCCGAACAGCACCATCGCCGCGCAGACGATCGCCATGGTCAAGGAACGCGGTCTGTTCAAGAATCTGATTGTTTCCAGTTTCGATCCCAAAGTGCTTGTTGACTGCAAGAAGATCGATCCCGCCACCAAGACCGGTCTGCTGTATGAGCCGGGCGAGGAAAAGTGCGAGGAAGTTTGCGACGATTTTGTCGCGTACTGCAAGAAGCTCAACGTAGATGCGGTGCATCCGTTTATCGGCTTTGTCAGTGAGGACTACATCCAGGAAGCGCATGAAGCGGGTCTGATCGTCAATCCGTGGACGGTCAACCAGGACTTCCAGATCGAGCGTCTTGTCGAGTGGGGCTGCGACGGCCTGATTACCGATATGCCCGATTATGCGCGCGAGATCGCGGAGAAGTTCAGCAAATAAGCAATAAACTATATAAAGATACATCTGCGCGGGTCTTCCGTTCGGATGTATCTTTTCTGTCACATTATCGGAGAGAAAACACATGTCGTTTGGTATTCTTGCAGGAATCCTATGGGCACTCGAGACTGTCACGCTCGGTGCTGCGCTGCAGATGTCGCCGTTCGTTTCGACCGAACAGGCGGTCTTTCTCGCGCCGTTCGTCGGCACGTTCCTGCACGATTTGTTTTCCGCATTATGGATGCTTTTATTCAACGGCGTGCGCGGCGATCTCGGTAAGGCTGCGGCTGTCTGGAAATCAAAAAACGGCCGTCTGATTATGCTTGCGGCAGTGATTGGCGGACCGGTCGGAATGACCGGCTATGTGCTTGCCATCCACGCGATGGGATCGTCTGTCGGCGCGGTTGCCAGCGCGGCATATCCTGCCGTCGGCGCAGCGCTTGCATGTCTGTTTCTCAAGGAAAAAATGCCGTGGTATCGGTGGATCTTTCTGCTGATGACGCTTCTCGGTGTATATGGGTTGAGCTACTCCCCTGCGCTCGCGGGCGGCAATTTCCTGCTCGGCGCTGTCGGCGTTGTCATGTGCGCGTTCGGCTGGGGAACGGAAGCGGTCATACTGGCGAAGTGCATGCGCGACACAAGCGTCAAGAATACCTTTGCGCTGCAGATCCGCCAGACGACGTCTGCGTTTATCTACGGCGCGGTGCTGCTGCCGATCCTCAAGGGATGGGGATTCACGGTGAAACTGTTTACCGAAAACACGGGATGGCTGCTGCCTGCCGTTGCGCTTGCCGCACTGTTTGCTACGACGTCGTACTTGTTTTACTACAAGTCGATCGCGCGCATCGGCGCATCAAAGTCCATGGCGCTGAATGTAACATATGCGGCATGGGCGCTCGTGTTCGGCGCGATCCTGTACCGCGATGCATCCGTATTGACTCCTCTGACGGTAACCTGTACCGCAGTCGTGCTTGTTTGCGGAGTCCTTGCCGCGGCGGATATCCGGAAGCTGCTGACAAAAAAACAGGATATTTAGCAGCGCAAACACAAGATTTTTTCCGAAAACGCTTGACATTCTGGAATCCTGTGGTATAATAACATCCGTTAGTTCATCCGGGTGTGGCGCAGTTGGGAGCGCGCTTGACTGGGGGTCAAGAGGCCGTGAGTTCAAGTCTCGCCACTCGGACCAGGAAAACCCTTTTGTCGTATGACAAAAGGGTTTTTTGAATACTATGACGAAGAATACCGGGAAGAAGTGGTTTCGTATGCGTGAAATAATCGCTGTCGGTATGAGCGGCGGCGTCGACAGCTCTGTGGCGGCAATGCTGCTGTGCGATGCAGGTTGCAATGTTGTTGGAATCACGCTGTCGCTTACGCCTGACTGCACAGACGCGGATGCGGATGACGCGCGGCGTGTGGCCGAACATCTCGGCATCGAGCATCATGTGGTTGATCTGCGCGACACATTCCGCACGCAGGTGATCGAACCATTCTGCAATTCCTATCTGAACGGAGAAACGCCGAATCCCTGTGTGATCTGCAACCAAACGATCAAATTCGGCGCGATGCTGGATTATGCGCGTACGCTTGGCGCTTCAAGAATTGCGACCGGACACTATGCACGCACCGAATCTCGGGACGGCAGGACGTTCCTTCTGCGCGCGCAGAGCCGCAAGGATCAAAGCTATTTCCTTTGCCGGCTTCGGCAGGAACAGCTCGCCTCTGCCGTCTTCCCTGTCGCTGGCTACGAAAAAGATGCGCTTCGCGCATTGGCGGAAAAAGCCGGACTTCCCGTCGCACATAAAAAAGACAGTCAGGATGTGTGCTTCATTCCCGACAACGACTATGTTTCGTTTCTTTGCCGCGCATACGGTGTAACGCCGCAGGAAGGCGATTTCGTGGATACGCAGGGTAATGTTCTCGGCCGGCATCGGGGAATCGTGCGCTATACGGTCGGGCAGAGAAAAGGACTCGGCGCGTTCGGAAAGCCGATGTTCGTGACTTCCATCGACCCACTGCATAACCGTGTTGTGCTCGGCGAGGATGGCAAGCAGTACGCTGCCGGGCTTACGGCGGATTCGCTCAACTGGATCGCGTTTGATATACCGCCCGAATCTTTCCGCTGTGAAGCGCGTATACGTTTTCGTGCCGCGCCCGCGCCCGCGACGGTGCAGATCATCGGCGATGCGGCGCATGTTCTCTTCGATGAACCGCAGCGCTCCGTCACACCCGGACAGACGGTCGCGTTTTATGACGGCGACGTTGTGCTCGGCGGCGGAACGATCCGAAGCGCTTTGGAGGTGTAATTCTTATGACGGTGAAACTTTACGACAGCGACAGCCATCTTTATACATTTCAGGCGACAGTCCTGCGGTGCGACCCTTACGGTTCGCGTTTTGCTGTCGAACTCGACAGAACTGCGTTCTTTCCCGAAGGCGGCGGACAGTATGCCGATACGGGAAAGATTGGCGAAGCGTCTGTTCTGGATGTTCAGGAAACGGACAACGCAATCCTCCACTTCACGGACCGCGCTTTGCCCGTCGGCGCTGTTGTGACCGGTACGCTGGATTCGGAGAAACGATTTGTCCGCATGCAGAACCATTCCGGCGAACACATCGTATCCGGCATCATTCACCGTCTGTACGGACTCGACAACGTCGGTTTTCATCTCGGCGACGGCGATATGACTGTGGATTATAACGGCAATTTGACGCGCAGCGATCTCGACCGCGTGGAATCGATGGCGAACGAAGCCGTTGCACGCAATATCCCGATCACCGCGGAATACCCGGATGCTCGGACGCTGGAAACACTTTCTTACCGCAGCAAGCTGGATTTGACTGAAAACGTGCGTATCGTGACGATCGGCGACATTGACTGCTGCGCATGCTGCGCACCGCACGTCTCCCGTACCGGCGAGATCGGCGCGATCAAGCTGCTGGATTTTGAGCATTATAAAGGCGGCGTTCGCATCCACATGCTTTGCGGTGCTTGGGCGATCGGAGACTACCGGATAAAATACGATAATGTGCAGCGGATTTCTGCGCTGCTCTGTGTTCCGCAGGCGGAAACGGCCGATGCGGTCGAACGGCTTCTGGATTCTGTCAAAGAAAAGGATTATGTTCTTGCAGGATTACGACGCCGGCTGGCTGTGTGCGCAATGGATAATGCCGGTACGGATAACTGTATATGCTTCTTTGCTGACGAAGCGTGCGATATGGATTCGCTGCGTCATGCCGTCAATCTCGGCATGCAGCGCGCCGTACTTTGCGCGGGGTTCCTGCCCGCGGACGGCGGATTCCGATACTGCATCGGCTCCGCAACGGCTGATCTGCGTGCGCAGGCAAAGACGATCAATACAGCCCTGAACGGCCGCGGCGGCGGACAAACAAGCATGATCCAGGGAAGCTGTGCGGCGAATGCGGAAGATATCAGGGCTTTTTTCAAAAAATGGCAATTGAATAAAAATGTATATTGCAATGACCGATAAAGTATGTTAAAATAAATTGGTTTGTTTTGTACCAAAACTATCATAACAGAGGTGTGCGAACGATGTATGATGTAGCAATTATCGGCTGCGGCGTGATCGGCTCATCCATCGCCTACCGTCTTTCCAAGTTCAATCTGAAGACGGTCGTGCTGGAGAAAGAGAACGACGTCGCTATGGGCTGCACAAGAGCCAACAGTGCGATCATTCACGCCGGGTATGATCCTGCCGAGGGTACGTTGATGGCAAAGCTGAACGTGCGCAGCGTGGATCTGACCAAAGAACTCTGCGAAAAGCTCGACGTCCCCTATGCGCAGATCGGTTCTCTTGTTCTGGCGTTCAGCGACGAGGAATCCGAGCATGTGCGCAGGTTGTATGACCGCGGCGTGACAAACGGCGTTCCCGGACTTCGGATCCTTTCCTACGATGAAGCGAAAGCGATGGAGCCCAACATTGCGGACAACGTCACATGTGCGCTTTATGCGCCGACGGCTGCCGTCATCAATCCGTGGGAATACGCGCTTGCGCTTGCGGAAACCGCTGTGACGAACGGCGTCGAGCTGCGTCTGGAAGCGGAAGTCAAATCCATCGCCAAAACGGACGCCGGATTTGCGATCACCGCAGGAGAAGACACGATCGAAGCGAAATATGTGATCAATTGCGCGGGCGCCGAGGCGGATGTTATCCATGATATGGTTCTGCCGCATGCCTTTGAGATCCTGCCGAGCAAGGGCGCATATTACTTGCTGGATAAGAGCGAAGGCACGCGTACAAAGCACGTCGTTTTCCAGTGCCCGACCAAGGTCGGCAAGGGCGTGCTGGTTTCGCCGACTGTTCACGGCAATCTGATCGTCGGCCCGAACGCAGCCGATTGCGCTGTCGGAGACACGTCTGCGGGCGCGGATGATCTTGCGTTCGTTCGCAAAATGGCCGTAAAGAGTGTGCCGTCCATTGATTTCCGCCAGAATATCCGCAACTTTGCGGGCGTTCGTCCCAACAGTACAAATGATGATTTCATCATCCATATGCAGGACGGTTTCTGCGACGTTGCGGGTATCAAGTCCCCCGGACTTGCTTCCGCCGCCGGTATCGCGGAATATGTCGAGCAGATGCTGACAGATAACGGCGTTGTGCTTACCGAAAAAGCATCGTACACAGATACGCGCACGCAGCCGCGATTCAAAGAGATGTCGCACGAAGCGCGTGCCGAGATCGTCAAAAAAGATCCGAAGTTCGGCCGTGTGATCTGCCGCTGCGAGACGATCACCGAGGGCGAGATCATCGACTCGATCCGCCGTCCGATCGTTCCGCGCACCGTCGACGCGATCAAGCGCCGCTGCTGCGCCGGTATGGGCAGATGCCAGGGCGGTTTCTGCGGTCCGCGTGTGGTTGAGATCCTTGCGCGTGAGCTGGGCGTCTCCCGTCAGGACATTGACAAGGACAAGACCGGCAGCTATATCGTCAGAGAGAGGGAGGATTAAGCCATGTATGATCTTGCAGTTATCGGCGGCGGCCCCGCAGGTCTTGCCGCGGCATACAGCGCATATGAAAAAGGTTTGCGCAACATCATCATTTTAGAGCGCGACAAGGAACTGGGCGGCATTCTCAACCAGTGCATCCACAACGGCTTTGGCTTGCACCGCTTCAAGGAAGAACTCTCGGGCCCGGAATACGCACACCGTTATATTGAAATGGTGCAGGATACATCTGTAGAGGTCAAACTCGACACCATGGTCATCGAGATCACCCCGGATAAAAAGATCTTTCTCGACAGCCCTTCCGGTTACGAATGCATCGAGGCAAAGTCCATCGTGCTTTCCATGGGCTGCCGCGAGCGTACGCGCGGCGCGATCTCTATCCCCGGCACGCGTCCTTCCGGCGTATTCACTGCCGGCGCTGCGCAGCGGTATCTCAACATGGAAGGCCTGATGGCCGGCAAGCGCGTTGTCATTCTCGGTTCCGGCGACATCGGCCTGATTATGGCGCGCCGTATGACGCTCGAAGGCGCAAAAGTGCTTGCCTGCGTCGAAGTTATGCCGTATTCCGGCGGTCTGACGCGTAATATCGTCCAGTGTCTCAATGACTTTGATATTCCGCTGTATCTGTCGCACACCGTGACCGAGATCCGCGGCGACAAGCGTCTTGAAGGTCTGACGGTCATGGAAGTCGATGAAAATCGCCGTCCGATCCCCGGCACCGAGATGGAGTTTGACTGCGATACGCTGCTGTTGAGCGTCGGTCTGATCCCCGAAAACGAGCTGACCCGCGGCGCCGGCATCGAAATGGATCCGCGCACAAACGGCGCATATGTGTTCGAGAACATGGAGACTTCGATCGAGGGCGTGTTTGCCTGCGGAAATGTGGTGCATGTGCACGATTTGGTGGACTTCGTTTCCGCCGAGAGTGCGCGCGCCGGCGAAGCAGCGGCCGATTATGTTCTGAACGGCCCGGTCAAGGGCGACTATATCCGCCTTGTGAACGGCGACGCAGTCGGCTATACAGTGCCGCAGAAGATCCACCGCGACACCGTTGCGGACAAGATCGACGTGTTCTTCCGCGTGCGCAGCGTTTTCGGCAAGAGCCAGATTGTCATTTCTTCGGGTGACACCGAGATCCAGGTGTTCAAACGTCCGTATATGGCGCCGGGCGAAATGGAGCACATCGTGATCTCTGCCGATAAACTCAAAGGTTTCGATACCGTGACGGTATCTGCAAAGGAGGCGTAAACGATATGACAGAGCTGACCTGTATCTGCTGTCCGATGGGATGCAGACTGACTGTTGATGAGGACAACGACTACGCCGTGACCGGCAATACTTGTAAGCGCGGCGCCGTTTACGGACGGAACGAGCTGATGAATCCTACGCGCGTGCTGACTACGACCGTTGCCATCGACGGCGCTTCACATGGACGTATGCCTGTGCGTACTGCGGACGCGATCCCGAAGGGAAAGCTGTTCGAGGCCATCGAGGAGCTGAAAAAAGTGCATCTCACGTCCCCCGTGCATTGCGGCGACGTCGTGCTCGAAAATCTGCTCGGAACGGGCGTCGACGTTATCGCATCCAGAGATCTGTAATTATCTGTTCATTTGCCGCATCCGGTATATCGGGTGCGGCTGTTTTTTCTGTCAGAGCACGGAAATGTCTACAAATAATCAATATAATTGTTGAAATAAACTATCGGTTATGATATGTTTTATTTACTAAACGTAAAAAGGAGATATTATGGAAAAATATCTGATAAACCCGAACCAAAAGATCAGCCGCATCAACAAGGATATCTACGGACATTTCAGCGAGCATCTGGGCAGATGCATCTATGAAGGTCTGTTCGTAGGCGAAGATTCCGACATTCCGAATGTAAACGGTATGCGCACGGACGTTGTCGAAGCGCTGCGCGAGATGGGCATCCCCGTCCTGCGCTGGCCCGGCGGCTGTTTTGCCGATGAATACCACTGGAAAGACGGCGTCGGCCCGAAGGAACAGCGGAAGAAGATCCTCAACACGCATTGGGGCCGTGTTGTCGAAGACAACAGTTTCGGAACGCATGAATACTTTGAGCTTTGCCGTCAGTTGGGCTGCGATACTTACATCAACGGAAATGTCGGCTCCGGAACCGTGCAGGAAATGAACGAATGGGTCGAGTATATGACGTTTGACGGCACGTCGCCGATGGCAGAGATGCGTAGACAGAACGGTCAGGATAAGCCGTGGATCGTCCGTTATTTCGGCGTCGGTAACGAGAACTGGGGCTGCGGCGGCAATATGGACCCCGAATACTACGGCTGTCTTTTCAAGCGGTATGAAACGTATATCCGCAACTATGATTGGGACAATCGTATTTACCGTATCGCCTGCGGTCCGAACGCCGAGGATTATCACTGGACCGACAGAGTGATGGATAAAGTCAAGCACAAGGCGAACGGCCTTTCGCTGCATTACTATACCGATATTTGGGACAGCGAAACGCGTTCCAAGAAAAGCGCGACGGAATTCACGCCTTTGCAGTATGAGCAGACGCTTGCGCAGGCGTACCGTATCGACGACATCGTCACGCGTCACATTGAGGTGATGAACCGGCATGACCGTGACAAGCGCGTCGATCTGATCGTTGACGAATGGGGCACATGGTACGAAGTCGAACCTGGGACGAACCCCGGTTTCCTGTACCAGCAGAACACGATGCGCGATGCAATGGTCGCCGCGCTCACGCTCAATATATTCAACAAGCACAGCGACCGTATCCGTATGGCGAATATTGCACAGACCGTCAACGTGCTGCAGGCTGTCGTTTTGACTGACGGCGAAAAAATGCTCCTTACACCGACTTATCACGTGTTCCGCATGTACAAGGAGCACCAGAACAACACGCTGCTCGGATCGTATATCACCACGCCCGTGCAGGATGTTCCTTGCGGAAAGAGTCCGTCCGACCGCCCGACAGCCCCCTTGCCGCAGTTGATCGAATCCGCGTCTGTGGACGAGAACGGAACGATCTGGGCAACGGTTGTCAACACGTCATATGACAAGGCTGCTGAGGTTCAGTGCCAGGTTGCCGATACTGCCGTGCAGACGGTGAAGGCGCAGATCCTCACAGGAGATATCGCGCAGTACAATACATTTGATGCCCCGCAGACGGTACAAACCGCTGACTTTGCGGATTTCTCCGTGACGAACGACGGCTTTAAAGCTGTGCTGCCGCCTTGCAGCGTCGTGCGGTTCGAGATCCGATGAGCGATCCGCGCATTTGCAGGCGGTGTCTGCTGTTTGAGAGCGGACGAAATGACGTTCTTGCCGATATCCGTCTGCACATTGAAAAGATTCCGGAAAGCGATCGCTGCGCGCAGGATATGTACCGGGCACGACTTGCGGTATGCACGGCATGCGACCAGCTTGCCGACGGCACATGTCTTCGCTGCGGATGCTATCCGGAATTCCGCGCTTCGTTCCGCAAACAAACCTGTCCCGCAAAAAAATGGTAACGGATAAGGAGGTCCCCCATGGCAAAAGGACTTACGGGAAAAGTCAAGGCGCTTTTCACGGAGATCAAAACCCATTGGCGCACCCCGGCCGAGGGAAAATACGTCCCCTATCGGGAGTATAAAGATATCCTGATCGCAGTCGGTAGTAACTACACCGCAGCGAAGACACTCGAGTACATCTTCTTCGGCGCATCCTGTTACCTGATGATGTACCACTACAAGTTGCCGTATCTGACTTTTTCGGTCATCAACATCATTAATATGCCGCTCGGTTACATATGGACGCTGCTCGCCTGGCTGATTGCGGATAACCTCGGTTTCCTTCCGAAAAAGACAGAACGAAGATTTTATCTGCTGTATATGGCGCTCATTGCGATCGGTCTTGCACTCATTATCGGCGACGTGTCTGCGCTGTTCAATCCTGCGAGCCGGTTTGTGCGGTACATGAACTCTCTTGAGGGAATCAGCTGCGCGTCGGCGTTCAAGATCCTCGGCACGCATATCCTGTATAACGGGTGGCAAGGCGCGCGCAGCATCTTCTGGAAAAAGAAACTGATCCCCAAGTACGGCAGATATAAGTATTCACTGTACAGTGATTTTATTCCGAAATGCATCACGGTCGTTCTGATCGGGTGGCTGCCGTTCTATAAAATCCCGGACGTTGTGACGCGTGTGTGGGTCGCCAACCTGCTGTTTGCGGTTTTCAATATGTTCGGCTTTGCGAACAACCTGGAAATCTGTACGCGCAATATCAGCCCGAATGTGCGCGAGCGCATTCTGGTTCGCTCGTACCCGATCAAGATTTCGCACATATTCCATTCGATCCTTGCGATCATTCTGCCTGTCATCATCGGCGCTTTGCGTTATGAGTGGGCGGATATCAATGTGTTCCGCTATGTCATTCCGATCACATTCGTCCTGTCTGCGGCGTTGACAATGGTTTTTGCCGGACGCATCCAGGAGCGCATCCCGCAGCCGCCGATCGACAAAAAGGTTCAGATCAAATTCTGGGACGGTATGTTCGGCGTGATGCGCAATAAGTATAAATGGATGAACACCATCGTCGGATTGCTTGATTCGCTCGGCAACGGTATGCTGCCGTTTGTGACGATTCTTTATCTGTACACGTTCCGTTTGAGCGGACTTTTATACAGTCTTATCGTTGCGCTCGTATCGTTTGCCGGGACGCCGCCGGATCTGTTTGCGCCGTACTTTATCAAGCGCTTCACCTACAAACAGATCCAGATTTTCTATCAGCTCTCCCGTGCGATCGGCAACTCGATCATTGTGCTGGCTCTGCTGTTCCTCGGTGACAAACTGATTCTGTGCGGCACGATCTGCGTTGTGACGCTGTTTCTGCTGGAAGTGTGCAAAACCGTTCCGGCAACCGTTTCCTACGATATGGAAGTGCGTATCAACGACTATCAAATGTATTTGTCCGGCGAACGTCTGGAGAGTTTCTCCGGTGTTTTCGGCTGGTTTACCGGGCCTATCGTGTCTTTTGTCGGACTGATTATCCCGATTCTTATGTTGAAATTCGGATTCAACAGCAACTGGGATGTTTTGTTCGTGGACGATTCCCGCATCAAGATCATCGTCATCCCGATCATCATCGACATCATCGGCTATTTCCTGATGACGATCCCTTATCTGTTCTGGGACTACAACGACGAGAAGCAGAGCAAAGTGATCGCCGTGCTGCAAAAGCGCGAACAAGTGACCGGCCGAGCGGCACAGGATTCGCAGCCGGATGCTGAAACAGAGCTTGCGGAGGTGACGGCGGAATGAAAACGAAGAAGAATGCTCCCGAGATCAAAACGACGGAGGAATTGATGCGCGAGATCCCGGAGGATGAGATCTGGACGTATCGCATCGACGGATTGCAGGAGCCGCAGATCGGCAAAGATCATTCGCATTCGACGGGCAAAAAGATTCTGACTATCGTCACGCTGGTGATCGCCATCAGTTTGTCCATTTATTTTTCCATCCGTGCCGTGCATACACAGACATACGATTTCAACGAATTGGACGACGGGACATTTGAACTGGTCAAGTTCAGCAATCCCGGCGATCTGAAAACACTCACCGTCGACTGCGTGGACGGCGACGCCGCAAAACCGATCACCGTTTTGCACGAGTACGCGTTCAACTGTGACGACAAACTGGAGTCGATCCGTATCGGCGCGAACGTCAAGACGATTGACGGCAAATCGTTCTACAGCTGCGACAAGCTGCAGGCGATCCTTGTGGATGAAAACAACGAGAACTTCTGCGACATTGACGGTGTATTGTATACCAAAGATTTGACAAGGGTTATCTGTCATCCCATGGATCACGATCAGTACCTGCGCTCTAAAAACGGCTATAAAGAACCGATGAACCCGGAGGATGACGGCTACGACGCATATGTCGAATCCGTCCTGACGTACCGTCTGCCCGAGCAGACCAAAACGGTCGGTATGCTCGCATTCAACTACGCCGAAATCGTGAATCTCTATTTGCCGCAAGGCCTGGAGACGATCGAAACGATGGCGTTTTTCAAAAGCGAAACGCTGCAGAACGTCTACACGGTTGACGGGGACAAACAGTATCGTTCTTTGCCGGATGGGCTTACGTACATTGGGTCCGACGCGTTCAGCTATGACCAGGGACTGCACTATCTGTTTATCCCCGATTCTGTCACGTTTATCGGCCACCATGCGTTTTGGGATACGGTATACAAAGAGAACGGCGAACTTGTCGGCGTTAGCGTGATCCATGCCGCGCTCGATGAGGAAACGTTCAAAAAGCAGGTCCATACCGGCGACCAGTGGAAGCCGCAGTATGACTATATGCTGTTTAAAAAGTCCGTCGATGTGCAGTATAATGCGGAAAGGACAGCCGAATGAAACCTTTGGACGTGGTCATTTTGACCGATACGCATTATTATTCCAAGAGAAACTGGGTTGACGGCGATCCGTTCGCCTATCCGCCTGCGCGCGAGCAGCTTTTTCGGCGCGGCAGCGAAGAGATCCTGCGATACGTCTTTGACGAAATCTGTGCGGACGGAATGCCGCAAATTGTGCTCATAAGCGGCGACCTGACGAACAACGGAGAAGTCACATCGCACACGGAAATGCGCGAGCTGCTGCGTGCGTTGAAGCAGCGAGGCAAACGCGTCTATGTGACGACTGCAACGCACGATTATCGCGGCGAGGGTGTTTCGTACGGTTTCGACAAGGATAACCATAAGGTCGATGTGCCGGCCTTCAAACGCGAGGATCTGCGTGCATTCTATCGTGAATTCGGTATGGACGAGGCGGTCAGCGTACACGAACCGACCATGTGTTATGCCGTTGATCTGTCGCCGGAGTACCGTCTGCTTGCGCTGAACGACGATAAGGGTTACGATCACGCAGGGTTTACGGATGAATGCTTTGCGTGGATTCGCACACAAGCGGAAGAAGCAAAGCGGAACGGGCAATTTGTTCTTGCCATGACACATCATCCGGTGCTGTCCCCTTCCCCGCTTTACCGCCTGATTGCGTCGGGCGATCTTTTGGAAAACGGTGAAACGCGTGCCAAGCAGTTTGCCGACATGGGCGTCCCCTGTATGTTCACGGGTCACAGCCATATCCATAATATCTCCTGTATCACCTCTGACAGCGGGAATACATTCTATGATATTTCGACGTCGGCCGTAGTCGGTTTTCCGCCGAATTACCGCACGGTACGGTTCGACCCCGACAATCACAGGATCGAAATCTCCACAACGACGGTCGACAGCGTTCCTTCGCTCGATACGGGCGGGCTTTCGCTGTCCGCATTTACCGAGAAGCAGTTTCTCGGCACAGTCAGCGATATTCTCGATACTGCCGAACACGACTATCCTGCGTTCCAGGAGTTGGCAAACGGATTCAGTCTGCGTCCGGACAAGTCTGCGAAGTTAAAGTGGATCATACAGCCGGCCGCGAAATACGTCAATCGGCTGACATTCGGAAAAATCTGGCGCTGGACAAAAAGGCAAAACGGCGTTACGGAATCAGAGATTCAGCCGCAAAAGAATAACAAGGTAGTTCCTTTTGCCGTGTCTATGGTTGCCAATCTCTATCGCGGCGACGCCTCGCTTCCGAAAGACAGTGTGGAATACCGGATCGCGTCCGCTTTCTTTAAAAAACTCGACCGGGTTTCCAAACCGTTCTCAAAAAAACTGCAGAACGCAGGTGTGGACAGTTTATCTTCCGCGCTTTTACCGCTGCTGCATAACGATTCGCTTCCCGACGCGAATTACACGATCAACCTATAAAAAACACCTGCCATCCCTTTTGGAATGGCAGGCAATTATTTATTTTGTCAGTTTTTCAGACGGTCTGTCTCCATATAGCGAACGCCCATATCGTACAGCTTCTCCGCATCCTTGATCGAGTCCACAGTCCAAAGGGACAGCGGGACGTCCTGCGAGAGCGTCATGCCGATCGTTTTTGACCCGTTCAGACTGCGGTCTGCCGACAGCCAGCAGTTGCCGAGCGCCTTTGCCGCGTCAATGTCTTTTTGTTTGATCCGATAAACGAGATACCAAAGCTCGATCTCGCTGTCGTATTCGCGGATAACCTGAAGCTGTTTCAAATCAAACGAGATGATAATGGAAGTTTTTTCCATACCGTGCGCACGAACCGCATCAACCACGGATGAGAGTGAGTCATAATCTTTCGTTTTGATTTCAATCTGCGGACGCGTTTGCGCGCCTTCGAAAACGTCCAGGAATTCATCCAGCGTTGCAATTTTCAGATCGGGATATTCCCAGAAGTTCGTTCCGTGCGTATACTTATACGAACACAATTCGTCATAATCCGATCGTTCGACCGTTCCGAGCATGGAGAATTTACCCAAAAGCGGCGCCGTATGTGAGAGTACCCACACGCCGTCACGCGTCAGACGGATGTCGCATTCGGCGGAATAGTAGCCGTACTCCACAGCTTTCTGATACGCGGGAATCGTATTCTCGGGTGCTTCGGCGTTTACGCCGCGGTGTGCCGTTATATGCACGTCCTCTGTGATTTTCTCGCTTTGCGACAGGCTGATCAGCTCTTTCGGTTTGTACTGCTGCTGCTTGATCCAGAATAACGGTGATGATTGCGTACCGATCAGCAGCGGCACCAATACTGCGGCAAGAAAGCGATTGATTCGTGTAATCATGTGATGATCTCCTTTTGATTCATTTTCTTTATGATAAGAATATAACATTGACAATAAGACTATAAAAGGGTATTCTTAATATATGGTTGTCATTGTGTAAACTGATTGCACGCTTCAATGACACGCTGCAAATCTGTATCGTCCATGTCCGGAAACAGCGGCAGAGTTACACAGTGTTCTGCCAGAGATTCGCAGTTCGGCAGATCGCCGCGAGAATAGCCCAAATACCGGAACGCGCCCTGCAGATGACACGGGACGGCGTAATGAATGCCGCAGAAGATCTGTCGATCCTCCATATGCCGCAGAAACCGGTTTCGATCCGAAACATATACGCAGAAAAGGTTCCAAACCGGGCCGCATCCCTCGCCGACTGTTTGAGGCACGACGTGCGGATTCCGGATCTCACGCAGATACGTCATCGCAATTTGCGTGCGTCTTGCGATAACACCGTCGATATTCGGCAGTTTGTGGCGCAGAACGGCCGCTTGCAGACTGTCCATACGCATGTTATAGCCGATTTCGGTATGATCGCCCGTTCGCTTGTCCAGTGAAAGATTACGCAGGCGATCCACACGTTCCTTTATGTAACTGTGCGGCGTTATGACCGCTCCGGCGTCGCCGATGGCGCCGAGGTTCTTGGTCGGATAAAAGCTGAAGCATGCGGCGTCGGACATCGTACCGACTTTTTTGCCTTTGTACAACGCACCGTGCGCCTGTGCACAGTCTTCGATCACGGTCAGATCATGGCATTCGGCGAGAGCGCGTATGCGATCCATGTCGCAGGATTGACCGTACAGATGTACCGGGACGATCGCCTTGGTGCGCGGCGTAATGCAGCGTTCGGCGGATTTCGGGTCCAGCTCCCATGTGTCGGCGGTGCAGTCACAAAACACGGGCGTTGCGCGGTTATAATACACCGCAAGGGCAGTCGATACAAACGAATTGGACGGCACGATCACCTCGTCGCCCTCGCCAACGCCGAGCGATTTCATCGCCAGAAACAGCGCGTCCGTTCCGCTTCCGACGCCGGAACTATACGCAAGCGCATGATACGCGGCAAACTCCTGCTCAAAAAGCCGAACCTGTTCCCCGTTGCAGAAGTCTGCTTTCCTGATCGGATCGCTCAGTACGTCGAGAATCTCCTGCGCGCAAAGGCTGTATTCTTTTTGCAGATCGCAGAACCGGAGCGGTTTCCGGCTGTTCAAGTCATTCGTCATTTCGACAGTGATTCCTCCACGTAAAGATGTTCACGTTTCTTTTGTTCCGTTTTTGCGGATCTTTTGTACCATCGTATCAGTAAAATGGCAGGAACGGACAAGAAAAGGTGCAGGCAAACGATACATCCGATCAGGTTCATGACGGCTTGGGTACGAATATAACAAATCAGAAAGATCACGCAAGCGAGTAATGCTGCAGCGGCGCAGATGAGCAACAACGTGCGCAAATTGAGAACACAGCCGATCATACGGACGCGCCGGAGCAGAGCTTGTCTTCCGCCGATCGAAAAGAGCCCGTTCGGGATGAGACACACGGAAAGCGAATCGTCCGCCAGTGCTTCCTGTATAAGCTCGGTTGTATCTGCGTTCCGCATCCGTCTGATCGCTTTTTCGGAAAAGAAGAAAAAAACGCTTTGCTCGCACAGATACCGCACATACCTGTTTCGGTGTGCGTTGAATGCATGAATCCGCGGAGAAGGATCGCAGCAGAGAGAAATGTTAAAAGTGTGCGTTTCGATATACTCCGTAAGCTTTGACAAGGATTCAAGCTGTAATTGGTCGGCGTCCACAGCGAGTATACGATTTGCACTGTCAAGATTGCGATCAAGCCATTCGTTCAGTTTTTGCACCCGGTCGGTTTTTTTGTGGTGCAGGAGATAAACGACCGGCGATGATTCCGGACGAGAAAACAAACGGGGCGCTGCCGTTTGAACAGCGCTTTCTGTCATTTTGCTGTTTTGTGTCAGAATCACGATGCCGAGATTGGATCGCTGCAAACGAACTCCCCCCTTTTTTGCTGATATACTGGAAGAATAAAGGAGAAACACGGAAATGCAAGAACCCGTTCTTTATCTGATCATACCGTGCTATAACGAAGAAAAGGTCATTTTGACGACAGCCGAAATCGTTACGCAGAAGCTGGACGCCTTCATTGCGTCCGGACGTGTTTCTCCGCAAAGCCGAATCCTTCTCGTTGACGACGGCTCGACAGACCGCACATGGGAACTGCTGCTGCAGTTGTATAACACGAACGACAAGATCGCCGTTCTGCGGCATAACCGCAATTACGGAGAGCAGCACGCTTATCTGAGCGGTATCCGATATGCTTCGACACGCGCGGACTGCATGATCACGATGGATGCCGATCTGCAGGACGACATTGATGCGACGGACGCCATGTTGGACGCGTATTTCCAAGGATGCGACGTTGTATACGGCGTGCGTCAATCGAGGGATACAGACAGATTGTTTCAAAAAGCGACGTCTTCACTCTTCTATCACACAATGCGTTTGTGCGGTACAAAGCTTGTGCGGGAGCATTCGCAATACAGGCTGATGAGTCGAACCGCCGCGCAGGCGATTCTGGAGCACATGGAGTTGAATATCTTTCTTCCGGCGCTTGTTCCGCTGCTGCATCTTCGGGAAAGAATTGTTTATTATGACCGCAAGCCGCGTGCGGCGGGCGAATCTCATTATAATGTGCGTTCTTTGTCCCGCATGGCGTCGAACGCCATTCTTTCCTACGGCACGTATCTGCCCCGGTTTCTACTTGTTTTTGCGATCGCGGACCTCCTGATCGGCGGTTTTGCCGCGTGGTTCGGATTTGCGGGAGAGCACACCCGGGCATGGTATGCCGTTGCCGCAGCGTGTTTTGCCGGAACCGTTTTGTTTGTCCTGCTGTTTATTGCGTCAAAAGCGGCGCAGTGCCGTCACCTATCCGCAAAGAACAGGCCGGACGCAAAAGACGCAGTCATATCCGAAGTAAAAGAATAATCAGTTTTTATTGCGCTGTATAAATGCACGCAGCGATTTTGCTGCAGGGATCAGCATGTGCTGCACGAACGGAATGACGTGATCCGTGCAGATGTTTTTTGGAATGATCCAATCTTCTTTAACGGCGTCATCCCGATGTACGCCGTCACGCCAGCGGATCGGCACCATTCCGGCAGTACAACTGCAGCAGAATAGATGTGGATTGGAGAGCCATTCCATGATCTGCCAGCCGTCTTTATCTGTTTGGTACAGATCTATGCAGTCGGCCTCCGTGTAGTCGGCGCCGAAGCGGCGATTGAAGCGGCGGATGCAATAAGCGAATGAACACGGCGTCAGAATACCGCCCTGATTCATCATATGGCAATGCGTAAACAAACAGTTGTCGAAGGACGGTTTCGGGTCCTCGGCGGGCTGCTCGGAAATGTTCTTTAAAAAACAGCGTATCGGCGGACCAAAATCATAGGAAACGCCTGCATGACGAAGTGTGCCGGCGATTTCTTTTCTTTTGTGTCTCGTCGGCGGATAATTGGAAATATCAAAGGAAACGCCGAGTTTTTTCAGTTTTGCAAGCGTTTCGGAAGAAAGAGTCGGAATCAGCAGACCGTTCGTCACGATGCGGATATCGGCGTCGGGAAATATCCTGCGCGTTTGTTCTGCATATGCATCTATTTCTTTTATCAGCAGCGGTTCCCCGCCCATCAGACGTATTTTTTCCACGCCCCAGAATTTTGTCTTGAGCTGCGAAAGGTCCTGAATAAACGCATCCGGATCATAAAACGGCGGTTCATCCCCGGCAAGCTGGATGAAATCGCAGCATCCGCGGCAATTCAGATTGCATCTGCGGGAAATCTCTGTTTCCATGTAGTTGAGCCGCGGTTTCGATACATCGATCCGGATCGGTTCCTCTGTTCGGAAACCGTTGTCCGGAATCAGAACGGACACATTTTTGCATCCTGTCTCTTTACAAAGTGCGGCGGCAGACGCCAGCTTTGCGTTCGGGAGAATAAACAGGATCGACTGCTCCTGACGTCCGAGCAGCATTTCCCGTTTGAGCTTGTCTGCGCTGATCTTCTCCGCGTTGTCGTATGGCCGTAAAAGTGACTTTGGCGTTTGTTTATGATAAAACACAACAAAACCGGATTCTGCCATCCTCATTTCCCTCAATGCGATATAGCGTATAATACACAACGATTTTTCATTATTATAAAACAAATGCCGAAGAAATGCAATAGACAGTTCTCGTGACTGCTGAAAAACAATGATTGCCGATACATTGACTTGCATTTCTCGATAGATTTGTTATAATACAGTAAATGCAAAACATAGGAGTGATTAGCAAATGAAAAAGATTCTTTCCGTATTCGTTTCTCTGGCGACATTTTTTCTGTCGCTTGTTGCGCCGTGCAACACAGTGACCGCTCCGAAAGACGAGGATGACTTTGTGCCCGTTCTTCGTTTTGTGATCGCGAGCGATACGCACATCCAGGCAATCGGCGATGTGCGCAGTCATCGTATCCAAAAGATCCTGTCGCTTGCATACGACGATGCAAAGCAGAGCAAATCCTATCCAAAACTGGATGCCGCGCTTTTTGCCGGCGATCTGACCGACGACGGTCGCTATGATGAGTTTATCGGTTTCCGTGCCGCTGTGGACAGCGTGCGCAAGAAGGACGAGACGAAGTTCCTGGCTGTGGTTGCCAAGAGCCACGACGGCAACAGACTGAATAAAAAGTCGCTGTCGGTGTACGAAGCGCTGAGCGGGATGAACTCAGATTTTCATGAGCAGATCAACGGATTTCATTTCATCGGCCTGTCCGCATCAAAAACAGAAGGCGATCACTACAGCGAGTACCAGCGTGTTTGGCTGCGCGAGCAGTTGGAAGAGGCTGTGAAGGCAGATCCCAATAAACCGATTTTTGTCATGCATCATGAGCATGTTCTTGATACGGTATACGGCAGCACGGAGGAGGACGGCTGGGGAATCGATTATTTCAAGGACATCTTTGAGGAATATCCGCAGATCATCCACTTCTCCGGTCACTCTCATTACCCGATCAATGATCCGCGCAGCATCTGGCAAGGCGCATTCACGGCAGTCGGCACCGGCGCAGTCTATTATGCCGAACTGACGGTGGACGGCGAAAACAAAGTACATCCGACAAACAACAAAAAGATTGCGCAGACATGGATCGTGGAAGTCAACGCACAGAATGAAGTGCTGCTGAAGGGATATGATGCGCTGTCGGGGTCTCTCCTTTGCAAGTATAAACTGCATGATTTAACCGATACAAACGCGCGTTCGTATACGCCCGAACAGCAGATGGCAGCATCGAGTGCGCCTGCGTTCGCGTCGGATGCCTCTATCGGCATCAAAAAGTCGCTCGGCGGTAAGGTCAAAGTATCTGTTCCTGCCGCGGAAAGCACGGACGGCAACATCATTTTCATTTACCGGTTGACGGTTAAAGATGCTTCCGGTAACGTGGTTGACGAACAGAAGCTCGTCAACGACTATTGGATTGCCAACAGCTACGAAACGATCCGCTTCACTGCGTCGGCTTCCTCCGGCGATACGGTATCGGTGGTCGCAGAGAATGCTTACGGTATGCAGTCCGCACCGCTGATTGCACAAATCGGTTAAACAGCATCAAGTAATTGCCGCAGATCGACAATTCGGTCTGCGGCTTTTCCTTTGGTTATTTTGATTTATACTGTATGATCGCGCATTTCGGAGTGTCCGATATGACAACAGTCAATCCTTCGCCCATCAGTTTTGCGCCGGAATATGTCGTCTTGGCTTCCGCGTTATCATAATCCCACACCGTATACAACGTATCCGGATGAAGGCCGGAAAACCGAATCGTATAGACATCCGTCTTCACTTTTTCCCGCTTATAGATCAACGCGGCGCCTTCGTCCGCGCTGCCGAACTGCATAGCAAGGAAACGGTTTTCTTTGAGTCCGCCGTATGTCAGCGGGAAGTATTGATCGTCCAGGTATTCCCTGACATCGATATAGCCGGGTCTCTGTGTGCACGGAATGATATTCGTTCTGTCGGCATATTCACCGTCGACGTATGCGCAGGTGCCGTGCAGCGGCAGCCAGAAGGAAAGGCCGTACGTGTTCACCTGTGTTGCTTCGAGAATATCGGGCTTGACCTCCCCCTTTTCATTGCCGCAGTTGTAGTCATTGCGCCACAGAGGGATGCTTCTGCGTGACATTTCGAGATCAAGGCGTTTGCCGCCGGATGCGCAGTTGTCAATGACAAGACCGGGATTGATCTCAAGAAGTCGGTCAAGATAACGGTACAGATTCGTCACATAATGGTTTTCCGTGATTCCTTTTCGTCCGCCGTAATGCTCTTTATCCGACTTTTCCCAAAGCGGAAGCGGCGTAAAGTTGAAATCCTGCCGGTACAGACCGACCTTGTTGGCGCGAATGGAATTGGCAATCAGATCCCCAAGGAAAGCGCATGCGTCATCATTCGCAAGGTTTACCATGTTTACATTCTGATCCTTTTCGTTTTGCATCAGCCAGCCGTCATGCTTGATTGCTTCGTTGTATACTTCCGTACCTGCGCAGCAGCGTTCCGGTTCATACCATAAGAGGAATTTAAGACCCCTTTCCGCCGCGGCGTCGGAGATCGGCGCAAGTCCGTCCGGGAAGCGTTCCGGATTGGGCGTCCAATTGCCTACGCCGTCGTACCAGCCTTCCGTATATTTATACCAGCCTGCGTCCATCCAAAGATAGTTCGCGTTTTTGCACAATTCTTCCGGAATAGCGCGGATTGAACGGATCAGTTCATCGGCTGTTTCTTTCGAGAATTCATTGCAAAGGCCGACCGTCGTGATCTCGGTCGCACTTTCGGTATAGACGCAGTTCGATTCCCACGAGCGGAAAGTGTTGAATCCCTTGAGCGCGTTGCAGCCGCTGTAAAATGTCAGCGAGACAAGCGGAGAACGAACCGACTCCCGAGGTTCGAGCGAGGCGCGGAATGTCTCCTGTTTGGCGCGAACCGCGACACCGCCGAGGATCTGCGACATGGATGTATACCACTGTCCTGTCCAGCCGACAGCCATTACGACGCCGCACTTCTTGCCGAGTACGTTGAAGTAAGGCAGTGTCGACTCGGAGCGGCCGCCGTTCGCATTGAATCGCATGGGGATCCAATTGACGAACGAACGGTGCAGCTCAAAGTCGTTGGCGTCTGCGCCGCTGCCTTTGCTCGTATACAACTCGGAGTGACCGGTCGGCAGCGTACAGTCGACAGCATAGAATGAAGAAACCACCGGTGAAGTCTCGGCGCCGTTATTCTGTAAGAACACTGTCCATTCACACGTTGCGTACATCTCATATATTGTCGCCTCAACTGTGGCGACAATCCCGCTGTTTTTGTGCGTAAGTGTGATATATGTTGTTTTTCCGCCGCGGCGAACGGCGCCGACGTCGCTTTCGGGGCTGACGTCAAACGACCATTCGTTGGTGTGTTTGCGTAAGGACCTCTTACCAACGGTAAAATCATAAGCCGGAACCGTGTGCGTCCCGTCGGCAAAGCGAATATTGCGGTCGAACCATTCGCGGCACTGTTTGCGTTCGCTGTCCGACACGCGCATGGCGTCTGCGTCAATGGCGGGAAACGAAATGTTCGTTGTCGATGTGACGCCGATCGCTGCCCAGTCGACGCGTTCTTTAAAGTTGGAATCTACTACCGAAAAAGATGAAATGAGATACAGAAAAGCTTGAATCAGCGATAATACCGTGCGCATAGCAAATCCTCCTTATGAGCGGTTTAAAGCAAATCACCGGTTTTTAACTTGCGGATCCAGTCCCGGATCGTTGTTTGTATCGCGTTTATTTTATCTTTCGTCAGCGCCTGCCGCTGCGTGCGCGAACCGAGACTGTCGATCAGACCGAACGTATACAGAGCGGCACGATCTACGCTGCCGTTCGTGAATAGTTTTGCGTAATCCGCAAATGCTGTTCGCGTGAAAGCGCCGCTGTCCGTGCGCAGTACATTGCCCCATTTTTCGCACAGCGTTTCATAGCTGTCGTTTACGCAGTCGATCTTTTCGATATCGGACGACCCGTACAGGAACCACGGTGAGTTTTCCGCGCCGGGTCCCGCGCCCTTGTACGTCCATGTCGTCCAGCTTAGATCTCGCTGATTATACAGAGAGAACAGATAATCGAACGAGGATATTCCGCGCGGATAGAATTCTCCGATATAGAATGGAGCATTATACTTGGCGCGTCGAATTTCGTTGACTTTGTGCAGATAGGACGGATTCGTCACGTCGTACAGATGCTCTTGGTAGACGATGTTTTTCCATCCGTACACATCCGGCCCCGCAATGGCGGAAGGATCCCAGATAGCTTCCATCGTGATGATATGACGGCTGTCTACACTGCGTACGGCTCTGTATAAGGCGTCCGAAAAATCCCAGAAGCTTTGCTTCAGACTTTTGTCGCGCGTGATGTTTGTTCCGAGCGGTTCATTCATCAGATCATACATGGCGATCGTCGGCTCGTCCGCGTAGTGCCTTGCGATCTCGGTCCACAGCTCGAGCGTAACGTCACGGTAACGCGCGCCTTGATCCGTGTCGTCGAAAAGAGACATTGATTTCGATTTGCCGCAATGGTCGTAATCATTCTGGTAACCCGGCAGACCGTGCATATCCAGTATGAGATAAAGCCCGTATTTGCGGCACATCGACACCACGCCGTCCAGTTCGGAAAAGTCGATATTCCCCTGCTTGTCGCGGTACCATGTGCCGTTGTCGTCCCGCTGCAGATTGCGGTACCAGATCGGCAAGCGGACAACATTCATGCCCATATCGGCAACATTCTTGTAATCCTCTTCGATGATCCAGTTCTTTCGGTATGATTGAAACAGCGCGTGCGTCGCATCCTGCCCGAAACGATCAACAAGTGTCTGATAGACATTTTCTTCTCCGGATGGATCAGAAAACGGGCAAAACCAATCTTCGAGTATGCCCCATCCGCCGAAATTCGTGCCGCGCAATACGATAGTTTCGCCGGATTCATTCACGATCCTTTCGCCTTCTGTGCGCAGAAAGTCGGGCGATTCCACTGCGGCAAGCGCAGTTGTTGCGCTGATGCCGATGAACACCAGAACCGCAAGAAAGACAGATAAGAGTCTGAAACTGACCTTTTTCACAGTTACACCTCCAAATAAACTCAAAGTTTATCGATCGCTTTTTCGTAGGATTGCACAGCTTCGAGTCCGGCGGTACAGTCGGCACGCATCTTAGTCAGCCTGTTCAACGATGACAAATCGTCGTCCGCTGTCAGGGAGGCGGATGTCCGGATCGCTTTTTCCACTGAGGACAGCGTGTCGGACAACTGCTTCAAGCGCGCATCGGACTTGCAGAATTCTTTTGCTTCTTCGATCAGGGTTTGTGCTTTTCGCAATTCTTCCGTCGCGTGCAGCGCCAGTTCTCGCCCTTCCTCACCCGGCTTGGTGATCGCGTCGTCGACTTCGTCGTGTGCGGTTTGCAGGTATTCGCGTATCGAGGTTCCGTATTGTTTAAGCTTGGTTTTATCGATCGCGGGCAATGTTGACTCCGGCTCGGTAGACGGCAGTGTCGTTGACCTTGCCGCTTCTGCCTGCTGTGCCTCGAACATGGTTTTTCCGCAGACCGAGCAGACTGTGTCGACAAACTGATGACCTTTCGCTTTTACGGTATAACCACACACGGAGCAAACGGAATCTTCGGTACAACTGCCGGCGCTCATTTTGTGTCCCGGCGCAGGAAGCGTGCGATTGCAGCGTTTGCATACCTGCCCCTGCGTACACGAACCGCCGGTCCACATGTGGCCGAGCGGATTCCCCTGCTTCTTCATGCAGTTTGCGCACATGGATGGCGATACGCACGTTGCCGGCAGGAATTGATGCGCGAGCGCGGAACCGCTCGTTGTGCCGCAAAACACGCAGCTCGCAGGACCAGCGCACGTTGCTGTCGTGAAACGGTGTGCGGCATAGTCGCCGTTCTGCAGACCGCAGACCGTACATGTCGCACGCTGCATGCATGTTGCGTGCATCCAGTCATGCTCGCCAAGTCCGCCCTGCATCTCTCCGCAGTAAAAACACGTCGAGACCTTCTGGCACGTTGGCTCGCTGAATACGTGACCGTGCACGCTGCAGTCATGGTGCGCGACCTCCTCGGCGTCCAGAAGCGCTTCTGCGTCGATTTTATATATTGTTGTGGGTTCCGTCGGTTCGGCCGCACCTTGCTGCCTGCCGCAGGATGCGAGAAACGCACACGCCGGAAGCAGCAAAAGAATCAGCAGTTTTTTCATCGCATCCCACCGCCTTTCCGCATCGGAGTAAAAAAAGGGAACAGGTTCCCCTGTTCCCTTCGCTGGTGACCCGGACGAGAATCGAACTCGTGTTACCGCCGTGAAAGGGCGGTGTCTTAACCGCTTGACCACCGGGCCGTTTTGGTAGCGGCAGTTGGATTTGAACCAACGACACTCCGGGTATGAACCGAATGCTCTAGCCAACTGAGCTATGCCGCCATATCTGCTTTGCGTTCAAAGCTTGTATATTATAGCGTGTAAACAGGTTTTTGTCAATAGTTTTTTCAAAAATTTTCAGCAACAGTTTTGCAAAAAAAGAGACGACGAACCGATCAAGTTATACCATATACGGTTTATACTGATCGAGAAGTCGAATAGACGCCGTAATATCGAGCAGAACCCCGTCCGCCTCATACGATTCGGCATGGACTTCGCCGTCCTCGCGCAGCCGCGCCGCGTCGCCTCCCATGGAATAAGGCAGCCGGATGCGAACGCGCATTCGCGTCGGCGGCAGTGTGCGGTCAATCAGCTGCAGAAGCGCATCGAGTCCCTCTCCTGTTTTGGCGGAAATCCGAATCGACTTGCCTAAAACAGGAAGAGCGTCTGTGTCTTGGGCGATGTCGCATTTGTTCAGAACGGAGATAACCGCCGTATCGCCGCATTCGAGCTCGTCCAGTAACCGCCGCGTCACATCGAGATGCTCTGTACACTCCGGATCCGATGCGTCGCAGACATTCAGAATGAGATCGGCTGCCGCCGCTTCTTCGAGCGTAGATAAAAACGCTTCAACAAGGTGATGCGGCAATCGGCGGATCAGACCGACCGTATCCACCAGCATTACGTTTCGGCCGCCCGGAAGCCGCAGTTGTCGCGCGGTTGGATCAAGCGTGACAAACAGTTTGTTTTCTGCAATCACACCCGCATTCGTCAGCGCGTTCATCAGCGTACTCTTTCCTGCGTTCGTATATCCGACGATCGCAACTGTGGTCACTTCGTCTTTTTTGCGTCGCTCACGGATCAGCTTACGTCGTTTTTTGAGCGTTTCAAGATCATTCTCCAGGCTCTTGATGCGTCTACGGATATGGCGTTTGTCTGTTTCCAGCTTAGTTTCGCCCGGTCCGCGTGTACCGATGCCTCCGCCCAAGCGCGAAAGCTCGGTGCCCTTGCCGCCTAAGCGCGGCAGACTGTATTTGAGCTGCGCGATCTCGACCTGCAGCTTGCCTTCGCCGCTGCGTGCGTGCAGCGCAAAAATGTCCAGGATCAGCATGGTGCGGTCGATCACGCGCACATCCGTCGATTTCTCGATATTGCGCTGCTGCGACGGTGTCAGTTCCCCTTCAAAAATCAACAGATCGACCTCGTAATCCGCGCAGTATACGCGCAGCTCTTCGAGCCGTCCCGCACCGATATATGTCGCACCGTCCGGACTTTGACGCTTTTGGCAAAGCGTAGCAATCACTTCGGCGCCGGATGTTTCGGCAAGCTGTGAAAGCTCGCGAAAGGCGCTGTCCATATCATATTCGCCCGTATCTACGCCGACAAGTACTGCGCGTTCCGGTTTTTGATCGTTGATAAGATATTCCATGTTTAAAACCCTTCGGGATTCTGCGACTGCCAGCGCCATGTATCGGCACACATCCGGTCAACGCCGAGCTGCGCGGTCCAGCCAAGTTCTCTTTCCGCTTTGGATGCATCCGCATAGCAGACGGCAATATCTCCCGGGCGGCGCGGTTCGATCTGATAGGGGATCGATACGCCGGACGCCTTCTCGAATGCGTGTACGAGTTCGAGCACGCTAACGCCGTGTCCCGTGCCGAGGTTATAGATCGAAACGCCCGTATCTCGCATCGCTTTTTCTACCGCTTTGACGTGACCGACAGCAAGATCGACAACGTGGATATAGTCACGCACACCCGTTCCGTCCGGCGTGTCGTAGTCAGCTCCGAACACATGCAGATACGGCAGCTTACCGACTGCAACCTGAGCAATATAGGGCATGAGATTATTGGGGATTCCGCGCGGATTTTCGCCGATCCGACCGCTTTCATGTGCGCCGATCGGATTGAAATACCGCAGCAGTACAACGCTCCAATCCGGATGCGCCGCCTGCGTGTCGGTCAGGATACGTTCAATAAACAACTTTGTCGTGCCGTACGGGTTTGTCGTGCCGCCTGTCGGCATATCCTCGCGGAACGGCACGGGATTCTGACTGCCGTAAACCGTTGCGGACGAACTGAATACAATTCGCGTGCAGCCGTATTTCTGCATTGCGGCAAGAAGCTTTACCGTGCCGCCGATATTATTGTCGTAGTATTCGACCGGCTTCCTGACGCTCTCGCCTACCGCCTTTAATCCGGCAAAGTGAATCACGGATTCAATCGCATTATCCGCAAAAATCTCCGCATAAGCCTCTTCGTCACGAATATCCTTTTCGTAAAAACGAACCTTCTTGCCCGAAAGCTCTTCGATTCTGCGCACGGATTCCGCGCTGCTGTTGGATAGATTATCCATGATAACGACGTCAAACCCTGCGTTTAAAAGCTCCACACAGGTGTGCGACCCGATAAATCCGGCGCCGCCGGTTACTAAAATAGCCATACTACCTCCCGATTATATCACAGAATAACTGCGCAGATACACGCCGATGATCCCATTATAGTCCGAAACATGGAACAAAGAGCCGTCGGCTTTGTGGAATGCCGTAATGTCGCCCGCGACGCATTCTGCACGTCCGCAGTCTCGCGTAAACCACAAGTCTGCCGTCTTTTCGTCCAGGTCAACAATAAGCACATTCTTCTCATTGTCGCCGATTACATCCTGCGAAAGATAAAGCACACCGTGATAAAACTCACCGCCGCAAATACGGTCAAGCGTTTCGCTTCCGTATATGTCGATCTCCTCAATATGCGCCATCGTTGCGTCGATTTTAAACGCATGGATGGTATCTGCCGCAGGCCAGGAGCACGTGTACAGGATCCCGGACGCCTGATTTACCGCAACCCAAGTGATCCCCTGCGGGAACCAGCTTGCAGGCAGGTCGTAACTCGTTTCGTACGACAAAGACTCAGCGTCGAATACAGCGATGCACGGTGCAGCTTTGCCACTTTTGGATTCCATGGCAGCGTAGATCTTGCCGTCGTAGTAACTAAGGCCGCCGATGTTGTCATAACCTTGCTTGATCAGATCCCAGTTGACCGGGAATACTTTGTATTTGACGCGTTTGAGCGTATCTATCTCATACTTGGCAAGCGCTGTATACTTCGCAAAACTGATGGCTCCGGACGTGTAGTAATACTTTCCGTCGTTCGTCAGACCCTTGTTCATAAAAGATGCGTCGATCAGCGTACGCACCTCCTCGTTTGCCAGACGAGCAGATCCGGTGTTGCCGGCGATCGGGTCCGCAAGCAGCGTCAGAAACACCGTGAACGCCACGAACATACTCGGCGACTTCTTCAAAAAGTCCAAAACCTTGTTCATCGCCGGTTTGACTTTGTTCCACAGATCGCCCCAGTCGATCTTGCCGAGCAGATCCTTGAGCTTTCCGAACAGCTCTCCGAAATCAATGTTTTTCAAAAAGTCCAATTCTTGACCTCCTTATTCTTTATCCGAAACGATCGCGGCGTTGACTGCCGGTTTGCCGATCCACATGTTTTCCCACTTTTGACCTGCAATACGTTCGCAGGTTTTCTTTTGCTCGTCGCTGAGCGTCACCGTTCCGGTTTCCTTGCGTTCGGCAATCGCGTCACGGATCATCTTGTGATCCTCCTTGGTCATGGAAAACCCGCGCAGCGCGAGCATGGAAACGATCACACAGAGTATCGGGATCACAGCGGCGCAGATACGTACGCCTGCATGTGCCATGGTCGTCTGCGGATAGATCGTTCCGTGCAGCGTCTCGTACTGTTTGACCGTATCGCCCGTGACAAGACCGAACAGTTGGAGGATCATGCCGACAAATGCAGCCATCACGCCGCTGATGCTTTTTTTGATAAGCGTGCTGAATGTGGCAATGACGCCTTCTCTTCGACGTCCCGTGATCATCTCATCGACGTCCGTAATGTCCGGAAAGATGTTGTTTGTCACAAAACCGATTCCGGAGAAACCGATTGGATACAGGATCATGCTCAAAAACAGCAGAGCCGTCCAGATCGCGCTGACGACCGGGTTTTCGCTGCTGCGCACAAACAGGCCGATCGCAAGCCCGGCAATCATCAGCGGCGTCGTGATCGTACCGCATTTCTTCTTGCCGAACTTCATCGTGATTGCATAGTTGAACGGGAAGGCGGAAGCCTCTGCAACGCCGGCAACGGATGTGAACAGGTTATACAAACTGTTTTTATGCGCGAGATACTTGATAAAATAATACTTGGTGTGGTTATAGAATCCGGTCGCCATCATATAGAACAGGCTGATCGCAAAGTATTGTCGAAACGAACGGTTACGGAAGACCTGATAGTATTCCGCGAAAACATACCGTCCGTCAAACGGCGGATTCTGCATATTGAGCGAGCTCGGTTCCTTGACCGAAAGAAATGTGATCAGAGCAGAAATGCTGTAGAACACGGCAAGTACAATGCCGACGATCAGGAACTTTCCGCGGGAACCGGAATCGAACGACTCCATGTTGGCAAATCCGAACACACAGGCAACAAACAAAAACGACGGAACCATTCCGGAAGAGTTCATCAGATAGCCCACGGAGTTGTACTGCGTGCGCAGCGCATATTCCGGCGCGAGCTCCGGCAGCATCGCCGTATGCGGGACGATCATGATCGTATAAGCCGTCTTGTACAGCATGTATGCCAGGACGTAATACAGCATCGTTGCGGATGTGTTTCCGCTTGCCGAAAGACCGAATGAGTGCCACATCATGACATACGACACGGCAAGCAGCGGAATACCCCAGAGGATATACCTGCGGTGCCTGCCGAGCCGGGAACGCGTGCGGTCGGTGATGATGCCCATGGCAGGATCGGTTATGGCGTCCCAAAGTGTGGCAAGCATAACGATCAATCCGGCCTGCGAAAGGGACAGATTCTCGACGTCAGTCAGAAACGCAGAAAAATACAGACTGATGACATAGCCGCTGCCGCCGGAAAAGATGTTGATAAAGCTGTAGCCGAGCATCGGCAGAATCGCTTCTTTGAACGAGCCTTCCACGCCGATCGCTTTTTTTAATGCATTGCCGATCTTTTGACCACGACCCATGTTTTCTCCTCGCTGTCTTAAGTAGTTTCAGAGTATCAGTCGATGCAAGTGTTATCCGCGCGGTAGGCTTCCTGTGCCGCAAGCAGTACGCCGATTTTGCCAGAGTGGAAATTGAGCCCGCCCTGCATCCATACGGCAAACGGTTCGCGCAGCGGTGCGTCGGCGGAAAGCTCGATGGAACTGCCGAGAATGAACGCGCCGGCCGCCATAATGACTTTGCTGTCATATCCGGGCATGTCCCACGGTTCGGGGACTGCGCCGGAGTCTACGGGAGAACCGCTCTGCAGACCGCGGCAAAACGCGATCAGCGTTTCAGGCCGTCGCAACAGGATCGCCTGGATAATATCATAGCGCGGTTCGTCAAACGAAGGTGTGACTTCATATCCCATCTCCGACAGGAGCGACGCGGCAAATACGGCAGTCTTGAGCGCTTCGCCCGTGACGTGCGGCGCGTGAAACAGACCCATAAACAGATTGCGGTTCATACCGAGCGACGCACCGACTTCAGCGCCGAGACCGGGAGACGTCATACGGTACGCGCACAGTTCGACCAGCTCGCGGCGGCCTGCAATATAACCGCCGTTTTTTGCGAGACCGCCGCCGGGATTTTTGATCAGCGAACCGGCGATCAGATCCGCGCCGACAGACAGCGGTTCCGTGCGTTGGACAAACTCGCCGTAGCAGTTATCGACCATGACGTATGCGTCGCTGCATTCGCGCGTTACGCGGACGATCTCGCCGATCTGTTCAACGGAAAGACTCGGGCGCAGCGTATAGCCGCGCGAGCGCTGGATATAAACAAGTTTGGTTTTTGTTTTCATTAAAGCAGCGCGGATCGCCTCAAGATCCGGCTTGCCGTCACGCAGCGCGACCTGACGATACTCGACGCCGAAATCCCGAAGGGAACCGCGTCCCGCGTCACTGTGAAGGCCGATCGTCGGCTGGATGGTATCGTACGGTTCCCCGGTCACGGACAACATCACATCTCCGGGGCGGAGAATGCCGAACAGCGCGACTGTCAGCGTGTGTGTGCCGCACGCAAAGCTGTGTCGTACAAGCGCGCTTTCCGCCCCCACGGCCTGTGCAAACACTTCGTCAAGCGTGTCGCGTCCTGCGTCGCCGTAGCCGTACCCCGTGCTTTCCGCAAAATGTGATTCACGCACACCTTTGTCAATGAAAGCGCGCAGAACCTTCTGCTGGTTGTATTCCGTCGTCTGTTCGATTGCGGCAAATGCTGCGGCAGCTTTTTTTGACGCATTGTCCGCAAATGCTTCGATCTGCGGATCTATTTTGAAAAATGACATATTGAAAACTCTCCGATCTGGGAAAATCCGAGCGAAGTATAGAATGAAACGCGATGCTCTTTGCACAGGATATCCGCGCGTTTGCCGCATTTTGCAAGGCGCAGAACGAGATCGCCCGCCAATCCCCTGCCGCGCATCTGCGGTTGTGTCGCTACCGCGCCGAGATAGACGGCATTCCCGCTGTCAAACAGAACCGACGCCGTGCACACGGTTTGCGGTTCCCGCAAAGCAAGTACATTTGCCGATCCTCTGCGAACGCGAAGCGCGAGATCCCCGAGCCATGACTCGTATGCGCCCAAAGCAAAGCCGCAATCACACAGAAGGTCATATACCTCGCGGTAAGAAAACGCCGGGTCGAACGGTGTACATACCTGTATTTTCGGCGTACGGTCTGATGCAATAAAACGCATAACGTAACCGCTGCCGCTTGCAGACATTCCCATCCGATCCGCTGCCGCCGCCGGGCAAAGCAGCGTTTCTAAACCGAGAAAACGGATGAACTCCGCCCATTCGGAAAGATCCGCTTGTTCGTCGACAGACAGCGTACCGTTACCGAACGCAGCCGAAAGCACACCACTACAGCCCTTGCGCGTATACTGTGCGTAAAATGAAACATCCGGGTGTTCCGTACCGTATGTGCGATAATAACCCGCGGTGCGTGTTCCGTAGACATCCCGGACGCAGATTGCGTCTGCCTCGGGCGACCAAGATTCAATCCTGCGGATCATTTCGCAAGTTCCGCCGCGAGACAAGCCGCAAGATCGTGTGTTGCGTAATAATCTTTTTCCATAATCACACAGGACGGCGAATGCAGATAACGGCACGGAAGAGACAATGCCTGTACCGCGACGCCGGCGCGTGTTTTAAAGATCACACCCGCGTCATTGCCGCCGGCAACGACTGTTTTCGGCTGCGCGGGAATGCCGTGTTCACGCGCCAGCGAAAAGGCTCTTTCGTACATTTTCGGCAGGTAAACCGTGCGTCTGTCCATTTGAGAAATGACGACGCCCTGTCCGAGCCGGCAGACCTTGCGCTCGCCTTCGACACCGTCGATGTCCGATGCGGTCGTCGTCTCGAGCACAAGCGCGTATTCCGGATCGATTCGATATGCTGCGGGGCCGGCGCCGCCGAGACCGGTTTCTTCCTGCACGGTAAATGCAAACCAAAGATCATATTCCGGCTCCGTATGCAGCATTTCAAGCATGATCGCACAGCCGCAGCGGTCGTCGAGCGCACGTCCCTTGAGATATCCGTCGCCGAACGAGACGACTTCGGAATCGAAATACGCGTAGTCGCCGACACAGACAACAGCCTCTGCCTCGGCTTTCGTATCCGCGCCGATGTCGATATACAGAGAATCCTTTTTCGGGTAAGTCTTTTCTTCGTCGCCGTGCAGCAGATGCACGGGCTTAACGCCGATCACACCGGGAACAAGCTGTTCTCCGACGCGAACCGCCTTGCCGCAAAGCGCAGGCAGGGCTATCCCGCCGACCGTATCGAATTTAAGAAAACCGTTTTCCGTGATGTGCGTAACCATCAGACCGACTTCATCCATGTGCGCGCAGAGCATCACGCGGTGTTCGGGGCGTTTCCTGCCCTTCTTGAACACGATCAGATTGCCGAGCGCATCCACGAGCGGTTCCGCATCCGCGGGCAGCTCGGAGAGGATATACGCTCGGACGGCGTCTTCGCGTCCGGAACCGCCGTAAAGGGAGCAGAGCTTTTGAATCCGTTCGATCATCTCTCTCCCTCCTTTTCGATATAACAGGCAAGAAGCCGGGCTGTCGACTCAATGTCGCGCAGATCACAGACCTCGGTGCTCGTGTGCATATTGCGGATGGGAACGGACAGCAGTCCCGTTTTCATGCCGCATCGGGAGAAGCCGTAGTCCTCGGCGTTCGTCCCCGTTTTACCGCCGATTGGTTCGAGCTGATACGGTATGTCGTTCTCTTTTGCCAGCCGGATCAGTTTATCTCCGACCGAACGTGACAGCGACGGCGACAGGCCGATCATCGTCCCCTTGCCCATCGGTTTGGTTTCGGTATCGGATAATCCCGGCGCTGACGCAAAGCTGACGTCGATCGCGATCGCGGTTTCGTCGCTGCTTTGGAACGCAGCGGTTTTCGCTCCGCCGCCGGACGTTTCCTCCTGCACGGAGAAAACAACTGTCAATTTTCTTTGAATGCCTTTTTCTTTCAGAATCTCCAATGCGCGCAGAATTGCCGCAATACCGGCACGGTCATCGAGCGCCGCGGAAGAAATGCGTCCGTTCAGCATTTCTCTCGGTTTGCCTAAAAGCTGGACGCGGTCACCGGGAGCAATCAGTGCGCGCGCACGCTCTGCGGACAGCCCGACGTCAATGGAGACGTCTTCCCATTTCGGTGCGTCATCCTTGTCCGTTTTCAGATGCGGAGGTGTTGATACAACAACGCCGTACAGAGGTTCTTTGCCCAGGATGCGCACTTCATGACAGGCCATCGTGCGCACGTCCGCTCCGCCGCATTTGCTGACTTTTACAAATCCTTCATCTGTCACCGCGGTAACAAACAGGCCGATCTGGTCGAGATGCGCGTCCAGCGTGATCCCTCTCCCCTCGCCGTCCGTTTCGCCGATCACACTGCCGAGCGTATCGCGGCGAACCGGCATATAAGCGGATAAAAGCTGCGATGCAACTGCTGCGGCGTCATCCTCCGCTCCGGTAATGCCGGGAGCGGCAAGCAGTGCAAACAATGTGTCTTTCAGTTCCATATGACTCCTTTTATTCCAAACGAAACGTATCTGTTGCGCGGCGAACGATCGAGCCGGGCTCAATCGCCGTTTCCGTCGGTATTTTAAACAACATCATCGGGTGTGGAACGGATTCGACCGATTCGCCTTCCTCGGTGATCAGCTCGGGTACTTTGAATGTCACCGGCTTTTTGCCGCGTTCCAGAAATTCTATTTCGTCGCCGACGCAAAACTTGTTTCGCTGCCGCATATGCAGATATGTTCCGTCATACGACAGCACTTCGGCGCAGGTTTCGTAGTAGCGGCGGTAGATCTGATCGTAAAATATCTCGGCGTTGTCCTTCGGGTGACCGAAAAAGAAACCGGTACAGTATTCGCGGTGGCTGATCTTATAAACCTCGTCCAGAATCCACTGTTCCGGAACATAGTCGGGTGAAGGATTGCGCAGATATGCGTCAATCGCACAGCGGTACGCGTTGACGACCACGGAAACATAGTAGTTCGACTTGGCTCTGCCTTCAATTTTGAAACTGCTGACGCCTGCCTTGACAAGCTCCGGAATGTGGCGGATCATGCACATGTCGCGTGCGTTGAGGATGTAGCTGCCGTCCTCGTCCTCGCCGATGGGATAGAACTCGCCAGGTCTGCGCTCTTCGACAAGATTGTACGTCCAGCGGCAGGGCTGTGCGCAATCACCGCGGTTGGAGTCGCGGTTCGTCATATAATTCGACAGCAGGCACCGTCCGGAAAACGAAACGCAGATCGCGCCGTGGATGAAACACTCGATATCCATATCGGACGGAATCTTTCGCCGGATCTCTTCGATCTCGGAGAGCGAGATCTCTCGAGCGGGAATAATGCGCTTCGCGCCCATCTCGTACAGGACATTGGCGCTTGCATAATTTGTGACGCCTGCCTGGGTGGAGATGTGGACTTCCGTCTGCGGCGTCAGCTCGCGGAGCATTCGCAAAACGCCGAGATCGGTTGCAATAAAAGCGTCGATGCCGCAGTCCGCAGCTTTTGGCAGATATTCTTCGAGATCACGCAGTTCGTTGTTTCTCGGCAGCGTGTTGGTAGTCAGATACACGCGCACACCGCGGCTGTGTGCAAATTCGACCGCCTCTCGCAGCTCGTCCAGTGAAAAATTCTTCGGAGCGGAACGCATGCCGAACCGCGTTCCTGCGAGATACACCGCATCGGCCCCGAAGTGTATCGCGCAGCGCAGCGCTTCCATATCTCCTGCCGGCGCGAGAAGCTCCGGAATTTTTTTGGGAATTGTCATTGTTTCACGTCCAATCATCCTGCCGCGTTTTTCCACGCAATCTCGGAACGGTAGCGGTTATGCTCGGCATTCGTGCGGGCAAGGTAGATATTGCCTCTGTTGTCATGCTGGAAGTAATAATAGTCGCTCTCGTCCGGATACAGCGCGGCTTTGATTGCGTCGGCTCCGGGATTGCAGATCGCGCCCGCCGGGAGTTTTTCGCAAACATAGGTGTTGTACGATTGTCTGTACGCGTCGGCGCGCACGTCACCGATAACCGGACGAACATAATTGTCGATATAGTTATAGGTTGAGTCACAGTCAAGCGTCGGAAAGCTCATGCTGTGATTCAGACGGTTGTGCAGCACGCCCGAAATCTGGGACATCTGCGCGGTATTGGCTGCTTCGCGCTGAATGATCGACGCCATGCGAACCACTTCATCCACCGTCATGTTCAGTTCATCCGCCCGTGCCTGGTACTCGTCCGTCCAGATCTCGTCGAAACGCTGCAGAAAACGTTCGATAACGCTGTTTGCGTTGTAATCAACGAAGAATTCATACGTATCGGGGAACAAGTATCCTTCGAGCAGAAGATAGCGCTTGTCGGAGTTGGACGATTTCGCCGAGGTCAGAAATGCATAGTTGAAATTGATATCCTGGATCGCTTTAAACAAAAAGTCGGATTCGCAGACTTTGTACTTTGCGAGTTTGTCAAAGATCTGTTTTGCCGTCCAGCCTTCCGGGAAATACAGCTTGACCGTCTCGGTCATCTGCTGGTTCATTTTGACTTTATTGAGCATACCCTCAAGACCCATGTTCGCCTTGAGATTGACCATGCCCTCAATGTATTCCGGCTCCTTGGATTTTCGGATTTTGGATTCGAGCTGATAAAACAGTTTGCACATCATGGGTCGGCTGATCAGTCCCGCATCATGCAGTACGTCGATCACGGCATCGGTGTCCGCGTTAGCCGGCATCTCGACCGCGACGGCTTCTGCGCTGCGGTTGATGGCGAGAATATCGTTCATCGTAGAGATACCGATCGTCGACAGAATCGCCGTGCAAAGCGTCACGGAAATGAGTACCTTGGCGGTTGCGGTCAGATAGCCGTGCTTCTTTTTTTTCTTCTTCTTTTTCTTTTTGGGCGCGGGGCGCTGCGTAGCGGATTGCTGCGCGGGACGTGCCGCCTGAACAGGGCGGGTAGTCTGCTGCGCTGTACGCGTACTTTGTACCGGAGTGCCGGTTCCCGCACGACGCGCATGGTTGGAAAAATAAACCTCACCTTTATAGACAGGCTGGTCGTTGGTATGCGCAAGGTCGTTTATGCCCGCATCATCGTCAATATGCACATGGAAATTGCGTACTTTTTCGCTGCGGTCGGGATAACCGACAGGATCGCGGGGGTTCTGTCCGCCTCCGTTTTCGGGCGTCCATTCAGCCATATTCTATACCTCCTTTTCGGTGATTACCAATTGGATCGGAATGTCAAAAGAATCGGTCGGCAGCCGTTCTGTCCGGCATGCACTGTAACACAGACCGATTGTCTTAACAGGGTTCAAAGACAAATAACGGTCATAGTATCCGCCGCCGTATCCGAGACGGAATCCATTTGTGTCAACGGCGAGACACGGAACGATGCACACGTCTTTGCTCGACGGAATACACAGAGAACACGTCGGATCCGGTTCGGGAATACCGAGCATTCCGAATGAAAGATCGTTAATCGAGGAAACGGAATAAAACTCCATGACCCCGTCTTTTTTGCACCGCGGCAGAGCGACTCGTTTTTTACGCTGCCACGCATCCGAGAGTATCGCATACGTATCGATTTCCGACGGCAGAGATGCGTAACAAAAGACAGTCTCGGCCGAAAGGTATGCGTCCGTTTGCAATACCTGATTTGCGACGGCCGTATCCATTGCCGCTTTCTCATCGCCCGAAAGCGATCGCCTATACTGCGTATATACCCTGCGCAGCGCGGCTTTTTCCTTGCTTACGGACATTGCATTGCAGACGCGAGCTTCTTTGCATCGTCTTCTCCGCAAAGCGCTGCGGTTATGGCAAAGCCAAAATCCAGTGCAACGCCGGCGCCTTTTGCCGTGATTATGTTTCCGTCACGGACAACAGATTCCGCAGATACGTTCGCACCGACAAGCTCGGACTCAAAACCCGGGAAGCAAACTGCGTTCTTTCCGGCCAGGATGCCGATATGACCCAGAACAGACGGCGCTGCGCAGATGGCACATACAAGTCCGCCGTTTTTAAATACGGCTTTCGTAAAAGCGCAGACGAACAGGTTTTCGTCTAAATGCTTTGTCCCCGGCATACCGCCCGGCAGAATGACCGCTTCAGGCATTTCATCGGGATCGACTTCTTCGACCGTTACGTCACAAAGTACAGGAATGCCGTGTGATCCCGTGACCGTTTTTCCGGTGACCCCGACGGTCATGACTTTCTTTCCCGCGCGTCGCAGTATGTCCAGCGGCGCCAGCGCTTCGATCTCTTCAAATCCATCGGCCAAAAACAGATAAATCATAATAACTCCTTATTCCATTGCGAAACTGATGTACGCATCGCGCAGGTGAATTTCATTATTGCACAGGCGGCAGAGCATCCCGCCGTCCTCCAAAATGCCGTTCGGAATATCCGAAGGAAATGTCAATGTAAACTGCGGCAGGTCGGACAGACCCAGCAGCAACGCGGCACATTCGCCAAAGTCCTCCGGCGTACACAGACAAACGGCTTCGTCCTCGCCGAAAGAGACAAACGCGTGTTCGCTCGCGGCATACGCGCCGCGGAACAATTTATGCTCTTCGAGCGCATACGTGAGCGCATCCGCATCCCAGCACAGACCGTCCCTGCCGTTTAAAACGCTCTGTAACACGGAAAGTACGTCGGCAGTCTCTTTGACCGGTGAGCGCAAAAAGGCAAGCTCACCGCGCGAGACGACCCATCTGCGCCTTGAAAACGCTTTTTCATAGCCGCGTTGCGCATAGTAATTATAGAGAGACGGCGAACCCGGAAGCAGCACGATCGCGTCTTTTCCGCGCTCGGCGCACAGCATCCGTGCATATGAAAGAAGCGCCGACATGATCCCCTGCTTTCGGTATTTCGGATTTGTTGCTGCGGCAAATAAATAATCGACACACAGCTCGCTGTCTCCCGAACGCAGCTTTGCCGGCAGCAGAAAAAGCTGCGCGGCCGGAGATTTTCCGACGCAGGCGACGAGCGTGTTCTCACAGTCAAATCTGCGATGAAAGAAAAAATCGAGGTATTCATCCGTATCGCCGAAGGAAGCGGACCAATTCTGCCGAAGTGCGGGAATGTCCTCCGGCGTTGCCGTGCGAATCTCAAACTTTACTGACGGCATTGTATTTCACCAATAGTTTCACTGGATGGTAAGACAGCTTTGCCTTGCGAAGTCCTTCATCGCCCGTGTCTTCTTCACGGTCAATGAGCGGAAACTCCGAAAGAGAACGCGCGGCAAACTCGCGGTTGATCATCGGATACGCGCCGCGCACACGGGCAAACGCCTTTTCAAAATGTGTGCAGAACATATGGCTGCCCATTGCTTCGCCCAACGTGAATGCAACAACTTCGCCGTCGACCCGCAGCAGAGCGCCGCGCATCCCGAGCGGTTCGTAATACTCAAACGCACGCATCAAAGCTTGCTGCTCGTTCTCAAGCTCTGACGGATTTTTGTCAAGATTCTCCGTTTTCCATATCGCATCCATTGCTATGCAGTCCGCAATATTAGACGGAGAAATCACCTCGTATGTATAGTTCTCGTTTCGCTCGAAAGCGGCAATATGATTACGTTTTGCGTGGTACTTCTTGCCGGCAAGCGTTACTAAATCGTTGCGAGCGTAGATATAATCAAAGAAATCACGATCCGGTTCATATATGAATTCTCCGGGGCAAACTGCTTCCAGCGACTGCTTGTCCGCCTCCGTAACGCCAAAAAAGCGAAGCTGACGTCCGCGTTCGCGCGCATCGGCGCGCAAGGCTTCGATTGCTTTTTTCAGATCCCCGTGTCCCATCGGGAAACAGTATATGCCGTCGCTGTCCACGCCTGCGGTGAGAAAGAAATCTTCAAAACGTGCGATATGGGTGCTGTAGATCGGGCTCCAGATGAAAATATTGCCGAAGCAGTATTCGCAGCTTTCGCGTCGTGTTGAATTCATCAACTGCGAAACCCACTGCCTGTCCGTGATATGCGGCGCTTTGAAATCCAGCATATAGTTTTATAACTCCTTTGATACGATGCGGCGAACTTCCCGGGCAATGTTTTGGATCGGTTTTGCTTCGCCGTTTTCGGCACATTCGATCAGGTGCCACCCGAGCTTCTGCGCCGCGTACAGAGCGGCTGTACGGCAATTCTGCAGATATGCGATATTCGCTTCGTGAATGTCTTTTTTCTTTTCGTCGCCGTCATACCGGCGCGACATCAACCGCTGTGATACGTCGATCGGCATATCCAGATATATGACACAATCCGGCTTCGGCAAGGCGAGTTTGATGTATTCAAAATCCTCAAGCCAAGCAAGGTATGCGTCCCATTCCTCTTTCGGCAGCTTTTGCAGTTGGTGATAGGCGTTGGAGGTCGTGTATCGATCTGCCAGAATGATCTTTCCGGACAGATAATCCTCTTTCCATTTGCGCAAGTAATTCGCCGCGCGATCCACCGCATAAAACGTGGATGCGGTATAGGCGTTTACGTTTTGCGGATCGGAACCGAACGCGCCGCCGAGGTACATCCGCACGAGCGAACTGGACGGATCGTCGTAGTCCGGGAGTTTGATTTTTCGTACATTGAAATCGTGTTGTTCAAGGTATGAACCGATCTCGGCGAGCTGTGTGCTCTTGCCGCTGCCGTCCAAACCCTCCAGCACAATCAGCTTTCCGCACATTGTTGTCACTCCAATTGAACATTCTACCACACATTAAAAAGTATTATACATTATAATAGCATAAAAATCAAGATAGGACACAAAGAAAAGTGCATTATCGGAATTGTTTTCGCAATGAGGAGAGCGCTTTTTTCTCAATGCGGGAGACATACGAACGGGATATCCCGAGTTTTTTGGCAGCCATGCGCTGCGTATGCGGTTCCGTACCGTACAATCCGTATCGCAGTATCAGGATCGTTTTCTCTCTGCCGTTCGGCATTGCCTGCAGAAACGAGTGCAGTTTCTCTGTTTTGACGCGCAGATCAAGATCGTCTGCCACAGTGTCCTCGGTTGCGAGAATATCCATCAACGTCAACGGATTTCCCTCCCCGTCCATGTCGATCGGATCCTGTATGGAAACGTCCTGTGCGCACTTTTTCTGTCCGCGGAAAAACATTAGAATCTCGTTTTCGATACATCTCGCGGCATAAGTTGCCAGACGTGCGCCCTTTTTCGGATCAAACGAGTCAACTGCTTTGATAAGCCCGATCGTGCCGATTGAGATCAGATCGTCCTGGTTTTCATAAGATGCGTAATACTTTTTGATGATATGCGCCACAAGACGAAGGTTGTGTTCGATCAGTTCGTCACGTGCTTTTGCGTCGCCATGCGCCATCCGTTCGATCGCTTCGCTCTCCTGCTTTGCCGTCAATGTAGGCGGAAACGAACCGGACGGATTCAGGTGAAGCATAAAAAACAAGAACCCGGAAAACAGCTTTTCTAACATACGCGGACCCTCCATAGCATTATGATTCAATATATGCACGGAGCGTCTCAAGCGGAACTGTCCGGGTTCTGTAATTGTTCGATATACTTAATTCAGAGAAATGCGTACAATTCGTGTACGGGTCAGGCAATTGCCGTCTTCCGGGCCGCCGCAGCAGTAGGACAGCAGAAGTGTTTTGGCGTCCAGAAAGCAAGCCGCGGGATAACAGTAACCGTGTGTCGCGTCGTCCTCAAGCGTGACAAAAGAAGAATAATCCGTTCCGTTTTCACAGACAGCCATAACAAAAGGCGTGCGCCCTGCGTCTATCCATGGTGCATCCGGGCGGATTCGTCCATTGAACAATGGGATCGGGTTCCAAAAAGCAAAGTAGTAACCGGAGTACGGGTTGCGGCGAATCAGCATCGGAGACTCCGGGGAAGTGAATCTCGACTGCACCGGAACGGTCCACGTCTGACCGCCGTCGGTGGAGACGCTCTCATACTGAAATGCACGGTCAGTGCGAAAGTACGCGTATAATCTGCCGTCCGGCAGTTCGACGACGCCCGGCTCCTGGAGTCCGGTTTCGGAATACCCGCGCTGCGGCAAACGGAAAACGTGCGGAAGGCGGCGCCAAGTGCGTCCGTTTTCGGAACGAAATACGACAGATGCCGCATAGTATTCCGCGTCGCGTTTTCCGCTCTCTGCCCGGATCACTCTATGCATTGCCGCGGGAATGAGCAGAGTGCCTTCTTTCGTTACGCAAACACGGCAGTTGTTCACTACGTAATAGATTCCGTTCTTCTGCGGGATCACTGTTTCCGCTTCTCCGAAAACCGTTTCGTTATCAATATCGGCCCGCCGCATATAGTACGCGGACCACGGCGAATGCTTGCAAAGATAGAACAAAGCAAGCTGTCCGTCCGGAAGACGGCTGAACGAAACGCTCATCAGATTCTGTACGCCATGGTCCAGCGCGCGAACCAGCAGATCCGGAAGCGGCTCAAATGACCGGCCGCAGTCGTGAGAGATGAGTCCGGCGATATCACACGGGGAATCGTCATCGCTGTTCGATCCGTGATAGCGGCTGTAAGCGAACAGAATATCCCCGTTTCGCAGCAAAGCAAAGTCTCCTTCGCTGTTCCGCGGGTTGTCGGCGCTGCGCATAAGTTCGCAAACGATCTCTTTGGAACGCAGTTTCGGTATGTTCATAAGAGTTTTCACTGCTCCTGAAAGACCGACGGAGAATACTCCGCCGGCCTGTAATCTACATAGATTCAATTTCCTGCATCAGTTCGTCCACGACTCTGTTTTCCGGGATCTTTCGGATGATCTGTCCCTTTTTGAATAAAAGGGCGCACCCGTCTCCGCCGGCGATACCGATATCCGCCGCGGACGCTTCGCCCGGACCGTTCACAGCGCAGCCCATGACCGCAACGGTAATGTCTTTATGTACGCCGCGAAGACGTTCTTCGACCTCGTTCGCAAGCTTGATCAGGTCGATGCGCGTTCTGCCGCATGTCGGACATGACACAAGACGCGGCGTGTCGCCGGCAAGGTCGAGCGCGCGCAGGATATCCCGCCCTGCTTCGACTTCGCGCACGGGATCGTCCGTCAGAGAGACGCGGATCGTATCACCGATCCCGTCGGCTAAAAGCGATCCGATGCCGACTGCCGACTTGAGCAGTCCCATCTTATATGTGCCCGCCTCTGTAACGCCAAGATGCAGCGGATAGTCGCATTGTGCGGCGACCAGCCGATACGCCTCGATCATACGGCGTACGTCGGAAGATTTGATGGACAGGACGATGTCAAAAAAGTCGTGCTGTTCCAGTATCCGCACGTGGCGCATGACGCTTTCCGCCATCGCCTGCGGTGTTGCGCCGCCGTATTTCGCAAGCAGATCTTTCTCTACGGAACCGGAATTTACCCCGATGCGTATCGGAATCTGTCTTGCGCGGCACGCCTTTACGACCGCCTTCACGCGCGATGCATCCCCGATATTGCCGGGATTGATGCGGATCTTGTCGACGCCTGCCGCAGCGCATTCGAGCGCGATCCGGTAATCAAAATGGATGTCTGCTACGATGGGAACGCCGACATTTTCTTTGAGCGCACCGATCAGCGCTACAGCATCCAGATCCGGGACCGCGGCACGAATGATCTGACATCCTGCCTGTTCGAGTGCTTTTGCCTGTCTGACGCTGCGCTCGATGTCGTGCGCGGGGACATTCAGCATCGACTGCACGGAAATATCGGATCCTCCGCCGATCGTGACGGAACCGACCTTGACCGCGCGGCTAATTCTGCGCGTGCTCACAGCAGTTCACCCCTTGCAAGTTTCAGAATATCGGAGAAAGAGATTGCGAGCATTAGCGCCATGAGGAGTACAAGACCCACGGCATGGATCCAGCCCTCATATTTGCGGTTGATGGGTTTGCGGAAAATGCCCTCGATCAAAAGGAAAAACAAACGTCCGCCGTCAAGCGCAGGGATCGGCAAGAGATTGAAAATGCCGATGTTGATCGTGATGAGCGCAAGGATCGTCAGTATCGGCGTAAGATCGGTGCGCGCTGTTTCCTGCGTGATCTGCGCGATCATGCCGACCGTACCGATGGGACCGGACAGATCCTTGAATCCGTACGTACCGGTCACCAGATCGAACAAACTGATCCATACGATTCGTCCGATTGAGATCGTTTCCATCAGCGCATAGCGCATCACAGATAAAAATGTTGGCGGAACGCCGACGATGATAAAGTCGTAAATCATACTTTCCGAGCCGTCTTCGTTCGTTTTCGTATCGAAATGAACGCCCTTGACGTCGACTTTCTTGCCGTCGCGCTTCACAACAAAATCGACGTTTCCGTCCTTGTCTCGCGCAAGCAAAAAGCCGAGGTCGTACTGCGAGTAGACGTGCCGGCCGTTGATCTCCAGAATATAGTCCTTTTCCACAAGACCTGTCTGCTTCGTCGAAGCGCCGTCATAAAACTGGTTGATTTGCGGAGTTCCGATCAGACTTTCCTGCGAAAGCATCGCAAGAACCAGAATGAATCCGAGAATCAGATTGACGATAGCGCCTGCGGCAACAATAATCATGCGTTTCCAGACCTTCTGTTTAAAGAAAGCGCGGTCGTCTTCGCTGTCGCCGTCCTCGCCTTCCATGGCGCAGAAGCCGCCGATCGGGAGCGCACGCAGCGAATACTCGGTTTCACCTTTCTTCTTTTTCCAGATCGCGGGACCCATGCCGATCGCAAATTGGTTGACGCGCACACCGAACAGTTTGGCAAACGCAAAATGTCCCAACTCATGTGATGCGATAATGATACCGAAAAAGACGATAGCGAATAGGATCGGCCAGACTTTCCCCCATCCGAGTGCAATGGTCGAGAAAAACTGTGACATGGTACACCTCACTTTCCGAGTACGCGCACTGCCTGCCGCATCTGCGCATCCGTTTCCAGAATGTCTTCGAGCGTATAGTCTGCCTGTGATTTGGCCTGTTTCGATGCGCGCTCGACGCATTCGGCAATATCCAAAAATCCGATCTCGCCCCGGCGGAACATCGCGTTCGCTTCTTCGTTCGCTGAGTTGACTGCCGCCGGACGCAGCCCGCCTTCCAGTATGGCTGATCTGCACAGATTTATGCAGGCAAACGTATCATAGTCCGGCTCCTCGAACGTCAGACTGCCGTACTCTTCAAGACGAAGCTGACGAACGGGAGAAGGAAAGCGCTGCGGATAAGTCAGCGCATATTGGATCGGAATGCGCATATCGGGCACGCCGAGCTGTGCGATCACGGAATTGTCGCAGAACTCCACGGCAGAATGCACAACGCTCTGTCTGTGCACAAGGATGTCGATTTGATCGGGTGACACGTCGAAGAGCCAGACCGCCTCAATCAATTCAAGTCCCTTGTTCATCATTGTCGCCGAGTCGACCGTGATCTTCGCCCCCATGCTCCAGTTGGGATGACGCAGCGCATCCTCGACCGTCACATCACGTAGCGATTCACGCGTCCTGCCGAAGAAGGGGCCGCCGGATGCCGTCAGCAGAATTCGGCGGATCTCGCCGTGATCGGCACACCCCTGCAGCGACTGAAAGATTGCGGAATGCTCGCTGTCGACAGGCAGGATCTGTACGCCGTTTTCTTTTGCGCGCCGCATCACAAGCTGTCCGCCTGCGACGAGCGTTTCTTTATTTGCCAGTGCGATCGTGCTGCCGGCATCGATTGCGCACAGCGTCGGACGAAGTCCGGCCATACCGACAATGCTGTTGAGCAGGAAATCCACCTTCTGCGACGCAATATAGCAAACGCCTTCCTCGCCCGAAAGCACTTTGGTTTGTGTGTCCTGCACGCGCACCCGCAGATCTTTCGCGGCCTGTTCGCTGCGCATTGCCGCGAATCGCGGTTTGAACGCACGGATCTGCGTTTCCATCGTTTCGACGCTTTTATCCGCCGTCAAAGCAAAAATGCCAAAGCCCCGAAGCTGTGCAACTTCGAGGGCTTGCGTTCCGATCGACCCGGTTGAACCGAGTATCGTCAGTGTTTTTGTTTCCATGGTATTCCTCTGTAATCTGCGAAATCAGAAATGCAATCCTGCCGCCTGATAAATAAGCAGCAGCACATACATTGCGCCGAAGACAAAAACTGCGCTGTCAAAACGATCCATTACGCCGCCGTTTCCCTCGCCCATGATGAATCCGTAATCTTTCATTCCGTAGTTGCGCTTGATGACCGATGCCGACAGATCACCGAGCATGCCGACCACGGACAGGAATGCCGAAAGAACCGGCACAAGCCAGAGCGGGAACAGCAGACGTTCGATCCAACCGATGCGGTACAGCGCATAATACACGGCGTAAATGATGAGGTTTACTATAATTGTTCCGATTATACCGCCGATCGCGCCTTCCCAGGATTTTTTGGGGCTGATCTTCGGGGCCATTTTATGCTTGCCGAATTTAACGCCGGTAAAATACGCCATTGCATCCGTGATCCACGCACCGAGCAAAGCGAAGAGCATCAAATATCCTCGTGTGGATCTGGGCGCTTCGGGAAAGAAATCACGGATCTCACACAGCAGGGAAATCACATACGGTACTAAAAGGGACGAAATGAGCGACATGGAAATATGCTCAAACCGCGTGTTGTCGTATCCGGCAAGCATCATCAGCAAAAGGATGAAGACGTATATGAGCAGGATCGCCGCAAGCGGAACGGGTGAATACTGCAGCAGATCATACGTCAGGATGAACGGCATTCCCGCTGCGGGCAGTGTGGTGAGCACATAAACGCCTTTGTTCTTAACGCCGGTTGCATGCAGCAGCTCGTAGTTTGCCAGAAGCGTAAAGAAGGCAAGCGCAGTTGTAAATACCGGCGTAAATGTCAGGGCAACCATCGTGATACCGAAAATGGCTGCCGCAATTCCGGTGAGAACCTTTGTTTTCATGTTGTAAACCTCTACTCTGTGACTCCAGATCTGTTAAATACCGCCAAATCGACGGTTGCGTCGCGCAAAATCTTCAAGCGCACGATCGAAATCGTCTGTTGTGAAATCCGGCCACAGTACATCGGAAAACCAAAATTCGGAATACGCCGACTGCCAAGTCAAAAAATTGGACAGCCGGAATTCTCCGCTTGGGCGGATGATAAGATCGGGATCGGGCTGACCGCTTGTGTACAGCAAGTCGGAAACCGTCTTTTCCGACACATCCGACAACGCCAGCGATCCGGACTGAACGCGTGACGCGACCTCGCGCACCGCACGAACAAGCTCGCTGCGGCCGCCGTAGTTGACGGCGACATTGACGGTCGTCCGTCCGCGCTCCGGATTGTTCTGTTCCATGTATTCAGCCAAAGAACGGATATCCTCCGGCAGGACGGTTAAGTCGCCGATAAACCGGAAGCGAAATCCACGCTCCTCATTTTCGGCGCGCCTATCCTGCGCCTCATGCAGAAAGTTTCGGAACAGATCCATTATGACAGAAATTTCCTGCTCGGGACGTTTCCAATTCTCTGTCGAGAAAGCATAGAACGTCATATACGGGATGCCGATATCGGAAGCGTACGTGCTGATGGCACGGAAAACCTCCGCGCCGCGGCGATGCCCTTCGGTGCGCGGCAGTCCTCTTTTCTTTGCCCAGCGGCCGTTTCCGTCCATAATGACGCCGACGTGCTGCGGCAGAAGCGATTTATCAATCATCAGATTTCCATGATTTCCTTTTCTTTTTCTGCGCAGACTTCATCCACCTTCTTGATGAACTCGTCCGTAACATCCTGCAGCTCTTCCTCGCCGTCGCGCAGATCGTCCTCGGTTATCTCGGACGCTTTTTCCATCTTCTTGATCTTATCCATGCTGTCTCTGCGGATGGAGCGAATGGCAACTTTGGCGTCCTCGGCCGTCTTGCGTACGGTTTTGGCAAGCTCTTTACGCTTTTCCTCCGTCAGCTGCGGGAAGATCAGGCGGATCACACGACCGTCGTTCTGCGGATTGATGCCGACGTCCGACGTCTGGATCGCTTTTTCGATGGTGTGCAGCGTGGAAACGTCCCACGGCTGGATGTTCAGAATGCGCGCTTCGGCGACGGAGATCGCTGCCATCTGGTTGATGGGCGTCGGAACGCCGTAATAGTCCACACGAATCTTATCCAGCACCGCTGCATTCGCGCGGCCGGCACGGATAGAATTGTATTCGCTCTTCAAGACGGAGACCGTCTTACCCATTTTTTCTCTCGCGGTTGCAATTACAGTTTCCATTTATTCGTCCTCCTTAACGATAGTTCCGATATTTTCACCCTGAACGGCTTTTACAATATTTTCAGGGTGTTGCAGATTGAATACGAGAATCGGCAGTTTATTGTCGCGGCAGAGCGACGCAGCCGTACCGTCCATGACGCGCAGATCATGCGCAAGGATGTCGGTAAAGGAAAGGCAGTCATACTTCTTTGCGTCCGCATACTTATGCGGGTCCTTGTCGAAGATGCCGTCCACGTTTGATGCCTTGAACATGATATCGGCGTCGATCTCCGCAGCACGCAGCGCGGCTGCCGTATCTGTCGTGAAGAACGGATTGCCCGTACCGCATCCGAAAATGACCACGCGTCCTTTTTCAAGATGGCGCACAGCTCTGTTGCGGATATACGGTTCGGCGATCTGCTGCATGGTGATCGCGGTCTGAACACGAACCGGAACGCCGAGCTGCTCCAGCCCGTCCGCAAGCGCGAGCGAATTCATCACGGTCGCAAGCATGCCCATATGATCGGCGCGCGTATGATCCATATTTCCGCCCGTTCTTCCGCGGAAGAAGTTTCCTCCGCCGACCACAATCGCAACCTGCACGCCGAGGTCTGCGACCTGCTTGATTGCGCCGCAAATGGAAGCGACGGTATCAAAGTTCAGCCCGACCTTCTGCTCGCCCGCCAGCACTTCGCCGCTGAGCTTGAGAAGAATCCGTTTGTATTTCGCAGCCATAAGACATCATCCTTTCCGAATGTTATTCTACATGATTTTTTTACCAGTGTAAAGAGAGAAATCACGATTCCGTCAAAAAATCACGAAGCGTCATCGCGGCCTCTCCCGCTTTTCTGATATAGTCCGGGACACGTTCGTTCAAAACCTGGCGGTGAAGCTGTTCGGTTTGCAGCAATCGGTCGAACGCGCGGCTGAGCCCCGTCGCATCCTCCAGTTCATCCACCGGCACGACAAAGCCGTCGGTTTTGCCGAACAAGTCGAGCGCAATATTGACGGATTTCACGGAGTAGCCCAGTACAAGTGTCGGCACACAGGAGGAATAGGCGGCGATCGTGGAGTGCGTGCGCGCCCCGATAAATGCGCGGCAGCGTGCAATGAACCCTTTAAGTTCCCGGGCGGAATATTCCTTATCGAGAATCAGCACACGGCTGGTCGAACGATACTTTTCGTACAAACGCATCAGAATGCCGCGATCGTCCGAAAAAGACCAGAACACATGCGGGATCAAAAGAACACTGCAGTCGGTGTCGCGGAGTATAAATTCGATCAGCTTCTCGTATGCGTGCATACCGACGCCTTTCTGATCGTTGTTCTCGTATTTAAAAACCAAGGGACTTGCGTTGATGCCGATCGTATTACCGGCAACGAAACCTTCCGGAAGCGGCAATTCCTTTGCCGGAAGCGTGAAAGCCGGATCAGGATGCAGAAAAATGTTTTTGGTAAATCCCTTCTCCCGCAGCAAGGTATAGGTGCCGCTCTCACGGGCGAAGATCGCGTCGTAGGTTTGCAGATCGGCGGCGTTATCCGGCGTAAAAGACGTCTCGTCCAAAGAGCAGCCCCAAAGCACCGTCTTTCTGCCGTGCCGTTTGAGCTCGGCATTGAAGGCGTGCATGAAGCTGTTTTCACCGTAGCAGTACGTATCGCCGCCGATCGACAGAAATACGCGGTCTTCCATCGGCAATGTGCGCAAAGTCCGCGCATAGTATCGCATATCGGCAGAATGCACGGATCTTGCCCGCAATAGTTTCAGATATGCTTTTTCCAGAGCGGGCAGAGGTTCACCTGTGTAGGTCGAAACTGGGATCACCGAAGCTATGTCGGCGTATTCGCAGCGTTCGTCCTCTTCCGGACGAAGGCTGTACAGAACGATATCCGACTCCGGAAATGCCCGGGACAGCATCGAGCCGGTCGAATCCACCAGCGCTTCACAGCCTTTGTTTCCGCTGCCCACATGATGATACAATGCAAAACGCATTTTGATCTCCTTTTGCTGCGAGGATTCTCAGTTGCGTACTTCTCCCGTTGTTTCCATGATCCGGGAATGCCCCCATGAATTCAACCACAGACGCGCGCTGTTGTCCTCTATCTCATGATCTTCGGAGCCGATGTTCTTTACGGTGATAAAAAATGCCTCCGGCGTAATGCTGTCCACATTGTTATAAATATCGTAGGGATTATCCTGCGTCAGATCCAAACCGACTTTATAATCGCCCGGCGCAAGATTATGCCGGTCGATCGAAACATAGATGTTTTTGGATTCTCCGCTCTTGAAATCCGCGTGCAAAGGCACAAACGCACATGCGGCAGACGCGCCGTTATCACAACTGAACACAGCGCGAAGGCTCACGTCTTCGGCGTCGGCGTTCACTTTAACGCTCAGCACAAACCGGATCGGCTCGTCCCACTTGTAGATGCAGGTTTTGTTCTCGATAATGTCCACATGCTGCATCCGGATTTTTTCGTTCAGATACCGCGGGCGCGGCAGATCAAACAGATCGCGTGACGTGATACGCGCCTCTTCATTGATTCCGTTGTACAGTTTGATCGCGTGTTCGACGTCGCCGTTATAGATCATCTTGCCGCGTTCCAGGACAATGGCTCGATTGCAAAGGCCGCGCACAATGCCCATCACGTGACTGACGCAAAGGATCGTTTTGCCGGAAGCGGCAATTTCATTCATACGGTGCAGACACTTCTCGCGGAACTTCATGTCGCCGACCGACAGTACTTCGTCCACGATCAGGATATCGGGGTCCATTGTCGAAGCAACGGCAAACGCAAGCCGTACCATCATACCGCTTGAGTATCGCTTGACCGGCGTGTCGATGAATTCTTCGACTTCGGAAAATTCAACGATGCCGTCAAAGCGCTTGTCGATCTCTTCTTTGCTCATTCCGAGAATCGCGCCGTTGAGGTAGACGTTCTCGCGCCCGGTCAGCTCCGAATTGAAGCCGGTACCGACCTCAAGCATCGCCGCGACTCGTCCGTAATATTCGATTCTGCCTTCCGTCGGCTCGGTGATACGCGAGATCAGTTTCAGCAGCGTCGATTTCCCGGCGCCGTTGCGTCCTACGATTGCCAAACGATCTCCTTTATGAACTTCAAAAGAAATATCTTTGAGCGCCCAGAAGTCATTTTTTTCAAACTTACGCAGCCGATAACGAATCATCTGACCCTTTGTCGGATTCGACGGCAATGTTTTCATATTCTTGATGATGTATTTTTTGCTGACATTCTCAACCTTGAGAATAATCGGACGATCATCTGTTTTAGCTGCCATAGTCGCTCCTCCTTAAACAAGATCAACGAACGTGCGTTCGCCCTTGCGGAAGGCCATAAGCCCGATCGGGGCAAATACAGCGAGAATAACAAGCGCCGAAATAAACGAAGGCCAGTGAAATGCATTGTCGGGGATGATGCACCAACGCACGGCATTAATTGCGCCGGCAACCGGATTCAGCTCATAAATAAAGCGGAATTTTTCCGGAACGGCGGCACAAGCAACCGCAAAAGAATACGCAACAGGCGTAAGAAATTGCCCGACTTGCAAAAGAAACGGGACTGCTTGATTCAGATCGCGGAAACGGATGTTGAACGGAGACAGAAACAAACCAAGGAAAAAACCGAGCGCGATCGGCAGAACCAGAAACGCCGGAACAAGCACGAGCCGCCAGCACGGTGTAAAGCCGGTCAAAAAGAAGCTGATGACAATGATTAAAAGCAATACGGCAAAGGAGATCAACGAATCGATCAGCGCAGCTATGGATGCCCCGAGCGGAGAGATGATACGGGGAAAATATACTTTCTTCATCAATCCGGCGCTGCTCAGAAAGGTACCCGAAGTTATTGTAAAATTCTTGGAAAACAGCGTCCACGGGATGATACCGGCATATACCATGATCGAATACGGCGCGCTTCCGTCCGATTCCAGATGGGCTACCGAGCCGAAGATAAAGGACATGATCAACATATTGATTATAGGGTTGATGATCGACCAGCCGAGTCCGATCACGGTCTGTTTATAGCGAACGGTGATGTCGCGCTTGGCAAGGTTGAATGCAAGCTCTCTGTATCTCCATATATCCTTCCAGTATTGAAAATTCTTGCCGTTTGGTTCAATCACGGTTCTCATGCCGCTGATTTCGTCTTGGTTGACTATTTTATGTTTCACAGCACTTATCTCCCCTTTTTACCGCAGCAAACACAACACGCTGCGTATTTTGTGTCGGAGGTTCCGACGTACCTTCGGCGTATACTCCTTCGACGGAAAAACCGTACTCCTCCAAAATGTCCTGCAGCCAGTCGATCGCATACGCGCGCTCGCAGAACTGCTCACGGGAACGGATGTAAACGTCTTCGTCTTCATCATCCCGTTCAAAGAAATCCAACGTGATCCGGACTGTATCGTCATCAATATGCTCATTTTGCCAGACACAGAAAACGTCGTCAGTTTCCCGTACAAATGTGTTGTCGGCCAGGATGTGCCGGTGTTTATACGGTGTGTTCACATCAAATATAAACACGCCGCCCGGTTCCGTAAAAAGCGCAACGCGCCGGATCGTCTCACGCAAATCGTTCGGATCGGTCAGATGATTCAGACTGTCTAACGTACATATCGTACCGCGAACGGTACCGTACAGATCCAGCTGCTGCATCGGCTGACAAAGGAAAAGGATATTGAATCCGCGCTGCATCGCCTTTTGCTGCGCCGCGCACAGCATCTCCGCACTCGCATCCACACCGATCATCTCATAGCCGTAGCCGGCCATTTCTACAGTCATGCTGCCTGTACCGCAAGCAAGATCGAGCAGCGTTCCGCCGCGCATGTCCATCGACGCAAGCAACTGCCGCAGATAGGCCGCGCGCGCAGCATACTGCACGTCGTCCGTTAACGCATCATAGTATGCGGCAAATACATCATATGCGCTCATTACTTTGCCTTTAAGCGATCAAAAACGGCTTCATATCCATTTTCGCCCATGCTCATGGAACGGTTGACGCGGCTGATCGTCGCTGTGCTTGCGCCCGTTTCCTGCACGATATGACTGTAAACACAGCCTTCGTCCAGCATTTTGGCAACTAAAATACGCTGCGCAAACGAACGAAGTTCCTGTCTTGTGCAAAGCGTTTCAAAGAACGCTCTGCATTCTTCCATATCTTTCAGTTCTAAAATCGCTCTGAATAAGTATTCGTTGTTTTGATCCTGTTGTTCGTTTTTCATACAGATTCACCTCTCAAAGCGAAAAGTAAGGTTTTCCGAGTATCAAAAGACAAATAACACAAACACCGGCATACATTAGCCAGGTCGGTTCCGATTCAAGCGACAGAATCGCCTTAATAATCGATCCGTGTTCTTTTGTGAGTGCGCGCAGACGGATCGGATCGAACACGACCACATACAGAACCAGCAGATAGACAAGTGCATAAAGCAGCCATACCGGATAAACACCCGGGCTGAAGTTCAGCAGAAGCTGCGCGACCAGAATGATCGCCGACAGCACGATCAGTACGATATGAAGGATCGTCGCAAACGGCATTTTGGCATATCGGCTTTTTCCGCCGAAAACGATCTTGTCCGGTAAAAGGTAGAACATGCCGAAAAAGGCGAAGATCTGCGCAAAGAACAGATCGCCGACGTATGCAAGAAACAACGGATACAGACAAAAGATCGGATAGATGATAATGTCTTCCGCATCATACAGGATCGTTGACAGTCGGTCCTTTTTTTTGCTTCCCGGGTGCGGAAACCAATATCGCGCGATGAACAGACCGAGCAGGACAAGCCAGATAAAGCCGAGTAATGTATACAATTTGGTCGAAAACGGCGACCATGCGCCGCTGTGCGCCGTGATCTCATAAGCGTAACGGGAACCGAGGCTGTCATAAAATACGCACCAGCACAGTCCGATGCCGACGCTGCCGATCGCGCCGAACGTACATTCCATCGCCTTCCAGCCGCTGAACCATAGTTTGGACAGATGCGCATCCACAAAACGATACAGCAGATCGCCGAAACAGAATCCGATCGCACCGGAGATCATACCGGAAAACGCAAGAAGCATTGCAAACCATTCTCGCTTACATGCCGTAAATACAATGATATACAGTAAAACAAAAACCATGCCGCCCCAATTCTCGCGGCGGGAAATGGAAAAATATACTTTTGGAAACACACTCTTTTTCGGCTTGAAGGGCGCGTTAAAGATCAGAACGCCGAGCTGTCGGGCAACGGGGATCAACAAAACAAAAAGGATCGTTTCAAGCAGCGAATATCGACCCGCCATTGCGCCGAGTCCGAAACCGAGGATGCCCCCGAAAACGCCGAACCAACCTGCTCCTTTTACCGCGAGGCCGATCAAACCGCGTCGGCGTGCTTTGGCGTCGGCGTTGTGCGCCAATGTGATCGTCTCGCCGTAAGTCTGCGAACCGCCGAAAAACATACCTGCCGCACCGATTGCCGCCGCCATCGGAAACGCCGTTGCAACAGGTGCGGAGCCGCCTGAGTAAAGCAGTACAAGCGCCAACGCTGCACCGGGCAGCATCGCGCCGCGTTCTCCGCCGATGATCGAGCCGCGCATACCCCATGCGTAGGAACCGGTCAGCGCACAAAGAAGCAAAACAAACAGGATATGTGAAATCGTCATGCACGCACCTCGTTCTTCTGCCGCACATACTCCGCCGCACGTTGTCCGGCCAGTGCGCCCGCGCCGACAGAAACAGAAACCTGACACAAGCCGCCGAGGCAGTCGCCCGCAGCAAATACGCCCGGAAGCGCGGTCATGCCGTCTTTGTCCACACGGATGGTGCCGTTGTCGGTCGGAACACCGAGTTTCAGCGCAAGATCGGATGCGCCTGCCGTTCCGCGTGCAATAAACAAGCCGTCCAGCGGAATCGTTTCGCCGTCCGCAGTCTCAATGCCGCTCAGTCGTGCCTCGCCCACAACAGAGGTGAGCTTATCCGCTCGAACCGCGCAGGGCATCGCGCACTCCGGCTGTTTGCCGTCCGTAAAGACGGTTACATCCGGTGTAAACGCCAAAAGCTGACTGGCTTCCGACGCGGCATATGCGCCGCATCCGATCACACCGACACGCTTCTTCTTGAAGAAAAAGCCGTCGCAGACCGCACAGTGACTGACGCCGCGTCCGAGAAACGTATCCTCGCCGGTCAGTCCGGGTTTCTTGCGTCCCTTGCCCATAGCCAGGACAACCGCTTTCGCTTCAATCGTCTCATTCGACGTGTGGATCAGGAAACCGTTTGGCGCCATCTCTACGGCAGTCGCTTCTGCTTCGAGCGTTTCGCCTCCGAGCGCGAGATACTGTTCGCGTCCCGCATCGAGAAGGTCTTTCCCGCTGATCGTCGCAATTCCAAAATAATTATCAATTCGTTTTGCAAGCGACAAAGCGCCGTCCGCACCGCCGATCACAAGCGTTTTGGCTCCGGCGCGCACAGCGTAAATACCGGCAGACAATCCGGCGGGTCCCATGCCGAGAATACACACGTCAAACATTCAACATACCTCACAAACTACACTTTCACATTTTAAAGCGTACCGATATTATTATAACTAAAAAAAAGAATCTGTCAACATATTTATGAAAAAATGACAAATTGTGCAGGATCATTTTTATAAACAGTTGACAGATACAACAAAAGGCTGATATAATTAAATAAGAATCTATCTGAAGAGTCGGAGAATATACATGTTTCCTTATCTATACGAAACGCACGTTCATACGTCCGAAGTCAGTTCCTGCGGACACGTCGGCGCATCGGATGTTGTGCGCAATTACATGGATCTCGGGTATAACGGCATCGTGTTGACCGATCATATCAATGACAGTACATTCCGGAATATGCCGAATGCCGCTTGGGACGATAAAGTATCGTTTTTTCTGAACAGCTATCACATCGCCTGTGATACAGCGGCAAAACGCAACCCGGAGTTTATTGTGCTGCTCGGCGCAGAACTGCGTCTTGACGAGTCGGATAACGACTATTTACTGTACGGTTTGGATGAAGCGTTTCTGCGCGCCAATCCCGATTTGATGCACATGGAGTTTTCCCGGATGGCGGACTGCGTACATGACGCCGGTTTGGTTCTTGTGCAGGCGCATCCGTTCCGCAGGAACATGACGATCGTAGACTGGACAAAACTGGACGGCGTCGAAGTATTCAACGGCAATCCCGGCCATGAGTCCAACAACCCGATCAGTGCTGCGTGGGCAGAGCGGCACGCGCTTTTGAAGACGTCCGGCAACGACTATCACGGCACATTCGGCAGCACACTCGGCGGAATCCGCACGCAGGAGCCGATCCGGGACAACGCGCAGCTCGTGCGTCTGCTGAAAAGCGGGGCGTTCGATCTGAACACGTAATTTTTTGGTCATTATGGGAATTCGGAAAAATCTGCGGTTCTGGTTTCCCGATGCAGTCGGCACCGCACCGACACGGAGTAAAAAGCCATGAAACGTAAATTGACCGCACTGTTTCTTTGCGCAATCCTTGTCCTTTGCACGGCCCTTCCCGTCGTGTTTGCAGAGGGCGAGACCGAAACCGGTACGCTGAAGATCCTCAACTACAATGTGGACGGCCTGCCGCTCCCGGCTTTCCTGTCCTCGACCGGGCGCGACCCCCTCGCCTGCTCAAAGCAGATTCCCGCAAAGCTCAATGCTTTCGAAGCCGATATCATTGCCGTGCAGGAAGACTTCAACTTCCACACGATTCTGAAAAACGGCATTGATGCAAAGTATACGACATACCACAGCGGAGGCATCCCCTTCGGCGACGGCTTGAACTACTATTCCAATCTACCGCTGTTTAATGTGACGCGTGTCCCGTGGGAGACGGCGTACGGCGTGTTTGACGCCGGCTCGGACGAGTTGACCCCGAAAGGCTTCCTCTGCAGCAGCGTCGAGATTGCGGACGGTGTCTTTGTCGATGTGTATGACATGCATGCCGACGCGTACGGTGCGCCGCCCAATGCAGCGGCTCGCGTCGAACAGTATAAGCAGATGATTGCTTTTATCGAGGATTACTCCAAGGATCATGCCGTGATCGTGACCGGCGACACGAACACAAGATTCATGCACACGGAAAGTGAACTGAAAAAGCAGTTCATTGACGAAGCCGGCTTCAAAGAAGCATGGGTCGAGCTGTGCAACGACGGCAATTACGATATTACATACGCCGATAACGAAAAGTGGGGCACGGAGTACTGGGGTATCTGGGATTCTGTCGAAAAGGTGTTTTACCGCAGCGGCGGCGGCGTCACTCTCGAAGCGGCAGATCACGAGTTTGTCCTTCTCACGGACGAAAACGGCTCGCCGCTGTCCGACCATTCTGCGGAATTCGCAACATTGACCTACACGATCGACCGCGGTATGCTGAACGATTCCCGCACATATGAAAAGGAACACATCAAACCGATCTCTTTGTTGATTCATCATATCCGATACTTCTTAAAGGCGCTTGATCTTGTCATCAACGAGCTTCCGAAAGTTCTTTCCGGAGAGATCAAGATCTCCTTTAAATAAGAAATCGTATCCTTCGGCTCGCCATCTTTTCGGTGGCGGGCCGTTTCTTTTGACTTGTTTGTATACTGTATCTTTGTTTATCGCATACTAAATGCCGGTGAATACGATGAATATAGTAATGATAGGCAAAATGCGGTCGGAAATACTACGAACGGCCAAGACGATATTGGAGCCGCGCGGACATGCGTGTACAATACTGCCGTTCGAGTCAAACGCAAAGACAGCGGAGGCGGTCGAGAAACGATCGCCCGATATTGTCCTCGTCGGCGAAAGCGGGGTCTTGCCCGGCGTCAACGATGCCGTAAAGACGATATATCTTTCCTCCGACTTCTACTGTCCGGAAAAACGAATGACTGCGGTTCAATCATGTCTGATCGCGCACGAGGAGCTGTCATTCGAGTTCATTACACACGGCGCGCGCGACACAAGCGTTCGCGTCTGCGGTATACCGCTGAACGAATCATACCGTCGTCATTTGCCGCAATCGGAATGCCGGCGCGCTTTAGGGCTGCGTGAGGACCGTCCCGTCTTTCTCATGATCGGCGAAACGGTCAGCGTCAGTGTGCTCAAAAGCGCAGTACATGCCGCGCAAACCATGTGTCCGCAAGCGCAGACGATCCTGCTCGGCAGCAGTGAACAGCGCCGAAAAAACTGGATGGGTGTATTTGCGGACAAACCGAATGTGTTTATCTCGGATCTCGAGATGGATATGCCGCTATCGCTGTGTGCCTGCGACGCCGTATTTACCCCGGCGTTTTCCGCGTTTGTCTGCGCCGGGTCGAGACAGGAAAAGATTGTAACGCTTCTTCATTCGACTGTACAGCGTGCTCGGAGAAACGCACAGTTTCTGGACGCGCACGGCGCAGCCTTTCGCGGAAAGACGGCGGCAGACAGCGTATCGTATGCCTGTCGTCTGCTTGAGAGCGACCGCTTGCGCGCAAATATGGCGGCTGCTCAGGAAAAGACGATCCTGGCTGATGCGGAAGAACGGTTGATCCATGTGATTGAGACATAATTTTCTGTTGTATTTTACAAAAGTGTATGGTAAACTGTGACATAAGGATGTGATACTGTGATCTATTATTTTTCCGGTACCGGCAATTCCGAATGGGCCGCCCGAACGCTTGCGCGTTTGACGAATGACCGCGTGACGCGCATCACAAAGAAAACACTCGCCCCTGTCATGATCGAGGAAGGCGAAACTTTCGGACTCGTCTTTCCGATCTACGCGTGGAGTCTGCCGCAGATGGTGTCCGATTTTTTAAAAAATGTCAGCGTTCACACCGGCGCATACTGTTATGCGGTGTGTACTTGCGGCGCGGAGGCCGGCTGCGCAATGCGGGTTCTGCGTTCAAAAGTACATATGGACGGCGTGTGGTCGCTCGTCATGCCCGACAATTATATTGTTGCGTATTCTGTCGAGGACGATCAGCGCTCGCTCGAAAAAGTACGGGAAGCCAATACCCGCCTTCAGGAGATCGCAACCCATATCCGTGCGCGTGAGTCGGGATGCGCAGATGTGCATGTGGGCAAATTCGCTTTTGTCAAGACCTTTATCGGAGGACATCTTTTCAATAAGTACGCACGTTCCTCCAAGCCGTTCCGTACGTCCTATGACTGCACAGGCTGCGGCTTGTGCGCCAAGGTCTGCCCGTCTGAGAATATCCTTGTCGCGGACGATATGCCCTTCTGGAGCGACGACTGTCAGCAGTGTCTTGCCTGCATCCACCGCTGTCCGAAGCGTGCGATCGAATACGGCAAATCGACCGAAAAACACGGCAGATACGTGTTCCATTTCGCGCAAGACCAGATCGAGGGCAAAGGATAAGTGTGTATGGCCATGCCGAAAAAGTTGTTTGAAATGCTGCTGGTGCGACACGCCCAAAGCAGAGGAAACGCCGGTGTGCAGGGCAGTACGGTGCGCGAACGTCAGGACCCGGATCTGTCTGACAACGGTCTTGTGCAAGCGCAGCTTCTTGCCGATCGCGTTCAATGCTATCCGCTTGACGCCTTGTTTTCAAGCGGGCTTGAGCGTGCGATACATACAGCCGCTGTCGTCGCGAAGATGCAGCCGGAAAACGGTGCACGCACGGTGGAAGTGCTTCCCTTGCTGACGGAATGCAACACGCTTGAAAACTACACCGGCCGGACAATGGATGCAATACAAGCCGCATATCCCTGCGCTGTTTTTGCAAAAGATACCTGCTCTTCCGATACTGTTTTGCCGAACGATGAGACGGTTGACGAACAGTATAACATTGAACGCGCATGCGATGCGCTCGCCTATTTTAAAAACCGTTTCCGTAATGGCGAGCGTGTTATGGTCGTTGCGCACGGTATATTCAACACAGTGTTCCTTATGCAGGCGCTCGGAATATCGGAACCGATATTTGATCCGGATTTTCAGAACACAAGCATCACAAGACTGTCATTTTATGAAAAAGGAACGGGGCCATGGGGTTTTGACGTCCAACTGCACTGCCTGAACGATTGCAGTCATTTGTTCGGATCTTTCCCGCAAATCAGATTTGAATACAAAGGAGATACAAGAATATGATTTTGCATCCTTATCATAAACATCTGTCTTCCCTGCACGTCGGCTGTGAAGAGCCGCGTGCATATTATATTCCCTATGCCGACGAAGCGTCTGCACGGATCATGGACAGAGAACAATCCGCGTTTTTCCGCAGCCTTTGCGGTGAGTGGGATTTCCGGTACTATGCGTCGTTTGAAGACGTCGGGGATGATTTCCCCGCAGAACCGCTTCCGGAGACAATGACCGTTCCGCTCTGCTGGCAGGTCACGCTTCGGGACGGTTACGATGTGCCGCTGTATTCCAATCTGAAATACCCGTTTCCGCTCGATCCGCCGCATGTTCCGCAGGAAAACCCGTGCGGACATTACCGCCGCGCCGTTACACTCGCGCCGGACGAGCCGAACGGCGAATACTATCTGAATTTTGAGGGCGTCAGCTCTTGTTTTTATCTGTATGTCAACGGGACTTTCTGCGGCTACAGCCAGGTCAGCCACTGTACGAGCGAGTTTAACGTCACAAGCGCATTGCATTCGGGCGAAAACGTGATCGATGTGCTGGTCGTCAAGTGGTGCGACGGCAGCTATCTGGAAGATCAGGACTATTTCCGCCTGTCCGGTATCTTCCGCGAGGTTTATCTGCTGCGGCGCGGCAAGGATCATCTGCGCGATCTGTATATCCGCCAGAACGTCTCTCCTTCGCTCGATCTTGCCGAAGTGATTCTGGAAGCGGATGCACCGATGGACGGAACATACACGTTATTGGATGCAGAGGGAAAAGAAGTATCGAACGGTATGCTGACACAAGGATACGGGCGTTTCGAGATCGTCGACCCGATTCTTTGGAACTGCGAGGAACCGTATACATATTGCCTGCTTGTGCGTGTCCATAATGAAGTGATACCGTTTCAGCTCGCGCTGCGGCGTATTGAGCTGCGCGGCGCTGTTATTTATCTGAACGGCGTTACTGTCAAAGCGTACGGCATCAACCGCCATGACTCGAATCCCAAAACAGGCTACGCCGTAACACCGGACGACATGCGTCGCGATCTCGTCCTGCTCAAGCAGGCAAATGTCAACTGCATCCGCACGTCGCATTATCCCAATGATCCGCGTTATGTCGATATGGCGGAAAAGATGGGTTTTATGCTCGTGGACGAAGCCGATCTCGAAACGCACGGCATGGGTTTCGAGTACCGCGATACATGGGACTGGCCGAGATGGTCTGCGCTGTCGAACGCAGATGATTGGCGCGACGCCTACGTCGACCGCGCAAAACGGCTGTTTGAACGTGACAAAAACCACGGCTGTGTCGTGCTGTGGTCGCTCGGCAACGAAAGCGGATGCGGCAGAAATCACCGCGCAATGCGCGAATACATCAAGTCCCGTGATGAACATGCGCTCGTGCATTATGAAAATGCGCATCTGGAATTCAAGGCGGTTCCGGTCGGCGAATGCTTTGTAGATATTTCGGACGTGGAAAGCCGCATGTATGCCGGTCTTGACTATACGGAAGAGTATCTGAACAACCGCCCGAAAAAGCCGTTTTTCTTCTGTGAATACGTATGCTCTATGAGTACCGGAGACATCCACGCGCATGTTGATCTGGTCGATAAATACGATGAATTGTTCGGCGCGTGCGTTTGGGAATTCTGCGACCACGCAATCGAGATCACAAAACCGGACGGAACAAAGGGATTCCGCTACGGCGGCGACTTCGGAGACTATCCGAACGACCGCATCTGCTGTATCGACGGCATGGTGTTTCCGGATCGTACGCCGCGACCGGGGTATTATGACATGAAGCAGGCGTACGCACCGTTCCGCGCGCGCATCGCGGACGGAAAACTGCTGATCCTGAACCGCCGCTTCTACACCGATCTGTCCGATACACGCATTTCCTGGCGCATTACATGCGACGGAACAACAGTGAAATGCGCCCAGCTGCCTCCCCTTTCGATCCCGCCGCGCACGGAACGAGCAGTTGATTTCGCTATGCCGGAGTTGCCGCAAGGCGAATGCTTCCTGACCCTGTTCATCCGCACTGCCGCAGATACGGACTGGGCGCCGCAGAACTTTGAGCTCGGCTTTTGCCAGATCAAGCTGTCCGACGCTCCTGCATGCACTGATTCTTCCGTATGTGCGCCTGCCGTGACCAAAGACGGTCGGTATTATCTGATAGAGTCCGGCAATACGAAATATCGCTTTGACGCGGCGTTCGGCCGGATCGATCAGATCTATTTTAACGGCAAACCGGTTCTTGCCGCACCGAGCCATATTGAGCTGTGGAAAGCGCATGGGTACAACCAGCAGGAGCGTGCCGAGGAACGGCGCAGCGCCTCCATGGAACACGCCTTGCAGCAGACATATGACTGCACGCTCCTTACCAATGATTCTTTCGCCGAGATCGTTTGCCGGATTGCATTGGGCGGCGCGAGCGTCGTGCCGGTGCTGCGCGGCGAAATTCGCTTTGTCTTTACCGCAGACGGCGCGGTCACGGTGCATTTCACCGCAGAAAGACGTGCGCTTGCACCGATGCTGCCGCGTCTGGCGCTCACGTTTACGATGCTTCCCGAATTCGAGAAGATGACGTACTTCGGCTGCGGTCCGTTGGAAGCCTATCCAGACCGCCATAAGGCGACCTATATCGATCGGTTCACGACGACTGTAACGGATAATTTCGTCCATTATATCCGGCCGTTTGAGAACGGCGCCCACTTCGACACCCGTTGGGGCGCGGTACAGAACAACACGGGCACAGGACTTCGCTTCGCCGGTGCGAAGCCGTTTATCTTCAACGCGACGCATTGTCCGCCGCACCTTTTGGAAGACACGCTGCATGACGACGAGCTGCAGCCGATGAACGAAACATTCGTCTATCTTGACTGCGGTATGGATATCAACGGCAGCAGAGGGTATTTGGAAGAAAAAGAACCGGAGCGCAAGTGGGACGATACAAAGATCGACTTCACCATTCGCATTGAACCGATTTGCGAATAACAGCTTAAATAAATGCGCACGGGGCTGACACGTTTGTGCCGGCCCCGTGATTCTCTTTTACCTGTCAGATGTTTTCCATATATGCGGTTAATTTGGAAATGTCAAGGGATTCTCTCTTCTTTGAGAAGTCGTACAGCATTCCGAGCATCTTTCGCACGCCGCCGGATGCATTGCTCTCCGCATTGATGACGATAACCGGATCATGGACGCTCAGCCGCGCAAGGATCCATCCGTCGCCCGCGTCCTTATTTGTTGAGAATCGGATGCCTTCATAGTTATCTTCTGCTGCGGTATATCCCGATGCGCAAGAAGCGTATTCCGTCCAATCCCGAATAAACTGCTCTCCCGTCTTGCGGAAATCGGATTCGAGAATGCGGAAACGCACCTCCTGCTCCTCCAGCGGGACAGCGAGAGAATCCAGCATTTCAAACAGCTTTTCTTTGCCCATGCGCGCCATACGAATTATGATCTGCGTCATGAGATAAGCGCCGTCATCGAGGTTGTAGTTATCACGGAACGCGGCGTGACCGGATGTTTCCATCGCCAGGGGACAGGTTTCACTGGCCGCGTTCAGTTCGATCATCTTGTCAATCACGTTCTTGTAGCCCCGTTTGAAGCGCAAATGTTTCCCGCCGTGAGACACAATGAAGTCGTGCAGTCCGTCGGACGTGACGGAATCGGTGACGATCGTTCCGCCGGGCGCGTTTTCCAGCGCGATCACGGACGCCAGAGCTACGAGACGGTTTCGGTTGATTTCGGTGCCGTTTGCATCCACACAGCCGGCTCTGTCCACGTCCGTATCGAATACGACGCCGAGATCGGAACGGCTTTCAACCGCGGCTTCGGACGCCATACGCATTGCCGTTTTGTCCTCCGGATTCGCGGCATGGTTCGGGAACGTGCCGTCCGGCTCCAGAAAACGGCTGCCGGAGACGTCAGCGCCGAGAGGCTCCAATACATCGCTCGCATAGAATCCGCCGACGCCGTTGCCGGCATCCACAGCGATCTTATACCCCGCGAGCGGTTTGTCCCCTGTTCCGACGCCGTCTATGATCTGTCCGCGCAGCATCGCGGCATAATCCTTCATAAAGTCAACTTTTTCAAGCGACCCATATGTATTTGGGATCGTAAACGCGTTCTGCTCGGCCAGCGACAGGATCGCCGCAATGTCCGTCCCCTCAAGGCCGCCGTCTTTCGTGAAAAACTTCAGTCCGTTCTTGTCCATCGGGTGATGACTCGCCGTGATCTGAACCGCGCCGTCACAGGAAAGCATCACTGTTGTCATGAACATCGCCGGCGTAGACGCCATGCCGCAAGATTTGACATGTATACCTTCTTCGAGCAGCGCTGCCGTGACTGCCGCGTCGATGCGTTCCGACGAGACACGCGAATCATGCCCGACCGAAACAGTCAGGTTTTCGCAGCCGGTTTTATTGCGCAGCCATGCGGCAAAACCTTTTGTCATGCGTATGACCGTATCATTGCTCAAATACAACGGATCGTCTGTATTGACGCAGCCGTAGCCGCGGATATCGGTTCCGCTTTTGAATCCTTTCCAGTTGACTGTCATACTTTTTCCTCCGTTTTACACATTGGCGGCAGACATTCGAGAATCGTCAGCGCGCCCTGAATGGAAAAGTCGTCTGCCGAAGCCGGAACGAACAGGCACTCCCCTTTTCGGACAGGGATACCCGCTGCGGTTCCTTCGCCCGCAATCACAACAAATGCCGAAGGTCTGCCTGTATTTTTGCGCATCCAGTTCCCATGAACATCTATACGACGCAGCGAAAACATCGGCGTGCGCCGGTAGGAAATCAGCTCTGTCACCTTGTGCGCATCGTCCTGTTCGCTTTCTGTCGGAATGAGTTTGAACTTTGCCAGAAGTTCCGGCAGCGTGTGCCGCACGTAATGGAAACAGTTGAACATTTTGTCAAAGCCCAGTCCCATATGACACAGAAAGTCCGGCAGCTTTTCGCCTTTGGTATTGCATTTTTCCAGACTGATCGTATAATCGGTCGGCTCCTGGATCTCCAGAAGGAAGCAGCCGGGACCGATCGCATGCGGTGTGCCGCCCTCGATCAGAAAGACGTCGCCTGCCTGCACGGGAATCTTATGCATGAGTGCGGCCATTCCCTCGATATCCTGTCGGTCGAAAAGATCGCGCAGCATTTCTTTGGTCACATTTTCCTTAAATCCCAGGAGGATATGCGGCGCTTCTCCGCCGATCTCTCTGCCGCCGAGAATATACCATGCCTCGGTCTTGCCGTAATCGGAATGAAAAAGACTCTTTGCGGCAAGCTTGTCCGGATGCACCTGAATGGGCAGACGCTCCGCGGAATCGAGGAATTTTGTCAGAACGCCGAAATGATTGCCGTGCGCGTCGATGTGCGCTTTGCCCAGATACGCATCGGGGTCGCTGTCGATCAGATCTTTCAGATACCGAATGCCGTCCTGCGTCTCGACACGGCTGAGCCCTTCGTGTTCCGGGGCGTCCGCGCGCGGCGGATTGTTCGCTTCGACCACACTTGCGAGCCAGTCCTCCGGAAAGTACCCGTCCTGTCCTTCTTCTGCGCGCAGCTCATCCAGAAGCAGACCGCCGAGATAAATGCGCCAAACGCGGTTTGGCAGCATTTTGATCGGTTTCATACCCGTCACTTCCTTCGATTGTTTGTATCAGTATACGATATTCCATCAAAAAATGCAATATAAATTGACAGACAGAACCAAAAACGGTATAATACTGCAAAGAGGTGATCGAATGCAAACGATACTCGTTACGGGAGGCGCCGGTTTCATCGGCTCAAACTTCGTACGATACATGCTTGAAACACACAACGATGTGCGCATCGTCAATCTGGACGCTCTGACCTATGCGGGAAATCTTGAGAATCTGCGCGATGTGGAAAACGATCCGCGCTATGTCTTTGTCAAGGGCGACGTCCGCGACAAGGCAACCGTCGATGCGGTTTTCGGGGACTATGCAGTCGATACGGTCGTTCATTTTGCAGCCGAGAGCCACGTTGACCGCAGCATCACAAATCCCGAGATCTTCCTGACCACCAACATCCTGGGCACGGGCGTTCTGCTTGACAGCGCAAAGCGCCACTGGAATCTTCGTCCTGACGACAAGTATTGCCGCGACTACCGGGACGGCGTGCGGTATCTGCAGGTCTCGACGGACGAAGTCTACGGTGCGCTCGGCAAAACGGGCATGTTCACCGAAAAAACGCCTCTGTCGCCCAACAGCCCGTATTCCGCGTCCAAAACGTCGGCAGATCTGCTTGTGCGCGCATACGGCGAGACGTACGGCCTTCCGGTCAATATCACGCGCTGCTCCAATAACTACGGCCCCTATCAGTTTCCGGAAAAGCTGATTCCGCTGATGATTCGGAATTGTCTGACGGATACGCCCCTGCCTGTCTACGGCGACGGAATGCAGATACGCGATTGGCTGCACGTTCATGACCACTGCGCCGCGATCGACACGGTGCTGCGCAAAGGCGCCGTCGGTGAGGTTTACAACATCGGCGGAAACAACGAAAAAGCAAACATCGAAATTATACGGCTTATTCTCAAGGCGACCGGAAAGGATGAGAGCCTGATCCGTCACGTACAGGACAGACCGGGACACGACCGCCGTTATGCGATCGACAATACGAAGATTACAACCGAACTCGGCTGGTCGCCCGACTATACTTTTGAGCGCGGAATGGCCGAAACGGTACAATGGTATCTGAACAACCAGTCATGGGTCGAGCGCGTCGTCAGCGGCGAATACCAGAATTATTACAAAAAAATGTACGGCAACATATAAGAAAGGGTGATATCCATGCGCATGGTTGACTTGATCGCAAAGAAGCGAAACGGTGAAGCGCTTTCCCGGGACGAGATCCGCTTTTTTATCGAGGGATACACAAACGGAACAATCCCCGATTATCAGGCCTCCGCTTTTACGATGGCGGTCTGTTTTCGCGGCATGACGCCCGACGAAACGGCGGCGTTGACGATGGCTATGGCCGATTCCGGCGACCGCTTGGAATTCCCGGATCTGATCGGCGCGCGCGCCGACAAGCATTCTACCGGCGGCGTCGGAGACAAGACAACGCTTGTCGTTGCACCGATCGTTGCGGCCTGCGGGGTCAAGGTTGCTAAAATGTCCGGCCGCGGTCTCGGGCATACGGGCGGTACGACTGATAAGCTTTCCGCTATACCGGGATTTCGCACGGATCTTTCGACGGACGAGATTGTTTCCGTTGTGCGAGGCTGCGGTCTGTGCGTGGCCGGCAGCACAGCGGAGCTTGCGCCCGCCGACAAAAAGCTCTATGCGCTGCGGGACGTTACCGCAACCGTGGACAGTATTCCGCTGATTGCTGCCAGCATCATGTCCAAGAAGATCGCTGCCGGCGCACAGAATCTCGTGCTGGACGTCAAAACAGGCAGCGGCGCTTTTATGAAACGCAGTTCCGATGCGCGTGCGCTCGCGAAAACAATGGTAGAGATCGGTAAACGTCAGGGACTTCGCGTTACGGCATTGATTACCAATATGGATGCGCCGCTCGGTTATGCGGTCGGCAACACGCTCGAAGTGATTGAAGCCGTTCAAACGCTGCAGGGAATCGGCCCGGAGGATCTGACCGAGCTTTGCATCGAGCTCGCTGCACAAATGCTGCTTTTGTGCGAACAGGGTACGTTAGAAGAATGCAGATCCAAAGCCAAACACGCGCTGTACAGCGGGCTCGCGCTGGAGCGTCTGATCTGGATGGTCAGCGCCCAGGGCGGCGACAGCAGCGTCATCACAGACACATCTCTTTTCCGCAAGTCGCGCTGCTTCCGTTCCATCAAAGCGCGTTCGGACGGCTATATCCGGCGCATCGACGCCGAAAAGTGCGGGACGGCCGCAATGCTTCTCGGCGCCGGAAGGCGTACCAAAGACGACGTGATTCATTTAGCGGCAGGTCTTGTACTGGACGTCAAACCGGGTTCCGCGATCCGTTCCGGCGATCGGATCGCAACCCTTTTCTCGGAAAATGAAGACGCGTTTGCGGATGCGGTCAATGTACTCGGCGATGCGTTTGAGGTGTCGGACGTCGCGCCGAAACCGATCCCCATGGTGATCGACAGCATCTCAAACGTATAAGCTCTCGGATACTCTTTACAGCTTCGGAAACTTCCGGGGCTGTTTTTTTATAAAAAGACTGGACATTTTAAACAAAAAGTGATACGATGCATTTTGCAATTTCACGAAACGAAGGGATCATCATGCAAGTATTGCTTCAAATCGCCATCACCCTTGCCGCGGGCCTGATGCTTTCCCGCTTTACAAAAAAGCTGGGACTGCCTTCCGTGACCGCATATCTCGTTGCCGGTATGCTGATCGGGCCGTATGGACTCGGTCGTCTCGGCGTACCCGGTCTGGGCTTTGCCACTATGGACGAGGTCAAGTCGCTCGGTATACTGTCCGATGTTGCGCTCGGTTTTATCGCGTTCGCAATCGGAAACGAATTCCGTCTGTCCGCGCTCAAAAAGACCGGAAAACAGGCGACAGTGATCGCCATTGTGCAGGCGCTTGCCGCCACGCTGTTCGTAGACGGTGCGCTTCTTGTTATGCACATTTGGCTGCGTGATCGTCTGCCTGTGCCGATGGCTCTGTGTCTGGGCGCGATCGCGACCGCAACGGCGCCTGCCGCAACGCTGATGGTCGTGCGTCAATACAAGGCAGACGGTCCTTTGACGCGCCTGCTCCTTCCGATCGTCGCTCTGGACGACGCGGTCGGTCTGGTCGTTTTTGCCGTATCGTTCGGTATCGCCAAAGCCATGCTCGGCGGACATATCGATCTGATTTCGATCATCGTCAATCCCCTGCTGGAGATCGTTTTGTCTCTTCTGCTCGGCTTTGTGATGGGTCTTCTTTTCTCCGCGGCCGAAAAATTCTACGATTCCAACAGCAAGCGATTGAGTATATCCATCACATTCGTTATCCTGACCGTCGCGTTGTCGCAGTTGGAATTCCATATCGGCAGCGTCAAGATCGGTTTCTCTACCCTTCTGGTTTGCATGATGCTTGCGACCGTATTCTGCAACATCTGTGATTTCTCCGAAGAAATAATGGGTCGTGTGGATAAATGGACCGCTCCCCTGTTCATACTCTTTTTTGCGCTCAGCGGCGCCGAGCTTGAATTGAACGTTTTTACCGATCTGACGATCGTCGGGATCGGCGTTATCTACATTCTTTCCCGCTCGGCCGGTAAGTATCTCGGCGCTTTGGGCAGCGCGAAAATGATGCGCTGCAGTGAAGAGGTCTGCACACATCTGGGCATTACGCTGCTGCCGCAGGCAGGCGTTGCGCTCGGCATGTCCGTCACGGTTCAGTCGCTCGAGGGCGTCGGACCGCTCATTCGCAACATCGTGCTGTTCGGCGTGCTGATCTACGAGCTGGTCGGCCCGCTGCTGACAAAGTGGTCGCTGACACAGGCGGGCGAAATCAAGCCGAAGCCTCCCGAAAAGACACGCGCCGCCAAAATTGCCGCCGCAAATGCGGATCAAAAATAACCTTCCCATAACGAAAGCAGACCTGCCCGTTTGAGCAGGTCTGTATCTTTTATTCTGTTCTTACGGCATGGTAACAACGTCAAAATCAATTCCGGCGTCACGCAGCCTTGCGCACATGGCGTTCTCCAGCTCACGTGTGGCAAGCCGCGATGAAAACATCAGGCTGATCACACCGTTATAGCAATAGGACAGGATCTTGATGTGATTGACCGGAGATTCTCCCAGCATGGCATGGAAGGAAACCACATGTTTTGCGAGCGCTTCGGGCAGTTTGAAGATGCCCAGATTGGAAAACGTGGACGTGTACAATCCTTCGCCGTACATTGCCGCGCCGATGCGCAGGATCGCTTTTTTAACAAATCGCGGAGACTTTACGAAGATCGGAAGATCGGCCTGCGAGACGTTCTGGTGGATCGTCCTGCGCAGGAGATCTTTGTCAATTCCCGCCTGCAGCTGCGCATGAACAGCACGCAGTATATCCTCAAACGACACATCCGGTTTATCCTGCGGAACGCTCGCCAGAAAGTACAGCGAGAAATTGCGCAGCGTCTGCGAATCGAAGATGGGTCGGAGATTGATCGGAACGGACAATACAACCGGTTTTGCGCTGCCTTGTGCATGTTTGCGCAGAATATCCAGATACAGCGCAGCGGCGTATTCGGTGATCGTCGCATTGTTCGATTTGGTTACGGACTTCAGCGATTCAAGCGGGATACGCAGTTCCGTCTGGTGCCAAGGCTCAAACGGCCCTTTTTCGGAAAACTGGAACGCATGCTTTGCAGCGCGGGAAACGCCGCCTATGTCCGGCTCGTAATTTGCGCGGAAGCTGTCCTCTGTTTCGCAGGGAAGCGACGGGTCGGTACAGGCACAGACGCCGCATTCGCACGGAATTTCTTCGCCCTTTGCACGGTAGTATTCGGCAGCGATGGATTTGAGCAGAATCATACCGCCGGCGCCGTCGGAAATGGCATGGAAGACTTCGATGCCCAGACGGTTTCCTTTGTAGGTCACGCGAATCAGATTCTCGCCGTTTTGCAGACGGAACGGCTGACAGTAAACGGCAGGCTCCGGACAAATCGCCGATTGCGCGTCCCGCATGGTCTGCAGGCGGTAGGTGTCGCGATCCTTGCGCAGCATCACGAACATCGTCGGGAACCGCTTCGGCATGCCGCGTACCGCTTCGCGCAGAACGGCGACGTCGATCTCCTCGTCCAGCTCCAGCGCCATGCGGAAGATCTGGTTGACCTTTTTCGTCGCAAGATACGGGTAGACCGTCGCCGAACAGTCGAGCGCATAAACGCCCGGCGTCGCACCGGTCGGATTCACTGCTTTCATGCTCTTTCTCCTTTGCGCCTTCATTATGGTTCTATTGTATTGAACGCGCGCAAAAATGTCAATACCGCAGATCGCCGTATCCCATCGCGAGGGCGCAAAACGAAATAGGAAATTTGTGCTTTTTTCATTGACACGGGACGTGCGCACATGATAAAATAAAGTTTGTGATATTGTAAAAAATGCGGGTGTGAAATATGTATAACGAAAAAATTCCGAAATACATAATTGAGAAGCTCAATCAACTGATGCACATATACGAAAAAAGCGTCTACCGCAAGGTCGGCGAAATGCAGAACGCCGTGTCCCTGTTGACGACGGAGCATCTGCGCAGCGTTCCGCAGACGGGACTTTCCCCCATCGAAAAGGGAACCTCCTGGGGCGGCGAATGGCAGAATCTCTGGGTTGCGGGCTCCTTCACCGTTCCCGCCGCGCTCGACGGACAGGCGCTGTACGCCGTATCCCGCTGCGGCGGATGCGAAACGCTGTTTTTCCTGGACGGCAAGCCGAAGGGGTTATTCAACACGAAGAACCGCGAATACATCGGCGGCAACCATTCCGCGCAGTATCTCGGCGTCGGAAAAGCCGGGCAGGTTTTCGAGCTCGCGTTTGAATGTTACGCCGGTCACTTCCACGCGGACACCGACCCCTACAACAACTATGAATACCCGGACGTACCGCGCGGCGATTTTGCGCACGTTTACGAGGGCGTGGAGATCTGCACGCGCGACGAGGAGCTGTTCACGCTGCTGTTCGATCTGCGCGAGCTGATCGACGCCGCGGAAAAGCTTGAACGTACCGGTTTTGCGGGCGCCGCCGCCGAAAAGGCGCTTGTGAAGATCCACGACGTGCTTGTCCTCTACCCTGTCCACGCGAGCGAAGCAGCGTTCCGTAAGGGTATCCGCGATGCGCTGGAGATCTCGCGCCCGTTCTTTGCGGGACACAATTCGCGACTGTTCGGCAAGGTCGGCTATATCGGACATTCGCATTTAGATACCGCATGGCTGTGGCCGGTTGCGGAAGGTATGCGCAAATGTGCGCGCACCTATGCGAATGCGCTGCATCTGATGGAGCAATACCCGGAATATCAATTCTTCCAGTCATCCGTGCTGCACAGCGAATGGATGAAATTGTACTATCCGGCGATTTTTGCGGATATGAAAAAACGCGTTGCCGAGGGACGGTATGAACCGAACGGAGGCGTATATGTTGAATGTGACTGCAACATTACGTCCGGTGAGCTGATGGTGCGCCAGTTTCTCAAGGGACAGCAGTTCACGCGTGCGGAATTCGACTACACGGCAGACAGCTTCTGGCTGTTGGACACCTTCGGTTACAACGCAAATATCCCGCAGATTATGCGCGGATGCGAAACGAAATATTTCTTTACGTGCAAGATCGGCTGGAACGAGCTGAACAAATTCCCGTTCGAGAGCTTCGTCTGGCGCGGCATCGACGGCAGCGAAGTGCTGACGCATTTTGCGTGTTCGCACGGCTGGCCCGATGTAAACGGAACATGCGGGGCCGTGCACTCGATTTCTCTGAAAGATACGACGGATATGCGTCTGATGACATACGGATACGGAGACGGCGGCGGCGGACCGACCTGCGGGATGCTGGAAACGGCTCGGCGCGCGTCGCACATGGACGGTATGCCCGTCATGGAGCCGATGACCATCAGCGCGTTCATGCACGAATTGGAGTCGCAGAAAGAGGATCTGCCCGTCTACCGCGACGAGTTGTATCTCGAACTGCACCGCGGAACGCTCACGCAGAATCATGACGTCAAGCGCAAGAATCGCAAGGCGGAATATGCACTGCGCAGCATGGAATATTTCAACGTCCTCTCCGGGCAGCCGCGGCACGCCGACAGTGACGTTTGGCTCAAAACGCTGCTCAAAAACCAATTCCACGATATCCTGCCCGGCACGTGCATCACGGAGGTTTACGACCTGTTCAATAAGGAACTGGACGAGCTGCTCGCCGGTTATACGGAAGCGGCGGCGCAATTTGCAGGGACGCTTACGGACGAGAGCGACTGTCTGACGCTGTTCAACACGCTGTCCTTTGCGCGGCGTGACCCGGCAGTGATGGAAACGAATAGATTTGCGCGGGATTATCCTTCCCAGAAATACACAGACGTCTGCGGCCGCAATGTTCTTGCGGTAGGCGGACTCGAGCTTGCGGGTTTCGGCAGTGTTGTTCTTGCGCTTTGCGACACACCGAAAACGCTCCCCTCTCCCTTTACTTATGACGGTACGACGCTGACAACGCCGTTTGTGCGCATATCGTTCGATGAGAACGGCTATATCGCATCGTGTGTTGATCTTTCGACCGGACGCGAACTGCGCAAGCGGGGCGGAGAACCCTTGGGCGTATTCTTGTTCGGCGAGGACGTGCCGCTGTGCTATGACAACTGGGACGTTGACCGCAATACGATACAGAAACTGCATCCTGTTCACGGCTTTAAGGGCCGAACGCTTGTGACGGACGGCGCGGTGGAGATCCGCCTTCGCAGCAGATTCGACATCGGAGACGGTACGACGCTCGTGCAGGATATGGTTTGCTACGCCGATACGCCCCGCATTGATTTTCATACGCTGGTCGATTGGCGGAGTCCGCACCGGCTTCTGAAGGTCGGCTTCGATCTCGACGTCGCAGCTACACATGCCCGATGCGAGATCCAATACGGCTCCATCGAGCGGCCCACGACCGAGAATAACAGCTATGAGCTCGCTAAGTTCGAGGTCTGCAACCGCAACTACACGGATGTCAGTGAACCGCGGTTCGGCGCTGCCGTTTTGAACGACTGCAAATACGGCATCTCTGTCACGGACTGCAACCTGCGTCTTTCCCTGCATCGAGGCGGCGCGCGGCCGAACGTTACAGGCGACTGCGGATCGCATGAAATGACCTATTCCCTGCTCGTGCACGACGGCGGTTTCACAGCCGAATCAGTCGTGCATCCCGCATATGAAATGAATATCCCGATCGTTGCCGTCCCCGGCAAGGCGGTTCTTGCGCCCTTTGCCGCGGTCAGCGAACCGAATGTGATTGTCGAAACGGTCAAGCCTGCCGAGGACGGTTCCGAGGCGTTTGTACTGCGCATGTATGAATGCGAAGGAACGCGCACGTCGGCAGACATTCGTTTGTCCGTTCCGACCGAAAAAGTGGTTCTGACCAATATGCTCGAGGACGAACAGGATACCGTCGATGTGTCCGACGGCGCATTTTCCCTGTCGTTCCGGCCTTTCGAGATCAAAACCGTAAAGATCATGCGCGCATAATACTAACTTCCGGAGGAGACCGATCTATGAAATTAACTGTAATCGGCGGGGGCGGTGTACGCTCGATGTTCCTCGCCAAAAGCATCGCGCAGAAGGCAAAGCCGCTCGGTATCGACGAACTTTGCTTTATGGATAATGACGCAAAAAAGCTCGGCATTTACGGAACCATGGCGAAAGTCGTTGCCGGTCTCAACTGTCCGGAACTGCGGTTTTCACTCACGACCGACGCCGAAGAAGCCGTAAGGGATGCCGACTATGTCATTACGACCATCCGCGTCGGCGGCGACGACATGCGGGTGCGCGACGAACGCATCGCTCTGGATCGCGGCGTACTCGGCCAGGAAACGACCGGAGCCGCCGGATTGTCCTTTGCAATGCGCAGCGTTGACGCGCTTGTCGGTTACTGCGACCTTGTGCGCAGCGCGGCAAAGCCGAACTGTAAAGTATTCAATTTCACCAACCCGGCCGGCGTCGTTTCGCAGACGCTGCGCGATCTGGGCTATGATTTCACTTACGGCATCTGCGATGCGCCGAGCGGAATGCTGCGTTCGTTTGAAAAACTGTATGATGTTCCGGAAGGTGCCGCAAAGGGCGAATTATACGGACTGAATCACTTGTCCTACTTTAAAAGCATTACCATCGGAGGCCGCGACTTGCTCGACGAACTGATCGAGAATGACCGCGCCTATGCGGAAACAGACCTGCGCTACTTTGAAAAAAGGCTGCTGCGCGAGCGTCACGCGATCCTCAACGAATACCTCTACTACTTCTATTACCGTGAAAAGGCAGTTGAAAACATTCTGCGCGCACCGCAGACACGCGGCGAACAGATCGCAGAGATCAACCGCCGCATGACAGATGAACTTTCCTCGATCGATATTGAAACAGAATTTGACAAAGCGCTTGCAGTCTTCGAGCATTGGTACGGCGAGCGTGAAAACAACTACATGGCGGCAGAATCCGGTGTGAAGCGTCAAACGAAATGGCACTTTGATCCGCTCGGCAAAGATGACGGCGGTTATGCCGGCGTCGCGCTCAATTTTATTCGCATCGCACGCGGCGGCACACGGGATTCGATGATACTGTGCGTCCCCAATTCCGGCGCGATCGACGGTCTGTTGGATTCGGATGTGGTCGAGATCACGTGCGACATCGTCGACGGCGAAGCAATCCCGCACCGGTTCGGCAAGGTGGACGAGCAGAACCTTGAACTCATCCGACGCGTCAAGGTATATGAACGCTTGTCGAGCGAAGCCATTCGCAAAAAATCCAGAACAAAAGCGATCGAAGCGCTAACGCTGCATCCGCTTGTTGCAAGCTACAGTTTGGCGACAGAACTTGTCGATGCGTACATCGAACACAATAAAGCGTATACGGGAGAATGGAAATGAGTTTTATCGCTGGCGCAGCGGCGACAAACGTCGATCTGCTGTATGAAAACATGCCAAAGATTCCCGACGTCGGCGAAGAAGTCTATACAGACAGTTTCTCCCTGCAGCTCGGCGGCGGTCTGCCCGCAACGCTCATCAACCTCGGCCGACTCGGTATACCGGCCTGCATTGCCACCGAACTCGGCGACGATCTGTTTTCGTCCTTTGCAAGGTCACAGTTTACGGAAAACGGAGTGAACCCGCTGAATCTCTATGCGGGCGGCGCAATTCCTGTGAATATCACGAGCGCGATTCTGCTGCAGAACGACCGTAGTTTCGTTTCCTACGGAAAAGGCGATATGAATGCGGACGACGAAGCCTGCGAGGCTTTCTACCGCATGGCGCACGGCGCTAAGATATGCCTGATGACGACAGGCGGCTTTCTCGAGGTGTACCGCCGTCTGCATGCGGAAGGCACGATCACGGTCCTGGACATGGGCTGGGACGATGAAATGACTTTTGATAAGTACGGCGATCTGCTGGATATTGCCGACTATTATACGCCGAACCGCATGGAGGCAATGCGTTTGACCGGCTGCGACGATCCCTATCTTGCCGCCGAAGCGCTGAAGCCCTATTTTGACAAAGTGGTCGTCAAGGTCGACAAGGACGGCTGTATCGGCGCCGACGCGAACGGCACGTTTTTTGTGCCGAGCGTCAAATCGTTCAATCATGTGGACAGTACCGGAGCGGGAGACGCGTTTCTTGCCGGTTTCTGCTACGGGCTGTTCCATAACTACTCGCTTCGTGACTGTATCACGTTCGGCAACATCACCGGCGGAAAGGCCGTGACCGCGGTCGGCGCGCTTTCGGCGTATGTTACCGAAACAGAGCTTTTGCACTATTTTAAGCAGCAGAAAGGATGATGAAATGAACGAAGGTTATTTTGACGGTTCTATGCCCCGTAAAGTACTGGAGTATTATCTGGCGCATGCAGCGTCGGCGCAGTGGATCTCCATGAGCGACACGCTCGATGACGACATCCGTGTCATATTGAAATGCGGATTCAAGTTCCTCGGCCGCGCCGCGGGGATCTGGAAAGCAAATATGCCGGATGAGCAGCATTTTTCGCTCGTCAAGCAGGCAGCCGAAAAGATTCATGCCGCCGATCCCGAAATCATCCTGCAGGCATGCATCTTTGAGGCGGTATACGAGGAGGATCTCTCCCGCACGAAGATTCCCGCTTTTGTCTTTGAGGCGTTCGGCCTGCCGGTCGAGGATCGCTGTTTCCGCCACGCGGACTGCATCATGACTCCGGGCGAAAACATGCCGGATATATCCAGATTGGAAACACAGCTTTGGTTTTATTACCGCGGCAAAATGTACATTGACTGCGGTTATGAAGCGTTCCACATGGGACAGATCCATCTGTATGCAGCTCGCGACAGGAGCTATCGCTGCATCGGCAAGGTGATCTCGATGCTGCGTGAATACGGCAAAGCGCATGCGAGACGGCACAAAGTTCTGTTTGACGCACACTCGCATTCGATTGTTGTGGGCGGCCGCAGCCTTTTGGACTATAATGCCATGCCGTATACCCGCTATCCCGTGCTTGACCGACCCGGCGAAAAGCTCGTTCTCGTGCGCGAAGGCAAATCCGGAGGCGGCATCTCGCCGGAAGGCGTGTACGAAAAAGCCCTTCCGTTCCTGTATGAATACGACAACTGGGGCGGCCGTGACTTATGGGCGCATGCGCACCAGACTGAAGCGGAGCTCGCGTGGAACCAATGGTGGGGCGGCGACCAGATATCCTGGTTTGCCTGTCAGGACGAAGAATCGCGCAACCGCTTTCTTGACTATACGGTCAAATGGACGGCAGTCAACAATCCGGACGCGTTTTTCGCTTTCCCGCTCATGCGCGGACTCGGCGCAAGCTTTGACGGTCAGGAGATGACCTATAAGCTCAACAATCGTTCCGATGCGTGTCCCGGCGGATTCTCCCAGGAGGACGCTGCCGCGGCTCTGCTGCACGAGGGATACGACAGATTCCGCACGCTAGCCAATCCGTCCGATCTTCTCGACTTCGGCGGAAAGGACGTCGATGACCCCGAGACCGGCGTTCGCCTGCCGGAAAAAGTCGTTCTCTACGGCAGTTTCCAGCCGTATGTCGGCGCTGTCGCAAACGATTCCAACAGCGAGATCACCCGCATGTATTACGTCGGAGACGGCAAGTATGCGCTCGCATTCGTTATCCCCTATGCGGGCGAATACGATTTCGGTATCTCCACGTGGGGCACGCTTTCAGCATGTGTATGCGAAGACGGCGGAGTGATTTACTCCGGTTCCGGAGGCAAAAGCCGCTTCACGGTCGCACAGGACAATACGATCGTAAAAATCACATTCCGGTATATGACCAATTCGATTCGCATTGAAATGATGACTTAAAAGGAGTGGTTAACTTGAATCGATTTACCGCAGTCTGCCTTGCGCTGCTGCTTGCTTTCGGCTGCACGGTTACGGCGTTTGCTGCCGACAGCGGAAGCTACGGCGCTTACAGTCATGTCGTGATCGTCGGAATCGACGGCGCAGGCAGATTTATCCGCCAGGCGCACACACCGAATTTCGACCGTCTTTTCAAAGACGGTGCTGTGGACTATACCGCGCGCACGGAGACCAAAACAGACAGCGGTCCCAACTGGGGCGCAATGCTGACCGGCGCTTCCTTTCTGAAAACCAAGATGGAAAACGGCACGGTATCTTCCGTACAGCGCACAAGCGATACGAAGTATCCTTCCGTTTTTAATGTTGTCCGTCAGGCAATGCCCGACAGCGCGCTCGCATCGTATGTCAATTGGAACGCGATCAATTACGGCATTATCGAAACGGACATCGGCGTTGAAGAAGTCAACATCACGGACGACAACGCCTTGACCGATGCGATCTGCGCATACTTCGACGCAGGGAACACCCCGACGCTATTCTTTGTGCAGCTCGACAGCGTCGACGGCGCCGGACACTCGTACGGAAGCGGTTCTACGGAATACTTCGCCGCGATCGAAACCGCCGACGGGTATCTCGGACGTATCTTCGATGCTTTGGAAAGAAACGATATGCTCGACGATACACTGTTGATCGTCGCAGCCGATCACGGACACAAGCTGCGCGGCGGTCACGGCCGTTTCTCCATGCGCGAAACCAATACCACGATCGCGGTCCGCGGCAAGACGGTTATTTCCGGCGGAACGATGGACAAATGCACGCGCACCCGCGACGTGGCTGCGATTGCGCTGTATGCGCTTGGCGTCGAGCGGCCGGACAGCATGACTTCACGCGTCCCGGCAAATGTATTCGTTGATGTGCGCGGCGAAAGACGCGCAATCTATAAAGATCCCTTCGATGCAGTCACATCCGCGCTCGCATGGATCGTGACATTATGCACCGCATGGATCTGATCAAAGGAGGAAAAACAAAATGAAAAAAACGATCTCTGTCATTCTGGCGCTCATGCTTGCTCTTTCCTGCATGAGTACGGCGTTTGCTGCGAATACGTTCGACAGCTTCGGCGCATACGAACATGTTTTCATCATTGGCATCGACGGCGCAGGTGCGGCGTTCGGCAGCGACAAAGTCGAAACGCCGAACTTTGACCGAATCTTCGAGCGCAACGCCTATACCCACACCGCCATCACGGAAAACGTTACGGTCAGTGCGCAGAATTGGGGTTCCATTCTGACGGGTGTCACGTATGACATGCACGGTCTGACCAATGATAACACGTCAAAAGAGCAGCGCACATCCGATACGGAATACAAATCCATTTTCTATTATGCGCGTCAGGCATTCCCGCAGGATAAGCTTGTGTCGTTCTGCCACTGGAGCAACATCAACAAGGGCATTATCGAAAACGACCTGCATGTGCACAAGGTCAACCGCCTTTCCGATCCGCTTGTTACGGCTGCGATCGTTTCCTATTTCAATCGCGGCAATCTGCCGAAGCTGATGTTTGTGCAGCTGGATGACTGCGATCACGCAGCGCACAGCCACGGCGGCTTCAGCGACGAATACTATGAAGCGATCGAGAGAGTTGACAGATTCCTCGGCGACATCTATGATGCGATCGACGAACGTGAGCTGATGGACAACAGTATGTTCATTGTTGTTGCCGATCACGGCGAAACAACGAACGGTCACGGCGGACAGACTCCGGAGGAAAGCTCTGCCGTTCTCGCTGTCGCGGGTCACTCCGTCAACAAAATGACGCTGCCCGAAGGAACGCACAACCGTGACGTCGCGGCGATCGCGCTGTATGCACTCGGCATTGAAAAGCCCGATCACTTTGTCGCAACCGTTCCGGAAGGTCTGTTCGGCGAGAGCCGTCTCAAGGCGATCGCAGAAAACCCCATTTGCTGCGAGAGACACGCTTTCCGTGATTTCCTTTTCTTCTGGCTGCACGTGATCAACTTCATTATCAGTCCCTTTGACAAAAGGTAATTATCCTTTTTATGCATATGGAGGCTAATCTATGAAATGTCCAAAATGCGCAGGCGAGATCCCCTTCTATGATCTCAAACCCAACTGCAGGCATTGCGGCGTGAACATAATGTACTACACACAGGAAGCCGGCTTGACGCGCGATGCAAAACGCACAGAGCTCGAATCGGCTGTTGCGCGCATGATGATAGCCCGCATCAAGGCAAATTTCATCGGCGGAAAACTACAGATCGCGCGAATGGTTATGGTACTTATTGCCGCAGCAGTTTTACTGATCCCGTTCGGAGGCGCAAGATATGATCTTCCGTTTTTCCATGAGTCTTTCTCAGCGGGCATCATCGGGATTATCCAGGCATCCCAAAACGATTTCCTGCTCAGCCTGCCTTTCCTTCCCTTCAGCAGTCTTCTTTCGGGCACAGCGCTCGCGTGTGTGATCCCCGCCTGTATGCTTTGTGTCGTCGCTTTGCTCGACGTCGTGATTTTTGTGTTCTTTTTGTTAGGCTTTATTAATATCACGGACAGCACGAAACGTCAGAAGACCGCGTCGCTTGTCGGCATAATCATTGCACTCGCGGCACAGGCCGCGATCATAGTGGTTCGGTTTGCCGTAAAGCCGGACGCATTCTCCTCCCCTGTGCTCGGCTTCGGCGCGCTTGCGGCTGCTGTTATGTTCGCCGTAATGTACCTGCTGAACCGCGCGATCCTGAATGCGGGCATCGAGCCTAAATTCAGAGAAAACGATCTCAAGCGTAAAGAACTGCTCAAAAAAGTCCGCTCCGGCGAAGTCGATATCGACTCGCTTCCTCTTCCGGTCTTTGAGAGCGAGGCGGAACGCGAGGAACGCCTGAAAGCGCTCGAAGAAGCGCTGAAGGCAGAAGAGGAGGGCAAAGAACTATGAGCAAAAACTCGGGCAACCGTAAAACTATCCTCCTCGGCGTATTGGTCGTTGTCGTTATTATCGGCATCTGCTTTGTCTGCGTGACTCTCTATGCCAAAAATGAGATCAATAAAGAGAAGTTCCAGATGCCCGAAATCGACGTTCCGCTATTAACGCAGGAGCTGACAGATAAGGATAAGGCGTTTGCATACGCTATGAACCAATACAATGCCGCCGTTGCGGCCGACAACACGGAAGGCAGATGGAGAACGGATGTGCGCCGTCTGGATGAAGACTGGCAGACGCCGTTCTCAAAAGCGGACAATGCGATCCTGCTCGGCATTCGCAAGAAAGCCGGCGACCAGATCAAAGAGATGTATCCGAAACAGGACGGCAACGTTCGTTTGCGCGAGGTGCGCGATGCAATACCGCCTTTCGTCAAACAGGCGCAGGACGTCACGGATTTCTCAATCACATTAGGTCGTGAAAACGAAAAGAATGAGACTGTGGATACGGATCGCTATTTTCTGACGCTGACGTTCGATCCGAACAGCGAGGATACGCAGGCGATGCTGAACAGCGATGCGTATCAAAACATCTGCAAGGAACTCTCGCCCGTCGCCGCGCTTAACGACACGCAGATCGAAATGCAGAGCGTGTCTATGAACTTTGTGATCGACCGCGCCAGCGAAGAGCTGAAATCCGTCGAGATCCGACGCGACATGCTTGTCACTACGACGATCGTTCTGACTGATGAATCCGCCGACCTGCTCGGGCAGAAGGAAGGAAAGATCGTGCTGCCGTACGGCACGTCGCAGATCGTCGAGTTCTCGTATTACGGCGCACACTTCACGGATGAAGCGATCGCCGTAAAACCCGGTGATATCAAGAGACTTCCCGCCGCTGTCTTTGTCAATGAAAACGCGAGCAAGGACGATTTTAAACTAACGTTCACGTCGTCCGATCCGGAAGCTTTGACGTTTGATGCGGACGGCACAATGACCGTCGCGAAAGAAGCGCACGAGGAAAAGGTCACAGTCTCGATGACACTCGAGTACGAGGGAAAGACATACACGGACGAATTAACCGTATTCATTACAGAGTTGGAGTTGGAGGTGGAAGGCAATGTCGGAGCATAAAACAAGCACCTCTGCTGCACTTGTTGAAGCGGCTGAAGAAAAGAAAAAAGAAAACAACGTATTCCGCAGTTACAACTACGTCGGCACCAAAGAAACAATAGCCTACCTGTTCAACGACTGGTCCAACGCGTTCAACATCAACGGATACAGCCAGCGCTTTGTCTGGGACGTCGTCAAGATCGACTTTGGCATTGCCGCGATCGTCGGCATCTTTACCGGTGTCTGGGACATCATCAACGATACATTCATCTCTGCCATTGTTGACAATACGCGCACACGACTGGGCAAGTTCCGTCCATACCTGATCGGCTTCCAGATCCCCATGACGTTGATCGGTCTGCTGTACTGGTTCATTCCCTATTTCTTCCCGAACACGGCCGGAACATATATCCCAAAGCTGATTTTCTACTACATTTTCAGTGTATTTACAGAGACGGCGAACACGTTCACCGGCGTCGCAAGAGGCGGTTACATGTCGACGATTACGCCGAACCCGACAGAACGTGTGCGGCTGATCACGCTCGCGGAACTCCTGACCGGATACATGGGCGAAGACATGCCGCGGTATATTTTTGGTTTCATGTATGACATGGTATCCACCGGCAAATGGAAGATTCCGATGCGCAGCATTTTCATGGGGATGGGCGTTTTCTGCGCGCTGGTCTCTTCGGCGTTCACCTTCTGGTTCTTCCTGGTGTCCAAGGAACGTGTGCCGCAGTCGCTCGAACGTCCGAGCATCAAGGAAGGGTTCCGCGCTATCTTTACGAACTATCCCGTTCTGCTGATGTGTCTGTCCGAGTTCCTGCAGGGCTTCGGCGTCGGCACCAGCCAGGACAACTACTGGATCGACGTCTTCGGCGCCAATTCCATGATCAATACGATGAAAGCGCTTGTCAGCGGCATTTCCGGTCCGGTCGGCAGCATCAGCTACGCGTTCGTAGCCCCGCTGCGTCGGCGTTTTTCGTCTAAATTCCTGTGGGTCGGCTCCGATATGTACGGCGACATGGTGACGCTTGGATTCTTCCTGATCGGTATAACGAACAAGAATTACGAGAATCTGAAAGTCATGCTCACGGCATACGGATTTACCGAGTTTTTCAGCAAACTCCTGTTCGGCGTTAATAAGGTCATCAATGCGGATCTTTGGAACGAAGCCATGGACTACTGCGAATGGAAACACGGGTACCGTATGGAAGCCACCACGGGCGTTGCAAAAGGCCTTGTGATCAAGCTTCAAGGCGTCTTTATGGGCTCTTTGAACAACTACGTGATGAAACGCGTCGGATACGTTCAGGGTCTGAAAATCGGTACGCAGGATGAACGCACGAAAAAATGGCTGTTCTATCTGAGCACGGTCGTCCCGCTGGTTACGAGCGCTCTGGGTATCGTGCCGAAGATGCTCTGGCCGATCAACAAGAAAAAGCGTGCACAGATGTACTATGAACTCAGCGAACGCAGAAGCAAGATGGTCTCCGACTATGTTGCAAGCGTGGACAGCGTCGAAGAAGCGTAAAGAATATGAAGAAATCAACATTTTATCTGCTGACCGATACGCACTATGTTTCACCGCAGATCTGGGTTGAGGGCGACCCGATCAACAACCGTGAGCGCGGCGATCAAATCGCACTTAAAGCCACGCCTGAAATTCTGGATGCGTTTTTTGAGAAGATCCTTCAGGATGATGAAGCAGACACGGTGGTGTTTACAGGCGACAACGTCAATAACGGCGATCGTATTTCTCACGAAGAATTCCGCGATCGCCTGACGCGTCTGACCGATGCGGGCAAACACGTATATGTCCTATCGGCCACACACGATTACTGCGGAGCCGGCGACGATGAAAACACGTTCTCTGCGTGCCGCTATACCGCAACAGGCACCGAACCGATCCCCTTCCTGCGCAAAAGCGAGCTGTTCGATTTCTATTATGATTTCGGGCCGAAGCAGGCAATGCGCGTGCACCGCGAAAGCGGATCGTATATTGTACGGCTGTGCGAAGGCGTGCGGCTGGTGATGATCGACGACAACGGAAACGGTCGCAGTCACTGCGGCTTGTTTGCTGACGGAATGGCATGGCTCAAAAAAGAGCTGATCGACGCAAAGGAAGCGGGCGAATACGTTCTGCTGGCCGTGCATCATCCGGTCCTGCCGCCGTGGGAAGTATTTCGCCATATGGCGGATTATGAGCTTTACGGCGGATACCGTGAGCTGTATGCGCTTATGTGCGAAGAAAACGTGCGTGTTGTCTTCACCGGACACACGCACGTGCAGAACATTCGCCGGTATGCCGACGATCAGGGACGCTTCTTTTATGACGTTTCAACGATTGCGATCGCCAATGCAGCCGGGAAAATGCGCCGCGTCGCAGTCGACGCAGACGCAGCTTCCTGCGATATCCAAAGCGTCGGTATTGAACAACTTGCAGGTGAAACGGAAGGTATTTCTTCCTTTGACCGGTTGTATCCGCTGAATTTTCCGGGAATCGTCGAGAAAATGATCCCGATCGGCGCAGCGGATGCGGATGGGTTTCTTTCTCTTGCAGGAAGCATTTTACCTGTGGATAAGCTTGCGGGACACAAGCGCATCATCCCTCCTGTGTGCCGAAAGGTGCAGAAGATCAAACTGTCTTCTTTGGCGAAATTTGCCGGAGTATGGAAAACGCTCTCCCCTGCCCAGCGCGACACAGCGAAGCAGACACATTTGATCGACTTTATTTACACGTTATTGCGTCACATTTACACCGGCAACGCACCGTATTCACCGGACACGGTCGAGAACGCCGTCTGCACCGCTTTGGCAAAAAAAGCAGATCGAATCGTACAGCGTTTCCGCATCGAAGCCATACAGAAGCTGATACCGCCCGGATCATCTCTCTGTGAAATGGCGCAGGATTTCCTGTATAACAACCGTACCGGCGATGATGATGCAATCTGGATCGAATTGGCGTAGTCTTTATGCGCCGACTGATCCTTATATACAAAACCTGATATAGAAATACAGCGTGCCGAAAGAATACTCGACACGCTGTTTTCTATTCTCTGTTATTCGGATTAAAGGTTGCGGCACCCACATGGAGAAAACAAATATAACTTGCTTTCTACAGAAACATCCGTCGAAATCAGTTTGCGGATGCGGCCTTCGTTGTCTTTGCGGCGGCAGTCGTCGCGGCAGCTTTGGTCGTGGTATCGGATGCGGCTTTCGTTGTCTTCGCTGCTGCAGTCGTCGCGGCAGCTTTGGTTGAGCTATCGGATGCAGCCTTCGTTGTCTTCGCTGCAGCAGTCGTCGCGGCAGCTTTGGTTGTGGTATCGGATGCGGCTTTCGTTGTCTTCACAGAAGCGGCCGCAGCGGCAGTTGTTTTCTCAGCAGCTTTCTTCGTGGTTGCTTCTGCAGCTTTCGTCGTCTGATCGGCTTCGGCTTTTTCATCGCCAGTCTTGGTCGTTTTAGCCGCAGTCGTTGCCGGCTTTGCCGCTTTCGTCGTAGTTGTCGTCGTTATCTTGCGCGCTTCCATGGACTTGAAGCTGATGCTGCGCAAAATCGCCGCAGCGTCTTCGTCTCCGGCCGCAATGCCCTTGAGCGTGATAGAAGCAAGACTCCCGCCGCCAAGACCGACATATGCCGTAATGGCACGCTTATCTTTCGCATCGGTATAGGTGACAACTGTAAAATCCTCGCCGCCGAGCTTTGCGTTCTTGCCCTTCTTTGCGCCTTCGTTTTTCTGCAGTTCCGCAACCGCTGCGTCGACGTCTTCCTTTTTGCCGGCTTCCGCAGCCACTTTGATCTCCACTTCGGGCGTTTTGCCTTCTTCGATCTTCGGCGCGCTCGGAATGTCGAACAGACGCAGACGCGTATCGTCGCCCGTGTATTCCATCTTGCACCAATGCTCGGGAATATAAACATAGAACGTACTTCTTTCGCCGATACGTCCTACTTCAGGCTCCGTCACCGCAGGATCGGTTACGACTTCTGTTGCCTTTTCCGTCGTCTTGTCGACAGACGGTTTCGTTGTTTTTCCGCCGCACGCCGAAACAGACAGCGCAAGTGCGGCAAGCAAAAGAACAGCAATAATTTTTTTCATGATTAACACTCCTTTTTATGGCATATACGGCGAATTACCCGCCGCGGTTTCCGGCATAATATACGGACGAATGAACGCGATCGTGAAATCCACGCCCCAATCACCGAGCGCACCTTTCCATTTGTCGGAGTGCGGTTCGATGGACAGCATACCGTCATAGCCCTTGGTATACAAAAGATTCATCACGGGACCCCATTTCACATCGTCAAGACCAGCAGGCGGATCATCATAATGCTCGCCTGCAATATAGCTCGAACCCTTGACATGGAAGTGATAAATGCGGTCGCCCCAATCGAGCATCTCTTTCAAATAGTCGCCGCCCCGGCCGATGCAGTGCGACGTATCATACTTGATACCCAGTTTAGGCAGATCGGTAAGGATTACGCGCCACGTATCGGGCGATACAACGAAGTTGCCCCAATCACAGTTGAATACGGCGATTTTGACATTCTTCCCTTCCGCATAGTCGAGCAGCAGGGAAAAATACTCCTTCGCAATACGACAATTCTCCGCAAAAGACAAACCTTCCGTATAATTGCACCCGCAGTTAAACACCGGACAACCCAGCGCGGAAGCCGCGTCGATCAGATTCTTGTCATCCTGCAGCGCGGAAGGAATGATCTTTCCGTTCGCATCGATGCGTAAGAAACCCCAGCGCCCGATCGAACCGACACAAATGCCGTACTTCTCGATGTACGTCTTGAGTTCGGGAACGTGAGAAGCAAACTCCGCTGTATCATAGTTGCCGTTGACACAGTATTCGACCGCCTGAAGCCCCTTGGAAGCAGCGTATCGGAAACCGTCCTCCGTCCAGTCCTGAATGATACCCAGTTTCATATTCTTTACTCCTTATATATTCCGGCAGCCAGATCTGCAAATGCGCGCAGGATCGTGGACGCCGTATGTTTACCGAGACTGACCAATTCATCGTAATGTCCGAACACTCCGCACAAGCAAAAATCATTGTCCGGAACGACATAACCGATCGCATCGTTCGCAAGACCAAACGCGATCGTATTCTCACCGAAAAGGTCATAAATCGATTTTTCGCTGAAGTCGCGTTTTGAAAAGGACACTTCCGCCGTCAAAGAACCGCCGCCGACTACAAGATCCTGACACACTTCGCCCGGCAGCAGCACAACACGAACCGCGCCGCCAAGTTCCATAAATCCGATCTCCGTATTTATGAAATACTTACCGTCTTCGCAAAGCACATCGTAGGAAGCAAGATTCAGCTTTCCGGCAAGTTCGATGATCCCGTTTGTGACCGGAACCGTTACCTCGGCAAAACGCAGTTTCAGATCCGCCGGCACATCCACTTCCCGAACCGGCGCCCAATCCTTGTACCACACGAAGTATTCTCCGCCGTTCGCTTCGGCTGCTGCGCGCTCTGCCGCTTCCACTTCGTCATCCGTCAAGAATTCGTTATCCGCAATTTCTTGTTCCGTCAGCGTCAACGAAAGCGCCATCTTTCCGAGCGCGTCGCCGTATCTTGCGGACTGTTCGACCCTGCGATCAATCGTCTGACTGTTATTCGTTTTGCCGCGCGACATATAGACTGCGGCGATCGCGCCGTTAAAGAACATAAAGTTGTATCCGGCGTCATTTATACGCTGACCCATGTAGTAGATATAGTCGCCGGAAACACCGCGTCCGTTATCCGTCTTGTCGAAAGGCAATCCCGCAACATCCGGATGCGCCGCAATGTTGACGATCATAGTCGGACGAACACTCCCGTCATCAGGCGTGAACACAAAGCGGTTGATCTGCGACATCCGCACATTCCATAAATCACGATCTTTTACAGAAAAGTAATCGTCTCCGATGTCCTTGCTTGCATAGGACAGTTTACCGGCAGTCATGCTTTCTACCGCTTTCTGCATGGCGCACGCTACTGTCTTATACAAAAAATCCATATAATGCGGATCGGTTCCGGTCTCAAGATCGCCCATACCGATTACGGATTTCGCAAGATTCATCGGGAGTTTACGAAAAAGCTGCGTCCACAGACCCTCCGTATCGATTCCGCTGTGGCAGTGCGTAGCGCAAACCGTGATGCCGGAAAACAGCGTGTTCGGCATGTTTTCACGCAGGAGCGCACGGATGTGCCGGACGTCTTTATTGGTCAAACCGATGCTGTCGATCGTCGCAAACACGGCCGTGCCGCGTCCGGTACCGTCGTCGAGCGCGATAACGCGCACCCGCATATCATCCAGAAGCTCCTCAACACGGTTCGTGAACAGATTGGCAGAACTGATAAATCCGCCGATGTAATAGGTATGTGTTTTCCAATCATCAGGGACGAGCGACGCCTCGGCGCTCCCCAAGCGCCAGCACGGAGAAACGGACAGATTTGCCGGTGTTTCTGCCGTGCCGGGCAAAAAGCCCTCGCTCCTGTATGCCGCGCGGTCATAGAAGTTTTCGCCGTCCGGCACAAAATGATTGACCAGGCCGACAATGCCGTTGATCAAAACCTCGATCCCTTTTGCGGCTCCGAATCGAAAGCCGGATTCAATCGACTTGTCAAGAGAGAATGCGTTTAAAGACAGAGAAGAAATCAGGAGACACAGCGCCGTAAACAACGCAAGCAGCTTCATATGCTTCCGCATCTTGCTCACCCTTTCCCTATGTTTTCTATCATACAGCAAATTCAATGAAAAATCAAGTACTGCAATTGTGAACAGACAATGAAAAAGGGGCTGTAAAACAGCCCCCAAGCATTAACCGAACGATTTAACAACGGCAACGATCAGCAGTATGACCGCATAGATCATATCGCCGAATTTGTATATACCGCTTGCTTTAAAATGCTTGAAGTAGTATACAACATCGCCGAAGAAATCTTTAATCTTGCTCCATATTTCACCGAAATCCATAGACAACTCCTTACTTGTCGCCAAGCAGCTTAGCCAGCTCGTCCATGAATGTGTTGATATCCTTAAATTGGCGGTAAACCGAAGCGAATCGCACGTAAGCGACCTCGTCGATTTCCTTGAGCGAATCCATTGCAAGCTGGCCGATATAGCTGGACGTCACTTCACGGTCCAGAGAATTCTGCAGTTTGGTTTCAATATCGCTCACAACATGCTCAATCGTTTCAAGCGAGACGGGGCGCTTTTCACAAGCACGAAGAAGCCCGTTAAAGAGCTTGTTCCGATCAAACACCTCTCTGGACTTGTCCTTTTTGACAACTATGACCGGTACGCTCTCGATCACCTCATATGTCGTGAAACGCTTGCCGCAGCTGATGCACTCTCTGCGCCGGCGAATCCGTTCGCCTTCATCGGTGGGTCGGGAATCGATCACTTTACTTTCTTCGTAACCGCAATACGGACACTTCACAGTTTTCACCTCTCTTGATTTGTTTTATTATTGTAGCACAAAAACATAAAGAATGCAATGCTTTTTCGTCAATTTCAATTAAATATTTGAAATAGAGGTCAATTTTTCAGCGCTTTCTGATAATTCACGCGTCTCTTTATAACATGCACGATACAGTTCCACGACGCCGTCGCCGCAAAATCCGCCGTCTTTCAAAACACCGAACAGCTGTGAGAAGTCGAAAGAACCTTTGCCGATCGGCAGGCAGTCCCCTATATCGCCGTGATCGCTCAGATGCAGATGTACGATCTGCGGCGCAAAACGTTTTGCAAGAGCTATCGGATCAACACCGCTGCGCACAGCCTGTTTGACGTCAAAAGTCATTGCGAACAGATCGCCGAGTTCCCGTTGCATACGCGAAAGAAACTCGGGGTCCTGACTGCGGAAATGAACAACATTTTCCTGTGTCAGTGCAACACCTTCTCCGGCCGTCAGCATGGCCAACTCCCCGAACCGTTCAATGTATTCCGCTTCCGAAATCTTGAACGGTTCCCGTTCACCGTGCAGAATCAAACGGTTGCTGCCGAGCGCGCGACATGTTTCGCACAGACGTTTCACAAACTCCTTCCCGTCAAAAAAACGCCGCTTGTACGCATCGAACAGAAGTCGGGACTCCGCAAATGTAAAATACGGATGCACCGCCTGAATGTGTAAACCGTATGCCTCTCGGATCGCACAAATCTCACGAAACAAATCCCCGCGCGTTTCACACTCCGCATTAAAGAAGATCTCCGTTTCCCGAACGCCGGATTCCGCAACGGTACGAAGCGCCTGTTCTGTCAGCATGGGGTAAAGACAGGACGTGGAAACGCCGATTTGCATGGAAATGATCTCCTTTCGTGGAAAATGATTTGCATTGCATGACGATTTTTTTCATGATAGAATGCATACGGTGATGCAGATGAAATGGTTACATACGACTGTCGAAACGGTAAAGCAGCTTTCCGGAGTAACGAAAAACCTGCTGATATTCTGCGGCGTGTATATGCTGCTCATTCTCTTTTACGCCGCGGCCATACGCATTTGCGCGGGAGGTCTGCTCGGCTATTATACCGCGCGAGCTTTGGCGGCCGACCTGTTTGCTTCGATCCGTCCGTGCGTCGGCGTAACGGCGCTCGGCACACTTTTGACGGAGGGATTACGCACGGCCTAAAAACGCGTCCAGCAAACCGGAACCGTCCCCGCGTACCGGCAAAAGAGGAATACCGAGAATATCGGACAATTCCTGCGGTGTGCGATCGTCCAAAAAGACGTCCTCGCCCTGGCGCAGAGCGGACGCCGGAAACAGCAGCGCGTCACCGAGCTGCAAATCTTTCGTCTGTTCCAGGATGTCGCGCCCTGTAAGAAGGCCGGACACCGTTATCTCACTGCCGAAAAAGCGGTTTTCGATCGGAATGACATGAATGTACAATCCGTCAAACTGATCCTCGGCCATGCGCGCAAGCGAGTCGATCAGCGGGCCTACAGCTTTTCCTGTTACGGCAGTAACGGATCGTTTACAGGCGCAGGACGGTTCCTCGGCAAGCGCCTGCGAAAACTCCTCGCGAAGAAGCGCCCACATCCCGACTCCGTTTTCGAGCTGCGGGAAATCGCCGTAGTATTCTGCGTCCGGAATCGGACGCTCCGCTTTCAGATAAAACTCGTCGGCGGCAAAAGCCAGTCTCCCTATGCCGTCGGATATATTCTTTTCATTGAAGCTGTCGATGGTGTCGATCACCGCGGCAGCTTCATCTTTTGAATAGCTTCGCAGCGGCTCCAGCCCTTCGCGGTGTGCAGTCAGTCCCACGGGCACCGCGGCGATGCTTTGCAGCGCCGGAACAAGTTCGCGCAGTTTCTCAAGACTGTACCGAAGCTGCTCGCCGTCATTGATTCCGGGGCACAGAACGAGCTGTGTATTCAGCCGCAGACCCGCATCCGCAAATCGGCGCAAATACTGCAAGCTCTCTCCCGCCCTGCGGTTCCCCATCATGCGGCATCGCAGTTCCGGGTCCATTGTATGCACAGATACATTGATCGGACTGATGTGCATGTCTATGATGCGCTGCACTTCCCGTTCCGACAAATTCGTCATCGTGATATAGTTTCCGAATAAAAACGACAAACGCGCGTCGTCATCCTTGAAATACAAACTATCGCGCATTCCGCTCGGGAGCTGATCGATAAAGCAGAATATGCATTTGTTCGCGCAGCGCCGCTGTTTGTCCATCAAATAGGTTTCAAACAACAGGCCGACGTCCTGTGATTCATCCTTGCGTATGTGAATCTTACGTTCGTGCCCCTTTGCCGTGCGAATCTCGATCGTCAGTTTTTCCGACTCAATATAAAACCGGTAATCCAATACATCGGTGATCTCATGGCCGTTGACGCGCAGCAGCACATCGCCCGCGTGTACACGCTTTCGCGCGCAAACAGAACCGGGTTCCACATCCTTGATTATGACAGCCATTGTCTCACCTCAAACAAAAACACTGTAGATAAAGCAAAAGACAGAGAAGGGATCTTCTCTGTCCGTAAGCGACGATACGCCGTACTTATGCGTCTTTCTTGTCGACGTCAATAACCTGACGACCGTTGTAATAGCCGCACTCCGGGCACACTCTGTGGGGACGCTTGTAAGCGCCGCACTTCGTGCACTTTTCCAGCGTAGGAGCTTCAAGCTTCCACACGTTAGAACGTCTCTTGTCGCGTCTTGCTTTTGATACTCTCCTTTTCGGGACTGCCATACTGCGAGCACCTCCTTAAATTGCTTGGCTGCTTCATGAATCCTCCAAAAGCTGCAACAAACCCGCAAGCCGTGGGTCCACGGATTTCTTACAACTGCATGGTCCGTCATTGAGGTTTTGACCGCACGTCGGGCAAACGCCCGAACAATCATCTTTACACAAAAACTTCGTCGGCAAAGATAAAAAGATGTCATCCGACACCAGCTCGTCCAGATCCATGCGAAACGATTCGAGCAGGATCAACTCATCGTTTCTTTCGTCCGCAAGCTCGCGAACGAGAACATGCTCGACTTGCATATCAAACGACTGCCGCATCGGCTGTGCACAACGGTCGCAGAACATGTCCAGAACAAACTGCACACGCACACACACGGAAACGATACCCGCACGGTTGCGGAATTCGCCCCGAACAGAAACCGGTTCTTTGAACGGAAACACACCGTTCAAAGGAACGTCAGACCAATCCATGGTATACGCAACAGGCAACTCAGCGCCGACGTTGTTGAAAATCGGTTCCAGTTCAAAAATCATAGACCGTCAAAACCCTCGACAATTCCTGAAAACCGCAAATAGCGGTTTGCAACACAAATGACATTATAACTTTTTCTTTTATGTTTGTCAATATCAAATTATGATTTTTTTATAATACTTCGCAAAAATCAAAGATACGAGCAGGCAGTTCCTCTTTATCCGCGGACACAGTAAACGTAACTTTCTGTCCGGACTGCGTACAATACTTGTCCACATTCGTCAAAAAGTCTGCCAACGCCTCATAATCTCTGCCGCCGATCTTCAGCGTCGCATCAATGAGAATGTCGGTGATGTCGTGGTTGCCGGCGCAAACGCCGCACAAAAAGCCGAAAAACTGGTCATAGCCGCAGATGCCGAACAAATCAGTGTCGATCAGACGTACTCTGTAGTTGACGTCATAGGTCAGATGCGGTTCTTTTTCCACACAAACAACGCAGCCGTCGGACTGCTCCATCGCTTCATTGACGAGTTGGATCAAATGCTTTGTCTTGCCGGAACCCTTGTGTCCGAGAATCAGGGAAATCATGGTGAAACCAATCCTTTCTTATATGATATGATGCATTATTCGGATAATCTTTTTTCAAGCGCCGCTTTTTCGGCTTCGTAGCCGGGCTTTCCGAGCAGCGCAAACATATTCTTCTTGTAACTCTCGACGCCGGGCTGATCGAACGGATTGACGCCCAGCACGTAGCCGGAGATCGCGCAAGCAAGTTCAAAGAAATAGATGAGCCAGCCTGTATTATACGCGTCGGGACGGTCGAGTTCAAGCACCAGATTCGGAACGCCTCCGTCGGTGTGCGCAAGCACGGTGCCCTCAAACGCTTTGCGGTTGACGAACGACAGCGGCTTGCCGCTGAGGAAATTGAGTCCGTCCGCATTCTCCGGATCAACGCCGATCATGACCTCATGACCGACCTCGCGGAACAGCACGACCGTCTCAAACAGATGGCGCTCGCCCTGTTGAATATATTGACCGAGCGAATGCAGATCGGTCGAAAAAATCGCGGAAGACGGATAGATACCGACGCCGTCTTTGCCTTCGCTCTCGCCGAAAAGCTGTTTGAACCATTCGCACATCATCGTAAACCGCGGTTCATATGCAACGCACAATTCGATCTTTTTGCCTTTGCGGTACAAAATGTTGCGGATCGCGGCATAGCGGTAGCTGTCATTCTTTTCAAGATCGGGATCGGTATATGCAGCCATCGCGTCCGCTGCGCCTTTCATGAGAGCGCTGATGTCGATGCCGGCGACAGCGATCGGAAGAAGTCCGACAGCCGTCAAGACAGAATAGCGTCCGCCGACTGCATCCGGCACGACAAATGTCGGATACCCTTCGCGATCGGCAAGCGCCTTCAATGTGCCGCGGGATTTATCCGTTGTGACATAAATACGCTTCGCCGCTTCTTCGGCACCGTATTTGCGCACGAGCAGTTCCCGGAAAACACGGAACGCAACCGCAGGTTCCGTCGTGGTTCCAGACTTGGAGATAACATTGACCGAGAAGTCACGCTCTTCACAGATCTGCAGCAGTTCCGACAGAGAATCGGAGCTGATGGTATTGCCGGAAAAGTAGATATCCGGCGTATCTTTGGGCAGCGCATTATAAAGATTCGACTTGCACAGTTCGATCACGGCGCGCGCGCCGAGATACGATCCGCCGATGCCGATCACGATCAAAACCTGAGACTGCGCCTTGATGCGAGCCGCTGCGTCCAGAATCGCAGAAAACTCCGCCTTATCATAATCGACGGGCAAGGTCAGCCATCCGGTATAATCGCTGCCTTTTCCGGAACCGGTACGAAGCGCTTCGTGCGCGGCGGCGATCTCCGGCGCAATTGCGGAAAGATCGGCCTGCGATACGGCAGAGCGCGCGTATTTTTCGGAAAACGTAAATGCCATTGTACTTCCTCCGCCTATAAAATGATTTATAATATTTTAACCTATTCCTTTTCGTTTTGCAACCTTTTTCTTTAGAATATTTACAACTTACTGCGAAAAAACGCCGATAAGACGACGAAATACAATCGGAACAGTCAGCGCATCGATTTGCCGCGGCGCTGTCAATGCGTATTCCCCCAGAGTCTCCTCTCCGAATTTGATGGTAACCGAGCCGAGTTTCTGTCCTTTCTCAACCGGTGCCTGAACATCGAGCTGCAGGTCGATCTGCTGCGTGATGTCCTCCCTTCTGCCTTTTGGAATCAAGACGGAAAGCGTTTGCGGCATCTGCGGAACGACGTCTTTTTCCACACCGCGCAATACGCGCACACGCGTAAGTGTCGTCATATCAATCTCAGGCGTGATCGTTTCATAATTGGCAAATCCCCAATTCAACAGCGCTTTGGCGCCTTCAAAGCGATCGGAGCTGTTGCCGCTGCCCATGACAACTGCAATCATGTGCGTTTCGCCGCGCCTTGCGGATGCCGATACACAGCATCCGGCCTTATTGGTCGTGCCGGTTTTCAATCCTGTCGTTCCTTCGTAAAAGCGCACAAGCTTATTCGTGTTGACCAGCTCCGTCGCGCCGTTCCGCACGGAATCCATCCAGATCGTCGTATACTCCGTGATCCATTCATGACGCAGCAGTTCACGCGACATTATCGCAACGTCATACGCGCTCGTCAGATGCTCTGTCGTATCGTCGTCCAGTCCCGTGCAGTTGACAAAATGCGTATCGGCCATGCCGAGTTCTTTCGCCCGCGTGTTCATCATTTCAACGAACGCTTCGCTCCCGCCGGCTATCTGTTCGCCCAGCGCGGTGCAGGCGTCGTTTGCGCTGTAGACCGCCGTCGCCTTCAGCAGATCCCGCACGCTCATGGTTTCTCCTTCTTTAAGCCAGATCTGCGAGCCTCCTTTTGACGACGCATTTGTGCTTGCAGTCACCATATCGTCGAGGTGCAGCGTGCCGTTATCGATCGCTTCCGCCACGAGCAGAAGCGACATGATTTTTGTAACAGACGCCGGATAAACCTTGTCACGGCTATGCATCTCAAGCAAAACCTTACCGCTTGTCTGATCCATCAGTACCGCCGCTTTCGCCCTTACCGTCACAGGCAGTTCGCCAGACGGAACCGCGTCTTCTGCCGCTGCAGGCAAAACATCCGGCTCATAAAGCGCAAATCCGTCCTCATAATGCGTTTGTGCCTGCACAGGCATTCCGCACCATATGATGCAAACGATCAGCATGATCCACATCACGACCTGTTTACTCATATTCTTACCTCCGCAATTTTTTTCATGTATATGCTCTTTAATGTTCAAAAATACATTGTAAAATGCTACAACACATGATATAATGAAGTATATTTGTTTTTGGAGGCTTTTCTATGGCGATCTCACTGCGTGAGAAACTGAGTTACGGCGTCGCAGGTGCAGGCGGCGATCTGAGCTACGGCATGACAAATGCCTTTTTCTCCAACTATCTGACGGACAATCTGAAGATACGTCCCGGCTATCTGAGCGGTATGTTCCTGCTGTGTCGCGTCTGGGACGGCATCAATGACCCGATGATGGGCACGCTCGTGGACAACACCCGCACGCGCCTCGGCCGTTTCCGTCCGTGGATTCTGACCGGCGGTATTCTCAACGCGATTGTACTCGTGATGATGTTTACAAATCCCGGATTCGTATCCGGCGGAGTCGGCGCATACGTATGGGCGACAGTCACCTATCTGCTGTGGGGCATGAGCTATACGATCTTCGATATTCCGTACTGGTCATTTGTCCCGGCAATGGCGCGCGACCCGAAGGAACGCAACACAATCGCGACCATTCCGCGCTTTTTCTGCGGCGTCGGTCAGGGCGTCGTTTCACTGTTCACCGTAGCGATGGTCGATAAACTCGGTCACGGCAATGAACCGCTCGGCTTCCGAAGATGGGCGATGATCCTCGCGGGCGCGTATATTCTGCTCGTTGTCATCACGGTGACCGGCACAAAAGAACGCTATACTCCGGAAAAGAAAGAATCCTTTACGCTCAAGAAGGCGTTTATAACCATCAAAAACAACGATCAGCTTCTGTTTTTTATGGTCACGGCGATCTGTTTTAACACCGGCTGGTATCTGACGAACGGTCTGGGCGTTTACTACTTCAAGCACGTACTGCAGCGGTACGAGCTTTACGCCGTTTTTGCCGCGATCGTTGCGGCCGGACAGATGCTCGGTCTCGTGCTGTTCAATATCCTGTCCAATAAATTCACAAAACGCCCCGTCATTGTCGGCGCGATGGGCTCTTCCGCGGTCGGCTATCTGATGCTTTTCCTGCTGCGCAACTACCATGGCGCTGTGATCAGCGGTTCGATCGACGTCGGTTTCGTGCTGTTCGCGTTTTTTGCGTTCGTTTGCAGCATCGGCATCGGCGCGATGTTTGTCGCGGAAACGGTCATGCTCGCGGACGTCGTGGACTACGGCGAGTTCAAACTCGGTTATCGTACGGATTCCATCGTGTTTTCGATGAAGAGTTTCCTGCTGAAAGTCGCATATTCCGTACAGGGTCTTATTATGGGCGTTGGTCTCGAGCTCGGCAAATACAATACCGCAAACGCAGCCGTCCAGCCGGAAAGCGCAAAAACGGCAATCTGCGTGATGGCGTTCGCGATCCCGGTCGCTCTGATTGCGTTATCTTTCCTCGTCTTTTACCGCAAGTACAAACTGCACGGTGATTTCTACAACGAGATCATGAAGACACTGCGCGTAAAACACGCCGAAGAAGAAGGCGTCGCACTCAATAACGAAGATGAGGTAACGGCATGACAAAACTGCAAAATGCAGCTGCATTCATCCGCACGCGAACAAATTGTGTGCCGAAGATCGCGATCGTGCTCGGTTCCGGACTCGGCGGATTTGCCGATCGGGTCAATGTGGAAACCGCGGTCGAGTATGCCGAAATCCCCGATTTCCCGCGCTCGACAGTCGAAGGTCATGCCGGACGGTTTCTGTTCGGCAGTCTCGGGTGCGTGCCTGTCGTCTTGATGCAGGGTCGAGTTCACTATTACGAGGGATATCCGATGCAGGACGTCGTGATGCCGATCCGCTTAATGCGGCTGCTCGGTGCCGAGATACTCCTGCTGACGAACGCTGCCGGCGGAATCAATCCCGCCTTCCGTGCAGGCGACCTGATGTGCATCACAGGCCAGATCGCGTCGTTTGTCCCCTCCCCGCTGATCGGTCCGAATGATGATGAGATCGGCTTCCGTTTTCCGGACATGAGCCATATTTATAATGAAACGCTCTCGGATTGTATCCGATCCGCAGCGCGGGAATTGAACATACCGCTTCAAAACGGCGTCTATGTGCAGACAAGCGGTCCGCAGTACGAGTCGCCGCAGGAGATTCGTATGTACGGGCTGCTCGGCGCGGACGCCGTAGGCATGAGTACCGCCTGTGAAGCGATCGCAGCCGTACACGCGGGTTTTCGCGTGTGCGGGATCAGCTGCATTTCCAACATGGCGGCAGGCATCAGCCCGACGCCGCTGACACACGCCGAAGTTCAGCAGACCGCGGACAGAACCGCACCGCTGTTTCGCTCATTGGTTGAAAAAGCCGTGCTCCGCATGGCACAGACGATAAAGGAGAATACGCTATGAAAAAAACGACCGTCGCACTGACCGGTGCTTCCGGCACCATGGGCTTTCAGGGATTTCTGGAACTGTACGCCCGCAAGTACCGCCACGACATTGTTCTGCTGCTGCGCAACAGCGAAAAGAACCGCAAAAAGTTTATGCCTTATGCGAACGATCCTTCCGTAAAGATCATCTGGGGTGATCTGACGGATTATGAGGCAGTGCTGCGTTTCGTGACCGGCGCGGACTACGTCCTGCATGTTGGCGGCATGGTTTCTCCCGCCGCGGACTACTATCCGCGCAAGACGATCCGCACCAATGTCACCGCCGCCGAAAACATTGTGCGCGCCATTCAGGCACAGCCGGATCCCGATTCTGTCAAGGTCGTTTATATCGGCACTGTGGCCGAGACCGGCGACCGCAACCCGCCTATTCACTGGGCACGTACCGGCGACCCGATCAAAATCAGCGTCTATGACCATTATGCAATCAGCAAAGTACGCGCGGAAGCGATTTTCGCGGAATCCGGTCTGCGTTACTGGGTTTCGCTGCGTCAGTCGGGTATCCTCTATCCGGCCATTCTGAAAAACATGGATCCGATCATGTTCCATGTACCGATCAACGGCGTACTGGAGTGGGCGACGGTCGAAGACTCCGGACGGCTTCTGGCCAATATCTGTGAACCGGACGTTCCCGATGATTTCTGGCGCAAGTTCTACAATATCGGCAGCGGCAAAGAATACCGGATCACGAATTACGAATTCGAGGAGTATCTCCTCGGTGCACTCGGTCTGCCGAGTCCGAAGAAGCTGTTCGATGCGCATTGGTTTATTCTGCGCAATTTCCACGGACAGTGGTATATCGATTCCGACAAACTGGAATCTATCCTGCACTTCCGTGCCAACATTCCGATCAAGAAATACTTTGACAACATGGCAAAGGCAGTGCCGGCATATTACCGTGCCGCACGCATTCTGCCTTCGTTCCTCGGCTCCGCCATCGGCGCTGCGGCTAAACCGTTCATGCAGAAGATCGCCGAAACTGAACTGTACGGCACGCTGCACTGGAAGAAGACGAAGAATCCGCACCGGATCAGCGCGTACTACGGCACAGAGGAAGAATGGAACAAGATCGGCGGATGGGACACGTTCAATATCGAACGTCCGACTGAGGAGATCACGCTGCTCGACCACGGCTATGACGAGAGCAAGCCGGACAGCGAGCTGGATATCAAAGATATGCAGAAGGCTGCGGCATTCCGCGGCGGCGAGTGTCTGTCAAAGACGATGGTCAAAGGCGACCTGTACACGCCCCTGGTCTGGAAGAGCGCGCGCGGCAACGTGTTTGAAATGACGCCGAACCTCGTGCTCAAGGGTGGTCACTGGTGCCCCGAAGAGCTGCCGTGGCCGTGGGATTACGACACGGAGGCGAAGATCAACCCCTTCTTCGCTCAGGTCTGGTACCCGCTGCACAGCAAAGACGAACACAACGTCTATGACGAGACGATCTTCAAAGGCTTCAAGGATTACGAAGAAGGAGGCAAAAAATGAACGTATTTATGATCGGCGGAACAGGACTTCTCGGCTCTGCCGCCGCACAGCTCTTTATTGACCGCGGTCACTCCGTGCGCACCGTTGCGCTGCCTCCCCTGCCGCAGGGCGCTCCGATCCCGGAAGAAATGGAAATCGTTTTCCGCAACTATCTGGACATGACCGACGAAGAAGTCCTTGAACTCATGCAGGGCTGCGACTGCTTCGTTTTTGCCGCAGGCGTGGACGAGCGCGTGGAATTCCCTGCGCCCGTCTACGATGCCTACAAAAGATACAACATCGATCCGCTTGCGCGTCTGATCCCGCTGGCCAAGCAGGCCGGCATGACGAAGACGGTCGTACTCGGTTCGTACTTCTCCTACTTCGCCAAGAAGTTTCCGCAGATGCGCCTGACGCAGAAGCATCCCTACATCCGCAGCCGCATTGCGCAGGAAAAGACCGCGCTCTCCTTCGCCGACGAAACGATGGACGTCTGCGTCCTGGAACTGCCGTACATCTTCGGCACGCAGCCCGGACGCAAGCCTGTTTGGGTCATCCTTGTCGAGCAGCTCGAAAACATGGGTCCGATCACCTTCTATCCCAAGGGCGGAACCGCAATGCTGACCGTGCGGCAGGTCGCGCAGGTCATTGTCGGCGCAGCCGAAAAATCCAAGGGCAAAAAGACGTATCCGATCAGTTATTACAACTACACATGGAATGACTTTCTGGCCATTGTCCACGAAGCCATGGGCAAACCGAACCGCAAGATCATCAACATCACGAACTGGATGTTCAAACTGTTCGGGCTTACGATGCGTAAGCAGTATAAAGACAAAGGCATCGAAAGCGGCATTGATCCCGTGGGTCTTGCGGATATCATGTGCATGAACACGTTCATCGACAACAAGTGGGCAAAATATCTCGGCGCAACCGACGACGACATCAAAGCCGCGATCTTTGATTCTGTCCATCTGTCCGTAGAGGCGTTCAAGGGCACGGCCGATCTGGTCGAAATGAAAAGCGAATAAACGCGGCAAAAGAAGTACCGCTGTATTCCGTTCGGAGTACAGCGGCATTCTTTTACTGTGCACTGAACAACCGCGAATTGCGCTGTCCAAAGCTATCGGAAACAGTGTGATTTACAAAATCGCCAACCAGGGAAGCGATTTGGATGTGAGAAATCCGGAAAGTCCGAAATAACGCAAGCGCTGTACAAAACAGCGAATCCAGATCGGAATATATCGGACAAACATTTTTACGATCGTTCCGGTCAATTTGGACAGATCCGAATCACCGAAATCATCGAAATAGGTCGATGAACTTGCAGCATACAAGACGGTATCTCTGTCCAGTTTTATCGTATCTCCCGGAAAATACTTTTCCCCCGAAAACATATCGATCCAATATTCAAAGCCTATGTAACCGACGGATACCGGCTTATACTCGGGGATTACATATTCATTTTTCCCCTTCATCTCCACGCAAAGAGATTTAACCGGAGAGTAATCAAACACATTGATTGCAAGGAAAGACAAAGTATGCTGTAATTCCTTTGAGATCAATTCGGTTTTGACCGACGCGATGTTTTCCGTGAAGAAGTAGTATTCCCGACCCGCATACATGGTATATGTTCTGGTTACTTTGCGCATGTTGTACGGATCGTCGATCAACTGTTCCTGATTGACAACATTGAACATGTACGTATCGTCTGTCGTTTTGAAGGTAAACCGGTAAACCGCGGTTTCCTCCGGAACAAAACGCAGATGTTCGGTACCCTCCGGCACCGTGATCGTCTCGCCCGCACGAAGCGCAAACCACGGCGCAATCACCGCATACAGTTCCGTGTCTTGAGAAACCGTGATACTCTCTCCGGGAAGATACATCGGACTCGTGTCATACGGATCCGTCGACCAGCCCAGGAAATCTTTCCCAAAAGAATCGGTGTAATAGTCGGGAGCGGTATATGTCGTCCCGTATCTGTGAATCTCGTACCAGTCGTCTTTTTCCGCATTCGGGCTCAGATAGAATGTCAGCGTATAGTATGTCGAACGCTGTTTGAGCATGTACTGACCCGATACACGTTCATTGTCTTTCCGTGCATCAAACGATATATGAAGCGTATAGGTACATCCGGACTTCAAGAGCGCCCCGCTGTTCTTTGAAGACAGCGTTTCTTCATACGGCAGCGACGAATTGAAAACGACCGCATGGAACGGTTCGTCGCAATCCAAATAGTATACGCCGTCCTCGTTCGGGACAAACTGAACGGTTATCTCTTCATCAGAAGGCAAATCGAAAGAGTAGGAAACGCCGGTATCGATTTGCAGCGCAGGCGTCCAAACAGCATAGAGCGTCAGAGAATCGTGCACCACGACCGTATCTCCGGGCGCATACGCAGCATTCCCTGCGTCCGCGGTCAGAGCCCAACCCGCAAGAACAAACCCCTCACGATACAATGGTTCCTTCACCTGCGACGGGAGCGTAAAACGTGTGTCGAACGCCGAGATCGTTCTACTGCTTCCGGTTCCGTCATTCAAATCCAGCGTTACGCACCGCATAGGTTCATCAATTGCGACAAAACGGATTCCGTTTTCCGCGTCAAGGATTTCGACTTCCCCGCGCTCGCCGTAATTCAGATTGTAAAACTTTGCCATACCGTTACGAACGGAATGCGCATCTTGATCGAGAGTTTCAAATTGCAGGTATAATGCCTCAGCCCATTCCTCTCCGTTGAAACCGTGATCGCCCTGCGGATCTTTGTAAAAAACAGCGAGCCAGAAATCCGTTATCAGCTGCCGACACCGCGCTTCCGTGTTTCGGAGCGCCGGATACCGATCGGAAGGATACAGAATATCTGCTATGATCCCAAACGTATTGTCCTGGTTGCTTCTGTCTCTGGACTCAAGCACACGTTTGTAAATGCCTTTCCCGGGATACTTTTCGCTTTTGTCACCCGTCAGGGACGCATATCGCGTACGAATATACTGGAAGAACGGATAAACAAGTCCGTAGTTTGCCATATGATCTTCCCAAGTGACAAGCGAGAAACCGTCCTGCAATTCATTAAAACAATAAATCAGCTCATCTTGTCTCCAATCGGTCGGATACACGATTGCTTCCGCCGCCGAAGAAAAGCCTTCGTCGATGTATGATTCGTCCGGAGTCAGATAGGATGCATTATCCTTGCCCGCATAATTATAGCATTCGTGAATGTAGTGCTGGTACTCATGCACAAAGATATCCTTGGCCTGATCCAGATTGTCGCACACCATATTGACATGGAAACAGTCGGCACAAGCGCCGCCGACCACAGAGCTCGCGTACTGATTCTTCAAGCGAACGTTTCCGATCCGCCCGCGCGAATCCACCAGATCCAAACGGCTGAAATATCCGAACGCCGTACCGCCCTGTTTGTCCACGATAATCTCTGACTGAGGCATGGAATGAATGAAAATCGCAAACTTTCCGTCGTTGTCCGTATCAATGCGCGCGTCACCGAACAATTCCTCCATCTGCGGGATCGCGGTTCCGACGAAACTCCCGATTTCCCGAATGCTTTCATCGCTCCATGCGCTTTCATCTTCGATCCATACGGTACAAACGTCATCTGTATACACGCAAGTCAGCTGCAGTTTTGAACTGCGCATATAATCAATCAGCCATTGAAACAGCATTTTGATCGTCATGGTATCATAGTTATCCGGCAGCTCAGGATATTTGGGAATCCTGCGCGTGTCGCCGACCTTATACGGTTTACGCGAAAGCTGCGCTTCAACCACTCCGCCTTCCGCCGCCTGTGCGCGGACTGCCTCGTCATATGTCATCGGAACCGTCAGATCCCAAAGCAGCTCCCAAGCGGTCGGTTTTGCCTGCGGGCTGCCGCCGTTTAACTGCGTTTCGGCACTTTGCGGTTCAACTGCAGCATCGGTGACGAATGTTTTTGCGGAGTAGGATTTGGTCCAATCTGTGTTGACTGCCGCCAGGACGGTACCGGAATAAACGTCTGCAGCTGCAGGAACAGCAAGAGCGGCGCCGGCACATTGTAACACAATCAGCACGGACAGCAAAACGGTCACGTTCCTCTTGATTCGGCCTTTCATCATTTTTCCTCCTTAAAATAAATGAAGAACTATACTGAAACTATAACAAGTATCGAGTCAGTATAGTTCTCCACCATGGTGCGGATGACGGGACTTGAACCCACACAGTATTGCTACCACTAGAACCTGAATCTAGCGCGTCTGCCAATTCCGCCACATCCGCGTATCCGAAGCCTATCGCTTCCGAACAGCCGTTAGTATAGCACAAAGATTTGGATTTGTCAATTCTTTTCTGCTAATTTTTTTATTTTCTTAATTATATAATCCTTGCAGCACAAAATATTCGGCTCAAATCAAACTTTGTCACGTAAAACACTTGAAACAGTTTTTAAGATATGTTATTCTAATCTTTAGTATATTGTTCGGACAAATGTCCGTTCCGTATATGCACAAAAAGACGTGGGAGGCATGTATGCAGTACATCGAATTTGATGCGGCTCGTCCGCTTGATCTGATCCCGATGGGACGGATCGCCATCGACTTTAACCCTGTGGATTATTTCAAAACGCTTGTGGAGAGCGACACGTTCAAAAAATACGTCGGCGGCTCTCCGGCAAACATTGCCGTCGGTCTTGCAAGACTGGGCAAAAAGGTCGGATTTATCGGCAAGGTGTCCGACGACCGATTCGGCGACTATGTAACGCAGTTCTTCCAGAACGAAGGCATCGACACGTCGCATGTCACACGCGCCTCGAACGGCGAAAAACTGGGCCTTACCTTTACCGAGATTCTCTCCCCGACCGAAAGCAGCATCCTTATGTACCGCGACGGGATCGCGGATCTGATGCTGCATCCCGACGACGTTGACGAGGCATATATCGCGTCCGCCAAGGCTATTCTCATCAGCGGCACCGCGCTGTCTCAGAGTCCGTCCCGCGAGGCGTGTCTGAAAGCAATGTATCTCGCCAAGAAAGTCGGAACGCGTATCGTGTTCGACATTGATTATCGTCCCTACAACTGGAAATGCAGTGACGAAATGGCGATCTATTACTCAATCGTCGCCGAAAACAGCGACATGATTATGGGCTCACGCGAAGAGTTCGATCTGACCGAAGCCATCAGCGCGCCCGGCAGAACCGACCGTGAGACTGCCGACTACTGGCTCTCCAAAGGCAACAAAATCATCATCATCAAGCACGGCAAAGAGGGCTCCACTGCCTATACGACAGACGGCAGTTATTCCATCAAGCCTTTCCCGGTTACCGCACTCAAATCCTTCGGCGGCGGCGACGGCTACGGCTCGGCGTTTCTGTATTCCCTGTTCGAGGGCAAGGACATCATGGATTGTCTCGAAATGGGCAGCGCGTCCGCTTCCATGCTTGTCGCAGCGCACGGATGCTCGCTGTTCATGCCCACAGTTGACGAAATCCAGAAGTTCATCCGTGAGGAAAAAGAACAGTACGGCGAAATGGTCGCCAGAGCGTAAGGAGGCAGACTATGTTTTCTTATCCGGAATTCGTAGACGGAAAAAAAGTCCTTTCCGAGAAATCCAGCGATATGCTGATGGACATTGCGGTCTATCAAATTAACAAAGGAGAATCACGCACGTTCCTGAGCGATACAATGGAAACGGCCGTCCTGCTTGTCAGCGGCGCCGTTACATTCGGCTGGAACGGCGAGACTGCGTCGGTCAGCCGCAGCGGTCTGTTTACGGAAGGTCCGTCCGTCCTGCATGTGAGCAAGAACGTTCAGATTACGGTTACGGCAGACACGGACAGCGAGATCCTCGTTCAGCAGACCGACAATGACGCCGACTTCACCGCAAAACTCTACCGTCCCGAAGACTGCGTTTACTCCACTTCCTGCGAAGGCAAATGGGAAAACACCGCCGTGCGCGACGTGGTTACGGTTTTCGACTACGAGATCGCGCCATATTCCAATATGGTTCTGGGCGAAGTGTATGCGCGGCAGGGCAGATGGTGGAGCTATACACCGCACTGGCATCCGCAGCCCGAGGTCTATTACTATAAATTTGACCGTCCCGAGGGCTTCGGCGCCTGCTTCATCGGCGAAACCGCATACACCGTCAAGGACGGCAGCGCCGGTTGCTTTACCGGCGGCAACACACACGCGCAGGTCACGGCGCCCGGATATCCGATGTACAACGTCTGGATGATCCGCCACCTGCCCGGCGACCCCTGGAAGAAAACAAGAATCGTCGACGAGCGGTTTGCGTGGCTCGACGAAGAATAAGGAGGCTGCTATGAAAGACACAACTCCCACCATCCGCCTGACCGCCGGTGAAGCGATCGTGCGGTATCTCGACAACCAATATGTAGCCATCGAGCATGGCGGCAAGGTCGTCGAAAGCAAGTTTGTGGAATACTTCTACGCTGTGTTCGGCCACGGCTGTGTGCTCGGCGTGGGCGAAGCGCTCTCGCAGGCAGAGCATTCGATCCGCGTCATGCAGGGCAAGAACGAACAGGGTATGGCACAGGCGGCAACGGCATACGCCAAGATGCACAACCGTCTGAAGATCATTCCGTGCATGTCGTCTATCGGTCCCGGCGCCGCCAACATGGTCACGGCCGCTGCGACCGCAACGGTAAACAACATCCCGCTGCTTCTGTTTATGGGCGATACATTCGCCTCTCGCCAGCCCGATCCCGTTCTGCAGCAGATGGAGCAGCCCCAGGATCTGACGGTTACGACCAACGACGCTTTCAAAGCGGTCACGCGCTTTTTCGACCGTATCACGCGTCCCGAAATGGTCATGACGAGCCTGACGAACGCGATGCGCGTTCTTACGGACCCCGCGCACACGGGCGCAGCGGCGATCGCACTGTGCCAGGATGTGCAGGGCGAAAGCTATGACTATCCGGTATCCTTCTTCCGCAAGCGTGTTCATTTCATTGCGCGCCGTTTGCCTGTCGCATATGAACTCGAGCAGGCTGCCAATGCGATCCTCGGCGCGAAGAAACCGCTGCTTATTGTTGGCGGCGGCGTGCGCTATTCGCTTGCCGGCGGCGAAGTCGCGGCTTTCTGCGAAAAACATAACATCCCCTTTGCCGAGACACAGGCGGGCAAAAGCGCCATCGCTTCTTCCCATCCGCTCAATCTCGGCGGTATCGGCGCGACCGGAAACGCTTCGGCCAATACCGTCGCGGAGCAGGCCGATCTGATCATCGGCGTCGGCACTCGTTTCACAGATTTCACGACGTCCTCCAAGTGGCTCTACTCCGGCGCGCAGATCGTTGCGATCAACGCATCCGATTTCCACGCGGAAAAGCTCGATTCGATCGCGATCCGCGCTGACGCGCTCGAAGGCATTGCGGCGCTGGACAAGGCGCTCGGCGATTACAAGAGCGGCTTCACGACCGAGATCTCCGATGCCAAGGCAGCGTGGGACAAGGAAATGGAGCGTCTTTGCAGCGTGGAATACACCGGCGAAGACTTTGTCCCGGAAAACAAAGCCCGCCGCGCAGATGCTCTTGAAGCGTTCCGCAAGGCAACGGGCGGTGTGATCTGCCAGACCGCCGCTGTGGGGCTGATCCGCAAAATGATTCCCGCGGACGCCGTTGTGATCGGCGCTGCCGGTTCCCTTCCCGGCTGTCTGCAGCGCATGTGGACGACGGACGCAATCAATTCTTACAACATGGAGTACGGGTACTCCTGCATGGGATATGAGATCGCCGGCGCATTCGGTTCCAAGCTCGCATGCCCGGACAAGGAAGTTTATGCCATGGTCGGCGACGGCAGTTATAATATGCTGCATTCCGAAATGCTGACCGCTGTGCAGGAAGGCAAAAAAATCAACGTCCTTCTGTTCGACAACGCCTCGTTCGGATGCATCAACAACCTGCAGATGGGTCAGGGCGTTGACGCGCTGTGCACGGAGCTGCGTTACCGCGACGGCGACGCGCCCATCCGCGCAGGCGAATTCCTGAATGTGGACTACGCTATGTGTGCCAGAGGTTACGGCTTTGTGACCTACACGGCCAAGACGATGGACGAGCTGCGCGACGCACTCGCGGACAGTCTCAAGCAGACAAAGCCCGTTCTCATCGACATCAAGGTACTGCCCAAAACCATGACCGACGGATACGGCAGTTGGTGGAACGTGGGCTGTTCCGACGTCCCGCGCACGGAAGGCGGCAAAAAAGCGCTCAGCGAACGCAAGGCGCATCTTGACGAAGCCAGAAAATATTAAACATACAGAGAGGTATTGTTATGGACGCAAACAAAATTAAACTCGGTATTGCGCCGATCGGCTGGACGAACGACGATATGCCCGATCTCGGCGGCGAAATCACTTTTGAGCAGTGTGTTTCCGAAATGGCGCTGGCCGGATATGTCGGCTGCGAGATCGGCAACAAATACCCGAAAGACGCCGAAACGCTGCTGGGTTATCTGAACATCCGCGGTCTGCAGATTGCGAACCGCTGGTTCTCTTCGTTCCTGCTGACGAAGCCGTTCGCCGAAGTCGAAGCGGATTTTCGTGAGAACTGCGCTTTCCTGCAGGCAGTCGGCGCAAAGCGCATCGGTGTTTCCGAGCAGAGCTATTCCATTCAGGGACAGATGGAGACGCCCGTCTTCGAGAAGAAATACGTGATGAACGACGCCGAGTGGGACACCTTCAACAACGGTCTTTCCAAGCTCGGCGCGATCGCGAAGGAATACGGGATCACGATGACGTATCACCATCATATGGGCACGGTCGTCCAGACAGCGGCCGAGATCGACCGCATGATGGACGGTACGGACGCCGACAGCGTTTTCCTGCTGTTCGATTCCGGTCATCTTGCCTACTGCGGCGAGGACTATATGGCAGTGCTGAAAAAATATGCAAAGCGTATTAAGCACGTGCATCTCAAGGACATTCGTCCCGATGTCGTAGCCAAAGTCAAGGCAGAGCATCTTTCGTTCCTCAAGGGCGTTCGTCTGGGCGCATTCACAGTTCCCGGCGACGGAGCGATCGACTTCAAACCGATTTTTGACGTGCTGAACGACGCCGGTTACGAAGGCTGGATGCTGGTCGAAGCCGAGCAGGATCCCGCAATCGCCAATCCCTTCGCATACGCCGTCAAAGCAAGGAACTACATCCGCGAAACCGCAAATCTTTAATGAGGTGAAAATATGGAAATCCTGAAGTATTTTACAAACAACGAGTTTCATGAGTCCGCAGCAACGGAGTTTTACGATGTGTACAACCCGAGCACGGGCGAACTGATCGCCAAATCCCCGAAGATGCCGCTCGAGGAAGTGCAGGCTGTCATCAACAACGCCGCCGAGGCGTACAAGACCTGGAGCCGCGTGCCGGTCATCAAGCGTGTACAGATCCTCTACAAGGTACGCGAGCTGCTGGTCGAGCACATGGACGAATTGACGTACCTGTGCGCCAAGGAGCACGGCAAGGTTTGGAACGAGGCGCAGGGTGACATCCTCAAGGCCAAGGAAGGCACCGAGCTCGCTTGCAATCTGCCCACGCTCATGCAGGGCGATTCGCTGATGGACGCTTCCACAGGATATGATACCGTGACGTACCGCGAATCTCTGGGCGTCTTTGCCGGAATGGCTCCGTTTAATTTCCCGGCCATGATCCCGATGGGCTGGATGGCGCCGATGTGCATCGCGTGCGGCAATACCATCGTGCTCAAGCTCGCCGGTGCAACGCCCCTCACCTCTCTGCGCATCGCGGAGCTGTACCGCGAGGCCGGTCTGCCGGACGGTGTGCTGAACGTCATCACCTGCGACCGCCATGTCAATGCGGAACTGCTGACCAACCCGACGATCAAGGGCGTTTCCTTTGTCGGTTCGACCTCCGTCGGTAAGTATGTTTACAAGACCGCTGCCGAAGCCGGCAAGCGCGTGCAGGCGCTGTGCGAAGCGAAGAACCACGCGCTGGTTCTGGAGGACGCTGCGATCGACCGTACCGCGGCCGGCATCGTCAATGCCGCATACGGCTGCGCAGGCGAACGCTGCATGGCGCTGCCCGTCGTAGTGGCGCAGGAATCCATCGCGGACGAACTCGTGTCCAAAATCAAGGAGATCGCCTCCAAGCTCGTCATCGGCCCCGCATACGAAAAGACTTCCAAACTCGGCCCCGTCTACTCCGAGCGCCACAGACAGCGCGTGATCGAGTGGATCAACAAGGGTCTCGAAGAAGGCGCGGAGCTTGTTCTTGACGGACGCAACGTAACCGTTCCCGGCTATGAAAACGGATTCTATCTCGGCCCGACGATCCTCGACAAAGTCACGCCCGAAATGACGGTCGGCACGTTCGAGATCTTTGGACCGGTGCTTTGCATCAAGCGCGTCAAGACGTTTGAAGAAGGTCTTGCGCTCATGAACGCCAATCCCTTTGCAAACGGCTCCGTGATCTACACGCAGAACGGCTATTATGCGCGTGAATTCGCCCGCAATACCGACGGAGGCATGACCGGCATCAACGTCGGCATCCCCGTTCCGGTCGGTGTATTCCCCTTCTGCGGCCACAAGAACTCCTTCTTCAGCGATCTGCACACGCTCGGCAAGGACGGCTTCCGCTTCTTCACCGAAACCAAGAGCGTCACAACGCACTGGTTTGACGAGCACGAAATGAAATCCACCAAAGTCTCTACATGGGACGGCACTATCTGATCGAAAGGAAATAGATTATTATGATGAATGTTGGTATTATCGGCGCCGGTCGAATCGGCAAAGTTCACGGCGAATCCATCATGCGCTATGTCAAGGACGCGACCGTCAAGGCAATCGCCGATCCTTTCATGAATGAGCAGACCGAAGCGTGGGCGAAAGGTCTCGGCATCGCGGAAGTCTACACGGACTACCACAAGATCCTTGAGGACAAAGACATCGAATCAGTGCTCATCTGCTCCTCGACCGATACGCACTCGTCCATCTCCCTCGAAGCGATCGCAGCGGGCAAACACATTTTCTGTGAGAAGCCCATTGACCACGACGTCAATAAGATCCTCGAAGTCAAGAAAGCGCTTGCAAACGCGAACATCAAGTATCAGGTCGGCTTCAACCGCCGTTTTGACCATAACTTCAAGGGCGCAAGAGCCGCTGTCGAAGCCGGCAAGATCGGCACCCTGGACGTGCTGAAAATCTGCTCCCGCGATCCCGGCGCACCGCCCGTGGAATACGTCAAGGTTTCCGGCGGCATCTTCCTCGACATGACAATCCATGATTTCGATATGGTCCGCTTCATGTCCGGCGAAGAAGTCGAAGAAGTGTTCGCATACGGCGCAGTGCGCGTCGATCCCGCAATCGGCGAAGCCGGCGATATCGATACCGCCGTCATCTCCATGAAACTGCAGAGCGGTGCAATCGCCGTCATCGACAACAGCCGCGAGGCAAGCTACGGCTATGACCAGCGTGTCGAAGCGTTCGGCCGCAAGGGTCAGGTCGCTGTCTCCAACGACACCGAATCCACCGCTGTGATTTCCGACGCCGACGGCGTCCATGCCGAAAAGCCGCTGTACTTCTTCCTGCAGAGATACATGCAGGCGTACGTGGATGAGGTTTCCGAATTCATCGACTGCATCGTAAACGACAAGGAAGTTACGGTCGGCATCGACTGCGGTCTGCAGCCGGTTCTGATCGGACTCGCCGCCAAGCGTTCGCTTGCGGAAAACCGTCCTGTCAAGATTGCCGAGATCGCTTCGGAATACGGACTTTAATGCAAAGATGCGCCGTCCTTAACGGGGCGGCGCAAATCATGTTGCCGAAAGGATAACAGAAATGGCATGTAAAACCAACTACGAACTGATGCGCAGCGCGCTCGAACGTCATGAGGCCGTTCCGGCATTCAACATCGACAATCTCGAATCCGCGCTTGCCGTTGCGGAAGTGCTGCGCGAGACAGGCTCTCCCGTAATCGTACAGACGATCCCGCGTACGCTGAACTACGGCGGCATCTCAACCTATCCGGCGCTTATGCGCGAACTGACGGCGGACTGCGAAACGGACTGGGCGATGCACCTCGATCACGGCAGCAGCCTGGAGCTTGCGGCAAAATGTGTGAAAGCCGGCTTCACATCCGTCATGTATGACGGAAGCCTGCTTCCCTTTGCGGACAACATTCGCATGACCGCGCAGGTGACCTCGATGGCGCTCCCGCTCGGTGTTTCCGTTGAGGGAGAACTCGGCACGATCGGCGGCAAAGAAGAGGGCGATACCGATCTGGAAGCCAGCTATACCAAGGTCGATGAAGCTGTTGAATTCGTCGACAAAACACATGTGACATCGCTTGCGATCGGCGTCGGCACGGCACACGGCGTATACAAAGGCACGCCGCACATCCATGTGCAGCGCATCCGCGAGATCCATGCCGCAACGGACGTACAGCTCGTCCTGCACGGCGCGTCCGGACTGTCCGATGAAGTGCTGCGCGCATGTATTGAAGCGGGCATCTGCAAGATCAACTTCGCGACCGAACTGCGGCAGGCGTATACATCCGGTATCCGCAAAGCGCTCGCGGCCGACCCGGACGTCTTTGATCCGAAACTCTACATGCGTACGGCGATCGACGAGATCAAAGCAGTTCTTCGGCAAAAAATCGCGGTTTGCCGCGGCATAACTCTTTAAGGACGGTGCAGCATGAAATACGATTCGATCATCATGGGACACATTTCCCTGGATTATAACACCGACCACCTGGACAACACCGTCGAGGTGATCGGAGGCGCGGTCACTTTTTCCTCCGCCTCCGCATATGCGCTCGGTCATCGAGTCGCGGCTTTTACAAAACTCGCGCCTGCCGACCGTGATCGGTTGTCCGGTCTGATCATCCCGCAGGAAGATGTGTTCTGTCTTCCGGCCGATTCATCTACGGTCATGAAGAATAAATACTTCACCGCGGATAAAGAGCGGCGCACCTGCGAAAATGTCAGCGTCGGCACGCCGTTCTCTGTCGACGACATCCCCGATCTGGACGCGGCTGTCTTTCATTTTGCCGGTCTGATCTATGGGGATTTCAACAACGATATGATCCGCAAGGCAGCGGAGAAATACGACGTTGCCGTCGATGTGCAGACGCTTCTGCGCCATCGCCGCGACGACGGCAGCATGTACTTTGAGGATTGGGCGGACAAAAAAGAAATGCTCCCGTATATCCGGTATCTGAAAACAGATGCGGCGGAAGCGGAGATTCTGACCGGTACCGACGACCGCAAAAAAGCGGCAAAAATGCTTTTTGATTGGGGCGCAAAGGAAATCCTCATAACGCACAACACCGAAGTGCTCGCTTATGACGGCCAAGACTTCTACACCTGCCCCATCCGTGCGCGGAACCTCAGCGGACGCACGGGACGCGGCGACACGACGTTTGCGGCATACTACTGCGAACGCCTTGCGCACGATGTGCCGACCGCGCTGCTGTACGCCACGGCAACTGTCTCCGCAAAAATGGAAACACCCGGTCCTTTCCGCGGCACACGCGCGGATGTGGATGCGTTCATCGACGCATTCTATCCGGAGTACCGCTGATATGGACTACCCCATCGAGATCGTACGTTCCGACCGCACGACCGTCGCTTTAGAAATCACCAAGGAGCTGACGGTGCGCATCCGTGCGCCGAAGCACGCGACGGACGAAGAACTGAAAGCGATCGCGGCAAAGCATGAACAATGGATCCAAAAGCATATGGAAATCCAAAAGCGCCGCATGACCGCACGCACATCGTACGATCTGACAGAAGAAGACTCCGAAGCGCTCAAGGCGCTTGCACGACAAGTGATCCCGCCAAAGGTGGAGTACTACGCCAAACTCATGGGCGTCAAGCCGAAAAGCGTCAAAATCACGTCGGCGCATACGCGTTTCGGAAGCTGCAGCAGCCAGAACGCGATCTGCTTTTCCTACATACTCATGCGCTATCCGGAAGATGCTATCGACTATGTTGTCGTGCATGAACTGGCGCATATCAAGCACCACAACCACAGCCGCTCGTTCTATGCGCTGGTCGGAAAATATCTGCCGGACTATAAGCGGCGAGAAAAAATGCTCCGGGAGGATCTGTATTAACATGCAGTTTACACACGCGTTATTTGATATGGACGGCACACTCGTCGACTCCATGGGATACTGGGACGAGGTCTGCGGAGAATATCTGCGGGCTGTCGGTCTGTATTCGGAGGAGGTTTTTGATGCGCTCAAGCCTATGACGCTTTCGCAGACGGCAGAGTATCTGGAGACAGAGTTCGGAATCAAGACCTCGCAAGAGGAAATCATCTCCAGGATGTGCCAGATCATGCTCAATCATTACACACATGACGTAAAGATAAAGCCGGGCATTCGCGCTTTTTTGGACGCTCTGCAAAAAAAAGGCGTACGTATGTGCGTCGTTTCGTCATCCCCGCTGCCTTTGGTTGAAACCTGTTTGAACCGACATGATCTGACGCAGTATTTTGAATTTCTCCTCTCGGCCGAAGAAGTCGGCAAAGGCAAAACAGATCCGGATATTTATCTCGAGGCCGCCAAACGCATGCAAGCCGAACCGAGTCAAACGATCACATTCGAGGATGCGATGCTTGCGGGTCTCACAGCCAAACATGCCGGATTCCTGACCGCAGCGATCTTTGACGAAAACAGCGTTGAAGAGTGGGACGACTTCCGAAAAGAAGCCGACTTCGCCTTCCGCGATTGGAACGAAGCGCTGCAATTGCTTCAGTAAGAAAAAATGAACAGCCGCCCGACAGAACAAATCTGCCGAGCGGTTGTTTTCTTCTATGCGTTTTTTCAATTCAGTGCGTTCGCAAGGAACGATTCCGTCACCTGCGCGAGCTCCGGCGCGCGGTTTTCAATGCACTGATGTCCTCCGCCGACCACGGTGTATGTCTGCGCCTGCGGAAACGCGGAGTTTACCCGCTGTTTCATCGTGCGATTCAATATAATATCATGATCCGCCTGACAGAGCAGAACCGGACACGTAATGCGTTCGGCATTTTCCAAATGCGTCGGCTCAACATTGTACATCATTTCACACATGCCGGCTCCGAAGTGATCGTACTGTACCGGAACCGTCACACCGGTCAGATCATACTGCGACGTGAATGCGCGATCGTTCGTCGCCGCAAGGATTGTCAGACGCACAAGCGGATCGCACCTTGTTCCGTATGTAAAGAACAGATCCATAACAGATTTCATTGGCTTCGACGTGACAATTCCTTTTGCCCACGCAGGGAACGCATCCTGCGGACAAGGACAATACAGCAGCAATGCGCGAACAGGATGCTCGATCGCGAGATTTACACATACACCGCCGCCCATGGAATGACCGCCCAGAATCCACTGATCCATAGGCGCAATACTTTCCATCAGCGAAACAAGCAGCGTCTCTCTCGGAACGATCTGCATATCCGCCGTTTCTCTCGTGGAATAACCGAAATCGGGCAAGTCTGCAAGTACACATTCGTACCCGCGCGACGCCATTTCGGGCGCCATATTCCGCCACGCATAGGTAGAACACAGAAAACCGTGTACCATCAAAATGCGTCCCTTGCACTCCCCTTGGGCAGGCACGACACGATAATGCAGACGGTAATCGCCGCAGGAATAGTATCGGCTGTCCGCAAAGGGATCGCCGTCTGTTCCCGCTGCAAAAGCAGCGCAGGCAAACAGGAACAAAAACAAACCCGCCAAAGCAATCGAAAGTATACGTTTCATCTTTATTCTCCATAAAATGCACGGCATTGTGCGGTCACATCTCCTCTTCGGTGATTTTGCTGACTTCTTCAGGTATGAGCACTCGGCACTCCCCTTCCCGCAGCAGCGGATCGAGCGCAAGGCCGCCAATGGCGTCACGGTGCAGATGGGTCACATGATTGCCGAGCGAAGCAAACATCCGTTTCACCTGGTGGTACCGACCTTCCCGCAGACGAACGATCACACGGCGCGGATCATCGGTGCGAACAAGATCCGCCGACATGCACTTCGTCCCGTCGCCCAAAACAATACCTTCACGGAACGCATGCTCATACCCGTTCTGTATTGCGTCCCGAAGTGTTGCCGTGTACGTTTTGACCACGTGGCGCCGCGGTGATAAAATGCGGTGCGCAAATTCGCCGTCATCCGTAATCAGCACAAATCCGGTCGTATCGCGATCAAGACGACCGGCCGGGAACAACCCGTTCCTGCGCAGCTCATCCGGGATCAGATCGATCACGGTCCGATCATCGGGCGCATTTGAAACGCTGACAACGCCCTTCGGCTTATTCAGCATAATATAGATGTGCTGATTCGCGGCGATCAGCTTGCCGTCTAGCATTACAGCGTCAGCTTCCCCGATATGCGCATCGGGTCTTGACGCAGTCTCGCCGTTCACTTTTACTCTGCCGCTGCGAATGATCGCCTTGACGTCCTTGCGGCTGAACGTCGTGCGGTCACAGAGCCATTTATCCAGGCGATCTGTCATCGGAACAAAACCGAAACAGCGCGTCCGAACAAGGACAGCGCGCCGTGCAGTATGCGCACGATCTGCGACGAATGCGCATCTTCGTCGTTATTCGGACACGGCAATACAGCGGCGGAGTCGATCTCCACGCTTTCACCATCTTCTACCGCAAAAGCCTGCACGGTGATTTCATCCTCGCCGAACCGCAGAACAGAATAAACCGGATTTGTTTTCGGATAACCGGCAGCGGAATATGACGGAAGCGTTTCCGGTGACGGTTTACAGTTGCAGCCGGAACAGCACCCGCCCTCGAGATACGTGACGCCTGATTGCGCGATCTCGTTATCCCACAGCGGGAAAGAGCGGCTGTACCGATGCGTGTGGCCGCTCAGAACCAGATCTACGCCGTATTTTTGCAGCACCGATGTCAGTCTGCCGCGCAGATTCGGTCCGTCGTCAAAGGAGTCCTCGCAGCTGTACAGACTGTGGTGCATCATCACAACGCGCCATTTCGTATCCGGATACGATTGAACAGCGCGTTCAATCACGGCTTCATGATCCCATGCGATCGGGTCATTTGTGTCCAGAACGATAAACAATGCATTCTTCTGCGCGAAATAGTACGGCTCGTCGCCGAGAGAATGCAGAATACTGCAGCCATAGCGATTCGGGTGTGCGAAATGCAAGTTCAGGCAAGGATAATAGAATTCATGATTGCCGACGGTCGTTGCGATCGGCAGTCCGCGCATCACGTCGGGCGCCAGAAAAAGACGGAACTGTTTTTCACTGAAACCGATCTCTGCCTGATCTCCCGCCGACAGACATAAAGAAATCTCCGGAAAAGTGCCGGCTGCCTCACACAGCGTCGTATCCCACCCAGCGACGTCATGCAGAAGCACGGCTTTGTCACGCCAGTTTCCGGAACGTCCGATCTGACTGTCGCTGACAAATAAAGCCGTCAGCGCAGTGCCGGGCGTGTGAAAAGCATATGCGGCGCTCCATGCATCGCCTGTTTTATACGCGTAATAATATGTCGTATCCGGCTTCAGTCCGTCCGCGGAAACGGTGCAGCAGAGCTTGCCCGTGACCGTCGGCGTTCGCTGCACGTCGAGCGCATCCGCATCCGTAAGATTTTCATGATCGGCGCAGCGAAATTCCGGCTTCGACCCGAGCGGCGCAAGAAATCGAAAGCGTATCTGTGTTTCATCCGAGCCGGGAGACAACGACACGACAGAGCCGTTCGACACAGCCGAATCCCATTTTTTCTCCCAGTCTTCGACCGAGGATGCGCTCGATGAAAAGGCACTGCAAAACAAAACCGCAAGCGCAACAAATGCGCAGAAAACCCTATTCCGCATATTGCGCCTCCTTTCTTTAACCCGAGTATACCATATCGCGAATGAAAATACCAGAAAAAACTGACAAAAGGTTGTCATTCCGACTTTGTTTGTGTTATACTGTCTAAAAGACGAAAGGAGTGTTTGTATGCAATCTCCCCTGTTTGTAATCACGGGCGCAACCGGCCATATCGGTTATGCACTTTTAAAAAAGCTTGAGGAACGAGGTGCGCGGGTGCGCATCCTTATCCGAAAGGATACGCCTGTTTTTGACGGCATCGAATGCGAAAAGGTTTACGGCGACGTAACCGATCCGGACTCTCTCTCGGCTGCGTTTAAAGACGCGGATGTTGTGTTCCATCTTGCAGGCATCATCGACATAAATGTCGGCAACGAGGATATGATCTGGAAAGTCAACTTTGAGGGCACAAAAAACGTCGTGCGTGCGGCGCAGAAGTGCGGTGTGCGCAGGCTTGTATATGCATCCTCCGTAGATGCGTATATACCGCTCCCGAACGATCAGCTCATGCGGGAAACCGACCGCTTTGAACCCGATGCATTGGACGGAACCTATGCCAAAACAAAAGCCGCTGCGACCAACTTCGTGCTGGACGCCGTTCATAACGAAGGGCTGGATGCGGTTGTCGTCTTCCCCGGCGCATGTATCGGTCCCTATGATTTCAAAGTCTCCAACGTCGGCGAGATGGTACGCATGTATATGCACGGTCATTTTCCGGCGTCTGTCGCATTTGGTGCGTACAATTTCGTCGATGTGCGCGACGTTGCGGACGGCATGATCGCCGCCGCCGAGAAAGGCAGAACGGGCGAAGGTTACATACTGTGCGGCGAGAAAATCTCAACGGACGGTTTCATTGCTACCGTTGCAGAAGTATGCGGCAAAAAGCCGCCGCGAATTCATTTGAGTGAAGGCATTGTCAAATTAGCCGCGCCGATTATGGAAGTGTACTACAAGCTTTCACACACAACGCCTCTCTTTACACGGTATACCGTCCGCAAGCTCACGGCGAATTGCAACTTCTCCATTGAAAAGGCGCAAAAGGAACTCGGTTACAATCCCATGAGCGTGCGTCAGTCCGTGCAGGACATGGTGGCGTGGATTCGCGAGTACGAGAAGCAGTGAGGCAGACAGCATGAAGCACAGAGAAATGTTCGGCAATGCCAGATGGGTTCTTCCCGCCGGCTCTCCGGATGCGGCGCTGTTTCGCAAATCGTTTGCCGTGACCGATCCGCAGAATGCGCGGATCACGATCTGCGGGCTGGGGTATTTTGTTTTGTATCTCAACGGCAGACGTGTCGGATCGGATGAATTTGTTCCGCCTGTTTCCGACTATCACGCGCGTCCCGATATGACGCTCTCCTACCCGCTGAACGACCGCCAAAGTCACCGTATCTACTGTATGCGCTATGACGTCGCGGACTATCTGACCGCGGGAGAAAACGTGATTGCCATAATGGTCGGCGGCGGATTTTACCACCAGACCCGGCGTCTTGCAGAGGGCAATATGTCCTACGGAGATGTGAAACTGTGCTTCCGGATCGAAACACCCGATGCGGAAATCGTTTCCGACGTCGACATGATTTGGTCCCGCGGTTTTTTTGAAAGCGCCAATCTCTTTCACGGCGAAGTGCAGAACTTTACCGGATTCGACCGCGGATGGAACACAAGGGATGCCGACTGCGCCGACTGGCAAAAAGTGCTTTTGGGCGAACCGCCGGAATCGGAATACTATCTTGCGGACTGTCCGACGGATAAAGCGCAGGAATCGCTGATTCCCGAGCTGGTGCGTGATTTCGGAGCGTATTCCGTCTATCGGGTCAGCCGCAACATAACCGGTTATCCGGTCATCTCCTGTACCGCACCCGGCGAAACCGTCGAGCTTGAGTGCGCGGAAAACATCAATCCGGACAGCACGCTCAACAACCGCTCTGTCGGATACGGCAGACAGCGTCAGTGCGCGACGTTCGTCACAGACAGCGAAAGTTTATATCACCCGGTTTTCACATGGTTCGGGTTTCGCTATTTTACGCTGACAAACAATGCAAAGCCGGTCGAAGTGCGCGTGATCCATGCGGACGTGCCTGTCACTTCAGCGTTTCATTGCAGCGACACGCTGCTCAACTGGTACTACGAAACGTTCCTGAATACACAGCAATGCAACATGCACGGCAGCATCCCGTCCGACTGTCCACACCGCGAGAGGCTCGGTTACACGGGAGACGGACAACTGACATGCGACGCGGTGCTGACCGAGTTTGACGCGGCTGCATTTTACCGAAAATGGATTGCCGATATTGAGGACTGTCAGGACGCGGATACGGGACACGTCCAGCACACCGCACCGTTCGCCGGCGGCGGCGGAGGTCCCGCAGGCTGGGGCGGCGCAATTATTGTCGTCCCGTATACATACTATCGACACACAGCAGACGTCGCACTTTTAAAACGGATGTACCCAAAAATGCAGGCGTTTGTACGATACATGGAAAGCCGCTGTGAAAACGGTCTGATCGTGCGCGAAGAAAAGGACGGCTGGTGCCTCGGCGAATGGTGCACGCCGCAGAAGGTTACGATTCCGGAGCCTTTCGTCAACACGACGATGTATATCTCTCAGCTGCAAATGCTGGCATATTGCGCAAGAGAGCTCTCTGACGATCCCGAACCGTATCTCGCGCTGATCGAAACACACAAGAAAGCCGTCAACGACACATATCTGCAGGGAGACAGCTTTTGCGGCGGGACACAGGGCGCGGATGCATTTGCGCTCGACTGCGGACTCGGCAGCGAAAACACACGCTCTGCGCTTGTCGAGCGGTATCGCGCGCTGGGAGAATTCGATACCGGCATTTTCGGCACGCCCATCCTGCTGCGCACACTGTTTGAAAACGGCCAAGAGAATCTGGCCTATCAACTGCTGTCGAACCGCAAGGACGGCTCCTTTGACGCGATGCGCCGCGCGGGCGCAACAACGCTTTGGGAAAACTGGAACGGTGAAGCGTCGCACAACCATCCCATGTTCGGCGCAAGCACTGTCTGTCTGTTCCGATACATTCTCGGCATCCGGCAGGCAGACGGCGCATCGGGAATGCGCGATCTCGTAATCTCGCCGGTGTTTCCGAACGGTCTTGAGTTTGCGCAGGGTTCCGTTTCTACGCCGCAGGGAAAGATCGCTGTACAGTGGGAAAGACAACCGGAAGGAATTCGCATACAGATCCGTCTGTGCGACGGAATTCAGGCCGTGTTCCGGGCATACGGTCAGGAGCGGACGCTCTATGCCGGCGAAAACATCCTTATGATCCGATAAAAAAACTGCGTTTCCGTTTTGGAAGCGCAGTCTTTTCTTATTCAAAATGAATGGCGTTGTATTCCGCACGGTCAAGGAAAGGCGCCATATCGTCGGGCGGTGCGGAAACGATGCGGCCGTCCGGCAAAACGCGCGAGGAAGATTTCGGCGCGAAGTTCTGTGTCGGATCGACGACCGCCTCCACGATACAGGCGCGTTCGGAATCCAGCGCTCTTCGCAGGACGTCGGCGCAGTCCGTCTCCTTGTCTGTGCGATAATAGTCCAGACCGAATGCGCGTGCAAGGAGACCGAAATCCGGGAACCCGACGCCGCTCTGCGGATCGATGCCGACAAACGGCGGCTTAAACAGATTGGTCTGCGTCTGTCTGATGGAATGATACCCGTTATTGTTCAGAAGAATGATCTTGACGTTCAGGCGGTTATGCGCAATCGTCGCAAGTTCCTGCACGTTCATCATAATGCTTCCGTCGCCGTCGATGCAGACAGTACGCCTTGTGTTATCCGATACGGCGACTCCGAGCGCCCCGGGCAGACCGTATCCCATTGCGGCGCAGCCGGAATTGGTGAACATGCGCTGTCCCTGCTTGATCTTGGCGGCCTGGAAAGTGATAACGCAGGCGCTGCCGTTGCCGCAAACCACGCGGTCATCCGGCGAGAGCAGTGAAAAGAGTGTATCAATACAAACGTACGGGTTGAGCTTCGCATCCCTGTCGGCATGATAGCAAGGCTCGACGACCGGATACCGTGACAAAAGATCGCGGCACCATGCAAGAAACCGTCCGTGCGCGGGCACGTTCAGATACGGCTCCTCCAGCATACCGCAAAGCACATCTTTCACATCCGCGCAAACCGGCATATCTGCGTGCACCGTCGGTTTGCGCAGTTCTTTTTCGTCAATATCCACGATGATTTTATATGCCTTTTCCGCAAAAGAAAACCGGTTGTATCCGATCATGCGGATATTCAATCGACAGCCGAGCGAAAGCAAAAGATCGCAGTTCTGCACGGCAAAATTGCCTGCACGTGTACCGACCGTTCCGGGCATACCGGCATAGTATGCGTTGTCAAACGCTACCGTGTCGTTTGCATTCCAAGCGGTCACGACCGGGATTTTCAGCTTTTCGATCACGCGCAGTAGTTCCTCTTCCGCATTCGCGAGCCGCACGCCCGTACCGACGAGCAGCAGCGGCGCATTAGCCTCGGATATCTTTTGCAGGATCGTGCGGATTGTACTGCGCTCCGGCTTCGGAACCGAAACGTACCCTTCCGCCGCAGGATCAAAGTGACGCAGCGAATCGGGATCGATCTGTGCGCCCTGCACATCCAGCGGAATATCAAGCCATACGGGGCCGCCGCGTCCGTGCGTAGAAAGAAACAGCGCTTTCTCGAGATGATAGGCAATGTCGTCCGGTTCCGTCACCATAACGGCATATTTTGTCATGTTTGCGACAGAATGCACAATATCGAATTCCTGATCGCCGAGCTGCCGCAGGCCGAGTTCCGGACACGACCAGATCGTAGTCTCGCGCTTTACCTGCCCGGAAACCACAAACATCGGGATGGAATCGAGCCAGCCGCCCATAACGCCCGTGATGGCGTTCGTGCCGCCGGGTCCGCTCGTCACGCACACAAGCGGCAGTTTCCCCGTCATGCGCGTATATGCCTCGGCCGCCACCGCGCACGCCTGCTCGTGGTGGTTGAATGTACAGCGGATGCGCGCCTCATGCCCGATCGCGTCGTCCAGGTGCATCGCGCCGCCGCCCGTGACCATGAAGCAGTCCCTTATTCCGTGCTCCGCAAAAAACGCAGCCAAATAAACCGCAAGCTTTACTTTCATGCTGTGTCTCCCCCGCTCAATACAGCGTATCCGTCAAGAATGAAACGTGTATTCTATCTTGCAGATCGTGCAGAATCCCGCGCATATATTCGTTGAGATACGCGGCTTTCTGCTTTACGAAATCATATTCCATGTTCGGATCGGCGTAATTCTGCCGGCGTACGGAATAGCCGTCGAATCCGGCGAGCGTAACTTCCCGCACACCGATCGAAACCAGCACTTTCAAAAACATCGCCAGCGAATTGTCGACAAACTCGGCGTCTTTGTCCATAAGCGATCCGAAATTCAACACATAGTCAAAAGCATCGGGCGACGTTCCGGTCACATTGGATGTCGCAATGATGCTGTACCGCTCGCGCGCAAGGCGTGTTGCCAGCCCAACATATCGTTTGGAATTGCTCAAAAAGATATAGTCCGGTTTCAGGTATTCCGGGATACGGTTAATCGAGATCACAACCGGATGGTGGGATGCATAGAAAGCCGATACCTTCGCTTTTTGCTTTTTCATGCTGCTGCCGGGACCGACAAGCAGGATCGGTTTGTCGCGCAGCAAATCGCCAAGCGCCGACAACGCATCCGCGTCGTTGACTTCGTTTTTCTGATAATCCTGATACAACTGCTCGATCACATTTTTATCGTAAAGCAGTTTTGTTTCTCCCTGAAGTCTCGCAAGAATGTCGTTGATAGACTTGATCGAAAGCGTCTGCTTCTGCATGAGGTACGATACATAGTTCGGGTGGCAATCGTTGGATGCCGCCAGATAATAGAACATATTATATCCCCATGTTGCGCTTTGATAGAAGGACGAGATATTCGAGTCGATCGACTCAAGGATCTGACTGATGCCGTAATGCGTTCCCATGCGGTGATTCATGTACATGGCAATCAGTTCGATCGGTGCGTTCCCGGCGCTCTTGCCCATGCCGTAAATACTGCCGTCCACAAGCATCGGGCGCTGCAGGTCGCAGCTCATCTTGCGGTTCAGCACGGCAATGCAGTTGGCGTATCCCATCTGGAAATTGTTATGTGCATGGTAGCCCAGCGCGATCGACGCATCGAGATGATCGTTCAACAGATCGAAATAATGCATCAGGTTGTCCTGGTGCATCAAACCGTACGTATCCACGATAGACACGGCAAAGGGTTGGATCGCGTTTGCAAGTCGGATGAGATCCAGCATTTCCGCATCGTCATAACTGGTCACGGAAACCAACTGCGCAAACACCTTGTATCCCAGCGCTTTCAATTCGGCGCAAAATGCCATAGCCGGCTCCCGCAGGTGCTTTTTAAAAATCACGCGAATACCGTCCAAAAAGCATTCCGAAGCGGGCCGGATATGTTCGAGAGAGCATGTGCCGAAATCGATCATACCGACGACCATCGTCTGCCCGCGGTCAAGATCGCCGTAAATCTTGCCGACGCAGTCGGTATCGGGCATAATACTGCGATCCGGATCGAACGTGCGGCGCTCGTCCAGAAAACCGATCTCAATAATATCTATGCCGGCGTCGACAACACGTTCAAAAATACTGACGATATTGTCGCGTCCGAATTTCCAATCGTTGACATATCCGCCGTCTCGCAGCGTACAGTCCAGAAGCATTACGTCTTTCATGGTTATCCTTACTTCTCAATCAGGATTTCAATACGTGCATTCGGCACGGTTTCATCCACATATTTTCCCTGTCCGAAAATGCGCGCACGCGCCACGATACGGTCCTTGTACACAGACAAAACATATCCCTGCGCATCGTCGGTCACGTCACCGTGGTTGACAACGCCGACCGTCGGAACAGACAGCGATTTGAACGCGCCGCAGTCCTCATACGCATATACGCTCGTACCGTAATGCAGGTGGCCGGACAGAAAGATCACGTTGCGGTGTTTTTCAAAAACAGCGCGTAATCTGTCCGACTCCCATCCGACGCTGCCGCGCCAATCGCCTTTGCCGAGCCATGTCAAAGGAAGGCCGTTCAGCCCTTTCAGCGTCTGGTGATTGACAACAAAAACCGGTTTGCCGTTTTCCGACGCGATCTGTTCGTCCACCCAGCGAAGCTGTCGGGGGCTGATATACGCGCCTTCAAACGTCGAACGATCCGATCCCATGAGAATAAACTTGTATCCGCGCATACGCACAGCATGGAAATAGCGACTGTCGTCACCGGCTATTCCGCCCGGAATGCTGCGAACGAATTCGTTGAAAACGGAAAGCTGCTTGAGGTATGACCGCAAGCGCACGTCATGATTGCCCGGCACACACAAAAAGTGCCGGAAACTTTCGCCGTATGTATTCAGTATTTCGCTGACCATGCGAAACTCGTCCGCATGCCCCGTCTCGGTGATGTCGCCCGCCAGGATCAGCGCATCGAGAGGCTTCTGCATATTGGCAATATCGCGGCAAGCGCTGTCAAAGCGCATACTGCGCAGCGCAGACCAACACGCGATTTGCGGATCGCCCCAAACCGCGAATGTCAGTTCGGCTTGCGGATCGATCAAAATCGGCGCATGAATGTCCGGTTCTAGCGCTTTTCCGCTCTCGCACAGCAGTTGAAAGTCGCGCACCATGCGTTCATATCGCTTACTCATTCTGTACCGTCCTTTTCCAGATTATACGGATAGTCCGCGTTCGATTTGGAGTACGGATTCTTGTTCGGCCGCTCCGGCGTCGGTTCATTGCCGGCATGATTGGCTGCGCTCAAAACAGCCGTAACAAACAGCGCATAAAGAACCCAGATTCCCAAAGCGATAAACGTCAGAAACAACGGCCATCCGAGCAGAAAATGCAGGGTCAGCAGTATGATCGCCGCAATCGCCCATTCAAAACGAAATGCCATATTCAGAAAAAGACAGAGCAGGAATCCGTGATCCCGGGCCGTTCTGCGCATAGTAATCACCCTTTCTCCTGTATTATATACGGACAGAGCGAGAAAAACAAGTAGACACATCCCATTATTTTCGGAAATAGACTTCCCTTTCGACGAGAAAAGGTGTACAATATGTGTGCATCATTTAATGGGAGGAAAGCTATGAAAACCATCGGAATCATCGCGGCAATGGACTCGGAAATGCGCGCACTGGCCGACCGCATGCAAAACCGGGAAGAACATATTCTTGCCGACATGCCGTACTATACCGGCACTCTGGAAGGCGTACCGACCGTGGTCTGCTGCTGCGGCGTCGGCAAAGTGAATGCCGGCATCCACACACAGATCCTGATCGACCGATTCAAGCCGGACATTCTGATCCAGAACGGCGTGGCAGGCAGTCTGTCGGCGGACGTCGAATACTTCGATCTGATTGTCGGCAGTGAGCTTGTCTATCACGATATGCAGACGTGGGTGCTCGAACAGTTCGAGCCGCTGCAAACGGTCTATACTGCCGATCCGAAGCTCGTACAACTTGCGGCAGAAGCCGCGGGAGAATGCAAGATCGGCCGTATCGCAACCGGAGATTGGTTTGTTTCCGAACCTGCGGACAAAGAACGTATCGCAAAAGGAACAAACGCATTGTGCGTCGAAATGGAAGGTTGCGCCGTCGCGCATACCGCAACACTGAACCGTGTTCCGTTCGTCGTACTGCGTGCAATATCCGACAAAGCGGATGGCGGCGCACACGAGGATTACGTCGAATTCGCGCAGAAAGCAGCCGATCGTGCGGTTGAAATCCTGTTACGATTGCTGCCGACGGTCGCCGAATCATAAAACAACGCTGTAAGAGGGCAAAACCTTTTACAGCGTTTTCTTTTATCGTATCGCCTGCAGCATCCCGAGCAGCGCATCATAGAATTGATGCGTCTCGGTCGTATCGGCGTTCAGTCCGACCACTGTGCCGTGGTCGCCTCGTCTTGTCGGCGCAACATACCACAGACCGGTTTCGATCAGTGACAGATCGTCCGGCAATTCGGCGTGCGCATCCCCTGTCGGGAATTGTGCCGAGACAACGCCGACCAAGCCGTCGTTGTCCTGCCAGCTCTCATCGATCTCGATCCCGCCGGCTGTCGTCCCGGTATAGCTGCCCATCGTCAACGCGAGCGGATAGAGCACCGGAAGCGTATTCGTCTCCGGAACCATCCCGCGCAGGATCGTTCCCTCTTTGGTCGTGCTGTACGCATACGAAAAATAGTATACGCCGTCCACGGTGCCGATGCGTTTGTTGAGCTGCGCTGCGCCGTCCGGCGACAATTCATAGAATGCGTGATCGTTTCCGGCGCTCTCGATCGTCTTGATCGCATCGGAAACGTCGTCCTGGTCGCCGGAATTCGTACCGACGCCGAATTGATCGAGCATCAGATCATTGAACGCACCCGAATCGCCGTTTTGTTTGACAGCTTTGAACAGCAGGTCGACCGCAAGATCTGTTGTGTTGTCGATACCTGCCAACGAACCGAGATCATCAACAATGCAGGTCAGCTGCGATCCGTTATGCGGCGCGCAGAGCGTCGTCACGCTGAATACCCAGTCAGCTTTCCCGCCCGTAAACAGCGGTGAGGTTTGCTGCCCTGTCGCCGCCTTTTCAGCTTCATCTCCGTTTGCCAGCAGCGACGCCAGCATGCGAACGGTCGCACCGCCGAAACTGTGACCGATCAGATTGATCCTGATCCGCTGTCCGCCGTTTTCTTTCTCGCCCCAGTTCGGAACAAGCGCCGTATCATATGTCCGTCCGTACCGCAAGTGATTGTGCGCCTTGGCATGCGCCTCGCCGTAATCGACGGTCGTTCCGGTGAGCTGCGCGTACAGTTCGCACGTTCTGTCCCATGTGGATGAATACGGGCCGACACTCGGTACGCAAACAGTATGGCCTTCTTCGCGCAAATACGCCGCAAGGCTGCCTGTCGTCGCGCCCCAGTACTGCGCAATATCCTCGCCGTCCCGTTCGCCCCAGCCGCCGAGGCCGTGCACCAATACGACGGGATACTGCACTTCGCCGCCGTGCAGATCATACCAGAACTGTTTATAACTGCCGTAACGCATCGGAATTGCGATCGCTCCGGTCAGTATCGCTGCCGCGAGTACACACACGACAATCGCAATCCAGACGCGGACATGAGATTTCTTCTCCATGCGTATTTCCTATCCTTTCATCTGGATCAGACAATTTGGGAAACGTCCTGTCCGAGGACTCGCGCACGCTTGCAGAGCATCGGAATGCGGATCGTTTCATTCTTTCCCGGGCAAATATCATAGATGCCCAGCGTTGACAAAACATACCAGGCAGCCGTCGTTCCGTTGTCCTCATCGCCCGGGAAACCGTCGTCTGCGTCACTGAACGCTTCTTCGCAGAGTTTCCTGACCCAATACGCTGTCTTTTGCGTCTCGCCCAGCGCGGCATACAGATACGGCAGATGGAAGCTCGGCTGATTCGAGATCGCGCACTGGCCGAAATCGACCGCTGCCATTTCCGTCATCTCGTGGATCTCACAGCCGTATCCGCCGATGTTATAAAGCGGCGGCGCGGAAAACAATGCGTCGAGTTTTTCGATCAGTTTGCCGCGTCCCCCATACAGTGCGGCAAGGCCGTCCACATCGTGCGGCACCGCGAACGAGGACTGCCATGCGCTTCCCTCCGTATAATCTCCGCCCCAATCGAACGGATCGAAAGACCCGTCGAATGTGCCGTCGGTGTACTTGCCGCGCATGAATCCCGTATTTGCGTCGAACAGATTTCGATAATTCAACGCGCGTTTGCGGTACTCTGATTCGAGATCTGTCTTTCCGAGCACGTGCGCAACCTGCGCAATGCAGAAATCGCCGTATGCGGCGTCGAGCGTGAGATTCACGCTGTCATGGTCAACAACGTCCTTCGGCACATATCCGTATTTCAGGTATGCGCTCGCGCCCTGCCGACCGAGATCCTCATTCGGGGCGTCATGGTTCGCGTGTTTCAGCATTCCTTCAAGCGCGGTTTCCAGCAGCTCATTGCCCACGATGCCTTTGACAGCAGCGTCGGCAATCACAGCGTCGATGAGGGTGCTCGGCATACATCCGCGCTCCCCGATCGACGGCCAGCGCGGCAACCAGCCGCCGTCTTTATAATCGGCAATGAATCCTTCGAGCATCTCGGCATATTCTTCCCGCCCGATGCGCGCGAGCAGCGGATACTCCGTGCGGTATGTATCCCAAAAACCGTTGTCCGTATAGCGAACGCCGGAACGTACGGTCCCGTCAAAGGGACAGTAATGCACCGCTTGTCCGTCCTGCATTTCATATGCCTTGTGCGGAAACAGGCCGGTACGATACATGCACGAGTAAAACGTGCGCATCTGCCGCTCGTTTGTCGGCTCGATCTCGATGCGCGAAAGGTATTCTTCCCAGATCGCTTCGCCTTTTTGACGCTGCTCGTCAAACGAGACGCAGCCGCATTCGGACGTGCAGTTTACATCTGCCTGATCAAAACCAATATAACTCGTCGCCAAATCCGCATCCACCTCGGGATTGCAGAACGCGACATGCAGGTAATCGTCCGTACAAACTGTATTTTCAAGGTCGATTTTTGCCGAAAAGCGCAGAACAAGATACGTCCGGAAGTTTACGTGGAAATCGCCGCGCGCACCGTCCGACGACGCATACACGCAGTTTTTTTCAGAATCAACGCGAAATGTATATTTTCCGTACACGGGAAACACAGACAGATACGGCGTTCTGCCGGTCGGGAAGCGAATGCGCAGTTTGCACCCGCGTACAGTCGGCGTCAGTTCAAAGTCCGTGCGCGAGCGAAGAAAACGAACCTTCAGATAATTCGGCGTCAGGACAGCGTCCGTCGGGCGATAACCGGACCATGCGCCGGACGGCGTATCCCGCAGCGCATCGGTTTGCGGCGTCAGAAGAAACGCGCCGTAATCGCCGATCCACGGACTCGGCTGATGCGTCAGACGGATACCCTCAAGCGAGTGTGATGCGGGATGATAGAACCATCCGCCGCGATCCTCTGTCTGCGGTGAAAAACCGGTCATGGCAAACGGGAGCTGCGTGAGCGGGAGGGTGTTCCCGTTTGAAAAACGATGTTCGGAGAACGTGCCCTGTTTCACATTGACGTACTGTAAATATCCCATAATCCAACCTCCAATCCTGTATTATCTTACCATATGCGCATGCAAATGTAAATAAACGCTTTACATTTTCTGCCTTTTCTGTTACAATATAAAAGAAATGAGGGATGAATATGCAAAAACCGACAATGGCGATCCAGCTTTATACCCTGCGCGACTATACACAAACCGCGGAGGATTTTGACGCGACGCTCGCCAGACTTTCCAAACTGGGCGTGCAAGATGTTCAGATCTCCGCTGTCGGAGACATTCCCGCAGACGTGCAGCGCGACATCCTGCAAAAAAACGACATGCGTGTTTGCGTCACGCACAAGAGCTTTGACTGGATGCTGTCCGCACCGCTGGATGCGGTCGAGCATCATCGGACGATCGGCTGCGACGCAATCGGCATCGGAGCTGCACCCGGAGAGGCGCGCGGCTCGATAGCCGCCGTGCGTGACTTTATCGAAAAAGCGCAGCAGATCGGCAAGGTTTTCCGAGAGAACGGGATGCGGTTCCATTATCACAACCATTCCTTCGAGTTTGATCCGCTGGATAACAGCGATACCTGCATGATGGATCTGCTGCTGGAAGAAACCGATCCCGATCTGTTCCACTTCATTCCCGACGTTGCCTGGCTGCATTACGCGGGCAAAGATCCGGTGGAATACCTGCAAAAAATGCGCGACAGAGTCAAGGTCGTGCATTTCAAGGATTATGTCCTCGACGCGGAAGGCAAGCATCACTTTGTTTCGCTCGGACAGGGTTTAGTCGATCTGAAAGCGTGCTATGACGCGGTTTGCGAATTGGGCATCCCGTACATCGCTTATGAGCAGGACTGCGACTGGACGGACGGCGACCCGTTCAAATCGGTGGACGAATCCTGGGCATTTTTACAGAGTCTGTAAGGTCGGACGGCCTAAATTATATTACGGAGGAAAACAAAATGGGCAAATTTGTAGTCAAAGAAACGGCAACCGGAATCAAGTTTGATCTCAAGGCGGCCAACGGCGAAGTCATTGCCACCAGTGAAGTTTACTCCACGGAAGCCGCCTGCATGAACGGCGTCGAAAGCGTGCGCGCAAACAGCGCCGCGGACGTGGAAGACCAGACGGTCGAGAACTTTGAAACCGTCAAGCATCCGAAGTACGAGATCTACACCGACAAGGCCGGCGAGTTCCGTTTCCGTCTTAAGGCAAGAAACGGCGAGATTATTGCGGTAAGCGAAGGATACAAGGCAAAAGCGAGCTGCCTGAACGGTATCGAGAGCGTCAAGAAGAATGCGCCCGACGCTTCGGTCGAAAAGATCTGACACTGCAAAAAACGGCTGCACACGGATTCACTCCGGTGCAGCTATTATTTATTATCTGTTTACAGGACAACCTTGATTGTTTGAATCTGGAACGGTTTATAGGAAAGCCGGATCTGACAGCCGACTGCTTGAATCGGCTCGTCCCGATCCTCAAGCAGATTTGTCACATACGCTTCTTTGATCGGTCTTCCGAACGTCAGAGTACAGTCGGTTCTGCGGTTCCAAGTCTCAAATGTACGCACGATCAGCGCGTCGCTGTCCTCCGCCCTTTTGACCGTTTCCACGATCACATTATCCCTATCGCAGGAAACAGCGCTGTAAACAGGCGGCAGATCACCGTTCCGCGCCTGCGCAAAAGCCGTATAGAGCGGTACATTAAGCTGATAGCCCTCCTGTACGACACGGCTGTCCTGTACGGGTCCGGCGTGCGGATACAGCGCGTACGTAACATAGTGCATCTCCCTGTCCTGATTCGGATTGGGATCGGTCGCGCTGCGCAGGATCGACGGACGGATGCGTCCGTCCTTGACATTCCAGCCGTATTTGCAGTCGTTGAGAACTGACAGACCGAAACCGTTGTCGGACAGATCCGCCCATTTATGTCCGCACACTTCAAATTGCGCATAATCCCATGTCGTGTTGTTGTGCGTCGTGCGTTCGAGATTGCCGAACTGAATATCGAACGTCGCACGCGAAGCGTTCACGTCAACGGGATAATCGGCTTTCAGAAGGATATGTTCTTCGTGCCAGTCGATGACATACTGCACGTCGATGCGTTCCATATCGCTATAAAAAATGAAGTATTGTTCGATCGTGGATTCCCCGAACCGACGAACGACGTGCAGCACGGTACGAAGCGCTCCGGTTTCAATGACCTCACGGCTCTGCACATCGTCGATCGTGCGGTATTTTTCGTCATAAAACGACTTGATCTCCCACGCATCGTACACGTTCGGACGATCCTCGAACGCGATCAGCCGGCCGATCGCTTCGCCGTCCGGCGCAACCGAACGGTTGCTCGGCTTGTGGAAAAGACGGGACATCGCACAGCTCTCGTCAAATGCCGCGGAAAAGAACGGCGTATCGAATGTCGTTCCGTCCGTCGTCACACGAGAACAAAACGCGGTCGGACATCCCTTGCGGATCGAGAAAGCCTTGTATCCTTTTGCCGGAACATCCTTCGCAAGGAACAGGAGTTTTCCGTCGTATGAGAGCTGATACGGCAGTTCGCTGCCGTCGGCGTCCAAAATGGCAAAATCGTCCGTTTCAGGCTTCGGGCATACCGCGATATCCGTGCGCGCAAAACCGAGCGTGTTGAACACAACGATCGAATCATCGGACAGATCCATCCGTGCCGTGAGCGACGCGATCGCCTTGGCAGACAACTCCACGCCGTCCGCATAGACCTGTTCGTACTGCGCCTTGCTGTCCTCGTACACAGGCGCGATGGACGATCCGGGCAGAATATCGTGGAACTGATTCAGAAGGATTAGTTTCCAGTCCTCTGTGAGCGCGTCGGACGGATATGCGCTGCCCGTAAGCGCGTGAGAAATCGCATGCAGCGTTTCGCAGTCATGCATCAGGAATTCGGATTTGCGGTTGTATCGCTTGTTGCGCGCCTGTGACGTGAGCGTCCCGCGATGGAACTGCAGATACAGCTCTCCGCGCCAGCGCGGCAGATGCGGATCATCCCGCACCTCTTCTGCAAGACGGTCGAAAAACGTGCGCGAAAACTCCGGCTCTGTCCGCGGGCAGCCTTCGATCCCCTCACGCATGCGCTTCCCGTTTTCGAGCATACTGCGCTCCGGTCCGCCGCCGCCGTCGCCGTGGCCGTAGGAACACAACCAGTTTTCATTCAGATCCTTATTTGCATACCGACGCCAGCCGTTGATCATATAGTCAGGGTCCAGGCCGGAATTGTACGTCGTCTGGAAACCGTTCGCTTTATCGTGTTCGCTCATGCTGGGAATAAAATGCGAGAGAACTTCGCTGCCGTCAATTCCTTGCCAAAGAAAAGTATCAAACGGCATCCTGTCCGTCTCACTCCAGGAGATTTTGGTTGTCATGAAATAGTCGATGTCCGCAAGACGCATAATCTGCGGCAGCGAAGCCGAATAGCCGAACACGTCCGGCAGCCACATGATTTTGCTGTCCGTTCCGAACAGTTCACGAAAATAGCGTTTACCGACCAGGAACTGCCGCACGAGCGACTCGCCGGAGATCACGTTCGTATCGGACTCGACCCACATGGAGCCTTCCGCTTCCCAACGTCCTTCTTTGACGCGTGACACGATCTCATCAAACAACTGCGGATAATCCTGCCGAACGAATTCATATAACTGTGCCTGCGGAGACATGAACTTGTAGTCGGGATACTCGCGCATCAGCGCCAGAACGGACGCAAAAGAACGCGCCGCTTTGTCCCGCGTCTGCAAAAGCCGCCAGCGCCACGCGGTGTCGATATGCGTATGACCGATCGCCGAAACTTTGACGGGGCTTTCCGAACCGTAGAGATGCGCGTGCAGGTACGCACTTGCCTGCTTTGCGGACGCGCGAAACGCTTCATTGCCGGGCGAAAACAGGTCGAGCATATTGACCGCCGTGTTCAGCGCTTTGAGAATGTGCACACGCGACAGGTCATCCGCCCCGTACTGGTGCGCAACGCACAGCGGTACAGAAAGATCGTAATAAAGATCCCGCGCCGCGGTATCGCGCGTTTTCAGGTATGCATGGAATTTTGCCTGTCCGCGGAAATCATTGTCGTCGCAGTAGGCATTGAGCGCGATCTCGTACGTTTCGCCGCCCTTTGCGCAGTTTGTCAGGATCGCGTAGGTATGGTTGAGATCCATCCCCTGCACCATCACACCATCCACAAACAGGATAAACTGGAAGCACCTGGAATGCCATCCGCTCTCCGGCATCGGGTCGACGGCATACACCACTTCCCTGCCGCGGAACGATTCGGGGATCGTCACCTTCTGGCGAAACCAGCAGTACTGCTCGCGGCGACCCCAGTATTCCTCGTCGCCAAACGGACGCCATTCACCCTTGTCCGTCTCGTTCCATGCATACCTGCCGTCACGAAACCACACATCACGAACACGCACGCAGTTGTCGAAAACACGAGCCTTGACGTCCCTGCAGATTCGCTCGATACGCCGGTACAGCATTTTGCGTTCGGAGTTCTTATCCTCAAACGGAATATCAAAATGCGACATGATATATCTCCTTTTGTGTTTTGTGGTTCTATGTTACACAGAATTCGTCCGCGTGTCAACGGGTTTGACAAAAAAACGAAATTACATATTGCAATAAAGCTGAAATAGTAGTATACTATATGCAATGTGTGAAGGGAGAATTAGATATGAAACGGTTTACGCGTATACTTTCTATCATCCTTGCGGCGCTCTTTGTCGTCGGCAGCTTTGCTTCCTGCGGCAAAAAAGCCGAAACAGAAACGACCGCAGCTTTTTCTACGGAACCGGTCGCCGAAACGGAATCGGCCGCGGAAGTCGACGAAACAGACGTTCCGGAAACGGAAACTGCCGAGGCAACCGAACCGGCCGCCGAAGCAACGGAGGCTGAATCCGCAGCGCCCGTCGAAGCGACGACAGAAAAAGCGGAAGAAACGACCGAAAAAGAAGAGGACAAAACGCCGCAGACCACCGAGGAGATCCTCGCGCTGTACAACGACTCGATCAACCGTGTCAAGACCGAGAGCAAAGCAGTCGTCAGCAACTATACGCTGAACACGCAGACCAAGGACGCGGAGATCAGCAACAAGATGCTCCAGGGTATCGCCAACAAGCTCATCAGCGCAAACATGGGCTACGACAAGAAGAAGGCGAACATAACCTATGCGACGCCGTCGCAGATCCTGGACGCGTTCCCTGTCCGCGGGCAGAAATGGTCGAGCCATCTGACCGCCGATGATGTGACCAAAGCGACTTGTACAGAAAAGGACGGCGTATATACTGTCACACTGTATCTCAAGCCGGACTCCAACCCGAACATCAAAACCGATCAAGGTCACGCGGGCAAAGCGTTTTCCCTCATCACGAAGGAAGCGATCGTTGACGGCGCCGGTTCGCTGGGCATGAGTGTGATCGAAGAGGATTCGATCAAGCTCACCTTTAAAGACTGCCGTATCACGGCCAAGATCGACAAAGAGACCGGACATGTGACGGGCGCCAATTACTATATGGACTGGACGCTTGCGCTGACCGCAATCGGTATCGACGTCGCCGTATCTTTCGGCTCCGAAGACGACTATACCGTCATCTGGTAACGCAATATTGAGAGGCTGCTGCATTTGGTTTTTTCTGAATGCGGCAGCTTTTTTGTTTTTCGGTCTTTTCTTTTGATGACACAGCGTGTATAATAGGACAGATTCTTTATTTGTGTGGTGATGCAAGTTGGTTCGTGATTTGACGGTCGGCGATCCGATGAAACTGATCCTGCGGTTCTGCCTGCCGCTGATGGCCGGAAATCTCTTCCAGCAGTTTTATAATCTCGTCGACAGCATAATCGTCGGACGGTTCGTCGGCACATTCGCCCTGTCCGCCGTCGGCTGCGTCGGCTCTCTCAACTTTCTCGTGATCGGTTCCGTGATCGGGCTGTGCACCGGATTTGCGATCCCCGTTTCGCAGTGCTTCGGCGCCGGCGACCACGAGAAGATGCGTCGGTTTATCGCCAACCTCATTTTCCTTTCTGCCGCGATCGGCCTTGGCGTGACACTGCTTACCTTCTTCGGATGCAAGACTCTGCTGACGATCCTGCACACACCGCAGGACATTTTTGGGGATGCGTACGCATACATCTCCGTCATCTTTCTCGGCATTCCCGCAACGATCCTGTACAACAGCGTCGCATCCCTGATCCGTGCGGTCGGCGACAGCAAAACGCCGCTGTACTTTTTGATATTTTCTTCCTTTGTCAATATCGGACTGGATCTTCTGTTTGTCCTGGTGTTTAAAATGGGCGTTCCGGGTGTAGCGATCGCAACTGTTATCGCACAGATGCTGTCCGGTGTTCTGGAGCTTATGTATCTCATACGCAGGTTTCCGATCCTTCGTCTTCGTGCCGAAGACTTCCGGCCGGATGCGGAATGCTGCCGAAAACTCCTTTACGCCGGTCTGCCTATGGCGCTGCAGTTCTCCATCACTGCAATCGGTTCCGTGATGCTGCAGTCGTGCGTCAACGAACTGGGTTCGCAAACGATCGCCGCCATAACCATCGCGGGAAAGGCACAGTTGATTCTTGTTCTGCCCGCCGAGACGATCGGACTGACCATGGCGACATACTGCGGACAAAACCTCGGCGCAAAGCGGCTCGACCGCATTTCGACCGGCGTACGCAAGAGCATGGTCATGGCGTTTATCTATGCAGCGGTTGCCATGCTGATCAACCGTTTTGGCGCGCGTCTGATGCTTCTTCTGTTTATCAAGGGCGAAGAAACGACCGTTCTGTCTCTCGGCGTACGGTTCCTGCATGTCGCAATGTGGTTCTATCCGATCCTTGTGATCATCTTCCTGCTGCGCAACGCGCTGCAAGGTATGGGATTCAGTGTCCATGCCATGATCGCAGGCGCATTCGAGCTGGTCGCGCGCAGTGTGATGGGCTATGTCTTCGTGCGGAAATTCGGCTATTCGGCCGCCTGTTTTGCGAATCCTGTTGCATGGATCGCCGCCGACGTCTTCCTGATCCCGATGTACATCTACGTTATGCGCCGATTCAAAACCGATCAGGCATATCTTCAATACCGAACAAAAAAAGCGTTTGAATAATGCGCGTGTTCAAGTCAAAGGAGAAATAAATGTGAAACAGATACTGAATACATTAACGGCAGCTCTGCCCGCATCCGATCTGCCGGACTACGACTGCAACAACGGCGCGCTGCTGCGCGTGATCGATAACGCGTCGCCGTGCCATTTTGAGAACGCGCTCGCCGCAGCAAAGGGCGCCGGTTTCGTGTCCTTTTCTCAAAATGAATTGGAGAACAATCTGTATGAAACGCTGGTGCGTTCCGACGCCGTTGCGCATATCTATTATTGTCCGGCAGAGAAAAAGCTGCGTCTGATTGCCGACCCGAACACAGTGCTGTTCGATCCGGCGCCGACGACGTACGCGCGCCGATGCGAACCGAAACTCTGGCAGTTTGAGACCGATCACACCTTCATCGACTGCGGCATGTGCTTCATTCTGCAAAACGCAGACAACAGTTATTTCGTCATCGACAGCGGTCACTTTCTGCAGCCGAACGACCACAGACGCATTTACCGCTTTCTGCGCGAACGCACGCCGGTATGTGAGAAAGTCGTCATAGCGGGATGGTTTTTCTCCCACGGCCACGACGACCACGTTTGCCAGTTCATGGAGTTTTTGAACGACCGATACAAGGACGTCGTGATCGAGAAACTGTATTACAACATGATTTGTCCCTACGGACGCGACAGCCGTTTCTGGAAAGAGAGCAACAAAAAGATTGCGCTTGACTTTGAAAAAGCCGCAGAAGGCAGCGGCATCCCCATCGTAAAACTCCATTCCGGACAGCGGTTCTATGTGCGCAACCTGCAGATCGATGTGCTTTGCACGCACGAAGACGTCTATCCGAATGACTTTGAAAACTACAACGATTCGTCAACCGTACTGATAATCGAAACGGACGGATGCCGCATCAGCATTCCCGGCGACGCAGGCGGTTTCGAGAGTGACATCCTGACCGGCAGATTCACGGAAAAGACGCTTCGCTGTGACGTCATGCAGCAGGCGCACCACGGACATTTCGGAACTTCGGTCGAATACTACCGAATGTCGAACGCGAAGGTCGTTCTGTTTCCGACGACGCAGATCAAATTCGAGGAGGAGCTGCCGAACTATGAAGCAAATCGTGTTGCGATCGAGCTCGCGGACGAGTATCACGTTTCATCCAACGGAACGGTTGAGGTGCCGATCCCATACGTACCCGGAACCGTCCGTGTGCTGCGTGACGAAACATTTGAAAACTTCGACCGCATTCAGGCGCTTTGGGGATACACTTACACGGACGAGTATAAACAAAAGTTATTCGACGCATATCTGCGCCGCAGCGGTCTGCCGCCGATGGACGAAATCGATCCATAAAAACACCCCGCGAGGCAATCGCTTCGCGGGGATTCAAATTGTAAGCCCTATTCCAAATAATCAACGACCGTCACTTCACGGTCATCGCGGATATACACTCGCGGTACCCGCCGCGTAAAGCTGCACAGCAGCTCGTAACTGATGGTTCCCGACGCCTCTGCGACCGCATCCACCGAAAGCTCGGCGTCGCCGTCGCGGCCAATCAGCGTGACGATGTCGCCCTCTGCCACATTCGGGATCTGTGTCACATCGACCATCAGCAGATCCATGCAGACACGCCCGATGATCGGCGCATACTGTCCGTGCAGGATCACTCGACCGCGATTAGACAAGCACCACGGATACCCGTCCGCGTAGCCGACAGGGATCGTCGCGACGACGGTCGGCTTCTGCGTGACATATGTGCCGCCATAGCCGATGAACCGTCCCGGTTCGAGTGTCTTCACATGAAACACTTGTGATTTCCATTGCAGCGCAGGATGCAGATCAAGCGTCATCGGCATGTCGCGGCTCGGCAATACACCGTATGTAATGATACCGGAACGCACCATATTATAACTGCGGTCCAGATTCAGAATACCGGCCGAATTGCTCATATGGCGGATCGGGATATCCACACCGCGTTTTTCAAGCATTTGCATAAAGCTTTCAAACTTTTTCTGCTGCGCCAGCGCGCTGGTCAGATCCGGATCATCCGATGCAAAATAATGGCTGAAAATCCCTTCCGCGCGTATCGACGGCAATCGCGTTATCGTACGGACGACGTCCGCACTTTCCTCCGACACTTGGAACCCGATTCGGCTCATGCCAGTATCGACCGCGAAATGAAACAGCGCCGTCTTTCCCTGCCGAAACGCCTCGCGCGAGAGCATCTCCGCCTGTTCCATCGTAAAGATCGTGGGACGAATGTCATATTCCACAGCATGCGGAAAATCGAATTTGTCCGTATAACCCAGCACAAGGATCGGCGTGCGAATGCCGGCTTTGCACAGCTCCACACCCTCTGCCACGCTTGCTACACCGAAGAAGTCGCACAGATTCTGCAGCGCCTTCGCAACCTCCACCGCGCCGTGACCGTACGCGTCGGCCTTGATGACGACGAGCAGTTTCACATCCTGCGGGATCTTTTTCCGCACACAGGTAACATTATGACAGATCGCGCCCAAGTCGATCTGCGCCCAGGTTCTGCCGTAATTCATACCGTTCTCACTTTCAGATGCTCTTAATACAGTATCATTATATCCTGTTTGCGGCGGAACGTCAATCCTTTCGTTCGCTTTTTCCGAAAAAAGGCAAAAAGATTTTCAAAAAAGTATTGACATTCTTTTTTGATATGCTATAATATATTAGCAATTTGAGTTGCGCATATATCGCGGAGTGGAGCAGTTGGTAGCTCGACGGGCTCATAACCCGTAGGTCGTAGGTTCAAGTCCTTCCTCCGCAACCATAAACAAGCGTCTTTTGACTATCAAAAGGCGCTTGTTTCCATAAAGACGGCAAACCAAACGCACAAGGTGCGTGCCGCGTTTTCTATGGCGGCACTTTAAAAGGAGTGGATCATTTGGCGCACGAGAACACATTCATCAAAAAGCATCAGGAAATCTGGAAATTCATCAAGTTCACGTTTACCGGCTTGAGCACAACTCTGCTGTATTACGCGGTATACTATCTGCTCTATTACGTCATTTTCCGTTCTTTGAATGATGTTCCGGTCACAGACAACGCCCTTCTGTCCTTTCTGGGGATACAGTACAAGGGAGATATGTACGAGTTTTTCATCGCTTCGCTGATCAGCTATATCGCTTCGTACATTATGAACCGCAAAATGACGTTCCATGCTGACTCCAATCTGCTGCTGTCCACAGTATTGTATTTTATCATGGTCATTGTAACAGTGGCATTCAGTACTTGGTTCGGTGCTTTCATGATGAGCTGGGTACGCAACAACGGCCACGAAAACTTCTTTGTCGTAACACTTGTCAATTTGATCGTAATCCTTGTCCCCTTCCTTTGGACGTATCCGCTGCAGCGATTCGTCATCCACCGGCAAAGAAAAGCTCCGGAAGAAGAACCCGCTTCCGAAGACAATGCATAAACAATGAGCGGTGACTGCGGTCACCGCTTTTTCGTTATAGACAGCACAAAGGGAAGCTGCTATACAGACTTTGTACAGACGAGTTTTCCTTCAATTCCGGCGCTCCGCAATTATAGGAAAACCTCACTTGCAAAACGCCGTCCGACATGGTATGATGATGAAAGAAAAAGGAGGGATAGAAATGCAGCGTGTTCTCGGCAAAACGGGCGTCTCCCTCTCGCCGATCGGATTCGGGTGCGCAAGCATCTGGGGCAACCGTCTTATTTCGGATGCGGAAGCGATCGGACTGTTTGAAACCGCTTATGATCTGGGCATTACATACTTTGATACCGGTCACAGCTACGGTCTCGCGGAAGAACGGATCGGAAAGGCGCTTAAGACAGGTTCCGTACCGCGCGACAAAATTGTGATCTCCACAAAATTCGGCACACGGATCTTGAACGGAAAGCCGATTCATGACGTCTCCCCCGCATGGATACGCGAAAGCGTACAACTCAGTCTGCAGCGAATGGGCATAGAATATGTCGACCTATTGTCGATCCACGGTACACGCTCAAGCGACTTTAACGATGAAACATTTGAAACGCTGCGAGCGCTCAAAAAAGAAGGACTTGTCCGATTTGTCGGCGCATCGACAAGCAACAGTGCCGAACTCATCGAAGAGATCAGCCGCCATGATTGGTTTGACTATGTGTTTCTGCGGTATAATATCTTAAACCGCGCACTGGAACCGCTTATCGAGGCACTGAACAGACAAGGGATCGGCGTGATTGCGGGCGCGCCGCTCGCCGAAGCGCTGTACTCCGAACGCATTTATCATCCGCACAACAAAAAGGATCTGTGGTATCTTGCGCGTGCCGCGGCACATTTCCGCAGGCAAATGCGCGAAGGCCGCCGTTACCGCTTTATCGACCACGTCGAGGGCATGACCGGCGCACAGATTGCACTGCGGTATGTGCTTGACAACCCCTGTATTGCAAGCGCGGTGATCGGAACCACATCCAAGCAGCATCTGTTCGACAACATGCAGACGTTACAGATGGATATCCCTCCGGATATCCTGCTGCGAATACAGAACACATAACAAAACGGGCTGCCTTTCCGGCAGCCCTGTTTTACTGTGAGGATTATGAAATCGGTCTGTCTGCGCTGATTCTTCCGCTTTCCACATCTTTGAAAAACGTAGAATTCGCCGGAACCACAAAACGGATTGCCGACGGCAGCAGTTCCATTGTGCAGTCCGTCACGACTTCGCACTCGCCGTCCACATTGACGACCGCGGGGTCTTTCGCATGAACAGTGATTTTTTTTCCGCGTATAAAATTCGTAAAGTCCCAAGCAAGATGCTGGCCGCGCTTATATGCGCCGAGCAGCTTCAACAGGCCGAGACGGCTGACTTCTTTGCGCACCACAACAATATCAAGCAATCCGTCGTTTGGCATTGCAAGCGGACCGCCCATATATCCGCCGCCGTACCAGCGGGAATTGCCGACAAAACAAAAGATAACCTTTTCCGTTTTCGCCGGACCGTCGTCCACGGAGATCGTAAAGGTATTCTCCACCTTTTTCATCAATGCCCAGAGCGCGGAAACCGTGTACGCCATCTCGCCGTTGACCAGCGGCAGCTTTTTGAAATCCGACTGCTTCTTGCAAACCTCCGCGTCCATACCCATCGAACACTCGTTGATCGCATATTTATCGCCGCATTTGATCAGATCGAGCGCGATCGCCGTACCGTTCACTTGCGCATCGACATTTGCGAGCTGCTCCTTGGTTCCGAACAGACGGATAAAGTCGTTGCCGGAACCGAGCGGCAGCGCAGCGATCTCGACATTCGGCGCGCCGAAAGCACCGTTGACGACCTCAAACAGGGTGCCGTCGCCGCCGCATGCATAAAACCGCAGCTCCTCGCCGCTTGCGGCACGTTCACGGACGAAGCGCAGTCCGTCTCCGCCGGATTTGGTACAATACAGTTCGTAATCGATCTTGTTCTTTTTGCAGTATGCGTGGATTTCGGGAATGATTTTTTGTGCGTCTCTTCCCTTTTTTCCGGCGGTCGGATTCACTACAAATACGTGTTTCATATTGTTTCACCTTACCCCTTAAAGTACATATACAAATCGCATTTGATCATACCGTTGTAGAGTTTACGGCGTTTGTCCGCCTTGCGGCCGAAGGATTTTTCAAATGTTTCGGACGGGCTGATAATGCTGTACGACCAGCCGCGGCGAGGCACAAACACACGTCCCATTTCGCGATACAACTGTTCCGCCTCGGATATGTCCAGCAGCCGTTCGCCGTACGGCGGATTGCAGATCAATGTTCCGCGCTCCGTCTGCGGACGGAATGCACGCACATCCGCTTGATAAAACCGAATCACATCCGCCACGCCCGCGCGTTCGGCATTGGCGCGCGCAAGTTCCAGTACATCCGCGTCGATATCCGATGCATAACAGAAGAAATCACATTCGCGTTTTTCCAGATCACGTGCACGCTCCCGCTCCCGATTCCACACGGACGGATCGAGATTCTCCCACCGTTCCGCAGAAAAATGGCGGTTTCGTCCCGGCGCAATCTGCATCGCCATCAAGGCGCCTTCGATCGCAATTGTACCGGAGCCGCACATAGGATCATACAGCGTGTGATACGGACGCAGACGCGATACACAGCAAAGCGCTGCGGCCAACGTCTCTTTGAGCGGCGCGCCGGCAGCCTGCAGCCGGTAACCGCGCTTGTGCAGTCCGTAGCCCGACGTATCGATCAGCAGACTGACCTGATCTTTCATGATGGAAAACTGAATCTGATGTACCGGACCGGTCTCCGGAAACCATTCGAGCTTATATCGGCTTTTCAACCGTTCGACCACTGCCTTTTTGATGATCGCCTGACAGTCGCTCACGGAAAACAGTGTGGAATTGATCGAATATCCTTTTACCGGAAAGGCGTCCTCCTTCGGAATCCATTCTTCCCAGGGCAGCGCCTTCGTTCCCTGAAACAGCTCCTCAAACGTGTGCGCCGGGAATGACCCGACCAATATCTGGATTCGCTCGGCAAAGCGGGAACAGATATTCGCCCGTGCGAGTAATTCTTCGCCGCCCGAAAACAGCACGCGTCCGTTTTCGGCGCGAACGTCCTGCGCCTGCATATCGCGCAGTTCCTCGGCAATCGGACCTTCAAGTCCCAATAAACAAGGGATCACAAACTGTATCATGGATCTATCTCCGCTCATTCGTCAAGATGATGCTGTCAAAGCCGCAGTGTTTCCGCCCGGACATTGCCGCCTCCGAAGAAGCGGCAGACCGGAAATCATTGTACTTACGCATTGCCGGAAGACAAGCCGCGCTCATCAAACAGAAGCGCTGTCCGGATCAAAACCTCGATCCCTTTTTCGATCGTCTGTATGTTCAGATTATCGGCCGTATCGGTTCGGGTATGGTAGTACTGCGCAGGCGAATGATCCATCGCGCAGAATGCAACGGAAGGAATACCGCCCTGCATCATGGCAGCGGCATCGGTCGCACCCAGTTCCACGGTCATTTTCGGCAGTTCAAGACCCGCGTCGTGCGCTGCATCCAGCATCAATTGAACCGCGTTTTTATCGAGCTTCACCGTTCCGCTCATATCCTTGTTGTACACGCCCATGAATTCCATATCCCGCACCGTGTCGGACGCAACGAACACCGTTTCAACGTCGTCAAACTTATGTGCTTTGGCGAGCGCCTTTGCACCGCGAAGGCCGGATTCCTCCGAACCCATGGAAACGGCAATGACTTCGGTATTCTCGAAAGAGATGTTGTTGGTCGTCAAGAACTGCAGCACGGCAATCGACGAGAACACGCCGGTCAGATCGTCATTAGCGCCCTCCACAACAAGTTTCGGGTTGTCAAACACAAATCCGACGCAAAGGCCGACAATACAAACGCCCTCCGCAATCCGGAACCCGAACAGCACGCCGTCGGAGAAATCGACCGCAATCGTCAGGATGTCCAGAACAAGACACACGACCAGACAGCCGAGCGCTGAATAGATCGCCGCACGCAGCAGTTTATAGCCGCCCCAGTGTGTGAAACGCCATTCGTAAGCGGAGTCGATGTGTCCGCTGAAAATGATCCTGCGCTTGACTTCGCCTGTCGGTTTTTTGGTCAGAAGGACATTGCTTGACTGTGCTTTTTTGAAGAACGGATCGAAAACCTGCTTATAAAACAGAAACTCAAGCGCAATCAAAACCAGAATGATTCCCGTCAAAGCGAGAGCGCCGATCTGAAAGTACCGCGGCATCGGCTGCGGCACGAACGCGGATGCAATATAAAGCAAAATCGCAATGATCTCGACCGTTGCGCCCAGCCACGGCCATGCCATGAAAGCGCGCGGCGCAAGCTTGAACGTTTCCTTCTCGGCGGAATCCGCGAACTTAGCGCAGTTTTCCAGGATATAGTCCTGCGCTTTATCCTCGCTTTCGGATCCGGCTGCCCGCGGTCCGATTGTTTTGCAGACCTTCCGGATCTCGCGCACGGTAAAATTTGTACTTTCCCGAATCTTTGCGACCGGATTCAGGTCCAAATCGTTTAATTTCATGTATTACTCCTATAAAACAACTTCCAGAGCCACGACATAACTGCCGCGGCTCCGGATAAAAAATGATTATTTTGCGAGGGCGCCGACCTCAAGCATGAAGCCGCCGATCTGAGCACCGAATTCCGGTGCGCCGTCCATGATCAAACGACCCGCCTTCACTGCCTCGAGCATGTCGTCGGTATCAAGCAGAATACCGAGCGCGCTGTCCAGACTGTTGAATCGCAGCGTGAAGAACGTCATCGCGTTCTTGTATTCGCCGCGGCCGGCTTTCGTCTTGCCTTCCTTCACGCGCATGTATGCGGACACTTCCGGATAACCTTCAACTGCCCATCCGTATACGCGATCGGGGCTCTTCTTCGCCCAGCTGTGCACTTCGGGGTGACCTGCCTTGTTCAACTGGCTGATGCCCGTGGACAGCAGATAGAAGAAGCACTTGACCATCAGTCTCTTGGATTCCTCATCCTTCGGCGGTTCCGTTGCGGAAAGCAGGGACGACATCTTCAGAAGCACCGAAACGAACGCAAGCAACACGTCCATCTTGCCGACGCCCTTGATCTTGCGCGGGAGCGTCTTCAGATTCATCTGACCCTTGAAGAAACCGTTCATCGCCTCGATCGATTTAAAACCGATCTCCACGTCGGGATTGGTATGAATGGTATTGAGCTTGATCGTCCATTCGCCGTTCTTGATCCAGAAGCAGGTGCTTCTCTTGCCGCCCTTGAATTCGGGATCGAGTGCGCTGACCTGGATCACGGCATTCATGCCGTTAAACTTTTTCTTCAGTTCCGGCACATCGTTGGCGATAACTTTCATCAACGGAAGAACCGCGTTGAAGAAAATAATGCTGGAATAAACGTCTTCTTTCTTATGCATACTCGTCACTCCCCCTCTTATACTTCGTCGTCCCAGTTGTCGTCGTCATCCTTCTGAATGCCGAGACTGTTGAACACGGCGTTGATGATGCCGTTGGAGTCGATGCCGAGAATGGACATAATATCCTCATGCAGACCGATCGGCGCAAACTTATCCGGAATACCGAGACGCTTGAACTTGACGGGAATATCGCTTTCGGAAATCACTTCCGCGACCGCGGAACCGAGGCCGCCGATAATGTTGTGGTCTTCGGCCGTGATGATCTTGCCGGTCTCGGCTGCTGCCTTGAGGATCGCATCCTTGTCGATCGGCTTAATGGTGTGCATGTTCAGCACGCGCACATTGATACCGTGAACATTTTTCAGGAACATGGCAGCCTGCAGCGCCTGGAACGCGCACGAACCGGTCGCGATCACCGTCACGTCATTACCGTCGTGCAGCTGCACGGCCTTACCGATCTCGAAACCGTAATTGGGATCGGAATACAGCACGCGGTCAAATCCTCTGTTGATACGAATGTAGACGGGACCCTTGTATGCGTAAGCGGCGCGAACGGCATTCGCCGTTTCCAGACCGTCCGCCGGCGTGATCACGACGAGGTTCGGCATTGCGCGAACCACGGCAAGGTCAACGATCGCGTGATGCGTAGAGCCGGCCTGGCCGAAAGACGTGCCTGCATGGGTCGCAATGATCTTACAGTTGATGTTCTGATAGCAGATATCCGTGTGCAGCTGATCCGCGCAGCGCAGGGAAGCAAACACAGAGAATGTCGAAAGGAAAGGCGTCAGTCCGGCCTTCGCCATACCTGCTGCCATACCGAACATATTCTGCTCGGCAATACCTACGTTGAAAAAGCGATCCGGAAATTCTTTCTGGAAAATACCGATCTTCGTCGAACCGGCAAGATCGGCCGTCAAAGCGACGATATCCGGGTGCGATCTGCCGAGTTCAGCCAAAGTGTTGCCGTAGTACTCCGCAGTAGACATCGCGGTAGACTCTACCGCTGTGTAAACAAATCCGCCTGCCATTTATCTCGCCTCCCTTTCCACGCGTTCCACACGCTTCTGATAATACTCTTCGAGATCAGCCTTGCACTGCTTGTAGAGGTTCTCGTCGATGGCGCCGTAGTGCCATTTATGATTGCCCTCCATCATCTTGATGCCGGCGCCCTTGACCGTGTCGGCAAGGATGAGAACCGGATTTGTCGCGGTCAGTGCGTAATCGATCGCTTCGCACAACTCACGGATGTTCTGGCCATCCACTTTCTTGACCGTCAGACCGAACGCAGTCCATTTATCGGCAAGCGGTTCGAGCTTCATGACGTCTTCGGTATCGCCGTCGATCATCTTATGGTTGCGGTCTACGATGGAAATGACGTTGGTCAGGTTATAATGGTTGATGGTCATGGCGGCTTCCCAGTTGGAACCTTCGTCCAGTTCGCCGTCGCCCATCAGGCAGTATGTTTTGTAGGACTTGCCTAAAACTCTTGCCGCAAGGCCGGTGCCTGCCGCAATCGGCAGACCGTGTCCCAGAGAACCGGTGGACGCGTCCACGCCGACGACCTTGTTGGAATCCAGATGGATACCCATCTTGGAGTTGGTGTGGTTAAAGGTCTTGAGCTGCTCCTTGTCGTTGAAGCCGTAGTCGCACAGCACCGGCGCATAAGCGATACCGGCATGGCCTTTGCTGAGGATGAAGCGGTCTCTGTCCGGCCAATTCGGCTCATCCTTGCGGATGTGCAGATACTTGTGGTACAGCACCGTAAAAATATCCATTGCGCTCATACCGCCGCCGATATGGCCGCTGCCTGCCCAGTATGTTGTGTCCAGGCAGAGATTGCGCAGCTCGTTCGCCTTTTTCTCCAGCGCGAGCCATTCGCTCTTGGTTAATGCCATCTTTCATTCACCCTTTCTTTTATGCAAGCTCCGGATGGTTAGCCTTGACCGCCTTGAACGCGTCTTCCGCGATCTCTACCGTCGTCTTGATATCCTCATCTGTCAGAGCAGCGTTGATGAAATGATTGTGATGCGAAGCAAAGAATACGCCTCTGGACACGCACTCCGCGATCCATTCCTGATGCAGATACAGGGAATCATCGTTTGCAATACGCAGATAGAACAGCGACGGCATACCGGATGCGACCAGATCGAAGCCATGCTCTTTGCCGGCGACCTTCAGTCCGTTGATGAGCTTGGTGCCGAGCGTATCAAACAACTGCGGCGTATTGAGCTTCTTCATCTTTTCGATGTTGGCGATACATGCCGCGAACGGGACGGACGACAGCCAGTAGCTGCCCGTGACGTTCATGCCGCTGATCGCGTTCTTCAGATGGTCGCGGCCGCACAGTGCAGACATGTTGTAGCCGTTTGCAAGCGCCTTGCAGAAGCAGATCATATCCGCCTTGAAGCCGAAATAATGGTCGGAACCGGCAAGATCCAAACGGAAACCGGCACGCACATCGTCGATGATAAGCTGAATATCCTCATCGTCGCAGATCTTTCTGACTTTCTGCCAGAACGAACGGGTCATGATCACGTTGTCGTGGAAGTTGCCGTGATCGTAAGGCTGCGCGATGATCGCGGCGATCTCGCCCTTGTTCTCTTCGATCGCCTTCTGCAGCGCGGGAATATCGTCCCACGGGACAATGATATTGTTCCAGACTTCTTCGGGCAGGACGCCGTTGTAGTCCTTCTTGGCCTGCCACGGAGAAATGCCGTGATAGTAACCCTTGAAGAAGATGATCTTCTTGCGGTGCGTGTATGCTCTGGCGGTCATTGCGGCGATCTGCGTGGTGTCGTTGCCGTTCTTTGCAAAATAGACCCAATCCGCGGACGCAACCGTATCGACCAGCAATTCGGCACAATCGACCATGATGCTGCCGGGAGAAGATGTGCAGTTGCCCTTCTTGAGCTGTGCGAGCGCGGCAGCGTCGACGTCGGGATCGTTGTATCCCATGACGTTCGGGCCGTATGCGCACATGTAGTCAATGTACTTGTTGCCGTCCACATCCCAGAAGTATGTGCCTTCCGCACGCTCGGAGAACATCGGCCACTTGCTGACCGGAATGAACAGACCTTCGGCGGGGCCGAGATGACCGTACACACCGGACGGGATCACTTTTTTTGCACGCTCAAACAGCGCGCGGCTTTTTTCATGCGTATATTCCGGATATGACATCTGATAACCTCCCTTACGCCAGATACAGCGCTACTCTGTCGAGAATTCTGTTCATGTTGTCAAGCATGGAGATCATGCCCTTCATGGTGATGGTGCCGTCACCGATGCAGGAAAGGGAATTGACCTTGTCATTGAACAGATCGTTCGCCAGCTGCATGGAGCCGAATTCCATCACGGATCTCGGATTGCCCTTGCAATCCTTGATCGTCGTCAGAACGTGATCCTTCGCACGGATGACCGCCTTCGGGCCGTCTTTGATGGACATCAACAGATCGCCGTCGTCAATATTCTGTGCGCTGAACGTGCTGATCGGATCATGATTGCCGAGCTGCGAAATCGCAACGGCAACAACATAAAACGTCATACGCGTATTCAGATCAAACAGAGCCGGATCTTTGAGTGCTTCTTCCGTGGGACGCATGACCTCGTTCAGACGGTCGGTCAGCGGAACAAACGTCTTCAGAAGAAAGCCGATCTTGGAAAAGCCCTTGGTCGGTACAGGCGTGACCGTTCCGTCGATCAGGCCGTTGAACTTTTCGGGCGACGAGAACGGCAGACGGATATCGCAATCCGCGCAGCCCTCCGTAATCAGGCACTTGCCGTCTTCAAAGCTCAGGGTCGCCTTCGGTCCGTCCTTGACGTCGAAACCGATCGACACAGGTTTGGTACCTTCCAAGATGTTCTTGGCCTGTTCGTCCAGCTTGCACAAATTTTCCAGCGAGCCGAGCACCGCGAACATGTTGATGTACGCTAAAGTTTTTGCATCAGTCAAAGTGATTCCTCCCTCATTTAAAATAAGATAGGTTTAAACATAATTACTATAACATAATCACTTGAGAATTTCAACACTTTTTATGCAAACAACGGTCTTTTTTTCTCATTTTTTGTTCAATATGCAGTAAATGCCGCCATGCAGCGGCATAATAAAAACGAAAAGTCTGATTCGTTAAAATCGAACCAGACCTTTGTGTCGTTATTTATCGAGATTGTAGCGCTTCTTGAAGCGATCAACGCGTCCGCCGGTATCCACAAGCTTCTGCTTGCCTGTAAAGAACGGATGGCACTTGGAGCAAATATCCACGCGAAGATTCTCTTTCGTGGAGGAAGTCTCGATGACCTCGCCGCATGCACAACGGATTGTCGTTTTCTCATACTTGGGGTGGATTCCCTGTTTCATTCTTGTCACCTCTTCATCTAATACATAATGGTCAACATGCGGATTATAACACAAACATATTGAAAATGCAAGTATTTTTTTAGAAATAGTGAAAAAATTTAATAGAAGCAGATTGTCGGAGAATTGTTTTTAAATCACGGCGCATCCGGATCGAATTCAACGATTTTTCCGTCCTCATGAAGCAGATAGACCGTATACACATCCTGAATGCGCATTCCGTAATCATTCTCTCCCTCGCATCGGACTTCCCATGTAAACAGCGAGCCGTCAGAACCGTCCGGCCGTTTCCGAACCGAGAGAACTTTTCCCGTGTCCGCGTTCTTCAGATGGGACGCGGCTATGCTTTCGGCTGCCGCAGAATCAGCGTCGGGCGCATTCGTGTCGGATTCGGATTCAAAACGCTGATCCGTCCTGCGAAAAACAGAATACTTGTCCAGTACCTTCTTGATCTCTTTCGAGGCGTCAAAAGCCTTCTTGTCCGCCTTATGCACGCCGATGCTGTAACTGTCCGCGTTGTCGATCCGCTCTCCGGTCGCAACGACATACGAGAAAGAGAAGGAAACAACATAATACGTGTTTTCTCCGTCATCGGCGCAGTTGGAAACGATACAGTCCGTGATCTGCAGCGAATCCGGATCAGACAAGCCGCCGCGCACCGTGTCCTGCGCATATTGGATTGCGATCGGTTCAAGCCGCCGCGAATCCGCCGTCCGGAACAGAACCGATTCGTCGCGCACAAGCAAGCCGCCGGATTCTGCCGATTCACCGTAGGTATCGTTTGCCGCCCAGAAGTCCTGCGCCGTGATCGGTTCCGTGACCTGCGTCACGGAAGACGGAACATCCGAAACTTCCGCAGGTGCCGACCGACCGCATGCTGCCGAAAAAACAACGCTTGCGCAAATGCAGAGCGCAATTACTCTTTTCATGGTTACATCAGAGACTCAAAGATCTCACGGCGCGGATTCGGAATCACGACGCTCGAAACGACAAATCCCTGCTCTTCCGCTGTTGCAACGCCTGCCTTGACAGCCTCATTTACAGCCGCCACGTCACCGGTCAACACAACAAACGATTTGCCGCCGATGCCCGATCCCAGACGCACATCCATCAAATCGACTTCGGCCGCCTTGACCGCCGCATCCGCCGCGTACACGGCTGCGGTGATGCTGTAAAACTCCATCACGCCGACCGCATTGACGTCGGTCACGGGAGATGCGAGATTGATAGCGGCGATCACCTGCGGATGCACGCGCGGAATAACGACCTTATCCACAACGAAATGCTCCGCCGAACGTTCACCGGCCTCCAGAGAAGCCGTTACTGCCGCGACCTCGCCGCAGAACAGCACATTGTATTTCCCGGGGCAAACGGGCTTGGCGAACAGGAGCTCGACTTCGGCTGCTTTCAAAATATAATCCGCCGCCTCGACGCCCTTTGCAATACTGTTCAGTTCAAGGAACCCAATTGTTTCCATCATAATGTGTATCTTCCTTTCCGGTTAGCGCACGATGCGGATCGACGTGCCGATCACAGTCGCCGTGCCGTCGATGGATGCGTGCAGATTTGTACCGAGTTTGCCTTCCGGGCATTTGCCGATCAGTTGACCGCGCTTGACGTATTCGCCGTCCGCAACGATCGGATCGCACGGCGCGCCGATATGCTGCCGCAGCGGCAAATACACTTCTTTCGGTTCGGCAACGACAAGATCCGTTATGGTGTAGTCATAGTATTTCAGCACGCCGGCTCTGGCGGCCGCTTTCTTGGACGGCACCTTTCTGGCATCGCGGACATGGCTTTCCTCGCCCATCCCCTCGCCTTTCGGATAACGGATGCCTGCTTCGCCCAACGCCTTTTTCAGCATACCGTTGATGCGGCGCGGCTGCAAACCCATCGGGCACGCGTAGATCTCGCAGATACCGCATTCGCAGCACAGCAACGCATTCTGGATCGCCGGGTCAGACAGAAGTCCGTCCAGCTTTCCGGAGAGCGCCGTCTTGCGCATGATCAGATGCGGCTGAAGCGGATGACCCATCAGATGACGCGGGCACATTTGCGTACAATAGCTGCACTGGATACATGCGGAATGCGCACGGTTGAGCATATGAGAGATCGGGATCGCGCTGTGGTTGGAGAGGTAGCCGTCTTTCGGCAGAACCAGAATGCCGGACGTCGTCTTGGTCACATACTCTTTGTCGAGCTGTTCCTGGGGAATCGGACGGCCCATCATCGGTCCGCCGGAGACCAGGAAATACGTATCACACAGCGCACCGCCCGCAAGCGCAATACACTCGCGGAACGACGTGCCGAGCGGCACCTTGAGCACAGTCGGATGCGCGACTTCTCCCGTCACAGTCAGGAACTTGTCTGTGAACGGTTCATCCTGCAAGGCGTGACAAATGCACAAAAGCGTCGCAACATTGGTAACCGCACAACCGACGTCCAGCGGAATGCCCGCCGGCGGAACGGTCTTGCCGGTCACCTCGCGCACAAGAGTCTGTTCATCTCCGGCAGGATAAAAGCTGTCCATGGTGTGCAAAAAGATACGGTTCGAGACCTTCTGCGCTTCGATTTCCGCGGTCAGCGCAGCGATCTCGCTCTTATACCCTTTTTTCAGACCGAACGTGCAATCCTCCGCGCCAAGCTCGGCGCGCACCGCTTCCGCCGTCTGCACGAGCTCCTTTGCGAAGTTTGTCATAATATAGCGATCCGTCCGCAGCAGCGGTTCACATTCCGCGCCGTTGAGGATCAGATGCTCTATATTTCCGGAGAGTTTGACGTGGGTCGGGAATCCGGCGCCGCCGCACCCCACAACGCCCGCAGCAAATAGTTTCTCTTTCAGACTCATCTGGTTCTGTCCTTTCCAACCCGATTACAGATGTAATTGCGTATTGCCTTCGCGCTTCAATTCGATCGTATCGATAATACCCACAATCGCGCAGTCCACGACAAAATCGTCGCCGCCGAGTGCACGGCGCGCCGTACTGCCGTCGACCACGAGCACATGCTCACCCACGCCCGCGCCGACCGTATCGGCCGCCACGAACGTATCGCCGCGATGGGTATTGGTTTCGACCTCGCGCACAACCATCAGCTTAAAGCCTTCCATACCTTCCTGCTTTTTGGTTGCCCACACATGACCGATCACTTCACAAATCAGCATAGCGTATCTCCTTATTCACTCAAACCATTTCGAGCACTTTTCCCGCATGCAGGAAAACGTCCTTGGCGGACGGCGTGACCACAGTCCCCTTCTTGAGCAGGATCACGGGATCCGTATGTTTCTCGAGCATCGCAACAGCCATTGCCTCGGTAATGATGCCCTCGGGCAGATCGTCGCCCGGACCGGAACGCACGGTGTACTTGTCGATCGGCGTCTGTCCGTTGACGAGTTTGATACCGAAACTCTGCAGTGTACGCACGTAACCTTCCAGAAGCTGATAAAACCCGCGGCTCATTGTCGTGGATTTTTTGCGGAACTCAAGGGCGCATTCCATCAGAAAGATCTCTTTGCCGCAAAGCAGACCGCTGATGACCGCGCACTGCACGGCACGCGTATTCCGACCGAGCGCGATATCCGCCAGCTCCGTCAGATTGAGCGCCGTAATATAGATTTTTTCAAATTTATCCATATCCGCCTCGCACGTGTAGCACTCGATCGAGCGCAGGTTGTACTTGTTGCGGATATGCACTGGGAGCTTGTCGGAAGGACCGATCACAAGCACATCCGGACATCCCGCTTTTTCCGCCGTATCCGGCTCTACGGAATCGCCCATGATGCGCACGACTTCGCGCGTAATCAGCTCCACAAGCTGTTCTTTGGAAAGCTCCGGCATCCGAGCCACCTCTTTCCCGAGTATTATTTTACAATATACGCCTTGGCCGTTTTATCCAGAAGGCAGGCGTTTGCTTCGTCAAAATCAATATGCATCGCAAGCGCAAATTTCTCACTCACGCGAATCACAACGTCGTCGAACGTCACGGGGCGGCTGCTTTGCACGCGAACCTTCACATGCTGGCCGTCCGACACGCCGAAACGTGATGCATCCGCAGGCGTCATATGGATATGCGCCTTGGCAACGATCACGCTGCGTTTTGCTTCGATAAACCCGTTGTCGCCGTATATACACACGTCTGCCGCGCCGTTCAGGTCGCCGGACATATTAACAGGCGCTTTCAGTCCGAGCGAACGGCAGTCCGTCATGGACAGTTCGACCTGCGTTTCCGGACGCACGGGCCCGAGCACAGCGACGTTGTCAATCGTTCCTTTGCGCGTGACCAGCCGGACGCGCTTATCCGACAGGAACTGACCGGGCTGTGAGAGATCGCGCACAGGATTCAACTGCGCACCGGCGCCGAAAAGCCGCTCGACGTCCGACTGTGTCAGATGCACATGGCGCGCGGAAGCTTCGGTAAATACGGAATCGTCCTTGGCCTGCGCAGGCACAGACCTGCCCGTCGCGCCGGCATACCGCTCGAGCACGCAGGAGATGATCTGTTGAATCTCTTTTTCATTCATGGTGCATGCACCTCTTCTTTACTTTGCGCCGTACTGTCCGACCAGAAAGCGGCAAAACAGGATGTGCATACAGCTTGAGAGCCGATTCATCGCGCGGATGATGTCCACACGTTCGGGCACAGCTCTTGCAGCCGCAAGCTCCGTCTGGCGCACAAGCGCGCGCAGTTTGTTGAGCACAGCGGGCATTTCTCCCATTTTGTAGTCCGGCATCGGATGCGTCTTCAGTCCCAGTTCCGACTTGATGTCGTGAGAGACGCGCCGAAGCTCGGGTATCGACAGACCCAGCAGCATGACATTCTCGTCAACCGGCTTCTGCAACACTTCACACGCAAGGATATTGCGCGTGTAGTCAAGCGTTTCGCCGAGATCAGCCGTCATTTTTGCATACCCCAACCGTTCCGACACAATCTGCGCCAGAATGATCTCCGATTCGAGCAGATCGAGCTTCCCGCGGAAGTCGATCACAGGATCGGTTTTTTTGATAAGGATATTATCACGCAAATGCGTCATATCCTCGGGCTTTTGGTCGTACGTCTTTCCGGTCTTCGCATCGACAAACACGTGCATACGCGCGGAGGAACCCGCACGTCTTGTGTCGTCATAGCACGTTTTGACGCCGCTTTTCACGGCGATCCCGATTCCTCGGACGGCAAGATACTCTCTTGCCGCCGGGGTAATAAATACATCGGGAGGAACAGTGTAGATCTTGATCCCTTCAAGCGACAGCGAGGACCGTAAGTCCGCTTCTGTCAGGATCCTCATCTATCGCAGTGCTCAAGCGTGGGAAGAATGTACTCGACTTCGCTGTGGGGTCTGGGAATGACATGGACGGAGATCAGCTCGCCGACCTTGGACGCTGCCGCAGCGCCTGCGTCCGTCGCAGCCTTGACCGCGCCGACGTCGCCGCGAACCATAACGGTCACAAGACCGCCGCCGACGTGAACCTTACCGATCAGGTGCACGTTTGCCGCCTTGACCATTGCATCGGCCGCTTCCACGGAACCGACGAGGCCCTTCGTTTCGACCATGCCTAATGCCAATAATGTTTCTGCCATTTTGATTTCCTCCTGGTATTCAGAATTTCTATTCTTCAAAAGGGTTGCCCCTTATGGAAGCACTGTTTCCGCAAGCAATGCGGTTACGAGATTGTTATAGTTGTCGTTGACCGTGCGGAAGTTCAGGAACTTTTCCTTGCTGTAATACACTTTGCCGGTCACGGCATCGTACAGCTCGCCGCCGGAATGGTCGATGTAGCAGGAATCACCTTCGAGTTTGACGTTGTCGTGATCCGAAATGTGATGATAAGCGGTCACGGACGTCTTCCAACCGTCGTTCTCAAAGAAATCGACCAAAACAGCTTCGTAGCTGCTCTTATTGACAAAACGCACCTTGCAGATGCGCGAGTTATACCGCGAAATAATATAGGTTTCACTGTCTTTTGACGCGCCGTAAGAACCGGATTCGGACCCGTCGACGACAGCGCCTCCGTCCTTTTCGTTCAGGAAAACGACCACATCCTGGTTCCGCTTTCCCGTTCGTTCGCTCACGTCATAAAGCAGAATGATCTCTTTTTCGCCGTCACCGTCATAATCCACAAACGCCGATTTCTGCAGCATCGAGAAATCGCAGCGAACCTCTTCTCCCGACGCATCCTGCAGTCCGGTGCGCAGCGCCATAGACGGGAGCTGATCCTGATAGAACCCGCGCAGCAGCGCGCTCACATCGGGATCGATCTGCGGTTTTTGCGGCGCGGCAGTCGTCGGAACCGACGTCGTCGCTTCATCCGTCCCCAACAAACTGCAGGCAAACAGACTACCGAGTATGACAACAGCAAGACAACCGCAAATCAGACGGAACAGCGTTTTCAATAGAATCTCTCCTTATCCACCGTGACCCAGACGGGCAATGACTTCTTTTGCGATCCGCTCGACCTCGTTCGTAGAGAACGAAGGCGGAGACGTCGGTGCGGGGTTGGTTGTCGTCAGGTTCGAGCCGGACGTCGGTGCGGAATAGGTCGGTCTCGGCACCGCGCCGCCGCGAAGCTGCTCAAGCTCCTTCTGGCCGTATGCGACACGACGAATGTTCATCAGATGCATCGGCGTGATATTGTCGCCCGTTGCACTTCCGCCGACGGCACCGCAGCCGAGCGTCAATGCCGGAGGCAGTCCGGTTGTGGCGCCCACACCGCCGAGCGCACCCGGCGTGTTGACAAGCAAGCGGCAAACAGGCTTTTTCAGCGCGAACTCACGCACGATGGCGTCGTTCTGCGTGTGCATGGTCATGGTGTGACCTGCGCCCTCCACATAGAGGATCTGGATAGAGCGCTCGCAGGCCTGCTCCCACGAATCCTCAACATAGAAAGCGAGGATCGGACAGAGTTTTTCTCTGGAATACGGGTTTTTCTTGGACACTTCCGTTTGGCGGGAGATCAGCACGCGCGTACCGCCCGGAATGGAAATACCTGCCATATCCGCAATCTTCTGCGCCGTTTTGCCGACGATCGCAGGATTCATCGTGCCGTTGGCACGCAGGATAAACTTGGACAGTTTTTGGGATTCATCGGCAGACAGGAAATAGCCGCCCTGCTTCTCAAGCTCGTCCACAACTTTCTTTTCGATGCACCGCTCGGTGACAATCGACTGCTCCGAAGCGCAGATCGTGCCGTTATCGAACGTTTTGCTGTCGAAGATGCGTTTGACCGCTTTCGGAATATCGGCCGTGCGCTCGATGAACGACGGGCCGTTGCCGGGGCCGACGCCGATGGCAGGATTGCCGGAGCTGTATGCGGCGCGCACCATCGCCTCGCCGCCGGTCGCCAGGATCAAGCCGATGTCTCTGTGCTTGAGCAGCGCGTTAGTCGCTTCCATCGTCGTCAGGCTGATATAGCCGACCAGACCGTCCGGCGCGCCTGCGGAACGCGCGGCGTCCTGAATGATCTTGGCCGTTTCGATGATGCAGTTCTTTGCGCCGGGATGCGGGCTGATAACAATACCGTTGCCCGCCTTGATGGAGATGATCGACTTGTAAAGCGTCGTCGACGTGGGATTCGTCGACGGAATAAGCGCTGCAACAACGCCGACCGGCACGCCGTACTCGAGGATGCCGTTCTTGCGATCCTCGCACAGCAGACCGATGGTTTTCATGTCCTTGATGGACTCCCACAGGATGATGCTGCCGAGCTGGTTTTTCAGAACCTTGTCTTCCCACTTGCCGAAGCCGGTCTCCTGGTTGGCCATCTTTGCCAGTTCTTCCGCATGGCGCGCGCCCGCCTGCGCGATCGCAAAGCAGATCGCGTCAATCTTTTCCTGAGAGTATGTAGCAAGAACTGCCTGCGCACGCTTTGCAGCCGCGATCAGATCGCGTACTTCCTGAATGGACTGTAAATCCTTATCGAGTGCCATAGATCTTCACTCCTTATTAAAATCCGAGCGGATTGTCCGCAATTTCACACACCGTATTGGCAAACGCTTCGCACGCGGCCTTGCACGCCGCCTGATCTCCGACCAAAAGACCGCCGGCAAAGTTTGTTTCCGTGGGCGGGCCGTAGAAAACCTTCATATCGACGTCGGCTGCCTTGACCGCGGCGTCGAGGCCGAGCATTGCCTCCAAAGGCGGCGCGATCAGATACGCCATTGCGGTGCCCTCCTGCACGTCCGCTTCCTTCGACAGGAAAGAACCGGTGCGGGAAATGCAGTGCGCAAAGTAGCAGATCGAGTCGTCGTCGTTTGCGCTGTAAAAGCAGCTGTCGTTTTCGATGAAGCTGATCATAGCCTGCAGGCCGGAGCGAACCTCCTCGGGTTCGGGACCTGCGAGGATGCCGATGAACTCACCGGCAAGTTTGGTGGAAGCGTTGGAAGAACCGGCATACATGCTGCGCGCATACACGACGCGCACGACCGCTTTCTTTGTCGCTTCGTCCAGCGCGGCATAGGAAACATCGTCGCAGTCGGTCGTGATGATGCCGAGACTGCGCTCCCCTTCCCGCGTTCCGAGCGCCTTGAGCAGCATGGGATCTGCGTTGGGAATGATCTTGACAGAAAGTACCTGTGTGCGGATCGGATCATGTTTCATATTCAATCACCCTTTTAATTCTGCAGCTCGACGCCGCTCTTTTTTGCTTTCAATATCTTTTCGATCAGGTCGGCGATATACGCGCCGGCTTCCACCGCGGCGATACCGCCGGAGTGAATATTGGATACCACCGTGCGGCGCGCCTCGGGCATGCCGACCGTGGCGTTATACGCGATATAGGCGCTCATGCTTTCCGCCGTGGCAAGACCGGGACGTTCCCCGATCAGCACGCAGACGACCTTGCACCCCAGCGCCTCGCTGATCGCATCCTCCGCGCCGACGCGGCCGTACTTGACGAAAAACGGCGTGCCGACGGAAATACCTTTGGCTTTCAGACCGTCCATGATCGCCGGGAGTATGTTTTCGAGGTTCGCCTTAATCGCCGTAGATGAAAGACCGTCGCTGGCATAGATCTGCACATCGGGATTCTTCTGACATTTGCTCTGAATCTCACGGATCGCTTCGTCGGAGAATTTTCTGCCGAGGTCGGGACGCGTCAAGAACTGGTTTTTGTCGGTACACATGGTTGTCACCGAAAACAGCCCCATCTTTTCAAGCAGCGCGGGATCCACATCCATGAAGACGGCGTCCTTGGCGGCGGCATGATCCGCACGGAGCGTCAGGAGCGTCTGCGTCTTGAGTCGTCCTCCGGCTCTTCCGACGCCGATTCGCGCCGGCGTTTTGGTCTTCATACGCATGAGCGAATCCATGTCCGCAGGATTCTCTAATGTAGGCGTACCTTTGCTTTCTTTGGACGTGATATCGGTTTTGATGTCAATGTCGGCAGGACCTGTACTGCGCGGCGAAGAAGCGTTCGCGGCAGGGATGGAAGCCTTGACCGCGCTTTCCACGGCGGACGCAGGCACGCTGCCGCCCATTTCCGCAAGCACTTCCGCGATGATGCGGCTCAGGAGATCGTTGTTGTCCATTATCCAAGCCCCCTCATCTGCGTAAAGATCGTCGGATCGCCCGCTCGCTTCGTCAGCTTGCCGTTCTCCGTGATCCCCATTTTTTCAAGCCAGCAGTCGAACTCGTAGATCGGACGTTTGCCGAGGATCTCGCGGATCGCGCCGACGTCATGGTACGCGTTCGTCTGGTAGTTGAGCATAATATCGTCGCTGGTCGGCACGCCGAGAATATAATTCGCTCCGGCAGCGCCGAGCATCAGCGCAAGGTTTTCAATGTCGTTCTGGTCGGCAAGCATGTGGTTCGTATAGCAGCAGTCGCAGCCCATCGGGATGCCGGAAAGCTTGCCCATGAAGTGATCTTCAAGACCTGCGCGAATGACCTGCTTGCTGTCGTATAAGTACTCGGGGCCGATGAAACCGACAACGGTATTGACCATGAACGGCGCGAAATTACGCGCATAGGCGTAGCATCTCGCCTCCATCGTCACCTGATCCGCACCGTAATGCGCGTCGCTGGACAGCTCGCTGCCCTGGCCGGTTTCAAAATACATCACATTGTTTCCGGCTGCGGTGCCGTGCTTTTTCAAAAGCTCCTTCGCCTCGAGAACCGTTTCTGTGCCGAAACCGAAAGCGCGGTTGCCCTTTTCACTGCCGGCAATCGACTGGAAGATCATATCGCACGGGGCACCGCGTTTGACCGCCTCGATCTGCGTGGTGATATGACCGAGCACACAGATCTGTGTGGGGATCTCGAATTTATTCTTGACCTCGTCCAGCCGCTTGAGCACCTCGGACAGACTGGAAACCGTATCATTCACGGGATTGAGACCGAGCAGCGCATCGCCGCAGCCGTAGCTCAAGCCCTCGAAAAGCGACGCCGTAATGCCTTCTACATTGTCGGTCGTATGGTTCGGCTGCAGACGCGTTGACAGCGTCCCGCGCAGACCGATCGTTGTGTTGCAGCGCGCGGGCACCTGCACTTTAGCCGCCCCGTAAACAAGGTCGAGATTTGTCATTAATTTACAGACGGCCGCAACCATTTCCGCGGTCAATCCCTTGGAAACGCGGCGGATGTCCGCCTCGGTCGTATCGCCGGAAAGAATCCATTCACGCAGCTGCGCAACCGTCCAGCTCTGGATGGAACCGTAGATAGTCTCGTTCAGGCCGTCCTGATTCAGGCGCGTGACGTCGTCCTCTTCGTACGGTACGATGGGATTCTCGCGCAGATCATGCAGCGTCATTTGCGACAGCACTTCTTTTGCCGCAACACGTTCGATGTCCGAACGCGCGGCGACGCCGGCGAGAATGTCGCCGGATTTCTCTTCATTCGCTTTTGCCAGCACTTCCTTGACGCTGTCAAAGGTGAACTGCTGACCCGAAAGCAAGGTTCTGTACAAAATGAACTCCTCCTGCCGTCAGAGTTATCCGAATATCAATGTTTTGACAACGACCGGGATCACCATGCCGTCCATCAGCGGGCGCCCCATGTCGATGTAGTCGTTCTGCTGCACGATGATGGAATCAATAGAGATCACCGGACGCTTGTCCGCGAGCAGCGCGCGCACCTGTCGTCCGAGCACTTTTGCCATATCATGCCGCAGCACGATCATGATCGGCTCGCCCGGGGAGAGAACGGAGTCCGCTCCGTCGGTGATCGCTTTTGCCAAACGCTGCACCGCAATATAGGACGGATCGCTTTCGCCGTCCATCGCGATCACCGCGTTCCGGCAATCGTTCTGCCGCAGAAACCACTCAAGCTTCTCCCGCAGCACGGAACCGTCGCCCGCAAAGCATGCCGCCTGCTCCTTCCCGTCCAGCCGAAGGACTGGGATATTCTTGAGCGGAAAAAGTCCGTCGGAATAATCAATGGTACTGCCGGAAACCGACGTCGTATAGGTACCGGCGCCGACGACCGTTGCGCGTATCGTTTCGGCTGCGCCGATCACGCGAAACGCCGTAAAGATCCGGCTGCGGCGAATCGCCTGTCCGAGCAGAACGCCGATGTCGCCGAAATGGAAAGGTTCCTGCTGTGTGCCGTAAACAAAATCCGCAACGCCGCCCGAAAAGCAGACCGCGCGCAGTTTCGGATGCAGCTCGAAGTCGGAGCTGCCGGGCGTCTTGAGCGCGGAGAGCAGCGCCGTCTTTCCGGAAAGGCCGAGGAACTGCTCAAGCACTGCCGCATATCCGTCGCACAGTTTTGTCAGATCCTCGATGCGCGCCGCGTCACCCTGTCGAAGCTGAACGCCGACGCTTTGCGCGACCTGCTGCGCGCTCTCACTGATGTAGTCGATCCTGCCGGAGCTGTCGATCGTGACAAGTCGGCCGCCGATGTCGAGACACCCTTTTGCCGTCACTTCGCCGTCGTCGAAAATGACCGCGTTAGTCGTGCCGCCGCCAATGTCGAGGTTGACCACGGCGACGCCGTTATCTTCGGAATACGCCGCGGCGCCGCTTCCCTTTCCCGCAACGATGGATTCGATGTCGGGTCCGGCTGTGGACACAACAAATTCCCCGGCAAAATCGCTGAGATACCGCAGCACTTCTTCGCTGTTTTCCTTGCGGGCGGACTCGCCCGTGATGATGACGGCGCCGGTCTCGGTCTGGCTGGGCGTATATCCCGCCTTTTGGAATTCTGCCGCGACGATCTCGCGCACAGCCTCGCCGTCGATAAGCGTTCTGGTACGCAGCGGCGTGCGGTGGATCTCGCCCTTGTAGAGGATATCCTTGCCGACGATTGAAATCTTCGGTACCGTAAAATAACCGGATGTATTCTCCACACTGAGGCTGCTGAAGATCACCTGAGTGGTCGAGGTTCCGATGTCGATCCCGACGGAAAGAATCTGCTTCACCCGACACACCACCTACTACTCCATATTATATGTGCTATTATAGCACATCTGTTTATAAGAAACAAGAGGGTATTTTAATTTTTTTCGGTACCTAATATAAAAGCGGCGCCCGATCGGACGCCGCAACAGTTTTATTGCGCTGTAAGCGTTTTCTTTTGAACGTCGTACTGCATGAATTGCGGGTAGCGGTCGCTGGTGCGGATCGTGTATTGCGAATCCATCCGTACGAGCCACAGCAGGAATTCCATGCCCTCCGAGCCGTAAGGATAATCGAGATGTCCCATATCGCGCACGAACCACGTCAGTTCCGGGAACATACAAGTGGATGCGTCGATCACACGGTCCGGCGAAATATGGTTGTGTTTTCTGTCGCGCTTCTGGACGTACGATTTCGGCAGCGTCTCGAAAACATCGGCACAGACCGCACCGCCGGAAGCAAGCGCGGTATCGATCAAATAATCGTCGCACACACGCATGGACTTTGTCAGCGGAATGGCGAACTTCCCGTAATTGGCCGTGATCGCAATCCGGCAGCCCTGCTTCATGGCTTTCTGCAGGATCTGTTTTGCCTTTGCCTGTACGCCGTAGTGATATGCGTCGATCTTGCGGATCAATTCACGGTTCACGTCGGGATCCAAAGCAGTCTGCTTTGCGCGTTCATAATCCTTGGCGTTGATAAACGACCACATACCCGGCATATACGCAAACAGCGGGTACAGAACCTCCGCGGACGTCTGATCCTTTGTGTTGTCGAGCAGTTTTCCGGCGAAGTCCACCAATCCGTCCGCTGCGCGCGAGCGCATGAAAGCGGCACGGATAAATGCCTTGAGTTCCTCCGGCATCTGCGTGAACTGCATCGCGTATTCAATCGTCATCTGCTTATCGACGGCATAATCCTTGCAGAACATTTCGCCGACCATGGTGATCCCCTGGAACGCGGTGTTGTTCAAGACAAGCGTCTGCAGATCCTTTGCGCCGTATTTCGACAGATACGCCATAGCCACAACGCCGCCCATGCTGCAAGCGACCAGGATGACCTTGTCTTTTCCTGTCTCCTTCTTGACGTTCTCGATATATGCGCGCAGAGAATCCGCATGGTCAAGCGGATCGAGCCGCCAATCATAGCTGAAGAAATATGTATTCTTTGCACCCAATGCGTCGATCGCGCCGCGCACAAGCGCCTGCTCATCCTTCGGACGCTGCGAAAAGAAATCCATATAGTGATCCGCCGTCAGCGGAAATGTACGCACAGAGACGTTCTGAAGCGGGTTTCCGCTCGCATCGAGCGCGCTCTGCGAAAACACATCAAATACCAGCGGGTCCATTTTATCCGCAAAGCCGGCGAAATCTCCGTCATTTCGCAGTTGATGCAGCGGTTTGACAAGCTGAACGGCGTTTTTTACGATCCGTTTGGCAGACGGAAAGAACACACGCTCGGCCTGTGCCGTATCCGCGTTCAGATACAGCGGCACAGTGCCGAACCCGCTGATGACGATCAGCGGCGCGCCGTCATACGCACCGGTCTGGGCTGCAAAGACCGCAACGGATAATGTGCCGCAAAGCATACAGATACACAGCACCACGGACAGAAACCTCTTCATTGAAGAACCTCCCTTATATCTTCTCCAGTTTCGCAAACTTAGCCATTACCTTTTTGGTGCCCGCTTTTTCAAACGCGATCTCCAGCAGCAGGTCGTTGCCCATGGCTTTGACGGACAAAACCACGCCCTGTCCGAACGCCTTGTGCATTACGCCGTCGCCGACTTTGTAGCTTTCCGTGCCTGAAGCGCGCTGCGTTTTGGCGGAAGAGAATCCGCGATCGACCTTGCTGCCCGATCGGTTCGCACCGGACGGCGCCGCAGCAGACGAAAAAGCGAAATCGGACGTACCCGAGTCGGAAAAGCTGCCGCCGTACGACTGCTTGGACGCAGAACGACGTACAGGCAGTCCGGATCGTTCGATCAAATGCGGCGGGATCTCGTCCACAAAGCAGGACGGCGCATTGTATGTCGTGCTTCCGAATACCATTCTGCAGCGGGCATTGGTGAGAACAAGACGCTTTTTCGCACGCGTGATCGCCACGTAAGCCAGACGACGTTCTTCTTCCATCTCCTCGTGATCGTACAGCGCAGGCTGTCCCGGAAAGACGCCGTCCTCCATACCGATCAAAAAGACGTTCGTAAACTCCAGCCCCTTCGCGGAATGGATCGTCATCAACACGACATTGTCCGCCTCTGCGTTGAAAGCGTCGATATCCGTCATCAACGCGACTTCTTCCAAAAAGCCGTTCAACGTCGGTTCCTCGTTTTCTTCGCAATACCGCTTGATGTTCGCGGACAGCTCGCTCAGGTTTGCGATCCTGTCCTCGTATTTATCCGGTTCGGATTCGAGCGACTGCAAATAGCCGCTGTCTTCCAGAACGAACTGCAGCAGCTCGGCGATCGTCAGGGTCTCGGCCGCGCTGCGGTATTCCTGAATCTTGTCTGTAAAGTCCTTCAGCTTTACAGAAGAACGAGCCAGGCTCGGAAACTCGTCCGAAGTTTTCAGGACTTCATATATGCTCAAATCGAGTCCCGCGGCGATCTCGGCAGCACGATTCATCGTCGTGTCTCCAATGCCGCGTTTCGGCTCGTTGATGATCCGGCGCAGACGCACATTGTCATCGGGATTGCCGACAACGGTCAGATATGCAATGGCGTCACGGATCTCTTTGCGTTCATAGAAACGGTGGCCGCCGATGATACGGTAAGGGATTCCGGACCGGACAAGCGCGGATTCGATCGAGTTGGACATGGCGTTCATGCGGTAAAGCACAGCGTTGTCCTTCCACGAACCGCCCTGCTGTTTATTGGTCATCATGCAGTTTGCCACATACCGCGCTTCCTGCTGTTCGTCGTCCGCGGTATGCAGCACGATACGCTCCCCTGTCCCGTTGGCCGTCCACAGATTTTTGCCTTTGCGCTGTTCGTTGTGCGCGATCACCGCATTTGCCGCATCGAGAATCGTCTGCGTCGAGCGATAATTCTGCTCAAGACGGATCACAAGCGCATTGTCATACTGTTCCTCAAAATGCAGGATATTCTCGATTGTTGCGCCGCGGAATTTATAAATGCTCTGATCGTCATCGCCCACGACACAGATGTTGCGGTGCGCTGCCGCCAGAACGGACGTCAGGCGATACTGCGCATAGTTCGTGTCCTGATACTCGTCGACCATAATGTACCGGAACCGGCGCTGATAATACGTCCGCACGTCTTCGTGTTCTTCCAAAAGCCGTACCGTATTGCCGATCAGATCGTCGAAATCCATCGCGTCGGCATTCATCAGCAATTTCTGATAGCATTCATACGCCTCGGCAATGCGGCGCTTGCGCACGTCGTTCTGCGCCTCGTCGGCGTATTCGCGCGGCTGCAGAAGCGCATTCTTCGCGTTGCTGATCTCGCGCAGTATATTCTTGGCGGGCAGGTATTTTTCATCGATCTCCAGAATGCGTTGGCATTCCTTCATCACGCGCTTGCAGTCGTCCATATCGTAGATCGTGAAATGGGACGAATAGCCGAGACGGTCGCCGTACCGACGCAGGATGCGCGCGCATGCACTGTGGAACGTGCACGCCCAGATCTCATCGATGCCGCCGACGGAGTCGCCGATCTTGTTGAGAATGCGCTCTTTGAGCTCATTTGCCGCCTTGTTCGTGAACGTGATGGCGAGGATCTCCCACGGCTTCGCCGGACGCACCGCTAAAAGATCATAAAGCTCCGGCGCGAGCGGCGCGCCGTCCACGCAGGCGCGCATCAGCCGCAGATCCTGCTCGGTCGGCTCAAAGCGGATCTCGTCGGAATTGGACGCACATCCGAACTGCAAAAGATTCGCAACGCGGTTGACAAGAACAGTCGTCTTTCCGCTGCCTGCCCCTGCAAGCACCAAAAGCGGTCCTTCCGTAGAAAGAACCGCTTCAAGCTGCTTATCATTCATTCTGCCGAATTCTTTTTCGATGATCTGTCTGCGCAGGGTCAAAAATTCATTCTGCATTTTTGTTCAGCCTTAAATAGAGATTTCTCTGGAAATATCAAACAGCTCACGATCGAGCGTCTTGGTCATGTTCAAGGCTTCGTAAATATCCATATCGAAGATTTTTTCGTTCTTCATGCCGACCACGCGGTTGCCGATACCGTTCTCCAGGAGCTTCACCGCACGGTTGCCCATCTGGCTGGCCACAACTCTGTCCTTGCAGGTCGGCGCGCCGCCGCGCTGCACATGCCCGAGAATCACGGCTCTCGATTCCACGCCGGTCTCCTTCTCGATCTTGCGCGCAAGCTCTTCCGTTCCGCCGATACCCTCGGCGACCACAATGATGAAATGCCGCTTGCCTGTCTTCTGCGTGCGGCGCATGCGCTCGATGACGTCGCGCTCGATGTCATAATCGAACTCCGGAACAAGAATCGTCGTCGCGCCGATGGCAATACCGGCATTGAGCGCAAGGAAACCGGCCTTGCGGCCCATGACCTCGATCACGCTGCAGCGGTCATGCGATTCCGTCGTGTCGCGCACACGGTCCACCATGTCCATGATCGTGTTCAGGCACGTGTCGTATCCGATCGTATAGTCGGTGCAGGCTATGTCGTTGTCAATCGTACCGGGAACGCCGATACACGGGATCCCCTTCAGGGAAAGGTCACGCGCGCCGCGGAAAGAACCGTCGCCGCCGATGACGACAATACCGTCGATGCCGTTCTCTTTGCAGGTTTTGACGCCCTTCATGACGCCTTCTTCCGAAACAAACTCCGGGCAGCGCGCAGAGTAGAGAATGGTTCCGCCCCTGTGAATGATGTCGGAAACGGAACGGATGTTCATTTGGACCAGATCGCCTTTGATCAATCCGGAGTAGCCGCGCAGAATGCCGACAACTTCCATATTATTCTCGCACGCGGTACGCACGACAGAACGCACTGCCGCATTCATGCCGGGCGCGTCGCCGCCGCTGGTCAATACTCCGATTCGTTTCATGGGCTTGGGATTCATGGTACAGGTTCCTCCTTGGATTGCTGAATTATGACAATTCTACACCTATCGGGACGCAATGTCAAATAAAAAAACACAAATACTGACATTTTTTTCAGTTCTACGCAATAAATGCCACATTCTCATCGCCGAGAATCCTGCGCAGTTCTCCGAGCAGCGGTTCATTTACGTCGACACAGCATTCGACCGGCTGCGGATCGTACTGTTTCGTATCCGTGTAATAGTAGTACAAGCGGGTGTTTCCCTCAAAAATCCGCAGGAACTTTTCGGCGGCGGACCGCTGCGGACAGTCCTCGGACGGCAGACGAAGAAACAATCCGCGTCTTTTTTTCGGATTCTCAGCCGGCTGTATCCGCTCGGCAGCCGCCGACGGAACATACGGTTCGATCTTATCACATACCAATTTGGTGTCCTCGTCCTCACGGACGCTGACCTTGCCGTGAATCAAAACCACTTTGCCCTCGGCAAGGAACGAACCGGCCTCGGAAAGCGTCTTCGGAAAAACAAGCGCTTCGATTCCGCCGCTCATGTCCTCGACAGTCAGAAAGGCCATCGTGCTGTTGGATTTTGTGATCTTCTTTTTGATCGATGTGATAATACCGAGCATCCGCACCGCGGCGCCGTCTGCATAGTCGCTGTCCTCGGCCGTCAATTGCGCGGCCGTCTGCACGCGAAGGCGCAAAGCGTCCTGTTCAAATTTTGCCATCGGATGGCCGGAAATATAGAATCCGGCAACTTCTTTTTCCATCGCCAGCAGTTCTTCCGCGGGAAGCTCAGGCGCTTCGGGCAGCTTAGGCTCGGCGTCTTCGACGCCGGACAGATCGAAAAAGCCGATCTGTCCTTCCACACTGCGCCGCCTGCCGTCTTCCAACGAACCGATCACTTCCGGAAGCATCAGAAGCATCTGCCGACGGTTTGCGTCCAGCCCGTCCAGCGCGCCGCATTTGATCAGACTCTCCACAGCACGGCGGTTGAATTCCTTGCCGTACATCCGCTTGCAGAACGCATAGAACGACCTGAATGCGCCGCCGCGTTCACGCTCCTGCACGATCCGGTCGATGAACCCTTTCCCGATGTTCTTGACCGCCAGAAGCCCGAATCGGATCGCCGTTCCGCTTACGGTAAAACGGGCAAAACTGTCATTGACGCTCGGCGGCAGAACGTCGATGCCGATGCGGTGACATTCCGCAATATAACCCGAAATCTTGTCGGTTCTGTCGAGAACGCTGCTGAGGATCGCCGCCATAAACGCCTGCGGATGTTTATTCTTGAGCCATGCGGTCTGGTAGGCAATGTAGGCGTAGGCAGCCGCATGGGACTTGTTAAACGCATAGGACGCAAAGGAAGACATTTCGTCAAAGATACTGTTTGCTGTCGCTTCGTCCACGCCGCGCCGCACAGCGCCGTCGCATTCAACAGTTCCGTCGTCACGCACGAGGCCATGCACAAACACTTCGCGTTCGCGCTCCATCACATCATGCTTTTTCTTGCTCATGGCGCGGCGCACGATATCCGCGCGTCCGAAGGAATATCCGGCGAGCTTCTGGAAAATCTGCATGACTTGTTCCTGATAGACCATGCAGCCGTATGTCACATCCAGGATAGATTCAAGCAGCGGCGTTTTATACGTCACCCGTTCGGGATGGTGGCGGTTTTCGATATACCGTCCGATCGAATCCATCGGCCCCGGGCGGTACAGCGAGATCACGGCGATCAGATCTTCCAGGCTCTCCGGTTCCAGCCCCATCAGCGTTGTGCGCATTCCGGCGGACTCAAACTGAAATACGCCTTCCGTGTGCCCTTTTGAAAGCATGGCGTAGACGTCTTTGTCGAGGAAGTCGATCTTTTCGAGATCAAAGTCAGGTTCGCGTTCGCGGATCATCTGAACCGCGTCATGAATGACCGTCAGGTTGCGAAGGCCGAGAAAGTCCATCTTCAAAAGGCCAAGCTCTTCGAGCGTCGTCATGGTGAACTGCGTCACAATGACGTCGTCGTTCCTGGCAAGCGGCACATAAGTCGAAACCGGATCACGCGAGATCACAACGCCGGCGGCGTGTGTCGACGTATTGCGCGGCATGCCTTCGATGCTGCGCGCCGTGTCGATCAGATCGCGTACTTGTTCGTTCGTGTGATAGAGATCGGACAATTCCCTGGATTTTTCCAGCGCCTTGTCGATCGTCATTTTCAGTTCGTTCGGGATCAGCTTGGCAACCTGGTCGACCGCGCCGTAGCTCAACCCCATCACGCGGCCGACGTCGCGGATCGCCGCTCTCGCGGCAAGCGTACCGAATGTCACGATCTGCGCAACATGATCGCTGCCGTATTTTTCATTGACGTAGTCGATCACTTCGCCGCGCCGTTCGATACAGAAGTCGACGTCGAAGTCCGGCATACTCACACGTTCGGGATTGAGGAAGCGCTCGAACAACAGATTGTACTTCATCGGATCAATGCCTGTGATCCCGATGCAGTACGCCGCAAGACTGCCGGCGCCGGAGCCTCTGCCCGGCCCGACCGGAATGCCGCGGCTTTTGGCGTAGCGGATGAAATCGTGCACAATCAGATAGTAGTCCACGTATCCCATCTTGCGAATAACGTCCAGCTCATAGTCCAGCCGTTCGATATAAGCTTGGGGCGGCTGATTGCCGTACCGCTCGAACAAGCCGAGATAGCACTGTTCGCTGAACCATTCAAAGTGATCGCGTCCGTCCGGAACGTCAAAATGAGGCAGTTTGGTTTTGCCGAATTCAAACGTCACGCTGCAGCGCTCGGCGATCAGCGCCGTATTCGTCACAGCCTGCGGGCAGTCCGGGAACAAAGCGGCCATCTCCTGCTCGCTCTTGACGTAAAAGTTATCGGATTCAAATTCCAGACCCGTCTTCTCTCCGAGCAAATGGTTCGTCTGGATGCACAGCAGCACCTGCTGCACGCGCGCGTCTTCCCGCCGCACATAATGCGCGTCGTTCGTCGCCGCGAGCGCGATCCCCGTTTCCTGCGACAAACGGATCAGAGCGGGATTGATCTCCAACTGCTCGCGAATGCCGTGGTTCTGTATCTCCAGATAATAATTGTTCTCACCGAAAATATCGCGGTACCGAAGCGCTACTTCCTTCGCGCGGTCATAATCGCCCTGCGTCAGCGCACGCGAAACCTCTCCGGCAAGGCAGCCGGACAGCGCGATCAGCCCTTCGTGATGCGCGCGCAAAAGATCAAGGTCGATGCGCGGCTTGCCGTAGAAGCCGGTCGTCCAGCTCTCGGAAACCATAGCGATGAGGTTCTGGTATCCGGTATTATTCTCACACAGCAGTATCAAATGATACCGTTCGCTGTCAAGCCCGTGCGTTTTGTCCAGTCGGGAGCGCGGCGCAACGTAGCACTCACACCCGATGATCGGATGGATGCCGCGTTCGAGCGCCGCTTTATAAAAATCGATCACGCCGTACATGACGCCGTGATCGGTTATCGCCATTGCAGTCTGTCCGAGTTCTTTGGCGCGGTCCAGCACATCGCCGATGCGGCATGCGCCGTCAAGAAGACTGTATTGCGTATGCAGATGCAGATGCGCAAATGCCATCGTGCTTTCCCCTTCCTTATAATTGCGAAGCGATCTGTTCCAACCGCTTCAACCGGTGATTGATGCCGGAACGGGACAGCCGGCCCTCAAAAATCTGTTCCAGCTCATACAGCGTCGCTTCCGGATGCTCAAGACGGATCTGCGCGATCTCCTGCAGACCCTGCGGCAGAGAATCCAGCCCGCGCGCGCGTTCGATCTTCCGGATCGCGTCTACCTGCTGGGTACCCGCCTGCACGGAGCGGTCAATGTTCGCCGTTTCAAAGTTTACGCGGCGGTTGACATGGTTGCGCATATCTTTGTCGACTTTGATGCCGATCAGGCGGAGCGTGGCGTTCGTCGCGCCCATCAGCGTCAACAGATCCTCGATACTTTCGCTGTCCTTATAGTAAATGATGTGATACCCTTTACGCATGATATGCTTGGGCGGAAAACCCAGTTCCTGCAAAAAGCTGAACAGATCGTTCGACAGCTTCAGGAACGGCACAACAAATTCGAGATGATAGCTTTTCTCCGGCGAGCTGATCGAACCGCACGCCAGAAAAACGCCGCGGATGAACGAGGCAAAGCAGCATTCCTCGGAAAGATTTGCGCGGTTGATGCGCAGGGAAAGTTCGCCCGCGCTGTGGCCGAACGAATTGAGGATCGCGCGCCGTTCGACCGCGGTCTTGACGGAAACGATCGCCATTTTGCCCGGCCGGTCGGAATACTCCGGCTCGGTACCGGTGATCGCGCGGACACATTCCGCGTACTTTTCGGAAACTGCGCGGTTTTCCGCCGCAAAAGAAACAGCGGCAGAAGAAAAATTCCGTCCGAACAAAAGCAGCCCGTATGCCTCCGCGTGCTTGCAGCAGGCGGAAAGCACAGGCATCGAAACCATTTCTTTTTTGACTTCGGAGGAAAACGACACAGCCGATCACCTGACAAAAAGTTTATTTATCCATATCCCGATGATGAATGGAAGAAAGCAGATTGTTCTGCAGCAAATGCTTGTTGATCATCTCGGCAAAAACGACCGAACGGTGTTTGCCGCCCGAACAGCCTACCGCGATCACAAGCTGTGTTTTGCCTTCTTTTTCGTACAGCGGGATCAAAAAGTCCACCAGATCATACAGCTTGGCAAGAAGCGTCTGCGCTGCGTCCCATTTCAGGACGTACGTCTGCACGGCCTCGTCCAGTCCCGTATGTTCCTTCAGCTCGTCCACATAGAACGGGTTCGGCAGACACCGCACGTCGAACACAAGATCGGCGTCTGTCGGCATGCCGTACTTGAATCCGAACGACATGGCGTGAATATGCATCTTCTGCGAAGGGTTGTCCAGAAACAGCGCGGCGATCCGCTCGCGGCAATCCTTCGGCGTCATATGTGACGTGTCTACGATATAGTCCGCCTTTTGCATGGCGGGACGCAAGCGCTCGCGTTCGAGCGTGATCGCATCGTTCAGCAGACCGTTGCACAGATCGGACAGCGGATGCTTGCGGCGCGTGAGCTTATAGCGGCTCTGCAGCGACTCGTCGTCCGCCGTCACAAACAGGATCTTGAAGTCGATCTTGGCGGACAGCAGATCCTCGACGCACGAATCGAACGTCTGCGGCGACAGCCCTGCGCGGATATCGGTTACGACCGCGATCCGATCGCGCGGTTCTTTGGACGAAAGAATCAACTGAACGAACGTAGAAATCAGCTTCGGCGGCATGTTGTCCACGCAGAAAAAGCCGATGTCTTCCAGTGCGTCGATCACTCTGGATTTGCCGGCGCCGGACAGTCCGGTTACCAAAATCAGTTCCATCGCCGTATGCCTCCTTTACTGTGTGACGCAGCGGATCTCCGGCTCGAGAAATACGCCGGTCTCCTGCTGGACTTTTTCCTGGATATAATCGATCAGGCGCAGCACGTCGGAGGCGCTCGCGCCGCCGCGGTTGACGATAAATCCCGCGTGCTTCTCGCTGACCTGCGCGCCGCCTATGGCATAGCCCTTCAGACCGCACTGCTCGATCAGCGCACCGGCATAATACCCCTCCGGACGCTTAAACGCAGAACCGGCGCTCGGGAAATTCAAGGGCTGTTTGTCTTTTCGCTTCTGCAGAACGTCGTCCATTTTGGCACGGATCTCGTCGGGATCGCCCGCGCTCAAACGCACAACAGCGGACAGGATGGTTTCGCCGTTCTCCTGGAAGACGCTCGCACGGTAGCCCAGACACAGGTCGTCCGCAGTATGCACATGCAGGCGGCCGTCCATATCGACGCTCGTCACGGTCGACAGCACGTCGCGCATCTCCCCGCCGTAGGCGCCCGCGTTCATAAAGACGGCGCCGCCGACCGAACCGGGAATCCCGTAAGCGAATTCCAGACCGGAAAGCCCGTTGGCATGCGCAAACAAACAGAGTTTGGACAGCGACAGACCCGCCTCGCAAATGATCTCGTTTTTGGACAGCAGCGAATGCTTCTGCATACGCTCCGTGCAGATTGTCACGCCGCCCAGACCGCTGTCCGGGATCAGCAGATTGCTGCCCTTTCCCAGCAGGAAAGGAACCGTGTCCGTTCCCTTGCAAAAGACCAGCAGTTTTTGCAGCGTTTCTTCATCCTGCGGAAACAGCATCATCTCCGCCGGTCCGCCTATACGAAACGTCGTATAGGCAGACAGCGGTTCGCCTTCTTTAAATGCGCAATGGATTGAATCCGCAAAATCACGAAACAGTTCTGTGTTTGTCACGCTCTGTCCTCCGTGTTGTTCTGGATATACCTAAAACTCCGATGTATGAAATGAAAACCGATCTGTCAGCAATCAAGCATCGCGGCTCCGTAAATGCCGGCGTCGTTGCCGAGTTCCGCAGGAACGATCTTCGTCTGCTTTTTCGCATGAATGGAATACCGCTCGCGCGAGACCAGCTTGCGCAGCGGCTCGAGCAGCGTCTCGCCCTCATGTCCGATGCCGCCGCCGATGCAAATGACGTCAGGCTGGAAAATGTTGACCACATTTGTAATACCCATCGCCAGATAGTATATGTAATTGTCCACGACTTTTTTTGCGGCCGCGTCGCCCTTGCGCATAGCGTCGAAGGCAGTTCTGCCCGTCACGTTGAACGACGAACCGTCGGCCAGTTCCCACATCAGGCTTTCCGGCGCATGGCGCATGGCGTCTTTGGTCTGCGCAATCAGCGCTGTGGCGGAGGAATAGGATTCCCAGCAGCCGCGGCGTCCGCAGTTGCACTTTTCGCCGTCGACGCAGATGACCGTATGCCCCATCTCGCCGGCGGCAAAATTGACGCCCGTCACGAGTTTGCCGTCGATCACGATCCCGCTGCCGACGCCTGTGCCGAGCGTGATGGCAATGAAGCTTGAAACACCGTGACCGGCGCCGGCATACGCTTCGCCGAGCGCGGCGCAGTTTGCATCGTTGTCAATGTAAATCGGCAGATTGCCGAGCTTTGCCTGCAGCAACTCACGCGCAGAAACATTGAAGAACTCCAGATTGTTCGAGAATTCGATCATGCCCGTGTCCTTGTTGATGGTGCCGGGCGATCCGATGCCGACCGAAGCGACGTCCTGCATCGTAATGCCGGCGTCTTCGACCGCGGCAAGGCACGCCTTCGCCATGTCGGCAAAAATCTCTTCCGCCGGACGCGGCGCATTCGTCTTGACCTTGCTGCGTCCGACCATTTTCAAATTTTCATCCACGACACCCACTGCGATATTGGTGCCGCCAAGATCCACACCGATTCTGTACATTGTATGTCCTCCTTGATTTAATCGTTCCAAAGATCGAGTTCACGCTGTTCGGGCTCGAATTCTTCGTCCGACATGCCGAGCTTGCGCATCAGCTCCCGCGCAGCATTATATCCCATCTTGCGCTGACGGTTATTCATCGCCGCCGCCTCGATGATGATCGAAAGATTGCGTCCGGGCTTTACCGGAACCACGGTAACGGGCACCTTATTGCCGAGAATATCGGCATACTCGTCGTCCAGACCGAGCCGCTCGTAGACCTTCTCGCGATCCCACGGCTCCAACTGCACGATCATGTCGATTTTCTCCGTCATTTTGACAGCGCCGACGCCGAACAAACGGCGCGCATTCAAAATGCCGACGCCGCGCAGCTCGATAAAGTGGCGGATATTATTCGGCGCCGAACCAAGCAGCGTCGTGGAAGAGACCTTGCGGATCTCCACCGCGTCATCCGCGATCAGACGATGGCCGCGCTTGATAAGTTCGAGCGCCGTCTCGCTCTTGCCGACGCCGCTGCCGCCGAGGATCAGAACGCCCTCGCCGTACACCTCGACCATAACGCCGTGGCGCGTGATGCGGTCGGCAAGCTCCACGCTCAAGTAAGCGATCAACTGCGACATGCAGCTGGACGTCGACGTGAACGCGCGAACGATCGGTACTTCGTATTTGTCCGCAAGCGTCAGCATACCGTCGATGCACGGCAGGCCGCGCGACAGAACCACGAGAGAAGGACGCTTCTGAAACAGACGATCCATTGCCTTGAACCGCGCTTCCGCGGGCAGGCTCTTGAGATACCCTGTCTCATTCAATCCGAGAAAATGCACACGTTTGCTGTCAAAGAATTCATCATATCCGACAAAGACCAGACCGGGACGGCTGACTTCCTTGGAGAAGATATAGATCTTGTTCGCTTCCTGCGGAAGATACACGATCTCAAACTTCTGGTCTTCGATCATTTTTTCGAGTGAAACGGAATACTCGTTCTGCATATACTCACCTCAAATACTCTGCTCGTGCCGCCGGATCACTTTTGCCGGCACGCCGACTGCCGTGCAGTGCGGCGGAATGTCGCGCACGACCGCGCAGCCGGCACCGAGGATCGCGCCGTCGCCAACGGTCAGTCCCTGAATAATGCTGCTGCCGACGCCGATCTCGCATCCCTGTCCGATCGTCACATTGCCGGATACATGAACCGCGGGATACAGCGTCGCATAGTCGCGCAGTACCGCGTCATGTGCTATGTTGCAGCTGTTGCTGATGAGCACAAAGTCGCCGATCGTGATGTCAACGGTCAGAACGGAGCCGAAACCGATCACACAGCCCTTGCCGATCTGAACGCGATCGGAGCAAACGACATTCGGTGCGATCACGGTCGGAAAGAAAAGATACGGATTCATGCGCAGCGTGGAGAAGATCTGCCGTCTTGCGCGCGGATTGCCGACGGCGATCACGACGCACGTGTCTTCCTCGCGGATCATAAGCCCCTGCGTATCCGTCAAAACGGGATAATCGTCCACGACCGTTCCGTAGCAGCGGTCGTCGGCGAATCCGAGTATGCGGTACTCGGGACGGACGCGGTTCATTTCACGCAGTTGGAAAAGCGTTTCCCTGCCAAGTCCGCCTGCGCCGAAAATGATCAAATCTTTCATCGGCAACACCTCAAAATTTTGTCAGATAATTATATCACATACCGGCCGGGAAAATCAAGATAAAGTTGCAATTCCACGCGTCCACAAAGCGTTAAATCCGTTTATCCGTACGGCGCACGCGAAAAATAAATGAATTTTTTTCACTATGTACTTGACATGTGAATAATTTTCCCTTATAGTATGATCTGATAATTCATGGAGATGGTCATTTTGCAAACAAAAACCGAGAAGATCAAATTGGTTCTGGATTCAGACCGTTACTGCAACGAAAACGGAGAAACATACATCGGGTACGGATTCACCGCTTACCGTACGCACCCGCTGCGGGTAGTTTATTCTATACGCGATTTATCGACCGATGCGGACGAAGTGCGGGATCTGATGCAAAGGATCGTGGACTTCGACGTCTCTCTCGTGCATTTTCAGGATCTGGTCGAAGATTTTTGTGTCTGATCAAAAAGCATTTGACACCTGATTTCATATCCTGTATACTATCGATTGAGGTGATCAATATGACAGACAGCAATCTTTTGTACTATACGCATCCTTCCCGCCGCTGGACGGATGCGCTGCCCATCGGCAACGGTTCGCTCGGCGCGATGGTCTACGGAACCACGAACGAAGAGCTCCTTTCTCTGAATCTGGACACGCTTTGGTCCGGTAAGCCGTCGTATCAGGACAACTTTAAAGCAAGAGAAGCGTTTGAGACAGTGCGCCGGCAGATATTTGAACCGGATCAGATCTCGAACGTCTCCCGCACAGTCATCGACAACATGCAGGGTTATGACACCGAAAGCTATCTGCCGCTCGGTGATCTGTGCATTGCGCATCCGGTCGCGCCGCCGAAAGCGGAACAGTTCAAGCGAACACTCGATCTTTCCACAGCGGTCTCCTCGGTGTCGTATCTTCGGGATGGCGCACATTATTCGGAGGAATGGTTTGTATCTTTCGCGCAGAACGCTCTGATCGGACGCATCCGCTGCGAAAAGAAGATCGATCTGCAGATCACACTGCGCAGCCTGCTCGAGCATCGTGCCTATACGCGCGGCGAAACGCTGATCCTGGACGGTCAGTGTCCCGGCAGGATGTATGACCGACGCAGCTACTTTGCGCAGGTCGGCGACGATCCGGCCGAGCAGGGCATGAAATTCCGCACCGCTGTCCGTGTGATTCCGGCGGACGGTGAGATCTTCTACGAAGGCTGCTGCATTATGCTGCGCGATGTGACGGATTGTACCGTCATTCTCGCCGCGGAGGATTCATTCAACGGATTCGACAAGCACCCCGTGCTGGAAGGCAAAGAATACGAACAGACTGTGCTCGACCGCATCGACGCGGTTCAGCAGAAAACCTACGAAACGCTCAAAGCCGAACATATCGCGTCGCACAAAGCGCTGTATGACCGTGTCAAGCTCGAGATCGACAGCGCGCACCGCGAAGACGTCCCGACAAACGATCGTCTGTATGATTTCGGCAAAGGTGTTTCCGATCCCGGCTTGTATGTCCTTCTGTTCAATTACGGGCGCTATCTTGCGATCTGCGCGTCGCGCCCCGGCAGTCAGGCAATGAACCTGCAAGGCATCTGGAACCACCGTCTTCACGCGCCGTGGGCAGCGAATTACACGGTCAATATCAATACCGAGATGAATTACTGGCCTGTTCTGCCGTGCAATCTGACCGAGCTGAACAAGCCGCTGATCGATATGCTGTGCGATCTTTCCGTCGCCGGACAGCGCGCAGCGCAGCAGTATTACGGTGCGGACGGATTTGTCTGTCACCACAACAGTGATCTTTGGCGCATGTGTGCGCCGACGACCGGCAATCCCTGCTGGTTCTTCTGGTACAACGGCGCCGGCTGGATGTCCCGCCACGCGTTTGAACAGTATGAATACACGCTGGACAAAGCATTTCTTGAAAACACGGCGTACCCGATCCTGAAGGGCTGCGCGCAGTTCTATCTCTCCATCCTGACAGAAATGCCCGACGGGTATCTCGTCTGCTCCCCTTCGACCTCTCCGGAAAACTGTTTTGTGATCGACGACGAAGAATACGCGATCTCCCAGACGACCACGATGACCATGGCCATCTGCCGCGAGGTACTGCAGAATACGCTGAAAAGCTGCGAAATCATCGGCAGGGACACCGATCTCGCCGAGCGTATCCGCAAGACGCTTCCCCGTCTTCTGCCTTTCCGCACCGGCAAAGACGGCAGACTTCTGGAATGGTATAACGAGCAGGAGGAGGCGGAGGTGCATCACCGCCATGTGTCGCATCTGTATGCGCTGCACCCGGCGAACCTGATCTCTGTCGAAAAAACGCCGGAGCTTGCCGAAGCGTGCCGCAAAACGCTGGAGACGCGCGGCGACGACGGCACAGGCTGGAGCCTCGGATGGAAAATCAATTTCTGGGCAAGACTGCGCGACGGCGACCGTGCGCTGCATCTTATGGACACGCAGCTGCGGTTTGTCGATGAACAGAACGAGCGCTACGACCGCGGCGGCGGAACGTACGCCAATATGTTTGACGCGCATCCTCCGTTCCAGATCGACGGAAATTTCGGCGCATCCAGCGGCGTTGCGGAGATGCTGCTGCAGAGTCTGGACGGCAAGGTTTATCTGCTGCCCGCTCTCCCCTCCAAATGGGCTAACGGTTCCGTCACGGGTCTTCGCGCAAAAGGGAACGTCACCGTCGATCTCGTATGGAAGGACGGCAAACTTGTCAAGGCGACGCTGACCGGCCGCAATCCCGCGCTCACAGTCAGGTACGGCAGCACGGAACGTACAATTGCCGTGGACGGCACCGTCGAGCTGGACGCCGATCTGCAAACCATGTAAAAGCTCAAGAACATGTAAATCCGAATGCAAAAAGCACCGCAGGCTCAAAAGCTTACGGTGCTTCGTATTATTCTTTTCCGCTGTTTACTGATTCCAGCCGAGTTCAAACGCTTTGAGGTTCATGTCGAGGAACTTCGGCGGAACGGTGTCGCGCAGCGCCTGCAGCCAGGTCTCCTTCGGGATCTCGGTCTTGCTCGCAAGCACGCCGATCAGCACGACGTTGACCGCCTTCGCACTGCCTGCCTCGACCGCCAGCGACAGCGCGTCGATCGCCGTAATGTCCGCTCCGGCCGCTTTGAGCGCATCCAGAATCCCGTCCGGATATGTGTCCGCGCCGGAAATAACCGTCATCGGGTCGATGGTCTGCGTGTTGACGATCAGCTTGCCGTCCGTTTTCAGGTACGCAAGCCAGCGTGCTGCCTCAAGCTGCTCAAAGGAAAGCAGCAGGTCAGCCTCGCCCTTTTCGATGATCGGAGACGCAACGCTCTCGCCGTAACGCACATAGGTCACGACGGAACCGCCGCGCTGGCTCATGCCGTGCACTTCGGAAACCTTGACGTCATAGCCTTCGGACACGAGCGCCGCGCCGAGAATGCGGCTCGCGAGCAGCGTACCCTGTCCGCCGACGCCGACGATCATAATACTCTTCGTAGTCATTGCAGTCCCCTCCTTAACCTTCGATCGCGTCAAACTTGCAAAGCTGTCTGCACACGTTGCATCCGACGCACTGCGTAAAGTCGATCACGGCTTTGCCGTCCTTGAAGCTGATCGCCGGACAGCCGATGCGCATACACATCTTGCACGAGCGGCACTTGTCGGGATTGACCTTCAAAGGCGGATTGTGCTTGACCTTCTTGAGCAGCGCGCACGGACGGCGCGAGATGACCAGCGACGGCGCATCGACCGCAAGCTCCTCGCGGATCGTTTCTTCGCACTGTTTGAGGTCATACGGATCGACCACGCGCACACGGTGGATGCCGACGGCCTCGGCCAATGCTTCCAGGTTCACGGCCGACGTCGGATCGCCCTTGATCGTCAGACCGGTCGTCGGGTTCTGCTGGTGACCGGTCATGCCGGTAATGGAGTTGTCCAGAATGATGACAACGGAATTGCTCTGGTTATACGCGATATTGATCAGGCCCGTCACGCCGGAATGGATAAACGTCGAATCGCCGATGACCGCAACGCTCTTGCCGCTGCAGTCGGGGTTCGCCTTATTGCGGCCGTGCAGCGCGGAAACCGACGCACCCATACAAATAACGGTATCCATCGTACCGAGCGGCTGCATCGCACCGAGCGTATAGCAGCCGATGTCGCCGCTGACCGTCACATTCAGTTTCTTGAGCGCATAGAACAGACCGCGGTGCGGACAGCCGGCGCACAGTACGGGCGGTCTGCCCGGAACATGGACGTCCGCCGTCAGAATCGGTTTTTCGGTACCGAGGATGACCTTTTCGATCAGGGTCTGCGAATACTCGCCCTGCAGCGTGAACGCCTCTTTGCCGATCACGGAGATGCCGTGCTTGCGGCAGTGCGTCTCGATATAGTCGTCCAGTTCCTCAAGGACATAGACGGTTCCGCACTGCGCGGCAAAGTCCTCGATCAGTTTGACCGGCAGCGGATATACGCAGCCGAGCTTGAGATAAGACGCGCGGCTGCCGAGCGCTTCCTTGGCATATTGATAGCAGGTTCCGGCGGCAATCACGCCGATCTGCTTATCGTTCCATTCGATCTTGTTGATGCCGTCGGTCACAGCCTCGCTCTCCGCCCATTCTGTCTGGCGCAAAACGCGATCCTCGACGACCACATGACGTCCCTTCGCGTTCGCGGGCATCATCACATACTTGCCTATGTTCTTTTCATACGGCAGCACATCATCGTTCTGTCTCTCGCCGATCTCGCAAAGAGAACGCGAATGTGCGATGCGCGTCGTCAGACGCAGAATGACCGGCGTGTCGAAACGCTCGGACAGTTCATAGGCTTTCTTTGTAAACGACAGACATTCTGCCGAGTCGGCGGGTTCGAGCATCATCGTCTTGGATGCGAGCGCATAGTGGCGCGAATCCTGCTCGTTCTGCGAGGAATGCATCCCGGGATCGTCCGCGACCACGATGACCATACCGGCATTCACACCCGTATAGGATGCGGTGAAAAGCGGATCGGCCGCCACATTCAATCCGACATGCTTCATGCCGCAAAAGCTGCGCGCACCGGCGATCGACGCGCCGAGCGCCGTTTCCATCGCGACTTTCTCGTTGGGAGCCCACTCGCTGTAGATGTCGTCATACGTTGCGGCGCATTCCGTCACTTCCGTGCTCGGCGTGCCGGGATAACTGGACGCGACACGGCAGCCGCCCTCGTATAAACCGCGTGCGACTGCTTCGTTCCCCAATAACAGTTTTTTCAAATTCAACACCTCGTATCTTACGATTGACAAGGCAGAACCGCACAAAACCGATGCGCGGTTCTGCCTTGTGTCTATTATCGCATATTTATTCGGATTCTACAACCCCTTTGTAGAAAAATTCTTGTGTGGATTCGTCGGATTCCGTACGGAAGATCTTGGAACCGACCATGCACAGGATGATCGAAATGATCATGGCTGCACAGGCAAACTGCGGGCCGAAGCCGGCAAGCTTGACTACGGAAGCGTTTTCCACGCCGCACAGCGTCAGGATCTTGCAGCCGGCGGGCACCATAGCGGTGCAGAATCCGCCGAGGATACCGCACCATGCGCCGCCTTTGGACAGCTTTTTATAGTACAGCGCAAGCACATAAGGCGCCAGGAACGAGCCGGAGATAATGCCCCAGGAATAGCTCATCATGTCGAGGATCGGCGTATCGGTATTTGCCACGACGTACGAAACGATAATAAACAGCACACAAAGGATCTTGGTCAGCAGGCGCACTTTCTTATCCTGCATCTTTGCGCGCGGCGCGATAAAATCGATCGACAGCGTGGAGCTGGCGGTCAGCGTGACAGAGCAGAGCGTGGAGACCGACGCCGCGATCAAGAGCATCAGAACGATGCCGAGCAGCACGGTCGGCAGACCGGTTTCTTTCAGAAGGTTCGGCACGATATAGTCCTGTCCCATTTCCTTCATCTCATCGCCAGTGAAGAATCTGTAGCAGAGCGAGCCGATCAGGTAACCGCCGCCGGCGACAAGGAACGCGAAGAAAGTCGAGATCTTGATACCGCGCTTTGCCTGATTGTCGTCACGGATGCCGAAGTATTTCTGGATCATCTGCGGCAGACCCCACGTGCCGAAAGACGTCATCAGCACAGTCGCCCACAGCGCGACCCAGTTGGAGCCGCTCATGGAAGTAAAGCCATGATCGCCGCGTGCATACTCCGCAAGGCCGGCCAGACCGCCGACATGCTCACAGCGGAGAACAAAGACGATCAGCAGCGTGATGCCGAACATCATCACGATACCCTGCACGAAGTCGGCGCGCGCCTGCACAAGATAACCGCCGAAGAGCAGCAGCAGCGCTGCAAGAACAGCGATCAAAACCATGCAGATCTCGTAATTGATGCCGAGAAGTACGTCCGCCACGGACGCGAGACCTTTGTACACGGACGCGGAATACGGAACCATGAATACGAAAATCACAATGCAGGCGAATGTCTTCATCGCGCTGCTGCCGTAACGCGCCTCAAAATACTGCGGCATGGTCTTGAGTTTCAATCTGGCAGAGACGTCACGTGTGCGGCGCGCCAGAACTTTCCATGCAAAATAGGAGCCGAAGATCGCGTTGCCGATACCGGCAAGGATGCCCCAAAGGCCGTATTTCAAACCCGTTCCGCCGGCATAGCCGACAAACATAACTGCCGAAAAGTACGCCGTACCATAGGAAAGCGCGGAAAGCCATGCGCCGGCCTGACGACCGCCGACGGTGAAATCCGCAACGCTCTTGGACTTGCGTCCCGTCCAGATTCCGACGAATACGATCAGAAGCAGGTAAACCCCGATCGTCACCCAAATACCGATTTGCTGTGCCTGCATTTCACTTCACTCCTTTAAAACTTTAAAGCGTTTATCCGCTAAAGTGATTTCATTGTACACGATGAATCGGCATTTGTCAACTCTTTTTTTCATTTTTTCAGCAAAAGGAAAGCTCCGCCTTCCGAAGAAAGCGGAGCCGGGAGACTGGTTGGATCAATACGTAACCTGGTATTCCACAACGCCTTTGGAATCCTTGAGTGTAGCAGACAGGATACCGATCTTAGCCGTGACATTGTTGATCGTAACATTGACCGTGTAGTGCCATTTGCCGGAAACGACCTTGCCGGTCTCGTTGTCGATCTTGCAGTCGATATATGCATTGTTGTAGTGCAGCTTGATATCGCCGTTGGAAGTATCGACCGTCACGCCGTCGAGCTGATCGATCGCCGTCTGGACGCCGTCCAGGATCGAAACGCCGTGGCCGACATGACCTTCCTTGGATTTGCCGTTCATGCCGTCGGTCTGCTCTTTGAGGTTGATGCGGACCGTCGTATACTTGCCGTCGCTCTTCGCAGTAGCGGAAGCAACGTCATCCGCGGTGAGATTCTCAAAACCGCCGGTAATGTGGTCGATCGAACCGGAGTTCTTCGCAAGCGCTTTCTTGGCAATCGGTTCAAACGCACTGACCAGACCGCCGACTAAACCGCTGCCGCCGTCCAGGCTGACAAGCGTCATCTGGTCGTTTGCATTGATCTTGCCCTTGTTCGTCTCGGCCGCAGCCTTCTTGTAGAATTCAACGATCTCTTCCTTGGTCTCGGGCGTCTTATTCTCGTCCTCGGCCTCGGTGGTCTCTTCTGCCGGAGCTTCCGTTTCTTCGGCAGCGGCAGCCTCGGTCGGCGCCTCTTCTGCCGGAGCTTCCGTCTCCTCGGGAGCGGCAGTCGTGTCTTCGGTATCCGTTACTTCGATTTCTTCGGTATCAATCGTCGTTTCGATCTCCGCGATTGTCGTGTCAGCGGGTTCTTCGGTCTTTTTGCCGCCGCACGCCGTCATGCAGAGCACGAGAGCCGCAACGAGCATCAATGCAAGAAGTTTTTTCATGGAACAGAATCTCCTTTCAAATAATCAATGTCACATCGTGATCGTCTGAGAGATGACCGCGCTTGCGCCCTTAAGCGTCACTTTGACAAAGCCGATCTTGCCGATGACGTTGTCGATCGTAACGTTTGCCTTGTAGGACCACGTACCGGAAACGATTTTGCCGGTCTCATTGTCGATCTTAACCTTGATCTGCGCGTTGTTGTAGCGGATAGCGAGCGTGCCGCCGCTGGCGTCAACATCCAGACCGCTGAGCTGATCGACTGCCTGCTGCATACCGTCCAGAACGGAGATGCCGTGGCCGACATGGCCTTCCTTGGATTTGCCGTTCATGCCGTCGGTCTGTTCCTTGAGATTGATGGTAACGGTCGTGTACTTGCCGTCGTCCGTCGCGGTTGCGGAAGCCACATCGTCCGCCGTCAGATTCTGATAACCGCCGGTGATATGGTTATCGGTCGAGGAATTCTTTTCCAGCGTGTTTCTGACGATCGGCTCAAGCAGATTGACAAATGCGCCGACACCGCCGCTGCCGCCTTCGAGGCTTTCGAGCTTCATGACGTTGGACGTCTTCACGCCGGCCTTGTCGGACGCAGCTGCCGCCGCCTTGTAGAACTCAACGATTTCTTCCTTGGTCTCGGGAACCTTCTTGGCTTCTTCGGTCGTTTCCTCTGCGGGAGCTTCGGTCTCTTCCTCTTCCTGCGCAGCGGGCGCTTCAGTCGCTTCCTCAGCGGCTTCGGCGGCCTCTTCCGTAACTTCCTCGGCTTCTTCGGCCAGAGTTTCTTCATCTTCAACTACAGCTTCGGTCTCTGCAACAGCTTCGGTCGTTTCTTCGTCCGGAGCAGCAGGTTCTTCGGTTTTACCGCCGCACGCAGCGAAGGAAAGAACCATAACGAGCGCCAGAATTACAGCGAGAATTTTTTTCTTTGACATGTTGAATCCCTCTCTTTTTTATACTTTGCCAGAATCAGCATTCCCATTATACCATCCGTCTGCGTAAGTTTCAAGAACTATTACAAATTTTAATGATTAATTTCTTCACATTACAGCGTCTTGCCGACAAAACGGTTGCAATGTGTCCGCAGATTTGATATGATAGGCAAGGAGGTGATGGACGTGTATCGCAGAATCCTCTGCCTGCTGACTGTGCTCGCGCTCACGTTCGCTTTGTGCGGATGCAGCATGATCGGCAGCACCGCGGTTTTGGACGAATATCCCGCGCAGAACCTGTACGCAACCTATACGGCGATCCGTGACGGAACGCTCAAGGTGAACATTTCGCGCACGGAAACGATCCCGAAGCTGCGCACATCCATAGTCGACAGCGCCGAGTATTATGAGCGCATGGCAACGCTGTATCTGTATAACGAAAGCAGTTTTTACGTAACTGTACACGGATATGCATGGGTCGCCGAAGAAAGCGATCCGAGCGGCGCGCAGAAGGCGATCTATTTCAACAATGAAAAGAACGTCTCAAACGCGAGCTACAACATCCGCATCGACCCGGGAAACAACACATATCTTTTGTACGAAGTGCTGTTTGTGCCGCAGTTTGAGCCGAGCGAGGACAGTATTTATTTCCTGTTCTTTCAGCATGAAGACACCGAATACGCCGGCGCGGCGACCGCTGGAAACGAATTCGTATATTGGCCGCTGTCACAAACGGTCGACGCCGGAAAGTAAACAACCGAACGATCTGAAGATCAAGAATGAGCCGCACCCGTTGAGGTGCGGCTCATACATTTTATCCGGATCAATCTTTAAAAAACTGCGGCAGATACTGCTTGTGCGCCTGCTTCATTTCCTCGAAACAGCGCTGCGCCTTTTCCCAGTCTCCGACCAGCGGATGCACCAGCAGCGCATTCAGCGCAGCCGTATCGGAGCCCTCAACGGCGGCCTGAACGGTGTACTTCTCGTATTCCTTGACGATCCGCATCAGACCGATCACATGACGGTTGTCGATGTTGTCGAGTTTGATGGGCTTTGCGCCGTCCTTGCCGACCACACAGGCCACTTCTACCACGTCGTCCGGCTCCATAAACGACAGAGCGTCGCCGCACTTGACGTTGACGACCTGCACGTTCTGCTTGTCGTTGGCAATTGCATCGATCAGAGAGACCGCTACAAGAGAATACTTGTGGCCGCCGCGCTTGTCGAGCAGCGCGGGTTTAACGTAAAGTCCCTCGTCCGCGTACATTTCAAGCAGCTGCTCCTCGATCTCCATGCAGACCTCGGCACGGCTCTTCTTGCCGCTCTTGAGGTATTCGAGCTTTGCCGCGCGGCAGTAGTAATACTGCAGATACGACGACGGGATCGCGTGGATCGCCGCCAACGTCTCCAGCGAGAAGCCGTCGTCGTGGATATTCTCCATGACCTTGGGCGAGAAACCGGTCGCTATCATTTCGGGCAGCAGTTCTTTTCCGTCCTTTTTGACCGATGTGATCCAGCTCAGATGATTCAGACCGACATACGTCAGTTCGCTGTCCTCGCCGCTGATCTCCTTGGTATCGTCAATCATGTCGATCGGCACGTTGCACAGGCCGATACACTTGACGTTGGTGTGGTTGAGCACGAACTCCGTAATGATGCCGGACGGATTCGTAAAGTTGATGAGCCAGGCGTCCGGACAGATCGCCTCGATCCGGTCGCAGATGTGCTTCATGGCTGGGATCGTGCGCAGCGCCTTGAAGAAGCCGCCGATACCGGTCGTCTCCTGACCGATCAGATCATACTTGAGCGGGATCGTCTCGTCCAGGTACCGGGCGGGCAGTTTGCCGACGCGGATCTGCGTGACGACAAAATCCGCACCCTGCAGCGCTTTATCCAGATCGTCCGTCATCACGACTTCGCAGTCGATCCCCGCATGTTTCAGAATGCGGTCACAAAGATTGCCGACGATCGTGCGCTTGCGGTCGTCAATGTCCATAAAGCTGATCTTCTTGAGTTTCAGCGAATCCTGCGCTTTCAAAAAGCCGTCAACCAATTCGGGACAATATGTACTGCCGGAACCGATGACCGCTACTGTGATCTCTTTCATGCTATGCGACGCTTGCGGCGTCTCCCTCCTTTATATGTAAGACTGGTTAAACATAATCCTGCATGATCCAGTTGATGCAGCCCATGACGGGCGGAACTGCAAGTTTGATATACGTAAACCGGCGGTCGGAATACCGCGCGACTTTTTCGCGGATCGCATCAAGGTACCGCGCGCTGGGCAGCTTCGTCAGGATGGAACCGGACAGCACGACCTCGATCTCCTCGCCGTCAAAGCGAAGCTGGTTCGCGTGAGCGGCAATCAGCCGCGCGCTGCGCTCCGACATCATGTCCAGAATCTCCAGACAAGCCGGGTCGTTTTCCTCGACGCCCGCAAAAAACGCGTCGATCAACGTGCGGATATGATCCTCCGCGTCCTCCGTCTCAAACGCACTGACCGCCGCAAGAAATTCCTCGCGCGTCCCGAGCTCAAAGGCATGCATGTAGTATCCGGTCAGCATCGTCGGGCGGATGCCGAGATAGACGTCGTCATAGATCGCCCTATATGCCATCGTCGCGATCCAGTGCCCGTTGCCCATATCGCCCGAATACTCGCCGAGTCCCGCGAGCTGAAGCATCCGTCCGGTTGAGTCGATTGCGTTGCAGCACGTTCCCGTGCCGTTGTTCAGACCGATCGCCGCGCCGGAAATACTGCCTGCCTTGACGACGATGAAGCCGTCGTTGAACAGCGAAAAGTTCCGAAGTCCTTTCTTTTCAAGCCGTTCATACAGCGCGTCGTGCTGGAACGGATGATCGACGCCCGCAAGCCCCATCAGCGTATACTGCACGTCGTCAAGCGTTTTACCGGCGCTCTTCAGCAGACCCGTCAGGCCCTCCCAAAGGATGTCCACCGCCTCGTCGAACGAACCGTCGAGATTTTCGTGGTTGCTGCCGGCCGTTTTATAGTCCGCGATGATCCGCTTCTGTTCATCGAACAGCGCGTAATATGTCTTTGTCCCGCCGCCGTCAACACCGATGTAACAGCTCATGCCTGCTCCTCCGTTTTAAAGAAATCCGTGCACACCTCGCCGAGGCAATACAGACCTCTGTGATACGGCGCGCGGTCGATCCACATACCGTTGGTGAAATCGGGGATCGGCACCGGCTGACCGCCCATTGCGGCGGACTGCTCGGACAAGCAGGTGACGGCCATCCACGCGGCGGTATCGTACACGTCGATAGGCGGTTCATGTCCCTCGATCACGGATTCGGCAAACGCCGAAAGCACCAGAAAGTCCATGCCGCCGTGTCCGCCGTGCACGCCTTCGCGCGTATATTTGCTCCACAGCGGGTGCTCATACTTCTCGCGCACGGGCGGGAACTCGAACCATTCCGGCTCCCTGCCCTTTTCGCCCAACGTGTCGAGGTAGATCTCGCCGCCATGGCTGTTCTCCTGGAAAATGCCGCGCGTTCCCTCGATCACATAGTCGCGCGAATACGGCCGCGGAAGGGAGCAGTCATGATGCAGCGTGATCGTTTCCCCGTTGGCGCAGCGGATCATCGTCGTCGTCACGTCGCCCTCGTTGAACGGGTACTCCGTGATGTCGTAGTCCGCGCCCTTGTTGTCGCGCAGCCAGACGTTCAGTCCGCGCGATTTGCTCGTGATGGAGCACAGCGACAGCATGCGGTTGCCGCGGTTGATGTTAATGAGTTTGCAGATCGGGCCGAGCTGGTGCGTCGGGTACAGCTCACCGTTGCGATGCATGAAGTTAAACAGACGGCCGTGCCGGTTTTCGCGGCCGAGCGTGATCTCGCTGCGCAGATCGTGACGATAACCGCCCTCCAGATGCACGATCTCGCCGAACATCCCCTGCTTGACCATATTGAACAACGCCATCTCGTTGCGGTCGTAGCAGCAGTTTTCCAGCAGCATGCAGTATTTGCCCGTCTCCTCGGACGCACGCACCATCTGCCAGCATTCCTCAATGCTCGCCGCGCCGCCGACTTCGATCGCCGCATGTTTACCGGCGCGCATGGCGTCGACAGCGATCCGCGCGTGGGTGATCCAAGTCGTCATGATCAGGACGGCTTCAATGTCGTCGCGCTGCAGAAGCTGCTTATAATCGAGATACATGTCCGGCGTCTCGCCGGTCTCCTCCTGTACGATCCGTACGCCCGCCTGTGCGCGGTCGGCATATTTGTCACAGACCGCCACAACGCGAACGCCGGGCACATCCAGGAATTCGCCGAGCATCCCCTGCCCGCGTCCGCCGAGACCGATGATACCAAAATTTGTTTTTTTCTTTTCCATAAAGAGCCTCCTCTTCAGACCCTGAATCTTTTTCTGAACCGTTTCTGCCACCTGCGCAGGTATTCCCCCACAAACAGTGTCAGACAAAAATCATACGCGACAAAAGCAACGGCGCCGGCCAACAGAAGCACCGGGATCGCTGCCCTGCCGTATTTTCCGATCTCCTCGAATTCGACGCCCATGAAGCGGATCATCAGGTAATACGCCGCGCTGATGATCGACAGGAACATCACGAGCTTGATCGCCCATTCCGCAGCACGGGAACGGATCTTCATTTCGAGTATCGCCTTGACGATCGGATAATAGCCGAAAAAAACGGCAAACAAAACCGCCGCCTCTTTGGACGGCAGAACAAGAACCGCCAGGATCGCAGACGCCGCATACACGCCGACCGCCCATCCCTTGCCCAGCTCCAGAACCGCAAACAGCATCACAACGCTTGCGACTGCCGGTGCGGCGATCGTCGCCGACGGAAATACAGACAGAAGAAACATCAGTGCCAGCATCAGTGCGGCACTGATACCGCCCAGGGCGGTCTTCGCGCTTTGTTTCAGCATACGTCCACCCTCAACAGCACCGGATCAGGTCGCCGCCCATGCATTCGCAGCAGCAGTCCGCGCACATCAATCCCGTACAGACGTCGCACGGAGAGACCCGTCCGCTGCCGGAACGGCGCGTGCGGTAGCCGCCGGAGCGCGAATTCTGCATGTCATCATACGCGGCGCGGTACTCCGCGTTGGACGGATCGAGGCGGCACGCCGCGGCGAAATTGCCGGACGCTTCCTCGAGCCAGCCCTTGCGCTGCTGGACGGAGCCCTTCAGAAAATACCACTCGGCATTCCTGCGTCCTTCGGGGATGCCGTCGAGAATTGTCTGCGCATCATCCAGCCGTCCGGCAAGGATCGTGCGCCGGATGTCGGCATAGTCGGACTGCGCGGAATAGGACGACTGCGCAGAATAATACGCGCCGCTGCCGCTGTTGCGCGAGAGGATCACGGCGTCGTATGCCGCATCCAGTTCCTGCATTTGCTGCTGCGCCGCGGCCGCGTTTACGCCCGCGTCGATCTGCTGCTGCAGACGGCGCGCGGAAAGGCGATATGCCTCGCGGATCTGATCATCCGTAGCATTTTGCGATACGCCGAGCACGGCAAAAGGATCGTTCATACGCTCGCCTCCCCATCTGACGCATATTTTTTCAGAACGAACAATGCTGAATTGTACAATCCGTCAAAGACGACGTTGTAGATAATCTCCCGATAACGATGCAGCTCGATCGTTTCAAACACTTTGACAAGCTCTCCGATATTCAGATTCAGCAGCCCCAGTGCGTATTCCCGAAAAGCGTCCGGCGCATCGAGATACCGCGCCTTCAGCGGATTAAAGTTGTGCCTGCGAATATCGTCGCACACATCATCGACCGCGTCGATCAGATAGACGAACCGGCCGACAAGGTAAAAAAAACGTTCGAGCCGCGGGTCCTTGATCTGCAGCGATACAAGCAGCGCCAGCGCTCGTGCGGACGGTTCCGCCGCCGCATCAAGCGACGCGTCCTGCGCTTCGCGGTTCGCCTGCTCGCGCATCATCTCGGACACGATCCTGTCTGCCTGCGGCCGTAATCGCGATGCCTTGCGGTACATAAGATATGCCATAGGAAATGCGAGCAAAGCCAGAACACGGCGCCAAAAACCGCGGTCATGCAGATCATCCAAAATCTTGTAATATAACAACAGGACGGACATGTCCGCGCAGAAATCCTGCACGTCTCCCCTGCCGCACGACAAGCACTTCTTTGCCGGGTTGCAGCAGCAGCGCGACTGTTCTTCCTGCGGACAGCCGGGCGACGCCGACAGCAGCACAAGCGCCAGAAAAGCCGCGTCATAACTCAGGAACAACTGTCCGAGCGGAGAATAGCGCCGAAGAAGCGTCTTGCACAGTGTGCAGTACACGCCCTTGTACACATCGTATTCCCGCTCGTTCAGCTCCGGCTTATATGCGCGCACATATCCAAGCAATCGCATCACCCGATATAACCGTATTGACAGGGATAGTATACATCGTTTTCACGCGCAAGGCGTGAACACATTATGAATTTTGCGCAATAGATTAATGATACTTCGGCAGCCAGTCGCCATGCGCTTCGATCAGGTCGTCGCACATATGCACGATATCGTCGATCGACAGCTCGGACGAGCAGTGCGGATCGAGCATTGCCGCCTGATAGATATGCTCTTTCTTGCGTGTCACGGCGGCTTCGATGGTCAGCAGCTGCACGTTGATCTCCGTCATGTTCATTGCGGCAAGCTGAACGGGCAGCGGCGGCTGCGCGCACGGCTGAACGCCCGCGCGGTTGACAAGGCACGCAACTTCCACACACGCTTCGCGCGGCAGATTCGGGATCAGACCGCTGGTGTTCAGCACATTGCCGCCGATCTTGTACGCCTCGTCCGTCATGATGGCGTTCATGATGCCGGCCGCGTATTCCGAGGTGCGCGTATGCGTCACTTCGCCGTTGAGGTACTGTTCCTTTTCGCTGTTCCAGCGTTTGATCTGTTCGATGCAGCGGCGCGGATACTCGTCCAGCGGGATGTTGTATCGATCGATCAGCTCCGGATATTTCGATTTGATGAAGAAGTTGTTGTACTCTGCGTTGTGTTCGCTCGACTCGGTGCAGTAGTAACCCAGACGGCGGATGTATTCATACCGCACAAGGTCGTTGCATTCCTTATCGTTTTCGAGCTTATCGATGGCTCTGCGCCGGATCTCGGGATACAGATCCGTGCCGTCCGCGTCGCGCAGTTCCAGAAGCCAGCCCATATGGTTGATGCCGGCGATGCGCTCGTAGATCGGCTCCTTGAATTCGATTCCGAGACCGCGCAGAAGACCGCGCGAGCAGCCCTGTACGCTGTGGCACAGACCGACCGTCTCGACGTCGGTATATCTCTGCATGAAGCCCGACAGCATCGCCATGGGATTCGTGTAATTGAGGAACAGCGCATCGGGACAGACTTCCTGCATATCCGCCGCAAAGTCGGCAAGCACGGGAATCGTCCGCAGTGCGCGGAAAATGCCGCCGATACCGGTCGTGTCGGCAATCGTCTGACGGAAGCCGTACTTTTTCGGCACTTCAAAGTCGATGATCGTGCAGGGATCGTACAGTCCCACCTGGATCGCGTCCACCACAAACGTAGCCCCGCGCAGCGCATCCTTGCGGTTTTCCACACCGAGATAGGCATGCACGCGCGCACGGTCTTCGTTGATATTGTGATTGAGCGTGTTGACCATCAGTTCCGACTGAGACAGACGGTCGGGATCGATGTCGTACAGCGCGATCTCACATTCACGCAGAGCGGGCGTACACATGACGTCGCCCAGCACGTTCTTTGCGAACACAGTGCTTCCGGCGCCCATAAAGGTAACTCTCATTGACTACTCCTCCTACATATAAAAAATGTTGTTTTTATATTCTTCAAAAATCCTGCGGTTGTGCGCGTCGCCGCCGTCGAGATTCGCGCTCATGAACACGGGCGGCATGACGCCGTCCGCCAGAAGGCGCTCGACCGCCTCGATGACGATCGCGTGGATCAGCGAAGCGCCGACTGCCGTTGACGTCGGGCCCATCGGCTCCGCAAGGCCTTCGACCGGAATCGCCGCGTCACCGGGAACGCCGCAGTTGTCGATCACGATGTCGCACACTTCAAAGAGCTTCTTTCCGCTCGGATGGCGCGATGCGACCGCATTGGAATGCGCAAGGCTCGTAAACCCGATCACGGTAACGCCCTTTTCCCGCGCGGTCATTGCCATCTCGACGGGAACGGTATTGCGTCCGGAATTGGAATGCACGATCAGACAGTCGCCCTGTTTCACGCCGTTTTCTTCCAGAATGATCGTACCGAGGCCGCTCAGCCGCTCAAGCTTGCTTGTCAGCGTAACGGGACGCGTATTCAGCAGCACGCCGGAGAAAAAGATCGGATTGAGAATCGCAAGTCCGCCCGTGCGGTAGAAGACCTCCTCGGCAAGCATTCCCGCATGTGAGCAGCCGAACACAAAAACGCTGTGCTTGTCGCGAATGGCCGTATAAAGGGCTTCGGCAGCATTCCCGATCGACTCCTGCTGACAGTTCCACGCTCTGTCGATCGTGCGCAGAACCGTGTCGATATATGTTTTTCCCTGCATGGTTTGACCTCCATACAATACTACAATTTGCATTATACACCCATGTCCTGCATAAATAAAGCCTTTTTTTAATAATTTTACAAATAACGACAAAAAAGCAGACCGTGCGGATTTCTCCGCCGGTCTTACTCCGACTGCAGCGCCTGCCGCATTTTTGCGAGAATACGTTTTTCTTTTCGGGACACCTGCACCTGGGAGATCCCGAGCTGTTCGGCTGCTTTGGTCTGTGTCCACCCGCAGAAGAACCGCAGCTCGATCAGCTTTCTTTCGTCCGGTGCGAGACTGTCAATTGCCGCCTGCAGCGATACGCGATCCTCGATCTGCGCATCGGGCGGCGGTACGGGCACGTCGATCTGCCGATTCTGCGCATCATCCTCCGCCGTCAGCGAAACGGTCGGCAGTGCGGCGCCCAGCAGAAACGCCGTTTCCGAGGCGTCCGTTCCGCATCTCTGCGCCAGCTCTCCCACGGTCGGTTCGCGTCCGAGTTCGAGCGCGATTTCCTGCTGTGTGCGCAAAAGCGCTCTTGCGCGATCCTTGAGCGTGCGCCCCACCTTGATGCTGCCCCCGTCGCGGAACAGACGGCGGATCTCGCCGAGAATCATCGGCACGGCGTAGGTCGAAAAAGCAAAGCCGCGTGACGCGTCGAAACCATCCGCCGCTTTACAAAGACCGACACAGCCGGCCTGCACGAGATCGTCGTATTCGACGCCCCGTCCCCGAAAACGTCCCGCGCACGTATGTACCAGCCCGAGATTCTGCTCAATGCGTCTGTCCCGCAGCGTTTTTTGCTCAACCATCACTGCGCCCGCGAATGCGCTTATACAGTGTGACGACCGTACCTTTCCCGACCGCCGAGCGCACACGCACGCTGTCCGAAAAGCTCTCCATGACCGCGAACCCCAGTCCCGCGCGTTCGCCGCCGAGCGTCGTAAACAGCGGTTCCATCGCCTTCACGACGTCCTCGATCCCGCATCCTTTGTCGCGGATCTTGACGCTGAACATCCCGTCCGGATAGACGCTTGCGGTGATATAGATCCTTCCTACCGTTTCACGATAGGCGTGGACGATGCAGTTCGTGACAGCTTCGCTCACGGCGGTGCGCAGATCGGCAAGTTCCTCCACGGTCGGATCGAGCTGCGCGGCAAATGCCGAAACCGCGGCGCGCGCAAACGCTTCGTTGACCGATCGGCTCTCAATTTCCAGTTTCATGCTTTGAACGGGTTTCATGCTTTGTTCCTTTCTCTGTCAAAACAGCAGCGATTTTGTCAATTCCGGACAACTGCATGATCCGCAGTACCGTACCGGTCATTCCGCTCAGTTCGAGCGTGCCGCCCCATGTGCGCAGAAGTCGGTACCGTCCCATGACGAGTCCGACGCCCGAGCTGTCCATAAACGTCACGCGGCGGAAGTCCAGCCGCAGCGCCGCGGGCTTGTCCTGACGCAAACGGCGGTCGATCTCTGTGCGCATTTCTTCCGCGCCGTGGTGGTCGAGCTCGCCCTGCAGTGCGGCAATGAGTTTTGTCCTTTGTTTCTGAAATGAAACGGGCAACAGTTTCGCCTCCCAACAAATAAAAAATCCCTTACCCGTACAGGATAAGGGATCAAGTATGCAGATTTTGCCGCTATACGTCGAGCGGATTTATTTTGTCAATTCTTTCTGCAGATCACAGATCATATAAAACGATCCGCAAACGGCGATCACGCCGTCCGCGCCAGCTTTTTCGAGCGCGATATGCGCCGCTTCCGCGAACGACCGGGCAGCGGTGCAGTCCCCGCAATAAGGCTTTGCCGCGTCGCGCAGCGCATCTGCAGAGAGCGCGCGCGGGTTGTCGGGACGGACGGTCACGATACTCTCAAACAAAGGCGCGACAACGGAAAGGTACGTTTCATACGCCTTATCCGCCATCAGTCCGCAGATCCCGACGATGCGGCGGTTCGGCAGGAATCGCTGTGCCGCGTCGCGGAATGCATATGCGCAGCCTTCGTTATGCCCGCCGTCCATGAGGACAAGCGGCCGTTCGCGCACGATCTGCATTCTTGCGGGCATCACGCTCTGCGCGATACCGGCGCGGATATCCGCATCCGAAACCGTCAGACCGCGCCTGTTCAGCGCGCGTGCCGCCGCAACGACCGTGCAGGCGTTGTAAACCATGTGTCTGCCGAGCATCGGCACGTGTACCGCAAGTCCGTCGATCACAGCGTCCGTGCCGCGGATGTCCTCGTGCACGATCGAAACGGCATCCGCGTCCGGCACAATCAGCGTCACAGACCGCTCTTCCGACGTGCGCCGGATGACTTCCGCCGCTTCCGGCGCCTGCAGCGGATACGACACGCACACACCGCCGTTCTTGAGCGTGCCGCACTTCTCCGCGGCGATCGCCGCAAGCGTGCCGCCCAAAACGGCAGTATGGTCGAGCGAGATCGAAACGATCACATTCACAAGCGGACAGTCGATCACATTCGTCGCGTCGAGCCGTCCGCCGAGTCCCGTTTCAAGCACGATCACGTCGCAATTCTCCTCGCGGTAGTACAGAAACGCTGCCGCCGTAATGAGCTCGAATTCCGTCGCTGCGTCGTCCTCGGGCAGCGTATCGGCGGCCTCGCGCACGCGGTCGATCACCTGCACGAGCCGCTCTTTCGGGATCATTTCGCCGTCTATCTGCATCCGTTCCCTGAAATCCAGAACATACGGCGAGATGTACAGTCCCGTTTTATACCCTGCCTGCCTGCAGATATTGGCGAGCATCGTGCTGGTCGAGCCCTTGCCGTTCGTGCCGGCGACGTGGATGAACCGAAGCTGCTTCTGCGGATCGCCGAGCGCATGGCACAGCGCCCCGATCCGGGACAAACCCGGCCTTACGCCGAAACGCTCCAGCGAATGGATATACCGAAGCGTCTGCGCATACCGGACGTCAACCGAGCTTTGCAAGGCTTTCCTCCAGCATCGCGATCTTGTCCTCGAGCTTCGCCGCGCCGTCGCGCTGCATCTGCACGACAGCGGCGGGCGCCTTCTCCACGAACGAAGGATTGTTCAGCTTCTTGCCAATGTAGGCAAGATCGTCCTTCGCTTTTGCAAGTTCCTTGTTCAGACGGGCACGTTCCGCCTCAAAGTCAACCAGATCGCCCATCGGGATATATACTTTCGCATCGTGCGTCACGATATTGACCGCACCGTCGAGCGTGAACGATTTGCCGACCTCGACCTCGGACGCGCCTGCAAGTTTCATAAAGATCGTCGACGCGTCGGCAAACGTATCCGTATCGTTCGACGCGATATACAGCTTCGCCTTCTTTGCGGGCGGCACATTCATTTCCGCTCTGCGGTTGCGCACCGCGCGCACGACTTCCATGATGCGTTCCATCGCGGACTCTTCCACCGTGAACGTCAGCGCTTCGTCGTACTCCGGCCATGCGGATGTCATGATGGTCTCGCCCTCATGCGGGATCGCCTGCCAGATCTCCTCGGTGATGAACGGCATAAACGGATGCAGGAGCTTGAGGATGCCGGTCATGACGTAGACCAGCACGTCGCCTGCTGTCTTTGCGCCTTCGCCGCCTTGCTGCAGGCGGATCTTGGCAAGCTCGATGTACCAGTCGCAGAACACGTCCCAGATAAAGTCGTACAGCTTCTGCACGGCAATGCCCAGCTCAAACCGTTCGAGGTTTTCCGTCACCTCACGCGTGAGCGTGTTCAGGCGGCTGATGATCCACTTGTCCGCAAGCAACAGATCCGCGGGCACATGCGCGGGAGCGGTATCTTCGCCGAGGTTCATCAGGATGAAGCGCGCCGCGTTCCACAGCTTGTTGGCGAAATTGCGGCTGGCTTCCACTTTCTTTTCGGAATAACGCATGTCGTTTCCGGGGCTGTTGCCGGTCGCGAGCGTAAAGCGCAGCGCGTCCGCGCCGTAGCGGTCGATGACCTCGAGCGGATCGATGCCGTTGCCGAGCGACTTGGACATCTTTCTGCCCAGCTCGTCGCGCACGATACCGTGGATGAACACGGTGCTGAACGGTTCTTTGCCGGTATGCTCGCACGCCGAGAAGATCATGCGCGCAACCCAGAAGAAGATGATGTCATAGCCCGTCACGAGCGTATTCGTGGGATAGTAGTGCCGCAGCTCCGGCGTATCGTCCGGCCAGCCGAGCGTAGAGAACGGCCACAGCGCCGACGAGAACCACGTATCGAGCGTGTCGGGATCCTGCCGCAGCTTTGCGCCGCACTTGGGGCAGACTTCGACGTCCGTCTTGCTGACGACGACCTCGCCGCATTCGTCGCAGTAATAAGCCGGGATGCGGTGACCCCACCAAAGCTGACGCGAAATGCACCAGTCCTTGATATTTTCCATCCAGTGATAATATGTCTTGTCGAAGCGCTCCGGCACAAACTTGACCGTTCCGTTCTTGACGATATCGATCGCGGGACCGGCCAGCGGCTGCATCTTGACGAACCACTGTTTCGATACGCGCGGCTCGACCGTGGAGTGGCAGCGATAGCACACGCCGACGTTATGTTTCAGCGGCTCGACTTTGATGAGGAAGCCCTGCTCCTCCAGCTCCTTGACAACAGCCTTGCGGCATTCGAGCGCCGTCATGCCGCAGTATTTGCCGGCATTCTCGTTCATGTGCGCGTCGTCGGTCATGACGTTGATCACTTCCAGATCATGACGCAGGCCGACCTCGAAGTCGTTGGGGTCGTGTGCGGGCGTCATCTTCACGACGCCGGTACCGAAATCCATCTCGACGTAGCTGTCCGCAACGATCGGGATCTCGCGGCCGACAAGCGGCAGGATGACGGTCTTGCCGACAATATCCTTGTACCGTTCGTCGTCGGGATGCACCGCAACGCCGGTATCGCCGAGCATCGTCTCGGGACGCGTAGTCGCCAGCTCCACATATCCGCTGCCGTCCGCGAGCGGATAACGGATGTGCCAGAACGAACCGTCGCGTTCCTCGTATTCGACCTCGGCGTCGGAGATCGACGTCAGGCAGTGCGGGCACCAGTTGATGATGCGCTCGCCGCGATAGATCAGACCCTTGTTATAGAGGTTGACAAACACCTCGCGCACAGCCTTGTTGCAGCCCTCGTCCATCGTGAAGCGCTCGCGCTCCCAGTCGCAGGACGAGCCCATCTTCTTGAGCTGCTCAACGATGCGGCCGCCGAACTTGCGTTTCCACTCCCACGCGCGCTCCAAAAAGCCGTCGCGGCCGATGTCATCCTTCGTGATGCCCTCGGCTTTCATTGCTTCGACGATCTTCGCCTCGGTAGCGATAGACGCATGATCCGTGCCGGGCAGCCAGAGGGTATCGTACCCTTCCATTCTGCGCCAGCGGATCAGGATATCCTGCAGCGTATTGTCAAGCGCGTGTCCCATATGCAGCTGTCCGGTGATGTTGGGCGGCGGGATCACGATGGTATACGGTTTCTTGTCCGGCTCGCATTTGGCGTGGAAGTATTTGCCGTCCAGCCAGTATTTGTAAATGCGATCCTCTACATTTTTGGGGTCATACTGTTTTGCAAGATCTTTTCTCATTCTTCCGTCTCCTGTTTATTCCAAATAATCTTTGAGCTGTTTGCTGCGGCTCGGATGACGCAGTTTGCGCAGCGCCTTTGCCTCGATCTGGCGGATGCGCTCGCGCGTGACGTTAAACTCCTTGCCGACTTCCTCGAGCGTATGCGCGCGGCCGTCCTCCAGACCGAACCGCAGCGCCAGCACCTTCGCCTCGCGCTGTGTGAGCGTCCCGAGCACCTTTTCGATCTGCTCCTTGAGCAGCATCATGGAAGCCGCGTCCGCCGGTGCGGGTGCGTCGTCGTCGGGGATGAAGTCGCCCAGATGGCTGTCCTCTTCCTCGCCGATCGGCGTCTCGAGCGAGACAGGTTCCTGCGCAACGCGGATGATCTCGCGCACCTTATCCACCGGCATGTCAAGCCGCGCGGCGATCTCGTCCGCCGACGGCTCGCGGCCGTTCTCGTGCAGAAGCAGACTGCTCGTTTTCTTTACACGGTTGATCGTTTCCACCATATGCACCGGGATGCGGATGGTCCGCGCCTGATCGGCGATCGCGCGCGTGATGGCCTGCCGTATCCACCATGTGGCATAGGTCGAAAACTTAAAACCTTTTGTATAATCGAATTTGTCCACAGCCTTGATGAGGCCGAGGTTGCCCTCCTGAATGAGATCGAGGAACTGCATGCCTCTGCCGACATAGCGTTTGGCAATGCTGACGACCAGACGCAGATTCGCCTCGGCGAGCCGTTTTTTGGCCGCGGCGTCGTCATCCGCAATCCGGATCGCAAGCTCGATCTCTTCCTCGGCGGTCAGCAGCGGCACCTTGCCGATCTCTTTTAAGTAGACCTTGACCGGATCGTCGAGCGTGGCGTTTTTATCCTCGGTCGAGACGCTGACGTCGCTCGTTTTGCCCACGTCGATCTCAAAGTCAACTGTATCGAAACTCAGTTCATCCTCGAGATTATCAATGATCTCGATGTGCTCTTTTTCGATCGATTCGTATAGCTTGTCCAGCTCTTCGATATCGATCACCATCTCGACGATTGCGGCGTCGATCTCCTGTGTCGTCAGCTTGCCGGTTACTTTTCCCTTTTCCAGCAGCTGTTTAATAGACGGCTTTTTTTCGATACCTTCCATAAATCCGTCAAAAACCTCCATCCGTAGTTAAAGATGCGCGATTCCGGTATCGTTTATGCCAGATACTTGGAGCGGCTCGGATGACGTAGCTTGCGCAGCGCCTTGCATTCGATCTGACGCACGCGCTCACGCGTGACGTTCAGCATCCCGCCGACTTCCTCAAGCGTATGCGCGCGCGTACCGTTCAGCCCGAATCGCAGCGTCAGAACCTTCGCCTCACGCGGCGTGAGCGTTTCCAGCACCTTCTGGATCTGTTCTTTCTGGAACTGCTTGAGCGCAGACTCCTCCGGCGAAGGCGAGTCGTCGTCGGGGATAAAATCGCCCAGATGGCTGTCGTCTTCCTCACCGATCGGCGTTTCCAGCGAGATCGGGTCCACCGAAACGCGCTGGATCTCCTTCACGCGCTCCTCAGACAGGTTCAGGCGCTCCGCGATCTCCGCGGGGGTCGGATCGCGTCCGAGCTCATTGAGCAGCAGATTCGTCGTTTTCTTGACGCGGTTGATCGTTTCGACCATGTGCACCGGGATACGGATCGTACGCGCCTGATCGGCGATCGCGCGCGTGATGGCCTGCCGGATCCACCATGTGGCATAGGTCGAGAACTTGAATCCCTTGGCATAGTCGAACTTGTCGACCGCCTTCAGAAGACCGAGGTTGCCTTCCTGGATGAGATCGAGAAACTGCAGACCTCTGCCCATGTACCGCTTGGCAATGCTGACGACCAGACGCAGGTTTGCCTCCGCAAGACGCTTTTTCGCGGCAGAATCATCCTCGGCGACGCGGATCGCAAGCTCGATCTCCTCCTCCGGCGTCAGCAGCGGAACGCGGCCGATCTCCTTGAGGTAGACCTTGACGGGATCGTCCATCGCGGCGTTTTTGTTCTCCGCTGCGGCCGGCGAATCGTCCAGATGCGCTGCGTCCACATCGAAATCGACGTTGTCAAACTGAAGATCCTCCTCCAGGTTGTCGATGATCTCGATGTGTTCGTTCTCGATGGATTCATACAGCTTGTCCAGCTCCTCGATGTCGATCATCATTTCGACGATGGCCGCATCGATCTCCTGCGTGGTCAGTTTGCCGGATTGTTTGCCCTTTTCCAACAGACGACTGACAGCCGTCTTCTTCTCCGTACCTTCCATAAACACCTCACATAAAATTATGATTTATTGTTTCTTCTCTTTCATAGCTTGAAAGCTTTTTATAAACGCGTCGTCATCCTCAAGCTGCGGGACGTCGGCGTTTTTTTCGCGTTCTTCATCGAGCGTGCGGATGCATTCGCGGCACTCGTCGAGCGTATTGGCATAAGCCGCGCGGTTCATAAAGATGCGCGTCACGCGTCCGATCTCTTCGGGGTCGAAATACGCGGAAAGATGGGGAATGTCCAAAACGCCGCAATCCTGCCAGCACTGCATCATGCGCGCATACACATGACGGTGAAACGACGTGACAAAGCTGTCCTCATGCAGTTCGTTCTGAAGCGGCGGAATGAAATCGTTGTTGTTCATCAGCAGCGTCAGGATCGCTTCCTCCGCCTTGGCGGCACGGTAATGCTGCGTCATCTCGGGATTGAGCGCATCCCGATGCGGCAGCAGCGATTTTGACATATCGTCCATCTGCTCGCGCTTGCGCTGCTTTTTGAGCCGGATGCGCGTCTGATCGATCTGCGCACCGAGCGCGGCTTTGTCGATGGACAGTTCGTCCGCAAGGCGCGACGTATACACGTCCAGCTCGATCGGGTTGGTTATCTGCGCCAGATACTCCGATACCGCCTTCAGAAAACGCACCTTTCCGTCGTCGGTCGTCAGATCGACCTTTTCGCGCTCCGCCAGAATCCGGTATTCGATGTCGTTGGCGGCGCCGTCGAGCAGCGCAAGAAAACGCTCGCGTCCGTATTTGCGCAGAATCTCGTCCGGGTCCTTTCCCCCGGACAGCTTGAGCACCTTGATCTTCATGCCGACGGAAGAAAAAATCGCGATCGCTTTCTGCAGCGCCTGCTGTCCTGCCTCATCCGCGTCATACGACAGAACGATCTCGTCGGCGTAGCGCGACAGAAGCCGCGCCTGTTCCTGCGTCAGCGCCGTACCGCATCCGGCAACGGCAAACGGGAAATCCGCCTGATGCAGCGCGATCACATCCATATAGCCTTCGCACAGGATCAGCCGCCGCTCGCCGGAATTCTTGGCAAAATTGAGCGCGAAAACCTCGCGGCTTTTTTTGTATACAAGCGTGTCGGACGTGTTGATATACTTCGGCTTCGAGTCATCCAGGACGCGCCCGCCGAATGCAATGACATTGCCGCGCACATCGATGATCGGGATCATGACGCGGTTGCGGAATGCATCATAGTAACTGTTTTCGTTCTTTGTGCTTTTGCGCGCGAGATTCGCGTCCGCAAGCTCCGTATTGGAGAAGCCCAGCGATCCCATGTGCCGCAGCAGCGCATCCCAGCGGTTCGGCGCAAAGCCGAGTCCGAAATGCCGGATGGTCTGCATGGACAAGCGGCGGTTTACGGTAAAGTATTCGAGCGCTTCGCGGTTTTCCGGCAGCAAAAGCTGCGCATGAAAGAACCTTGCCGCCTCACGGTTGGCCGCAAGGATTCGCTGACGGCGCTTGGACAGCGTGTCGTCAAAGCCGTCCTCCGGCATACGCAGACCGGCGCGCTGAGAGAGAAACTTGACCGCTTCCACATAATCCAGGTTTTCCATACGGCGCACAAACGTGATCACATCGCCGCCGGCGCCGCAGCCGAAGCAGTAAAACGAACCGTTATCCGGATAGACCGTAAAGGACGGCGTTTTCTCGCTGTGAAACGGACACAGCCCGACAAGATTCTTGCCGCGCCGCTTGAGCGTCATATAGGAGGACAGCAGGTCCTCAATGTCCGTTCTGTCCCGAAGCTGCGACAGAAACTCTTCGCTGATGGCCATATCCTCACCCCGCTCGGATCATATTTGTACGGCGTTTCAGTACATCCAGGATTTCGGCACAAAGAAGGATTCAAACGTACTGACCGCATAACGGTCGGTCATACCGGCGACAAAATCGCAGACCGCGCGCTCCTTGCCGTCCAATTCCGCGATCCTGCGGTAGTTTTCGGGCAGAAGCTCGGGCTTGTCCATATAAAAACCGAACAGCCACTGGATCATGTCGATCGCTTTGGACTCCTCGCTTTTGCACTGCGGATTCGTATAAACATTGCGGAACATGAAATCATGCAGTTCCTCGAACAGTGCGGCGTCCGTGCTGCCGAGTTCGATGGTCGATTTGCTGTGTTCAATAGCAGACAGCACAAGATGGTCGATCCGCTCGGTCTTCGTTTCCCCGAGCACATCGCGGATGTGCGGCGGAATGTCCGATTCGAGCATAACGCCCGCGCGCACCGCGTCGTCGATATCGTGATTGATATAGGCGATCCGATCGGCAAGACGCACAATGCGCCCCTCGAGCGTGAACGCCTCGGTCCCCTTGGTGTGGCAGACGATGCCGTTGCGCACCTCATACGTTAGGTTCAGTCCCTGCCCGTCCTTTTCGAGCACGTCTACAACACGCAGGCTCTGCCGGTAGTGGCGGAAACCGGTGCTGCAGACCGCGTCGAGCGCGCGCTCTCCGGCGTGGCCGAACGGCGTGTGTCCGAGATCGTGCCCGAGCGCGATCGCCTCCGTCAGATCCTCGTTCAGATCGAGTGCCCGGGCGATCGTTCGCGCGATCTGCGCGACCTCCAATGTGTGCGTCAGACGCGTGCGGTAATGATCGCCCTCGGGAGAGAGGAAAACCTGCGTCTTGTGCTTGAGCCTGCGGAAAGAGTTGCAGTGGATGATCCGGTCGCGGTCACGCTGAAAAGACGTGCGTACGGGGCATTCCTCCTCCGGACGCTGACGGCCGCGGCTCTCATCCGCAAAAGCGGCAGCAGGAGAAAGCACAGCATGCTCCAAAAAACAACTCTTTCTGCGGATCCGATCGTCCATATCCATCCCTCGATTTTTATTCTTCGTCACAAAAAAGCGTTCTAATTATATTTTACGTCGAAAAAAGGAAAAACCCTTTAAAAAAATCAACCGATCGGCGAAAAACTTTCGGACAGCTTCCGGCTGCGGTATTTCCCGAAACTCTGATCGAACAGCTTCTCATCGAACGCATCGACAAGCGATACGGGCATACGGCAGACGACCGTGACCAGATCGGCAAACTGCGTATCCTCCACAACGCCGCCCATCTCCGGGATCAACGACGTCAGCCTGCCGTAGAACGTATAATCGCAGACGATCTCCAACTGCGCGCACAGCGTCATCGTCACGATGCCGCCGGCGTCGACAGCGATCTTCGAGCCGTGCGAATACGCGCGCACAAGACCGCCCACGCCCAACAGCGTACCGCCGAAATAGCGCGTCACCACAACGACGCAGTCCGTCAGTTCTTCTTTCAGCAGCACATCCAGCACGGGGATGCCTGCCGTACCCTGCGGCTCTCCGTCGTCGGAATACCGCCGCGTTTGTCCCTCACGCAGCACGTATGCATAGACATTGTGTGTCGCGTCCCAATACGTGCTTTTTTTTTCGCGGATGAACGCGACTGCCTGCTCCTGTGTTGTGACAGGACAGATGTGACCGATAAAGCGGGATTTTTTTTCGACAAATTCATCGCTTGCCGCAGCGCGGATCGTTTTGTATCCTTCCATGTTTTCCCCCGTTAAAAACGCCAAATGCAGGGATGAACGTGCGTTCATCCCTGCGCAGATTTTGAGATTGCCGATCGATCAGCAGTGGGAACCGGAGAAGAGATCTCCGATAGAAGTGAACATTGCCTTGAAGAACATCGGTACCTGGCCCCAATGGAAGGTAAACAGAGCGCCCAGAAATCCGACCAGAGCTTCCCACCAGGACATCCATGTGTGGACTCTGACTTCTTTGACGATCTTCTCGCCGCTGTCGTTGATCGTCAGCTTGACGGTCGCGTCGCCGGCGCCTTTAGCCTTGATGGTCGCGGTGCCATCCTTATTCGTCGAGACTTCAAGAAGATCTTCGTTATCGCACGACCATTTAACGTCGCACTTTTTGGCAGTCTTGAGGATTCTGCCGTCGTTGACCATGATATCGATCGTCTTGTTATCGAACGTCGCGCCGTCGTTCATCTTCGTCTTCAGCGTGAGATCCTTCTCATACATCAGAGAAACTTTGGGTGTTTCGTCCTTGCCGACTTCGCACTTGTTCGCATCATCCGAAGGAACGATCTCGACAGAAGTGATGGGCGTGTAGGGAGAGCCGTAAACGCCAGCCGTTACAACATCTTTAAAGACCTTGCCCTTGGGCGTGACCAAAGTGATGGTCAGATCCGCAGTGCCGTTGCCGACGGGGATCAGGCGGCCAGTGATTTCATCAAAGAAGATGACTCTCTTATCGGAGCTTGTAAACGTAACGTCGCACAGCTCGATGATAGACTTAAGACTCGCGTTCAGAGCCTGCGGAAGGACCTTGAATTTATATTCCGCAGCGGGGTTGCCCATTTCGGTGGGCATGAAATAGTACTCGGCGACCTGAGAGGTGTAGGTCTTGTCATAGTAGCTGTACCACGGCGTTCTGGTGCCGTTGACGAAATCCCACGAAACACCGGTGATCGGGATGTCTCTGTAGATCGTCATCGTCTTCGACACGGGCAGGCAGGATGCGCCGGCGCCGTCCGCGGTCAGCGTCAGGGTGACGGAAAGCGTTTCTCTGTCTTCGAGCGGATTGACCTTGAAGGTCTTCTTCTCGTTGTCGATCTGCAGCGCGTAAGCAGGCACGCACTCGAGCGTCGCGGTCTTGATATCCGCGTTATCCGGAAGGATCGAATACACTCTGCTCGAATAATCGAACGAGTATTCCTTGCTTGTGCCGGCATAGAGCGAATTCGCGCTCCAAGTCCAGCTGATCTTATCGACATGGATAGGCGCTCTGACAACTTTGATGTCACAGGTCGCTTCCTTGGTCACGCCGTTTTCGGTATAGGTGGCGTAGATCGTAACCGGTTCGTTCGTGATTTTCAGTGCGCTCACAAGACCCTTGCTGGAAACGGTAACATATTCCGTGTTATCCGAAGCCCAGCGCGCGAGTTCCGTGATCGTCTTGGTCGAGTAGTCGGAATACACTGCGGTGGCGGAAAGCTGTCTGGTTTGGCCCTTTTCGATCTCCAGTTCATCCGCGCCGATGGAGATGGATACGAGTGTCGGATCCACTGCGGATGCGCCCACGCCGAACATGCTCATAGTCATGAGCATCGCGAGCAGCAGAGCAAGCGATTTCATAAATCCTTTTTTCATACTTGATACTCCTTTTTGTGTTTTTGGTTTCAAGCCCAATGCGTATTATAAACGAAATTCCCCTTGTTTGCAACCATTTTTTACGATTTAAAAGAAATCTTAATATTTGATTGTGTTCCGTTTTTCGCTCTCCACAACATATGGTTGATATACGCGTTCCGTGCTCAAAACACACCCGGATCAATTATTAAAAAAGTCTCATGCCCACGGGTCCGCGGACACGGGAACGCGGATATCCGACAGACATTTGGCCTCCCAGAGGAACCACTGTCCCGTGCTCGGCTTGCGCCGTACCTCGACGATCCGGTCGGAATCGGCGCCGGAAGAATGCACGTACAGCGTCAGAAAATCTTCGCCTTGTTCGGAGTAAGGGTTCTTTTTGACGGTGATGCGGTACGGCACGGACGGCGTATAGTCGTTCTGCGGCGAAGTCCCCTCAAAGTAGGAGATCGGCACATACGCTTTACCGACAAGACGGTCGCGCAGAAACTGTTTGTCCATCGGACTGAGGGGGCGCGGCCCGCGCAGGAAGTCGAGCATCTGTACGCAGTCGTCGACACTCTCGCCGTAGCGGCAGAGCGCAGCGATCGTAAGAGCCGCTGTTCCGTACGGACTTTGCAGGTCGGCCTGCGGCATGGCCTGCATCTCGGCAAGATTCTGCGGAAGCGCCTGCAGCGTGACGGTCTGCGAATAATTGCCGGCATTCTGCGCCGCTGTGCCGACGGCGCCGCGCACGGCGTTTCCGACTTCGTGAACCGCCTTGGTTTTCAGAGAATCAAATAATCCCATACTGTGTCCTTTCCGGACAAAACGGGCGGAACAGCAAACTGTCCCGCCCTGTCCGATTCAAATTGTCAGATTTGCTTATTTTGCATCGTTCGCGTCGAAGACGTCGCCGCACTCGGGGCAGAACTTCGGCGGATTATGCGGATCTTCGGGCGTCCAGCCGCACTTGTCGCAGCGATACAGCGGAGCGCCTTCCGGCTTCTTCGCGCCGCAGTTGGGGCAGAACTTGCCCTGGTTCACAGCGCCGCACTTGCAGGTCCAGCCCTGCGGTTCCGGTTTCGGGCTGCCGCACTCGGGGCAGAACTTGCCCGTGGCGACGTTGCCGCAGCTGCACTTCCATGCGCCTGCCTGCGGTGCCGCCTGCTGTGCGGGAGCCTGCTGCGCTTGCTGCTGACCCATTGCGAACAGGTTCTGCGCATTCATGCCGCCCGCATTCTGCGCAAAGCCCATGCCCATGAAGCCCGTCATCGCGCCGGCGGAGTTGGATGCGGCCGCCTTCATCGCGTCGGCCTGCGCGCCGACGATCGTCGCGCCCGCCATGGTCGGATCGCGCATGACTGCATTTCTCTGCAGCTGCTTGATCATGTCTTCGTCTTCCTTGGGCGCGTTGATGGAATTGATGCCCACGGAAACGATCGCAAGACCGCGCAGTTCCTTCCACTTCGGCGTGAGCACGTCGTTCATCGCGTCGCACAGCTCGGTCGTGTGACCGGGCAGCGCGCTGTAACGGATGCCCATCTCGGAGATCTTGGCAAACGCCGGCTGCAGTGCGCTGAGGAATTCCGTCTTGAGCTGCGCGTCGATCTCGGTGCGGTTGTATTCGCTCTCGACGTTGCCGCACACATGCGTGTAGAAAAGCAGCGGGTCGGCGATGCGGTAGGAGTAGATACCGTTGCAGCGCACGCTGATGTCGATATCCAGACCGATGTTGCGGTCCACAACGCGGAACGGAACGGGGTTGGGCGTGCCGAACTTGTTATCGGTCAGCTCCTTGGTATTGAAGTAATACACGCGCTGATCCTTGCCGGTATCGCCGCCGTAGGTGAAGCGCTTGCCGATCAGTTTAAACGTCTCTTTGATGCTGTCGCCGAGTCTGCCGGTGAAGATGCTCGGTTCGGTGGAGCTGTCATACGTGAACTCGCCGGGCTCCGCACACACTTCGACGATCTTGCCCTGCTCCACGATGATCATGCACTGTCCGTCCGCAACAGCGATGCCGGACCCGTTGGAGATGATGTTGTCGTTGCCTCTCGTATTGGAGGAACGGCCGGTAATACGCTTTTGTCCTTTGACGACCATGACGTCCTTGGCGAGTGCGTCGCAGTAGAAAAACTCTTTCCACTGATCCGCCAATACGCCGCCCAGTGCGCCGACGCCAGCTTTAATAAGACCCATAGTTGATTACTCCTTTCGCGTGTACGGTGCCGTACACTTCCTTAAAAAACAGTATATCATAGAAAAAAGCACTTTGCAATATCGTCATTCTTCACAAAAAAGACCGTGCGGATTCGGCAAAGCGACTAAAACAGACGTTCCTTCTGCGCCTTCCACGAACGAACGCGCGCAAGCATCCCCTCGATATCCAGAATCCCATAGGCGAATCCTTTGCGCACGAGCGAAGCGGGAACGTATTCGTCATACTTCTCGAACAAAGGCACCTCGCCGTCGTAGACGAGTTCCATGGGATCGATCGGCTTTTCCGCCTCGTCCCACAGCACCTCAAAGAATTCCGCGGGATCCGCCTTCATTTTGAACTGGATGAAATACGGCCGCGAAGAATCGAGCGACGACAGGCCGAGCCTGTCTTTGCACCGGCGCTTGAGGAAACGTTCGAGCGCAAAAAACGCGTATGTTCCGAGCCACGGGAACAGACACCACATATTGCCGCCCAGACATACCAGCGGAACATCCGCCGCGCCGGAATTTCGGGCAGACCTGCGCGCTGTTTCGAGACGCGACACGGCGTTCTCCATCAGATACGGGTACTGTATATCTTCCTTCAGCACGCGGCGCATCCGTTCGAGCACGTGCGTCTGAATATCGCCCGGGCACTCGCCGAAATAGGCGGGCACCTTGCCCTTGACCGGCTCGCAGTAGATCAGACGCCGCTTGTGGTCAATCTCCTCCACGATCCAGACGTGCCCCGCCAGCGCCAGCTTCTCGCCCACGGGCGGCGGTGAGACGATGGTGCCCAGCGCCTGCGGCCCGCAGCGCACGGTATATTCCTCGCTCTCCTGGAAGACGGCGTAGAACTTAAAGGAATTGATGACCCTCTCCCCTGCCAGTCCGACGATAAGGCCGCCCTCTTCGGTGCGCTGGATCTGTTCCGTTTCGAGAAGATGCCGCAGCAGCTCGCGGTAATCGTCCTTTGTGATGCGGTGAAACACGCTCAGCGTCAGCACGCGTTCGGCAAGCTGCGCCGCGGTCAGTTCCCCGCAGGAAGCGAGCGTACTCATCGTCTGGTGGTAAAGCAGACTAAACGGCAGACGGTCGAGCTTCGGCGGCTCGACCCAGTGCTCCTCGAGATACAACTGCACGAGCGCGATGCCCTGCAGCAGCTTCCACGGGACAGTCGTCGGCAGCATGGCGCGCACCTCGGGCATATCCTCGCGTATGACGAACCACATTTCCGGCGGCTGGTCGCGCCTGCCCGTGCGTCCCAGACGCTGCAGGAAGGACGAGACCATGAACGGCGCGTCGATCTGGAACGCGCGTTCCAGACGGCCGATGTCTATGCCCAGCTCCAGCGTCGCCGTCGTGACGGTCGTCTGAAGCTGGCTGTCGTCCTTCATGATCTCCTCCGCCGTCTCGCGGTAGGAAGCGGACAGATTGCCGTGGTGGATCAGGAAGCGGTCAGGTTCATGCCGGCTCTCGCAGTATTGGCGCAGCGTCGTCGTCACCGCTTCGCACTCCTCGCGGGAGTTGACGAAAACAAGGCACTTCTTGCCGCGCGTATGTTCAAAAATATAACCGATGCCGGGGTCGGCGTATTGCGGCGCGGTATCGGTCTTATCGTCCAGTACCGGCTGCGCATCGACCGTTTTGCCCTCAGACGCCTGCGGCCCCTGGATATAGAAATGCTCCATCGACAGCCGCCAGCGCGTCCCCTTTGCCTCGATCTTCGGCACGACCGTGCCGCGACCCGTACCGCTCGAAAGGAACGCGCCCGTGCTCTGCGGATCACCGATCGTGGCAGACAGACCTATCCGCCGCGGATTGACGCCGGCGAGCCTGCACAGGCGCTCGATCAGACACAGCGTCTGCCCGCCGCGGTCGCCGCGCATGAGGGAATGCACTTCGTCGATCACGATAAACCGCAGATCGCCGAACAGCCGCGGGATGTCGGCGTGCTTGCGCAGAAGCATCGCTTCCAGCGATTCGGGCGTGATCTGCAAAATGCCGGACGGCTTTTTGAGCATACGCGCCTTGTGCGACTGCGAAACGTCGCCGTGCCAATGCCAGACAGGAATGCCCGCTTCGTCGCACAGCTCCGTAAGGCGCAGGAACTGGTCGTTGATCAGCGCCTTCAGCGGCCCGATGTAGATCGCCCCGACGGAGCGCGGCATATCTTCCGAAAACAGCGTCAGGATCGGAAAGAACGCCGCTTCGGTCTTGCCGGAAGCGGTGGACGCCGTCAGCAGCACATTCTCATCCGTATTGAATATGGCGTCGCCGGCCGCGACCTGGATGGCGCGCAGCGATTCCCAGCCGTTGCGGTAGATGAAATCCTGTACAAACGGCGCGTAACGATCAAATACACTCATACTTCAAACTCCGCAAACGACGCGTCGGACGGCTCCGGCGTGCCTTTGGCATAATCGAACGCATCGGACTGCAGAAGGCTCTGCACCTGCATGTCCGGGTTCTGGTGAACGATATTGAGCAGCTCGATGAAATCGCGGATCACTTCACGCGGCGTGATATGCGAATCCGCGCCGATGCGGCCGAACTCGATGCGGATGAATTCCACAAGGTCGTTCTGCGTCAGCGTCGGCGTATAGTCAAACAGCTGCGCGTGCACATCCGTCAGCTTCTCCGTCAGCACGAGCATTTCCTCATTCGTCAGCGGTTCAAGCCGGATGACCGGCGCGAGCATGTCCTGCACGCCCTCCTGTGAAAAGCGTCCCTGCGCAAGGCGCGAACGCAGCGCTTCATAGCTGTACACGCCCCGGCGCGTATCTTCGATGCACTGCGGCGTTCCGCTCATGATGATGCCGAGATACGACGCCTTGCCCTGCAGGGTATCGTTGTACATCGTCAGGATCTTTTCATAATTATACTGCCGCGTGATGCTGTTGGGCACCTTATAAATATTGACAAGCTCGTCGATCAGGATCATCAATCCGTTGTAGCCGGCCTTTTTGAGGAACACGGCAAACAGCTTGACGTACTCGTACCAGTCGTCGTCGGTAATGACGATATTCACGTCCAGCTCCGACCGTGCCTCGGTCTTGGTCGCATACTCGCCGCGGAACCACTTGACGACCTTCGCCTTGCTCTCGTCGTCGCCGTTGAGATAGGCGCGGTAATAGATCGTCAGCAGCTTTGCGAAATCAAAGCCGTGCACCATCTCGTTGAGCGCGCTGATGACCGTAAAGATCCGGCGCTCCACGAGCGAAGCAAAACCGTCGTCCTGCACCGAAAGTCCGCTTTCCGCAGCGACCTCGCTCTGCACGGAGCTGATCCAGCGATCGAGGATCAGCGTCAGCGCACCGCCCTCGGGACGGGTCTTGGTGGACATATTGCGGATCAGTTCTTTGTACGTCGCAAGTCCCTGTCCCTTCGTACCCTGCAGACGGCGCTCGGGCGACAGATCAGCGTCCGCAACGACGAAACCGCGATCCATGCAGTAACTGCGGATCGTCTGCAGCAGGAAACTCTTGCCGCTGCCGTACCGTCCGACAATGAAGCGGAACGAGGCGCCGCCGTCTGCGATGATGTCCACATCGTGCAGCAGCGCGGCGATCTCCGTCTCGCGTCCGACCGTGATATACGGCAGACCGATGCGCGGCACAACGCCGCCTTTGAGTGAATTGATGACCACGGACGCAATGCGTTTCGGTATTTTCATAGGAGCATCTCCTTCAGTTCATCTTCGTAATCTTCCAGTATCTGCGGCATTTCGCCGTCCATGACCAATACGGTGTCGCCGAACCGGTCGAAACACTTTTCGTTGATTGCGTCTGCGACGACCGACAGCATCCGGCCGCTGCCGCGCAGAATATCTCCGACGTCCTGCCGCAGCAGCAAACCGCGCAGGACTGCCGCTTCGGCCGCATCCAGTCCGAGATCGTTCTCGTCCGGTTCCGGCTCTGCGGCGATCTCGGGTTCCGGCTCCGGTTCTTCGTCTACGATCAGGCGCTCGCGCGTCACTTCCGCCGCGTCCCGGATGCCCTGCAGCTTCGACAGGTCGATGCGGACCTCGCGCGAAGCGCGCTTCTGTTCCTCGGCGCGCACGTCCTCCACGGCGTCAAGGATGATCCTGCGCAGATACTTCGGGATCGCATCCGTCTTGAGCGGGTACGGGAAGCCGTCGCTCTCCCGCAGCAGCGCATCCGCCGCGCGCACCACCGCGCCGAGATCGGGATTCTTACCGTGCTTGCCCCACACGCGCGTACAGCTCCATTTACCGTCCCTGCAGGTGTAGCTGCACAGCTCGCTGACCGTATAGGTGCGGTCGCGCTGCGGTTTCTGCATCACGATCGCGGAATAAAACATGGTGTACGGCGTTGTGAAGAGCCTGCCGAAGAACCCTTCCGTCAGCGTGTATTTGCGATGCTTCTCGCAGTATTCGGACAGTCTGCGGATCGTTTGGCACAGCACGGCCTTCGTCTTCTGCGGCGCCTGCCTGCAGTAGCGCGAGCGCGCGATCTGATAGGTGGACAGCTCGCAGACCGCGTCGAACAGCGCGTCATCGTCCGCCTCCCGCCAGCCGCGCAGCACAGTCAGCGCACGGTCAAACTCCAGATCCGCCACATCCGCAAGGTACGACGGATCAAGATCGCAGCTTATCACATAGTCGCGCAGCCAGACGTCCAGATAGCGGTTGATCTGCAGATCGATCTTCTGATACGCCTCGCGGAACGCGCACAGCTTACGGAATCCGTCCTCGGGGTCTGCGGCGCCGATCCCGTTCAGCAGCTCATATATATATACGTATGCAAAAGACAGTGACGTTTTGCGCACATCGCCGCGCCGCACCTGCGCGCGCCAGGTAAAGTACCCGCGAAGCTGGCGGTCGCTCATGGATTCGTACGTCGGGAAGTACCGCACGAACTCGCCGTCGTACGGACAGTCGTCCTCGAAATCCTCCATGAATTTCCCCTGTTTGTAAAAGATCTCGGCGGAGGTCAAATTGCGCCTGCCGCCCTGAAACGCCAGCTTGCGCATCTCGCGGCACCGCGCCGGCAAATAATTCTTCATGTGATCCGCAGTAAAGAGGATCGGCTCGTCGGAGTAGACGGACGACGACTGCCGGATCTTCTGCGCGATTTCCGCCATCCATTCCTCGCGCGTCGCCATCCGATCACCGCCCTTTCCGTAAAGAATCTTTAAAGATTATTATACCAATCCTTTGCAATAAAAGCAAGTAATTTTTGCAAAATAATTGAACATTTGTTCTAAACGTTAAAAAGAATAGACAAATCGAGGTTTACGTGTTAAACTGAAAAAAAAGAAAGCGGGGGTCATAAAATGGAATATATATATCTGGTATTGAAAATCCTTCTGACCGGTCTGTTCGTGCTCGGCGTCGGATTGACGCCTGTCACCGGCGGCGGTGATTTCGCGCCGTCGAAGCCGGTCGAGCCGGGTGATCCAACCGTCTATGTGCAGCTTACCGCGGACGATGCGGGCGTCGATATATGGAATCCGACGGAGCTCAAAGGCGGCTACCGGTACGGCCCGTCGATGATCCTGAACGCGGACGGGAGCATCGATGTGTGGAGCGCCGCGAACGGGCCGGGCGACATTGTGGACGTCGTGACATATAAGCGACTGTACGACGGCGGCAAAACGAGGTCGGCAGAGACGATTGCGGTCAAACCGACGTCGGAAAGCCACGATCAGAGGTGGACATGCGATCCGGGCGTCATCAAGTTCGGCGAGTATTATTATATCGGCTATACGACCACCACAGACGAACGTGGCGTGGACAACGACGTCTGCGTCGCGCGCAGCAAAACGCCGCAGGGACCGTTCCTCGAAAAATGGACGGGCAGCGGCTGGGGCGTCAAACCTGTCCCGCTGATCGAGTATACCGACAGTCCCGAACAGTTCGGCGCCGGCGAGCCGTCCTTTGTGCTGGTGGGCGACACGCTGTATATCTACTATTCATGGTGTACCGAAAAAGGCGCAGCCACGCGTGTCGCAACCGCCGACGCGACGAACGAAAATTGGCCGGCAACGCTGCAGTTCCACGGCGAGTGTATCCCGCCCAAGAACGGCGGCGATTCGGCGGACGTCAAATATTTGGACGAATACGGCCGTTTTATTGCCGTATTCACCGAGAAACGCTTTTCGGATGACAGCTATGTCGCCGTGTGGGAGTCGTTCGACGGCATTCAATTTCGCAAAAGCGGCTTCGTCAAAGCGAACACGGCAAGAAAGCTGCACAACTGCGGCATCTCCGGCAGAGCCGACGGGCACATCGGCGCGGGCGATCCCGTATACCTGGGATATGCCTACGGCTCGGATTGGGGCAACTGGCCGACACGGCTGCACAAGGTGACGCTCTCCCTCTCCGACGCGCCGAAGACGGACGACAGCAAAGAATTCAACGAAGATGTACCGGTCGTGCGCAGAAAGACGAGCGCGATCCCGGAAATCCTCACGGTCAAGGCGGAGAAACAGGTCTATACGATCGACAAACGTCAGAAGATCTGGACGTTTGCGTTGGATGCGGACGGGTTCACATTCCCGATCCTGCTCGGCTCGACGTTCGACGGATATGACGAGAATGTGGTGCGTTTCGTCGGCTCGACCGCCATTCCCGTCAGCGCAGGCACAACGCGCGTCACCGTGCATTGGCACGGCATGAGCGGCGACTTCGTCGTGCATGTCAAATAACAATCGGATAAAAAAGGCTGCCGCAAGTGACGGATGTCAACTGCGGCAGTCTATTGTTTTATAAAGCTTTACGCGCATTCTTCCGGACAAATGACCCGGAGACGGAAAAGCCGGAAGGCGCTGCGGCGCGTGTGCCGATTACAGAGATTCGGCGATCTCCTTGGTGTCTCTGGCGATAACGAGCTCTTCGTTGGTCGGCAGGACGAACACGCGGACCTTGGAATCCGGCGTGGAGATCTCGCCCTCCTTGCCCTTGACGAGCGTGGAGTTGTACGCTTCGTCGATCTTGATGCCCAGGAAGGACAGGTTGTTGCAGATGTTGGCACGCATATCGAATGCGTTCTCACCCACGCCGCCCGTAAAGACGATCGCGTCCACGCCGTCCATCGCGGCAATGTAAGAACCGATAAACTTGCGGATCTGGTAGTGCTGCATCTTTCTGGCGAGCAGAGCGCGGTGATTGCCCTCGTTGCCCGCAGCGATCAGATCGCGGTCGTCGCTCGAAACGCCGGAAATGCCGAACGCGCCGGACTTCTTGTTGAGGATGGTGTCGGTCTCGGCGGGCGTCCAGCCCTCTTTCTGCTGCAGGTAAATGATCGCGGACGGATCGACGCCGCCGGAACGCGTGCCCATCATGAAACCGTCCAGAGGCGTCAGACCCATGGACGTGTCGATGACCTTGCCGCCCTTGACGGCCGTGATGGAGGAACCGTTGCCGATGTGGCAGGTGACGATCTTCAGATCCTCGATGGGTTTGCCCATGACCTCGGCGCAGCGCGCGCTGACATAGCGGTGCGAGGTGCCGTGGAAGCCGTAGCGGCGCACCTGATACTTTTCATAGTATTCATACGGCAGAGCAAACATGAACGCCTCTTCGGGCATGGTGGAATGGAACGCGTTGTCGAACACGACGACTTCGGGCACGTCCTTGCCGAACACGTCCATGCACGCGCGGATACCCTGGATGTGCGCGGCGTTGTGCAGCGGAGCGAGGTCGATCAGGCTCTCGATGCCGGCGATGACTTCTTCGGTGACGAGCACGCTCTTGTTGAACAGCGCGCCGCCCTGCACGATACGGTGGCCGACCGCGGCGATCTCGTCCATGCTGTCGATCACTTTGCATACGCCGCCGATCAGATTCTTCTTGACTTCCAGGAACGCGGCGGTATGGTTGGGCAGCTCAACATCGTACTCGTGCTTTTTGCCGTCCGCAGTCTTGCACTCGACGTGACCGAGTTCACCCGAAGCGCTGTGGATGCGCTCGCAGATACCCTTGGCCATCATCGACTCGGTCGACATGTCGATGAGCTGATACTTGAGAGAAGAGCTGCCTGCGTTGATGACTAAAATTTTCACGATAATATCCTCCGAATCTCCATTTTTTGCTTGAAAACAGCAGTTATCTGTACTATTATAGTTATATCTTTGCTTTTTTTCAAGTGCTTTTTTGAAAAACATGGCGGGTTCGTCCCGAAAAGCTGCGTGCCCGTTCATTTCTGTTCCGGGCATTTTGCTGCACGGCTGCGCGCAATTCACGCGAATTGTTCATGGTTTATTCATGAATACGGTATATAATAACGAATCAGAAATATTTTCCGATGGGAGGAATTCATTTGATTGAAGTCAGGAACCTAACGAAAAAATACGGCGACCATGTTGCCGTGGACGATCTGAACTTCACGGTGGAGGACGGACTGATCTACGGTTTCCTCGGTCCCAACGGCGCCGGCAAGTCCACAACCATGAATATCATCACCGGCTGCCTGTCGGCGACGTCAGGCGAAGTGTTCATCGACGGACACGATATATTCAAGGAACCGCGCAAGGCAAAAGCATCCATCGGTTTCCTGCCGGAGCAGCCGCCGCTGTATCTCGACATGACGCCGCTTGAGTATCTCGACTTCGTCGCGGAAATGAAGGGCGTGCGCAAAAAAGACCGTCCCGAAGCGATCAACGCCGTGATGGAAAAGACAGGCCTCATCGACGTGCGCAACAGACTGATCAAAAACATTTCCAAAGGCTACAAGCAGCGCGTCGGGCTGGCGCAGGCGATCCTGGGCAATCCGAAAGTCATCATCCTGGACGAGCCGACCGTCGGTCTCGACCCGGCGCAGATCATCGAGATCCGCGCGCTGATCAAATCCCTGGCGGCGGAGCACACAGTTATTTTCAGCAGCCACATCCTCTCCGAGGTCAGCGAGATCTGTCAGCGCATTCTCATCATTTCCCAAGGCAAACTCGTTGCCGAGGACACGCCCGAAAACCTGGAAAGCCGCTTCGTCACCACGCCCGTGCTGACCGTGTCGGTCAAGGGCTCGCCGGACGCGGTCTGTGCCGGACTGCAGACGCTGGAAGGCGTCACCGACATGCAGATCACCGAGGGCGAGAACGGAACGACCGAGGCTGTCCTGACGTGCGAAAAGGGCGTCGATATCAAAGAAGCGCTCGCGCTGGCGATGCTGCAGAACGGCTGTTTGATCCTGCGGCTCGAAGAAAGCCGCGCAAGTCTCGAAGACGTGTTCATCGTGCTGACCGCGCAGCAGCCGGCCGTGCCCGTGCCGCAAGCCGATGCGGCGGAAGCCGGAACGGCGCTCGAAGTCGACGCGCAGACGGTGCTCGACGGAACGGCCGAAAGCGCATACGACGCGTATGCGCCGTTCGACAAGCCGGCGGACGAGCCGGAAACACCCGATGACCCCGATGAGCCGGATATGACCGCGCAGGAAGGAGGCGAAGACGATGCTGGCAATGTTTAAAAAAGAACTGCGTTCGTATTTCCGCGGCGTAACGGGCTTCGTCTTTATTGCACTGCTGCTCGTTGTGCTCGGACTGTACGCGAGCATGATCTGCTTCTCTTACGGATCGCCCCATTATGAATATGTATTCTATAACTGTTCGTTCATTTTCCTGATCGCCATCCCTGTGCTGACGATGCGCTCCTTCTCGGAGGAACGCCGTCAGAAGACCGACCAGCTTCTTTACTCGCTGCCTGTTTCCACGGCGCAGATCGTGGTCGGGAAGTATCTTGCGATGCTGTGCGTTTTTGCGATCCCGATCCTGGTGGCGTGTATCTACCCGCTTCATGTGCGGCTGTACGACCCGTCCGGTCTGCTCTCCTACACCGCGATCTACAGCGCGATCCTCGCGTTCTTCTGTCTGGGCGCCGCGCTGATCTCGATCGGCATGTTTATCTCATCGCTGACCGAAAACGTATTCGTATCCGCCATCGTCAGCTTTGTGACGCTGCTGATCTGCTATCTCATGGGTCAGCTCGCGGACGCGTTCCCGGATGCGCCGAGCGCGACGACGATCGTATTTGCGATCATGATCTTCCTGCTGTCGCTTCTGGCTTTCTTTATGACCAAGAGCGTCACCGTCGGCTGGATCTCGTTCCTCATCATGGAAGTGCCGATCGTGGTCATCAGCTTTGCGAAGCCCACCCTTCTGGAGGGTCTGCTTCCCAAGGTTTTCAGCGTTCTTTCGATGTTTGACCGCTTCTATATGTTCGCTGACGGTATGTTCGATGTGAAAGTCATCATCTACTTCGCGTCGATCTCGGTGCTGTTCACGCTCTTCACCGTGCAGTCGATGGAGAAACGGAGGTGGATCTGATGCGCAAAAAGACCAACAAAAGAAGCCTCAGACAACTGCTTGCTTCGCGCAGCGTGCGCGCCGGAAGCTACAGTCTCGCCGTTTGCGCCGTGGGCGTTGTGATCGCGGTGTTCGTCAATCTGATCATCGGCACGATCCCGGGCAAGTATACGGAGTTTGATATCAGCTCGAATTCCCTGTATTCCCTGTCGGAATACTCCAAACAGATCGCCGAACGGATCGACACGGACGTTACCGTCTATCACCTGACGACGACCGCGCACGAGGATGCGCGTCTTTCCAACCTGCTGGGCAGATATGCCGATCTGAACAGTCATATCCGCGTTGAAACGCGCGACCCGCAGGTCTCGCAGATCGCATCGAAGTATACGACGGACGAACTGACGGAAAACAGCCTGATCTTCGTCAGCGACAAGCGCAGCAAAGTCGTGGATTACAGCTCGATCCTCAGTTACAGCCAGCAGGCGCAGATGTATGCCATGTACGGCCAGAGCGTCGATCCCGATGAATTCAACGGCGAACGTGAGATCACGAGCGCGCTGAGTTTCGTGACGACGGACGTGCTGCCGAAAGTATACGCCCTCACCGGCCACGGCGAGTATGAACTCGCGTCGGTCGTGCAGACGGCGGTCGCCGCGGAAAACATCGAACTCGGCGAGCTGGATCTCGCAAAGGAAAAGAAGGTTCCGCAGGACTGCGCGTGCCTGATCATCCTGGCGCCCACCGGCGATCTCGCGCCGCAGGAACTGTCCGCGATCAAGACGTATTGGGAAAACGGCGGCGAGCTGATGCTGGCGACGCTGATCCCGTCAGAACTCAAAGGCAAGACGCCGAACTACGACTCGCTGCTTTCCGAGCTCGGGCTGCAGGTCGGAGACGGGTTCGTTATTGAAGGCGACTCCACCATGTTCTATCCCTATCCCAACTATCTGATCCCGAAGCTGCAGGCGCACACGATCACCGATCCGATCATCGAGAGCAAAGTGCACGTGTATTTCCCCTATGTGCGTGAGATGACCGCTTCCGACAAGCACCGCGGCACGCTGGAGATCACGCCGCTGATGTCGACCTCCGACGCGTCGTTTGCCCGCTCGGATATGGAAAACCCGTCGGGCGAAAAAGCGCCCGGCGATACAGACGGACCGTTTGACGTGGCGTATGCCGTCACGGAATCTCTGGACGGCGATCCGGCCAACGCGGTCGTCTTCGCCACGCCGATATTCCTGGACGAAGGGTTCGCCTCCTATTCGGGCAACATCAACCTGTTCCTGAATTCGCTCAAATGGATGTGCGATCTCGAAGAAAACATCAGCGTGGTCGAAACGAAGTCGCTGTCCGACAGCGGCTCACTCGAGGTGGACAACAACGCGTTCATGCTCTGGGGCTCGATCCTGACCGCTGTGATCCCGGCCGCCGTGCTGATCACGGGCATCGTGATCTATGTCAAGAGGAAGAAACGCTGATGGGAAAAGGAAAGAAAATACTGCTGCTGATCGTCATTGTCGCATTGCTCTGCGGCGGATACTTCGCGGCAAAGAAACTGCTTACGAAGGACGATACGCCGGCTGAATCCGCGGACGATGAAAGCGTTGCGGTCGGCGCCATGCAGACCGACGACATCGCGGGCATCCTGTATGTCAGCGGCGACGAAAAAATCGAACTGGAAAAAGACGGAGATACCTGGTATCTGAAGTCCGACCGCAGCTTTCCGCTCAAGCAGGCATATGCCGACACGATGGCATCGGCCGCCGGCGATCTGCAGGCCGTGCGTCTGGTGAGCGAGAGCGCGGACGATTTCGCGCAGTACGGACTGGACGCGGCGGACACGGCGTATGTCTTCACGCTGAAAGACGGCGCGCAGGTCACTTACTATATCGGCAACTACAACAACATCGGCAGCACGTACTATATGAACGTCGCCGGAACGCAAAAGATCTATCTGATCTCCGGCGATCTGCTCGACGCCTTCGGCTACGGTCTGAAGGATCTGGCGGACGTCGAGGCGATGCAGACGGTATCGACCGAGAGCGTGCGCGACATGACCCTCACGCTCGACGGCAAAACGACGCGCCTGTTCCAATCGCCGGACGGTCTCGCGAGCGTCTACAGCGACATCTTCACCTGGTTCCTGGACGAACAGACGCCGGCAGACGCGACCAATGCGCTGGATCTGGTCGGCAAGGCGGTCGCTTTCACGGAAAACGGATGTGCCGACTACAAAGCGGATGAAGCCGAGCTCGGCGCATACGGGCTGGACGCGCCCGCGCTGACGGCAAAATTCGACTATACCGTGTCCGAGCGCAAGGAGACCGGCGAAACGGATGACGACGGCGAACCGATCACCGAAACCGTTAAGCATGACGAGACGATGACCCTTCAAGTCGGCAGCGCCGCCAAGGACGGCAGTCTCTACGCCAAGGCGGACGGCTCGGACGTCGTGTATCTGATCGACGCCGAATATCTGCAGACGCTGCGCGACTTTGACTATGCGTCGCTGCGGAGCATGCGTATGTGCGCGGTCATGTCAACGGACGTCGAATCCGTGGATATCACCGTCGGCAACAAAACGTCGACGCTCACATTCACCCGCACAACCAAGACGGACGACGAGGAGTCCGTCACGTATACGCTGGACGGCAAAGAGATCCCGTACGAAAAATACGACGACTTCTATTCCGCCGTACAAAGCGTCAACGCCGAGTCGGTCACCGACAAGGAGATCCCCATGGACGACGCGCCGATCGAGATGACGTTCCATACGACGCGCAAGGGATTCGAGACGATGACGCTTCGTCTGAAACCGTTTGACAAAGACTTCTACGTGTCGCAGTTCAACGGCACATACGGTCTGCTGATCAACAAACGCGACGCCGAAAAAATCATGCATACTTTCGAGGCGCTGACGCTCGTTTGACGCGCAGATCCGCCCCGAACAGTCAGGAGAAATCATCATGCGCATTGCCGCCGTGATCGCCGAATACAATCCGTTCCACAACGGCCACGCCTTGCATCTGCAAAAGACGCGTGAAGCCGGCGCGGATGCTGTCGCAGCGATCATGAGCGGCAATTTTGTTCAGCGCGGAGAACCGGCTGTCTGCTCGAAATGGGCACGTGCCGAAGCTGCGGTGCGCTGCGGCGCCGATCTGGTCGCGGAGCTGCCTGTCTACTGGGCGGCAGCGCGGGCGCAGCGTTTTGCAAGCGGCGCCGTCTCGATCGCCGACCGGCTCGGGTGCGCGGATATGCTGTCCTTCGGCAGCGAATGCGGCGACACGGCGCGCATCCTGCGCGCGGCGGAAGCCGTAGGCCGCACAGACGTCCCGAAGGCGCTGCTCGATGCGGGCATGTCCTTCGCCGCCGCACGCGAGGCCGCCGTGCGGGAGTCGGACGCGTCCGCGGCGGATCTGCTGCGCACGCCCAATGATACGCTCGCGATCGAATATGCGCTTGCCGCCGCACGTAGAAACGCTTCTTTTGATCTGCTTGCCGTGCCGCGCGGCTGCGCGCATGACGGCGATCCGGTCGGCAAGACCGCAAGCGCGTCATACATTCGGCAAAGGCTGTCCGACGAAACCGTGCTCTCGTTCTGTCCGCCCGACAGCGCCGACATTCTGCGGCGCGAGATCGCCGCCGGACACGCGCCGGCCGATCCGCGGATGCTCGAACGGATGCTGCTGACAAAACTCCGTCTGGCGTCCCCTGCCGACGTCGCCGCGCTGCCGGACGTGTCGGAAGGGCTCGAAAACCGCATCCTGTCTGCGGCGAAGCAGGCGGATTCACTCGCGTCGCTGCTCGCCGCGGTCAAGTCCAAACGCTATCCCCTCGCGCGCATCCGGCGCATTTTGCTCTCGTTCCTTCTTGACATACGCGAATACGACGTGCCGCCGGAGGTACCGTATCTGCGAATCCTCGCCATCGGCAAGCGCGGCGAGGAGATCCTGCGCCGCGTCAAGGAAAACGGCAGTATTCCGATCCTGACAAAGCGGACGAACGTATCCGCGCTCGGTGCGGACGCCGAGCGTGTGTTCCGCGCGGAATGCGCCGCCGCCGAGATTTACGCGGCCATGCTGCCGCGGATGGGCGCGGGCGGCTCGGAATGGACGACGCCAATCTACAAACAATCATACTGAAATCTCACGGGAACGGGAGCGCGGTCTTCCGTTCCTGTTCTATTTCGGACAGGGTGTGCATAAGAATGTTCCGAACAAAAGAAAGGAGCATTCTGTATGGAATTGAATGTGAAAACCGCCGCGATCGGCATGGAAGAGACGCTTCTGGACACGACCGTGGAAAACGCCTTTGACCTGGACGTCCACCTGCCGGAATACTTTCCGGACATCCAGCGCATCCTGAAATGCACGGTGCGCCCGAACATCCTGTCCGTCAGCGCCGGTACGGACCGCGTCACGGCGGAGGGAAACGGCGTTATGCGTATGCTGTACGCCACGGAAGAAAACCGCGTTGTCGCGTTCGAGCAGACGTTTCCGCTCAGCCGTTCCGCGCCGGTGCGCACCGACGATCCGAACGCTGCGGTCACCGCGTTCGCGCAGACCGATTTCGTCAACTGCCGCGCAACGGGACAGCGGCGCGCCGGTGTGCACGGCGTGATCTCCGTGCGTTTTCTCGCATGTGCGATGCGCGAAACGCAGCTTGTCGTCGGCGCCGAAGAAGAAACGCTGCAGCTGCGGACACAGACCGTACATGCACAGAGTCTGCGCTGTGCCGCGGAGCGTTCGTTCGCCATGAGCGAAGTCGTCGAGGTCGGCGCGGAGAATCCGCCGATCGGGCAGATCCTGCGTGACGACGCGTCGGTGCGGATCGACTCCGTCAAGGCGATCAAGGATAAACTGCTCATCAAAGGCGAACTGACTGCCGAAGCGCTCTACGCGCCGGAAGACGGCGGCGAATGGGTACGCTTCCGGCACACGATGCCTGTCAGCCAGATCGTGGAAGCGCAGGGCATCGCGGAGGAAAACCGGCAGGACGTCACGCTGCGCGTCGCAAGTCTGGAAACGACGCCGAAAGCGGACGGCAGCGGCGAAACGCGCCTTTTGGAGATCGCCGTGCGCCTGTTCGCCGGCGTGCGCTCCATGGCCGCCTCGCAGATGCAGGCCGTCCGCGACGCATATGCGACCAAAGGCATTCTGCAGCCGCAGTACGGCGACGTCACGCTGCGCACAGCGGCGGAACAGATCAACGAAACAATGACGGTCAAGCAGACGTTCGAGCTGTCCGCGTCGGAGGCAGCACAGCTTCTGGACGTATCCTTTGACCGCGTTCAATCGGCATTCCGCACGGACGGCGACACCGCGATCATCGAATGCGCCGTGCCGATCGGGTTCCTGACGCTGGACGCGCAGGGCGCACCCGCATACACGGAGCGCACGGCGGAGTTCTCCTGTCGGAAGATCCTCGCGGAAAAACCGGATCGCGCCGTTTGCGCCCCTTCTGTACAGATCACCGGCTGCAAAGGGATGCTGACGGCGAACGGCAGCGTCGAAGTTCGGCTGGAAGCGCAGTTCGACGGAACGGTGTACGCCGCGGAAACAGAAAGACTGCTGCTGTCCGCAAGCGTCGAAGACGCCGACGGCGAACAGCCGCGCGCCGCAATGACGATCTATTTTTCGGATGCCGGAGAATCCCTGTGGGACATTGCCCGGCGATACGGCACGACCGTTGCGGCCGTGCAGGAGGAGAACGACCTTTCCGACGAAACGGTACCGCAGAAACGGATGCTGGTGATCCCGACGACGGTCTGACAAGCGAAGCGCAAAAACAAACAAATCCGATACAAAATGACGGGCGGGCTGACCGCCCGTTTTTTGTGTGACGGCAAAGGATACGCCCCACGCCCGCGGACGCGTTTCGCCTTGTTTGGCCACATCATCCTCCAGAGGGTTGACGCAAGGCGATTTTTCTGGTATAGTGTTAGATAAAGTCTAATGTAGGTTGGTGTGTCTATGCCGAATTTGACCGACGTCGGGTCGATACGTGCGCTTCTCAACCGGCATGATTTCACGTTTTCCAAGTCGCTGGGGCAGAATTTCCTCATCAACCCCGGCGTTTGCCCGCGCATGGCGGACGCCTGTGCCGAATCGCACGGCGAGGGCGTCATCGAGATCGGACCCGGGATCGGCGTGCTGACACAGGAACTCGCGCAGCGCTTCCGGCGCGTCGTGTGCTATGAGCTGGACAGCCGTCTTCTGCCCGTGCTGCGGGAAACGCTCGCGGATTTCGACAACGTGACCGTGCGGAACGAGGACGTTCTGAAATCGGATCTGCCCGCACTGATTGCCGACGCATTCGACGGGATGCGCGTGAGCGTCTGCGCCAATCTCCCTTATTACATCACGTCGCCGATCCTGATGTTTCTGCTGGAAAACCGTTTTCCGCTGTCAAACATCACCGTCATGGTGCAGAAGGAAGCGGCGGAACGCATCTGCGCTGTGCCCGGTTCGCGTCTTGCCGGCGCGCTGACGGCGGCGGTGCATTACTATGCCGAGCCGGAAAAACTGTTCTGCGTGTCGCGCGGATCGTTCATGCCCGCGCCCAATGTGGACAGCGCCGTGATCCGGCTGACCGTGCGAAAGAAACCGCCGGTCGAGGTCGCGGACGAGGCGTATTTCTTCCGGCTGATCGCCGCGGCGTTCGGCCAGCGGCGCAAGACGGCAGCCAATTCCATCAGCGCCGGTATGCACCTGCCGAAGGCGGCAGTCGAACAAGCGCTTCAGGCGCTGGATATGGACAAAAACGTACGCGCGGAAACCTTCACGCTGGAGGATTTCGCCGCTGTGAGCGCGGTTTTGCAGCGCATGACCGCACAATAAAAAGGGGTTAATCATTATGAGTACACCGCTCGCGACGACCGAACAGAAAGATCTGATCGTTTTTGCAAGAGCATTTCATCAAAGCGGCGCCTTTCAATCGCTCGCGTCGCTGATCGCCGCCCTGGAAAAACACGGCAGACACGTGCATCTGATCACGCAGTCCGAGCCGTGCGGCGACGATTACGTCAGCAGCGACAGTCTGCGCCGGTATTCCATCGACGTGTACGAAACGCGCGGCTATTCCACGGAAGAGGCGTTCTTTAAGATCGTCAGCGAGATCGACGCCGATACGGTCATCTTTGCGGGCGACCTGTACGCCAAGACGATCCAGTTCTTCCAGACGGCGCAGCGCCTGGGCCGCTGTACGGTGTTCGACACCGACCGTTCGCCGCTGTACTATGTCGGCGCCGGCAGCGAAAAACTGTCGATGAGCTGCATGTACATGATCCGCAACGCCGACTGTGTGATCACGCATTCCGAAACGGACTGCGGCATGATCCGCGGCATGGGCGCGAAAAAGTGCGTCTATCTGCCCTTTTACTTCCCGTACTTCGACAAAGAGGTCGGCGCGGCTTCGTTCACGGGCGGTCGATTCGTCTACTATACGACCTATGCCGGCCGCAGCACGCGCACGGCAATCACGGCATTCTCCCGCGTGCACGCGCACTTTCCCGACGCACGCATGACGATCGTGACGGTCGGCGTGCGCAAAAGTCCTGTGCTCGCGGAACTGGTGCGCGACGTGCGCGAAACGGAGCTGTCGGAGTACATCTCCATCGAAACGGAAGTGCTCAAACCCTTCCGCTTCCTGCGCGAGGCGGACGTTTCGCTGACGTACGGCCATCTCGTTACCGTGCCGGAAACGGTCATGGAAAGCATGAGCATGGGCATCCCCGCGATCCTGCTGCAGGATGCGGACTACACGGCGGACGCTTTCCCGTTCCTGCATCTGTGCGCGTCAGACGAGAACGCGATCGCAGAGATGATGACCGCCTACATGACGGCGGAGAGCTGCCGCGCGTATGCGGAAAAAGCGCGCGCGCTGCTTGACGAGGACTACCGCGCCGGACAGGCGGCACAGTGGGACGCGCTGCTCGACGAGATACAGCGCGATTACCGGAAAGAGACCGACGAGACGGCGGCGCAATACCGGCGTTTGTCCGAGGAGATCCGCGGCCTGTCGCCTGCGGACGCGGTGCGGATGCTGCGCACGACCGGCAGAACGGCGGCGGAGGTTTTCGGCGTGATGCTCGGCAGCGCTCTCGGATACGCCGCGATCCACCGCGCTTTCTGCGACAGCGCCGTCGGCAGACAGGACGCGCTGCGCATGCAGACGCGCGCCGACGTGTTCAAGTCCTTTGAGAAAGTCGACCCGCAGCAGTACCGCGAGCGCACGGTCGTGCCGTCGGACTGCGTGGCGCGCCTGGCGTCGTGCGGACTTGCCGCCGAACAGATCGCCGCGTTTTATCCGCAGGTCAGGCTGAACGAGGCGCAGGTCATGCGCGTGCTGATGCAGACGCTGCCCGTCGAGCTGTGTCTGCGCGACTTCATGCCGATCGGCAGCGAGGCGGCGTGCACCAACGCGATGCAGGCGTTCAAATCCTACAACCTGGAAAACGCGCGCTACTTCCGGACGAAAGCCCATCCGGGCATGAACCGCGCGATGAAATACTACGATTGGAAAATGCGGCCGTTCTCGCAGCACAGCATTCCCGGCAAGCTCCTGCTTCTGCCGAGCCGTGCCGTCGACCGGCTGAAGAAATACATCCAGATGCACGGCAGACAGCGCCTTCTCAAGCGCAAGGTCGTCGAGGTCGATCCGGGCGACGTGCGCAAGATCCAGCTCATGGTGCTGAACCTGATGCTCGAATTCGAGCGCATCTGCAAAAAATACGGCCTGCGTTATTACCTGGCGGGCGGCACGATCCTCGGCGGTATCCGGCACAAGGGGTTCATCCCGTGGGACGACGATATGGACATTACGATGCCGCGGCCGGACTATGAGAAATTCCTCAAGATCGCGCAGAAGGAGCTGCCCGAAAACATGAAGCTCGACAAGGACTGCGTGCCGTTCTGCCACAACCGCATCGAATATGCCGACACACGTTTCGACACGATGTGGCGCAACGGCGGGATCTTTCTCGATATTCTGGCGCTCGACGGCAGTCCGGACGATGAAAAGCAGCGCCGCCGGCACGAACATAAGACAAAATTCTGGCGTTTTTGGATGCTCGAACGCGTGCGTCCCATCCCGCCGATGTCCGCCTCGCGCGACGTGCAGATGATCATTCTCAAGCGCGTGATCGCGCGCATGATGCCGCGCCGGTTCCTCAAGTGGCGCTGGCACAGTTGGGCGGCGCGGTACGACTGCGACAAGGTGCAGAGCTGGGTCTGTCTGCCCGCGAGCATCTACACCTACGAGCAGGAACGGTTCCCCAAGGAATTCTGGGGCGAACCGGTGATGATGGAGTTTGAGGGCTACGACATGCCCACGATGCAGCACTGGGAGGACTACCTGATCTGTCACTTCGGCAACTACATGAAGATGCCGCCCGAGACGCTGCGCAAATCGCACCACTTCATCTATCACTACGATCTCGGCAGCTACAAGGATATTCCGACCGAAGAGCTGGAAGCCAAGCTCGTCGGGCCGAAGAAAAATAAACAGGAGGCGACCGTACAATGAGTTTTTCCCTCTACAACAACCGAGAGCTGTCCAACGACAAAGGCAGACTGTACTTCTATGACAACGCGAAGTTCATTCTGATCTTTCTTGTCGTGGCAACGCATTTCATTTCACCGCTGACGAGAACGATCCCGTTCTGCCGCGTGATGTGGATGTCGATCAACACGTTCCATATGCCCGCGTTCATCTTTATTTCCGGTTTCTTTGCCAAGAGCTACATCTCGTCCGACCGCACCATCAAGGTGCAGCGCACATCCACCTATATCATTCTGTTCCTTGTCGCGCAGGTCGCGGTCACGCTGTTCGAGTGGTTTGTGCTCGGCACGCGTTTCCGTTTCAGCATCATGAACGCGCGCAGCTCACTGTGGTTCCTGCAGTGCCTGATCATCTGGCATCTTGTTCTGCCGTACGTCGCGCGCTTCAAGCCGACCGTCGTGATCCCCGTCTCGGTCATCATCGCGCTGTACGTCGGTTACGAAACGCAGTGCACGAATTTCATGGCGCTGTCGCGTGTATTCGTGCATTTCCCGTTCTTCATCTGCGGCTACTACTGCACGCAGGACACAATCAACAAGCTGTTCAAGTGGAAAGTTCGCATTCCGCTGCTCGTATGCGGCGCGGCGCTGATCGCCATGTATGCCGTCTTCCCGAAGACGGGCATCGGCAACCTGCTGACCAGCAACTACGCGTACGAAAACATCGAGGGTCTGGAAGGCATCAGCTTCCCGCTGTATTGGACGGCGCGTCTGGCGTTCTACCTTGCCGCGTTTATCCTCGGCTCCGCGTTCCTGAGCATCATTCCGCGCGGAAAGGTCCTGTACACGTCCCTCGGCGCGCAGTCGCTGTCGGTCTATATCCTGCACCGTTTCGTCTACCTTGCGGAGCTGCAGTATCAGTGGTATGACCTGTTCCGCACCGAATGGGTCGCCGTCGTTTCGCTGATCGGCATCGGATTTGTCCTGACGGTTTTGTTCTCCGTCAAGCCCTTCACGATCCCCTTCACGCTGCTGCAGAAGATCAAAATCAACAAACTTCTGCGCGACTGAACTCCGCTGTAACCGGGAAAAAGCAGGCAGTTCCGCAAATTCCGCGGCGCTGCCTGCATGCTTTCTGTAAAACAGCCGCCATGTTTTCGGAATTTTTTTGAAAAAACTGTTGACATTTCTTTCGTAATGTAGTATAGTATACAGCGTCGTCGGAACAAACGACGAGTCGGGAGCATAGCTCAGCTGGGAGAGCACTTGCCTTACAAGCAAGGGGTCACAGGTTCGAGCCCTGTTGTTCCCACCATCATATGGCCCGGTAGTTCAGTTGGTTAGAACGCTAGCCTGTCACGCTAGAGGTCGACGGTTCGAGCCCGTTCCGGGTCGCCATATTTGCTTCTGTAGCTCAGTTGGTAGAGCAGTGGACTGAAAATCCACGTGTCGTTGGTTCGATTCCGACCGGAAGCACCATTTTGCGGATGTAGCTCATCTGGTAGAGCGCCACCTTGCCAAGGTGGAGGTAGCGAGTTCGAGCCTCGTCATCCGCTCCATTTTTTACGGCACCATAGCCAAGCGGTAAGGCAGAGGTCTGCAAAACCTTTATTCCCCAGTTCGATTCTGGGTGGTGCCTCCAAATCAAGAATCCTGTCGCGTTGCGGCGGGATTTTTGATTTATAGAAGCCTTTTTCGGTTCATCACCGAAAAAAGTGAAACGTGCAAACAAGAAGCACTGTCATTGCGAAGCCCCGAAGGGGCTGCGGCAATCTCAACCGGATGCCGAAAAAAAGCAACACCTTAACCGGCGTCTTTGGGAGATCGCCGCGTCGCTTCGCTCCTCGCGATGACACTGGAAAATGGAATTTCCAAACTATCCGTGAGAGCGTTTTTTTCGTTTTTTACCGTCCGTCAGCGGATGTTCGCGGCCGAACTTGCATACCGGATCACTCCGGAGAATGCCGCGGATTGCCAAACCGCAAGTTATCTGCTATACTATGCGGAGAATCTGAAAAGGAGGACTGCTCCATGCAGCATAAACCTGCCGTATTTGCCGTATCCGACACGTATCAGATCCTGGTTCCCGTCACGTACCCGTCGCTGATGTGGGTGCGCGTCGGCGAGCGCTGCTATTATGACCATGCCAACGGCGTGATGCGCTCGAGATGCAAAGTGCATCACATGACCGTGCCCGCGGCCGAGCTCGACGAAGCGGGCGCATATACGATATGCGAGCGGCGCATCCCGCACCGCAGAGCGTACTGCTCCAAGCCGGACCCCGTCGTCGAAACCGCCTTCCCCTTCTACCCCGTCCCGCAGAAAGATCCGCGCGCCTATATGATCGCCGACGCGCACAACCGCGTCGCGGAACCGGTTCGCGCCGCCAAGACGTTCGGCGACTTCGATTTCCTGATCTTCAACGGCGACGTGCCGGAATACAGCGACACGATCCGCAGTCTCATGACCGTTTTCATGCTCAACGACAAGCTGACCGGCGGCACAAAACCGCTCCTGTTCACGCGCGGCAACCACGATCTGCGCGGCAAATACGCCGAGGATTACGCGCAGTTCGCGCCGAGCGACAACGGCAGATTCTTTTACACGTTCCGGCTCGGCTCGGTGTCGGGCGTTCTGCTCGACTGCGGCGAGGACAAACCGGACGACCATCCCGAATACGGCGGCACGATCTGCTGCCACGATTTCCGAAAGGCACAGTCCGCTTTTCTGCAGTCATGCGTGCCGGACACGGATGCGCAGACGCGGCTCGTGATCGTGCATTCGCCGTTCACCACACGGTATGAACCGCCGTTCAATATCGAGGAAGACCTGTTTGCGAGCTGGGCGGAGCTGCTGCGCAGAAACGTGAAACCCGACGTCATGCTTTGCGGTCATCTGCACCGTCCGGGCGTCCATCCCCAAGGCAGCGCATTCGACTGTCTCGGCCAGCCGTGCACCGTCGTGGTCGGCGGCAAGCCCGCAAACGGCTATTATGCCGGCGCCGGCTTCACGTTCCGCGCCGACGGCGTCGACGTCGTCTTCACCGACAGCGACGGAAAAACGCTCCTGTCGCAAACGATCGCAAAACTGTGATCCGCCTGCCGCGTTCCGGCATTCCTTCGCGCGCTCTGCCCCCTGCCGCCCGCACAGATTCTGTTATCTTTTTTAACTGTTTCGTTACCTGAAACGACAGAATCGTTCACAATTGCGTGGTATACTATGGGCAGAAAGTGAGGGATCGATATGTCTGAAAACGGCGTTATCATCGTCTGCGTCACACCGCAGCAGTCCGGCAAACACCTGATCGCCTGCGGTCGTCGTCTTGCCGACGCACACGGCTGCGCGCTGCGCATCGTCAGCGTTCTGCCGCAGAAGCAGAGCTTTGCACCCGACCTGTCTGTTTTGGAATCCCTGAACGAAGCCGCACGCGAATCCGGCGCGGAAATGACCGTCTGCTTCAGCGATTCCCCTGCCGATAAGGTGTGCGAGATCGTGCGCGGAACCGACCTTAAAATGCTTCTGGCGGGATTCCCGGGCAAGAACAGCACCAACTTCCTGCAGTCCCTGCACGAAAAGCAGGCCGATCTGCCGCTCTGGCTCATCGACGGCGACGGCACGGGCTATACGATCGGCAATGCCGCGCGTCGGGACGTCAGTCTCGGCGGCACCTACTGCGTCGTGCTGCAGAGCAAACCGGTCGCATGAACGAACGCAATCGCGGCTAAGCGTTGTCCGTGCCGATTTCTATGCGTTCATCGTCAAGAGACAATCTATTAGATCTTTAAAAGCGCAAGCGATGTTTCCCGTAACGTAAAGACGAACCCCCGCCTTCCTATGCCGAATAGCCGGAAGCGGGGGTTCGCTGTACTATGAATTATTGATTTTGCGTGGTGACGATTCAACCTACGGTTTTAATACCAGAAGGAGCCCATAAAGAGCCAAAGAATGTAGTGGTACCATTTAAGTTTTACATTGATTTTACACTCGGCTGTTCTTTCGCGATCTTTGGAAACAGCCGTGATCGTCACAGACTTACAGAAGATACACAAACGGTTGAACGTAACTGTTCCGTCTTCATCAACGCGCAGAAAACGCGGATTCGAGGAGACATAATCCACCGGTTCAGACGCCGTTAATTCCGTAACCAATGCGCCGCGGCGCGTATACGGAACCGTGATCTCCAACGCGTTGCCGGTGAGATCGCCGGTAGAAGAGTGCAGGATCAATTCGTCCTCTTCATCCTCAGCAGCCGGAACAACAAATGCTTTGATCGGGAAATTATCCATGGAAGTATAAGAAAGCATATCCCCGGAGTGGTAGGCCAAAATGAGCTTCTGCAGGTCAGGTGTAGACAAATCATACCATATTCCATTGATACAGAACATGCTTTCACCCGGATTGATTACGCCGTTGAAAAAGGGTGCATCGTTGACCTGAACATTGAAAGAATAGAAGTCATCCGGCGTAATCTGTGTGACTACGACAGAAAACAATTGACCCTCAAAGACGCTGGGGGGATCGATTAAGTCTTCCTTGTGGTAACCGCCATAAGCATATGTTGCCTGCTCCTGCGCAACTTTAATCCCGTCTGTCGGATTCTCCGCATCCTCATCCAGTATATAGACCTCATAAAGCACGGTCGTGCCCGGGACTGCCGTCTGGCAGGAGACCTGTGCAATTGTTCCGGATTCTTCGGCAAAGAAGGTGTTGGCCATGCTGGTTTCCGATTCTACTTCATAGCTCATAACGTCGGTTACCGGCATAAAATCGTACTGATAGACGGATGTCTGCTGCTCCGGGAGCGGCTCAAAGTCATACGCTTCATACGTTTCAGTGGACTGATCCTCGTAGGACAGCCAGAAATACCCGCTGTGTTTTCCGTTTTCGTCCAGAATACCCCAGTCCGGCCAATAATTCGGGAATTCTTCCGTTTCCGAGCCCCAACTGTTTTTCACGAGCCACGCGCCGTCAGATTCGGGCATCGGCGTTTGGATCTCATCTTTTACGGGTTCTCCGGTTTCTGCATCGATTACCGGTTCTCCGGTTTCTTCATCGTATACGTCAACATACTTTGTCTTCACAAAATTCTCTTTCGCGTAGTTGTCGTCCCAGCCGACGATCGTAACCTGATGATCTGCATATTCGGAATCAAAAGTATAATGTGACCACGTGTCTTGGTTCAGGTATTTATCATCCGCGCAGAAAGCGAACGTCACGGCGCGCTTGTTCAGCAGCTGTTCCTTGACCGCGTTAATGCGTCTCACCCAGTCGGATTCATCTTCGGCCATGGAGGGCGACGCGAGCGTATACGATTCATGCAGAACAAAACTCTGTGTAAACCGGTACTGCTCGGGGATCGACCAGTCGTCAAACGCACTGTAGCAATCCGGTTCGCAAGAGACTGCGTTCGACGGAACTTTGTCCAGAGGAGTGCTTACATAGTATACAGACTCTTCTCCGTCCTCGTCCAACACCGTATATCTGTAGGACAGGGTTTTGTTCTTTCCGTGATATTCAAACGTTTCATTTTCCGATTCCAGGACAGGGCCTGCTCCTGACGCAAACAGACCGGTAGCATAAAATCCCCATCCGCCCACATCCATGTGCAGACTATCGCCGGGATTACCGCCCTCCGCATACTGTGAGCTGAAGAAATCCGGATTGGCCGCATAGGTGAACCAAGCCGTGTGCTTTTCAGACAGATCCATGTTGTCCGCAGTAAAACCGCTGTTGGTTTCCGGATCACCGAGGATGCTGGTTTCCGCCGCGGCATTTGCGCCGAAAGACCAACAGGAACCAAACGGATCTTGACTTTTAACCGGCGTAACATAGGACGTACCGTCCACATTCCGCAGATCAAATTGCGCAGGATAGCTTTCCGGCGAAGGAGAGTTTTTCGGCGCATGAGAGCTTTCGCCCGCGGCGCGCACTACGGCGGCGTCCACGTAGGCAAAAGGATCGTCTTTTGCGTGCAGGGCTTCTGCCAGGGCAGATAGATCCGCGTCGTCTGTCTCGAACCCGCCCAATGAAGAAATCGGGAAAGCAGACAGCAGCAGCATAACGCTGAGGATTGCTGCAAGGATTCTGGTTGTTCGTTTTTTCATCATGTTTTTTCCTCCTATTTTATTCAGTCGTCGACAAGAGCGAATGCAAAGCGTATTTCAGTTTCAAACCGCCGATTGCCAACAATTTCATTACCATAATACCAGAGTAAAAACCCAAATGTCAATATTATTCACATAAATCATGTTAATGGCTTTTTGTATAAACCAATCAGTTACCCAACACATCAGAAACAATCACCAAAATGTATTTACAAACATCCGCAGATGTGATAAAATATTATAGTTATGATTTGCTGCTGAAATGCAAACACGGAGGTGCATGCCATGCGTGGGAAACTTTTCCGCCTGCTCGGCTGGACAAACGGACAAATACAGCGGTTCGGGCACTTCACCGACATGCTGCACGCGGTCCTGCACGGAAAGCTGCCTGCAAAGCGGATGCTCGCGGGACTGCTCGCTGCCGCCGAACTGTTCGGCGCCGCCGTGTTCAAAACGCCCGTCCGTCCGTACGGCGATGCGCTCGATCTGACGGGATATTCCCTGACGTTCGAGGATACGTTCGACGGCGACACGCTCGACACCGACGCGTGGTACTACCGCAGCCTCGGCGGCGGAAACGCCGGATGCGGCTTCAATGCCGAGAGTCAGGTGCGGCTTGAGGACGGCAACATGATCCTCACCGGCGAATACCTCGACGACACGCGCGGCGCGTACGGCGCCGGCTGGTATTCCGCGGCGGTGGCGTTGAAAGAATGGTACTGCAAGGGCTATTTCGAGATCCGCTGCATCTGCAGCAGGGACGACGGCTTCTGGAGCGCGTTCTGGCTGCAGTCCTCCCACTCCTATGACCGCGAGTCGCGCGGCGGCGTCGGCGGCGCGGAGATCGACATCCTCGAAGCGACCGACTTTGACGCCTTCCTCCCCTCCCGGCACAACAGCCTGACGCAGACCGTCTACTGCAACGGCGCCGACGAGGACGACGAAAAGATCGACAAATGCCAGTTCGACGTCGTCGGCAGCGACATCTATAACCAATACAACACGTACGGCGTGCTCTGGACGGATGACGAGTATATCTTCTACGTCAACGGCAAAGAGTCCGCGCGCACCTCGTTCGGACTCGGCGTGTCCGAAGTTCCGGAGAATCTGATCGTCTCTCTGGAGATCCCGCAGGAGCTGCCCCGGGAAATCGCAGAAAATACCGCACATAAGACGGAAATGATCGTCGACTACGTGCGTGTCTATCAAATCCCATCATGACTTGAAAGGCAGGAAGAAACTATGAAATCATCCAAAAAAATCCTGATCGCCGTCGGCGCCGTCGTGCTTGTCGCCGCCATCGTCATCGGCACGGTGGTCGCGCTCAACGCACGCGGCAGCAAGCCGGAGACGCGTCTGGATCTGCAGAAACTGCATGAAAGCCCGCTCTATTTCAGCCAGGTCTATGTCGTCGCGCAGCCGCCGTACACAAACGAAATGGTGTTCGACACGCCGCTGGGCATGGAGACCTACTGGTTCTCGAACCACTCCGGCGGCAACGGCATCGAGTTCGTGCTGCAGCAGACCAAGGACGGCGAGCTGATCGTCCTGTCCGAGGCGCTGCCCGCGCAGAGCAACGCGGCCGACCTGTACGGCAAAAACGTCAAGGTATCGGATCTGACGCTCGAGGAGCTGCGCAAGGTCAATTTCGCCTACAACTTCACGGATGAGGACGGTTTCCAGTCCTACATGGGTCTTTCGGACGAGATGATCGAAGACATCACCGTCGTCACGCTCGACGAAATGCTCGACCGCTTCAGCGCGCCGAACCGCTATACGGTGCGGATGTATCTGCGCTTCTTCGACGAGTCGCAGATCACCGATCTCGAAAAAGCGCTGCAGACGATCCATACAGGTCTGAAAGACCGTGTTCTTACGAATAAAGCCGTGTTCCTGCCGCAGAGCGAAGAAGCCGCCGCTGCCGCAGACAAGGCATGTCCCGGAATGCTGCGCGCCGCAACGACCGCGGAAGCCAAAGCGCTGGTGCGCGAATGCAGCCGCGACGCCTCGCCGGAAAAGCTCCCCTACGCTGTGATCTACGAAAAGGCGTCGGGTCAGTTTGACAGCGAAAAATTCATCCGCTATGTCCGCACGCTCGGTTTGGAGATCGTACTCTCCGACGTGGACGCAGACGATGTGGTCACCTACCGCGATTACGGCGTGAGCGCCATCGCGACCGGCGACGCGCAGTCCGTCATTCAGATTCTGAAGGACGCAAAGAAGGCGGATCGGGAAGCGAAGTCAGCAGCCGATTGACCTGCACCGCAGTGACCGTCTCCCCGTCCCGATACACCGCGTAGACAAACCGTTTGGTTTGCGCGCTTTGCACCGACAACGCCGGCTGCGCGCACTGCGCGAGCACGTCGGGCGGCACCTCATCCGCAAACGGCTGCGCGAGCACGGCGAATGTGTTCCGCACGACTTCGGCGGTCTCCCGCGACGCTTTTCCCGTCACGACCGCCGTATCGACAGCACCATCTTCGTTTGTGCGCAAACGGATCAGCGTCTGCCCCGAAAAGAGAAGGAACTCGCTCCGCGACCGCAGATACACGTCCGTTTCCCGGATCGGCTGCGGCGAGGCGCGGTTATACAGCTTACAGAACAGCACGGGGTCCGTCAGCGGTTCCCGCTCACAGCCGCACAGCAGCAGCGGCAGGATACAGATTACCAGCACCCATTTTCGCATTTTCCCACCCCTTCCTACAATACTTTATGACAGGTGGTTTGCTATTATGAAAGACTTGACCGCGTTCCTTGATTTGTTCATGGAGAAAACCGGCTATCCGGAGGATTCGCGCGACACGTTCCGCGATCTCAACCGAAAGCTCCTCGCCGACGACGAGACCAAAGCGTGGTTCGACCGCGTCGTCGCACAGTACGAGAGCGACGATCCCGCGCCCTTCTTCCCCGATCTGGACGCTTTGGGCGATTCGATCGGCGTACATAAATACTCGATCGAGCTGTTCTTCTTTATGTACCAGGCATGGTTCCTGCGCGCGAAGTACGCCGAGAAGGGATTGCCGGAGACGATCTTCTGGGACAGCATGACCGACCTGCGCGCAAAGCTCGTCGAATGCCGCAATGTCTACGGGATCAACGGTTCGTTCGTCGCGTCGTGGTTCCACGGCTTCTTTGAGATGACGCGGTTCGCGCTCGGCCGGCTGCAGTTCGAGATCACGGAATACGGCCACGGAGAGCCCTATACGTGCTGCGGCGCGTCGGTGCGCGACGGCGACAAACTGATCGGTATGCACATCCCCTCTCTCGGGCCGCTGACCACCGAGCTGATGCTCGACGCGTTCAAGCGCGCCTATAACTTCCCGCTGTTTGCCGAGGTGCGTGTGCCCGGCACGGACTGGATGCCTTTCTGCTGCGGGTCGTACCTGCTGTACCCGCCGCACTACGATTTCCTGCCGCCGCAGTCCAACATCCTCAAGTTCATGGACTGCTTCGACATCATCTCCTCCGCCGACAGCGAAGTCTTCAACGACAAGTGGCGCATCTTCGCAAACTATAAGGACGCGGAACCAGCGGATCTTCCGCGCGACACGTCGCTGCGCCGCGCCTTTGCCGACCGCCTGCTTGCCGGCGGCAAAACGGGAAGCGGCTGGGGCATCTTCTTCTTTGACGGCGAAAAGATCCTGAAGAACGGAGCGAACCGATGAACCGGCTGATCGAACGCACGACACCGCATCTTGCGGACCGATTCGTAACGCAAACCATAGAAAAACAGAACGGCCGCGATCTGTATGAGATCGAGGCCGCGGAAGACAAGATCATCCTGCGCGCGAGCAGCAACTCCGCTCTCGCCGCGGGATATTATCGCTATCTGCGCGATTTCTGCAATATGGATCTCTCGCCGTGCGGCAACACCGAGGTCTACGCTTCGGGCGATCCGCTGCCCGTCAAAAAGAAAGTCACGCAGGTGCTGCGGTACGGTCTGCGCTTTGCGATGGACTATGCAATCTACGCCCACGACGCGTACGCATGGGACTGGGCGCGCTGGGAGCGCGAGCTGGATTTCTTCGCCATGCAGGGCGTCAACGCCGCATACATGCCCGTCGGCCAGGAAGCCGTCTGGTACTATGCCGCGCTCGATATGGAGATCAAGCGCGAGGACGCGATGTCGTATCTGTCCAATCCGTGTTACTTCCCGCTGCAGCTTTCCGGAAAACTCGACTCCTTCCTGCCGATGACAGACACCAACTTCCTCAAAGCGCAGATCGCACTGGGGCAGCAGATCATCACGCGGATGCGTGAAATCGGCATTGAGCCGATCCTGCCCGCGTTCAGCGGCCACGTTCCGAAATATCTCAAGGGTTATTTCCCGCAGGCGTCTCTCTATTTCGTCACGTCATTCGAGGGTTTCCCGTTCACATACCGCGTCTATCCAGACGATCCGTTGTTCACGGCCGTCGCATCCGCGCTGCAAAAGCGCCAGACCGACTATTTCGGTGCGGCGAAATATTATATGGCAGACCCCTTCCTCGGCGTGCAGCCGCGCGTCAAGGACGCGTCTTTGATCCCGCAGACCGGCAGCGCGATCCTCTCTGCGATCCGCAGCGTCTCGCCCGACGGCATATGGGTGCAGCACGCGTGCGCGTTTACCGAGGAGCTGACGCGCACCGTTCCGCGCGAGGCGGCGCTTGTGATCGACACGGACGGCACACAGCGCGAAATCTGCGGCGATCTGCCGTATATCCGCGGCATGCGCATCAACGAAGGCGCGCACACCGTTCTGTGCGGCGACGCCGCAAAACTGCTGCAAACAGCTTTTCCCGACGACGCAGCGGGAATCGGCGTGTTTTCGGATTACACGCTTGCCAATCCTCTGCTCGCCGCCTGCGCGTACCGCCGTCTGACCGAGGACGCGCCCGCAAACACGCAGGAATGGTTCGTGCGTGAGGCTGCCCGCCGCTGGGGCAGCGCGGAAGACTGTCTGCGCGACGCGGCAAAGCTGCTGTGCGAAACGTGCTGCAATGCCGACTCCCCTGCCGTTCCCGTCGGTTCGATCCCCGCGACGCGGCCGTCCACCGAGGTGCGGCACACCGCGCCCGGCGACACGCTCGCCCTGCACTATGACAACGCCGCTCTCTGCCGCGCGCTCGAACAGCTTCTCGCGTCCGAGGGCGACTACACGGACGGATACGTGTTCGACGTGTGCGATCTGACGCGGCAGGTGCTGTCGAACCACGCCCGCCGTCTTTACGTCGCAGTCATCGACGGATACGGCAAACGCGACGGTCGGCTGTTTGAGACGGCGACCAACGCATTCATGCGCGTGCTGTCCGACATGGACAGGCTCCTGCTGACACGTCCGGAATTCTGCCTGCACGAGCATCTGTACACAGCCGGCAACCGTGCCGAGGGCAAAAACGACCGGCAGAATTTCGAGCTGGCGCTGCTTGCCGCGCTGACGATTTTCGGCCCCATGCAGGAGCCGGAAAATTACGATCTGCGCTGGAAAGAGTGGTCGGATCTGACGGGCGATTACTACGCGCAGCGGTGGCACGCATTCTTTACGATGCTCGCCGAAAACTTCAAAAAGCGCAAGCAGATCTCGACCGTCTGCCGCGGCGCCAAGGATGGACGCAATCCCTCACGCGGCAACAAATTCTACAAGCAGCTCGACAGGCTCGAACGCCGCTGGATCTCGTCCTGCACGCCGAAAGCGCGCAGCGAGGAGGACACGCTCACCGTTGCGGCGGAGCTGCTGAAAAAGTACAAGCCGCTCATCGAGAGCGACGCGATCTGAATAAAAAAATTCCGGACGGCCGACAGGTCATCCGGATTACTTTTGCCATTGCTTATTCTTTTGTTTCCTCGTTCACCCAAACGACTTCGTCCTCGACGAAGCCTTTTTTCTTTTTGACGCGCACGATGATCTTTGCGATATAGCCGCTCGAGAAGACCAGCACGGACACAACCCAGCCCGCCGCGATCTGCGCCCAGATCGGGTAATTCTCGTCGTATGTGCCGTTCTTCTGCGAAAACAGGACAACCATGTTCCAGATGAACAGCCCCGCCAGCAGCAGCGGAGAGACGACCTTGACGGAAGAAGCGAACCACCAATACGGCGCCTTGAAGCGCTTGGCATTGCGGTTGACCTCATGCAGGATGCAGCGCAGGTCGACCCTGCGGCTCCAGCCGACAGCGACACATTCGAGTACGCCGACCAGAATCAGGTTGACGGAATTTGCCCAGTTGTCCACGATGTCGAGCCACGCAAGTCCCGCGCGCGTGACGAACAGCAGCGAAATGACGCCGGCGATGCAGCAGATGCCGATCGTCACCTTCTTCGGCTGGATGTGGAATTTGTCGGACACAGCCGCCGAAACGCCCTCCACGATGGAGAACGCGGAGTCGATGGCAAGCGTGATGAGCATGAGATAGAAGATCGCGCCGAACACGGCGTTCAGCCATCCGAAACGCGTCAGATTGACGATCGCCTGCGGGTACACGATGAATGCGGTCGCAATGCCGCTTGCCGTGATTTTGTCGAGCATACCGGTGCCGCCCATCGTTGTGAACATCACGATGGCGGACAGCACGCTGATCGCCATGTCGGAGAACGCAATGATCAGCGCATCCGCCGCGACGTCGGCGTCATCGCGCAGATACGAACCGTAAGCAAACATGATCGCCATCATGATCGACAGGCTGTAGAATACCTGACCGATGGCGTCGACCCAAAGGGACGGATCGGCAAGCGCCGAAAGATCGGGCACAAACAGCATCCGCAGACCGTCCGCCGCGCCGGACATCGTGCAGCCCTTGACCGCCATGATCAGCAGCAGGACAACAGGCGCAAACACGGTAAATTTGACGACCTTGCTGACGGAGCTTGCGCCGTTGCGGATGCAGTAGAAGATCGCGCCCCATGCGGCAACAAGGCACAGCAGCACGGCGATCGGGATCTTTGCGCCCTCGATCAGGCCGGTCGTCTGCGTCAGATCAAAGAACAGACCGGACGCCGCGTCATTGTTGCCGGTCATGCCGGCAAACTTCCACGAAAAAGCAAACATCAGGATGACCCACGCGAAAACGACCGCATAATAGCACACGATCACGAACGCGTTCGCCGTGGCAGCCCAGCCGATCGGCTCACAGTGCCTGCCCATGCCGCGCATGGACTCGATCGCACCCTTGCGCAGCTTGCGCGCGATGGAGATCTCCATCATCAGAAGCGGCACGCCCATCACGAGCATCGCCGCCAGATACACCAGCAGGAAAGTGCCGCCGCCGTGCTTTGCGGCAAGACCCGGGAACCGCCATGCGTTGCCCAGTCCGACGGCAGATCCGATCGCCGCAAGAATAAACACGAACCGGGAGCTCCATTCGCTTCGTTTTTCCATTGTTTTCCCCTCTTTTGTCCGTAATCAACTGTGAAATAATACCTTTTCATTATAATGCCGCCGGAACAAAATGTCAATACAAACCGAGCCGTAACGCCGTTTTTCTTGAGTGGACCGCAGGACATATGATTGACATTTCGTCCCGCGGCTGATATAATCAAATCAAACAAAAACAGATTGGGAAGTGAGTATATGGCATATTGTCGTAATTGCGGCGCGAAACTCGCGGACGGCGCACAGTTCTGCACCGCATGCGGGACGCCCGCCGCACCGCAGCCGCAGCAGCAGCAACAGCCTCCGTACGGCGCGAATCAGCCGCCCGTCGAGAGCGAGATCTATTTCGATCCGCAGGACGTGCAGGGAAACAAGGTGTACGCCATCCTCGCGTACTTCGGCATTCTTGTCCTTGTGCCCGTATTTGCCGCCAAGGGAAGCAAGTTCGCCCGCTTCCACGCAAATCAGGGACTTGTGCTGTTGATCTGCAACGTTGCGTACGGCATGCTTCGGAGCATCCTCAAAAACGCTCTGTACGCGGTCGTGCCGTCCGGCGGCGTGATCGACGTTCTGCTCTCTTTGGTCTACCTTGTCTTTTTGGCGCTGGCGGTCTACGGCATCGTAAACGCCGCGCGCGGCAAGGCCAAAAGGCTGCCCGTCATCGGCGGATTCAACATCATCAAGTAACTGCGCGGGCAGTTTTCCGAAACCAAAAACACTCCCTGTATACAGACGGCTTCCCGTCCGCATATAGGGAGTGTTCTGCGCAGTAAGGACGCATCGTCAGAGCAGATTCTCCGCCTTGACGATCTTGACGATGCGGCTGGTGCCGAGTCTGTCCGCGCCCAGACGCAGGAATTCCTCGGCGTCGGCAATGGACGAAATGCCGCCCGCCGCCTTGATCTTCAGATGCGGCGCGCAGTGCGCCTTGAACAGATTCACGTCGTCGAACGTCGCGCCGCCGGTCGAAAAACCGGTGCTCGTCTTGATGAAATCCGCGCCGGAATCGGAAACGATCCCGCACATCTTGATCTTTTCGTCATCGGTCAGAAGGCACGTCTCGATAATGACTTTCAGCACCTTGCCGACGCAGGCCTGCCGCACCGCCTCGATGTCGCGGCGCACGGCGTCCGTATCGCCCGCCTTGAGCGCGCCGACCGGGATCACCATGTCGATCTCGTCCGCGCCGTTTTCCACCGCGTCACGCGTCTCGAACGCCTTGACGCGCGTCGTGCTGTAGCCGTTGGGGAACCCGATCACCGTGCAGATCGGCAGTTTGCCCGCGCAGTACGCCGCGGCGCGTCCGACGTACCACGCCGGAATGCAGACCGACGCCGTACCGTAGCGCATGCCGTCATCGCACAGCGCGCGGATGTCGTCCCAAGTCGCCGTCTGCGACAGGACGGTATGATCGACTTTGGACAGAATGTCCCGAATATCCATGCTGTTTCCTCACTTTCCCGCGAGTTCGCGTATGATATCCGCAGTCTGCCGTGCACAGGCGTCGATGCCTTCTTCGGTCAGATGCACGCGATCCTCGGCTTTGATGAATCTTGTTTTGTTCTGTTCCACGGTCGTATACAGATCGTTGATGACCACGCCGCGCGCCGAAAGCAGCGGCACGATCGCTTCATTTTCCCGCACGATCAGCGCATTGACCTGGTCCGTGCCGCCCTCGAGAACGGGCGTCGTTGTGGCGAATACGAGCTTTTTGCACATGCCGTGCAGCAGATCGGTAATGCGCAGCATCGAGCGCACATATTCGTCCAGCGGCGTGAACGCGCCGTCGCCGAACAGATCGCACGCGTCCCACGACCCGCAGTTGTAGTGCACGACCTCGCTCGCCTCGATCTCGCGCCGGCAGTCGTGGATCATGCGCAGCATATAGTATGTGAACCGGCAGTTGTCGTCCGGCTGAAAGACGCGGAACGAGCTGCCCAGAAGCTGCGGCACCTTCAGACCGTAGCCGATCTGTCGGATCGAATCGCCGAACAGAGAGACGTTTGTCATGGCTTTTACCTCCGGGAATCGTATTCTTGTCTGCTATGATACCAAATCCGCAAAACGCTGTCAATGAATATCCGTTTTTTCTTGAAAAATCTTAAACATTTTACTTGACTAACACAGTAAAATGTGCTATGCTGTGTGCAGTTTACTGATACACACAGGAGGACACTATGGATCTGCAACAGAACGCGGCGCGCAGCGAGGAGACCGATCTGCTCCGGCTCCAGCGGCTCTATGCGCGCTACGGATACGACAAGTTCCGCATGAGCAAATTCGAGGACTACACGCTGTACCTGCAAAACAAGGATTTCCTCAAGGGCGGCAACATCATCACGTTCAACGGCCCCGACGGCCGCCTGCTCGCGCTCAAGCAGGACGTCACGCTCTCGATCGTCAAGAACGCGCGCGACGAATCGACGCCCTACAAGGTCTACTATACCGAAAACGTCTACCGCGCCTCGGACGACACAAACGACATCCGCGAGATCCCGCAGGCCGGCGTCGAATACGTCGGACAGGTGGACGTGTACGCCATGAGCGAGGTGCTGCTGCTCGCGCTCGAAAGTCTGGCGACCGTCAGCAGCCGCTACATTCTCGGCGTGTCGCACATGGGCTTTGTCCGCGGCCTGCTCGACGCCGCCGGTTTCCCGACGGACGTGCGGCGGCAGGTGCTCGCCTGCATCCAGAACAAATCCGCACACGAGCTGCACGCGCTGTGCCGCGCACACGGCATTGCGGCGGATCTCGAAGAAAAGCTCTGCGCGCTGTCGACGGTATTCGGCAAACCCGAGGACTGCTTCCCCGTCCTGTCGACAATGGCCGTCAACGAAGCGATGCGGAACGCGGCACGGGAACTGCGGCAGATCTACGACCTGCTGTGCGAGACCGGTCACGGCGACAACGTACGCATCGACTTCTCCGTCGCCAACGACATGCGCTATTACAACGGCGTCACATTCCAGGGGTTCGTGGACGGCACGCCGCGCAGCGTGCTTTCCGGCGGGCGGTACGACGACCTGCTGCGCAAATTCGGCAGAAAGAGCGGCGCGATCGGTTTTGCGGTCTACCTCGATCTGCTGGAATACGGCCGCAGCGATTCGGCCGGCGGCGCAGACGTGCTTGTGCTCTACGATCCGTCGGACGTGCGGGGTCTTGCGAGCGCCGTGCAGCATCTGCAGCAAAGCGGCAGACGCGTGCGCGTACAGTCCGGACGCACGGACGAAAAACCGTACAAAACGATCCTCTCGTACCGTGAAGGGAGGCTATTTGAGATATGATCCACATTGCGCTTCCGAAAGGGCGACTGGGCGAAAAAGCCTACCAGATCTTCAAGTCGCTCGGCTACGGCTGTCCCGACATCGAGGAGGACAACCGCAAGCTCATCTTTGAAAACCCCGAAAACGACGTTTGCTATTTCTGGGCAAAGCCTTCCGACGTGCCCGTTTATGTGGAACGCGGCGCGGCGGACATCGGCATTGTCGGCAAGGACATCCTGCTCGAACACGGCAGCGACGTGTACGAGCTGCTGGATCTCGGCATGGGCAAGTGCCGCATGGCGGTCGCCGGCATCCGCGGACACCGTCCCGCCGCCGACAAGACACTGCGCGTGGCGACGAAGTTCCCCAACATCGCCCGCAGCTACTTCGCCGCGCAGAGCCGCGAGATCGAGATCATCCGGCTCAACGGCTCCATCGAGATCGCGCCGCTGCTGGGACTGTCGGACGTGATCGTCGACATCGTCGAGACCGGCACGACGCTCAAAGAAAACAACCTCGAACCGTTCGAGACGATCATCCCCATCAGCGCGCGGCTGATCGCCAACAAAGCAAGCTATAAATTCCAATACGACGCGATCCGAACGATCTGCGAAAAAATCGAAGCCGAAAGGAGTGCGAAAGCATGATCCGCACCATTACCTATACTTCCCCCGACGACCTTCTGTTCCTCAAACGCGGCGAAGCTGCGGACGTGACTGCGCTCGTGCGCGGCGTTCTGGAGGACGTGCAGAAGAACGGCGACGCGGCGCTGTACGCATACAGCCGCAAATTCGACAAAGTCGACCTCGATGCCCTCGAAGTGACGCAGGCAGAGATCGACGAAGCGTTCGCCGCCGTGGACGACGCGTTTCTCGCCGTGCTGCGCGAAGCGAAGGAGAACATCACGGCGTTCCACAAACACCAGATCGAAAACGGCTTCACCGTCCACGACAAGGACGGCGTGATCCTCGGCCAGCGCGTGCTGCCGCTGGAAAAGGTCGGTCTGTATGTGCCGGGCGGCACGGCGGCTTATCCGTCGTCCGTGCTGATGAACTGCATCCCCGCCGTTCTGGCAGGCTGCGGCGAGATCGTGATGGTCACGCCTCCCTCCGCAAACGGCAGCGTCAACCCCGCCATTCTCGCCGCCGCGAAGGTCGCCGGCGTCGGCCGCATCTTCAAGGTCGGCGGCGCGCAGGCAGTCGCCGCGCTCGCGTTCGGCACCGAATCCGTGCCGAAGGTGGACAAGATCGTCGGCCCGGGCAACCGCTATGTGGCCGAGGCAAAGAAACAGGTGTTCGGTCTGGTCGATATCGACATGATCGCGGGCCCGAGCGAGATCCTGATCGTCGCGGACGGCACGTGCAATCCGCGTTTTGTCGCGGCGGATCTCCTCTCGCAGGCGGAGCACGACAGGCTCGCGAGCGCCACCCTGCTGACCGACAGCAAATCGCTCGCCGAGAGCGTTGCGGCCGAACTGCAAAAACAGATCCCGCTGCTCGAGCGTGCCGAGATCGCCGGCTATTCGATCGAAAATTACGGCGCGATCGTGCTGGTCGACAGCATCGAGCAGGCCATCGAAGTATCCAACGCCATCGCGCCGGAGCATCTGGAACTGTGCCTCGACAATCCCTTCGACTACCTCAACCGCGTGCAGAACGCCGGTTCCGTGTTCCTCGGCAAATACTGCCCCGAACCGCTCGGCGATTATTTTGCGGGTCCCAACCACACGCTGCCGACAAGCGGCACCGCGCGCTTTTCGAGCCCCCTGTCCGTCTACGATTTTGTCAAGCGGATGCAGTTCACCTACTATACGCCGCAGGCGCTCGAAGCCGTCAAGGACAAAGTCGCGCTGTTCGCAACCAAAGAAGGACTGACCGCGCACGCGAGATCCGCCGTCATCCGTTTTGAATAAGGAGAAATCATGAGCCGATTTTTACGCAAGGCTTACCGCAGCCTCGAAGTTTACGTCCCCGGCGAGCAGCCGCGCGACAAAAAATACATCAAACTCAACACGAACGAATCGCCTTTCCCGCCCTCGCCCGAGGTGCTGGAAGCCGTCGCAAACGAAGCGGGCGATCTGCAGCTCTACTCCGACCCAGAGTGCACCGCGCTGCGTAAGACCGCGGCGGAGCTGTACGGTCTGAAACCCGAAAACATCTTCTGCGGCAACGGCTCGGACGAAGTGCTCAACTTCGCGTTCGGCGCGTTCTGCGACGAGACGAAGGGCATGGCGTTCCCGTCGATCAGCTACGGATTCTATCCCGTTTACGGCGATCTGTACGGCCTCGACTGTGCGGCGATCCCGCTGAAGGACGACTTCTCCGTCGATCCCGCGGACTACTTCGGTCTCGACAAAAATATCGTGATCGCCAACCCCAACGCGCCGACCGGCATGCTGCTGACAGTCCCGCAGATCCGCTCCATTCTCGACGCGAACCGCGACAATCTCGTCATCATCGACGAGGCGTACGTCGATTTCGGCGGAAAAAGCTGCTTGCCTTTGATCGCGGAATATGATAATCTATTGGTCGTGCAGACGTTTTCCAAGTCGCGCTCGCTCGCGGGCGCACGGCTGGGCTTCGGATTCGCGCAGCCGGAGATCATTGCAGACCTGAACCGCGTCAAATACTCGACCAACCCGTACAACATCAACCGCTGCACGCTCGCCGCCGGAGAAGCGGCGCTGCGCTCGCAGGCGTATTACGACAGAAACTGCCTGACGATCATCGAAAACCGCGACTATACGACACAGGCGCTGCGCGAAATGGGATTCGAGGTGCTGCCGAGCAAGGCAAATTTCATCTTTGCCCGCCATCCGCAGATCTGCGGCGAAACGCTCTACCGCACGCTCAAGGATATGGGCATCCTCGTGCGGCACTTTTCCCGGGAAGAGATCGCCGCGTTCGTGCGCATCACGATCGGTTCCGCCGAACAGATGCGCGCACTGGTAAACGCCATTCAAACGATACTTGCAGGGGGAGGAAACTGAACCATGCGTACTTATGAGATCGCCCGCAAAACCGCCGAAACGGACGTTTCGCTCACGCTGTCGCTCGACGGCACGGGCAAGGCCGACGTGCAGTCCGGCTGCGGATTTCTCGACCATATGCTCACGCTGTTCGCCGCGCACAGCGGCTATGACCTGACGCTGCGCTGCAAAGGCGACACGCAGGTGGACGACCACCACAGCGTCGAGGACATCGGCATTTGTCTCGGCGCGGCATTCCGCGAAGCGCTGGGCGACAAAAAAGGCATCGCCCGATACGGCGACATCATCCTGCCTATGGACGAAGCGCTGATCCTCTGCGCCGTCGATTTGTCCGGCAGAGCGACATTGTGCGTCGATCTGCAGTTTCGCGCGCGAAAGGTCGGCACGTTCGACACCGAGCTTTGCGAGGAATTCCTCGCTGCGTTTGTGCGCGAGTCGCGCATGACGCTGCACGTGCGTCAGCTTGCCGGCAGAAACACGCATCACATCATCGAGGGCGTATTCAAGGCGCTCGGCCGCACGCTCTCGAAAGCGACTGCCGTGACCGGCGACGCGATCCCCTCTACGAAAGGTGTGTTGGCATGACCGGCATAATCGATTACGGCGTCGGCAATCTGTTCTCGCTGCGCAGCTCGCTCTCTTTTATCGGCGAGGACGCGATCGTCTCGGGCGAGCGCGACAAGCTCGCGGCATGCGACCGCATCCTGCTGCCGGGCGTCGGCGCGTTTGCGGACGCGGCAAGGAAGCTGCGCGAAAGCGGACTGGACAAATTTGTATATGAAGTCGCGTCAAGTAAAAAGCCTTTACTTGGTATCTGCCTCGGGATGCAGCTTTTGTTTGAACGCAGCTACGAATTCGGCGAATACGAGGGACTCGGTCTGCTGCGCGGCAGCGTCGTTCCGATCCCCGACGCCAACCGCACGCTCAAGATCCCGCAGATCGGCTGGAACGCGCTGCACTTTCCGAAGGACAAGCCGAAAAGCCCGCTGTTCCGCGACGTGAACGAGGGCGACTGCGTGTACTTCGTCCATTCCTACTATGCCGCGGATTGCGCAGACAGCGTTTCCGCCACGACCGAATACGGCATCGAGCTGACCGCCGCGGCGGAAAGCGGCAATGTGTTCGGCACACAGTTCCATCCCGAAAAGAGCGGCAAGGTGGGACTTTCTATCCTGCGTGCGTTCTGCGCGCTGGAATAAGGGGGAGCTTATGTATATTTTACCAGCAACCGACCTGTACGACGGTAAAGTAGTTCGCCTTTACAAGGGTGACTACAACCAGATGACGGTGTACAGTGATAAGCCTTTACAGATCGCGCGCGAATTTGCCGACTGCGGCGCGGAGTTTCTGCACGTGGTCGATCTCGAAGGCGCGCGCGACGGCACGACGCCGAACCGCCGCGTCGTGGAAAAGCTCGTCGAAAAGAGCGGCATGAGCATCGAAATCGGCGGCGGCGTGCGCACGGAAGACACGGTGCGCACCTATATCGACATGGGCGTCGAGCGCGTGATCCTCGGCACAAGCGCCGTGACCGATCCCGTTTTTCTGGAAAAAATGGTCGACCGCTACGGCGATCGGATCGCGGTTGGCGTCGATCTTGCGGGCGGCTATGTCGCCATCAAGGGCTGGACGGAGCAGTCCGAAGTTTCGGCGGACGCGTTCTTTTCGCGTTTGCAGATCATGGGGGTGCGCACGGTCATCTGCACCGACATCTCCAAGGACGGGACGCTCTCCGGCACAAACCTGCAGCTTTATAAAACACTGTCCGAAACGTACGATATGCAGTTGATCGCGTCCGGCGGCATCACGACGCTCGAGGACGTCATCGCGCTGCGCGAAATGGATCTGTACGGCGCGATCCTCGGCAAGGCGCTGTACACGGGCGATCTGGATCTGAGGGACGCCGTGAAGCTGGCGAGGGTGAACCGGCCATGATTACGAAACGCATCATCCCCTGCCTCGACGTGCGCGACGGCCGCGTCGTCAAGGGGACAAACTTTCTCGGTCTGCGCGACGTCTCGTCGCCGATCGATCTCGCGCGGTACTACAGCGAGAACGGCGCGGACGAACTTGTCTTTTACGACATCACCGCGTCGAGCGACGGGCGCAAGCTGTTCACCGACATTCTGACCGAAACGGCGTCGACCGTGTTCATTCCGCTGACGGTCGGCGGCGGCATCTCGTCCGTGGCGGATTTCGACCGCGTGCTCAAGTGCGGCGCGGATAAGGTGAGCGTCAATTCCGGCGCGCTGCGCAATCCGTCGCTGATCGGTGAAGCCGCCAAGCTCTACGGCAGCCAGTGCGTCGTGCTGTCCGTGGACGTCAAGCGTGTGGACGGCACGTTCCACGTCTTTTCCAAGGGCGGCCGCGAGGACACCGGCCGCGACGCGATCGAATGGATCAAATTCGGTCTGGCCGAGGGCGCGGGCGAACTGGTCGTCAACAGCATCGACACCGACGGCGTCAAGCGCGGGTTCGACCTTGAAATGCTCGAGGCGGTCTGCGCGATCTCCGACGTGCCGGTCATTGCGTCCGGCGGCGCAGGCGGCGCGGAGGACTTTATCACGCTGTTCAAAACGATCCCCGACGTCAGCGCCGGACTTGCCGCGTCGATCTTCCACTTCGGCGAGGTCAGGATCGCGGATCTGAAAGCGCTGCTGCAAAAGAATGATATTCCCGTTCGGATATAGGAGGAAGTTATGGATCTGTCAACACTCAAATTTGACGCGCAGGGTCTGATCCCCGCCGTCGTCCTCGACGACGAGACGGGCGAGATCCTGACGCTCGCGTATATGAACCGCGAAAGTCTCGAAATCAGCATCCGCGAAAAGCGCACCTGTTTCTGGTCGCGCTCCCGGCAGGAACTGTGGCGCAAGGGCGAAACGTCCGGCAACGTGCAGCACATCCGCCGCATCGTCGCCGACTGCGACGCCGACGCGCTCGCCGTCTATGTCCGCAAGGAAGGTCCCGCGTGCCATACCGGCGCCGAAAGCTGCTTCTTCCGCGAAGTCTTCGACAACGACGATATTCCGCCCGCGTTTTCCTACGACGGGCTCATGCAGCTCATTCTCGGCCGCAAGACGGAAAAGAAAGAGGGCTCCTACACGACGTACCTTTTTGAGAAAGGTATGGACAAGATCCTCAAAAAAGTCGGCGAGGAATCCACCGAAGTGATCGTAGCCGCCAAGAACGACGACAAAAAGGAGACGGTGTACGAGATCGCCGACCTGGCGTATCATGTGATGGTGCTGATGGCGGAGATGGGCATTTCGGTCGACGACATCACCAAAGAGCTCGCCTCCCGTCACGTGATCGACAAAAAAGTCAAGCAGGAAAAAATGGTCTGACCGCAAGGGTCGGCCGCTTTTCGCAAAGGAACCGAACAGAGAAACACACAGGGCTCTTTCTGCCGCTGCAGCGCGCAGGAACGGCCCCTTCTTTTTTTGGAAAATAGCCGCGTTCACTTGACAGACCACCGGATGTGCCGTATAATATTTTGTGAATACGTATATATTTTGTTCGCCGGAAAATGAGGGGTTACGGTTGAAAAAAACAATCTATACGCGATTTCTGAAACGCTTTTTCGACGTCGCGCTTTCGCTCTGCGCGCTGCTCGTGCTGGGGCTGCCGATGGCGGTTCTGGCAGTACTTGTGCGCGTGAAACTCGGCGCGCCCGTTCTTTTTACGCAGGATCGTCCCGGCAAGGACGAAAAGATCTTCCGCTTGTACAAATTCCGCACCATGACGGACGCACGCGACGAAAACGGCGCGCTGCTGCCGGACGACCTGCGGTTGACCGCGTTCGGAAAGAAAATGCGCGCGCTCAGTCTCGACGAGCTGCCGGAGTTTTTCAATGTGCTCAAGGGCGACATGAGCCTCATCGGGCCGCGTCCCCTGCTGGTCGCGTATCTGCCGCTGTATGACGAAACGCAGCGGCACCGCCACGACGTGCGTCCGGGGCTATCCGGTCTCGCGCAGTGCAGCGGCCGCAACCTGCTGTCGTGGCAGGAGCGGTTCGCGCTCGACGTCGAGTATGTGCGGAACGTGTCCTTCGTCATGGACGTTTCCATCGTCCTGCGGACAATCCGCGGCGTTTTCCGGCGCGAGGGCATCACGAGCGAGACGAGCGTCACCATGGAGCCGTTCCGCGGCAACGAAGCAGAACCTGCGGAAATGGCGGAAAGGGAACCGGTATGACGATCCCGAACAGCGCATGGAGCGCAGATCACGATCTTTACGCGGACGAACTGCTCACGGAGCTTACGCAGTGCACCGAAGAAGGGTTGGACGTCCGGCCTGTCGCACCGCTTTTTCAAGCTGCCGCCGCGCTCGAACGCGGCAGTCTCAAAAGCCGCGTCGCCGACGCGCTGTTTCAGTGGACGCAGACGGCGGCGGCCGTCGAGGGCTTCGCGTATCATGAACCGTCGACGCTTGAAGAGATCCGCGCCTTGCGCGAACCCTTCAGCCTGCGCGCACCGCAGTTTCCGTCGGACGACGACCTGCTGAGGAAGATCCGCGGCGCCTGGTACGGGCGCATCTGCGGGTGTCTTTTGGGGAAACCGCTCGAGGGCATCCGATCGGACGAGCTGATCCCCTTTTTAAAAATGACAAACAATTACCCGATGCACCGATATCCGCTCTGTGCCGATGTGACGGACGAAGTCTGCGGCGCGTTTCGGTTTTCCTTTTGCGGCAAACCGTTTGCCGATACGATTGCATGCGCACCCGCGGACGACGACACAAATTACACCGTGCTTGCGCAGCATCTGATCGAGCGGTACGGACGGGATTTCAAGAGCGAGGACGTACTCGAGTGCTGGATACGCATGCAGCCCGCCTGCGCCTATTTCACGGCGGAGCAGGTCGCGTACCGCAACCGCACGGCCGGTCTCCTGCCGCCGTACTCCGCGACGTATAAGAATCCTTTCCGCGAGTGGATCGGCGCACAGATCCGCGGAGATTATTTCGGCTGCATCTGTCCGGGCGATCCGCAAAAAGCGGCGGAATACGCTTTCCGCGACGCACGCGTCTCCCACGTCAAAAACGGCATTTACGGCGAAATGTTCGTCAGCGCCATGCTTGCCGCCGCAGCCGTGACCGACGATATACCGCAGATCCTGCGGTGCGCACTCGCGCAGATCCCCGCGACCTCCCGCCTGTATGCGCGCATTACGGAAGTGCTGCACGGGCGCTGCGACGGCGTTTCCGCCGATGACTGCGTGCGGCGCATCCATACGCTCTACGACGAGCATACCGGTTACGGCTGGTGCCACACCATTCCGAACGCGATGATCGTTGCCGCCGCGCTGCTGTATGGGGACGGCGATTTCGGCAAGTCGGTCTGCATGGCTGTACAGGCCGCGTTCGACACGGACTGCAACGGCGCCACGGTCGGCTCCGTGCTCGGCATGGCGCGCGGGATCGACGCGATCGATCCGGTCTGGACAGCGCCGCTGCACGGCAGACTGTCCACAGAGCTCCGCGATTCGGGCACGGTTGAGATCGAATCACTCGTGCAGAATACCATCAGACATATAAAGGAAGTCAAATCATGATCCATGTAAGCGAACCATACGATTCGGCGCCCGCCGAATACCGCAACGATCTGCACCGGCAGGTCTACGAGACGCTGGAAAAGCTGTCTATCCCCTATTACCGCGTCGATACGGACGAAGCCATCACGATGGACGACTGCGTTGCCATCGCGGATAAGCTGAACACACCGGTCGTCAAAACGCTTCTGCTTTGCAACCGCCAGCAGACGAACTTCTATCTGCTTGTCACGACGTCCGACAAGCCGTTCTCCACAAAGAATTTCAGCCGTGCCATGGAGATCTCGCGCGTTTCCTTTGCCTCACCCGAGCAGCTCGAATCCATGCTCGGCACAAAGGTCGGCTCGGCGTCCGTTCTGAGTCTGCTGCACGATCCGGAGAATCGGGTACAGCTCGTGATCGACCGCCAGGCGCTCATCGCGCCGTGGTTCGGCTGCAGCGACACGACGACCACAGGCTACATGAAACTGGTGACAGACGCGCTGCTGCAAGTCTTTTTGCCCTATGTCGGGCACGTCCCGGCATTCATCGACATCTGATCAGGGAGGAAAACCCGCCATGTCGGTCTTTTCACAGTTTTCAGAATATGTCCGGGAGAGCCCAGCGCCGGTATCTCCGTCCGTTTTCGGCGCGCGCGGTCTGTATGACCTGCCGTACATCGGCGACGGCGGACACGTGCGCATGGCGGATCTGCTCCTGCCGCGCAGCAAAAAGCCGAAACGCCCGGTGATCCTGCATATTCACGGCGGCGCATGGACACACGGCAGCCGCGTCTACACGCGCGGATTCTGCGCCGGACTTGCCGCCGCGGGCTTCGCCGTGCTGACGGTCGACTACACACCGGCCGAAAACGCCGGACTGCCCGGTCAGGTGCGCGATCTGATCGCGGCCATGCATTGGGTGCGCTCCAACGCGTCCGTATACGGTCTGGACCCGAATACGGTCTTCCTGACCGGCGATTCAGCGGGCGCACACCTGGCGCTGCTCGCCTATATCGTCGGACACAACCGCACGCTGCGGCTTCTGTATAACGCGCCCGAAGCGCCGTTCACGGCAAAAGCCTTCGGATTTGTTTCGCCGGTTACGGATCTGCGTTTCGTGACGGACAGCGTCCTGCCGCCGGAACGTGCGCTGCGCCGCAAGCTGTTCGGTGAAGCGTATACCGACTCACCGTATCGCTACTGCAGTTCGATCGCGGACGTGCTGCGTCCCGAAATGCATCTTCCGCCCGTATACCTCGTGTCGTCCGAAGACGACTTTTTCCGCACGCAGAGCGCCGACCTGCACCATGTGCTCAACCGACGCAACGTCGAAAACCGTTTTCGCTTCTGCGGGACGGACGCGGAAAACCCGCTCGTACACGGGTTCGCGGTGCTTGATCCCCGGCGCACGGAGAGCCGGATGGTCATGGACGAGATGACCGCATTCTTTTGCGAGCAGTTATAAAAAAAGACCCGTCATACAAAATGACGGGAAAGCGGATGCGCCGACGTCCTGTTTGCGGAAAGGGCGGCATCCGGTACACGAACCGTTTTATTGTTCCCTGAACGCCGGTTCGCCGTACACGCGGCACGGCGCCGGATCAGCGCACTTCGTGTATGCACGAGTACCGCGGCCGGCCGTCCGCGAAATCGGTGCGCATCAGGCACACGCGCCGAACGGACGCCTCGACCGCGCGCAGGGGTTCGGCGGCTTGCGAAACAGCATCCGCCCCGTTCTCCGCAAGCGCCGCGCGGCGTACCAGCGTCACATGCGGGCGAAAAGGCTTGCGGTCAAAGCCGATACCGGCATTGTCCAGTTCCGCGCGCAGATCCCGCACGTACTGACGCACCTGCGGCTCGACGCGAAAGGCACAGACCAATATATCCCGGAACATCTCCGTTTTTTCAAACGTCATCGCGCCCTGCTGCAGCGGCACGCGGTCAAGCGCGCCGATCACCGGACGCGGATCGCGCACTTCTCCCAAAAAGGCAAGCGTCATGTGCAGATTCTGCCGCGCGGTAAATCCGCCGCGAACGCCGCCCGCCTTGAGCGACGCCTGCACCTGCGTCAGTGCGTCCAGCATCGGCGGCTCAAAAGGAATCGCAATAAACAGTCGCATAAAGCATCCTCTTTTCTGAATCCGCGAATGCGCCGTGCGCGGCGTTTTCGCAGAAAGGTTTGTAATGCGCATGAAAGTGTTGTTCGTTGTACCCCGTGCACAATTTAACTACAAAGCGCCGTGGACGCCGCTCGGCACGATCTCCATTGCAACCTTCATCAAACAGCACGGCCATACCGTTCGCCTCACCGATCAATCCTTCGATAAAAAATCCGTAAAGGAACACCTGGACGACTTTGCGCCGGACGCGGTCTGCGTCTCGGTCATCAGTGTGCGCGTCGCCAAGGACGCACACAGGCTCTCTCTGCTGTGCAAAGAACGCGGCATACCGGTCATCTGGGGCGGATTCTTTTCGGCGGATTATTATAAAGAGCTGCTGCTCGCAGGCATGACGGACTATATCACCATGGGCGAGGGCGAATTCAACACGCTGCATCTGCTCGAAGCGCTCGAAAACGGCACACCCGTCCGCGACGTCAGGGGGATCGCCTATCTGGAAAACGGCGAACCAATGCTGACCGAAGCGCAGCCGCTTGCCGATCTGCGCGATCTGCCCGTGCTGGACTTTTCGCTGTGCGACACGGAGAACTATATCCACCCGTATCTTTTCTGCAAGCGCATGATGTATGTGTACGCGTCGAAGGGATGTCCGGGCAACTGCGCGTTCTGCTCCAACCCGACCTACCACTGCCACAAATACCGTGTGCGGCCGATCGACTACGTGATCCGCGAGATCAAATATCTGTATACGCAGTATCACATCGACGGCGTATACTTCAGCGACGAGTGCTGGTATGTCCGCCGCGAGATGATGCAGGAATTCTGTCGGCGCCTGCGGGAGGAAAAGATCGACATCTACTGGGGATGCGAGCTGCGGTTCGGCATCTGCAGCGAAGAGGACTATCGCATGCTCTACGACAGCGGCTGCAGATGGATCATGTTCGGCACCGAAAGCGGAGACCCGGAGATGCTCAAAACGATCCGCAAGCACATCACCGTCGATCAGATCCGCCGCGAGGTCAATATCTGTCACGATACCGGCATCGTATCGATCCTGTCCTTTATCATCGGCTACCCCGACGAACGGCCCGAGCAGCTCCAGAATACGATCGATCTCATCAACGGCATCCCGTCCGGCGTCAACGTGTGCAATATCTTTACGCCTGTGCCGAATTCGGAAATGTACGATGCGCTTGTACGCAGCAAACAGTACGCGCCCAAGTTCGATCTGATGCACAACAAGCTCGTGCTGATCGGCGAACACTCCGGCTACCGGTGCAATACGATCCCGCTGCGCGATCTGCGCGTGATCCGCTCGTGCTTCATGTGGAAAGGGTTTACGAAAAAGAGCGTCAACCGGGAGTCAAAGAAGTTCGAGATCGCCGCAAACGCCATCAAGGAAACATTCGCCAGCCTCACAAGGCACGGGATCAAGGGGTTCTTCCGGGGCGTCTGGATCGCGGCAAAGGAATTCGTCCCGATCTTCTGGTATTCGCACTTCTATCCTGCGATCAGGAAAAAGTATAGGATGAACCGAACAGACCAAAAAGAGTATCTTTGAGTTCATAATCGGATCGGGGTGATTTTGTGAATATTCTGTATCTCGGCAACAGCATCACGCTGCACGCGCCCGCGCCGGAGATTGGCTGGCACGGCGAGTGGGGTATGGCTGCATCCGCGCCGGAAAACGATTACGTTCATGTCCTGAACCGTCTGATCTCCCAAACCGGCAAATTTGTTGCATACAAAGCGGAAAACATTGCCTTTGTCGAACGGGAGCCGGAGCGCTTCTGCGTGGACAGCTTTGAAAAATATGTGAAATTCACGCCGGATCTGATCGTGATCCGGATCGGTGAAAATGTGCCGTGTGAAAAAGCGGAGCCATTTGGCAAAGCATACCGCAGCTTGCTCGCGTATTTCCTTGAAAACACCGGAGCAAAGATCTACGCCGTCGGTTCTTTCTGGAGAAAAGACGAGGCGGAACGCCAGATGATGGCTGCCGCGGAAGAAACGGGCGTAAAATACGTCAGTCTTGCGCATCTGCAGGGTACGCAATGGCAAGCCGTCGGTGCGTATACGCATGCAGGTGTGGCGTCTCATCCTTCCGATAAAGGGATGCAGCGCATCGCCGAAACGATCTTCGCCGCGGCAAAGGAAGATCTTCTCTTTGAACGCCCCGTTGTTTCCGCCGTTCCGGCGGGAGAACCGGTCTATGACGGCATCGACGTGCGCGTGGACGGCGTATCCGTGGACTGTTATGCCGCGAGGGTATCGGCGATCCCCTTCAACCGCGTCTGGCCCGGACACCAGCGTCCGACGGAACAGACCGAGTTTGCGCCGTTTCTGTCGCTTGAACTGAAAACGAGCGCAGATTTCTGCGTGAACCTCTTTGAAAAGCCGGAAGACGTGACGATCCGTCCGCTCTCCAAAGGCGTGAAACCCCTTGTCCGCGACGGAAAGGTTTTTTTCACGATCCGCGAGCCGGGACAGTATTCCGTCGAAATCAACGGCAGACACCGGAATCTGCATATATTCGCCGACCCCGAAGAACGCGGCGTGCCCGATTCCGAAAACGCGACTTATTATTTTCCTCCCGGCGTGCATCACCCGGAGAAACGCATTGTTCTGCAGTCGGGAGAAAGTGTTTATCTTGCCCGCGGCGCGGTGGTTTACGGCGAGATCGAAAGCACCGATGCGAACAATGTCCGCATCTTCGGCAGAGGCATCCTCGACGGCTCGCTGATCGCGCGGGATGACAAGGGCGACGGCGTCTGCGATGTACGTGCAGACGGTCTTGTACACTTCACGCGCTGTAAAAACATCGTGATGGACGGCGTGATCCTGCGGGATTCCGCTCTTTGGACCGTTACACCCATCAACTGCGAATGTATCCGTTTCACAAACGTAAAAGTCATCGGTATGTGGCGCTATAACTCCGACGGATTCGATTTTGTCAATTCCCGCAGCGTGCGGGTGGCGGACTGTTTTCTGCGTACCTACGACGATACCGTGGTGATCAAAGGACTGTATTTCCCTGACGGCGACCGCTCGAACGAGAAAATGAACAACGAGAATTATCTGATCGAAAACTGCGTACTCTGGTGTGACTGGGGCGGCGCATTGGAAGTCGGTGCGGAAACCGTCTGCGACGAATACCGCAATATCACATACCGCAACTGCGATATCATCCGCAATGCCGACGGAGCCATGCGTCTGCACTGCGGCGACAGAGCGTTTGTGCATGACGTGCTGTACGACAACATTCGCATCGAGTACTCAAAATATGACACAAAATCGATCATGCAGGATACGGACGAAATGGTATACGACCCGCCGAAGGAACCGAATCACAAGGATATCGGGCACATCTGGATGTACTGCGGCATGTGGTCGCCGGACAATATACCGGGTCTTGTGCGGGATGTGACCTACAGAAACATCAGCATCATCACAGACCCGGAGGTGGACGAACCGGTATTCTGCTTCGACGGCGCCGACGCAGAGCACGACATCAACGGTGTGACAATAGAAAATGTACGCTGCAACGGCAATCGGTATCTGCCGCGCGTAGTGAAAAACCAATTTGCCAAAAATATTAAAATCGGATAAAGCGAGCCGACTTCGCGGAAAAAGCTCCTCTTTTGTTTTCAGGCAAAAGAGGAGCTTTTCTGGTGCCGGTGGCGGGGGTCGAACCCGCACGGTATCGCTACCACCGGATTTTGAGTCCGGCACGTCTGCCAATTCCATCACACCGGCGTCGGAACGAAAATGATTATACACTATCCGCCCGAAAAAATCAAGAGAAATGCGGATTATTTTTGCGCTTCGGGCAGCACGAGGTCGTAGCCGCCGGCGCCGTAATGCAGGCAGCGGTTGACGCGCGAAACGGTCGTGGTCGATGCGCCCGTGCGCTGCGCGATCGATGCAACGGTATCGCCCGCCTTCAAAAGACGCGCGACCTCCAAACGCTGGGAAATGTCGCGGATCTCCTTGATCGTACAGATATCCTCAAAAAAACGATAGCAGTCTTCGATCGTCTTCAAAGAAAGAACAGCCTGAAACAGCGCGTCTGTTTCGGGGTTCTGGAGCTTGCTTTCCATAATTGCCTCCCGTTTTTTTACTATGGAAACATATTACCACAGCAAAACAAAAAAGTCAAGCGCGGGATGCGTACCGCCGCCGATTCCGTTCATACTAAAACGAAAGGGAGGCGAACGCAATGACCGTGACACTGATCCGGCTGCTCTTGTTGTACATTCTGCTTTTGGGGTGCATGCGTCTGATGGGCAGGCGGCAGATCGGCGAACTGCAGCCGTCGGAACTGGTCGTGACGATGCTGCTGTCGGAGATCGCGTCGATCCCGCTCGGAAACACCGACATTCCGCTGCTCAATTCCGTGGCGGCGATCCTTGTGCTGACGGCGCTGGAGATCCTGCTCTCGTCGCTGTGCCTTCGGTCCGACCGCATGCGAAAACTCGTACAGGGCAATCCAGTGCCTGTCGTCCGCGGCGGTGTACCCGACCAGAAAGCGCTGCGGAAACTGCGTCTGACGATCGACGATCTGCTGGAGGCGCTGCGGGAAAAAGACGTGTTCGATCTGTCCGACGTGCAGTGCGCGATCCTGGAACCGGACGGCAAGCTGTCGCTGCAGCTTACGGCGCAGGTCAGACCTGCCGCCGCGCGGGATCTCGGTGTGCAGGCGCAAGAAAAACCTCTGCCCTGCCCCGTCGTGTATGACGGAAAGACGCAGCCGGAAAACTTCGTCTACTGCGGTATGACGGAGGAGAAGCTGCGCACGGTGTTGCGGCAGCAGCAGGTGAAGCTGCGGGACGTGTTCCTGCTGACTGTCGACACAAACGGCGGCGTGCGCTGCATCCGGAAGGAGGAGACGGCATGAACCGACGCATTCTGATCTCGTTTCTTCTGCTGCTGATCGCGGCGGTGCTGTCGCTGACGAGTTTTCTCGTGCTGCAAAACCGCTTTTCCGCACTCGGCGAAGCGCTGGAAAACGCGATCTATGCCGACATGCCGGTGCGCGAATCGTGCCGGCAGATCGCGCACGCATGGGATCGCTGCCGCTCTCCCGCGCAGATGTTCCTGCTGCACAGCGATCTGACGGAACTGCGCACGAGCGTGGAGAGCCTGTCCGACCTCATCGCCGAACCGGCGGCGTTCCGCGCGTCCTGCATCCGCAGTCTGCACCTGCTTGCGGGCATTCGGGATTCACTCCCGCCGACTGTCGGGAATATCCTGTAAACAGCAAAAGCCGCAGAACCAAACGGCTCTGCGGCACAGCTTGCTTGCTTTCGCGTCAGCGCAGGAACAGCAGGATGAGCGTGGTGCCCAGTGTCAAGACAAAGAAAACGACCGCGAAAACGCGCGTGATCTTGACAAGTTTCTGCTCCATGGTACGTCCCTTGGACTTGCCGAAGAACGTCTCCGCGCCGCCGGCGATCGCGCCGGAAAGACCCTGCTGCTTGCCTTCCTGCAAAAGGACAAGGACAACGATCAGCAGCGAAGTCAGCAGAATCAGAATACCGAGAATGATTTCAAGCGCCTGCATATACCATAAACCTCCAAAATATTGTACTAAAAGATATTATCATAGTTTTCCGCAGATTGCAAGATGTTTTTCTAAAAAATTTCACGATTTTCCGGAAATAATCTGTTTGCAATCGGGAATAGTAACAGGGACGGCACGTTCAAACGCGTTTGTGAACGGAATCCGTCGAGCCGAAGCCGATCGCTTCGGCTTTTCTGTTTACAGCAGAGACATCTGCTCGCCCGCGTCCTCCGCGCTCGGCAGCGCGCCTGCGGCCGGCAGATTCTTTGTGCGGTAGCGGTACGGCTTTTGGAACATGCCCTGCGTATAGTCGCGCACCTCAAGCACACGCTGCCCCTTCTTGAGCGTCATGACCGCGACGCCCGCCGTATCCTTGGTCGTCTTGGGCGCGATGGCGCCGGTCGCAAACAGCAGCATCCGTCCCGACGACGAGACGATCACCAGCTCCGTATCCTCCGCGATCTGGCGGAAAACGGCGACCGGAGATTTGTCGGAGATCGCCTTGACGAGCTTCTTGCGGTTCGTCTTGGTCTGGAACGCGGAGAGCGGCACCTTGGCCGCCTTGCCGTTCTCGAAGAAATAGAGCATATATCCGCCGTAGTCGGACGTCACCGCCATATACAGCGGCACTTCTCCGTCGTCCATCTGCAGCTTGGACGCAACATAATCTCCGAGCACGCTCGCCTTCGTATCGTCGAAATCGCAGGCGCGGGATTTGTAGACCTGCTGGCGGTTGGTGAAGAACAGCAACTCCGCGCGGTTGTCTGTCTCGACGGCGCGCAGGATGCGGTCGCCCTCCTTGAGCTTGTGCTCGGCGCTCATGCGCAGCGACTGCGGCGTGATCTTTTTGAAATAGCCCTGCTCGGTAAAGAACAGCGTCACGGGATAAACCGGGACTTCCTCGACGTGCTCTTCCTCGGCAAGCTCCACTTCGTACAGGATTTCCGTGCGGCGATCCTTGCCGTACTTCTGTGAAACGCGGCGCAGCTCGTCGACGAGGATGCGGCGCACCTTCGACTTGGAGGCGAGGATATCCTCGAGCTCCTGCACCTTCTTTTCAAGCTCCTGGAGGTCGGACAGCCGTTTGAGGATGTACTCGCGGTTGAGGTGGCGGAGCTTGATCTCGGCGACGTACTCCGCCTGCTGCTCGTCGATGCGGAAGCCGATCATCAGGTTGGGAACGACTTCGCTCTCCTCCTCGGTTTCGCGCACGATCTTGATCGCTTTGTCGATGTCGAGCAGGATCTTTTCAAGGCCGCGCAGCAGATGCAGCTTTTCCTTCGCCTTCGTCAGGTCGAAAAAGACACGACGCTTGACGCAGTCCGTGCGGTACGCGATCCACTCAAGCAGCAGATCCGCGACGCCCAGCGTCCGCGGCGCGCCGGCGATCAACACGTTGAAGTTGCAGGAGAACGAGTCCTCGAGCGTCGTCATCTTGTACAGTTTCTGCATCAGCTTGTCGGGATCGATCCCACGCTTGAGGTCGATCGTGATCTTGAGACCCGACTTGTCCGTCTCGTCGCGGATGTCGCTGATCTCCTTGATGCTGCCGGCCTTGATGCGTTCGATGATCTTTTCGATGATCGCCTCGCTCGTCGTCGTGGGCGGGATCTCGGTCACGTCGATGCAGTTGTTCTTTTTATCGTAGGCATACCTTGCGCGGACCTTGAAGCTGCCGCGGCCCGTGCGGTAGATCTCCTCCATCGCGGCGCGGTCGTAGATCAGCTTTCCGCCGCCGATGAAGTCGGGCGCTTTGAGCGTGTCCATCGGGTCTGCCGTCTCGTCGCGGATGAGCGCGATCGTCGTCTCGCACAGTTCACGCAGATTGAACGAGCAGATGGAGCTTGCCATGCCGACGGCGATGCCGGTCGTGGGGTTGGCAAGGATCGTCGGGAACGTCACCGGCAGGAGCGTCGGTTCCTGCATGGTCGAGTCGTAGTTGTCGACGAAATCCACGGTGTCCTTGTCGATCTCCGCGAAAAGCTCGCTGCAGATGGGGTCGAGCTTCGCCTCGGTATAGCGCGACGCAGCCCAGACCATATCGCGCGAATACGCCTTGCCGAAGTTGCCCTTGGAATCGACGAACGGGTGCAGCAGCGCCTCGTACCCGCGGCTCAGGCGCACCATCGTCTCGTAGATCGCGGCGTCGCCGTGGGGATTGAGCTGCATGGTGCGGCCGACGATGTTGGCGCTCTTGGACCGCGCGCCGGTCAGCAGCCCCATTTTATACATAGTATACAGCAGTTTGCGGTGCGCCGGCTTGAAGCCGTCGATCTCGGGGATCGCGCGCGACATGATGACGCTCATGGCGTACGGCATGAAGTTGATCTCCATGGTCTCGGTGATGCGCTGCTGCACCACCTCGCCCGCGCCGAGGATGTGCGCGTTTTCCGGCAATGCGCCGACCGCTTCGACCTGCTGTTCTTTTTTCTTCTTTGCCATTTTCTACCTCTTACGATACATCGGTCAGGTCGATGTATTTATACCCTTCTTCGGCGATGTGCTTTTTGCGCGCGGCAATGTCGTCGCCCTCGAGCATCTCGAACACGCGCAGCGTCTCCTGCGCCTCGTCCATGTTGATCTGGATCAAACGGCGTGTCGCGGGATTCATCGTCGTCAGGCTCATCATTTCCGCCTCGTTCTCGCCCAGTCCCTTGGAGCGCTGGATCGTGTACTTGGCCGTACCGATCTCCTCGAGCGCCATGTTCTTTTCTTTTTCGGTGTAGGCAAACCACGTCTCGCCCTTGCTGGTGATCTCGTACAGCGGCGATTCGGCGATGAACACCTTGCCCGCCTCGATCAGCGTCGGCATCAGGCGGTAGATCATCGTCAGGATCAGCGTGCGGATCTGGAAACCGTCGACGTCGGCGTCGGTACAGATGATGACCTTGTTCCAGCGCAGATTGTCGAGGTTGAAGGACGACATATCCTTCGCGAGCTTGCCCTTGACCTCCACGCCGCAGCCGAGCACCTTGATGAGGTCGGTGATGATCTCGCTGCGGAAGATGCGGTCATAGTCGCACTTGAGACAGTTGAGGATCTTGCCGCGCACGGGAATGACCGCCTGGAATTCGGAATTGCGCGCCTGCTTGCACGCGCCCAGAGCGGAGTCGCCCTCCACGATGAACAGCTCGCGTTCATCGACGTCGCGCGAACGGCAGTCCACGAATTTCTGCACGCGGTTGGTCAGATCGTTGGACTTCTGCAGCGTGTTCTTCAGACTCTGGCGCGTCGCGTCCGCCTTGACGCGGCTGCGCATGTTGATGAGCACCTGCTCGGCGATGCGCTCGGCGTCCTGCCGGTTCTCGAGGAAGTACACCTCGAGCTGGTGGCGGAAGAATTCCGTCATGGCCTCCTGGATAAAGCGGTTGTTGATCGCTTTCTTCGTCTGGTTCTCATACGACGTCTGCGTCGAGAACGACGAAACGACCAGTATCAGGCAGTCCTCGACGTCCTGATAGCTGATCTTGGGATCGGTCTTGTTGTATTTGGAATTGTTCTTGAGGTATCCGTCGATCTGCGAAACGAACGCGCTGCGGAACGCCTTTTCCGGCGCGCCGCCGTGTTCGAGGTAGCTGGAATTGTGATAGTAATCCTTCAGGTGCAGGCTCTTGGAAAAGCAGAGCGCCGCGTTCATCTTGACGCGGTAATCCTTCTGATCCTCGCGGTCGCGGCCGACACGCTCCGCCTGCCAGAACTGCACGGCGGTCAGCGCCTTGTCCCCCGCGAATTCGCGCACGTAATCCTCGATGCCGTTTTCGTACCGGTACTCGTACGTCTCGAATCTGGACGCGGAGACCTGGTCTTTCAGAATAAAGGTCACGCCGGAGTTGACGATCGCCTGGCGTTTGAGAATGTCCTGGTAATACTCCAGCGGGATGTCAATGTCCGTGAACACCTCGAGATCGGGGCGCCAGCGGATGCGCGAACCGGTGTCGCGTTTTGCATACGGCTCCTTGACCATGTCGCCGTCGATCTCGCCGCGCTTGAAGCGCAGCAGGTAGCGGAAGCCGCCGGTGTGGATCTCAGCCTCCATGTACTCCGAGGAATACTGCGTGGCGCACAGACCCAAACCGTTGAGGCCGAGCGAATACTCATAGCTGCCGCCGTCGTTCGTGTTGTATTTGCCGCCGGCATACAGCTCGCAGAAAACCAGCTCCCAGTTGTAGCGCTTTTCGTTCACGTTGTAATCCACGGGGATGCCGCGGCCGAAGTCCTGCACTTCGACGCTCTTGTCAAGGAAACGCGTGACGATCACCTTATTGCCGTGACCTTCGCGCGCCTCGTCGATGGAGTTGGAGATGATCTCGAAAACGGAGTGCTCGCACCCTTCGATCCCGTCGGAGCCGAAGATGACCGCGGGACGCTTGCGCACACGGTCAGCGCCCTTGAGGCTGACGATGCTTTCGTTGCCGTACTCTTTCTTCTTCGCCATGTTTTCCTCTCTGTCTGTCAGTGGGTATTGTTCTGCTGGTCATAGGGCGGCGGATAGTTCGGCTGCTGATTCTGCGCGCCGCGGTCCATGCGCTTGAACAGACCCTCCGTCTTCACGTTGCCGAAGATCAGCAGCACGCCGACGAGGATCAGGATGACCGCCACGTTGGCCGCCACGAACTGCTTCCACTGCCAGACGCCGCGCGCGATCTGCGTCTGCACGATCAGCGCGTTGATGCCCACGGCAAGCAGCGCCGTCTTCCAGATGTTGACGCCGTTGACGATCATGCTGCCGACGGTCGGGATGATGATGAACAGCGTCCAGTACGGCCAGATCGACTTGAGGTCGAACGCGCCGAACGCGCTGAGCAAAAACAGCACGCCGAGTACAAGCGCGACGCCGCCGAACATGATCTTGGTGAAATCTTCTCTGCGCAGTTTCATTCCGTTTCTCCTTCCGTTGCGGGCGCATCGCCCATCAGGGCAGCGAATTCCTCGCCGTCGAGTTTTTCTTTTTCGATCAGCTTCTGCGCGACGATGTGGAGCTTATCCATATGCGCGCGCAGGATGTCCTCCGTGCGGGCGTACGCGCCGTTAATGATGTCGCTGACTTCCTTGTCGATCTGGGCGACAACGCTCTCGGAATAGGCCTTGGTATGGTTGAGATCTCTGCCGAGGAAGATCTCCTCGTGGCCGGATGAGTACGACACGGGGCCGAGTTTTTCGCTCATGCCGTATTTCGTCACCATCTTGCGCGCCATGTCGGAAGCGCGCTCGATATCGTTGGACGCGCCGGTCGAGATGTCGCCGAGCACCAGCGCCTCGGCCACACGGCCGCCCATCATCACGACGATGCTGTCGAGCATCTCGTTCTTGGACATGTAGGTCTTGTCTTCCTTGGGGATGGACATGGTGTAGCCGCCTGCCATGCCGCGCGGGATGATGGAGATCTGGTGCACGGGGTCCTGTCCCTCGAGATAATACGTCGAAACAGCGTGTCCCGCTTCGTGATAGGCGGTCAGCTTCTTTTCCTTGTCGTTCATCTTGTGGGATTTCTTTTCCGTGCCGACGACGACCTTGACCGTCGCCTCGTCGATCTCCTGCATGGTCAGCGCCTTCTTGTCCTTGCGCGCAGCCAGCAGCGCCGCTTCGTTGAGCAGGTTTTCGAGGTCGGCGCCCGTGAAGCCCGCGGTCGACTGCGCGATAACCTTGAGATCAACGTCGGGGCCGAGCGGCTTGCCCTTGGCGTGGACTTTGAGGATCTCTTCCCTGCCCTTGATGTCGGGATAGCCCACCGTCACCTGCCGGTCGAAACGGCCGGGACGCAGCAGCGCGGGATCGAGGATGTCGGGACGGTTGGTCGCGGCAATGATGATGACGCCTTCGTTCGCGCCGAAGCCGTCCATCTCGACGAGAAGCTGGTTGAGCGTCTGCTCGCGCTCGTCGTGACCGCCGCCCATGCCGGCGCCTCTGTGGCGGCCGACGGCGTCGATCTCGTCGATGAAGATGATCGCGGGGGAATTCTTCTTGGCTTTTTCAAACAGGTCGCGCACACGCGATGCGCCGACGCCGACGTACATCTCGACGAAATCCGAACCGGAGATCGAGAAGAACGGCACGTCCGCCTCGCCCGCGACCGCACGCGCAAGCAGCGTTTTGCCCGTACCGGGAGGGCCGACGAGCAGCACGCCCTTCGGAATGCGCGCGCCCAGCGCGTTAAAGCGGTCGGGCGCCTTGAGGAACTCGACGATCTCGCTGAGCTCTTCCTTTTCCTCGTCCGCGCCGGCGACGTCCGCAAACGTCGTCTTGCGCTTTTCGTCCGTGAGCTGCTTGACCTTGGCCTTGCCGAAGGAGAGCGTCCGGTTGTTCTCGGCGCCCATGGTCTGGTTCATGCGGCGGAACATCACAATGAGGAACGCGCCCATGATGATGACCAGCAGCGCCGTCGGCAGGATCGTGACGAGCACGGAGCCTGCGGAACCGGTCTTGTACTTGTCCTGGATCGGCGCGTCCGGATGCGTGCGGTTATAGGAACGTACCGTATCGCCCACGTCGTCGATGAACATGTTGACGTTCGGCACCATGAATTCTTCTTTGACTTCCTTGCCCTTGTCGTCCACACGCGTATAGCGGAGCATGCCGCTGCTGAAGTTGAGCGTATACTCCTTGATTTTATTCTGGTCGAAATACTGCACGATCTGGTAGTATTCGGTCTTTTCCTGCTGCTTGTGGCCGGAATAATAGCTCAATCCCACAAGGATCAGCGCGGGGATCAGAATATAAGGCAGCAGCACTGCGATCTTTCTGAGATTGAACTTCTTCTGTTTGTCGTCCATAACGATCATCTCCTTTGCCGTGCGAATGCATGGCGCTAAATCATAGTATGAGCCGCGAAAAACGGCTTATCCGCCGTAGATCTCCGGCTTCAGAATGCCGATGTACGGCAGGTTGCGGTACTTCTCGTTGTAGTCAAGGCCGTATCCGACGATGAACTCGTTGGGCACGATCATGCCGACGTAGTCCGCATGCACGGGCTCGACGCGCGCATCCGGCTTGTCGAACAGCGTGCAGATGCTGATGGATTTCGGCCGTCTCTGCGCGAGCACGCCCATCAGATAGTGCAGCGTACGGCCGGAATCGAGGATGTCCTCGACGATCAGCACGTCGTAACCCTCGAGCGACATGCCGAGATCCTTGAGGATCTGCACCTCGCCGCGCGACTTCGTGCCGGAATAGCTGGACACTGCCATGAAGTCGATCACGCACGGGATCGTGATCGCGCGCATCAGATCGGTCATAAAAACGACCGCGCCCTTGAGCACGCTGACAAGCAGCAGATTCTTGTCCCGGTAGTCGGTGCTGATCTGCTGGCCGAGGTAGCGCACCGTGTGCGCGAGCTCCTGCTCGGTATACAATACGCGTTCGATATCCTGGTTCATTCAACTTCCTCCCATATCACACGGATCATCCAGCCCGACCGGCTCTGCGGCGTGAGCGCATACCGCGCGTCGCAGCCGATGCCCTGCGCCCACAGTACGTTCGTCCCGTCCGTCAGGATCGGCACATCGTTGCGGCGGCAGGCCGGAATGCCCTGTTCTTCCATCAGTTTTTTCATGCTCTTGCTGCCCGAGGCGTGCACACGCGTCATGCGGTCGCCTTCGCGGCGGCTCCTGAAAAAAACGTCAGACGCTATTGTATCACAACAAAGACAGTTCGGCAACATGTCTTTATGAATATTCTGTATATTTTCCGCGGATAATCTTTGAATTTCGACCCGTCCGAACGGCAGGACCGCCGTATCGCCCTCGATCGGGGCTGTCCACGGTTCGCGCAGCGGGGTGCGCACGTAGAGCAGTCCGCCGTAAACGCACACGGTCGTTCCCCGCTCGGTCTGCACCGCGCCGCCCGTGTCAAGCAGCCGCAGACACTGTTCGATGTGGTGCGCCTGCGGGACCGCGCGCATGGAGGACGCGAGCACCGATGCGGCCGCACGGCTGCGCAGCGCCGGATGCGCCTGCCGCAGCGTCTGCGCGTCGTACCCGAACCGGCGTTTCGCCTTTGCGAGCAGCGCGTCTGTCTGCGCGTCCAGGTAGTCCGCGTCCCGCGTCAGCGTCGCGGCGCACCGCGCAAGCGCGTCGGACACGGCGGGATTGATCGTCCGCAGCGCCGGCAGCGCCGCCAGACGCACACGGTTGCGCGCGAACGTGTCGCACAGGTTCGTGCTGTCGGTCACATAGTCGAGACCGTGCTCGGCGCAGTAGCTTTCGACGTCGGCGCGCGTACAGTCGAGCAGCGGCCGGATGATGTTCCCGCGCACAGGCGGTATTCCGCACAGTCCGCGCAGACCGCTGCCGCGCGTCAGGTGCAGCAGCATCGTCTCGGCGTTGTCGTCGCGCGTGTGCGCCGTGGCGATCTCGCCCGCGGCAAGCGAATCGAAATACGCATACCGCACGCGTCTGCCGCACGCTTCGAGGCTCTCGCCCGTTTTTGCGGCTTCGGCGGCGACGTCCGCGTGCAGCACATGCAGCGGCACGTCCCATGCTCTGCAAAGCGCCCGCACGAACGCTTCGTCCCGGTCGGCCTCCTCGCCGCGCAGTCCGTGGTGCACATGCGCCGCTTCGAGCGAAAACCCGAACGTCTCACGCAGCGACCGGAGCAGATGCAGCAGACTGACGGAATCGGCGCCTCCGGACACGGCTGCGAGCACGTGTCCGCTTTGCAGCATGGCGTTCCGGCGGATCGTTTCGAGCGCCTTACATCTCATTGCGCAGCCTTTCCACGCCGAGGAACGTCGTATGTTGCGCGTCGAAGATCAGCTTGACCGTATTGGTCGGGCCGTGGCGGTTCTTGGCCACGATGATCTCGACCTCGTTGGCGTTGGGTGCGTCCTCGGGCGGCTGCTCCGGCTTTTTGTCGTCCGCCTTTTCCGCCGCGTAGTATTCCGGACGGTAGAGCATCATGACGATGTCCGCGTCCTGCTCGATGGAGCCGGAATCGCGCAGGTCGGAAAGCTGCGGGCGGTGGGACTTGCCGCGTCCCTCCGTGCTTCTCGACAACTGCGCGCAGCAGACGACCGGGATCGCCAGATCCTTTGCCATCATCTTCAGCGAGCGCGTGATCTCGGCGATCTCGTTGACGCGGTTCTCGGTGCGCACCGGCGACTTGATCAGACCCAGATAGTCGATGACCGCGCAGTCGACGTTCTTCATGCGGCGGATCTTTGCCTTCATCTCCGGCACGGTGATGTTGGACGTGTCGTCAAAATACAGCTCGCAGTCGTTGAGCACGCCGGTCGCGATGGCCAGATTGGTCCAGTCCTCCGGATCGAGCTCGCCCGTGCGCATCTTGTAGCTCTGCACGCGCGCCTCGGCGCAGAGCACGCGCTGCGCGAGCTGTTCTTTGGTCATTTCGAGCGAAAAGAAGACGACCTTCTTTTTGCCCTGCAGGGACATGTTGCGCGCAAGGTTGAGCGCGAAGCTCGTCTTGCCCATTGCGGGACGCGCGCCGATCAGGATCAGATCCGACCGGTGCAGTCCCGTCAGCACCGTGTCGAGGTCGGAAAAGCCGGTCGGAAAGCCCTTGTACAGCTCCTTTTCGGGAGAGTTGAGCTTGTTGAGCTTGTCGTAGACCTCGTTGACGATGATGTCGCTCAGGCGCGAGGGCGCGCCGGTCGCCTTGCCGCGGCGGATGTCGTAGATCTTTTGTTCCGCGGCGTCCAGCAGCAGATCGGCGTCGGCGTCGGACGCGACGGTGTCCTCGATGATCTCGCGCGAGGTATTGATGAGCGTGCGCAGATAGAACTTCTCGCGCACGATCTTGGCATACTGCTCGACGTTACGGATGCTCGGCACGCTCTCGGCAAGCTGGTGCAGATAGTTGCGCCCCCCCGCCTCGTCAAACGTACCGCGCACCTTGAGCTGTTCGAGCACCACAAGCGGGTCTACCCTGCCGCCGGACGTCTCGATCGCCATCATGACCTCGAAGATCGCCCGATGCTGCGGCACGTAGAAGTGATCCGGCCGCACATGCAGCTGCACCTGCGTCAGACAGCTCGGCTCCATCAGGATGCAGCCGAGCACCGCCTGTTCGGCGTCGGCGCTGTACGGCATGGTCACGGAATCCAGACTTAAAAATGCATCGTTGCGTTCCAAATCAAACTTCCCCTAACGGCAGATTCATTCGCTGACCTGCACATAAATCTTTGCGGAAATGCCGAAGTACAGCTTGATCTCCGCTTCGTACGTCCCGTAGGCTTTGACGTCCTCCATCGAGATCTTGCGCTTGTCGGCGTCGACGCCGTACTGCTTTTTGAGGTTTTCCGCCACTTCCTTGGCCGTCACGCTGCCGAAGAGTTTGCCGTTTGCGCCCGCCTTGGCGGACACGCGCACGGTCTTGCCCTCGATCTGCGCCGCCGCGTCGCGCGCGTTCTGCGTGTCCACGGCGATCTTGTGCTGCGCGGCCTGCTCGCGGTTTTTCAGCTCGGTGAGCGACTGCGCGTTCGCCTCCGCGGCAAGACCCCTCGGAAACAGGAAATTGCGCGCATAGCCGTCCGCCACGCTGACCATTTCGCCCTTTTTGCCCAGGCTCTTGACGTCCTGTGTTAAGATCACTTTCATCTTCTTCCACTCCTTTATGTAGAAACGTTTTCAAAATACTCGTCGATTGCGCCGTGCAGCTGCCGCAGCGCTTCGTCCATGTCGACGTTTGCAAGCTGCGCCGCAGCCATCGTCTGGTGGCCGCCGCCGCCCAGCCGCTCCATAACGACCTGGACGTTGATCTGGCCGAGAGAACGCGCGGAGATGTTGATGCAGTCCGCCGTCTCAAACAGCACGAACGACGCGTCCACGTCGCTGATATTCAGCAGCTCGTCCGCCGCCTGCGACGCAATGATGCGCACATCCGGCGCGCGCAGATCGGTCGACGCGATCGCGCAGCCGCGGTAATTCTGCGAGGCCGAGAGGATCTCGCCGCGCATTTTCTGGTTCTCCAGCGTGCTTGCGAACATTTTCTTGACGCGCACCGTGTCCGCGCCGCGCGACTTGAGGTAAGCCGCCGCCTCAAATGTCCGCACGCCCGCACGCAGCACAAAGCTGCGCGTATCGAGCGTGATGCCCGAAAGCAGCGCATCCGCCTCGAAGGGGCCGATCACCGGCTCCGGCGTGAGATACTGCAGCAGCTCCGTCACCATTTCGCACGCGGACGAAGCGCCCGGATCGTGGAAAAACAGGACGGCGTTCTCGATGAACTGCACAGACTTGCGGTGGTGGTCGATCACGACCGTGCGCTGCGCCTTTTCCAGAAGCTGCGGCACCTCGGTGAACGCCGCGATATGCGTGTCCACAACGATCAGCAGCGTGTCCTTGCCCATCTTGGCAAGCGCCTCGTGCGGCGCGAGCAGACAGGAGGCAAAGCCCTCCTCGCGCATGCGCTCCAGCAGAGGCTTCGCCAGCGACTTCTGCTGGTCGGTCACGATGTAGGCGTTCACGCCCATCGCCAGCGACGCCGACGCCATGGCGACCGCCGCGCCCATCGCGTCGAGGTCGGGGAAACGGTGTCCCATCAGCATGACGTTCTTGCTCGAACGGATCAGCTCCGCGACGGACGACGCAACGATGCGCGTGCGCACCTTGTTTGTTTTTTCGATGCCCTTGGCGACGCCGCCGAAGAACGAATAGCTGCCGTCCTGCTCGCGCACGGCGGCCTGGTCGCCGCCGCGGCTCTGCGCCATGTCCAGCGCCTGACGCGCGAACGTCTCGCACACGGAGTACGTCTCGCCGCCGCCGACGCCGATCGAGAGCGTCACGCCGACGTGGCGGTCGTGGAAGCGCAGCGCGCGCACCTCGTTGAGGATGCGGAAACGGTTGGATTTCATGGCATCGACGTCGCGCCGCTCGGCGATCACGACGTACTGATCCGCGCTGAGCTTGTCGTAGACCGCGCCGAATCCGCTCGCCCAGTTGGCGACGATGCGGTCGAGCAGCATGCGGATCTCGCCGAAGTCGTTGCTGCTGTAATTCTTCTGGATCTCGTTGAGCCCGTCGAAACTCAGAAACAGCACCTGCGGGCGGCTGCGTTCGTATTCGATTGCGGTATGTTTGAGCTCGGTGTCGTCGATGAAATAAAAGATGCGCTTGCGCTTGTCCTTCTGCACCGTTTCATCGTAGTACGCGGTGTAGCACCGGTCGCCGCAGGAAATGCTCACGCCGTCCGGCGGGAAATCGTCCGTGATGATGCCCGGCAGCAGCCGTCCGAGATCGCCCTTTTCGTAATCCGCGCCGCGCAGGATGTGCGTGTCGAACAGATCGTTATAAAGCAGCAGCTTCCCCTCCTCGTCCGTGACGGCCACGGGCAGCGGAAAGGAAGAGAGAGATTTCTTTTTGGACATGTCGAGCTTCGCCGTGATCTGCAGCAGCAGCCGGCTCAGATCGCGCCGGCAGATCGCTGCCCACAGCACATACATCACGGCCAGCAGACCGAACACGGCGAGCATCAGGATCGCCGTAACGCGGTCGTCCGGCAGGATCAGGACGGCAAAAGCCGCCCCCGCCGCCACACACAGCAGCGGGAACAGAAAGAATAGACGAAAGCGCGTGTAGCTCACGTTCAGACCTCCAGAATGATCGGCAGCACGATGGGGCTGCGCTTGGTACGCTCATACATCAGGCGGGATACCGCGTCGCGGATGCGCGCTTTGAGCGCGTTCATATCCCTGCCCTTGCGTGCGGAAAAGTCCTCGATGACCGTCTGCACCGCGGCGCAGGCGTCCTCGATCAGATGCTCGGACTCGCGCTCGTAGACGAATCCGCGCGACGTCACCTCCGGTCCGGTGACCGCAAAGCCCGTCACGTAGTCGATCGCGGCCGTGACGACGATGATGCCGTCCTGCGACAGACGCTTGCGGTCGCGCATGACCGCGTTGCCGACGTCGCCCACGCCGTAACCGTCGACAAAGATCTTGCCCGCAGTCACGTTGGGGCCGAACGCGAGGGAATCCGCCGTCAGTTCGACGGTATTGCCGATGTCGGCGACGAGGATGTTTTCGTGCGGGATGCCGACGGACTCGGCAAGCGCAGCGTGCTTGCGCAGATGCTTCTGCTCGCCGTGCACGGGGATGAAGTATTTCGGTTTCACGATGCCCATCATCATCTTCAGCTCTTCCTGACAGGCGTGGCCGGACACGTGCACCTCGTACATCTTTTCGTAGATCACTTCCGCGCCCAGACGCATCAGGCTGTTGACGACGTTGCCGACCGTCTTTTCGTTGCCGGGGATGGGCGTTGCGGAAATGATGACGCAGTCGTTGGGGCAGATCTCGACCTTGCGGTGCTCGCTCGACGCCATGCGCGCGAGCGCGGACAGCGGCTCGCCCTGGCTGCCGGTGGTGATGATGACCAGCTTGTCGGCCGGATATTTGCGGATCAGGTCGATATTGATCAAAAGGCCGTCCGGCACCTTCAGCACGCCCAGCTCCTCGCCGATCGCCACGACGTTTTCGAGGCTGCGGCCGCTGAGCGCGACCTTGCGGCCGAGTTTGTGCGCGACGTTCATGATCTGCTGCACGCGGTGGATATTGGACGCGAACGTCGCCACGATCAGGCGGCGGTTCTCCGCGCGGTGAAACAGCGTCTCGAACGATTCGCCGACCTTTCTCTCGGACTCGGTGAAACCCGGACGCTCGGCGTTGGTCGAATCGGACAGCAGCGCCAGAACGCCCTCGTTGCCGATCTGGGACAGACGCGCGACGTCGATCATCGCGCCGTCGATGGGCGTGCTGTCGATCTTGAAGTCGCCGGTCTGGACGATCGTGCCCGCCTCGCACCGGATCGCCAGCGCAAGGGCGCCGGGAATGGAATGGTTGACATGGATGCACTCGACCTCGAACGCGCCCATGAAGATCTTGTCGCCCGGCTCGATCACATTGAGGTCGGCGACGTTGAGCAGACCGTGTTCGCGCAGTTTTGCCTCGATCAGACCGATCGTCAGGATCGTGCCGTAGACCGGCACGTCGATCGTTTTGAGCAGATACGGCAGCGCGCCGATGTGATCCTCGTGCCCGTGCGTGATGACGATGCCGCGGATCCTTTTCTTGTTCTGCTCGACGTAGGAAAAGTCGGGGATCACCAGATCGACGCCCAGCATATCCGCGTCGGGGAACGCCAGGCCGCAGTCGACCAGGAACATGTCTTCCTCGTATTCATACAGCGTCATGTTCTTGCCGATCTCGTTCAGACCGCCCAAAAACGTGATGCGCACGGGGCTTTGCGCTTTCTGCGGCGCGGAATGCTTCGGCGCCTTCTTGCGCGGGGCGGGCGTCTTTGCCGCGTCCTGCTTTGCGGGTTTGCCCCTGCGCGGACGGCGCTGCGCCGGCTTTGCGGACACGTTCTTTTCGTCCGCCGTCATCTTCTCCGCGGCAAGCGCTTTCTTTTCCGCTGCCTTCTTTTCGGCAGTCTTCTTCTCGGACGCTTTCTTCTCCGCGGATTTCTTTTCGGCGGCCTTCTTTTCGGACGCCTTCTTCTCCGCGGATCTCTTTTCGCCGGACGGCTTTTTGTCCGCCGCGGGCTTCTTTTCCGCGGCAGACTTCTTCGCACGCAGCGTCGCATCCGTGACCTGCACGTTCTTTTCTTGTGCTTTTTGCGATTTCTTTGGTGACATTTTTTACTCCTTACATGTTGGAAAGCATAACCTGATTATGTATTTTACAACATTTTTTTCCATATGTCAAGATAATATATTTATTATATTCTTAATAACGCATTATGCGCAATATGTACGGATGCGCGCCGCGCATCCTCACGAACCGGGTTCCGGCTCCTTGCGCGCGTCCTTTTCCAGCTCGCCCAGCACGCGCTCGAATCCGCCGCACATCTCCGCCGCCGTCTCCGCGTTCGCGGCTTCCGCCAGCACATGCAGCGTTTTGCCGCTCCTGTCCGGCGTGATGAGCAGCCGCCCGCCGCCGCGCCGCAGAGAGACGCCCTCGCGCACGTCGTCCGCGTCGTCCTCGTGTCCGAATAAACTGCGCAGCTTCGCGGGAGAAAAGGACACCGCAAACGTCCGCCGCTCCAGAGAGAACGCCGGGAGTTCCGCACACAGCGCGTCGAGGGACTGCCGCCGTTTGTGCATCACGCCCAGCACGCGCACGGCAAGATACAGCGCGTCGCGCAGATAGATCTGCTTTGCGCTCAACCGTCTTGCCGCCGCGTCGGCGTCGTCGGTCGGCGCGTTGAGGTACCGGTGCACCTTTCTGCCGTACTGCGCCGCCAAAGCGTCGAACGCAAGCGGCGCGTCATACGGGAGAGAGACGTCCATCCCCTCGCGGAACGCGTCGCCGCAGCAGACCGCCAGCAGCTTTTCGTGCGCAAGGACGCCGTTGGCCGTCACGGCCTCGACCCGCGTCCCGTCGACAGAGATGCGCAGAAGCAGCGTCTGCGCGCGCAGACAGCCCAGCCGCAGCAGCGTTTCCTCCATCAGCAGCGAGATCTGCGCGTTCGCGCACTGCACCGAAGCCTCCATGCCGCGCAGGCCGGACGGCGCCTGTTTCAAAAGTTCGCGCGCATACATCAGCCGGATGCTGCCCATGTCCGACACGTCGCGGCACGACTCCGCAAGACAGCGGCTGAACGCCCCGCGGCGCATACGCGATTCGATCTCGCGCTCGAGCGTGCGCGGCAGCGGCAGTCCGCCCTCGCCGCAGATGCGCAGACGCGGGTGTGTGCCGCCGGACAAAAACACGCCGACAGGCAATCCGCAGAACGCCGTGCAGTAAGAGAGCTGCGAAAAGAAGCACTCGCCGAAATCCCACACATGCCCGCCCGCGGACAGAATCCCCGCTTCCAAAGCGCGGCGCATCGCTTTGGCAAAGTGCGACCCGTCGCATCCTATGCCCGTTTTCCGGCATGCGGCAATGCTGCCGACCGCCGCGCCGAGCGAGACGCACAGTTGCGGCGTCAGCGTCGTTTCCGCGTCCAATCCGCCGTCGTCGAACAGGGTGACTCCCGTATCTCCGAACCGGACGTCCTCGCGCACCGAAGCGCCGCGTTCCGCACGCTTGTGAGGCCAGACACGCACATCCGGCGCGACGCAGGCAAACGCGCCGATCACGGACGACGAGCCGACGACCGCGTTTTCAAACAGGCTCGCACGCTCGTGCAGTTCTGCGTCGGCGCACAGCACGGCGTCCTGCATCACGGCGCCCGCCTGTACCGATGCGCGCTCGAACAGGACGGAGCCGCGCACGCGCGCCCCTTTGCCTACTGTCGTTTCCGCGCCGAGAGACGTGTACGGCCCGATGACCGCGCCCGTGCCGATCTGCGTCCCGCTGTCGATGAAAACGGGCGGAACAAGCGTATAGTCGCCTGCCGGAAGCGTGTCGCGCACATAAACGCCGTCCTGCGCCTTTTTGAGCGGGAAACGGATGCGCCCTTTCAGCAGATCCCTGTGCGTGCGCAGATAGGCCGCCACGTCGCCGACGTCGCACCAGTACCCCTCGGCACGGCAGCAGTACAGCGCGGCGTTTCGGCGCAGCATCCGCGGAAACAGATCGCGCGCGAAATCAAACGGTTTATCTTCCGGGATGTCCGAAAGGCAGGACGGGTCGAGGACGTAGATGCCCGTGTTCGCAAGGTCGGTCGTCGCCTGTCCCCACGAGGGCTTTTCCAGAAAACGGCGGATGCGGCCGTCCGCGTCCGCGTCGACCAGCCCGTACTCGCGCGGATCGTCCACCGCGTACGCGGCGACCGTCGCCTCGGCGCGCGACGCCGTATGAAACGCCATGATCTGTCCGAGATCGAAGTCGCAGACCGCGTCGCCGCTGACCACAAAAAACGGCTCGGTAAAGCCCGCGGCGGCTTTGCGCACGCTCCCGGCCGTGCCGAGCGGCTGCGGCTCGTCGGAAAAGCGCAGACGCAGACTTCCGTACATGCCGTCCGCGTACCGCTGCCGGATCTGCTCGGCGAGATACCCCAGCGTCACAACGGCCTCGTCGACGCCGCAGCGGATCAGCAGATCGAACAAATACTCCAATACCGGCTTGCCGCACAGCGGCGCGAGCGGCTTCGGCAGATCACACGTCATCGGACGCAGACGCGTCCCCTCTCCGCCGGCCATCACAACTGCTTTCATTTCCAGCGCTCCTTCGCAACGTATTCACCGGATAGTATGGTCGGCGCAAGAAAAAATAAACAAAAAACTTGTCGCACGGCAAAAAATGTGGTATGCTGGCAGCAGATTGATCAAAAGGAGCAAAGCATCTTGAAGCACGTGGATATTTTTACGGACGGCGCATGTTCGGGCAATCCCGGCGCCGGCGGCTACGGCGCGATCCTGCGCTACGGCAAGCACGAAAAAGAGATCAGCGGCGGCAGCGCGCACACGACCAACAACCGCATGGAGCTGCTGGGCGTGATCGAGGCGCTCAAACTGCTGAAAGAGCCGTGCGACGTGACGATCCACACCGACTCGCAGTACGTCGCCAACGGCGTCACCCTGGGCTGGGCGGAGTCCTGGCGCAGAAACGGCTGGCGCAAGAGCGACAAAAAGCCCGCGCTCAACCCCGATCTGTGGCAGGAGCTGCTGGATCTGCTCGCGCGGCACAACTATACGATCGTCTGGCTGCGCGGACACGCGGGCCATCCGGAGAACGAGCGCTGCGATGCGCTTGCCGTTGCGCAGTCGATGCGCTATAAGGAAGGAAACACGGACGCATGAACATCGCCATCCTGATCCGAACGCTCGAAGCGGGCGGCGCCGAACGAGCCGCGTCGTCGCTCGCCAACGCATTCGCAAGCGCCGGCCATGCCGTCACGATCCTGTGTCTGACCGGCTCCGGATCGTTCTATCCGATCTCGTCCGACGTAACGGTTCGGTACCTGAATGAAGACAGCGCCGGCGGCGGAAAGCGCGCGGCTTTCTCCGCGCTGCGCAAGCGTTTCTGCGCTTTGAGGCGCTTTGTCCGCACACAGAAGCCGGACGTGCTCGTGTGCATGAGCTGGTCGACGACGCTGTACGGGATCGCTTGTACCGCGGGCGTTTCCACACTCTGCGTCGGGACGGAACGCGCCAATCCGTATGTGCTGGACGCAAGCGCCGCCACGACGTTCCTGCGCCGCGTCTCCGCCGTGCTGTGCGGCGGTTTCGTCTGCCAGACCGAGCGTGCGCGCACGTTCTATCCCCGCGCCGCAAGGGCGAAGATCGCCGTCATCCCGAACGCGATCTTCAACCCGCTCGTCTATGATATTTCGGTACCGAACGAACGAACCAAGATCGTCGCCGCGTGCGGACGGCTCGACCGCAACAAGGGCTTCGACGTGCTGCTGGACGCCTTTGCCGCCGTGCATCGCGCGTACCCCGCGTACCGGCTGTGCATCTTCGGCGAGGGCGCGTGCCGCGGCGAACTGTCCGCGCAGGCGCAGAAACTGGGGATTGCCGACGCCGTCGATCTGCCCGGCGCCGATCCGCAGGCGATCCGGACGATCGCGCAGTCGGCAGTCTTTGTCCTCTCCTCCCGCTCGGAGGGTATGCCCAACGCGCTGATCGAGGCGATGGCCGTCGGCGTGCCGTGCGTGTCGACGCGCTGCGACATGGGGCCGGAGGAACTGATCGACGACGGTGTGAACGGTCTGCTCGTCCCCGTCGACGACGCCGAGGCCATGGCACAGGCCGTCATGCGTGTGCTTTCCTGCGCGGAACTTGCTGATACGCTGGGCAAAAACGCGCTGCAGGTGCGCCGCACACACGCGCTGCCCGCGGTCGCCGCGCAGTGGACGCGGTACTTTTCCGACCGGCTCGGCCGCGATCTGCAGGCCAAATCTTAAAATTGCTTTAAAATAATCGTTTCTTGCAAAGAAGGACTTGCTTTTTTTGCTATTATATTGTATGATGGATGCTGAGAAAAGCTGAAAAGGAGGTTTTTCTGTGAAAAAGAATCTCATACGTTCCACACTGTGTGTTCTGCTGTCACTTGTTCTGGCGCTTTCCGTCGGACTGACCGCGTTTGCGGATGAGTCGGAAAACGGATTCACGTACATCGCCGACGCCGGCAAGAAAACAGCGCAGATCACAGGATACACCGGCAAGTCGATCTCGATCGCCATCCCGGAGACGATCGGCGGCTGCAGTGTCACGACCATCAAGGGCGAGGCCTTCAAGGGCAAAAACACGCTCATTTCCGTTACGATACCGAAAACGGTGACCGCCATCGGCAACGAGGCCTTTTCCGGCTGTACGCTTCTGAATGCGCTCAAGCTCGGCAGCGGCGTGTCGTCGATCGGCAGCAAGGCGTTCGAGAACTGCAAGGCGCTGTCCTCCGTCTCGATCCCCGCCGCGACGATCTCGATCGGCGAAAAGGCGTTTACCGGCTGCACGGGTCTGAGCAAGATCGAAGTGGACGCGCTGAACCCTTCCTACAAGTCGGAGAACGGCGTGCTGCTCAACCGGCTCGGCACCACGCTGATCCTTTATCCCGCCAGGCGCAGCGGCAAGTCCTATGACGTTCCCGGCGTGAAAACGATCGAGAGCTACGCGTTCCAGGGCGCGACGAACCTGACGAGCGTGAAGGTGTCCGACTCGACCACGACGATCGGCAAGGGCGCGTTCCGCGACTGCGCGTCGCTCGAAAAAGCGATCCTGCCGAACAAGCTGACCAAGGTCGAGGACGAGATGTTCATGGGCTGCAAGAAGCTCAAGGAGCTCAATTTCCCGACCTCCGCCAAGAACATCGGCGAAAACGCGTTCAACGGCTGCACCGCCATCCCCATGCTCATCATCCCCGACTCGGTGACCACCGTCGGCAAGGGCGCCTTCGCCGGCTGTACCGGCATCGGACAGGTGACGATCGGCAAGGGTCTGACCGCTGTTTCCGGCGCGGCCTTCTCCGGCTGCTCGGGCATCAAGGGCTTCACCGTGCCCAACAATTCGGCGTTCTCGGCGGACAAGGGCGTCCTCTTTGACAAGGACGGCAAGATCCTGATCGCCTACCCCGCCGGCAGCGCAACGACCGAATACACGGTCGGCGACAAGGTCACAACGCTGGGCGAAAACGCGTTTGACAGCTGCAAAAACCTCAAGAAGCTCAACATCCCCGCCACGGTCAAGAATCTCAACGATCCGGTCGTGAAGAACTGCGGCTCGATGGAGATCCACGTCGAGGACAAGTCCAAGGCGCAGGATTACTTCACGGCGCATACCTCCGGCTTCGGCTCGCTGAAGGTCGGCGCGGATAAGCCCGGCGACGTCAACGCCGACGGCGCGGTCGACAACGCGGACGTCATCCTGCTGCGGCGCTATGTCGCCAAATGGAAGAACATCACCATCCAGAAGGACGCAGCCGACGTCAACCGCGATTCCGAAATCGACAACGCGGACGTCATCCTGATCCGCCGCTATGTGGCAGGCTGGAAAAACGTAACGCTGAAATAATCGGATGTCACAATCAATGATAAAGGAGATCGTTATGAAAAAGAATCTGTTCAAACTCATTCTCATGACCGCGCTGTGCCTGATGCTCTGCGTCGCAGCTATGCCCTTCTCCGTCAGCGCGGAGGAGACGACCACGGCCGCGGCGGATGCCGGGGCGACCACCGCCGCCGCGACCGATCAAACGACCATTTCCATCTTCGGCAACCCGGGCAGCTCCTCGTCCGGCGGCGCCGCAGTCGCTGTCGGCAGTGCCAGCGGCAAGGCCGGCGACACCGTAACGGTCAACGTCGATCTGACCCAGAACCCCGGCGTGATCGCCATGGCGCTGGACGTCGGCTACGACGAGAAGCAGCTCGAACTGGTCAACGTCAACAATTCCGGCGTGCTCAACGGCTTCAATTCCCCCTCTCCCAGCGGCAGCAGCGGCAAATACACGCTCAACTGGGAAGACGGTCTGTCCGACACCAACAACAACGGCACCGGCACGGTCGCCACGCTCACCTTCAAGCTCAAGGAAGACTGCGACAAGGCGACGGTCACCGTTTCCGGCAAAGGCCATGACAAGGACGTAAGCTCGGTCAGCGTCTCCGGCTCGAGCGGCACGATCACCAACACGTCGCCCACGACCACGACCACCACGACCAAACCGACCACGACCAAGCCCACGACGACCAAACCGGCCAAGACGACCACGACCAAGGCGTCCGGTTCCGGTTCGTCCGGCTCCGGCAGTACGAGAGCCGCGACGTACGCCTATACGCGCAGCTACAACGAGGGCAATACATATCCCGTCGATTTCGAGGTCCCCACGACCGAGGCGGAGGAAGAGAGCTCGACCGATCTGCTGGATCTGTGGGAGTCGACCACGGAATACGTCTGGACAGAGCCGTCGACCGAGGAGTCCACGACGGAACTGACCGAAGAGAATGAAAAAACGCCCATGTCCAAGACCAAGCTGATCCTGATCGTGCTGATGGCCTGCTTCGCCATCGTCGGCATCGCGATCATCGTCTCCATGGTACGCAAGAGCAAGGGTTAATCTTCCCGTGCCTTTCGGCGGAACGAAATCCGTTCCGCCTTTTTTTCCGTAAACTTCACCGAACGAGGAACCGAAATGCTGTCCGAGCCGCATCTGATCTGTATCGACATCGACGGCACGCTGACCGTCGATTTCCTGGGCGCCGTGCCGCCGGAAAACTGGGACGCAGTCCGTCTTGCGCGTGCGCGCGGCCACAAGGTCGTCGTCAACACGGGACGCTCCTACTTCAATCTGCCCCCGACGATCCGCGACCCCGACGCGCCGCTGGACGGTCTCATCTGCGCCAACGGCAGCTACATCCGGCTCGGCGGCAAGGTCGTGCAGAACCGCACGATCGACACCGCCCTGCTGCACGAAATTCTGTCCTACTTTCTTTTTGAGGATGAGCGCTTCTGCCTGTTCGAGGGCGAGACGATGCTCATCAAAACGCGCGAGCGCTCCGATCTGTACGGCGATCCCGGTGTGCAGATCTTCCATCCGGACGAGCTGTACGACCGGTTCCGGGACGTCGGCGTCAACGATTTCTCCTGCGAGGGCACGCTGTCCGACGCGTTTCTTGCGCGTTTCGGCACGCGGCTCGAGATCTTCCGCTGCACGACGTTCACGGACTGCACCGTCCTCGGCTGTTCCAAGGCGGTCGGCATGCGTCTTGCCGCCGAACACCTGGGCATTCCCCTCTCGCGCACCGTCGCCATCGGCGATTCGGGCAACGATCTGCCGATGCTGCGCGCTGCCGCCGTGGCGGTCGCCATGGGCAACGCGGGCGAAGCGGTGCGGCGCGAGGCCGACCTCGTCACGCGCGCCAATACGGAATGCGGCGTGGCGGAAGCGATCCGCAAACTATTCTTGTGAAGGGAGCTTGCTTTCCATGAAACAACGGTTCAAGAGAACGATCAGTCTGATCCTGTGTCTGGCGCTCGTGCTGTCGACGCTGACGCTCGGCGCGTCGGCCAAAAGCGGCAAAAAAGCCGCGGTCGAACCGGCGGACAAAGCCGCTTCGCAGCGCGTCGTCGATCACGACTGCAAAACGAAGTGTCACGGCAGGTGCGGCCACACGCCCGTCATCATCGTGCCGGGCATCATGCAGTCGCAGGTCTATGTGCAGAACAAGGAAGGCACCGGCGATCTGCTGACCGTGGACGGTTTCCCGATCGTCGAGGGCATGGACATGGCGTTCATGTTCGACACCGAATCCGTCAAGCAGGACGTGCGGAAAATGATCCTGCCGCTGTTCAAGGCGCTGCTGCTCGGGCGCAAGGCGGAGTTCACTGACCTCGTGTGCGAGATCCTCGACAAGTGCTTCTACAGCCACTATTTCAACGAGGACGGCACGCGCGTCTACGACGTGCAGGTCGACGAATACTGGTACTCCCTCGAGGAATGCAAGAAGCATCCCGAAAAATCCTATAACTACGCCAAGGGCTATTCCAAGGACAGAAAAGGCAACACGCTGCCGACGACCAAGTACCAGACCGAGTTCGATTTCATCATGCGGCAGGTCGATGTGAGCAGCTGCGCCGACGTGATCGGCTGGGATCACCTGTACTACTACGCGTACAGCTCCTTCGGCGACACGATCTCGATCGCCAAGCGGCTGAACGAGTACATCCAGATGGTCAAGGATCAGACCGGCCACAGCAAGGTGGATCTTGTTTTCATCAGCCTCGGCGGCACGATCGGCAGCACCTATCTCAGCGAATTCTGCAACCCGAACGACATTGACCGCGTCGTCTTTGCGGCGGCGGCTCTGGACGGGTCGTACCTGTTGAGCAGCCTGATGAACGCCGATCTCATCTTCGACGATCCGCGGCTGTACACGACCATGCTGCCGGATCTGATGTCGATCGTCGATCCCGATATGGTCTGGCTGGGGTATCTGTTGAGCGTGCTGATCCGCGTCGTCCCGCAGAAAGTGCTTTCCGGCTTTTTGTCCGACGTCGCCTACGAGGGCATCCACCGCGTGCTCGGCAGGCTCATGTACAACTGCCCGTCCATGTGGGCGCTTGTCCCGAGCGCGGAATACCCCAAGATGGCGGACGAGCTGATCAAGAGCAGCGCCCTGCGCAAGAAGACCGACCGCTACTACAAGATCCAGAAGAACGCCAAGAACACCCTGCGCCGCCTGTCGGACAACGGCATGGACATCTTTGTCATCTGCGGCTACGATCTGCCGCTGCCGTCCATCCTCTCGTGCTACGCGTACAGCTCCGACAACATCATCCAGGCCGCTTCCACGTCCTGCGGCGCCACCGTCGCGCCCTACGGCGAGAAGCTGCGCGAATCGTATAAACCCGTCAAGGGCGGCAAGTATCTTTCGCCCGACGGCAAGGTCGACGCCGGCACCTGCGCGCTGCCCGACCGCACGTGGTTCATCAAGGGACAGAGCCATCTGACGCTGCAGAACGCGCTGCACGACACGATCGAGCTGTGCATCCAGCTTGCGATCAACAAGGACATCACCGACGCGCTCGACCAAAACGGCGGCTATATGCAGTTCAACAACTACCGCTACACCAAGACGCTGCAGGGGCTGCTGCGCGACTACGAGAACCTGCCCGCCGAGAAGCTGGAGAAGCTGCCCGAACAGAAGCGCAATGCGCTCGCGGCAGCGTACGAAAACGGCACGGCGGAGCTGGCGAAGATGGACTGGGACTACGACCGCATGTACGAATGCGAAAAAGCGATGTACACCGCGATGTACCGCGCAAAACTGCTGACGAACCAGAAGACGGCCGACACGCCGTTCAAAAAATACGCCCTTCCGAGGGACGCGGAAAAGATCACGCGCACCTGGAGCAAAGTCACCAACGACATCTTCGGTCCGCGCGATTTCATCCCGTTCTTTTAACCGACAAATACATAAATCAGAGAGGTAACCCAAAATGCGCTTAACCAAAACCGTTCACATCCCCGACCTCGGGGACATCACACCCGACAGCGGGTTCCATGTGCTGGAGCAGACCGAGGACTGCCGCTTTGCCGTCGGCAAGCACGGCGTGTGCGACATTCTCGCCACCGGCGACAAGAAAGTCGAGTTCGTCTCCTTCGGCGACAGCGCCCTCGCGTGCGTCAAATCCGCGATCGCGTTCCCGACGTACTACCCCGTCCTGCCCGTCAAAACGGAATATCCCATCCGCTCCGTGCTGATGGATCTCGACGGCACGACGGTGCGTTCGGAGGAATTCTGGATCTGGATCATCCAGATGAGCATCGCAAGTCTTCTGGGCGACCCGAAGTTCGAGCTCAGCGAGAGCGACATTCCGTTCGTGTCCGGCCATTCGGTGTCGGAGCATCTGCAGTACTGCATCGACAAATACTGCCCCGGCGCTTCGCTGGACGAGGCGCGCGGCTACTATTTCGAGCACACCCACCGCGAAATGGACGAGATCATGCAGGGACGCGGCAAGGAAGGCGCGTTCACCCCGACCGCCGGCGTGAAGGATTTCCTTCTGGAGCTCAAGGGAATGGGCGTTAAGATCGGCCTCGTGACGTCCGGACTGTATGAAAAAGCGTGGCCGGAGATCCTCTCCGCGTTCAAAACGCTCGGCATGGGCGATCCCAAGGACTTCTACGACGCGATCATCTCCGCGGGCTTCCCCCTGCGCAAAGGCTCGGTCGGCACGCTCGGCGAGCTGTCGCCGAAACCGCATCCGTGGCTGTACGCCGAAACGGGCGTCGTCGGTCTGGGCGAGGCGTTCGCCGACCGCAACCGCGTCGTCGGCATCGAGGACAGCGGCGCGGGCGTCTGCGCGGTGCGTCTGGCGGGCTACACGACCATCGGCATCGCCGGCGGCAACATCGTCGAGAGCGGCACGCGCGCGGTCTGCACGCATTACGAACAGAACTTCGAGGACATCCTCAAGATCATCAAAGGTTAAGGAGCGCATACCATGGACGATAAAAACAAGAAGATCCAGTGTCATTTCATTTCCAACACCCACTGGGACAGAGAGTGGCGTTTTTCCGCGCGCAGGACGCAGTACATGCTCGGCTACATGCTCGACATGCTGCTCGACATCCTCGACAAGGAGCCGGAGTTCCGCCACTTCCACCTCGACTCCCAGACCATGCCCATCCAGGACTATCTGGAAGTCTATCCGGAAAAGAAAGAGAAGCTGCAAAAATACATCCGCGAGGGACGCATCGGCGTCGGTCCGTGGTTCTGCCTGCCCGATGAATTCACCGTCGGCGGCGAATCGCTCGTGCGCAACCTGCTGCTCGGCCACCGCATCGGCCGCGAAATGGGCGGTGTGAGCAAGACGGGCTACTCCCCCTTCGGCTGGGGACAGATCTCGCAGCTTCCGCAGATCTACGCGGGCTTCGACATCCACTTTGCCTCCTTCTACCGCGGCATCAACGAATACTGCGCGCCGCGCTCGGAGTTTTTCTGGGAAAGCCCCGACGGCACGCGCATCTACGCGTCGCGTCTGGGCAAGCGCCCGCGCTATAACATCTGGTACGTCGTACAGCGTCCGGTCTATTTCAACCAGCAGAACGAGAACAACCGCGACATGAAGTGGAACGAGGACAACGGCATCTTCAAGTTCGTGGACGAGAAGCACTACAAGCTCGACTACCAGTACACGCACCCGTTCTACAAATACTTCAAAGAGAACGTGCAGGCACGCGCCGAGCAGGCGATCCGCGAGCAGGACAACGACTGGACGACGCCGCACCGCTTCTGGTCGGCAGGTCACGACAGCTCCTGTCCCGACGCGCGCGAGGTCGATCTGATCCGCGATCTGAACGCGGCGCTGCCGAACGCCGACGTGTTCCACAGCACGCTCAAGGAGATGGAGCAGGGCATCATCGACGAATTCGATCCCGCCTCCCCCGTGCTGCGCGGCGAAATGCGCGACCCGTACACCAAGGGCAGCGTCAGCGGCATGTTCGGCTGGATCCTGTCCGCGCGCACCTACATCAAGCAGGCCAACTTCGACACCGAGCGTCAGCTCACAAACTACGCCGAGCCGCTCGCCGTGTTCGCTTCGCTTGCCGGCGCGCCGTACCCGACCAACTTCATCGACCTGTCCTACAACTACCTTCTGCAGAACCACGGCCACGACAGCATCGGCGCCTGCGGCCGCGACATCGTATACGAGGACGTCATCTCGCGCTACAGACAGTCGCGCGAATTGTCGACGTGCGTGTTCGAGCGCGCGTTCATGGACGTGGCGGGCGACGTCGATCTGTCCACGTTCAGCCGCGACGACGCCGCGATCGTCGTCTACAACCCCGCGCCGTTCCGCCGCACGGAATCCGTCCGGCTGCGCGTGGAGCTGCCCGCCGAGTGGAAAGCCGACAGCTTCGAGATCCTCGACGAGGACGGCAAAGCGCTGACGTTCCAGATCATCTCCACCGACAAAAACAACGCCCAGATCATCCAGAACCCGAATGACGTGGCAAACGTGCTGCACACCGAGCAGATCGCAATCGAGCTGTTCGTCGAAAACGTCCCCGCCTTCGGCTACAAGACGTACCGCATGCACCCGCTGTACAATGTGCGCGCCAAGACGCCCGTCACCATGCTGCGCAAGGCGCAGACGATGGAGAACGCGTATCTTCGCGTGTCGATCAACGAGAACGGCACGTTCAACGTGCTCGACAAACAGACCGGCAAACAGTACAGCGGTCTCGGCTATTTCAAGGACACGGGCGAGATCGGCAACCCCTGGGAGCATGTCGTGCCCGAATGCGACGAGACGTTCACCACGCTGTCCGAGCGCGCGCGCATCACGCTCCTGCACGAGGGCGAGCTGGAAACGGCGTACAAGATCACGCTCGACTGGGCGCTGCCGGAAGGCCGCGCGATGGACGAGAAACGCCGCAGCCCGCACCTGAATCCCTGCCGGATCGAGACGGTGCTGTCGCTGCGCAAGGATTCGCGCTATGTCGAGCTGACGACGACCGTCGACAATCAGTCGGAGGATCACTATCTGCAGGTCGCGTTCCCGACCGAGATCCGCTACGCATACAGTTGGGCGCAGGGGCAGTTCGACGTGGTCAAGCGCCAGACCGCCAAGCGCGACTACTCGCTGTATGACGAGATCCCGATGACCGAGCACCCGATGAATTCCTTTGTCGACGTGTCCGACGGTACGGTCGGCGCGGCGCTGCTGAACGAAGGACTCAAGGCGTACGAGGCGTCCGACGACGAGTGCGGCACGGTCTATCTCTCGCTCATCCGCGCGTTCCCGCTGCGCATCTGCGTCACGTCCGACATGCAGGATTACAGCGGCTGGGACAAGGGCTCGCAGTGCCTCGGAAAAAACACGTTCCGCTACGCCTTCATGCCGCACAAGGGCGACTGGGAAGAAGGCGGCGTATGGCAGGCGTCCGAGCAGTTTGACCTGCGTCTGAGCGCCGCACAGATCGCGCCGAGCGATCACGGCAAGAATCCGCTCACCTATTCGTTCCTGCGGCTGCGCGACGAGAACCTGTGCGTCAGCGCCGTCAAGCGCAGCGAGGACGGCACGGGCTACGTGGTGCGTCTGTTCAACCCGTCCGACAAGACGGTCGAAAACGCGCTGTCTCTCGGCGGCGGCATCGCGCCGATCGACACGCCGCAGTCCCCGCTCGAGCGGCAGAGAGCCGAGTTCGAGCTGCCCGCATACAGCGGCAAGCGCTGGTCCAAGGTCAAGCTCGTCACGCTCGAAGAGAAGGATCAGGAAGAGCTCGCCATGGGTGAAGACGGCTTTGTCCCGTTCACGATCACAGGCAAAAAGATCCTGACAGTCAAGTTCGAGGCGTAACGCCCCGACGCTGTTCCCGCCGCTTGTACACCGGCGATTCATAGATCAATCTGCGCTCGAATTCCCCGACGTCATACGACGCGGGCGGTTCGGGCGTTTCTTTCGGTTTGAGCGGAAACACGCCCGCCCAGCCGTTGACGACCGACTGCTTTAGTATCTCCCGCTGTGCGTCCGGCTGTCCCGGCGCGAGTTCGTCGAGCTTGTCCAGCACGAGTTTCGCCGCCCCGCCTGTCAGGGGCTTTCGCATCCTTCGCCGCATATCGGCATATGTGCGCCACGAATCCCCCAAAGGCGCGCACGCGCGCGCTTTGTTTTCTCTCGTCTTGTCT